>CAVQEM010000031.1:0-79930 GCA_963711485.1 uncultured Actinomycetes bacterium
ACGCATCGGCTAATGGGGCAGGAGCCCTTTCCGGTCACACCGGACACGTCCAGTGATCTGTCCGGCCCGGGGCGCGCCGTCACTGCCGGGCGGCGGGAACAGCACCGCAGCGTGAACGCCTCGGCGGTCGGGCCGTGCGCCCTCAGCCGCCGTACCCGGTCCTCGGCGTCGGCCGTGCCCGGCACGGTGCCACCCGGAATCCACCACAGCGCGGTGCAGGCCTCGGTCATCCGCTCGAACCACTGCCTGCGCCGGGCCAGCACGGCCCGGTGAGCATCGGAGTACACGAAGGCGGCGAGCGCCCCGGGTGATGCCCACACCGACAGATTGACGATGACGCCCGCGCTGCCTGCCTGATCCCAGTCGAACGCGCGCACCGCGGTGGCGTTGCCGTCCTCGGTCTGCAGCCGCCACACGAACCCTGGCGCGGCGTCCGCCGCCGCGTTGACCGGGTCGAGCGCGGCCACGAAGTCCGTGAGCTGCGGGCTGTCCAGCGGGGCCCGCAGCCGCGCGATGTTCACCTGCGCCAGCACATAATCCACGCGCCCATGCTTCCACCCCGCCGCGCCCGCGCCCACCCTCGCCTCCCCCGCGCCCACCCCTGGCTTCCCTACACCCACCCCCGCCTCCCTGCGCCCACCCCGGCTCCCCCCGCGCCTATCCCGCCTCCCCCCGCGCCTATCCCGCCTCCCGGACTCTCGCCCCGGCCCTACATTCCTTGACGGTTATATGCCTGATGAGGCATCCTTGGGGCATGGGCGCGGTATTCGCGGTGCTGGCGGAGCCACGGCGGCGGCTGATCCTGGACCTGGTCCGGGACGGCGAGCGGTCGGTGGGGGAACTCGTCGAGGCGCTGTCGATGAGCCAGCCCGCGGTCTCCAAGCACCTGCGGGTGCTGCGTGAGGCCGGGCTGGTCGAGGCCCGGGTGGACGAGCAGCGGCGGCTGTACCGGCTCCGGCCAGGGCCGCTGCGCGAACTCGACGCCTGGCTGGCCCCGTACCGCTGGGCCTGGGACGCCAGCCTCGACCGGCTGGAGACCCGCCTCGGCGAGATGGCCCGGAGCCAGGAGCACGGGTCACGCGACGAACCAGCCACTGCCGTGCCATCTCCATCCGAGCCAGGGAGGACACGCACATGAAAGGCACCCTGGAGCAGGCCGGCCCGCGCTGGCGGCTGCGTTTCACCCGGGACCTGGACCACCCCGTGCCGCGGGTCTGGCGGGCGGTCACCGAACCGGGGGATCTGGAGACCTGGTTCCCGTTCCGGATCACGGGCGGCTGGGCGGTGGGCAGCCACCTCACCTTTTCCGACCCGCAGGGCCGGGTCCCGGACTTCACGGGCGAGGTGCTCGCCTTCCAGCCCCCCGCGCTGCTGGAGTTCCGCTGGGGGCCTGACACGCTGCGGCTGGAGGTCGTGGCCCGGGACTCCGGGTGCACCCTCACCCTGCTGCACACGTTCGATGAGCACGGCAAGGCGGCCCGGGACGCGGCCGGCTGGCACGTGGGCCTGGACGCACTGGCCCGTCATCTGGACGGGAACAGCGCCGCCGCCGGCCTGTGGGGAGAGGTCCATCCGGGCTACGTGAGCTCGTTCGGCCCGCAGGCCTCGGCGACCGGGGTGCCAGCGGGGTACGAGCCTGGGTGACCCGCTGAGCCTGCACGGCATCTAGAGTGTCTGACCGTGGCAGGACGCGGCACCCCGGCGACCGCGCTGCTGGCCAAGCAGCGCATCACGCACACCGTGCACACCTACGAGCACGACCCGCGCCGGGCCGGTTACGGCCAGGAGGCCAGTGATGCCCTCGGCGTGGCGCCGGAGCGGGTGTTCAAGACCCTGGTCGCCCAGGTGGACGGCGCCCTGACGGTCGGCGTGGTCCCGGTGGGCAGCCGGCTCGATCTCAAGGCGCTGGCCGCGGCGGCGGGCGGCCGGAAGGCGGCCATGGCCGACCCGGCCGACGCGGAGCGGGCCACGGGCTACGTCGTCGGCGGCATCTCCCCGCTCGGGCAGCGCAAACGGCTGCCGGTGGTGATCGACTCCTCGGCGCTGGGATTCGGCACCATCTTCTGCAGCGGGGGGCGCCGCGGGCTGGAGATCGAGATCGCGCCCGGGGACCTGGTCCAGGCGGTGCACGCGACCGTGGCCGGCATCGCCCAGCCGCCGGCCTGAGCGGTGGCCCGTCCGGCGCCCACGGCCTGGGCGGTGGCCCGTGCCGGCGCCCACGGCCTGAGCGGTGGCCCGGAGCTGATCGGCCGGCAGGCCATCCGCGGGCTGTCCGCTCCGCACCTCAAGCCCGCGGCTGAACTGGACCCGGAGATGTCAGTCCTTGATGACGCGGAGCAAGGGCAGCGCGGTCACGAGAACAAACACGCCGAACAGCGTGATGGGCAGCAGGCCCACCGGGCGCAGCAGCCGGGCGGGATCCTCGCGCAGCGACGGCCAGTTCCCGGTCCAGTTCGCGACGACGTCCAGCACCATCACGCCGGCCGCCAGCCAGATGCCCTCCCGGCGCACGAACGCCACCAGCACCACAACCAGCGGATCAAGGACCACCAGGCTGACGAAGAACACCTGGATCCAGGCCTGCGGGAGTGAGGAGTAGGCATGTATCCCGCCGCGCACCAGGTCCCTGATATGAGCGCCAGTGCCCTGCGCGAAGCCAATCAGGTACACCGCCAGGACCCATCTCGCCCACCCGGGCAAATCAGCCCACGCTCTTCGCAGACGGGCGGCCACGCGCGCAGCTTATAACCACCCTAGGCTGCTGCGGTGTGGGCGAAGGCGAGCTGCTGACCGGGGATGGCGTCACCCAGGGGATCGTGCGGATCGGGGACACGGTGCGGCGGCCGCTGCGGCCGTTCAGCCTGACCGTGCAGGCGTACCTGGCCCACCTGCGCGACGCCGGGTTCACCGGCGCGCCGCTTCCGCTCGGCGTCGACGAGCAGGGGCGCGAGATCCTGTCGTTCGTCCCCGGTGATGTGCCGCGCAATCCGCTGCCGCCGGAGACGGCGGGCGACGAGGTGCTCGTCGCCCTGGCCCGGCTGATCCGTACGCTGCACGAGGCGTCGGCCGGGTGGGCGCCGCCGCCCGGCGCGGTGTGGGGCGGGACGCCGGCCAGCGCAGGACGCCCGATCACCGACCGGGCCGAGCTCGTCAGCCACTGCGACTACTACCCGGGCAACGTGGTCTTCCGCGACGGGCTGCCCGTCGCGCTGATCGACTTCGACCTGGCCCATCCGACCACCCGGCTCTACGACCTCGCGAACGCGTTGTGGTACTGGGCGCCGCTGCGCGATCCGCGGGACCGGGCGCCCGCGTTCGCGGCGGCCGACATCCCGCACCGGGTCGCGGTGTTCGCGGACGCCTACGGCATGACGGCGCGGCATCGCGCGGAGCTGGCGCCGTTTGCCGTCGATATGGCGCGCCGCTATCACGAGGATTCCCGCGCCTCGGCCGAGCTGGACCCGGTGTTCCGCACGCTATGGGAGAACGGCGCCCAGGACGAGCTGCCGCGCGCCGAGGCGTGGCTACGCGACGCGGCCCCGGCGATCACCGCCCGCCTCGGCCAGCCGGGCCAGGCCGGGCTGCCGGCGGCACCCGGAGCTAGGGCGCCAGCCAGCAACGGGGCTTGACGGAAAGGTCAGCGTCAGCCAGCGCAGGCCGCCAACCGGTCCGGTATCCGTCCCACACCTGACGGCGCGGAGCAGCGGCAGCTGGGGTTGCGGCCGAAGGCCAGATCAGCGGGAAGGCGCCCTCGTCACCCGCGCGCGGGGTTCCGTGTCGTGTGATCGGATAGCAGCATGGCCGGTAACCCCATGAAGATCAGGATCGGTGTGTCGCTGGGTGCGGCCGGTGTCCCCGGCCAGTTCGGCGCGGCCGTGGACGCCCTGGAGGCCGCGGGAGTCGACTCCTTGTGGCTGCCGGAGATGGTGTACGGATCACTGGTCGATCCGTTCATCGGCATGGCCCATGCGCTGGCCCGAACATCCCGGCTGAAGGTGGGCACCGGGGTGGCGGTCCTGCCCGGGCGCCACCCGGTGCTGGTCGCCAAGCAACTCGCCACCCTGGCCGGGCTGGCCCCGCGCCGGGTGCTGCCCGTCTTCGGCCTGAAACCAGCCCGGCCCGCAGAACAGACCGCGTTCCCGGTGCCGCGGCTGTCTAAAAGCGCCGTGTTCGACGAGTCCCTCACGCTGATCCGCCTGCTGCTCAGCCAGGAGAGCGTGACGTTCCAGGGCGAGTTCTTCACCGTCGATGACGCCAGCGTCGGCCCGCGGCCGGACCGGCCGCTGGACATCTGGCTCGGCGGCAGTGCCCCGGGGGCGCTGCGGCGTGTCGGGCGGCTGGGTGACGGGTGGCTGGCCAGCTTCCTGACCCCGGACGAGGCAGGCGCGGGCCGCCGGGCCATCGAGGCCGCCGCCGCCGAGGCGGGCCGCGAGATCGAGCCCGACCACTACGGCATCAGCCTGGCCGTGGCGGACGACGCGTCGCGGCCCGCGCTGTTTGAGACCGTGCGGCGCCGCCGCCCGGACCGCGATCCGGCGGCGCTGGTGGCGTCCGGCTGGGCGGGCGCCCGCGCCATGGTCAGGGAGTACGTGGCGGCCGGGCTGACCAAGTTCGTGATCCGGCCCGGCTGGCCTCTGGCCGATCCGGGCCAGTTCACCGACGACTTCGTCCGCGAGATGGTTCCGCTCCAGACCTGACCTGCGGCCGCTCCGGCCGGGCGCGCCCCGCCAAGGGCATCTGGCCATCTGGCCGGATGACCGGAATGACCGGCCGATATGGGGGCAGAGGGCGTCCTGGCCCGCGGAGAGCCAGGAAGCAGTCCGCTGACGCGGAGGCCGCGTCTCAGTAACCCGGCGGCCAGGCGTGCACGGGCTCGTTGGTGTGCATGTGCTCGATGTAGCGCTGGGTCATCCGGCGCAGGGCCGCGGGCCGGTCGAGCCGCCCCCGGCGCTCCATCAGGTGCACGGTCTCCGCCTGCCAGGTCGCGCCGTTCCGCCCGGCCAGGCACCGCTGCTCGATGATGCCGAGGCACCGGTCGGCGTGCCTGGGATCCACGCCCCACAGGGTCAGGCCGTCACGGGCCATGGGCAGCAGCCGCCGTAGCGTGAGCTCGCTGGCCGGCACCACGCCCAGGCCCGGCCAGTACAAGGAGGCGTCAATGCCGTGCCGGGCCGCCTCGACCAGGTTCTCCCCGGCCGCCGCGAACGACATCTGGGTCCAGATCGGCCGTTCCGCCTCGGCCAGCGCCCGGACCAGCCCGTAGTAGAACGCGGCGTTGGCGGTGATGTCCGCGGCGGTCGGGCCGGCCGGCAGCACCCGGTTCTCCACCCGCAGGTGCGGCCGCCCGTCCATGACCGCGTACACCGGCCGGTTCCAGCGGTACACCGTGCCGTTGTGCAGGGTCAGCTCGGCCAGCTCCGGGACGGTCCCCTGCTCCAGCTCGGCGAGTGGCTGCTCGTCCGCGCACAGCGGCAGCAGCGCCGGGAAGTAGCGGATGTTCTCCTCGAACAGGTCGAACACCGAGGTGATCCACCGCTCACCGAACCAGACGCGGGGCCGCACCCCCTGCACCTGGAGCTCCTCCGGCCTGGTGTCGGTGGCCTGCTGGAACAGGGTGATCCTGGGTCTCGCGCCACAGCTCCCGGCCGAACAGGAACGGTGAGTTCGCGGCCAGGGCGACCTGCACGCCCGCGATGGCCTGCGCCGCGTTCCAGTAGCTGCCGAACGCCTCCGGGCTGACCTGGAGATGACACTGCACGCTGGTGCAGGCCGCCTCGGCCATGATGTTGCCCACGTGGGTGTCCAGACGGTCCGGACCCTCGATGGCGATCCGCGCGTCCTCCCCGCGGGCCGCGCAGATCTGCTCGTTCAGCAGCCAGAACCGCGGGTTGTCCGACATGGCATCCCCGCTCACGTCGGCTTGCTGGATGCTGGGCAGGATGCCGACCATGGCGAGCCTGGCTGCCCACATCCCTGGCCCGCTGGTCGGCATGCTTCAGGCTGGCCAGCAGCTGCGACTCGAGCTGGTCGAGCGCGTCCCCGCACAACGGCCGGGGCGGGATGTTCACCTCGATATTGAACCGGCCAAGCTCCGGGGCCCAGGACGGGTCCCCGATCGCGTCCAGCACGTCCGGGCTGCGCATCGACGCGGCGCCCGAATCGTCGACCAGGTTGACCTCGACCTCGAGTCCCACCTGCCGGGTGGAGGTCTCGAACCACGAATCGCGCAGCATCCGCGCGAGCACGTCCAGGCACTGGCGAACCTTTTCCCGGTACTGGCGGCGGTCCTGCTGGCTCACCGTGATCGCTGGAACGTCCCTGCCCATCGGCCCCTCCGCGCGCGACCATGCAGATGGCCTCCTGCCCACACTGACACGTGAAACGTCGTCTGAACAGACACGATGCGGCGCACACAGGATGAGAAGGGACACGATCAGGCTGAGCCGGTCTGGTTAGCCGGGAGCAGCCCCCCGGCCAGGACCCGCTGGACGCGCCGGCGTCCACAGCCGCCTGACCCGGGCCGGGTCAGGCTGCGGGACTCTCCGTCGCCGTCTCCCGGCCGGCGACATCGGTCTGCGTGGGATCCACGGACCCCGGACGCTCGGAGAAGACCACCCAGTGCAGGCCGGCCGCGATCGCCCCGCCGACCAGGGGAGCCACGATGAACAGCCACACCTGGCTCAGCGCCGTGCCGCCGACGATCAAGGGCCGGCCCGAGGCTGCGCGCCGGGTTCACCGAGGTCCCGGTGATCGGGATGCCGATGAGGTGGACCACGGTCAGCGACAGCCCGATGACCACGCCCGCGGTCGACGTGTTGCCAAGCTTGCCGGTCACCGCCGAGGACCACGAACACGAAGAACACGGTGAGCACGACCTCGGCCAGGAACGCGCCGCCCACCCCGATGTGGATGTCGGACGCCGCGCCCCAGCCGTCGGTGCCCAGCCCGGTCGTCGTGCGGCTGTACAGAGCGGCGACGAGGAGAACACGCCCACAGCGCAGGGCGCCGAGGATGCCGCCGAGCGAACTGCGCGACCCAGTACCCCACCGCCTCAACGCAGCGAGAGGCGCCGGGCCAGCAGCGCGCCCAGGGTGACCGCGGGATTGACGTGGCATCCCGAGATCGGGCCGAGCACGTAGGCCAGGGCCAGCAGCACCAGGCCGAACGCGAGCGCCGTGGCCACCACGCCGGCCGCGATACTGCCGCCGTCGAACTTGAACCCGAAATCCAGGGTCGCGACCCCGACCCCGAAGAAGACCAGCAGCCCGGTTCCGAGCAGCTCTGCAGCAAACCTACGAATCATCTGTTTTAACCCCCTGCGTCACTGTAGGGACATCTCCCATGACTCGCAAACGGCGCCGGGTGGCCCGGCGGTTGCCGCCCGCGCGCTGGCGGCGGTACGCGGGACGGCTAATCCGCAGGTGACCGGCCGGGGCGGTGGCACTGGGGGCGGGCGGTTTTCGTTGCGGAGATTTTTGGGTCTGGCTTTCCGGTGCCCACCTGCGGGTAGCCGGTTTCCTACCCACTTCGCGGCGCGTCCTCTCCGGTGTTCATACGCCGTTTGCACCGCGTTCCCGGCTAAAGGTTCCAGGGGGACGATCGCGGCCGGCGGGCTCGATAGGCTCATCCAATGCCAGGCCCAGATTTTCCTCCCGGCACCCGGCGCAGCCAGGAGGATTCGCTGGATATCGACATCAGCGCCGCACATCCGGCCCGTGTCTACGATTACTGGCTCGGCGGCACGGAGAACTTCGCCGCAGACCGCGCGGCGGCGACGAGGCGACCGCCGCTTTCCCGGGCATCCTGGCCGCGGTCCGCGCCAACCGTGCCTTCCTCGCCCGGGCCGTCCGGCACATGGCCGCCGCGGGCGTCCGGCAATTCCTGGATATCGGCACCGGCATCCCGACCTCCGACAACACGCACGAGGTGGCGCAGCGGGCCGCCGCAGACGCCCGGATCGTCTACGTGGACAACGACCCGGTCGTCGCGATCCACGCGACCAGGCTGCTGCCAGCCACCAGCGCGGGGGCGACCAGCTTCATCGCGGCCGACGTCGCGGGAGCCGGACACGATCCTGGCCCAGGCCCAGCGCACGCTGGACTTCAGCCAGCCCGTCGCGATCATGCTGCTGGGCATCCTGCCGCTGATCCCGGACGCCGACGATCCATCCGGGATCGTGGCCCGGCTCAGCCAGCCGGGCCGTCCCGGGCAGCTACCTGGCCATCTCCCACCTGGCCGGGGACAACCGGGCCGCGGAGCAGGGCCACGGGGCCGAGCGGCTCAGCGAGCGGCTGCCCACCGGCCTGGTACTGCGCAGCCGCGCCGACGTGCAGCGCATGTTCAGCGCGTTCACCCTGGTCCCGCCGGGGCTCGTGCCGCTGGACCAGTGGCATCCGGAACCGGGCGACTGCGGCACCGGCCTGCGCTCCACCGCGCACGGCGGGGTGGGCCGCAAGTACGCGGCCGCGGCGGCAGGCTGACCCCTCAGCCCAGGTCCCCGCGGAGGTAGCGGTCCAGGGTCGGCCCCACCGCCGCGGCCAGCTCGGCCCGGTCCGCCTGGGCCAGCGGTTCCAGCCCGAGCACCTGACGGGCTATCCCGAGTCCCACCACCTGGCTGGCCACCAGCGCGGCCCGGTACCGGGCCCGCGCCGGGTCGGCCGCGTCCGCGGCCGCGGACAGCCGACCCACGATGGCCTCGGTGACGAACTCACGGAGCATGATCAGGGCCTGCTCGCTGGTGGCGGCCGAGCGCAGCAGGCCGAGGAACGTGTCCCGGATCTCGGCGACATCCCAGGCACTCAGCGCCGTCAGCACCAGCCGCTCCCCGAGGCTGCCCCCAGGATCGCCGGTCCCGGCGGCCAGCGCCGAGCTGATCAGCTCACCAGGCACCACCGGCAGCCGCACGGCCGCGGCGAACAGCCGCTCCTTGGTGCCGAAGAAGTGGTGGACCAGGGCCGGGTCCACCCCCGCGTCGGCGGCGATGCCCCGGATCGTCGCGCCGTCGTAGCCGTGGGCGGCGAAACGTTTGCGGGCGGCGCCCAGGATCGCCTCCCTGGTGCCGCTGTCCCCGCCCCGGCGGCCCGTGCGGCCGGGCCGTTCCGGACCTGGGTCTCCGGCACGGCCGGGCCGTTCCGGTCCGGGCCTCCGGCTCGTCATCCAGCCTCCTGCCGGGCCGGGCCATGGCCGCCGGTGCGCTGCGCGGCCGCGGTGAGCTCGAAGAACCGCTCTTCCAGCGTGGCCGGGGCCTCACGAACCTGCGCGGTCACCGGGCCCAGGGCCTGCCGGACCGCGGCCGGGCTGGCGCCGGGCACGCGCAGCACCCGCCCCGCCAGCGCGACTGGCAGCCCCGCCGCTTCCAGCGCCGCGAACGCCGCGGCCCAGCTGCCGGTCTCGACCACGCTGACCGGCGCGTCCCCGGTGATCTGCGCCGCCGTGCCGGCCGCGACCACCCGGCCCGCTGCCATGATCACCAGTCTGCCGCACTCCCCCGCCTCGTCCATGTAGTGCGTGGTGACCAGCACCCCGGCGCCGGCCCGGGCCGCGTCGGTGATCGTCTCCCACAGCCTCGCCCGGGCCAGCGGATCCACGCCGGACGTGGGCTCGTCCAGGATGAGCAGGTCAGGCCGGTGACCCAGGGCCTCGGTGAACGCGACCCGGCGCTGCACGCCCAGCGGCAGGTCACCGACCAGCACCCGGCTGTAGCCGCTCAGCCATCGGGGCAGCGCCGCCTGGGCGCCGCGGCCGAACACGGCCGCCGAGAAGGCCAGGTTCTCGGCGGGCGTGAGGTCGTCGTAGAGGCCCAGGGTCTGCGGCACGTACCCGACCCGCCGCCGGGCTTGCCGCGACGGCGGCCCGCCGAACAGCCGGACCTGCCCGGCGGTCGCGGGCAGGAGCCCGAGCAGCATCCGGATCAGCGTGGTCTTGCCGGCCCCGTTGGCGCCCAGCAAGCCGACCACCTCGCCCCGGCCCAGCCGGAGGTCCACGCCGTCCACCGCCGTGAACCCGCCGAACCGCCGGCTGACCGCCAGGCACTCCGCGAGCGGCGCGTTCTCGTCCATCAGCGTTCCTTCCTGGCCGGCGGGAGCGGCCCGCGGCCGGGCTGGCTGGCCGGGACGCCGCCGGCTGCGGGCTGCCGGTCGCGGTCCCGGTCCCGGTCGCGGTCGCGGCGCGGTCCCGGTCGCGGTCGCGGTCCCGGTCGGGGTCCCGATCGCGTTCGCGTTCGCGTTCGCGGAGCAGGATCGCCACCGTGACCGCGTCCTGCAGGTCAGGCTGGACCGCCCCGGCGACGTCCGCCGGGGCGTCCCCGGCTCCGGCCGGCGACCAGACCCGCCAGCGGCCGTCGCGGCGCCAGGACCGCGCCCCGGCCGGGCCGGCGGGCCGCGCGGCGACCGCCTGGAGACGGCCTGGCATGGCCGCGACGATCTGTTCCGGCGAGCCCGCGGCCAGTTCCCGGCCGTCCGCGAGGACCAGGACGTGGGCTGCGCGTTCCGCCTCGTCCAGGTAGCTGGTGGCGAAGACCACCGCGGCACCCTCGGCGGCGGCGCGCGCGATCAGCGACCACAGGTCGGCCCGGCTGACCGGGTCCACGCCGGTGGTCGGCTCGTCGAGCACCAGCAGGTCCGGATGGTGCAGCATCGCGGCGATGACACCGAGCTTCTGGCGCATCCCGCCGGACAGCCGCCCGGCCAGCCGGTCCCGCACCGCCAGCAGCCCGGCCCGTTCCAGGTAATCGCCGGATACGCGGGCCCGCCACCGCCGCCGGGATCCGGTACGCGGCCGCACGGAAGGCCAGGTTCTCGGCCACGGTGAGGTCCGGGTACGTGCCCGACCCGGCCGCCAGGTAGCCGGTCTGGATCCGCGGCGGGCGCGTGACCGTTCCCTCGCTGGGCGCGACGGCGCCGCTCAGGCAGCGCAGCAACGTGGTCCGGCCGGCTCCGTCCCCGCCGACCACCGCGCTCACCTGGCCGGGGAGGCACCGGAACGTCACCTGGTCCAGGGCCAGCCGGCGGCCGTAGCGCACGCTCACGGCGCGGGTGCCCCATCCCCCGGCGGCCTGCTGCGGGCCGGGAGGCTGCGGGCCCGGAGGCTGCGGGCCGGGAGGCTGCGGGCCGGGCGTCGCGTTCACCGGGACTCCGCCACGGCCGCGGCCGCCGGGTCCGGAGCGCCGGCCGCGGCGGGCGCCGCCGGCCGGCCCGCTGCGCCCGCCACCCGACCCGGCCGGGCTGAGGTAACTGCGGAAGCGCAGCATCGCGAGCGTCATCACGACCAGGCCGAGCAGGGCCAGGAACAGCAGCGGCGGCCAGAGCGGCCCGATCGGCTCGGCCCGCAGCATGACGCCGCGGGAGATCTCGTTGAAATAGGTCAGCGGCAGGAGGTAGGAGATCCAGCGCACCCCGACCGCGATCGAGGACAACGGGAAGATCAGCCCGGACAGCAGCACCTGCGGCAGCGTGAACATGAACGACATCTGGATGGCCTGGCCCTGGTTCTCCGACACGCTGGAGATCAGCACGCCGATGCCCAGCGTGACGAACAGGAAGAGCAGGGCACCCAGCGCGAACACCGCGTACGAGCCCCGGAACGGCACCCCGAACAGGGCCACCCCCACGGCGAGCACGATGACCAGGTCCACGGCGGCCACCGCGAAGTACGGGACGATCTTGCCCAGGAACACGTCGCGCGGGCGCAGCGGCATGACCGCGAGCTGTTCCAGCGTCCCGGTCTGCCGTTCCCTGACCACGCCGAGGCTGGTGATGATGATGCCGACGAACACCAGGACCACCCCGGCCAGGCCGGGAATCATGATGTACGACGTCTTCAGCCCCGGGTTGTAGAGGACTCTGACCAGCGGGGCCTGCGGGCCGCCCTGCCCGCCGGCGGCGTGCGGGCCGGCCGCGTGCCGGGCCGGCCGCCTGGAGCGCGCTGAGCGCGGCCTTGGCCGTGAACAGCTGGCTGCCGTCGATCAGGACCAGGGTCCTCGGACCGGTCACCACGGCCACCGCCGCGTGGCCGTCGCGCAGCTCGTTCTGGGCCCAGGCGGCACCCTCGGCGGGGGCCCGCTGGACCACCTGGAACGGCGCGCTCACCGGCGCCAGGGCGGCCCGCGGGCCGGCCACCACGGCCGGGATGGTGGACACGTCGAAGCTGGCCGCATAGCCGAACACCACCAGGAGCACCACCGGCAGCACGATCATCATGGCCAGCGTGCGCCGGTCACGTCGCAGCTGGCGGAACTCTTTCACGATCATCGCCCACATGGGGGCCCTCCTCCGGCGCCGACCCGCCCGGCAACTATTTCATCGCTCGTTGAATTCTACGCCCGATGAATTCTGTGTCAACGGCAAGCCGGGGAGATCCCGGGTCAACGGCAGCCGCCGGCTCCCCCTGGCCGCAGTTCACCAGCGGCTGGCCGGCCGCCTGCTCGCCCCGCCGCCGTGAATCTGATTCGGTAGGGGGATGAGCGGCACGACGCGGCACGGCGGACGGTGGACCCAGGACGATCGCTGCGCGTCGCCGTGGCACTATCTGCCGGTCGAGGTTCCGCCCGGCGCGGCCGCGCTGCGGGTCGAGCTCGACTACGACCGGTCCGGCGCCGTGCTCGACCTGGGCTGCTTCGGGCCCGCCGGGTTCCGCGGCTGGTCCGGCGGCGCCCGGTCCTCGTTCGTGATCACCCCCCGCGAGGCCACGCCGGGCTATCTGCCGGGTGAGCTGGAGCCCGGGCTGTGGCACGTGGTGATCGGCCTGTACCGGCTTCCGGCCGGGGGCGCCGAGTACACGGTGACCACCCAGGTCGCCACCACACCGGGCCGGCTGCGCCCAGCCGCCGCCCGCCGCGCCCCCGGCGCCGCTCAGCGAGCGGCCGCCACGGCGCGAGCTGCCTGCCGCGCCCGGGCACCGCTGGCTGGCCGGGGACCTGCACGCGCACACCGTGCACTCAGACGGCGACTTCACCGTGGCCGAGCTAGCCCGCTTCGCGGCCGCCCAGGGGCTCGACTTCCTCGCCGTGACCGATCACAACACGACCAGCCATCACGCCGAGCTCAAAGACGCCGCGGCCCGGTACGGGATCATCCTGATCCCCGGCCAGGAGGTCACCACCGAGGACGGGCACGCGGGGGCGCTCGGCGACGTCGGCTGGATCGACTTCCGCGAGCCCCCCGACCGCTGGCTGGACACCACCGAGCGGCGGGGCGGGCTGCTGTCGGTGAATCATCCGATCGGCGGCCACGTCAGCTGGATCTGGCCGATGCGGCGGCGGCCGCCGCTGGCCGAGGTCTGGCACTGGAGCTGGCTGGACCCGCACTGGACGACCCCGCTGGCCTGGTGGCTGGCCTGGGACCCGACGGCGGTGCCGGTCGGCGGGAGCGACTGGCACCGGCCGGGCGCGGACGCCACCCCGGGGACCCCCACGACCTGGGTGGAATGCGCCGGCGAGGGCCCGGGTGCGGTACTGGACGGCTTGCGGGCCGGCCGGTGCACGATCTCGGCGCGGCGTGACGGCCCGGTGCTGCTGCGCCGGGACGGCGAGTTCGTGGCCGTCGGCGCGGACGGCACGATTCTGGCCGGGCCGGACGGCTCACGATCTGTGGTGCGCGGGGACATCGCCGTGTTCCCGGCGGCCGGCGGATATCACCGGCTGCTCGATTTCTCCGGCGCCACCCTGGCCCTTACCGGGTAGCACAGGCCGGCCAGGCGGCGGGCAGGCGGCTAGGCCGCGGGCGGCCAGCTCAGCCCGTGATCGTGATCCGGAAGACGGGGAAGCCGGGGGCGATCCCGCGGATCTGCTCCTCGGACGCGTCCGCTTTGACGCCCTCGAAGAACCGCCCGACCTCCCAGCCCCACTTGCGCAGGTACTCGCGCAGCACCGGCGGCTTGTCCGCGTCGGCCAGCTCGGTGGCGGTGAAGCGCTCAGTCCGGCGGCCCACCCGCAGCTCGCCCTCGCCCGCGGCGCGCAGGTTGCGCACCCACTGGGCCTGCCCCCGGGGCGCGACCAGGTAGCGGGTGCCGTCCACGGTGAGCAGGTTCACCGGGGTGGTGCGCCATTCACCGCTCTTGCGGCCGCGGACTGCCAGGACCCGCGACCCCATGACGCTGATCCCGGCCCGGGTCAGCGCGGCGACCGTCGAGTTGAACATCCGGTCCACGCCAGTGGGTGCGAGGTAGCGGGTTTCCGGCCTGGCGTTCATGACTGCTCCTCTGCCTGAGGTCCGAGGGAGAGCACTGCTCTCTTGTAAGAGCAGTATGCGCAGAGACCGTGAGCCAAGTCAAGAGCAGTGCTCTCGAATCTGACGACCGATCCGTTACCGAATTGCGGCCGGACGGTCCGCCACCGGGCTGGCCCGCGAGTCACTCTGACTCCTCCCGCTCACGTTTCCCGCAAAACGTTCGCCCTAACCGGGACAAAACACCCGCCAGAACGCACGTCACGCGGGAAACGTCGGCGCTGGCATGAACCGGCCATGATCCATTGTGACCCATGGTGCTGATGGTGCGGATCGGCCCGGAGGAGCGGCCGGGCGGACAGTCCTGACCAGGGACGGCAGCACCCGCCTGCCATGCATGTCCCGCAAAAGCGGACAGCATGGGTACGGCATCCATGCCCGCTACGGTGCGGGCTGAGCTACGTCCGGGCCAGCAAGGCCGCCCGGGCGCGCAGGATCGCCCTGGTCGAGGCGACGTTGCTGAACTCGTCCGGCTGGAGCGGGCACTCCCCCGCGGCGATGGCCCGGTCCACCTTGATGCGCGCGGCGGCCAGGGCTGACCATCTCGAAGATCATGCCGGGATCCTCGCTGGCCATGTCCCTGGTGCGGGCGAGCACATCCCCGGCCTCGCCGACCCAGACGTTCTTGATCCCGCCGCCGCAGGAATGATCCAGCAGAAGCGAGACCACGTGCCGGCCGGCCGTGTACTCGAAGCTCAGGGTCACCGCCTCCTGGACGCCCCGGTCGTCTCCGTAGCGCCAGCACTCCCCCACCGACGGCGAGCCCACCTCGGCCGCCCAGCCCGGGTCCGGGACTCCCCGCGCGGCCAGCCGGCCCGCGGCCTCATCCGCGGCCCCGCGCAGGCCGGGCGAGCCGAGCGCGCCCAGGACCCGCAGGATGGCCAGGGCCTCGGGGCTGCCGCTCCGCTCGGCGGCGGGCACCATCGCCTGCGCCGCCAGGCTCCCCGTGCCGCCGAGCGCGGCCAGGATGTCCGAGCCCCAGAGTTCGGCATCCAGCGGGCTGGCGATCTCGCCCAGTACCATCCGGGCCTCGGTCAGCACGGCGGCGAAAGCATCATCCGGTGATGAACGGCCGAATACCGCCTCAAGGTCAAGGTCACCGGACATGCACACCGACCAGTGCGTCAACGCAATCCAGGTCCATGCCGGGCATCCTGCCACGGACGCTGCGATGATGGGCGGGAACTACCGGAGGTGCTGTGCGACCGATGTCACGATGGGGCATCACGATCCCACTGAGCGGAATGCCCCTGTCTGGCCAGCGCGACCTCGTGGCCGCCCTGCCTGACCTGGGCTATACCGACGCCTGGTCCTCGGAGGTCAGTGGCGCGGACGCGTTCACCCCCCTGGCCCTGGCCGCCCAGTGGACCAGCAAGCAGGGATCCGGGACCGCGGGGTCCGGACCGGGCGATGCGGGCGGCCTGCGGCTGGGAACGGCCGTGGCCAACATCTACACCCGGGGACCCGCCCTGCTCGCCATGAGCGCGGCCACCCTGGCCGGGCTGGCCCCCGGTCGCTTCGTGCTGGGGATCGGGGTCTCCTCGCCTGCGGTGGTGACGGACTGGAACGGGATCGCGCTGGACCGCCCGTACCAGCGGGCCCGGGACACACTGGCTTTCCTGCGGCGGGCGCTGGCGGGCGAGAGGGTCTCCATGGAGGCGGAGACCTTCAGCATCAACGGTTTCCGCCTGGACACCGCCCCCCTCCCGCCGCCCGCGCTGGCGCTGGCCGCGCTCCGGCCCGGGATGATCTCGCTGGCCGCCGCGATGTCGGACGGGGTGATCACGAACTGGCTCGCGCCTGCGGACGTCCCCGCCGTGCGCGCGGCGGCCGGGCCGGACTGCGAGCTGATCGCCCGCATCTTCGTCTGCCCGACGGCGGACGCCAGCGTGGCCCGGGCGATCGGCCGCCGGATGATCGCCGCCTACCTCACCGTCCCGGCGTACGCCGCGTTCCACGACTGGCTCGGCCGCGGCCCGAGGTTCGGGCCGATGCGGGAGGCCTGGGCGGCGGGTGACCGCAAGGCCGCGCTCGCGGCCATCGATGACGACCTGGTCGACGATTTGGTCGTGCACGGTCCGCCCGCCTACTGCCGGGAGAGAGTGGCCGAGTACCAGGCGGCCGGGCTGGACACCCCGGTCATCGCGATCGTGCCCGCTCCCGGCGTGGACGAGGCCGAGTCCGTCCGCCAGCTGGCCCCGGCCTGAGGCCCGCACGGCAGTTACCAGACGCCGGGCAGTTCCTCGCCGTACCAGGACTCGATCAGCCGGTGCGCGATGGATACCGGGGGCGGCAGCAGGATCTCGCGGGCGGCCAGCGCGCTGCGCAGCTCCTCCCGGCTGTACCAGTGCGCCTCGGCGATCTCGTCGTCGTCCACCCGCAGGTCGAGCTCGCCTGCGGCTGCCGCGCGGAAGCCGAGCATCAGGCTCTGCGGCATTGGCCACGGCTGGCTGCCGACGTAGCGGACCCGGGTGACGGTGATCCCGGTCTCCTCCTCGACCTCGCGGGCGACCGCCTGCTCGGCGGACTCCCCGGGCTCGACGAAGCCCGCCAGGATGGACACGCGGCGCTCTGGCCAGCGTACGTTGCGGGCCAGCAGGCACCGGTCGTCCGGATCGGTGACCAGCATGATGACCGCCGGGTCAATCCGCGGGAAATGCTCGCTGCCGTCCGCCGGGCAGCGCTGGGCGTGCCCGGCGGCGACCGTCACGGTCGGCGTGCCGCACCGCGGGCAGTGCGTGTGGGTGGCGTGCCAGTTGGCCAGCGCCACGGCGTGGGTGAACAGGCCGGCGTCCCGGTCATTCAGCAGCGCCGCAGCCTCCCGCAGTCCGGCGGGGCGCAGCCCGGGCCGGACCCGGGCCAGCCAGGCCGCCTGCTCGGTCACGGTCTGCTGCTCCGGGGTCTCCTGATCCGCGGCTTCCTCGTCCGCGGCCTCCCGGTCCGCGGCTTCCTCGTCCGCGGCTTCCTCATCCGCGGCTTCCTCATCCGCGGCCTCCCGGTCCGCGGCTTCCTCGTCCGCGGCTTGCTGATCCGCGGCTTCCTCATCCGCGGCTTCCTCATCCGCGGCTTCCTGGTCCGCGGCCTCCTGATCCGCGGCTGGCTGGTCTTCGGCGGCGACCTCGACGTCCCTGAGCAGGGAATCCAGGCATCCTGGCGGGCCCATCACACCGAAGTAGGCCACCCCCGCGATGTCCACTCCGAGCAGGAACCTCAGTCCGCCGGGAGCCTCGGCGGGGGGAACCAGGATCAGCTCGGCCTCCTTGTCGCCGAACCGGACCAGCGCGCTGTCGTTGTCCAGGACCAGCACCCGGGTTCCCGGGTCCGCCCAGGCCGCCGCGAGCCAGTCGGTGTCACCGCGGCGCGCGCTCACCCGGTCCACGGCGCTGCGGGCCAGCACGAATCCGCCCAGCTCAGCTGCGTACTCCTGGGCATCCGGAGCGCCGGCCCCGGTGCCCTGCGCGGTGCTCATCGGGTGGCCGTGATCCCGGCGCGATCCGCGGCTAGATCCTCCCAGAGGTAGGCCACCGCCTCCGCACCCCGCAGCAGCAGCGCCATCTCGACCTTCTCGTTGGGCGCGTGGATCCGGTCATCATCCAGCCCCACCGCGAGGAAGACCAGCGGCGCGCCCAGGATGTCGGCGAGATCGGCTTCCGGGCCGCTGCCGCCTTCCCGGGTGAACAGCACTTCCCGGCCGAACGCTCGCTCCATGGCCCGCTTCGCGGCCTGCACTCCCGGCGAGTCGATGGGCGAGAACGCGGGCCGCACCCCCGGGCCGCCGAACGTCACGGCCGCCTCGATGCCGGGCGGCGTGTGGGCCGCCACGAACGCCCGCAACGCGCCCGCGATGTCAGCCGGCTCCTGGTTCGCCACCAGCCGGAACGAGACCTTGGCGTGCGCCTGGCTGGGCACGATCGTCTTCGTCCCGGGCCCGGTGTGGCCGCCCCACAGGCCGTTGATCTCAGCCGTGGGCCGGGCCCAGACCCGCTCCAGCGTCGTGTAGCCCGCTTCGCCCGCGGTGGCCTGGCTGCCGCCCGCGTCCGAGAGCCACGCCTTCTCCTCGAACGGCAACCGGGCGAACAGTGCCCGCTCGGCATCGGTCAGCGGCAGCACCTCGTCGTAGAAACCGGGCAGGGTGACCCGGCCCTGTTCATCGTGCAGGCCGGCGAGCAGCCTGGCCAGCGCGTGCAGCGGGTTCGGGACGCCGCCGCCGAACGAGCCGGAGTGCACGTCGGTGTCCCCGCCGCGCAAGTCGATCTGGGCGTCGATGAGACCACGCATCCCGGTGCACATGGAGGGCACGTCCGCCGCCCACATCGTGGTGTCCGAGATAACGATCATGTCGCAGCTGAGCCGGCCGGCCTGGCTTCGCAGCAGATCGGCGAAGTGCGGCGACCCGGATTCCTCTTCCCCCTCGATGAGCAACTTCAGCGAGACGGGGGGCGCCCCGGCGCCGTCAGCCGCCAGGCAGGCCCGCAGGCCGAGGGTATGCAAGAGCACCTGCCCCTTGTCGTCCGAGGCGCCCCGGCCGAGCAGCTGGCCATCACGCTCGGCTGGCTCGAACGGCGGGGAGTGCCACTCGCCGACTGGCTCCACCGGCTGGACGTCGTGGTGACCGTAGACGAGGACGGTCGGCGCGGCCGGGTCCCGGGCCGGCCAGTGCGCGAACACGGCCGGGCTGGCCGGGGGAGCTCGCCGGCCCCGTGTCCCAGATCTCGACTGTGGGGAAGCCGGCCGCGGCCAGATGCGCGGCGAGCCATTGCGCGGACAGCCGCACGTCGCCGTGATGCCCGGGATCGGCGGAGATAGACGGGATGGCCAGCCACGCCTTGAGCTGGTCGAAAAATTCCCGCGCGTTGCTGTCGATGTAGTCGCGCACATCCATGAGCGGTGAGCCCCTCCTTGCCGGATCTTGCCGGCTATCTAATAAACCAGCATCGCGGGCACCCCGGGCCATTCCCCCTCGCCGCAGCCTGCATCGGCAGCAATAACGCCAGGCACCGGCTACTCCTTCGGGGCGCAGATTCGCCCCTGGTCTAGGCCAGACATCACCCTTCGGCATGACGACGCCAGGGGCCGGCGCGTTCTAGCGTGGTGACACATGACGCTACCGCTGACCCGCCTGCCATGCGGCGACGCCGGCCAGGACGCCAGTCCCCCTGACTCCCGCCGCCCGTTGTGGTGGCGGGGGCGGTCGAACCCGCAGCGGGGCCGGCCGGACCCTCCGCGGGAGCGGGCGCGCCGGTGGCGGGAGCGGGCGCCGCAGTGGCGGGCCCGGGCCACCAGCCCTGGCGGGGCCGCCGCGCTGCTGGCCGCGTCGGCGCTGTTCGCCTGCGCGGTCGCGCTGTTCAGCACCAACCCGCCGGAGCGGCTGTGGGGCATGCTGGCGGCCGGCCCGTACGGCGTCGCGGCCATCGCGGTCCTGGCCGGCCGGCGTGGGCCCAGGATCGCTGTCGCGGTCAGCCTGGCCGGGGCCCTGATCGTCCCGCTGGCCTGGATGGCCTGGTCCGGGCGGGGACAGCCGGAAGTCAGCGTGGTTATCCACTCGGCTGTGCTGTTCCTGCACCAGGGCACGCCTTACCAGGGCTCGCACGCGGTGGCCACCGCGCACAACCCGTACGCGTACAACCCGTACCTGCCGGCGCTGGCCGTGTTCGGGGTCCCGCACGCGCTCTTCGGCACCGGCCTGCTCACTGATCCACGGCTGTGGTTCGGGGTGGTGTTCGTCCTCGCGTTCGCCGGCACGCTGGCCCTGAGCGGAGTGTCACGGCCCTGGCTGTGGACGGCGGTGGTCAGCGCTTCCCCTGTCATCGCGTTCCCGCTCACCACGGGCGGCGACGACCTGCCCGTGCTGGCCCTGCTGTGTCTGGGCCTCGCCCTGCTGCGGGCCAGCCGGACACCGCGGCCTACGCTGCGGATCGTCCTGGCCGGCCTGGCCCTGGGCCTGGCAGCGGCCATGAAGGCCACCGCGTGGCCTGCGCTGGCCGTGGCCTTCGCCCTGGTGGCGGCCCGCGACGGCAAGCGCGCCGCGGCCTGGCTGGCGTGCGCCGCGATCGCCGTGCCGATCGCGGTGGACGGCCCGGTCCTGATCGCCCAGCCGGCCGCGGTGGTGTCGAACACGATCCTGTTCCCGCTCGGCCTCACCAAGATCAAGAGCCCGGCGGCCAGCTTCCTGCCCGGCCATCTCATCGCCGAGGCGTGGGAGCCGGGGCGCCTGGTGGCGATCGCCCTGGTCCTGCTGGCCGGGCTCGGCGTGGGCGTGTCCCTGGTCCTGCGGCCGCCTCGGGACGAGCGCGCGGCCGGCTGGCGGCTGGTGATCGGGCTGGTGCTCATGTTTGCTTTCGCCCCGGCCAGCCGGTTCGGCTACGGTGTCTACCCGCTCGGCCTGGCCTGCTGGCTGCTGCTGGCGCCCCGGCCGGGGCCGGGGCCGGGGCCGGGGCGGGCGAACAGGCTGGCCCGGCAACACCACAGGACGGAGCACACGATGATCGTCGCGTTCTCGATCACGCCGCTGGGCGTGGGCGAAGGAGTCGGGGAGTACGTGGCAGACGCGGTGCGGGTGGTCCGGGAGAGCGGGCTGCCCAACCGTACTGACGCCATGTTCACCTCGGTCGAGGGCGAGTGGGACGAGGTCATGGAGGTGGTCAGGCGGGCGGTGGACACGGTGGCCGCGAAGGCCCCCCGGGTCAGCCTGGTGCTCAAGGCTGACATCCGGCCCGGCGTGGCCGACGGGCTGACCAGCAAGGTGGCCACGATCGAGCGTCATCTCCAGGACTGACCCGGGCGCTGACCCGGAGGTTCAGGCTGCCCCGGCCGGGATCTGCTCGATCAGCGCGGCCAGGCCCGCTTCGTCCAGCAGATCGGCCGGCCGCAGCGTGAGATCGTGCCGGACGTAGTAGAACGCCGCCCGGACCTGGCCCGCAGGCACCCCGGCCAGCTGTGCCCAGGCCAGCCGGTACGCGGCGAGCTGGACCGCCACGGCACGGTGCTCGGCCGTGGCGGCCGGAGGCTGGCCCGTCTTCCAGTCCACCACGTCGAATCCGCCCTCCGGAGCGTCCCCGAACACCGCGTCGATCCGGCCGCGGACCGGCCGGCCGGCGATCAGCGTCTCGAACGGGACCTCCACCTCCACCGGCCAGCGGTTACCCCATTCCCCGGACTCGAACAGCTCCCGCAGCGCCGCGAGGTCGTTCGCATCACCGTCGGCGGGGTCACCGGCGGCCGGGTCGTCGGCCGCGCCGAGCAGGTCCCCCGGATCGATCAGGCGCTGCTGGCTGAACCGCTCCTCCAGCCAGCGGTGGAAGGCGGTGCCCCGGCGGGCCTGCGGCGCGGGCGGCCGCGGCATCGGCCGGCGGATCTGCCGGGCCAGCTCAGCGGGGTCGCGCGCCATCAGGACCAGCGCGGAAACCGACAGCCGCGGTGGCAGCCAGACCGCCGACGCGGCCTCCGCGCGCCATTCCTCCCGTTCCGCGAGGAGCAGCCCGGTGTCGGCGTCCCAGGCCGCCACCAGTGCCTGGTCTTCCCCGCTCAGCGCGCCATCCCCCGGCTCGCCTGCCTCCCCCGGCCCGATCCCGTCGTCCCCGCTCTTCATCCGGGCCATGGCCTGGTAGACGAGGTCCGCAGCCTCGCGGACCGCGGCGTGCTGCCTGCCCCGCGACTCAGCCGGCCAGACGGCCGAGGGGGGCTCGGCGAGTGCCGGGTTCTCGCTGTCCTCCTCCGGCGGCGGGGTCCAGCACGCCACGGCGCCCGCGCCCGCCTCACACGCCGCCCGCACCTCCTCCAGGAAGACCGACGGGCCGAGCGGCGAGGACGCCTCCCCCCACCAGTAGCCGGTGCAGGCCAGCCAGAACGCAGCCCGGGTGGTGCCCACGTAGGCGAGCCGGCGTTCCTCGCCGAGGTCCCGCGCGGTACAGGCGGCACCGAAGGCGGCCAGCGCCCCGGGCTCCAGGCTGGGCAGGGCCGGCAGGTCACCGGCATCGCCCCGCAACCCGAACGGGAGCAGCCGCGCGTTCTCCGTCCAGCGACTCGCGAACCGGGGCTTGGCCGGGAACACCTGTGCCTTCTTCCCCGCCGACAGCCCGGGAACCACCACCGCGGCCCACTGCAGGCCTTTCGAGGCGTGCACGGTGGCCAGCGTGACCGTGTCCCCGTCGCCGACCCGGCCGGACTCCAGGCCGAACTCCTCCTCCTCGGCCGCGGTCAGGTAGGCCAGGAACGCGCCCAGCGTCGGCTCCTCCTGATCGCCCGCGAACGTGGCCGCGGCGTCCGCGAACGCGTCCAGGTCGGCGCGGGCGCTGGCCATGTCCCGGCCGGGCCGGGCGGCTACCTCGATGTCCAGGCCGAGCGCCCGTTCCACCTCGCCGACCAGGTCGGGAAGCGGCCGGGCCACCCGGGAGCGGAGCTCGCGCAGCTCGGCGGCCAGCGCGGCCAGGCGGGCATGACCGGGCACCGAGAAGGCGGCTGGGTCACCCAGGTCATCCAGGGCCTCGACCAGGCTGCCCGGCTCGGCGGTCAGGTCGGTGATGGCCTTGGCCAGCGGATCCTCGTCCCGGGCGGGCTCACTGCGGTTCGCTGGTCCTCCCCGGTCGTCCGGTGGCTGCCCCCTGCCGTCCGCGGAGCGTCCCCGCTCATCGGCGGACCGCCGCTGCTCACGGGCCAGCGCCCGTGCTCGCTTTCCCAGGGCCACCAGGTCGCGGGGACCGATCCGCCACCGGGGGCCGGTGAGCAGCCGGGCCAGCGGGGCGGAGGCGCCGGGATCGTGCAGCACCCGCAGGGTGGCGACGATGTCGGCCACCTCCGGGACGGTGAGCAACCCGCCGAGGCCGACGACCTCGACCGGGATGCTGCGGGCCTCCAGCGCGGCCCGCAGGGCGGCGAACTGGGCGCGCTTGCGGCACAGGACCGCGATGTCGCGGGGGTGCACGCCGTCCTCGCGGCCGTCCGGCCAGGGCTCACCGTCCGGGGCGACCCCGGGAGGCAGCGCCAGCAGCGCGCTGACCTGCCCGGCGATCCAGGCCGCCTCGTCGCCGGCCGTCTCGGTGAGCGCGCAGATCACCGTCCCCCGGCCGGCCCGGCCCGGCGGCGGGACCAGCCGGGGCACCTCGGGCGCCTCGGCCCGCAACCCCTGTTGCACCGCCGCGGCCACGTCAAGGACCCGGCCGGTGTTCCGGAAGCTGGTGGACAGCATGCGCACCTCGGCCGGGCTGGTCCTGCGACCCTGCCCGCCGCCCGTGACCACGGGAAAGTCACGCCTGAACCGGCGCAGGTTACCCGCGCTCGCGCCGCGCCAGCCGTAGATGGACTGGCAGGGATCGCCCACCGCCGTCACCGGGTGGCCACCGCCGAACAGCGCCCGCAGCAGGACCAGCTGGGCGTGGCTGGTGTCCTGGTACTCGTCGAGCAGAACGACCTGGTAACGGCCGCGTTCGGCCGCGCCGACCTCGGGGTGGCGGGCCGCGATCCGGGCGGCGAGGGCCACCTGATCGCCATGGTCGATAACCTCACGCTCCGCCTTGGCCCGCGCGTATCCGGCGACCATGGGCAGCAGCTGCTCCCGGGCCCGCTGGCAGTCCAGGATCTTGCGCACCACGGCGGGCAGTTTCCCGGGCAGCGCCGCGGCCTGCGCCTCCAGCCAGTCCCCCACGCCGGTTACCTCGTCGGGCGTCCGCAGGTGCTCGGCCAGCTCGCCCGCCAGCATCAGCACGGCCGCGGTGACCGCGGGCGGTGACCAGGTCACCGCCTCCATCGGGCCGCCGTACCCGGACACCACCCGGGCTGCGATCTGCCAGGCCACCGCCGGCGTGATGAGCCGCAGCGTCGGTTCCAGCGCCTCGCGCAGCGCATGGTCGGCGACCAGCCGCGCAGCGTAGGCGTGGTAGGTGGAGACCACCGGCTCGCCCTCCAGGCCGGCGGCCTCCGGTGCCTGCGGCCCGGTGGCGGCGGGGCCTGGCCCGGACAGGCCGGCCTTCCGCAGCCCGTCCAGCCGGACCCGGACCCGCTGGCCAAGCTCGGCCGCGGCCTTCCTGGTGAACGTCAGGCCAAGCACCCGCTCGGGCCGGACCACGCCGTTCGCGACCAGCCAGACCAGCCGGGCCGCCATGGTCTCGCTCTTGCCCGAGCCGGCCCCGGCGATCACGGCCAGCGGCCGCGGGGGCGCCGCGATGACCGCCGCCTGCTCGGCCGTGGGCTCGGGCAGCCCGAGCAGCCGGGCGAGCTGCACCGGGGAGTAGCTCACCGGGGTGGAGGTGACCAGGCTGCTGGTCCCCATGCTCCCGGTCACGGGGTCACCTGGGCACCATCGGGATGCACCGGGCAGCAGGTCCGGACCGGGCAGACCCGGCAGCCCGGGTTCACGGTGGCACCAAACACCGGGCCGGTCATGCCCGCCGCGACCGTCTCGACCAGCCGGGCAGCCCAGCCCGGCTCTGGGTCGTCCCCCAGCGCGCGCTGCCGCTGCACCCTGACCTCCGCCTTCAGGCCGGCCTTGCCCACCTGCACCAGCTCGGCGCCGCCCGGTTCCACCAGGCCGAACTGCTCAAAGGCACCCAGCAGCAGCGCCAGCTGGTACACGCCGAGCTGCGGGTTGCGGTCCAGGTCCCCGTCGGGCGGCCGGGACGAGCCGGTCTTCAGGTCCACGATGACGCCGCCGCCGCGCTCATCACGCTCCAGCCGGTCGACCCGCCCGGTGATCTCCACCTGGCCGATCCGGACCCGGAGGGCCTGCTCCACCGCGACCAGTTGCCGGGCGTTACCGCGGTGCCAGGCCAGGAACCGGGCCACCATGCGGCGCGCGAGTTCCCGCTGCTTGTCGTTGTACCAGGCGCTGCCGAAATCCAGGTGATGCCAGATCTCGTCGATGCGCTCCTCGATCCCCGTTTCCCCGGCGCCCTCGGCGGCCAGCACCGCCGCCGCGTGGATGACCGTGCCCAGGTGCCGCAGCACGTCCGAGGTGCCCGCCCCGGCCGCGGCCTCCAGCAGCCAGCGCAGCCCGCACTTGGAAAACGACTCGACCTGCGACGGCGACAGCTTGATGACCCCCCCGGTGAGCGGGCCTGGATCGGACAGCGTGGTCAGCGCGTACCAGTGCCGCGGGTGCGCGCCGCGCACCCCGGCCGCCGCGAGCCTGGCCAGCTGGTCCGCGGCCGCAGCCCGGACCGCCCGCGGCCGTCCCGGATCGGCCGCCGCGCGGCGCAGCTCGGCGGTCAGCGCGGGCAGCGAGAGCCAGTGCCGTCCGGCCGACGCGACCTGCTCGATCTCAACCGCGTCACCGGCCAGCTCGGCCAGGAAGCGGGACGGCTGGTCCTCGCTGTCTTTCCCGCCGGCCGCGGTAACCACCAGGGCGCGCCGGGCCCGCGTCACCGCCACATAGAACAGGCGCCGTTCCTCGTCGAGGAGCTTGGACACCAGCGCGGCGGCCGCCGCGTCGCTGGCCCCGGGCGGATCACTCCCGGCCTGCGCGTCCACCGCGTCGACCAGCTCATCCATGCCCAGCAGGGAGGAGCGCATCCGCAGGTCGGGCCACGTGCCTTCCTGGACCCCGGCGACCACGACCAGCTCCCATTCCAGGCCCTTGGAGCGGTGCGCGGTCAGGATGCGGACCGCCTCGCCCTCGGGGGCCCGGTCGGCCAGGGTGTCGCCCGGGATCTCCTGGCCGCCCATGCTGTCCAGGAACAGCGAGGGTGAGCCGGGCGGCAGCCGGGCCGCGAACCGGGACGCCGCGTCGAACAGGGCCACCACGGCATCCAGATCCCGGTCGGCGGTCGCGCCGCGCGCCCCGCCGGCTGCGCTCGCCGCCTGCCACACCGGGCCGAGCCCGGACGCGTCCCAGATCGCCCAGAGGACGTCGTACGCGGTCCCAGGAATTCCGTCCCGGGTGGTGGCGCCCTGGGCGGTGCGCCGGGCCAGCTCGAGCAGCGCGGCCACCCGGCGCGCCGCAGCCGCCGGGAGCCCGCCCAGGAGGTGGAGCTGCCGCGGGTCGCGCAGCGCGCTGGCCAGCGGCTGGTTTCCCGGCGGCAGCCCGGCGGCGATGTCGGCGGCGTGCAGCGACCGGCGCAGCCGCCGCAGGCCCACCGCGTCGGTCCCGCCCAGCGGCCCGGCCAGCAGCTCGGCCGCGGCGTCCTCGTCGAGCGCGCCCGGCTGCAGGGCACAGCGCAGCAGCGCGAGCAGCGGCCGCGCAGCCGGCTCGGCAGCCAGCGGCAGCTCGTCGCCCGCGACGACCGCGGGGACGCCTCCCGTCCCCAGAGCCCGGCGCAGCAACGGAACCTGGCGCGTGGCCGAGCGGACCAGGACGGCCATGGAGGACCACGGGATGCCGTCCACCAGGTGCGCGCGGCGCAGGGTGTCGGCGATCACGGCGGCTTCCTGGCTGGCGCTGGACGCCACCAGGATCCGGACGGACCCGGCCTCCGCGGCGGGCAGCGGGAGCAGGTCACGGTGGCCGCGGCCAGGGTGGCCGCGGCTGGGATGCTCGAGGCTGGGATGCTCGCGCGGCGTCCTGGGCGGCAGCGGCGAGTCATCGCCCTGGTTCAGGCCAGCGGCGGCGGGCAGCCGGGCGGCCACCCGGCGCGAGGCGGCGAGCAGCACGGGACCGCTGCGGCGGCAGGTCCGCAGCGCGATGACGCTGGCCGGGCGGTCGTCGGGAGTGCGGAACAGGTCCGGGAAGCGTCCCATCGCGTGCACGTCGGCGCCGCGGAACCCGTAGATGGACTGGTCCGGGTCCCCCACCGCGATGAGCTCGCGGCCGTCGCCGGCCAGCGCGTGCAGCAGCGCTTCCTGGGCGGGGTCGGTGTCCTGGTATTCGTCCACCAGCACCACGTCATAGGCCTTGCGCTCACGGTCCCGGGTTGCCGCGCGGCTCAGCAGCGCGGCAGCGATCCGGACGATCTCCGCGTAGTCGTACGCGGGGACGGGGGCCAGATCGAAGCGCGCGATGTAGCGGTCCAGGAAACCCCCCGCGGCGACCCAGTCCTCCCGGCCGTGCGCGCGGCCCAGCCGGGCCAGGCCCCGGCCGTCCAGCCCGCGCTCGGCCGCGCGGAGCAGGAAATCGCGCAGCTCGGTGGCCAGGCCCCGGGTGCCCAGGGCAGGACGGAGGCGCTCCGGCCAGCGGTGGGTGACGGCCGGCTCGCCGCCCGCCGCCTCGGCGCGGAGCATCCGCCGGACCTCGAGCAGCTGCTCGGGGCCGGACAGCAGGGTCGGTGGGACGTCCCCGGCCAGCACGAACTCCCGGCGCACCAGGGCGTAGGCGTAGCTGTGGAAGGTCAGCGCCAGCGGCTGGCGGGTGGTCCGGCGCAGCCGGGTGGTGATCCGCTCCCGCAGCTCCTGGGCGGCCTTACGGCTGAAGGTCAGGACGAGCACCCGTTCCGGGTCGATCCGGCGCTCGGTGATCCGGTACGCCACCGCCTCGACGATCGCCGTGGTCTTGCCCGTGCCCGGCCCGGCCAGCACGAGCAGCGGGCCGCCCGCGTGATCCACCACGGCCTGCTGCGCGGCGTCCAGGCGGGGCGGAACCGCCGGCGGCGTGGGCCTGCGCAGCAGCCGGTAGGCGTCCGGGTGGTGGTCCATCGCCCAGCATTCCAGCAGAGGGCACCGACATCCGCAGTCAGGTTCACCGAGTGTCGGGGGGATTTGTGCAGCGACGGGCGGAATGATCCGTTGAGTTCCCCGCCCGCCAGATACCCGCGACCGGCTACGTTCCCTGACCTGTCCAGCGGGCCAGGCGCATGTCCACCCGGGCCGGCGGCCCGTCCGGGGACGGGCGCAGCGGGGTGCCCTCGGCTCGGTACCGTTCAAGCGCGGCCCGTTCGTGCCCGCGCACCAGGGACCCGTCGGCGTGCACCACCCGCCACCACGGCGCGCTGCCACCCCACAGGGCCATGACCCGGCCGACCTGGCGTGGGCCGCCCTGCCCGAGGTACTCGGCCACGTCGCCGTAGGACATGACCCGGCCGGGCGGGATCGAGTCCGCGACGTCGAGCACCCGGCTGGCGAAGTCCGGCAGCTCACCGGGCTCGGGGGTCACGGGCTGGAGCCGGGCCAGGATGGCCAGGCGGAGCCCTGGTCCGCCGACCCTACGGCCTGCCCCGCGGCCGGCCCGGGATCCGCCCGGTCCGGCCAGGTGGCGTGGACCTGGGGGCCCGGCCACACCTGCTGCGGCGTCCGGTCCGCCGCGTGGTCCCCCCGGGACAGGGCGCGCCGCATGGCCAGCAGCCGCTTCCCGGCCAGGCCGGTCGCGGCCAGGAAGGCGAGCGCGAACAGGCAGGCCAGGATCAGCCCGGCCTCGCCCCGCGGGGCGATCGGGACGGCCGGCACGGCCGCGGCACCGCCGCCGAAGTGCAGCGTGGTGGCCGCGCCTGCCTGGCCGCGCGACTGGCCCGCCAGCCTGGCGGCCACGGTCAGCGCGGCGGCGGCGTCCACGGTGCCGAACCCGACCTGGTTGTCGTAGCCGCCGGGCGGACGGTTCCGGGTGCTCGACGTGATGGCCTGCACGACGAGGGCCGGGGCCAGACGCGGGTACCTCGCCTTGATCAGGGCCGCGACCCCCGCGGTCAGCGCGCACGCCGGGCTCGTGCCGCTGACCAGCCAGTACTGCCCGTCCCGGCCCTGGGCCGGCACGTTGACCCCGGGCGCGGCGACCTGGACGGAGAGGTTGTCGCTGGAGAACCTGGCCGACGACCCGCTGCGGGACACCGCGGCCACGCCGAGCACGCCTGGGTAGTCCGCCGGGAACGAATAGGGCGCCTGGCCGGTGCGGCCGACGCCGGCCGAGTCGCCGTCGTTGCCGGACGAGGCGACCACGACGACGCCGTGCTCGAGCGCGTCCTGCAGGGCGGAGCGGACCACCGTGCTGGGCTCGAAGTAGCCCAGCGACATGCTGATCACGTCCGCCCGGTGCTTGATCGCGTAGGTGATGGCCTGGGCCAGCGCGTCCTGCACCCGGGTGTCCGACTCGTGCTCGTAGGCGGAGTAGCCCGGGTCGTGGCGGTCGGTCACCACCCGGATCGAGAGCACCCTGGAGGCCGGGGCCACGCCCACAATGCCGCTGCCGCCGCCATCGTGGCCGTGGCCGGCGATCAGCGAGGCCATCCAGGTCCCGTGCACACCCCAGTTGGGGTTGCCAGGGGGAGTGTGCACCCCGGTCAGGTCGGGGCCGGTGATCACCGAGCCGGCCAGGTCGGACACGTCCGGGTTGACCCCGCTGTCGATCACGGCGACGGTCGCGCCCTGCCCTCTGGTCACCGACCATGCGGCCGGTGCGCTGACCGCGTCGAGTACCCACATCTGGGCGTCACGCACGGTGTCGGCTCCGGCCGGGGCAGCAGCCACGGCGCCGGCCGACCCCAGCAAGGCCAGCATCAGCAAGCCGGCCACGGCCCGCTGCGGCATCCGGAGGGCGGTCAGCATGCCGGTCCGCCCGGGCAGCTGGCGGGGGCCGGGGACGCGCCGATTCGCGCGGCGATCCAGTCGGATATCCCGTCCGCAGCGCTCAGCATCTCGTCCTTGTCGTAGGGATCGGCCGCTTCGCGGACCCAGGGCCGGCCGTCCGCGTAGCCGACGGTGGACATGATCAGGTAGGGCCGGCCGCGGAGGTAGCGGACAGCTGGCGGGCCGCATCCCTGAACGCCGACGCCAGCGTGTGGCCGAACGGGACGGCGCGCACCTCGGCCGTCGTGGCCCGTGCGGGCAGCGCCCGCAGGGCGTTGCTGGCCTGGCCGGGGGGGACAGCACCGCGATCCCGACGGTCACCGCGAAGGCGCCGGTCGAGTCCTGGTACGTGGCGCGCAGGACCGTGGTGCAGTGCTGCCGCGCCAGCGCCGCCCGCGCTTTCGGGCTGATCGCGGCCGCGCACGAGGCCGCCGGGGCGATGCCGATCCGGGTGGCGGTCAGCCGGGCCGGGACGGCGCTATCCAGCGCCGTGGCAGGCACCTGGTACGGGATGACGGCGGGAAAGATACGGCCCGCCGGCCAGGTGCGCCAGCGCTTGCCGATCTCCCAGGCCGCGAGCTGCTGCTGCTGGCCCCGGCTGAACGTGCGGGGCAGCACGTGCAGCATGACCGACCCAGCCGACACGCTGAGTCCGATCAGCGCGAGCACGAAGCCGGCCAGGACCAGCCGGTAACGCCGCTGCTCCCGGCTGGGCGGCGCGGCATGGCCGGCGAGGCGGGGCGCGGCGGAGCCGTGTTCCCCCCGAGCCGGCCACTCCCGGGGGGCACCGGGGGGTCGCCCCCCCGGACCAGCAGAGCGGGGCGCGGCGGAGCCGTGTTCCCCCCGAGCCCGGCCACTCCCGGGGGGCACCGGGGGGTCGCCCCCCCGGACCAGCAGAGCGGGGCGCGGCGGAGCCGTGTTCCCCCCGAGCCGGCCACTCCCGGGGGGCACCGGGGGGTCGCCCCCCCGGACCAGCAGAGCGGGGCGCGGCGGAGCCGGGACTGCGCGGGGAGCCCGCCATGGACGGCGAGGGAAACGGCCGTGGCTCCGCCGCGCTGGTCCCCTCCGGCGCCGGGTCGCCGCCGCCACCCGGAGTCGCCGGATGTTTAGCCACACCGGAATGGTACGGCCTGGCCCTCCCCCAGCACCGGCCGCACGGCGAGGTTGCCCGGATAAGGGCAGGTGAGGGGCCCGAAGAACCAGGGGGCGGGCCTGCTCACGCAGGCCCGCCCCCTGGATCAGTCCGCGTAGGGGATCAGTACGAGGGCAGCGAAGGATCGATCGTGGCGACCCAGGACAGGACGCCGCCGCCGACATGCACCGCGTCGGAGAACCCCGCGTTCTTCACGATCGCCAGGCATTCCGCCGACCGGGCACCGGACTTGCAGTGCAGGACCAGGCGCTTGTCCTGCGGGAGCCGCTCCAGCGCGGCCCCGGACAAGAACTCGCCCTTGGGGATGAGCACCGAGCCCGGGATGGAGACGATCTCGTACTCGTTGGGCTCGCGCACGTCCACCAGGAAGATGTTCTCGCCCGCGTCCTGCATGTCCTTGAGCTGCCGGGCGGTGATCGTGGATCCGGCCGCGGCCTCCTGGGCCTCCTCGGAGACCGCCCCGCAGAACTCCTCGTAGTCGATCAGCTCGGTGACCGTGGGGTTCTTGCCGCAGACCGGGCACTCGGGGTCCTTGCGGACCTTGACCGAGCGGTACGTCATCTCCAGGGCGTCGTAGATCATCAGACGGCCGACCAGCGGCTCGCCGATCCCGGTGATGACCTTGATGGCCTCATTGACCTGGATGGAGCCGATCGAGGCGCAGAGGACGCCCAGCACGCCACCCTCGGCGCAGGACGGGACCATTCCCGGTGGCGGCGGCTCGGGGTACAGGCAGCGGTAGCACGGTCCGTACTCGGCCCAGAACACGCTGGCCTGGCCGTCGAAGCGGTAGATGGAGCCCCACACGTACGGCTTGCCCAGCAGGACGCAGGCGTCGTTGACCAGGTAGCGGGTCGCGAAGTTGTCCGTGCCGTCCACGATCAGGTCGTAATCTGCGAAGATCTGCATCGCGTTGTCGGAGTCGAGTCGCTCCTGGTGCACGATGACGTTCACGTACGGGTTGATCTCCTGGATGCTGTCCCGGGCGGACTCGGCCTTGGACCGGCCGATGTCGGACTGCCCGTGGATGACCTGGCGCTGCAGGTTGGACTCGTCCACCACGTCGAAGTCGACGATACCGAGCGTGCCCACGCCCGCCGCGGCCAGATAGAGCAGGGCGGGGGAACCCAGGCCCCCGGCGCCCACGCAGAGCACTTTGGCGTTCTTGAGCCGCTTCTGCCCGGTCATCCCGACGTCGGGGATGATCAGGTGGCGCGAGTAGCGGCGGACTTCGTCCACGGTCAGCTCAGCAGCCGGTTCGACCAGCGGTGGAAGCGACAAGGCAACTCTCCTGAGACGGCATGTCCGGGCCCGGTCCCGATGCCCGGCTCTTTTCTCCAACCGAGTCCTGGGCAGGCACATTCCCGCCCGGGATCGGGCACAGTCTCCCATGACCACGGAGGTCCGGGCGGGCGGAAGACGCCGCCGGAAATGTCACTGCCGACCGGTAGAACTCAGAACGTACGGCGCGGAGCCCGCGCATGGCCCCGCCGCCGCGCAAGGTCAGCAGACCCGCGTTTCCGTCGCAGATTTCCGGGAGGTCCCATGCCTACACCGCCCTCGCAGCCGCCCGGGGCCAGGCCGGGTTCCGGGCCGGGCGGCAGGCGGCGTGCCTGCCCGCGGGTGCCCGGGCCGCCGCTGCCTGATCCGGACGCGGTGCGCATGTGCCCCGTCCCGGACTCGGCCCCGCCCTATGACGACGAGCTGTTACTGCGTCCCGGCCGGCCCGCTGGCCCGGACCGTCCGGCCGTCGCCCCAGCCCAGCCCAGGGACCAGCCCGGGGACCGGAACCAGCCCGGCGGTCCGCCGGCCCCGGCCGACGGCGCGTGGCCCGGGCGGTTCGCGCAGGTGCTGGTAGAAACGCTGGCCGGGTCCCGGCCGCCGCGGCAGATATCGACCTGGGCCAGCGACCGCGCCCGGGCCCGGATCCAGCGCCTGGGCCCGATGCTGGCGGCCGGCCAGCGCCCGCAACTGCGACGGGTGGTGGCGTTCCGGCCCGCGTCCGACGTGATCGAGATGACCGTGGTGGTGAGCTTCGGGCCCCGGGTCCGCGCCCTGGCTGTCCGCCTGGAGCACGGTCCGCCACCCCGGGCCCTGCCCGGCCATCAGCCCCGGAAAGCCCGGTGGCTGTGCACGGAAGTCGAGGCCGCCTGACAGCGCCACTCAGCCCGGGCCACCCAACCCGGGCCACTCAACCCGGGCCGCCCGGACCAGGACGCCCGGACCAGGACGCCCAGCCGAGGACGCCCAGCCGCCCGGCGCCCCCGTGGTCAGTCCGGGGGCGGCGGGTGGCCGGTTCTCGCCGGGGAGCGCTACCCGCCCGCGCGGTTGCGGGGGTCGCCGTGGCAGCGCTTGTACTTGCGGCCCGATCCGCAGGGGCACAGGTCGTTGCGGCCGACCCGGCTGAACTGGGCACCCTCGGCTGTGGTGCTGGCATGCTGCTCCACCTCGCCGGGCGCGTCCGCGGACGGCGCGGAGTACTGCAGCTTGGCCGGACGCTGGGGCCGCTGCAGCCCGGGCGCGACGACCGGCGCCGCGTCCCCGGCCGGTGCGGCATGCGCGCCCCGCCGCCCGTTACCGCCCTGCCCGTTACCGCCCTGCCCGTTGCCACCCTGCCCGCTGCCGCCCTGCCCGCTGCCACCGCGGGCCGTGGACCGGGACCGGCCGCCCGGGCGGCTGCGCTGCGGCTGGTTCTTCTGGGCGCCGGCACCCGCGACGGCCTTCTTGCCGTTCGCGGGCTGGACGGCCGGGCCGCCGCCCACGGCTGGCGTGCTCGGGGCCGTGACCGCCGCAGGGCCGGCCGCCTCCTCGACGACCGGGTTTTCCTGCACCTCGACCTGGAGGTTGAACAGGTTGCCGACCGACTCCTCCTTGATGCCCTCCATCATGGCGTTGAACATGTCGAAGCCCTCGCGCTGGTATTCCACCAGCGGGTCACGCTGGGCCCAGGCGCGCAGGCCGATGCCCTCGCGCAGGTAGTCCATCTCGTAGAGGTGCTCGCGCCACTTGCGGTCCAGCACCGCGAGTACCACCCGGCGCTCCAGCTCGCGCATGATCTCCGGGGTCAGTTCCTCTTCGCGCTGGTCGTAGCTCTCCTGGGCGTTGGCCTGGATGACCTCGGTGAGGGACTCCCGGGACATGCCCTGCTCGCCGCCGGCCTCCTCCACCGCATCCGCCTCGGTGAGCTTGGGGTGGTAGAGCGCCTGGAGGGCAGCCCACAGCTTGTCGAGGTCCCACTCCTCGGCGAAACCCTCGCTGGTCGCCCCGGCGACGTAGCCCTCGACCACCTCGTCGATCATCTGCCGGATCTGCTCGTGCAGGTCTGCCCCTTCGAGGACCCTGCGGCGCTCGGAGTAGATCACCTTGCGCTGCCGGTTCAGGACGTCGTCGTACTTGAGCACGTCCTTGCGGATCTCGAAGTTCTGCTGCTCGACCTGGGTCTGCGCGGACCGGATGGACCGGGTCACGGCCTTGGACTCGATCGGCACATCCGGCGGTGTCTTCAGCCACTCCATGAAGTGCGCGACCTTGTCCGCGTTGAACATGCGCATCAGGTCGTCTTCGAGGGACAGGTAGAACCGGGATTCGCCCGGGTCGCCCTGGCGGCCGGACCGGCCGCGCAGCTGGTTGTCGATGCGGCGCGACTCGTGCCGCTCGGTACCCAGCACGTACAGGCCGCCCGCGTCCACGACCTCCACATGCTCCTCGGCCACCGCAGCCTTGGCCTTCTCCACGGCCTCGGACCACGCGGCCTCGTAATCCTCCGGCGTGTCCACCGGGGACAGGCCGCGCTGGTGCAGCTCGATGTCCGCGATGAAGTCAGGGTTGCCGCCCAGCATGATGTCGGTGCCGCGGCCGGCCATGTTGGTCGCCACGGTGACCGCGCCCTTGCGCCCGGCCTGCGCGATGATCGCGGCCTCACGCTCGTGGTACTTGGCGTTCAGCACCTCGTGCGGCACGCCGTTGCGCTTGAGCATCCGGGACAGGATCTCGGACTTCTCCACGCTGGTCGTCCCGACCAGCACCGGCTGGCCCTGGGCGTGCCGCTCGGCGATGTCGCCGACGACCGCCTCGAACTTGGCCTGCACCGTCTGGTAGACAACGTCCGCCACGTCGAGCCGGATCATCGGCTTGTTGGTCGGGATCGGTACCACGCCGAGCTTGTAGATCTGGGCGAACTCGTTCGCCTCGGTCATGGCCGTGCCGGTCATCCCGGCCAGCTTGCCGTAGAGCCGGAAGTAGTTCTGCAGCGTGATCGTGGCCAGGGTCTGGTTCTCGTTCTGGATCTGCACGCCTTCCTTGGCCTCGATGGCCTGGTGCATGCCCTCGTTGTAACGGCGGCCGTGCAGCATCCGGCCGGTGAACTCGTCCACGATCAGGACCTCGCCGTTGACCACGACGTAGTCCTTGTCCTTCTTGTACAGCTCCTTGGCCTTGATGGCGTTGTTCAGGAAGCTGACCAGGGGCGTGTTGACCGGGTCGTAGAGATTGTCGATGCCGAGATAGTCCTCGACCTTCTCCACGCCCGACTCGAGGATGCCGACCGTCTTCTTCTTCTCGTCGACCTCATAGTCCCCTTCGCCGTCCTCACCGCGGCGCAGCCGGGGCACGATCTTGGCGAACTCGGTGTACCAGCGCGCGCTCTGCTCAGCCGGCCCGCTGATGATGAGCGGGGTCCGCGCCTCGTCGATCAGGATCGAGTTCGACCTCGTCCACGATCGCGAAGTGGTGGCCCCGCTGAACGCACTCCTCCAGGCCCCAGGCCATGTTGTCGCGCAGGTAGTCGAAGCCGAACTCGTTGTTGGTGCCGTAGGTGATGTCGGCCTCGTACTGCTTGCGGCGCTCCTCCGGCGGCTGCTGGGACAAGATCACGCCCACCTCGAGGCCGAGGAACCGGTGCACCCGGCCCATCCACTCCGAGTCACGCTTGGCCAGGTAGTCGTTGACCGTGACGACGTGCACGCCCTCGCCGTTCAGCGCGTTGAGGTAGGCGGGCAGCACCGAGGTCAGGGTCTTGCCCTCGCCGGTCCTCATCTCCGCGATGTTGCCCATATGCAGCGCGGCCCCGCCCATCAGCTGCACGTCGAAGTGCCGCTGGCCCAGCGTGCGGCTGGCCGCCTCACGGACCGAGGCGAACGCCTCGGGCAGCAGGTCGTCGAGGGTCTCCCCGTCCTGGAGTCGCTGCCGGAACTCGTCGGTCATGGCGCGCAGCTCGGCGTCGCTCAGCGCCGCGAAGTCCTCTTCGATCGAGTTGACCTGTTCCGCGATCCGCTTGAGCTTGCGCAGGGTCTTGCCCTCACCCGCGCGCAGGACACTGTCGATGATGGCTGGCACTTCTCGTCGCGCTCCTCGCGGATCGTGGCCGGCTACCCGGAACCCCTGTGGCCGGAAACTTCTGTGGCCGGAAGATATCGCCGCCCTAGGCTGCCGACCAGCGGACTGGCCTGCCGTGTGGCTACCCGGGCGGACGCTGCCGACCTGCTGGGCGGCCGGTGACACGGCCTGCCGGGCGGACGGCAGTCCGTGGCGCACCAGTGCCACCCATCACATGTCATGGTAGGCGAGACACGCAACGAAACCGAGCCGCACGCGTGCACCCTGGCGGGAACGTTGCCGATCTGAGAACGTCGTGGCCGCACCAGAGTTCCCGGTCGCGGCAAAGAGCGCTCCCAGCCCGGGAAAGCTGCCCGCTGCCGGGGCTGGCCGGGGCCGTTCCGGCCGCCGGCGTACCCGGCCCGGGCACCGTCCCGCTACGCTGTCGCATGTGAGCGCGCCTGGCTCTGGGCCTTGGCGTGTCCTACCTTGCGAAATAGAACGCGTCCGGGTCCGCCCCGCATTCCGGGGGCCGGGCGCGGACGGGGCGGGGTTCCCCGCCACAATATGTACCAGCGGTGCTAGTTCCGCCCTGCGGGCGGTACCTGCCCGCCCCGGTGGCGAGGAACCGCTGGACGAGGAGAGGAGCGGCGCTCATGACGGACCAGGTGGGGATGGACCTGAGGTCCGGCGCCGGGACGGGTGAGGGCGCCCGCAGCGACATCGCGACCGCTGCCCCGGGCGAGTACGAGCCGTTCCACGGGCGCCCCGTGTCCTGGGTCGCAGTCAGCATCATCATGGTCGGCTTCCTGGTCGGCGGCCTTTCCCTCGTCTTCGGCACCATCTGGTGGCTGTTCTGGGTCGGTGTGGGCCTGGTCGTGATCGGCGGCCTGCTGGCCGCCTCCACCAACATCTTCGAAGACTGGTACTAAACCGGCCGCCCAGGCCAGAGGCCGGACGTCCGGCCGGAGGCCGCCCCGGCCGGGTGGCCCGGGCGCGGCCCGTTGGGTTGACGGTCACGGGGTGAGATGGATGGTGACCGCCGGGGTGTTGCCGGGCACGACGGTGGCGTGGCCCCGGGCGTCCTGGTAGTTGCCGGTCCCTCCGGTGACCGCGAGCTGGAAGGTGCCGGGACCCGACGGCGTGGAGGTGACCAGCCCGGACAGGCCGATCTGGCGGTGGGCGAGGACCTCGACGGCCGAGACCAGCTCGTCAGGTCTGGTCACTGGTGTTGTGCTCGGTGGAGGTGATGGTCGTGCCGGCCGATGCCGGAGCCGCTGCCGTTATCGCGACGATGGTCCCGCCGATGGCGGCCACGGCGAGCGTGGCGGCCGCGGTGCGCAGGCGAATGGGGGTCATGTCCCGCCTCCTTGTGGAAGTGCCGCGGCCGGGGATGGCCGTGCGGTCTGGGCAGAACGCCCCGAATCGGGGCTGCCGCCGCGCCTCCCGGCTGCAGCGGGTTTCCCGGTCCTCTCGCGGGCGGAACAGGGAGGCAGCGGCGCTCCGCCGCAGGGCTGAGGTGAGCCGCGCTGCGCTCGGCTGCCAGGGGGAGGCGCCAGCGCGGGGGCGGGCGTATGTTCCAGGCATGGACCGCGCGCTGCGGCTATGGTCGGCCGTTTCCTGGTGGCTGGTGCCGCTGGCCATCCTGGTTTTCGGCGCGGTCGACCTGACCCAGAACGGGAGCCTGTCGTCGGAGGGGAGCGCCGTGACGTTCCCGGGCCAGTCGCGGCACACGCGGTCTTCCTGCTGCTGGTCCCGTTCCGCTGTGCTGGCGGTTCCGGGCGCCTTCGACCTCGCCTGATCAAGGCGTCCAGGCCGGCCCGGACCGGTCAGGTCGTCGACGACGGCCTCGATATCGCTCACGTACCAGCGGCCACGGTCGCGTCCGACTTTCCAGCGTCTGGAGGAGCGGGAAAGACATGGAGTGTTGTCTGCTCGCCGCACTCGTCCGTGCGGCCGCCGTCAGGATCATCGCCGCGCGCCGTGAGACCGAGCCTGTTCTCGTAGAAGTCCCTGGCGAGCTCCATGTCCGACACGGCGACGACTGCGCCGACCCGGTAGTTGTTCAACGCCGTCGCGGAGATCCCCCCGTTGAGCCGCCCGTCCTGGGCGGAGTCCTGGTCCAGTCGCTCCATCGTAGGCTCATCCCTCGCTGAGGATCAGCAGCGTTCCGCGGCGGACGCCGTCGTGCTTCATCGCTGCCGCGAGGCCAGCGGCCAGTGGGAAACCATCTGCATGCGGCCCCGCACTCAGACGGCGCCGCCTGAACAGCCCGCTCCCGAAGATGATCTCGACTACCTACAAAATTGACGCGCACCCCTGGTCAGCTGGTCAGCGGCGCATGCCCCGGAATGTCGGTATCCCCCGTTAGGCTGCACGTCTTGTGGCGAGCGTTGTCCTACCAGCCCCCCAGCTGTCCTTGTCGGCCGACGAGGCCCGGCACCTCACGCTGCGCGCCCAGGGCTTCCTCGGGGCCGGTGGCCGCCGAGGCGGCGTGCCCGCGCTGCTGCGCAGGCTCGGCGCGGTGCAACTGGACACCATCAGCGTGCTGGCCCGCTCCCATGAGCTCGTCGCCTACGCCCGGCTCGGGCCGGTGCCGCGGGACCGGATCGAGCGGGCCTACTGGCATCCGCATCACCCGGCCGCCTTCGAGTACTGGTCGCACGCGGCGTGCATCCTGCCCCTGGAGGAGTGGCCCTGGTATGCGTTCCGCCGCCGGGCGCTGCGCGCCCGGGGCAAGCGCTGGCACCAGAGCCACGAGCGCACCTGCGCCGAGGTGCTGGCCCGGCTGCGTGCCGAGGGGCCGCTCAACGCCAGCCAGCTCGGCGGGGCCAAGGCTGGCGGCCCCTGGTGGGACTGGTCGGACACGAAGATCGCCGTGGAGTGGCTGCTGGATGTGGGCGAGGTCATCTGCGTCCGCCGCGACGGCTGGCGGCGGGTGTACGACCTGCCCGAGCGGGTGCTGTCCAGCGAGCTGCTGGCCCGCGAACCCGGCGACGGGGAGTGCCTGGCCCATCTGGCCGGGGTGGCGGGCCGGGCGCTGGGCGTCGTCACCCGGGCGGACCTCATCGACTACCACCGGCTCCGTGAGCTGACCAATGGCCAGGCCGGCTACGCGGAACTCGCCGGGGAGTCCGCGCTGGCGGCGGGCCTGACCCCGGTCGAGATCGAGGTCGCCGCCCCGCGGGGAGCGGGCCGGAGGGCCGCCAGCACCGTGCTGCCGGGCTGGGCCGATCCGGCGGCGCTGGCCGGGACGCCGCGCGGACGGCACCGGGTCACCCTGCTCTCCCCGTTCGACTCGCTGCTGTGGGACCGCAAGCGGACCCGGCGGATGTTCGGCTTCGAGCACAGCCTGGAGGCCTACGTGCCCAGGGCCAAGCGGGTCCATGGCTACTACGCGATGCCGTTGCTCGCCGGGGGCCGCCTGCTCGGCCGGGTCGATCCGGTCCGCCGGGGCCAGACGCTGGTCGCCCGGCAGCTCTCGCTGGACTCCGCGGCCGCCGTCGCGCCGATGGCCCGGGCGCTGCGCGAGGCCGCGGAGTGGGTGGGCTGCTCAGCGGTGGAGATCGGGCAGGTCAACCGCCCGGACCTGGTGCCGCGCCTGCGCCATGCTCTCTCGGCTGGGGCCCCCGCTGACGGGGCCCGGCCGTGAGGCGCTGCCGTGAAGCGCCGTCCGCGAGGCGGCCCGGGCGGCTGAACCCTGCCCTCATTCCATCGGCTGGTGCGCGATGGCGGCCGGTTCCCGGCCCGCGAGCAGCCAGCCGGCCACGGCGGCGGCGAGAGGCATGCCCACGAGGATGAGCAGCAGGCTGGTGACGGGCACGCTCTTCAGCTCGGAGAGGCCGTCGAGCTTGTTGTCCCAGGAGTAGCCGATCGCGGCGGTGTAGGCCGCCACCGTGCCGAGGACCGCACCGGCCAGGCCCAGCGCACCCGCCGTGACCGCGGTCAGGGTCCGGCGGGTCCAGCCGCTGGCCCCGGTCGCGGCGAGGGTGCGCAGGTCACCCGCGGTTTCGCTGCGGATGAGGCCGAGCGTCATGGCCAGGATGCCCAGCGCGAGCACGATGCCGAACACGGTCGCCCAGCTGATGATCACCGCGACCGACGGGATGCTGTTCTTGGTTTCGATGGTCAGCCCGGCCGCGGCCGCGGTGAACGTGGCGTTGGTGATCTGCGCGGCCGTCGGCGGGCTCGGCGTCTGGATGAGCCAGCCGTCCGCCGTCACGCTGGACCCCAGGTGCAGCGTGCTGATGGCGTGCTCGGTGATCACGGTGTTCGGGGCCGACGTGCCGGACGGAAGCGCGCTGACCTCCTGGATCACCGGGTTGGCCAGGCACTGGTTCTTCGGGCAAGGGAACGATTGCTGGCTGCCGGGGCCGATGCCGGGCCGCCTGGCCCGGGCGCCGTAGTTGCCGTAGGTGAGCTGCATCTTGGTGATGCCGGACAGCCCGGGCCGCATGCTGAGAATGTCGGCGCGGGGACTGACCTGCGAGGCGGTGATGCCAAAGGCGTGGAGCAGCTGCGGGGTGGCGACATACACCGGCCGGACCACTTCGCCCGGACGCGGCGTGCTGAGCGAGGCGCTCGTCGACTCGAGCGCGACGACGTCGTGCGAGCCGAGCGCGGCCGCGATGCCGTGCGCCGCCTTCGCCATCGACGCCAGCTTGCTCGCGGTCATCGGGGCGCTGGGCCCGGCCGGGCCGCCTCCGCCGTACGGGCCGTTGGGCGTGTAGACGATGAGCTGATTCGAGGCCACGTTGGGCCCGGCGTAGTCGAGGACGTTGCCGAAGCGCTGCGCGGACAGGATGCTGACCAGCATGGCGATCAGCACGCCGAGCGTGATGGCGGCCAGGGCCGAGCCTGACCGGGCCCGGTACCGGGCCAGGTCGCGCAGGGCCAGCCGGGCCGCGATCGGGGCCCGCCGCCCCAGCCTGGCCAGCAGCGTCAGGCAGGCCGGGGCCAGCAGGATCACCGCCGCGATCAGGGCGACGAAGCCGAGGACGAGTTCGAGCGAGCCGCCGCTGCCGTTGCCGTTGCTCGTGCCGGAGTAGCCGAACAGGACCGCGGCGCCCGCCGAGCACGATCAGGCCGGGCAGCGCCGAGCGGTGGATCTGCCGGGGCGGCGCGGGCCGCCCGGACAGGGCGGTCACCACCGGGATCCTGGTGATCGCCCGGGCCGGCCAGGAGGCGGCGAAATAGGTGGCGACGACGGCGAGGGCCAGGGCGACGCCGATCACGGTCCACGGGAGCTGGAACGCGCCGATCAGGTGATGGGCATCCGACTCGACGCTCGGCCGGTAGGCCAGCCAGGCGGCCAGGCCCAGCACGAACCCGGCCACCGCGCCGAGGACGCCGACCAGCACGCCGTTGGCCCGGACGACCAGGCGGATGTTCCTGTCCGTGGCGCCCTGGGCGGCCAGCAGTCCCAGGGACCGCAGCCGCCGTTGCGCGAGCACCGTGAAGCCGCCGACCCCCACCAGGGCGATGAGCAGCATGCCGATGGTGGCCAGGGCGAGCACGATCGTCTCCGGGTTCAGCACGTTGCCGGACGACGCCGAGTGCGGCGTGGACACGTTCGGCCTGATGCCCTGCGGGGGCACGCCGCGGGCGTCGAACAGGACCGTGACCTGGCTCGGCGCGGTGACCTGGCCCGGGACGACGAGGGCGAACTCGTCCACCAGGCTCTGCGGGTTCACCACGATGCCGGTGACCCGCCGGGTCGTGCCGCCGATGCGCCAGAGGTCACCGACCTTGAGCCGGAAGGTCGGCGGCCAGGCCACTGGTCACGGCCACCTGGCCCGGACTGGCCGGGTAGCGGCCGCTGACCAGGGAGAGCATCGGCTGGCCGTACGGGCCACGGGGGTTCTGCGCGCGCAGGTCGTAGGTGTTGATCGAGCCCGGAATAGCGACGGTCTGGTTCTCGATGACGTTGACCCGGCCGAAGCGGTGCTGCAGGGCGGCGATCTGGCTGGCCAGGTGCGGGTCGGGGGCCTGGAACGTGGCCTGGTCCTGGGCGGTGCCGAAACCCGCGTTCGCCGCGGGGGGCGTGTCGGTGGCCACGGCCGCCCCGACGATGGTGGCCGCCACCGCGACTGTGACGAGCCCGAGGATCAGCAGCTGCTGGCGCCACTCGCGGCGCAGCAGCCGCCAGGCCCAGCGGATGACCGCGCGCCGGGCGGGAACGCCCCCGTTGCCTGCTGTTCCCGCCGGCGCGGGACGTTCCCGCAGTGCCGTGCTCATGGAGTCGTGGCCCGGCGTGAGCAGGGACTCGGGGCCGGGCAGCGGGGCGGTCTGGTCCACGACGCGTCCGTCACGCAGGAAGATGACCCGGTCCGCCCAGGAGGCCAGCTGGGCGTCGTGGGTGACCACGACGGCGGCCACCCCGCGCTTGCATGCCTCGTGGATCAGCCGCATGACCGCTTCGGCGTTGACCGAGTCCAGCGCGCCGGACGGCTCGTCGGCCAGCAGCAGGCGGCGGTCGCCCACCACCGCGCGGGCGATCGCGACCCGCTGGCGCTCACCGCCGGACAGCTCGCTGGGGAACCGGGACGCCCTGTCCCTCAGGCCGAGGCCGTCCAGCGCCTGCTCGGCCGCGCCACGCGCCCTGCGGGCGGCCACGCCGTCCAGCTCCAGCGGCAGGGCCACGTTCTCGGCCACGGTCAGCCCGGGCAGCAGGTTGAAGTCCTGGAACACGTACCCGACCGTGCGCCGCCGCAGCCGCGCCTTGTCGTTGCGTGACATCCGGGACAGCGACGCCCCGTCGATCAGCACCTCCCCGGTGCTGGGCTCCTCCAGGCTGCCCGCGATGGTCAGCAGGGTGGATTTACCCGAGCCACTCGGGCCCATCACCGCCACCATGCCGCCCGCCGCGACGGTCAGGCTTACCTCGCGCAGGGCCTCCACCCGGGCGGCATCCTGCCCGTAGACCTTGGACACGTCCCTCAGTTCCAGCACCGTCATTGCCCCGTCTCCCGTTCGTGAGTCGAGTGCTCGCTGTTCATGACCGCGTGCCCGCCCGCCGCCGCAGCCTGGGCAGGGCCGCGGATGCGGGCTGGGGCGGGTCGGCGGCGGCGCGCTTGAGCCGCCCATCGGCCGCGTCCAGCCACCGGATCACCGCATCGAGCCGGAAGAGCTCGGCGTCCACCACCAGGCCCAGGCTGAGATCGGCCTCGGCCTCCGCCTCCTTGATCCGGGTCCACTGCTGCATCAGCTCCACCAGGTAGCGCCGGTGCACCTGGATGACCTCGTGCACGTTGGTGCCCGGCACCCGGACGGCGACCAGCACCTTCATCACCAGCTCATCGCGCGGCGGCGAGGCCAGGTCGGGCGGCGTGCGCAGCCAGGCAGCCAGCTCCGTGACACCACCGGACGTGATCCGGAACCCCTTCTGCGGTCCGGCGTCTCCGTCGTCGTCCGACTCGACGAGGCCGTCCCGCTCGAGCCGCTGCAGCGTGGTGTAGACCTGGCCGACATTCAGCGGCCAGACCTCCCCGGTCCGCGCCTCGAACTCCTCGCGCAGTTGCAGCCCGTACTTGGGCCCCTCGCTCAGCAGAGCCAGCAGGGCATGCCGGACGCTCATGACGTCGCATAATCCGGTAGCATGCCGAGAATAATACTGGGTATACACGCGGCCGCCAAGGCTTTCGGTGGCATGGCGGGGCCCAGTTTCGTGACCGCCGGGGCCAGGGTCAGCTGAACTCGATCAGCTTCTCCCGGACGGCGATCATCACGGCTTCCATGCGTGAGTGGATCTGGAGTTTCTCCAGGATGTTCCGCACGTGATTCTTGACCGTGTTCTCCGAGATGAACAGTTCCTTGGCGATGTCCCGGTTGTTCATCCCCTTGGCCACCAGCTTCAGGACCTGCATCTCCCGGTCGGTGAGCTTCGGCGCCGGGACCTGCTGCTCGGCCCGCTCCTCCCCGTCCCGCTTGGCCAGCACGGCGAACTCGGTGAGCAGTTTGGCGGCCATGGACGGGTTGATCAGTGACTGGCCGCCGTGCACGGCCCGGACCACATCCGCGACCTCGTCCAGCGGGATGTCCTTGAGCAGGTAACCGCTGGCCCCGGCCCGGATCGCCTCGAAGAGATCCTCTTCCTCGTCGCTGATCGTGAGCATGACGATCTTCGAACTGGGAGCCACCTCCTTCATGGCCCGGCAGGCCTCGATGCCGCTGCTCTTGGGCATCCGGATGTCCATCAGGACCACGTCGGGGAGTGCCTCGCCCGCCTTCTCCACCGCCTCGGCCCCGTCGCTGGCCTCACCGACCAGTTCGATATCGTCCTCGGCGGCCAGGACCATCTCCAGCCCCCGGCGGAACAGCGCGTGGTCATCGACGATGAGGGCGCGGATCGGATCGGATCTCGGGGAATCCGCTGAACCGGCGCTGGCCTGGAGATCGGTGCCGGCCCCGGCAACAGTTGTTGCCGCGGGATCTCCGCCCATGGCGCCTCCTCTCTGACCCTGCGTCCTGACCCTGCGTCAAGGCGTGATGCTCGCCGTGCCCGCTACCCGGGGCTTGGGGGTACTGCCGCGCTGGGCAACCGCGCGGGCCTTCTCCGGTACCACGGCCGGCTGGAAAGGTCCTGCGTGGTGCCCCCACCGCGTCAAACTCTGGCGCAGCGGGGGCACACACGCAAACCGGGGCTCGCCAACCCGGCATTTCGGCGGGCCGCCGGCGGCAGAGCAGCCTCACCAGCACATCGGTTCTCTTCTGCCTCCCGGCTCAATCCACCGGCACGCGCCCGTAGGGCGTGCCGGCCGGCCGGGCGGCCACGTCCTCGACCAGCCGGATCAGCCCGTAGTGGTAGCCCCGCCGGCGATAGACCACGCTCGGCAGGTGGCACGTCTCGTCCCGGAACAGGAAGAAGTCGTGTCCCACAAGTTCCATTTCGAACAGCGCACGGTCGATGGTCATCGGCGTCGCGGAATGGAATTTCTCCCGCACCACGAGCGGGCCGTCGCCCTCCATCGCGATGGGGACGAGCCCGTCCAGCTGGAACTCGGCGCCGGGCCAGTCCTCGTCCTCCATCCCCCACCCGGCTTCCCCGTCGGCCGCCGCAGTCCGGGCCGCAGGCACTGCGGTCCCGGCCCGGGTGCGGTCGCCGCGTCGTCCTGGGGCCCTGGACCGGGGCCGATGATCACCTCGATGTTTCCGGGGCCACCGGCAGGCTCCGCGGGCAGCACCTCCAGGGGTGAGACGTGCGCCGAGTTCCGGGCCTTACGCCGGTCACAGGCCCGGCGCATGTGCGTCTCGAGCTTGGCCAGCGCCTGGTCGAGGGCCTGGAAGCGATCGTCAGCGGCTGCTTCCGCCCGGACCACCGGGCCCCGCGAGAACAGTGTCAGCTCGACACGTTCCCGCTGGGCGGACTGGCGCGGGTTAGGTTCCAGGGTTACTTCCACATCGATGCTGATGGTCTTCTGGTCGAGCTTCACGATCCTGCCTAGTTTGGCCGTGGCGTAATCGCGGAAGCGCTCCGGGATACCTGTGCGCCGTCCATGGAAGATGATGTCCACGTGGGAAACCCCCTTCGACCTTCTCGTGTGAAATGACACCCGCCCGGCCGACCTGGTCTTCGTCCCCACATCCGCCTGCTGAGGGATTCGCGGCCTGTGCCACTACCGCCCTTCTCCCGGTCCGGGCGACATCTGGTCTCCCGGGGGGCAGGACTTACCTCTAAGCCGCACCGTGATCGGTCGACGACAAGTCGCCTTACGTGGGCCGTTTCGCCTGCGGCTGGCATCGGCTTGCCAGGCCGGGCTCCCCGCAGCGGGCGGGGAACCCTGCACGGCGCAACCACGGACCCGGGCGGGTGCCATACAACGACGCTAGCCTGCCCGGGCCTAGATGTCAGGAGCCGGGAGTGTCTTCTTCGACACCCCGGTACCTGGGCGGATGCCGTACCGGGAGCAAGCCTGAACCAGGGCGCATTCCAGCGCGGAAGCGATTTCGGGGCACATCCTCAGCCCGGGTAGGTCACGGCGCGGCCCGCCGCGAACTGGTCCCACAGTTCGCCCAGGCCCACGGACCTGGCCAGGTACCCGGTCTCCAGGCCGACGAACAGGCTGTTACGCGGGCCTGCCGCCGCGATCGACGTCATGTCCGGCTCGTTGCCCTGGTAGGAGGACCGGTCCCCGTCCACCGGCACCTCTTCCAGCTGGGGTCCGGAGGCTGCCTGGTTCACGACCAGCAGGTGGTCCGCGTCGTACCAGCTCAGCGCGCTGGGCCGGGTGAGGTCCGCGCCGATCTGCCCAGCACTGGACAGCATCACCACCTGGTCCGTCGTCCGCACGATGGCGCCCAGCAGCACCTCCGTCTCCGGACCGCTGCCGCCACTCGCGCCAGTGCTGACGCTGGCGATCATGGCGACCCGCACACCGTCCGGAGCGACACGCAGCGCGGTCACCGACCGGATGTGCGGCGGCAGGCCCACGCTGAGCGGCTGGCCATCGGAGGCGTTCAGCACCCAGACCCGGGGCTTGCCGCCGGACGAGCCCGCGGCCCACAGGTTGTCCTGGCGATCCCAGCTCAGTGACGTGATCGAGGCGCCGCTCATCCGGATCTTCAGCGCCCGCGCAGAGCCGCTGGCGTGCGGCTTCGCCGCGGCGGACAGGGAACTCGTGTAGAGCGTCGTCGCGCCCGCCGGCCCCCGATGCCCGCCAGGTAACGCTGATCCCGTGAGATCGCGATGCCGCTCAGCGCGACCTGGCCGGTTCCCGCCACGCCCGGCACCGCGCTGCTGCCCTGCCGGGCGCTGAGCACGCGCGCGGCACCGTGGGTGCTGAGGAAGTACAGGTTCTCGCCACCCGCCGGCTCGAGCGCGGGCTGCGGGTAGTCGCCGCGGGTCAGCACCGCGCTGGCGGCACCCGGCGGCGTCCACACCCGGCCATTGACCTCCAGTTTCACCGCCTGGATGGCCGCGGATCCGTACGACGAACCGGTCAGCGTCCAGACCAGCTGCGACGCCATCCCGGCCAGCGACGCCGGGCTGGTCGCGGACTTGGGCAAACCCAGATCGACGACCGCGGTCTTGCTGCCCGGCAGGATCTGCACCGGGCGGAGCGGGACGGCCGCGGGCGGGAACGCGGACAGGACCGCGCCCCCAGCCAGCCGGCCGGGCTGACCAGCAGGGCCCGGACCAGATCGGCGGCGGGTTCCGCGGAATCGTTCGGGACGAAGACCGGGTCGGGCACCAGGCCCTTGCCCGTGGGGTCCAGGTAGTAGAGGTCTCGTGGCTGGTAGGCCAGCTGGAACAGGTCCTTGGTGAGCAGGAGCTCGCTGGACGTCTGGTTCGCCCCGCTGGAGGGCAGGGCGGCGATCCGCCATTGCCGGTTCACCCGCTCCAGGGTGAACCCCTGGTCCAGCTGCGACCTGCCGCGGTCCGCCGGGATGTACTGGCCGCTGCCGCTGACCTGGCCCAGCTCCTGTGCGCTGATCTCCACGACCGCGGTGTTCTGCGACCCGAACGGCTGCCGGGCAGACACGATCGTGGGCTGCTCCGCGATCACGGTGACCGCCGGCCCCGGCCCCGGCTGCCAGGACCGGCTGGCCGCCCCGGTCAGGTACTCGCGGGCAATCGCGTGGCGGTCAGCGAAGTCGGCGCTGGCCAGCAGGAAGCCCTGGACTATCTGCGACGCGCTCCAGCCGGGAGCGGGCGGGCTCATGATCAGCCCGCAGCAGTGCGTGCCCTGCTGGCCACCGCCGCCGCCTGCCGGCAGCGTGGTGTGCTGCAGCAGCCCGCTGGCCGGCACGTCGGCACAGCCCGCCAGGATCACGGCGGCCAGCGCGGCCGCGAACCAGCGCAGCCGCGATCCCGTCTTAGTCACTGACCTCACCCGGTGGTGCCGGGCTCACCCGGAGCGGCACGGGCGAATGGATGAGTTCCGGCCCCGGCTCGGTCTCGTCCGGCCCGAGCGGCAGGGGCGAGCCGGCCAGCTCCTGCCCCGCGGCCCGGGGCACCGTCAGCCGGAAGACTGAGCCCTTCCCGCACTCCCCCCAGGCCTGCAGCCAGCCGTTGTGCAGCCGGGCGTCCTCCAGCGCGATGGCCAGGCCGAGCCCGGTCCCGCCGGTGGTCCGCGCCCGCGCGGGGTCCGCCCGCCAGAATCGGTCGAATACCATCTGCGCCTCAGCGGTCCCGAAGCCCACCCCGTGGTCGCGGACGGCCACCGCTACCGCGTCCCGGTCCCCCGCCACGGTGACCACGACATCCCGGCCCTCGCCGTGCTCGACCGCGTTGTCCAGCAGGTTGCGGAGGATGCGCTCGACCCGCCGCCGGTCCACCTCGGCGACGCACGGCTCGGGGGCAGCCGGAAATCGATCCGGGTTCCCCGCCGGGCGGCCAGCTGCTCGGCGTCCGCGGCGGCCCGCCGGACCAGGTCGCACACGTCGGCGGACTCCGCGTCCAGCGTCGCCGCGTTCGCATCGTAACGGCTGATCTCGAGCAGGTCGGCCAGCAGCGACTCGAAACGCTCCAGCTGGCCTTCCAGCAGCTCGGCCGACCGGGCCGGAGCCGGCATCAGCTGCTCCCGGGCCGCGAACAGCACGTCCGCCGCGATCCTGATCGTGGTGAGCGGGGTGCGCAACTCGTGCGACACGTCGGAGACGAACTGCCGCTGCACCTTGGACAGTTCCTGCAGCTCGTGCAGCTTCTCCTGGAGACTCGCCCCCATGTCATTGAACGACCTGGCCAACGCGGCCAGGTCATCGGTACCCCGCACCGGCAGCCGCTCGCCCAGCTGGCCGTCGGACAGCCGCTGGGCCGCCCCGGCCGCCTCCCGGATGGGGAGCACCACCCAGCGGGTGACCAGGGAGACGATGCCGGCCAGCAGCGCGACCAGGACCAAACCGCCGAAGAGCATCGCATGCTGGACGAGGCTCAACGTGGCCTGCTGCTGGTCCAGCGGGAACAGGTAGTAGAGCTGGTAGCGGGTGTTGATCACGCCGCCGATCGCCAGCCCCGGAGCCGGCGCGTGGCGGTGCAGGTAACGCATGAGGGTCGGGGTGGACCAGAGGTCGTCTGTGCGGCCCTGCTGCTGCTCCTCGCTCACCTTGCGGGTCAGCGAGTCCGGGACACTCTCCGGGCTGAGGTTCTGGTTGCCGTAGGCGCCGGCGAAGGCGGAATCCCCGGCCGGCTGGGCGAGGATGACCACATCGAAGTTGTCGCCGGGCCCGCTCAGCGCCTGCAGCGTCGAGGCCAGCGAGAGCAGGGACTTGACCCGGTCACCGGCCGACCCGTTCAGCCCCGTCTCGTCCCTGGCCACGTCCAGGCCCTCGCCGAGCTGGTGCGCGCCTGAGGTCCGCGCGCTGTTCAGCAGCCCGCTCTCGATCTGCTGGACCAGGAAGAACCCGAGGACCGTGACGACCACCACGGAAATCACCAGGGTGGTGGCGACCACGCGGAGCTGAAGTGAGCGGTGCCAGCGCCGGCGCATCCGCGCCGCGACCACCCGGGCCCGCCGGTCGAGGGTTCGCAGGGCCCGGCGTGCCCGGGGCGGCAGGCGGCGGCCTGCCCGCCGGACCAGTGGCGCTATCCGGAGGCCACCAGGGCGCTGGCCCAGGCCCAGGCCGGGAAGCGCCGCGGCGGGGTCCGGGGGCGCACTTCCGGGCAGGGTCACACTGCCCGCGGCGAGCCCGGCCGCCGGGCATCCCGCCGACGGGCAGTCCGCTACCAGGCAGTCCGCCACCGCGCGGCCCGCGCCGCGCCTCGCTGCTGCTCGCTGCCCCCTCCATTGCCCTTCTTCATGCTGATCGGAACACGGCCCGGCCATGCTGGCCCGCTCTGCTGCCTGGCCGGGCCGGCTCCGTGATCAGGCCGGTCCTGCCTTATAACCCACGCCGCGCACGGTCACCACGATCTCCGGATGCTCCGGGTCCTTCTCGATCTTGGCCCGGAGCCGCTGCACATGAACGTTTACCAGGCGCGTGTCCGCCGCGTGCCGGTAGCCCCAGACCTGCTCGAGCAGAACCTCACGGGTGAACACCTGGCGCGGCTTGCGGGCCAGGGCCACCAGCAGGTCAAACTCCAGCGGGGTCAGGCTGACCGGCCGGCTGTTGCGCTTGACCGAGTGGCCAGCCACGTCGATCTCGACGTCCACGATCTGGAGCATCTCGGGCGCCGGGTCATCGGTCCGGCGCAGCCGGGCCCGGACCCGCGCGATCAGCTCCTTCGACTTGAACGGCTTGACGATGTAGTCATCCGCGCCGGATTCCAGTCCCAGGACCACGTCAACAGTGTCGCTCTTGGCCGTGAGCATGACGATAGGCACGCCAGATTCGGTGCGGATCTGCCGGCAGACATCGATCCCGTCGATTCCCGGCAGCATCAGGTCGAGCAGCACGAGGTCGGGATGAGTGTCCCGGAACACATCCAGCGCCTTGTCCCCGTCCGAGACGAAGGTGGGTTCAAACCCTTCGCCGCGGAGCATGATCCCGAGCATCTCGGACAGGGCAGCGTCGTCATCGACGACGAGAACACGACCTTTCATGGGCCTCATAGTTCCACGGAAACATCGATGAGGGCACTCTTCCGGTCAGCCGGAGGAGCACATAGCAGACGTAGGCTACCTTGAGTAACAGGCTGGGTGACACCACGCTCCGTTACTAGTGCGCTGACCAGCGCGGCTGGCGTGACGTCGAACGCCGGGTTATACGCTGCGCTGCCGGGGGGCGCGATCAGCTGGCCGCCCAGGGTGGTCACCTCCTGGGCATCGCGGTGCTCCACGGCGATCTCGCTACCGGTAGCCGTACCGAAGTCAATCGTGGACACCGGCGCCACCACCACCAGCGGGACGGCGTGGTACTGCGCGAGCACCGCGAGACTGTAGGTGCCGACCTTGTTGGCCACGCTGCCGTCCGCCGCGATCCGGTCCGCGCCGGTGAGCACCACGTCCACCGCGCCGCTGGCCAGCAGCCCCGCCGCGGCGGAGTCCGGCAGCACCGCGTAGTCGATGCCTGCCCGCTGTGCTTCGTAGGCGGTGAGCCGGGCTCCCTGCAGCAGCGGACGGGTCTCACCCACCCAGAGCCGCGCCAGCCGCCCGGCCCGGTGCGCAGCCAGGATCACCGCGAACGCGGTCCCGCCGCCCGCGGACACCAGCGCCCCCGTGTTGCAGTGCGTGAGCACCCGGGCGCCTTCCGGTATCAGGGTGAGGCCGTGCTGCGCCATCGCCGCGCTGGCGGAGGCGTCATCAGCCGCGATGGACCGCGCCTCATCCAGGGCAGCACCCGCTGCGAGCCGTTGTGGATCCTGATTGTGGTGGTGCGGCTCCGGGGTCGCGCTGCGGGCGGCCTGGTACGCGGCCAGCGCGCGGCGGGTGCCCCAGGCCAGGTTGACCGCGGTGGGCCGGGCCTCGCAGAGCAGCCGGGCCGCGGCCGCCACGTCATCACCCCGCCAGGCGGCCAGCGCCACGCCGAACGCACCAGCTACCCCAAGCGCCAGGCGCGCCCCGGATCACCAGGCGGCGGATCGCGTCCACCAGTTCGGGGACGTTTTGGCAGGTGACGACCTTCTCCTCGGCCGGGAGCCGGGTCTGGTCGAGCAGGGCGACGGCGGGGCCGCCCGGCGGGCCGAGCCATTGCAACGTGGGCACGCTCATGATCTGAGTCTGCCCCCCGGCCGGGGTCAGGTTGAACGGGACGGGCGCCCAGCCAGCGGAACCGCGCGGGCCGGGCCCGGGCCCGCGCGGTTCCGCTGGCTGGACTTCATGACGCCCCCGCTTCGTGCGAGTATGGGCGCCAGCAGGGACGTGGGGGCAAGCCCGGCTATCGGCGAGCAGTTCGGCGGCCGCGTGCCGCGAAGGAGAACCATGACAGACAGTCCGTCGTCGGACGCGCCAGGGGACGGGCACGCCCAGCGGCCCCAGCCATGGTTCCCGCCCGGCGGCGGGTATGGCCCGGGCGGCCCCGCGCCGGGGCAGGCTCCGGCAGGCCAGCCCGGGACGGACCAGCCCGGGTACGGCCCGCCCGGAACCAGCCAGCCGGATCCGCCCGGCTGGCCCGCGTGGGATCAGCCGGGCTACGGGCAGCCCGGCCACGGGCAGCGAGGGTACGGGCCGCCCGGCCCAGGGCAGCAGGGGTACGGGCCAGCAGGGGTACGGGCCGCAGGGGTACGGGCCGCCACGTGCCGGCCAGCGGCCGCGATACGGCGAGGCCGCACCCAAGCCCGGCGTGATCCCGCTCCGCCCGCTGGGTGTCAGCGAGATCCTGGACGGGGCCTTCGCCTCCATCCGCCGCAACCCCAAAGCGATCCTGGGCCTGGCCGCCGTGGTCATGACGATCTCGGCGGTCATCTCCGCCACGATCACCCGGACCCTGCTCAACCCGGGCAGCCTCAACCTGCCCAGCCCTGGCCAGCAGCTGACGACGGCCCAGGCCACGCACCTGGTGAGCCGGATCGTCGCGGTGGCGGTGCCCGCCTTCGGGCTGACCGTGCTGCTGACCTTCATCGTGCAGGCCGTCCTGGCCGGGCTGCTCGCCCCGATCATCGCCCGCGCAGTCGGCGGCCAGCAGATCAGCGCGGGCGATGCCTGGCGGGTCACCCGCCCGCGGCTGCCCAGCCTGCTGCTGGCTGCTCTGCTGGTGCTGCTGACCGGGCTCGGGCCGTTGCTGATTCTCGGCCTCATCGTGGGCATCGCCGCCGTGGCCGGCGCGCCTCCCGCGGTCTATGCGGTGCTGGTGCTGCTCGGGCTCGTGGCGCTGGTACTGACCATCTGGTTCTCGACCATGCTCAGCCTGGTCACGCCGGTCGTGGTGCTCGAGAACGAGAGGCCCGGCCCGCGCCCTGGCGCGGTCCTGGCGGCTGGTGGCCGGGAGTTTCTGGCGGGTGTTCGGCATCACGCTGCTGGCCGCGATCATCGTCGCCATCGCGGGCGGCATCCTGCAGCTCCCGTTCACTGTCCTCGGCGGGCTGTCGGGCAGCGGCATCGCCGGGACCGTGATCATCGTCATCGGCGCCATCGCGGCAGGCACCGTGACCCGGCCGATCACCGCCGGGGTGACCGTCCTGCTCTACGTGGACATGCGGATGCGCAAGGAAGGCCTGGACCTGGCGTTGCGGGCCGCATCCGGGACCGGCCAGCCTGGCTCCGGAGCGCCCGGCCCGGGCCAGCCCGGCCCCGGGCCCTTGGGCGGCGACCCGCTCGGGGACGACTTTGCGGACGTATGGCGGCCGCCCTCGGCCGCCCCGGCCCCGGGCACACCTCCCGCGGCCACGGGGGCCCCGCCACCGTGGTGACCTCCGGGGGGCCGATCGGCTCCCTGACCGGCCGCGCAGCCGGGCAGCGACAGGCCCGCGCCGAGCTCTCCAAGGCCATCTACCATCCGCACGAGCCACTGACCCAGCGGATCCTGAACGCGCTCACCGACTTGCTGAACGACCTGTCCAAGGCCGGCCAGGCGTTCCCGGGCGGCTGGTGGGCAGCGGTCGCGCTGGCCGCCCTCCTGGCCACGCTCATCACCGTGGTGCTGAGCCGGACCGGGCCGCTCGCCCGGTCCCGCCGGGCCGCGGGACGGCTGATGCCCGGCTCCGGCACGCTCAGCGCGGCCGATCACCGGCTGCGCGCCGGGCGCCTGGCCGCCGCGGCGACTACACCGGGGCCGTTGTGGAACGTGTCCGGGCGATCGCCTGCGACCTTGACGAACGGGCCGTCCTCACCCCGCGGGCCGGGCGCACCGCGCACGAGATGGCCGGGGAGGCGGCCGCCGCCCTCCCCGCGGAGACGGCCGCGCTGCGCGGCACGGCCCTCTTGTTCGACGACATCTGCTACGGCGGGCGCCCGGGCACCCAGGAGGCGTATGCGCTGGTCAGCGACCTCGATACGCGGATCAGCGCGGCCGCCCCGAAGCCCGGCGCCATCCTGCGGGAGCCGGGAGCGGGAGCAGGAGCGGGAGCAGGAGCAGGTCCCGGGACGGGGACCGGCGGAACCCGGACGGGGACCGGCGGAACCGGGATCGGGACCGGCGGAACCGGGACCGGGCGGGAACCGGGACGGGGACCGGCGGCGCCGGGACACGCGCGGGCGGAGTGAGATGACCGGAGCGGTGCCGGTCCTGACCGGGCCGGGCCCAGGTCCAGCCGTACCCGGGGCCGCGGTCCCGGTCACGTCCGGGCCCGCGAGCCCGGGCGGCCCAGGGCCCGGCCCGGCCGCTGTGCCCCCTCGCGGCGCGCTCCGGCGCTGGCGCGCACCTCTCACCGTGCTGGCGCTGGTCCTGCTGGGCGGGATCGTGGTCGCGCTGCTGAGACCATCCCCGCCCACCACCGGCTACCTCGATCCCGGCAATCCCGGATCGCAGGGCACCCGGGCGCTGGCCGCCCTCCTGGCCCAGCGCGGGCAGCCGGTGATCCGGGCGGACAGCGTGGCCGCGGCCCTCGCGGAAGCCCGTGGCGGGAGCCCCGGCCCGGATTCAGGCCCGGATTCAGGGCCGGCCCGGGCGGCAGGGGCGGGCCGCACCCCGGCGCTGGTCATCACCAGCCCCTACCGGCTCAGCCCGCGCCAGCTGGGCGAGCTGGCCCGGCAGCCCGGGAACCTCATGGTGGTAGAGCCGGACAGCGCCGTCCTCGCCGCGCTAAACGGGCAGCCCCCGCAGGCCCCTGGACGCACCCGGCCCCCGGGACGCCCCCGGCCCTCCAGCCGCACGGCCGTGCCGCGGGTCTCGGTGGCGGGGGCCGATGAGGTCCGCCCCGTCCGTCCCGGCTGCACCCTGGCCGCGGCGACCGCGGCTGGGGACGCCGCCATGGGCGGGGTGCTGATGCGGGTCCGCGATAGCGCCACCGGCGCGGGCAGCGGCACGGGCGCGGGGCAGCGGCACGGGCGGCGGCACGGCGACCGGCGTGGGCGGCGGCACGGCGGGAGGCGAGACGGCGGTGCCGGAGATGCGGGAGCGGCGCAGTGCTACCCGGTGGACGGCCACCCCAGCCTGGTCCGCTACCTGGCCGGCGGCCGGACGGTCACCCTGCTCGGTAGCGGACTGCCGCTGACTGACGGCGCCCTGGCCCAGCGCGGCAACGCGGCCCTGGCGCTCAACCTGCTGCGCGGCAGCCCGCGGATCGTGTGGCTCGTGCCCAGCCCGCCGGCCGTGACCACGGCGGGGCAGAAATCCCTGTTCCAGGAGATCCCCGGGCCGGCTTACCTGGTCGCGGTCCAACTGTTCGTCGCGGCCGGGCTCGCCGCGCTGTGGCGCACCCGGCGGCTCGGCCCGCTGGTCTCCGAGCCGCTTCCGGTGCTGGTCCGCGCGTCGGAGACCGTGGAAGGACACGGCCGGCTGTACCGGTCCCGGCGGTCTCGTGGCCGGGCCGCCGAGGTGCTGCGCGACGCGGCCCGGCACCGGATCACCGCCCGGCTGGCGCTGCCGGGCGGCGCGGACGCCGGCGCGGTCAGCGCGGCGGTGGCCGCGCTGACCGGGCGCGAGCCCGGCGCGGTCCGGGTCATCCTGTACGGGCCGGCCCCCCGCGACGATGCGGCACTCGTCGCTCTGGGGCAGGATATTGACGCTCTCGAGGGAGAGGTACGCACGCAGTGACCGCCGAATACCAGGCCCCCGAATACCAGGCCCTGGACGCCGACGTACGGGGCGCGCTCGAAGCGGTCCGCACCGAGGTCGGCAAGGCCATCGTCGGCCAGGACCCGGTGCTGACCGGCCTGGTGATCTGCCTGCTCTGCCGGGGTCATGTCCTGCTCGAAGGCGTGCCCGGGGTGGCCAAGACCCTGCTGGTGCGCTCGCTGGCCGCCGCGCTGTCGCTGCGCAGCACCCGGATCCAGTTCACCCCGGACCTGATGCCCGGCGACGTGACCGGCTCACTGGTCTATGACGCGAAGACCGCCCTGTTCCAGTTCCGTGAGGGCCCGGTCTTCACCAACCTGCTGCTGGCCGACGAGATCAACCGGACGCCGCCGAAGACGCAGGCCGCCCTCCTTGAAGCCATGGAGGAGCGGCAGGTGTCGGTGGAGGGCGAGCCCCGGCCGCTGCCCGAGCCGTTCCTGGTCGCCGCGACCCAGAACCCGGTGGAGTACGAGGGAACCTACCCCTTGCCCGAAGCCCAGCTGGACCGCTTCCTGGTCAAGCTCACCGTCGAGCTGCCCGGCCGGGACGACGAGATCGGCATCCTGGCCCGGCACGCGGCGGGGTTCGACCCCGCCAACCTCGCGGCGACCGGGATCACGGCGGTCGCGGGGCCGGCCGAGCTCGCCGCGGCATCCGCCGCGGTCCGCGAGGTCCGGGTGGCCGCGGATGTGGCCGGCTACATCGTGGACCTGTGCCGTGCCACCCGGACCTCACCGTCGCTGCGCCTCGGGGTGTCCCCGCGCGGGGCCACCGCGCTGCAGGCCACCAGCCGGGCCTGGGCCTGGCTGGCCGGCCGCGACTACGTCACGCCGGACGACGTGAAGGCGCTGGCCCGGCCGACGTTGCGGCACCGGATCCAGCTCCGGCCCGAAGCCGAGATCGAGGGCGCCTCGGCGGACGGGGTGCTGGAGGCGGTCCTCGCCTCCGTCCCCGTACCCCGGTGACCGCCTGATGGGCGCGGGGACTGACCGGTGGCGCTGACCGGCCGCGCGGCCGCGGCGGCGCTGCTCGGCGCCCTGGTCGTGCTGGGCGTCCGGACCTGGCCAGCCCTGCTGGCCGTCAATGCCCTGCTGCTCGCCGCGATCCTCGCCGACCTGGTGCTGGCGGCCAGCGTGCGGCGGCTCCGCATCACCCGCTCCGGCGACACCCGGGTGCTGCTGGGCGAGTCGGCCCCGGTCGCGGTGACCGTGCATAACCCGGGCCCCCGGCCGCTGCGGGCCCGGGTGCGCGCCACGTGGCCGCCCAGCGCGCACGCCGAGCCGGCGCAGTGGGCGCTCACCGCGCCCGCGGGTGGCCAGGCCACGGCGGCCAGCTCACTCACGCCGGACCGGCGCGGCGACAAGGTGTCCGCAACCGTCATCGTGCGCTCGTTCGGGCCCCTGGGGCTGGCCGCCCGGCAGGGCCGCCACGCCGCGCCGTGGACCGTCCGGGTGCTGCCGCCGTTCGGCAGCCGCAGGCACCTGGGCGAGAAGCTGTCCCAGCTGCGCCAGCTGGACGGCCAGCACCGCTCACTGCTGCGCGGGCCGGGCACTGAGTTCGACTCGCTGCGCGAGTACGTGATCGGCGACGACGTCCGGTCGATCGACTGGCGGGCCGCGGCCCGCCGGGGTGACGTCATGGTCCGGACCTGGCGGCCGGAACGCGACCGGCGGATCCTGGCCGTCCTGGACACCGGGCGGACCTCGGCCGGCCGGGTCGGCGGCATCCCGCGGCTGGACGCGTCGATGGACGCCACGCTGCTGCTGACCGCCCTCGCGTCCCGGGCCGGGGACCGGGTTGACCTGATCGCGTTCGACCGCCGGGTGCGGGCCCGGGTCGTGGGCGCCCCGCGGTCATCCGTGCTGGCCTCATTCACCACGGCCATGGCGCCGCTGGATGCCGAGCTGGCCGAGACCGACATGGCGGCCATGGTCAGCGCGGTGCTCGCCGTGGCCCCGCACCGCTGCCTGGTGGTGCTGCTCACCGACCTCAACCCGGCGGTGATCGAGGAGGGCCTGCTGCCCCGGCTGGGCCCGCTGGTGTCCAGGAACACGGTCATGATCGCGGCGGTGGCCGATCCGCGGGTGGCGGAGATGGCGGCCGGCCGCGGCGATGCGGCCCGCCTCTACGACGCCGCCGCGGCCGAGGGCGCGCAGGCCCAGCGGCGCCGGATCTCGGCCCTGCTGCGGCGCCACGGCGTCAGCGTGGTTGACGCCCCGCCGGACCGGCTGCCGTCCGCGCTGGCCGACGCCTACCTGGAACTTAAAGCCAGCGGCCGCCTCTAACGATCCGTTCCCGGCCATCCCGGCAGGATGCTGAATCGGCGTGCCGCGGCACCCGGATCAGCCGGCCACCGGGACGGTATCGGGCGCGAACTCCATGTCCGGGCTGCTCCCGGTGGCGGCGGCGCGCCGCCCGAACACGATCACGTAGCCCAGGAACGCCGCCTCGGCCACCGCACCGATGCCGATCCGGGCCCAGGCCGGCAGCGGCGAGGGGGTCACGAACGCCTCGATGATCCCGGAGATCAGCAGCACCACGATGAGCCCGAGCGCGATCGTGAGCGAGGAGCGGCCTTCCTCGGCCAGCGCCCGCCCGCGCGGCCGGGGTCCCGGGTCGATGATGCTCCAGCCGAGCCGCAGGCCCGCCGCCGCGGCCAGGAAGACCGCGCTGAGCTCGAGCATGCCGTGCGGGAGGATCAGGGTGAAGAACAGCCCGCCCCGGCCGTGCGCGACCATCAGGCCGCCTTCCACCCCGGCGTTGGCGGCGTTCCCGAACAGCACCAGCAGCGTGGGCAGCCCGAGCAGCACCCCGAAGATCAGCGCCTCGGCGGCGACCCACACGTTGTTGGTCCATACCTTTGCCGCGAACGAGCTCGCGGCGTACTGCGAGTAGTAGTTCCTGGAACTGGTGGTTCACCAGCTGATGGACCGCGCTGCCCGGGCAGCAGCGCCGCCTGCACCCCCGGCGAGCGGGCCACCCACCACCCAAGCAGGACCCCCAGCAGGATGGAGCCGCCCGCACACCCCGCCCACCACCAGCGGGCCCGGTAGGCCATGGCCGGGAACGACACCAGCGCGAACCGGCCGACGGCCGACCAGGCGGGCACGTGCGAGCCGGTCACCGTGGTCCGGGCCTGGGCTACCCGGCTGGACAACCGGGCGGCGAGCGCCGGGTCGTGCCCGGCGGAGCGGAGCACGGACAGGTGGGTAGTGGTCCGCTGGTACAGCCCGACCAGCTCGTCGACCTCGCCGCCGGTCAGCCGGCGGCGGCGCCGGACGAGTTCGTCTAGCCTGGCCCAATCGGCCTGGTGTGCGGCAACAAAGGCGTCCACGTCCACTCTAGGCAGCCTACTGACAGACAGTTCTTTGACGGGCAGGTGAACCGTGGCCGAGGTCATCACGGGCGAGGCCGTCGTCATCGACGTGCCGTTCGCCCGCTTCCCGAGCCGCAGCCTGGCCCTGGTCATCGACATCGTGATCCAGCTCGTGCTGCTGTTCGGGCTGGGCGGGATAGCACTGGCCGCGGGGCGGGCGGCAGCCTCGACGCGGCGGCGGTCGCGGCAATCTCGCTGACCGTGACGGTGGCGATCATCGTGGGCTACCCTGCCCTCTTCGAGACCCTGAGCCGGGGCCGATCACTGGGAAGCTGGCCCTGGGGCTGCGCGTGGTCAGCGACGACGGCGGCCCGGAGCGGTTCCGCCAGGCGCTGATGCGGGCCCTGGTGGGGGTGCTGGAGATCTGGCTGACGCTGGGCTTCCTGGCGCTGGTCACCTCGCTGCTGTCGTCGGGCGGCAAGCGCCTGGGCGACATCTTCGCCGGCACGTTCGTCATCACCGAGCGGCTGCCGGGCCGGCGCGGCACGACGGCCCCGATGTCGGCGCTGCCCCCGGCCCTGGCCGGGTGGGCGGCGACGGCCGAGCTGTCCGGGCTGACCGACGCCACCGCGGAGACCGCCCGCCAGTACCTGAGCAGGTACTACGACTTCACGCCGGCGACCAGGGAGAGTTCGGCCTGCGCCTCGCGGCCGCGGTGGCCTCCCAGGTCACCCCGCCTCCGCCTGCGGGCACCAGCCCGCCCGACTACCTGTCCGCGGTGCTCGCCGAGCGCCGGGAGCGCGCCCACGCCCGGATCGCGGCCCAGACCGCCCAGGCCCCGCCCGCCCAGACCCAGACCGCCCAGGCTGCCCGCCCGCCCAAGCCCAGACCCCGCCCGCCCAGGCCGCCCCGCCCGTCCCTGGTTCCGATCCCGCGGCCCCCCGCCCCGGCGGCTTCCTCCCCCCGAGGTAACGCTGAGACCAGTCCCGGCCCCGACATTTCCCGCGTGACGTGCGTTATGGCGGGCGATTTGTCCGGTTGAGGCGAACGTTGCGCGGGAAATGTGGGGATGGCCGCTCCCGGAGCGGGCGCCGGTGGGGCGACGGGCGGCGACCAGGAGGGACGCGGGGCGGACCGGCGACGGCTAGGGCTGCTGCCAGGAGTCGAGGTACTCCTGCTGGGCGGGGGTCAGTTCGTCGATGGCGGCCCCGGTCGCGCCCAGCGCCAGCCGGGCGATCTCGTCGTCGATGGCCGCCGGGACCCGGTGCACGCCTGGCAGCAGCGAACCGTGCTCGCGGGCCAGCCAGGCCAGCACCAGCGCCTGCCCGCCGAACGACACGTCCATGACCATGGGCGGGTTGCCCTCCGCGGCGACCAGGTTGACGATCCGGCCCTCGGCCAGCAGCAGCAGCCGCCGCCCGTCCGCGAGCACGTACTCGTCGGTGTGCGGCCGCACGCCGCGCTCCACGCTGACGGCCAGCGCCGCGAGCGCCCGCACGTCCACCTCGACGTCGAAGTGGCCCGCGTTGGCCAGGATCGCGCCGTCCCGCATCGCGGCCAGGTGCGGCGCCGTGATGACCTCACGAGACCCGGTTGCGGTGATGAACACCTCGCCGAGCGGCGCGGCCTCCGCCATCGGCATGCACGCGGTAACCCTGCATCATCGCGTCGAGCGCCCGGACCGGATCCACCTCGGTCACGACCACCTGGGCGCCCAGGCCGCGGGCCCGCTGCGCGATGCCCCGGCCGCACCAGCCGTACCCGGCCACCACCACGGTCCGCCCGGCCAGCATGATGTTGGTGGCCCGGATGATCCCGTCGATGGCGGACTGCCCGGTGCCGTAGGTGCTGTCCAGCATGAGCCGGGTGCCGGTCGCGTCCGCCGCGACCGCGGGGAAGGCGAGCGTCCCGCCGCTGGCCATCCGGCGCAGCCGGATCACTCCCGCGGTGGTGGACTCGCACCCGCCCAGCACCTTGCCGAGCAGGTCGGGCCGCTCCGCGTGCAGCGCCTCCATCAGGTCGCCGCCGTCGTCCACGACCAGGTCCGGCCCGGCGTCCAGGGCCCGGTGGATGTGCTCTTCGTAGGTGCGCCGGTCGGCCCCGGCCCGGGCGAACACCACGGCCGCGCCGCAGGCGTCCAGCGCAGCCGCGATGTCGTCCTGGGTGGACAGCGGGTTCGAGGCGGCCAGGTACACCTCGGCGCCCCCGGCCCGCAGCGGTCTGGACCAGGACCGCCGTTTCCGGCGGTGACGTGCAGGCAGGCCGCGATCGTGCAGGCCGGCCAGCGGCTTTTCCGCAACGAAAACCTGCGCCGATGCCGGTCAGCACCGGCATGGACCGCTGAGCCCAGCCGATCCTGGCCAGACCCGCGCTGGCCAGCCCGGCATCCGCGATCTCGGACGGGACGCCGGGCGGCCGCTCGGTCATCGGGTCGGTGCATCTGCGTCAGTAGCGGTAGTGGTCCGACTTGTACGGGCCCTCCACCGGCACGCCGATGTAGCTGGCCTGCTCCTTGGTCAGCTCGGTGAGCCGGACGCCCAGCGCGTCCAGGTGCAGCCGGGCCACCTTCTCGTCCAGGTGCTTGGGCAGCGTGTGCACGCCGACCGGGTACTGGTCCGCCTTGGTGAACAGCTCGATCTGGGCGATGACCTGGTTGGTGAAGGAGTTGGACATCACGAAGCTGGGGTGCCCGGTCGCGTTGCCCAGGTTCAGCAGCCGTGCCCTCGGACAGGATGATGATCGCGTGGCCGTCGCCGAACTGCCACTCGTCCACCTGCGGCTTGATGATCTGCCGCCGGATGCCGGGGATCCGGGCCAGCCCGGCCATGTCGATCTCGTTGTCGAAGTGGCCGATGTTCCCCACGATCGCCTGGTGCTTCATCATCCGCATCTGGTCCGCGGTGATGACGTCCCGGTTGCCGGTGGCGGTGACGAAGATGTCGGCGGTGGTCACCACGTCGTCCAGCCGGGCGACCTGGAAGCCGTCCATGGCCGCCTGCAGCGCGCAGATCGGGTCGACCTCGGTGACGATGACCCGGGCGCCCTGGCCGCGCAGCGACTGCGCGCAGCCCTTGCCCACGTCCCCGTAGCCGCACACCACCGCGACCTTGCCGCCGATGAGCACGTCGGTGGCCCGCTTGATGCCGTCGATCAGCGAGTGGCGGCAGCCGTAGATGTTGTCGAACTTGGACTTGGTCACCGAGTCGTTCACGTTGATGGCCGGGAACGCGAGGGTGCCGGAGTGGGCCATCTCGTACAGCCGGTGCACGCCGGTGGTGGTCTCCTCGGTTACCCCGCGGATGCCCTCGGCCATCACCGTCCAGCGGTCCTTGCTCGTCTCCAGGGACCGGCGGAGCAGGTCGAGCACGACCTTCCACTCCTCGGGGTCGTCCTCGGCCGCGGAGGGGACGGCTCCGGCGCCCTCGTACTCGGCGCCCTTGTGCACCAGCATGCGTGGCGTCGCCGCCGTCGTCGAGGATCATGTTCGGGCCGTCCTGCGCCAGGCCAGGTCAGCGCCTGGTCCGCGCACCACCAGTACTCCTCGAGGCTCTCGCCCTTCCAGGCGAACACCGGGATGCCCTTGGGGTCCTCCGGGGTGCCCTCCGGCCCGACCGCCACCGCGGCCGCGGCGTGGTCCTGGGTGGAGAAGATGTTGCAGCTCGCCCACCGGACCTGGGCGCCGAGAGCGGCGAGGGTCTCGATCAGGACGGCCGTCTGGATGGTCATGTGCAGCGATCCGGTGATCCGGGCCCCGCGCAGCGGCTGCGCAGCGGCGTACTCCTCCCGGACCGCCATCAGCCCCGGCATTTCGTGCTCGGCGAGCCTGATCTCCTTGCGCCCGAAGTCAGCGAGAGACAGATCGGCCACCTTGAACGGGACGGATTCGGCAGGCATGACACTCCTTAGCAGGGTCACAGTTGGTCGGCTCTCCCGACCGTACGGCACGGGCGGGACTGGGCGCAGCCCTCAAGGGGGTTTCCTGACAAAAGAATGTTAGATTAAGTCGATGCGGATCACGGAGGCCGCCCAGCGGCTCGGCACGTCTCCCCGGATGCTCCGGTACCGGGAGACGCTCGGCCTGCTGCCCCCGGTGGGGCACGGCCCGGGTCACCGCCAGTTCCGCGACCAGGACGTGGCCGCGGTGGCGCTCGGCCTGGAACTGGAGCGGAGGCTGGACATCAGCCCGGCTGCCCTGGCCTTCGGCCTGCGGGTGCTGGCCGAGCCCGGGGTCCGCGCCCAGGTCGCCGAGCTGGGCCGGCGGATCGGGCGGGTCCCGCTCCCGCCGGGGGGCGCGCTGGACTTCGAGAAGGAGCGGGCGCTGCGCCTGCTCGGCATAGGCCAGCGACCCGCTGCCCCATGGCCGGTCCCGGGTTCGCGGCGCTGATCACGGGGCTGGGCGCCAGACGGGAGCGCCGCGCACCGCCGCATGGCCAGGGGCTGGGCGCCGACGGGAGCCGCCGGCGCACCGCGCGGATGGCCGGAGGCTAGGGCTAGGCGCCAGGCTGGCGAGGCCGGCGCACCGCGCGGATGGCCGGGTCGGTGGTGTCGGCCCTGGCGGGACGGTAGATGTCGGGCTCGAGGTAGATCATCTCGGCGATCGGCACCGCGCTGCGGACCCGTCGCTCGGCCGCGTCGATGCCCGCGGCCACCAGCGCCGCGCTGTCCGCCCCGCTGATCGCGATCTTGGCCGCGACGAGCAGGCTCTCCGGGCCCATGTGCAGGGTCCGCAGGTGGATGACCCGCTGCACCTCCGGGCCGGATTCCAGGGCCGTGACGATGGCCCGCTCCACCTCCGCGCTGGCCGACTCCCCGATCAGCAGGCTCTTCATCTCGACCGCCAGCACCGCGGCCACGCAGCCGAGCAGGACGCCGATGGCCAGCGAGCCCGCACCGTCCCAGACCGGGTTGCCGGTAATGACCGACAGCGCCACCCCGGCGATGGCGAAGACCAGGCCGGTCAGCGCGGCCAGGTCCTCCAGCAGGATGGCGGGCAGCTCGGGCGCCTTGGCCCGGCGGATGAACGCGGTCCAGCCGTTGCGGCCGCGGACCATGTTCGACTCGTGCACCGCGGTGCGCAGCGAGAAGCTCTCCAGGGCCATCGCGATGCCCAGCACCACGAACGCCACCACCGGCGAGCGGATGTGCTCCGGGCTGATGATCTTGTGGACGCCCTCGTACAGCGAGAACACCGAGCCCACCGTGAACAGCACCACGGCCACCACGAACGCGTAGAAGTAGCGTTCCCGGCCGAAACCGAACGGGTGCTCCTCGGTCTGCTCCCGCCGGGCCCGGCTGCGGCCGAGCAGCAGCAGCAGCCTGGTTCCCGCTGTCCGCCAGGGAATGCACCGACTCGGCGAGCATCGAGGCCGACCCGGTGATCACGAACGCGGCGAGCTTGGTGACCGCGATGCCCAGGTTCGCGCCCAGCGCGGCCAGCACCGCGCGCAGCCCTTCAGAGTGGGGCTCTTCCGCGTGCGCCTCGGGCAACCGTGCGCCGGGCGACTGTGGGTCAGGCAACTACGCGATCCGTTCCTTCAGGTCGCCGATCACGGCGATCGGGCCGGGATCGACACCGATCGCGATACCCAGGTACACGGTGGCGTAGTCGATGAGCTGGATCAGGCTGGCCAGCCGCTGCAGCGCCGTCTCGCCGTCCGCGGCGAGCTCGCTCACGCCGATCCCGTGCTGCTCCGCCAGCTCGGCTGACACTTCGCGCCTGCGGCTCACCTGGGGATGCTCCTGGCTGTCGCGCAGGATGACCAGCCGCAGCGGTACGGCGGGGCGCGGGTCCTCGTCGCCCAGGACCGCCGGGCCGGCGGCGGGCCACGGCGCGAACGGGACCGTCGAACACCACCACCTGGTTGTGGTTGGCCTCCGGCAGCACTCCCCGGCATCGCCGGGTACTTCGCGTTCTCGTTCAGCTGGCAGGCGAACCGGGTGGCCGCCACCCCGGTCAGCGGCGAGCTGCCCCAGATCATCGGCAGCGTGCCGGCCAGCTCCAGGGCCAGCGTCTTGGCCGGGTTGACGAACGATTCGCTGTCCGGGCGGCAGAGGTGGGAGACCCGCTCCAGGTCGGCGGCGGCAGCCTCGAGCGCGGCCGCCGGGATCGTCCGCCACGCCGAGACGATCCGCGACCACCATCAGCGGCACGGCCAGGCCCCACAGCGTGAAGCGGGGCATGCCCGCGGGCTGGACGGGGATGAACGGGGCCCGGGCCTGCTCGGCCACGTGGGCCAGCGGTGAGCCGGCGCCGCCCACCCCGAGCAGCGGGCAGCCGCGGCGCACCGCCTCCGCCGCGGCCGACAGGGTCTCCTCGGTCGCGCCAGAGCAGGACACCGCGATGACCAGGTCGGCCGCGCCGACCCAGCCCGGCAGCCCATAGTCGTGCTGCGTGACGACCGCCGTGGCGGAGCCGGGGCCGCACACCGCGGCCAGCACCTCACCGGCTACCCCAGAGCCGCCCATGCCGGTGACCACGATCGACCGCGGCCGGCCGGCCGAGATGACCTGGCTCAGGTCGGTCTCGGCCGTGATACGCGCCGAGGTGCGCACCTGCGCCGCCGCGGACGCCACCTGGCGGAGCACGCCCACCGGGTCGGCGGCTTCCAGCAGGCCCGGGTCGTCCAGGCGCTCCTGATCCGCCAGGGTCACGGCTGCGCTCCGGGCGGCCGCGCCTCGTCGACCAGCAGCACCGGGATGTCGTCGCGCACCGGGTAGGCCAGGCCGCAGTCGGCGCCGGTGCACACCAGTTCGCTGGCCGCCTCATCCACGCGCAGCGGCGCGTGGCACTTCGGGCAGGCGAGGATGTCGAGCAGCCAGTCGTCGATATTCACGAGCTCTCCAGGTAGGCGTGGGTCTCACGGACGCGGGCGCGCCGGCAGGCGCGGCCGCGCGCGGTGAGCGGACCCGGTAACCCGGGCTAACCGCGCACGATGCCAAGCACCTCGTCGCGCAGCCTGAGCATAGTGTCCTCGTCAGCCGCCTCCAGATTCAGCCGCAGCAATGGCTCGGTGTTGGACGGGCGGAGGTTGAACCACCAGCCATCGCCGGTGATGGTCAGCCCGTCAAGCTCGTCGGCGGTGACGCCGGGCCGGCGGCGAATTCCGCCCGGACCCGCGCGGTGGCCGCGACCTGGTCCGCCACCTCGCTGTTGATCTCGCCGGTGGCCACGTACCGGCCGTAACCACCCAGGATTTCCGACAGGGGGGCGTCCTGCTCGCCGAGCGCCGCCAGCACGTGCATCGCCGCGAGCATCCCCGAGTCGGCGTACCAGAAGTCACGGAAATAGAAGTGACCGGAGTGCTCGCCGCCGAAGACCGCGCCGGTCTCCGCCATCCGCGCCTTGATGAAGGAGTGCCCGACCCGGGTGCGAACCGGGGTTCCGCCCTGCTCGCTGATGATCTCGGGCACCGCGCGGGAGGTGATCAGGTTGTGGATCACCGCGGCGCCGGGCTCGCGGGCCAGCTCCCGGACGGCGATGAGCGCGGTAAGCACCGAGGGCGAGACAATGTGCCCGCGCTCGTCCACCACGAAGCAGCGGTCGGCGTCCCCGTCGAAGGCCAGGCCGATGTCGGCCCCGGAGTCGATCACCGCGCGCTGCAGGTCGCGCAGGTTCGCGGGCTCGATCGGGTTCGCCTCGTGGTTGGGGAAGGTCCCATCCAGCTCGAAGTAGAGCGGCACGACGGTGATGGGCAGCCCTTCGAATACCTTGGGCACGGTGTGCCCGGCCATCCCGTTACCAGCGTCCACGGCCACGGTCAGCGGCCGGATGGCTGACAGGTTGACTAGCTTCTTGAGGTGGCGGGCGTACCCGGAGAGCAGGTCCCGCCGGGAGATGACGCCAGGTGTGCCGTGGTAGGGCGGCAGACCCTGGGCCGCGGCGTCGCGCAACTCGGCCAACCCCGTGTCCGCGCCGACCGGCCGGGCCCCTTCGCGGCAGAGCTTGATCCCGTTGTACTTGGCCGGGTTGTGGCTGGCCGTGATCATCGCGCCGGGCATGCCCAGGCTGCCGCTCGCGTAATACAGCATGTCGGTCGAGCCGAGGCCGCCCTCGATCACGTCGGCCCCCTGGGACGCCGCGCCCTGGGCGAACGCCTCGGCCAGCGGCCGGGACGAGGTGCGCATGTCGTGCACGGTTACCACGCTGGAGGCGCCGGTGAGCCGGACGAACGCGGCCCCCACCGACTCGGCGACCTGCTCATCGAGCTCGTCAGGGACGATCCCGCGGACGTCATATGCCTTGAAGATCTGCTCGTAGGAGCCCACTGAGGCTCTGCCTCCCGTATCTGACCGGGAACCACGCGCCCGGTTCTCGTTGTGTATCGGTATGCCTGCCCGCCGCACAGACTGCCGCGTCCAGCGGCGCTCCGGCGCCCGCTTGGTGAGGTGCTGGGATATCTGTGCCCAAATATCCGGGGGAACTCCGGCCCCCGCCGTCCCGTTCAGCGGCCGCCTGGCCGGGAGCAGGACACTGAGCCTACCGGCCCCCCGCCCAGCAGGAGGCCTGCTGGCTACCTCAGCCGGTCGCGTGCGTCCGGCGAGGATCGCAGCACCCGGAGGTGACCCCGCCTGCCCACCTCGATGCCCTGGCCGACCGGCTCACCGGGCGGCGGGAGGGCCGCCTCACGCACCGCGTTGGCCAGCGCTTCCAGGTCGTCGCTCTCCGGCGGTGCGGACTCCACCGGGAGCCGCACCACTTCCCAGCCGAGCGGTGCGGTCAGCCGGTCGGCGTGCGCGGAGCACAGGTCGTAGCAGTGCGGTTCGACGTACGCGGCCAGCGGGCCCAGGACCGCGGTGGAGTCGCGGTACACGTACGTCAGCGTGTAGACCGCGGGATGCTTGCAGGCTGGCCGGGAGCAGCGGCGGGCGGTCACCATGACGCCCCGGCGGCCGGGGCGGGCCCGTTCGTGGCGTGCCTGCGCGACCGGAGGGGAGAGGGGCCGCGTGCATCGCTCACAACGGCTGACCGTACCCATCCGCGGGCGGTAACGCCACCACCCGGGGCACACTGCACGATCGTGTCTCGCTCCGCCTCCGCTCCCCGGCCGCAAGCCGGCGTCTTCCGCCTGGGCCTGCCGCCGGTCACCAGGCCACGCCGCGGGATACGCTCGGTAACTGTGCGCACCGGCGACGAGGACGACAAGGCCCGGATCAGGCGGCGGGACCGTCATGGGCGCGGGCTGCGCGGCGTGCTGGCCCCGCCCGGGGTGCCCCTGCACCGGAGCCGATCGCAGCGTTTCGACGAGCTGATCCTGGAGGCGGTGGCCCGGCTGGAGCCCCGCTGGGAGGCCCAGCTGTCCGGGGTGGAGTTCGCGGTCGAGGAGATCCCGCCGCCTGACCCGCCCGGCATCGGGCCGGAGAGCGTGTCCCTGGCCCGGCTGGACCCCGGCTCGGCGGGCACGGGCTCGGCGGGCACGGGCTCGGCGGGCACGGGGGATGGTGCGGTGGCCCGGCCGCCGCGGATCGTGGTGTACCGGCGGCCGCTGGCGGCGCGGGCCGACAGCGAAGAGGAACTGGGCGAGCTCGTCTTCGAGGTGGTGGTGGAGGAGTTCGCCAGGCTCCTCGGCGTTGACCCCGAGGACGTGGACCCCGGCTTCGAAGACGAGTGACCCGGCTGCCGCGGGCTGGCCCGGTACGAATCTCACGGCCCGCTGCTGAACGGCGCCCTGGTCAACGGCCCCCCTGGTCAACGGCCGCCTGGTCAAGGGCACCGTGCTCACGGCACGGCAGTGAGGTCGGCGTTGCGGACGGGGGGCAGCGGGATCGTGGTCAGGGAACTGGTCACCGGAAGCATCGCCTGGAGGGCGCCCCCGGCCCCGCTGGCGCTGATCACGCGGCCCGCGTACACCGGGCCGGAGCCCGGGAGCGGCGAGATAACCACCGCGAACGGTGTCCCGGGCGGGGCTCCTGGCACGGCCTGGAGCGTCACCAGGACACTCTTCCCGGAGCTGACCTGGACGGTCTGGGTACGCCGCGCGGACCCTGCTGAGGAGATCTGGGCGACGCTCAGCCGGGCCGTAGTGTGCGGCGCGGAGAGAACCAGCGCGGACACCCGCCCCGGCCCGGTCACGTTGTCCGCGATGACGCCCTGTTCCTCGAGCGGGGGCGCGGCCGCGGTGAAGGAGCCGGGTGAGCCGTTGCTCCCGCCGGGGATCATGACGCTCGCGGTGATCGGGGCGCTGGAGGTCAGCTTGATCGCGGCCGGGATCCCGGCCAGCGACGGCAGCGAGATCTCGGCCGCTGACCCGCCGGGGACATCGATGCCGCCTGCCCCGGTGGGCTCATAGGTGCCGCGGGACGTGACCGCGGACACTTGGACGTTGGCATCCTTCACGCCTGGCACGGCGAGGTAGAGCTCGCGGCTGCCCGCCACGGCGGGCAGGCCCGGGATCACCAGGTGCATGGCTGGCGCCTGGGCGGGCGGCAGCCACGCCCCTTCGCCTGCCCCGGTGCTCTCCTGAACCGCGGCGGCGACCTGGCCCACGCTGGTCCGCACCTGCAGGGCGAGCGACCGGGAGTTGCGCAGGACCGGGGCCAGCGACTGCACGATCATCCCGTGCGGGGGGACGGTGATCCCGTTATCTGCGGTCTCCTGCAGCGGCCCGGCATCGGTGAAGATGTCCACGTCCGCGTCGGCCGCCTGGTCGCTGGGGTTCATCAGGTAGACCTGGATGCGCCCGGCGGTGCGCTGTCCCGGGCCGACGAACCAGAAATCGGTGCCGGGACTGCTGCAGGCCGCGGTGGGCATGTTCGTCCCGCTGGTCTGCTCCACGTCCAGGCCCTGGGCCAGGGATCCGCTGGCCTGAACCACGACACCACCGCGTACCGCTGTGGACACGACCGTGGTGGTGCTGGGCTTCCCCGTGGGCGCGGCCTGGGCGTGGGCGCTGTGGTCCACGCTCACCGTGGCGAGCCGCAGCGTCCCCGGCTGGGTGATGCTGAGCAACGTCGGGCCGGGCGTGCTGCTGCCCAGGCCCGCCAGCCGCGTCACCATCGCCACCCCGTGGTCCCCGGATGCCGTGCCACGGCCCGTACTGGCGGGCGCGGACGTCACCGCGATGCCGCTGCCCTGGCTGAGCTGCGTACCCGGCTCGGGACAGGCTCGCACCACCGAGGTGACCGGGACCGAGTGCGGCGCCCGCGGCGCCACTCCCGCGCTGAGCGAGATGGAGTGCTTCAGGCCAGCCAGCGCGTACAGGCCGCCCAGCAGGACGACCACCACCGCCACGAACAGAACCCGGCTCCCGCCCAGGCGCCTCACCAGTCACCTTCCCCTGGCTCGTCGGCGGGCTCAGGGCCCCAGGCCACGTGTGCGCGGCTGGAGAAGTAGTCCTCGGGAGCGGGATAGTCGGGACCAGCGAACTCCGTTCCGGAATACGCCCCCGGAGCGGGATCGTCGGCTTCAGGGTAAGGGTCGATGGGGTACTCACGGCCCGGGTCCCAGGCGGCTGAATGTCCGGCCGCTGAGTCACCGGCGGGGTACTCGGAGACCTGGTACTCCGGGCCCGGATAGTGGGTGCCCGGGTATCCGGTGGCCGGGTGCTGGGTAGCCGGATATTCGGGGGCTTCGTACTCGGCGGCCGGGTACCCGGTGGCCGGGTCGCCCCCACGGACCGGCTCCCAGACGGAGCCAGGCGACCCCGGCCTGGACCAGGCCGCGCGGTCGCGGCCGGCATTCGGACCGGGATGAACCCCCGGGGATACGAACCCGGGCCGGCGGAGCGGGGGGAGTCTGGCACGTCGGGCCTGGCCGGAGCCGGGGTAGTCCGGCGCGCCCGGGTAGGCGTCCTCCGGGTAGGCGTCCTCCGGGTAGGCGTCGCTCCGGGTAGGCGTCGCCCGGGTAGGCGTCCTCCGCGTGGCCGTCGCCCGGGTAGGCCGCCCCGCCCGTGGCGGGATCCAGCCGCCGGAAAACCCGCCGCAGCCGGATAACTCCCGGAGCCTGTGCCCCGCTGTGGCGGCGGCAGCGCGTCGTCGTCACCGGGCAGCCGCCCGCGGCTCACCCGCCGGCCACCCTGGCCGCCTGCGGGTACTCCCCGCTCCCGTAGCCGCCGCCGTCGTAGGCAGCCCGGCCATCCTCACCCCGGCCGTAGCCGGCACCGGGCATAGCCGGCACCGGGATAGCCGGCACCGGGATACTCCGCACGGCTGGGCCCGGCACTGGTACGGCTGGGCCCGGCACGGGTGTAGTCCGTGTCGCGCTCGTCGGCGCCGCTGTAGTCCGCACCCCTGTCATCGCCAGCTCGGCCGGCGCGACGCGAACCGCGGCGGCGGCCGACTCCGGAATACTCTCCGCTGGGATAGTCGCCGCTGGCGTACGAGGGACTCGGGTACGGGCCGCTGGCCCCCGCGTCGCCGCGCCCGCGGGAGCCGGTGCCCGCGGCCCTCCCCGGCCCCGATCCGGCGTACTCGCCGGCCTGGTACTCCGCGGCAGCTTCTTGTTCTGGGGCTTCTTGTTCTGGGGCTCTTTCTGGGCGTCCTGTTCTGGGGCGTACTGTTCTGGGGCGCCCTGCTCCGCTGCTTTCCGGGCTTTCCGCCCCCGCCGCCAGAGCCTGCGCCCGCCGCGATCGGCGGCCGGGGCGTCATCCTGGTCGCTGGCCGGTCCCACCCCGACCGGTCCCACCGCGACCCGTCTCCACCGCGACCGGTCCCGCCGCCACGGATCCCAGCGCCCGGCGGCACCAGGGCGCCCGGCGCCAGGGCGCCCGGCGCGCACCGCGTCCCGCGGCACCGCGGAAGTCTCGTCCGCCTCGTCCCAGCGCGCCGCCGGAAGGCTCCCGAGCATCGCGGGGCTGTCGTCCCAGAAGCTCTCGCCAGCGTGAGGAGCCGGATCCCGTCGCCACCTCCGGTCCGGCACCGGTGGCCAGCTCAGCCTGAGCGCCGACGCTGAGATCCTCGTTATCGTGCCATGCGTAGCGACCGGAGGCGCCCAGCGCGCCGCGCCTGCCTGCGCCCGCCCCGCTGGGCGGAGCGCCGGTTCGCGGGTCGCTGAGGCCCGGGCTGCTCAGTCCTGACCCTGCTTGGCCCGGCCCGGTCAGCCCTGGTCCGCTTCGGCCCCGTGCGCCCGGTCCCGCCGCCGCGGCCCGGCGACCCGGCGCGCCAGACGCCCGGTCCGCCGCTGTCCGCGGCCCGCGGCCCCGGCCGGTACCTGTGCGGCCCGCTGCCGCCCAAGCCCGGCGGGACAGCCTGCTGCCCCGGGACGGTTCCTCCTCCCCGCCTCTGCGAGCTCCCGGGCTCCGGGCCCGGCTCGTCCACGAGGACGTCCCCGGCCTTCTCGCGGCGTTCCCGGCGGCCGCCTGGCGTGGGCTCTGCCCCGGCTGCGGCGGCGCTCTCGGCGGGCACCCGGGCACCGGGCAGCGCGAGGCCGATCACCACCAGCAGGGCCAGCGCCTCCAGGACCACGATCAGGGTTCGGCCCAGCTGGCTGTGGGAGATGTCGAGGGTGCCGCCGCCGGGCGGCAGGCGGAAGGCCTGCGCCCAGGCGCCGGCCGGCGACGGGACGGACTGCAGCGCGGTGCCGTTGAGGGTGGCGGTCCAGCCACCGGCCGGCTCGGCCAGCTCCAGGGTCCCGCCGCTGCGCGGCGCGGCCGCGCCTGAGACGGTCACCTGGCCGGAGGGCACCGCGACCAGCTTGCCGCCCGGCTCGGCCACCCGGACCCGGGCCGTGGTCTGCGCGACCCGCCACAGCTGGAAGGCGCTCGTCCTGCTCACCGGGCGCAGGTCGGCGACGTTGCCCAGCGTGCCGGCCAGCGCGCCGTTCCCGGAGCCGGGCAGCAGCACGTAGCCGATGCCCAGCGCGGACAGGGCCTGGCCCTGATCCTGCGCGTCCCCGCCGCCCGGTGCGGCCAGGGTGGACACGACGGCATCCAGAGTCCGCTGGGCGGCCGGGGGCTGGGCCAGGTCCGTGGCGCCCAGCAGCGGATCGGCGCCGCGGAGCACTTCGTAGGTGATGGTCCCGTGCTCGGCGCGCAAGACGAGGGTGCGGGGCCGCAGCCCATTGTCGGAGGACACGCTGACAAAGGGGGGCAGTACCGGCGCGGCGGCCCCGCCGACCGGGCCCCGGACCCCGGAGGCCACCCAGGACCCCGCCGCCAGCAGCGGCGCGGCGCATGCCGCCGCGGCCAGGATCAGGACACCAAGCCCGGCCGGGCGGCGCCACCGCCCCCCGGCGATCTGGCCAGGCAGGGCGTCGGCGGCCACGACCGCCGCGAGCACCAGGCCCGCGGCCGCGATCGCGAGGGGGATCCCGGGCCACCCGACTACCCGCTTGCTGGCGTCGTCCGTGGTCAGCAGCATCCGGCTCACGGCGACCGAGACCAGCAGGCTGAGCAGGGCCACCGACCAGCCCGCCATGACCAGGAACCGCCGGGCGGTGAGCAGCAGCGCGGCCAGCGCCGCGAGGACCAGGCCGGCGGTCACCCAGAACGGCGGCAGGCCCGGGCCGCCCGGGGAGAGCAGCAGCAGCGACCGGGCGGGCAGAGCCGCTGTAGCCAGCCCGGGCACCTTGTTGCCGGCCTCCAGGAAGAGCAGGGACGGGTGAGTGGCGACCTCCAGCGTCCACGGCAGCAGGAGGACCGGCGGGACCACCGCGGTGATCCCCAGGTTGAGCAGCATGCCCCGGCCCGACCGGCGGAAGACCACGGCCGCGAGCAGGGCGGCGAGGACAGCGACGACCCAGATCAACGGCACGAAGGCCGCTGCGATGGCGATGACCAGGCCGGTCGCCCAGGCCGCCCGGCGGGCGCGGCGCGGGCCCTCGGTAAAGATCCGGCTGGCCAGCACGGCGATCAGCGGGATGAGGGCGAAGACCACAGCCGAGCCGAAGCGGCCCGCCGCCACGGCGCCCATGCCCACCGGGATCAGCGCGTAGGCCGCGGCGGCCCAGACGCGGACCAGCACCGACCCGGTGACCCGGCGGGCCGCCAGGTAGGCCGACAGCCCGGCGAGCGGGATGCAGCCGATCATGATGACGTCAATGGCCAGCCAGGGCTTACCGCCGAGCACCGTGGCCAGTGCGGCGATGACCGCCACGTAGGGCGGGGTGGAGCTGGCCGAGCCGATGCCGGCCGGGTGGAAGCCCTGCAGGTACTCGTGCCAGAGCCCGGAGGCGCCACCCCAGGCCGGGGTCAGCGCACCGCCGGACAGCGTGCCCGCACTCAGCAGGGAGCGTTCCGCGATCAGCGTGACCACGGTCAGCCCGGCCACCAGCAGGACGCCTGGATGGGTCAGGATCCGCTGCGCGAACCCGTTATCCACGAGCATGTAGTCGTCGTCGGCGGGGTCGTCCGTGGCATGGTGACTGCCCGCCGTGTCGATCTGGGTCGAGGTGTAGAACACGCTCGCCGCGAACTCGGCGAGCCGCCGGATGGAGTGGCCCGGGGGCAGGTCACCGCGCAGCCGGCTGTAGGCGGCCCGCCTGCCCCGGGCCCGCCGGCGGCGGGCCGCGGCCAGCTGAAGCGGGTGCCCGAGCACGGACGTGACCCCGGTGAACTCGTCCAGGGCGGCCCGCGGGCGCTTCGCGAGCAGGAAGAACACAGTGCGCAGGGTGGACAGCACCAGATTGCTGGCCAGAGCGGACAGCGCGGGACCCAGCGGCAGGTTGGCCAGCAAGGTGAGCAGCGCATTGTGCCGGTCCATCCGTCGCGGCCGTGGGGCGGCGGACGGCGTGCGCCGGTTCCGGGCCGTGGCCTCAAGGTGGTACACGATCGCGTCAGTGATCACCCGCACCCGGTGCCCGGCCGCATGCACCCGCCAGCAGAAGTTGACGTCGTCGCGCAGCAGCGGCATGGCCGGGTCGAAGCCGCCGACCTGGTCCCAGACGTCCCGGCGGACCAGCATCCCGGCGCTGCTCACCGCCATGACGTCGCGGTCGCCGTCGTGCTGGCCCTGGTCCACCTCGCGGGGCTCCACGCCGGTGATCCGCCGCCCGGCGCCGTCGATGGTGACCCCGGCCTCGAGCAGCACCCGGCGGTCGGCCCAGTCCATCACCTTGGGCCCGAGCACCGCCGACGAGCGCGCCTCGGCCGCCCCGCGCAGCAACTGTTCCAGGGCGTCCGGGGCGGGCTCGCAGTCGTCGTGCAGCAGCCAGACCCACTCGGTCCGATCGCCCGCCGCCAGCCCGGCCGGCCCTGGGACGTTGGTGTTGGCTGCCCGGTGCCGCAGCGCATGCGCGATGGCCGCGCCGTAGCCCGCCTGCCGGTCCATGCCGAACACCACCGAGCGGCCCAGCAGCTCGGCGAGCACGGCGCCGCTGCGGTCCTGGCTGCCGGTGTCCACCGCGACGACCCGCTGCACGGGCCGGGTCTGGCCGAGCAGCGCCTCGGCGATACGCGGCAGCCACGCGGCGCCATCGTGAGCGACGATGACCGCGGTGATGACGTGCTGGCCCTGCGTGTTAGTTGTCGACACGAGTCCGCTTGCTGGTCAGAATGGTCACCTGCTGGGGCACCACCAGCTGTGCGCTCGAGGCCCAGCCGGGGCGGGTACGCGTGAACAATACGCGACCCGATACCGGCCAGGCAGGCACTCTGGACGCTTCAGTGCAGACCACTGTCAGCCGGGCAGCCATGACCGCCTGAACGCCCGGCAGCCCGCGCTGCACGGCTATCCAGGCCGTCAGCAGACGGTGACGAGCTGATCGCCCGGACGCCAGCGAACAGGCCATGCAGACGAGAACAGGCGGGCCAGACCGGGACAGGCCAGATCCGCCCCGGCTAGGCCGAGACCAGCCGGACCGCGACGGTCCGGACCGGGTCGATCAGACCGCCTCGCGCTTCATCCGGCGCCGCTCACGCTCAGACAGCCCGCCCCAGATGCCGAAGCGTTCATCGTGCTCCAGCGCGTACTCCAGGCACTCCATGCGGACCTCACAGCCCCGGCAGACCTTCTTGGCCTCCCGGGTGGAGCCGCCCTTCTCAGGGAAGAAAGCCTCCGGATCCGTTTGTGCGCAGAGCGCGCGATCTTGCCAGCCCGATTCGGCGGCGTCGTCCACGCCCATCCCGAACCCGACGGACGCCAGCGGGACGATGACATCTGCCACCGCGCACCTCCTACCCCTTCGATGCCCGTGCCCTCTCCCCCGGGACACGGAAACTACACGCATGAAATTACACCCGCGTGTCTTGCGCTGAGTCAAGCTGGATACGTGGTAGAGGCTGTGTTCTTGACCCTGATGACGGGAAAGTCCGCTCAGAATCCTGGGGCCCCAGCATCGCCGCGGGGCCGTCGGCCGCCGGGAAACAGGCTTCCCGGGGGGCTCACGGGACCTGCCTGAGCCGGGGTTGCAAGACTGGCCGGCATGCGCATCACCGTGCTGGCAGGCGGAGTCGGGGCCGCGCGCTTCCTGCGCGGGCTGAAAGCCGAGGCCCCGGACGCCGACATCACCGTCATCGGTAATACCGGGGACGACATCAGCCTGTTCGGCCTGCATGTCTCGCCCGACCTGGACACCGTGATGTACACGCTCGGCGGCGGGATCAGCGAGGAGCAGGGCTGGGGCCGTGACTCCGACACGTTCACCGTCCTGGGCGAGCTGAACGCCTACAGCGCCGGCTCCGGCTGGTCCGGGCCGGACTGGTTCAGCCTGGGCGACAAGGATTTCGCCACGCACATCGTCCGAACCAGCATGCTGGCGGCCGGGCAGCCGCTGTCGGCGGCCACGGCCGCGCTGTGCCAGCGCTGGCAGCCGGGGGTGACGCTGATCCCGATGACGGACGACTGGACCGAGACGCACGTGCTGCTGGCCGGGGACGGCCACCCAGACGGGCCGGGCCAGCCGCCCCGCGGACCAGAGGGGTCCCGGCGCACCGTCCACTTCCAGGAGTGGTGGGTGCGGCTGCACGCGGCCGTGCCTGCGGCGGACATCATCGTCGAAGGGGCGGCCGAGGCCCGGCCCGCCCCGGGCGTGCTCGAGGCGATCGACGCGGCCGACGTGGTACTGCTCCCGCCCTCCAACCCGGTGGTGAGCATCGGCGCCATCCTGGCCGTGCCCGCGATCGCGGACGCGGTCCGGGCCAAGACCGTGGTCGGGGTGTCCCCGATCATCGGCGGCGCACCGGTCCGCGGCATGGCCGACGCGTGCCTCGCCGCCATCGGGGTGCCCGCCACCGCCCAGGCCGTGGCGGCGCACTACGGTCCGGGGCTGCTGGGCGGCTGGCTGGTCGACGAGCAGGACAAGGCCGCGGTGGACGCGCCGGAACTGGCCGGGATCACGGTCCGGGCGCTGCCGCTGTACATGACCAGCCTCGCCGCCACCGCCGTCATCGCCCGGGCCGCCCTCGACCTGGCCCAGGAACTGCGCGGATGACCGGCCCCGGGCTGGGCGGCTCCGCCACCGGTCGCAGCCTCTCAGTGACCGGCGTGCCTGGCATGCCCGAGATCGGCGCGGGTGACGACCTGGCCAGCCTGATCGCGGACGCGGCACCGGACCTGGCCGACGGCGACATCGTGGTGATCACCTCGAAGATCGTGAGCAAGGCGGAGGACCGGGTCATCCGGGCCGAGCGGGACAAGGCGATCGATGCGGAGACGGTCCGGGTGGTGGCGCGGCGCGGCGCGGCGCGCATCGTGGAGACCCAGCACGGCCTCGTGCTCGCCGCGGCCGGGGTGGACGACTCCAACACCGCCCCCGGCACGGTGGCCCTGCTGCCCGCGGACCCGGACGAGTCGGCGCGCCGGATCCGCCGCGGGCTGCGCCAGCGGCGGCACGTCAGCGTGGCCGTCGTGATCACCGACACGATGGGCCGGCCCTGGCGGATCGGCCAGGCGGACGCGGCCATCGGCGTGGCCGGGCTGGCCCCGCTGCGGGACTACCGCGGCCAGGCGGACACCTTCGGGCAGACGCTGGAGGTAACGGTCACAGCCGTCGCCGACGAGCTGGCGTCCGCCGCCGACCTGGTCAAGGGCAAGGTAGCCAGCATCCCGGTCGCCCTGGTCCGGGGGCTCGGGAGCCTCGTCACCGAGGCCGACGGCCCCGGCGCCCAGGCGCTGATCCGGCCCGCGGCGGAGGACATGTTCCGCTACGGCGCGGCCGAGGTGCTTACCGCGCGGCGGACGGTGCGCGAGTTCACCGACGGCCCGGTGGACCCCGAGACGGTGCGCCGCGCGATCGCGGCCGCCCTCACCGCGCCCGCGCCGCATCACTCCACGCCGTGCCGGTTCGCGGTGCTGTCCTCGGCCCGGGCCCGGACCGCGCTGCTCGACGACATGCTGGCCGCGTGGATCGCGGACCTGCGCGGGGACGGGTTCACCGAGGATCAGATCGCGCGGCGGGTGCGGCGCGGCGAGCCGCTGCGCCGAGCCCCGCTGATCATCGTGCCGTGCCTGGTCGCGGACGCGGCTCACGTCTACCCGGACGCGCGGCGGGGCGCGGCCGAGCGGGAGATGTTCGTCGTGGCCGTGGGGGCGGCGGTGCAGAACCTGCTGGTCGCCCTGGCCGTGGAGGGCCTGGGCTCGTGCTGGGTGTCCAGCACCATGTTCTGCCGGCCGGTCGCGGCGGCCGCCCTCGGCCTGCCTGAGGGCTGGGAGCCGATGGGCGCGGTGGGCGTCGGCCACCCGGCGGCTCCGCCTCCCGACCGCCCGCCCCGTGACCCGGCCGACTTCATGCTCACCCTGTGACCACGGGATTCCGCGCCTTTGCCGCATCCCGTCCGCACCCCGGTCACCCGGCACTCTTTCTTCGTGATCATGACTTAGCTGCCGGGCGGCCCCAAGGTCATGATCACGAACGGATCGTTATGGCTGGTGGGTGCAGTGGGGCCGGGTCGGCCCAGGTCGGGTTAGGGCAGGGCCAGGGGAAGCGGCGTCCGCGTGCCGCCCCGCACCGCGCCGCACACCCCGTCGCTGGCCGCCGCGGCAGCCAGGCGCTCGGGTGCTGGCTGCCCGTAGGTGGTGGTGCGCTGCCTCAGCGGCCGCTCCAGCGGCGCTACCAGGTCCGCGAACTGGCTGATCGTCTTGTAGGAGCCGTTCTGCGAGCCAGCCATCCGGCTGATCGTCTCTTCCATCAGTGTCCCGCCCAGGTCGTTCACGCCGCCCTGGAGGACGTCCCGGCAGAGGTCCTCGCCGAGCTTGACCCACGAGCACTGGATCGAGCTGATCGCGCCGTGCAGCATGATCCGGGACAGCGCGTGCACCGCCCGGTTCTCCCGCCGGGTGGGCCCTGGCCGGGCCAGCCCGGCCAGGTAGATGGGCGCGCTCGCATGCACGAACGGGAGCAGCACGAACTCGGTGAAGCCGCCGGTGCGTTCCTGGATGCCGCGGATCACCCGGAGGTGCCCGACCCAGTGCGCCGGGGTGTCCACGTGCCCGTACATCATCGTCGCGCTGGTCGGGATGCCCAGCTCGTGTGCGGTGGTGATGACCTCGATCCAGGCGGACGCCGGGAGCTTGCCCTTGGTGAGCACCCACCGCACGTCGTCATCGAGGATCTCCGCGGCGGTGCCGGGCAGTGACCCCACTCCGGCTTCCCGGGCCCGCACCAGCCAGTCCCTGATGCTCAGCCCCGTCCGGGACGCGCCGTTCACCACCTCCATCGGCGAGAACGCGTGCACGTGCAGGTCCGGCACGCGCCGCCTGACCTCGGCCGCGATGTCGAAGTACGCCGTCCCGGGCAGGTCGGGGTGGATACCGCCCTGCATGCAGACCTCGGTCGCCCCGGCCTCCCAGGCTTCCTCGGCCCGGTCGCCGATCTGCGACAGGGACAGCGTGTAGGCGTCCGCGTCGGTGCGGCGCTGGGCGAACGCGCAGAAGCGGCAGCCGGTGTAGCAGACGTTGGTGAAGTTGATGTTGCGGGTGACGACGTAGGTGACATCGTCACCCAGGGTGTCCCGGCGCAGCCCGTCGGCCAGCGCGGTGAGGGCCGCGAGTTCCGGGCCGTCCGCGTCGAGCAGCGCGAGGGCCTCCGCGTCGGTGAGCCCGGCCGGGTCGCGTTCCGCGCTGCGCAGTGCTGATGCCACGTCGGGCCGCAGCCGCCGCGGGGCGGCCGCG
>CAVQEM010000032.1:0-76161 GCA_963711485.1 uncultured Actinomycetes bacterium
CGCCGGGCACGGTCTCCACCGTGAGCATCGGGGCCTGTGCCGTCCAGACCTCGCACAGTTCCGGCGGGAGCATGCCCGGCGGCTGGCCGAACATGCCCGCCGGTGCGGTGAGCAGCCGGACCGGGCGGGTCAGGCCGCGCAGCGCGTCGCCGAGCCGCTCGCTGCCGCCCAGCAGCTCGCGGCCGTCCGCCCGCGCCGCCTGCTCGGACACCCGGGAGCGGAGCACCCCGTCCTCGCCGGTCAGGTCGTAGCGCAGGTAGTCCTCCAGGTAACCGTTCCAGGCGTCCTTCATGGCCGGGTGGGCCCGCCAGAAGTCGAAGTACGCCTCGACGCTGGGGTAGCTCTCGCGCAGCCGGGCCAGCGCCGGGCCCAGGCTCGCGTCCAGCAGCGCGTCCAGGTCCGCGCCCTCGGGGACCGGCAGCGGGAGCCCCCCGTCGACCAGCAGCAGCCCGTCGAACGTGTCCGGCGCCCGGTCGAAGATGAGCAGCGCGAGGTAGGCGCCGAGCGAGTGCCCGGTCAGCACCGGCTGCTCCAGGCCCAGGTGGGCGACGGCGGCGAGGACGTCGTTGAGGTGCCGGTCCGAACCCGTACGGGCCGGGCAGGTCCGCGCTGTGCCCGCGGCCGCGCAGGTCCACGGCGAACAGGGACCATTCGGTGGGCAGCGCGTCGGCGACGGGCAGCCAGGCCACCGCGACTGGCGGTGATGCCGTGCAGGGCCACCGCGTGGCGGGGGCCGTGGCCCCAGCGCAGCACCCGGAGGGTGCCGTCCGGCCGTGGTACGTCGAGCTCTGCGGGGTCTGGGTGCACGGGGCCTCTCAGTGTTCACGGTCTGCGGTCTGCCTGTTTGCCGTTTCCCGGGGTCCACGGTACGTGGCGGTTGCGGGAAGTCCACGGCCCGGCCGGGCGCTGCTCGCTACGGTGACGGCGCTGGCCCCGCCACGGTGCGGATCAGCAGCGGGTGCGGCAGCCCTGACTGGGCGGCCAGGGAGTGGGAACGTGACTGCGTCGTTCGCGACCACCTTGCTCGGCTGGAAGCCCAGCGGGAAGAACAAGCTCGGCTGGGCCCTGGTGCCGAATTTCGCCGACGTCGACAGCGCCGAGTCGATGCGCATCGCCGCGGGCGTGCTGGACCAGCTCGACGTGCCCCGGGACATCGTCTCCGACGTGCCCAAGGACCCGGGCGGCCCGCTGGAGCAGGCGGTCTGCGACCACCTGGGCTGGGTGCTGCAGCGGAAGGACCCGGAGCGTGGCTGGCGGGTCGAGCGGGGTGCGGTGATCACGCGGTTCGACCAGTACGCGCATCTGTCCGAGGTGGACGCGCTCGTACGGGCGAACCCCCAGCTGCGGGTCACGGTCGGCACGGACTACCTGATCAGGCCGGACGTGACGGTCGTCGCTGGCCCGGGTGCGGACCGCGTCCGGGCTACCCGCCCTGCACGCCGCCGTGTCCTGCAAGTGGACGATCCGCTCCGACCGGGTGCAGAACATCCGGCACGAGTGCCTGCAGATGATCCGGCACCGGCGGGGCCGGCAGCCGCACCTGGTCACGGTCACCGCCGAACCCCTGCCGACCCGGCTGGCGTCCATCGCCCGCGGCACCGGGGAGGTGGACGCGGTGTACCACATCGCGTACGAGGCGTTGGCGGCGAGCGTGGCCGCCAGCGCCAACCCCGAGCAGGCGGATGCGTGGCACGAGGTGACCGGGCAGCGCCGGGTGCTCAGCTATGAGCTGCTGGTGGACACGCTGGCCTCGTGGTGACGGCGTGGGACAACCGAACTGACGGTGCCGGCGGGCACAATCAGCCGGAGGATGAGGGCAGGAGGCGCGGTTGACGAGGGGGAGATGGTGGGTGAGCTGACCTCCCTGGAGATCTGCGCCGGGCCGGCGGGCAGGCCCTCGGCCTCGAGCAGGCCGGGTTCACGCACGAGGCCGTGGTCGAGCTGGACACCGCCGCCTGCGAGACGCTGCGCCGCAACCGGGGCGACGCGTGGAAGGTCATCGAGGACGACGTGGCCAACGTGGACGGCCGCGGGTTCGCAGGGCTGGACCTGTTCTCCGGCGGCGTGCCCTGCCCGCCGTTCTCCATCGCCGGCAAGCAGCTCGGGCGCGAGGACGAGCGGGACCTGTTCCCGCAGGCGCTGCGCCTGGTCGAGGAGATCGGCCCGCGCGCGGTGCTGCTGGAGAATGTGCGGGGGCTCGCCGCCCGCCGGTTCGACGGCTACCGGACCCAGGTCCTGCAGCGGCTGCACGACGCTGGGCTACCAGACCTGGTGGGACGTGGTGCAGGCCAGCCAGCACGGGGTGCCGCAGCTGCGGCCCCGGTTCGTGCTGGTCGCGGTCCGGCAGCCGTGGGCGTCCTGGTTCCGGTGGCCCGAGTCGGCCGCCGCGCCGCCACCCACTGTCGGTGAGATGCTGGCCGACCTGATGGGCGCGCGGGGCTGGCCGGGCGCGGCGGACTGGGCGCAGGGCGCTCAGGGGATCGCGCCGACCATCGTCGGCGGCAGTAAGAAGCACGGCGGCCCGGACCTGGGCCCCACCCGGGCCCGCGAGGCGTGGAAAGGGCTCGGCGTGGACGGCCTGGGCATCGGCGACGACGCCCCCGGTCCCTCGTTCCCGGTGGACCAGCGGCCGAAGCTGACCGTCCGGATGGTGGCCCGGCTGCAGGGCTTCCCTGACTGGTGGGAGTTCTCGGGGCGGAAGACCGCCGCGTACCGGCAGGTCGGGAACGCGTTCCCGCCACCGGTGGCCCGGGCCCTGGGCGGGGCGATCCGGGACGCGCTCACCCACGCTTCGCCAGGGTCGGCGAACGCCGGCCACCACGCCAGCCCCCCCGGCCTGAGCGGGGTCCGGCCAGATCTCCCCCCGGGGCGGACCCGTACCGCCAGCACCATGGGTCACATCGATCATGGTCGAGCGCCCGGTGCTCCGTCCACATATCCCGCGAAACGTGCGCCAAGGTGGGCGATTTGCCCGGTATGGGCGCACCGCTCCGCGGGAAACGTGGGGGCAGGGGCCAGTGTGACTCGTCCGGGCCGGGTCAGATGGCGGTGAAGCCGCCGTCTACGGAGATGATGGCGCCGTGGATGTTGGCGGCGTCGTCGCTGGCCAGGAACACCGCGGTCGCGCCGATCTGGGCCGGGGTGCTGTAACCCCGGGACGGCAGCATGGCGATCAGGGGGTCCAGGAAGCCCCGGTGGGCCTGGGTAATGTCGGTCAGCGTGGGCCCGGGGGCGATGGCGTTCACCCGGATGCCGGCCTGCCCGTACTCGGCGGCCAGGGCCCGGGTCAGGCCGTGGACCGCGGACTTCGTGGCGCTGTACAGCGCCGTTTTGGCCATCCCGGCGATCCCGTTGATGGAGCCCATGTTGATGATCACGCCGCCGCCGCGGTCGGCCATCGCCGGGACCATCGCCGCGGTAAGCAGGATCGGCGCCTTGACGCTGACCGCGAGGGCCGTGTCGATCATGGCCTCGGTGGTGTCCGTCGTGGTCCTCTGCCCGACCAGGTAGGCCGCGTTGTTGACCAGGATGTCGATGGGGCCGCCCGCCTGGTCCGCCGCCCGGGCCGCCAGCCGGATGGTCGCGGCCTTCCCTTCGGCCAGGTCGGCGGCCACGAAGCTGGCCGCGCCGCCTGTGCTGGTGATCCCGGCCACCACGTCCGCCCCGCGGGCCGCGTCCCGGCCGTGCACGATCACCTGAGCGCCCGCAGCCGCCAGGGCCTGCGCGACTCCCTGGCCGATGCCACTGGTGGCCCCGGTGACCAGCGCGGTCCGGCCTTTGAGCTGAGCAGTCATGTCACGTCTCCCGCGAAGAATGGACTGTATAGTTCAAACAGCGGAACTGTACGACCGGAAAAATGGACCGTCAAGTCCAGTCAGTGGCCATGCCAGATTGGAAGCCGTACGGGCACGCAGCTGGGCTGGTGCGGCTTTGAGGGTGCTCCGCCCGGCCGGGCGTGAGTGTTGCGCCCGGCCGGGCGTGAGTGGTTGCGCCTGGCCGTGCGTGAGTGTTGTGCCCGGCCGTGCGGACGGGCGTGATGAAGCAGGATGCGGAGGATCGTGGATGGGGGCGACCCTGACCCGGAAGGGGCTGGCCACCCGGCAGCGGATCGTGGCCGGGGCGGCAGAGCTGTTCCGCGCGCGGGGGGTGGCGGGCACGTCACTGGACGACGTGTGCGAGTCCACCAGCACCAGCAAGAGCCAGCTCTTCCACTACTTCCCTGACGGGCGCATCCAGTTGCTCGCCGCGGTAGCTCAGCACGAGGCGGGCCGGGTGCTCGAGGACCAGCAGCCCGCCCTTGACCATCTGACCTCCTGGTCTTCCTGGCAGGCGTGGCGGGACCGGGTCGTCGAGCGTTACCGGGCCCAGGGGCAGTCTTGTCCGCTGGCCGTGCTCACCTCCCAGCTCGGGCCGGGCTCGCCGGAGCACCAGCAGGTGGTGGTCGGTCTGTTCCGCCGGTGGCAGCAGAAGATCGCCGACGGGATCCGCAGCATGCAGGCCAGCGGCGAGATCGGGCCATCGGTGGACGCGGACCAGCGCGCGGCCGCATTGCTGGCCGGCCTCCAGGGCGGAGTGGTGATCATGCTGGCCACAGGGGAGATCTCTCACCTCGAAGTGGCCCTGGACCAGGGCATCGGGGCGCTGCGCGGAACAGTCGCCTCCGTTGCCCCCCACGGGAGCCGATCGTGAGCGGGCTGCGCTCCCGGATGCGGCGCTTCCTGCAGAAACCCGGATCCGTCAGCCTGGGCCATTACGAGGAGCTTCTGCCGGGCATCGCCGCGCGGGAGGAGCAGCTGCGCCGGCTCGATGACGCAGCGCTGACCGCCGCGGCGGCCGAAGCCAGCGACGACGCGGAGATCTGCGCGCTGGGCCGCGAGGCAGCCCGCCGCGCGCTGGGGGAGCGGCCCTTCGACGTCCAGCTGCTCGGCACCCTGGCCCTGCTCGCCGGCCAGGTCGCCGAGATGGCGACCGGGGAAGGCAAGACGCTGTCCGGGGCGCTGGCCGCCACCGGCTACGTCCGGCGCGGGCACCGGGTCCAGGTCATGTCGGTCAACGACTACCTGGCCCGGCGCGACGCGGAGTGGATGGGGCCGGTCTACGACCTGCTCGGGGTCAGCGTCGGCTGGGTTACCCAGGCGTCCACCCCGGAGGAGCGGCGGCGGGCCTATGCCGCGGACGTCTGCTACGGATCGGCCAGCGAGATCGGGTTCGACGTGCTCCGCGACCGGCTGGCCACCAGCGTGCACGAGCTGGTCACCACCGAGCCGGACGTGATCCTCATCGACGAGGCGGACTCGGTGATGGTGGACGAGGCGCTGGTGCCCCTGGTCCTGGCCGGATCGGCCGGGACGGCCGATTCCGGGCGCGAGATGGCCGAGATCGCCGGGCGGCTGCTGCCCCGGCTGCACTACGAGGTGGACGACGAGCGCCGGAACGTATTCCTCACCGATGCGGGGACCCGCATCGCGGAACAGGCCCTCGGCGGCATCAACCTGTACGCCGAGCAGAATCTGGACGTCCTCACCCAGCTCAACGTGGCGCTGCACGCCCGGGCCCTGCTCCAGCGGGACGTGGACTACCTCGTCCGGGACGACCGGATCCAGCTGATCAGCGCCTCGCGTGGCCGGGTGGCCCGGCGGCAGCGCTGGCCGGACGGCCTGCACGCGGCGGTCGAGGCCAAGGAAGGGCTGCGGGCCAGCGAGAGCGGCCAGATCCTGGACAGCATCACGATCCAGGCCCTGGTCCGGCGCTACCCGGTGGCCTGCGGGATGACCGGCACCGCGGTCGCGGTGGGTGAGCAGCTGCGGGAGTTCTACGGGCTGGAGATCGCCGTCATCCCGCCGAACCTGCCCTGCGTCCGCGAGGACGAGCCTGACCGGCTCTACCTGACCGCGCCGGAGAAGGAGGACGCGGTTGTCAGCCAGGTGGCTGACACGCACGTCGACCGGCCGCCCGATCCTGATCGGCACGCTCGATGTCGCGGAATCCGAGCGGCTCGCGGAGAAGATGGGCCAGGCCGGGCTGTCCTGCGTGGTGCTGAACGCCAAGAACGACGCGCAGGAGGCCGCGATCGTGGCCGAGGCCGGCGCGCTCGGGAGCAATCACGGTTTCCACGCAGATGGCGGGCCGGGGCACCGACATCCGGCTCGGTGGCAGCCACGGGGCCAGTGCTCAAGAGGACAGTGCCGAGGCCGGCAGGGACGAGGTGGCCGGGCTGGGCGGGCTGCTGCGTGATCGGCATGGGCCGGCACGCCAGCAGCCGGCTCGACGATCAGCTCCGCGGCCGGTCCGGGCGCCAGGGCGACCCCGGTGGCTCGGTGTTCTTCCTCAGCATGGAGGACGAGCTGATCACCACCTGCGTGCCGGATGCCGCGCCGGCCGCGGACGCCGGGGCCGGACGGCCGGGTGACTGACGCGAAGGCGCACTGGACGGTCGGCCACGCCCAGCGGGTCGCCGAAGGGGTGCACCTGCAGATCCACCGCGACACCTGGCGCTACAACACGCTGCTGGAGGACCAGCGCCGCACCGTGCTGCAGCACCGCGAGGAGCTGCTGCGGACCGACATCGCGCTGCGCACGCTGGCGGAGTCCGTTCCCGGAGCGGGCCGCCGACCTGCGTGAGAGCGTCCCCGAGGACGTGCTCATCGAGGCCGCCCGGCAGATCAGCCTGGCCCAGCTCGACCACGCCTGGGCCGAGTACCTGGCCCAGGCGGCGGAGGTGCGCGAAGGCATCAACCTGCGCGCGCTCGGGCACGGCCCGAACCCCTTCGGCGGGTCACTGAACCCGGTGCAGGAGTACAACCGAGAGATGACCCGGCTGTTCGGCCAGTTCCGCGACGACGTCACCGCGCTGACCGGGCACGCCTTCCAGACCATCACGATCACGGCGGACGGGGCCGACCTGGCCGCGGGCGGGCTGGCCCGGCCCAGCGCCACCTGGACCTACGTGGTGCAGGACAACCCGTTCGGGACCGACTTCGGCCGCGCGGTCAAGTCCATCAGCCGTCTGCTCGGCAGGCACTGACCAGCCAGGACTGATCAGCGGAGACATCAGCGGGGACTGATCAGTTCCGAAGCCCGGCCACGGATGTCATCGAGCAGGCTCGCGACCCGGTCGCTGGTCTGGCCCGGGTTCACGATGCAGGCCCGCAGGGCGAAGACGCCGTCCACGGTGGTGCCGCCCAGGAACGCGAGGCCGCCCAGCTGGACGGCCTTGAGCACGGCCTGGTTGTGCCCGTCGAGGCGGGCCGGGTCCATCCCGCCGGGCCGGTGCCGGAAGCAGACCACGCTGAGCCCGCTGGCCAGCAGCTCGAAGTCAGCCGACGCCGCGACCGCGCGCCGCAGTTCCCCAGCCGTGGCGAGGTCGGCGGCAATCAGCCGCCGGTAGCCGTCCCGGCCCAGGTGGCGCAGCTGCATCCAGACCTTGAGCGCCCGGAACGGGCGGGTCTGCTCGAGCCCGTACTCAGAGAACCAGACCGGGCCGCCCGGACCGTCCTCGTCCCCGTCGGTACGCAGGTAGGCGGGCACCAGGCTGAACGTGTCGCGGGCCAAGCCGCCGTCACGGAGCAGCACCAGGCCGGCGTCAACCGGGGCGTACAGCCATTTGTGCGCGTCCACGGCGACGCTGTCCGCCCGGGCCAGCCCGTCGCGGGCCGCCTGGTACCCGTCCAGCAGCAGGACCGGCGGGGCCCCGTACGCGCCGTCCACATGCAGCCAGAGGCCGTGCCGCCCGCACACGGCGGCGATCTCGTCGAGCGGGTCGATCGCCCCGGTGTTCGTGGTACCCGCGGTGGCCACCACCGCGACCGCGAGTTTCCCGGTGGCCAGGTCGGCCCGGACCAGCCGCTCAAGATCGTCCGGCCGCATCCGGTGGTCCTGGTCAGAGGGCACCACCCTGATCGCGGCCGAGCCGAGGCCGAGGACCTCGGCTGCCTTGGCGACGCAGCTGTGGCTCTCGGTGCCCGCGTACAGGACCAGGCGGCCCGCCAGGCCGGCCAGCCCGTCCCGGCGGTCATCGGCGCCGGCCCGGCCCGCCGTCCGGTGCCGGGCCACCGCGAGCGCGGTCAGCGTCGCGGCGGAGCCGCCGCTGACCAGCTGGCCGCAGTAGCCCGCTGGCCAGCCCAGCAGCCCCGTGAACCAGCGGATGACCTGGTGCTCCACGTGCACTGCGGCGTGGTTCCCGCCTGCCACGCTGGGGTCCATCGCCGCGGCGAGCGCCTCGGCGAGCACGCCCAGCGGATGCGGGGGAGAGTTGACCCAGGCCGCGAAGCCAGGATGCCCATTGCCGAACGGGTACGGGGCGACGTGCGCGGCGAACTCCGCGAGCACGGCCGCGGCAGGCTCGCCCTGCTCGGCCCACCCGGCGGCGCGCATCGCCTCGACCAGGCCGCGGGGCGGCGGCCGGTAGGCCGGGCCGCCTGGCAGCCCGGTCAGGTAGTCGGCGACCAGGTCGGCCACCTGGTGGCTGACCTGGCGGATCTGCGCCGCGTCCCAGAACGTGGGCGGCTCAGGGTCCGGCGGACCCGGATCCGGGGGGTCCCGGTCTGGACGGCCCGGGACGGGCGGGTCCGGGACCGGCGGGCCCGGGACCGGGACCGTCATGGCCGGGGGGCCAGCCTGCGCAGCACGTCGGGGACCGGGCCGGGATGCACCACGCCGAGCCGCTGGGTGGCCCTGGTCATGGCAACGTACAGGTCGCTCAGGCCGCGTGGGGACTCGCCCAGGATCTGGGCCGGGTCGGCGATCAGCACCGAGTCGAACTCCAGGCCCTTGGCCTGGCGGACGGTCAGCACCACGACCTGCTCGTCCAGGTCCGGGCCGTCGAGGTTGGCCGCGCTGTCCCGTGATGAGCCTGAGCCGTCCAGGCCTGAGCCGCCCGGGCCTGGGCCGCTGGGGCGGTGGCCGTTCGCGCTAGCCCGCAGGGCAGCCGCCACCGCCTCGGTGACCTCGCCGACCAGGGCCGGCGGGACCAGCACCGCGACGTTGCCGCCCCCTGCCTCCGCCGCCTCGTGGACCGCGGCCGCCGCCAGCTGGTAGGCCAGCTCGTCCGCCTTAACCTCCTGCCGCCACGGCGTGGTTCCGGTCTCCCGGACCGACAAGGGCATGTCAACGTCAGCATCGATCTTGGCCAGCACGTCCGCGGCCACGGCCATGATCTCCGCCGGGGTCCGGTAGTTGATGGTGAGCCGATCCAGCCGCCAGCGGTTGCCCAGGTGCGGGGTCAGCACCTGATCCCAGGACGTCGCGCTCGCCGGGTTGGAGGACTGGGCGATGTCACCCGCGATCGTCATGGACCGGCTCGGGCAGCGGCGCATCAGCATCCGCCAGGCCATCTCCGACAGTTCCTGGGCTTCGTCCACCACGATGTGCCCGAACGCCCAGGTCCGGTCGGCCGCGGCTCGCTCCGCGGTGGTCAGGTAGCTCAGCTCCTCGTGCCAGGCCGGCCAGGCGGTCGGCGTTCAGCAGGTCGTAGGCCATCAGGATTTCCGGGTCGTCCTCCAGGTCACGGGAGACGATGTCCAGCACCCCCTGGGCGTAAGCGACCTGCTGCTGGCGCTCGCGCCGCGCCCGCTGGCGGGCCGCCCGGTCGTCCTCGCCGAGCAGTTCGGCCGCCTCATCGAGCAGCGGCACGTCCGCGGGCGTCCAGCCACCCCGGGGATCGCGGCGGAGCAGGGCGCGCTCGGCCGCGGGCAGCCGGGGTGCCGCCGCGGCCAGCCGGCGCGGCGACGCGAACAGGTCATCGAGCAGCCGCTGGGGGGTCAGCACCGGCCATAGCCGGGTAATCGCGGCCCGCACCTGCGCGTCATCGCGCAGCTCGGCACGGATGTCCTCGGTGTCGTGCGGGCCCAGCACGCTGCTGTCCGTGGCTGGGACCTCCTCGCCGAGGATCTCGGCGGCCAGCTTGTCGGCGTCCCGCAGGCCGGCGGTGAACTTGCTGATGACCTGCTGGACCAGGGCGTTCATGATCTCCCGGACAAAGATCGGCCGGGCCTGGTTGTGCGGCCGGCGGGACCGGCGGGCGCGTTCGCGGGCCTGCTGCACGGTCTTGCGGTCCAGCCGCAGGACCTCACGCTCGAACCTGATCTCGAGCGGCTCGGCGGGAAGTTCCTCCCGGTCGCGCACCGCGGCCACGAGTACCCCGGCCATGGTGTGACGGCCTTTGATCTCTGCTGTCTCCGGCGTTTCCTCGCGCCTCGCGACGATCCCCGGGTACAGGTCGCTGATGGTGGACATCACCACCCCGGTCTCGCCGAGCGAGGGCAGCACGTGCCCGATGTAGCGGAGGAAGGTCGGGTTCGGCCCCACGATGAGCACGCCCCGCCGGGACAGCTGCTCCCGGTAGGTGTACAGCAGGTATGCGGCCCGGTGCAGGGCCACCGCGGTCTTGCCGGTGCCGGGTGCGCCCTGGACGACCGTCACGCCGTTGTGCGGCGAGCGGATGATCAGGTCCTGCTCGGCCTGGATGGTCTCCACGATGTCCGCCATCCGGCCCGTCCGGGTGGCGGACAGCGCCGCGATCAGGGCGGCTTCGCCGGTCAGCCCGGCGTGCCCGGCCGCCCGTTCCTGGCCCGGCCTCGCCGTCGGGACCGATGTCGAGGACCTCGTCATCCACCCCGGTCACCTTGCGCTGGCGGGTCCGGATGTGCCGGCGCCGCAGCACACCCTCGGGCGTGAAAGCGGTGGCGATATAGAACGGGCGGGCCGCGGGTGCGCGCCAGTCCACCAGCAGTGCCTCGTAATCGGAGGCGTCATCGAGAATGCCCGATCCGGCCGATATAGCGCCGTTCGCCCTCGGCCAGGTCCAGCCGGCCGAAGCACAGCCCGTTCTCGGCCGCGTCGAGCTGGGTGATCCGCTGGGAGTACATGTCGACGAAAGCGTCGCGTTCTGACATGGCTGCAGGGGTACCGCCGGTCTCCAGCAAAACCTTGGACAACCGGCCTGACGCGCGGTCCCGGAGGTTGTCGAGTCTGCCATAGAGCATCGAGATGTATTCCTGCTCTTGGTCAGAATCTCCGTTTGACAACCGGACTCCCTTTGCATTATAATGCGGCCAATTCGGGGCCCCATCAAACCGTCTAGATGAAAACTCTAGGCGGTTTTCTTTTCTTCCCGGCTCGGGATGCCCAGGCTTGGACTCAGCCGGCTCCCACGACCAGCTCCGCCTGGAGCAGGTCCATCAGCAGACCATCGTGGAACCGCCCATCCCGGCCGCGCTCGTATTGGCGCAGCACGCCCACCCGGCGGAAACCGACCTTCTCGTAGCACCGGATTGCCCGCTGGTTGGCGGCCGCCGGGTCGATGGTCAGCCGGTGATGCCCGCGCTGCTCGGACAGGAACCTGGCCAGCAGGGCCACCGCCTCGGTGCCGAGGCCCTGTCCCTGCCCGCGGGCGCTCAGATAGATGTCGATACCGGCATGACGGTACATCGGCTCATTCTCCTCGTGGTACTCGATCCCGCCAATGACCTGGCCGGCCGCCTCGACCACGAGCAGCACGCTCTCATCGTCGCCGCGGAGCTTAGCGGCGACCATGCTGGCCGGCTCCGGGTCGCCCCACCAGCAGGACACCTCCGGCTCAGCCAGGATCGCCTGGAGGAGCGGCACGTCCCGCTCGTCCCCGGGACGGAGCCGGACCCGCGCGCCGGCCAGCTCAGGGCGTGGCGGCTTGTCGTGGTCATTGGCAGTGATCATGGTCGCCCGTTCCTCCCCGGTATGCCCGCTGCCCTGGTATGCCCGCCCGGCCCGGCATCCCGTCGGCCCGGCATCCCGCCGCCCGGCTCGTCCAGGCGGCCCGCTGTGCCCGCCCTGCCCGGCAGTATGCAGGCCGCTGCCGACATCATCCCCGGTCGGCATGGCCCCGGGCCGGCCGGGGAAGGGCGCAAGTGAGACGGTCTGCGGGAGCGTCGTACCAGGGAGCGCGGTGCAGGATCAGCCAGTGCAGGGTGAGCCAGTGCAGGGTGAGCCAGCGCAGGGTGAGCCAGCGCAAGATGGGCCGGGTAAGGATGGGCGGGCGAAGGATGAGCCAGTGCAGGGTGAGCCAGCGCAGGATGCGCCGGTTCAGGATGCGCCGGTGCATCCGGGCCAGTGGGTGCTGCACATGGATCTGGACCAGTTCATCGCCGCGGTTGAGGTCCTCCGGCACCCTGAGCTGCGCGGGCGCCCGGTCGTGGTCGGCGGGGACGGCGACCCGGCCAAGCGGGGGGTGGTGAGCACCGCCTCGTACGAGGCGCGCGAGTATGGCGTCCACTCCGGCCTGCCGCTGCGGACCGCGGCGCGCCGCTGCCCCGATGCGGTGTTCCTGCCGGTGGACCGGGAGGCGTATGAGGCGGCCTCGGCCACGGTCATGGCGACGCTGCGCGGGTTCGGCGCGGTCACCGAGGTGATGGGCTGGGACGAGGCGTTCGTGGCGGTGGAGACCGACGACCCGGAAGGGTTCGCGCGGGAGATCGCCGCCCGGGTCCGCGCCGAGACCCAGCTCGACGCCACGGTTGGCATCGGGCAGAACAAACTGCAGGCCAAACTGGCCACCGGCTTCGGCAAGCCGGCCGGGTGTTCCGGTTGACCCACGAGACCTGGTTCGACGTGCTCGGCGGCCGTCCCACGGACGCGCTGTGGGGGATCGGCGCCAAGACGGCCCGGCGGCTGGCCGGGCTGGGCATCGAGACCGTCAGCGACCTCGCCCTCGCCGACCCGGACGCGCTGGCCGGGGAGTTCGGCCCGGCGACCGGGCCTTGGCTGGTCCGGCTGGCCCGGGGGGAGGATCACTCACCGGTGTCCAGCGCCCCGTACGTGCCCCGCTCCCGGGGACGGGAGGTCACCTTCCAGGTCGACCTCGACGACTGGGAGCAGGTCCGCGCCGAGGTGGTCCGGCTGGCGGAACGGGTCACGGCTGACGTCGTGGCGGAGGAGCGGCCTGCGGTTCGGGTGGTGGTCAAGGTCCGGTACGCGCCGTTCTTCACCTCGAGTCATTCCCGGGCGCTGCCGGGGCCGACGGCCGATGCCGGCGCTATCCGGGAGGCCGCGCTCGAGGCGCTGGGCCGGTTCACCGACCGGCGGCCGGTCCGGCTGCTGGGGGTGAGGGCCGAGTTCGCCGACTGAAGCCGGGACTCAGGCCCTCCCGCGACGCGGCGACGCCAGGATGATCTGCGTGACGTCGTACCGGCTCAGCCCAAGCTTGCTGGCGATCTCTTCTGGCCGCAGCCCCTGCTGGTTGTACAGGACAGCCAGCCGGCGCTGTGAGGCTGTGCCGGGCAGCCGGGGCTGCTGCCCGGCGGCCGGCGTGCCCCCGGACATCGCCCCCCGGGACGGTGTGCCCCGGGACGGTGTGCCCCGGGACGGTGTGCCCCGGCGGAGGGTGCGTCCTGAGGCGGCGAGCCCTGGGCCGGGATGCCCGGGACCGGGGCGCCCTGGGCCGGGGCGGGAGCCGCGGGGCGCGCGGTCCCCGGCTCAGGCAGGCCAAAGGTGCCGCGCCGCTGGTCGTGATACTTGCCCCGGGCCAGGTCGGCCTGGGTGTCCTCGTCCAGCAGCATGTACTGCTCGGCTGACTTGTTGACCCCCACGGCCACCATGGTCAGGCCCTTGAGGTTCTTCGCCTGGCACTCAGGCTTCATGCAGTAGTCATACTTCTTGGCCCGCTCGGGGTGGAGTTCATCCCCGCAGGTGATGCACTTGGTGTTGATTGATTCAGTTCGAGACATACGTTATGTGAAACCGGCGGCAGGATCGCGGTATTCCGCGCCCCCGCCAGCGTGGGCCGCGATCCGGCCGGCAGGGTGACTGAATGCCCGCCGCTGGCTCCGGGGAACAAGAACTCGCAGAACGCGGCCATGGCAGACAAGGAACCTCTCCGGAACGCCGTCGTCGCCGAACACGATCTACAGCTGGTCCCCCTCGCCCAAGTGTCGCCATGGGAAGCCGCCATGGTCACTCCGGGCTGCGCCAAGTGTGTGCCGGTCGTAGCCAAGAACGGCACGCGCTTTCTCGATAGAGATCAGTGATTCGTTGCCACTGAAGGACTGGCGGCGTTCCACTTCAGGGAGCATCTCGTCCAGCAGCGTGCCCGTGGGGCGGAGCATAACCGTATCCGGGCTGGCAATGCCGAAAACGTGCGCGCCACTAGCCTCGTACTCAAGTGCCTTCCGGACTGCCTGGGCCCCGTCGCGCGAGTCGATGTACGACCAGAGGTTCCAGCTGCGCGCGGACAGATCGAAGTCGAAGCCGGGGAAGTGCGGATAGTCCGTCACGTCAACAACGTTGGAAAACCGCAGGCCGATCATCTTAAGCTCAGGATCCCAGCGGCAGAACTGGCGGGCCATCTCTTCTTCTAGGCACTTGGCGAGGGCATAGGCCACTTCGGGGCGGGCGGCGTACTCCTCGTCAACGGGCACGTACGGCGGCGGGCGGTGAAAAGGGTAGCCGTACAGAGTCTCGCTCGAGGCCCAGACGATATTGGTGATTCCGGCCACGCGGGCAGCCGAATACACGTGATAGCTGCACGTGATGTTGTTGTCGAAAGTCGCGGCGTTGCCCGCATGGGTCGGGCCAGGGATCGCGGCAAGGTGAACGAGGGCATCGACGCCTTCATGCAGAGAGTCAATACCACGCAGGGCCTCGATGGCCTGACCATAGTCCCGGAGATCGATCCGGGTAAAGGGGGCCGGGCTTGGCGACGATGGCGGAGCGAGGTCAACATTGAAAACGGTATAGCCGTGTTCAGAAAGCTCATGGATGACAGCGCGACCAAGCTTCCCGCTGCCGCCGGTAATAGCTACCTTTGTCATGTGCGCTCCCATCGGCCAGCGGTCCGCCGAATGCATCCAGGGTGATCAGGTCCGCCACGACCCGGTGATCGCCGCCACCAACTCGGCGTCGTCCGCCAGGTCCGGCAAGTCCGGCTCTGATCCGGCGGAGGTCTCGGAAACAGCGCGGATCAGCCGCCGCCACGACGTCCGAGACGTTGTCTCGTACCACGTCGGCTGGATCGTGGCGCCCCCCCGATCCACGATGCACGCCGTAGCGGATGCGGCCGTGCTTCCCCCGGCACGAGCAGGTGCGCTTCGGCCGTGGCACCGTAGGCGGCCAGACGAGCGATGGGCGTTGACACCGCGGAGCGGACGGCCGCGATGGCGACAGTGGATGGCCCTCGGACCCCGTCCACCGTGTAACCGTGCACGTCCTGCGCCGCGAACCGTACGGCATCAAGCGGCCCGGTCACTGCCCGCAGCAGGATGACCTGGTCGAGAACGGTATCCGCCCATGCGCCGCGGTGATCACCAGGCACTTGGGCCACGCTGTCGATGAGCGTGATGTCGGGCAGCCGTCCGGCCATGGCCCGCGCCAGCTGCGCAACGGCTGGATTGGATGCCCAGGCCGTTTCGACCACGACAGCCGTCCCCACACTGGCGGCCGCCTCAGCGACCGCCCGGATGTCGCGGGCTGGCGGCCCGGCGGCCGGGCGGACAAGCAGCACCCCGGCAACACCTGGACGGATGACCCCGGCCAGTGTCTCCAGCCAGGCGGATGACTGGCCGTCGACCGCGATCATCGGGGCCCCGTCCGACCGGCCGTCAGGGACATCGGAAGTGACGCCCAGACTGCGCGCTGGGATCGGATGAAATCCGCTCCCGCTGGCTGCGCGATAGTTACGGCAGCCGGGGCTGTCATCATCGCGAACCTCCACCGAGCATGGCGGACGCGGCTCCATCGGCTATGTCGCTGGCGAAGGTCAGGTCATCAACCAGGTCCCTCGGGGGATAGCGCAGATCGGCCGCACCGCTGACGACATCATGCAGTTCCCGCCACTCACCCTCGTACCCGTTGCAGGCAGTGGCGGCGATGCGCCGTTCGCCGTGGCTGTCGCGGATCGTTGCGCTGGCCGAACCGGCATGCACGTAGGACGGGGTGAAGAACACGGCCAGCGACCAGTCGTCGCCCCATATCTCGAGGCGCCAGTCCGCCCGCCAGACGGGACGCATGATCGCGAGAAGCTCAACTCTCCGACCCGCTGCGGTCAGCGAGATCACGCCGCCGAAAGGCGTGACGAACTCGGCATGATTGACTCGATCGAGCTTCGGCGCCAGGGTCCTGACCAGTGGCAGGTCATGCATCGACAGGCCCAGCACAAGACCGCGTATCCGCTCGGCGCGCGCGTGCGCGTCAAGCGGCCCGGCCGGAGCGGGCAGGAGCCGGCTCGCGATCTCGGTCGCCCAGTTCTCGAAACGATCGTTGAACGGCAGCACGATCGTCGAACGGATGGTGTGGGCGGTGTCGAGCCGGTCCGCGCAGGCCTCAAACGCCGCCAGCCACCCGGGATCGTAGGAGTGCATCGCGCCGACGATCAACGGAGTCCCGGAAGCCGCGACAGCGGTAGCGATGCTCTCGGCTTCTTCCCGGCTGGTCGCCAGCGGCTTCTCGCAGAGGATGCCGCGCTTGCCGGACGCGCAGATCGCGGCGACCTGCTCGGCGTGGAACTTGTGCGGGCTGCAGACCGCCACGACATCCACGCCAGGGTGGTCGAGCACCGCCTGCACCGACTGGGCCGGCTCGGCTCCGGCCCGGGCCGCGACTGAGCTGGCGACCTGGGGGTCAACGTCCATGACGGCCGTGACCCGGAACTTGTCGGGCAGGCGGGCCAGGGTCGGCAAGTGAATCGCCTGTGTCACTGGGCCGGCCCGAGGATGCCGACCCCTAGCGGTGCTGTCATGCGCGCTCCCGCAAGGCGGTGCGTTCAGGCTGGCTGAGGACCCAGCGCGCCGACTCCGCTGTCGACTCCTCTTTGGTCGGCAGATCGGGGACGTCGACCTCGACCACGAACCAGCCGTCAAAGGACGGGGGAACCGCGGCGAACACGGCGTCGAAGTCGATGTCCCCGCGTCCGGGCTCGGTCCAGACGTGCCCGGCATGGGTGGCCGCGGGGTAGTCAGCTCCCTGCTCCCGCGCGCGCGAAGCGGCCGCGCGGTGCACGTCCTTCAGGTGGATCGCGCCCACTCGCGGAGCGTAGTCAGAAATCGCCGCCGCCGGATCGAAGCCAGCCCAGAACAGGTGGCCGGTGTCCGGGCCGAATGAGAGGACCGCGCCGTCCACGGAGTCCAGCAGGGCGCGGACCTCCCGCTCTGTCTCGATCCAGCTGCCGACATGGGAATGGAAGCACGGCGTCACGCCTTCGGCGGTGATCGCCTCGGCGGCCGCCGCGATCCGCTCGATCACCAGCTCGAGCCGCCCAGCATCGAAGCTTTCGCCTACCGCCGGCGCGCTGATCCGGGCCGGGTTCAGGTGGCTGGCCAGGAATACCTCGGAAAGGCCGAGCTCTGCCTGCATGCTGGCATGCCGCCGGGCCGCGTCGAGCAGGCCGGGCAGTTCGGTCGCGGGCCCGTCGAAGTCCGCGCCGAAGTACCCCGGCGCGGGACGCAGTCCATGATCAGAGAGCAGGGTGCGGTATCCCGCGGCGTCCATCCCGGCCGGTACGTCCGCATGGATCGCGGTGAAACCGGCCTGGGCGACGCCCGCCATGGCGGCAGCCACGGTGGCCGGGCTCAGGTCGAATCCGTCCGCGCTGAGCACCCAGGGCAGCGGGTTCACGGCGACCTTGGCGGAAAGCATCATGGGCGTACCATCTCCTGTTGGTTGGCTCCTGTCGGCTGGGCTGGTTATCCGGATTCGGGCAGGATGAGCGACCGCAACGTGCGCTCCGCGATGGTCAGCCCCTGCAGGATCTTGACGTCGGTCCCGCCCCAGAGCGGATCCTCGTGCTCGACCGACAGCACCCCGGCGAATCCGGCCTCGTAGAGGCGGTCCACCACCCGGGCCCAGTCAACCTGGCCGCGGCCCGGGACGCGATAGCGCCACCACCCCGTCCGCCACGGATCGCCCCCCTTGTCAACGATGCCGAAGCAGCCGAACCGGTTGCGTGCCCGCTCGTCGAGCTCGACGTCCTTCGCCTGGGCGTGCACGATCCGGTCGATGTAGGGCCGGATCGTCTCCACGGGATCGATGCCGATCCACATGAGGTGGGACGGATCCCAGTTCAGGTACAGGCCGAGGGAGAACATCCACTCCCACAACTCAGGCGAGTACGCGATGTTGCCCGGGTAGCCGTCGGGGTGCCAGCCCTCCATCACGCAATTCTCGATCATGAGTTTCACGCCGCGTTCCCCGGCGTAGTCAACCAGTGGCGGGAACACTTGCTCGGCGGCGCGCTGGTTCGCCGCGACACTTCCCGATGGATCCCGCCCGATGAACGTGCCGACATAACTGACGCCGAGCAGGTGCGCGGCATCGATCGCGTGGCGCAGGTGCGCCGCGATCTGCCCCCGCCGCACCGGGTCAGGGTGCAGATTGTTCTCGTAATAGGCAAAGGCCGATAGCTGCAGCCCCAGCTTGTCGAACAAGGCCAGCGTCTGGTCGCGCTCGCGGGCACCGAAGTCGGCCACTGGCAGGTGGGCCGCCTCGAAGTCCCGGCTGCCGGTCGCGGGCCACACGGCCACCTCCAACGCCTCGTCGCCAGCGCCGGCCGCCCAGCGACCGATGCGCTCCAGCGGCCAGGATGGGAGGCAGGCGGTGAGCATTCCGAGTCTCATAGTCAGACCTGGGTCCAGGTAGCGGCGGCGGCCGAGCGGACGACCGCCTCGACGAGGCGAGCGGACCGCACGCCGTCGGCGAAGGTGGGCAGCCCGTCGGGTTGCTCCCCGCCGATGGCGGCGTAGGTGTCGGCCACGAAGGCAGCGAAGCAATCCCCGTAGCCCTGCGGATGCCCGGCGGGCAGGTAGCTGAGCCGCCGCTGCCCGGGCGAGCCAGAATCCGGATCCCGCACGAAGACCCGGCTGCCCTCCGCGGTCCCGGTCCAGAACGACTCGGGATTCTCCTGGTCGAAGACGGCGCTGCCAGCGGATCCGTCCAGCTCGAACCACAGCCGGTTCTTCCGCCCCGCGGCGACCTGGGACACGAGCATCGACCCCGGCACTCCTGATGCGCTGCGGAACAGCACCGTGGCAGCGTCCTCGGTCGCTGCCGCGGCCGTCTCGCCGCCGTCAGGCCGCGCGCCGTCAGGCCGACACACGCGCCATTCGGCCCGGCGCCATTCGGCCCGGCGTCATTCGGCCCGGCGCCATCAGGCGCACCACGCGGCGCGGAGACCCGCCTCGGAACGGCGACAGAAAGCTGGGCGACGAGAGTGTCCACGCGTTCACCGCTCACCCACTCAACCAGGTCGCACCAGTGCGACCCGATGTCCGCGAACGCGCGCGAGGCACCTCCCTGCGCCGGGTCTATACGCCAGTTGGACGCGGCCGGCGAGAGCAGCCAGTCCTGGAGATAGTGACCGTGCAGCAGATTCCAGCGGCCGTACTCCCCCGCCTGTGCGCGCGCCCGGATCTCGCGCACCACCGGGTGATAGCGGTAGACGAACGGCACCGTGGCCACGACCCCGGCCTGCTCAGCCACGGCGTTCATCCGCTCGGTCTCGGCGAGCGAGATGCCGAGCGGCTTCTCGCACACGACGTGCTTGCCTGCTGCGAGCAGCGTTTCGGCGTAGCGGGCATGCGTCGCGTTGGGGGTGCACACGTGGACGACATCCACCGGGCTCCCGGCCAGGTCGGCGAGGCAGGCGAACGCGACGGGCAGTCCCCAGCGGCGCGCGGCCTGCTGGGACCGCTCCGGCCGCGAGCCTAGTACCCCGACGATCTCGGCGCCGGCCAGCACGACGGCCCGGCGATGGACAGCAGCGATCGTGCCGGTCCCGACAATGGCAACCCGCAGTCGCCGGCCCGGGGCTGCAATCGATTCCTGACAGACCCGCGCCGGCAATTCGTTGGTCACGGGCGCCGCCTCTTCGTGGCTGGGTGAACTCTCCGGGGTCTAACGGGCCTGCCTGCAACATCGTTTCGCCGCGATGTCGTGGATGTTAAGAGAGCGGCACAGATCACCGCAAGGACCTAATTATGTTTTTATAAAGCAAAATTCAGGCATTGCTAGCCGCCGATTAGCGGATCTAGCATCCGGGCCAAGATCGAAACTAAACCGCCGGTCAACGGCGCGACCTTGAGGAGATGCGATGGCTGAGACACCGGAGTCTGCAGGCCAGCTCTCCCGCCGTGGCTTTCTCGGGGTGGGACTCGGCGCAGCAGCGTCAGCGGCCTTCCTGGCGGCTTGCGGCGGCAGTAGCGGCACCAGCAGCGGCGGCAGCAGCAGCGGCGCCCTGAAGTTCTGGGACATGCCCTGGGGCGGAACGGCGTATAACCCGGCCGCAAAGAATCTCGTCGCCACCTACAAGCCAACCGGCTCGCTGCCGGCCGCGACTTACCAGACAATCCAGTGGGCCAACTTCACCGAGACCTTCGCCTCGGCTATTGCGTCGAACACCGGCCCGGCCGTCAGCACGGGCGGCGGATTCCAGCCGTTCCAGTACGCCCAGCAGGGGGCGATTGCCTACGCCGACAGTCTGATCAGCAAGTTCCAGAAGGACGGGACGTACGCCGACTTCCTGCCCGGCCAGATCGCGGCGATGAAAACACCCAAGGGCTACGTATCGGTCCCGTGGCAGCTGGACATCCGCGTCTGGTGGTACAGCAAGCCCATCTTCAGCAAGCTCGGGCTCACCCCACCGACGACGTGGGACGAGATGATGACGGTTGGCAAGACCCTGGCCAGCCACGGCTACTACGGCTTCGGGACCGGCTCCGGCACGGGCAACAACCTCGGCGCGCACACCATGATCATGATGATGATCAACAACGGTGGCGGCCTGTTCACCGCGGACAACAAGCTGGACGTGGTGACCCCTCGCAACATCGAGGCCATGCAGTTCGTGCAGGACCTGGTCAAGGCGAAGATCAGCGACCCGGCGTCGGTGAGCTACACCACGAGCACTCAGGATTCCCAGTGGAAGTCCGGGAAATACGCCATGGGTATCTACAGGCCGGCCTTGACGTCAACACCGGCGTGAGCAACGGGAGCCTGGTGGTCATGGAGAAGCCACTGGCCGGACCGCACGGCGACATAGCCTGCCTCGTATTCCAGAACAGCATCATGATGTACAAGAACACCCCGTCCCAGGCCGGCTCCGAGGCTTTCCTCGACTGGTACATCAAGCACATGAGCATCTACTGGAAGAACGGCTTGCTCGACAGCCTGCCGGTGCTGAAGTCCATCGCCGCCCTGCCCCAATTCCAGAAGCAAGTTCCCCGGGTCACCGCGGTCAATAACTGGCTGCCGGTGGCGAAGAACTACGCGGCGGTGGGCACCGTGCTCTCACCTTCCCTGGCCAAGGTGGACGGCAGCCAGCAGCTGCAGGAGTTCACCCAGACGATGCTCGGCGGCGGTGACCCGAAGACAGCGTTGCAGGGCCTGCAGAGCTCGCTAGAGCCGCTCTTCACCACGTAGCCGGAGTCCGGGATGACCGTCAAGACCGGGACGCCCGGCGCAAGCCGGCGCTGCCGTGGCTGCCCCCCGCCCGGGACGGCACGGGCGGCAGTTCACCTCCACGCGGACGACCCTGCTGGTGCTCGTCGCCCCGTCCGTCCTGCTCCTGCTGCTGATCAACGCTTATCCGTTCTTCTCCGCCGCGAACGAGTCGCTGCACAACGGGACACTGATCAGCGCGGGCTCCTTCGTCGGCCTCGACAACTACAAGACGGTCCTGACTAGCGCTGCCTTCTGGCAGGCCGCTGAATTCACGCTGATTTACACCGTGGTCGGCGTCTTCGGCAGCTGGGCTGTCGGCCTGGGGATGGCGCTGCTGCTCCGGGCGGACTTCCCCGGCCGGGCGGTCTTCAAGGTGCTGCTGCTGCTGCCCTGGATCGTGCCGATCGTGGTCTCCGCAACGGCCATCATCTACCTCGTGGACAGCCCGTCCAGCCCGATACCGAGCCTGTTCCACGCCCTGGGGCTGGGCTCGCCGCTGTTCCTCGCCAACCCCACCTGGGCCAAGGTCACCGTCTGCATCTACAAGGTGTGGGTCAGCTTCCCGTTCATGATGCTCATGGCCAGCTCCGCGCTGGCCAGCGTGGACGAAACCGTGTACGAGGCCGCCCGGGTGGATGGCGCCGGTGCCGTCCAGCAGTTCCGCCGCATCACGTTGCCGATCATCGCCCGGCCCACGTACATCTCGTGGATCCTGATGACCATCTTCTGCGTGAACGACTTCCCCACCATCTACCTGCTCACTGGCGGCGGGCCGGTCAGCGCCACCACGTCGCTGGTCGTGCTCGCCTACCGCACCGTATTCGAGAACTTCCAGGTCGGCCCAGGCGTCGCCATCGCCTTCTTGATGACACTGGCTCTGGTGGTCGTGTCGGTGGCGCTGTACCGGCAGATACGAAAGGCGGCGTTCCAGTGACGGCCCTGCACGAGACGGTCGCGGCCAAGCCCACGCCAGCTCCGCGGTCACCCAGGGTAGGCAAGGGTCGTTACCGGTGGCTGCGGTTCACGATCGTCCTGATCATCACGGCGATCGCGGTGGTCCCGGTGGCGGTCGTGGTGCTGCTCGCGCTGCGGCCTGCGGTGAACTCGACCAGCCACGCCGTGTTCACCTTCGCGAACATGACCAACATCTTCCGCAACACGGACACGCTGAGATGGCTGGGCAACAGCCTGGAGGTGACGCTGGCGACCGTCGCGGTCTCCGTCGCCGTCGCCGCCCCGGCCGGCTACGTGCTCTCCCGGGGGAGGAGCAAGGCAGTATCAGGTTATTCGCTGCTGCTGTTCATCGTGCAGTCGCTGCCGGTGATCACGGCGGTCATCCCGCTGTTCATCCTGTTCGCCAAGCTGGACCTGGTCAACAACCTGGTCGGTCTCGGCATCATTTACGTCGGAATCTCCATGTCGGTTGCCATCTGGATGATGGCCGCGTACATGGTTCCATGCCGGTCGAGCCTGGAGCAGGCGGCGTGGATCGACGGCGCCTCCGTCTTCCGCGGGTTCTACCGGATCGTGCTGCGTAACTCGCTGCCCGGCATCCTGTCCACGGCGATCTTCACCTACCTCGTGTCGTGGAATGACTACCTCGTAGCCCTCGTGTTCATCAGGACCGAGACCAAGTACACCTCCCGCTCGGCGTGGAGTCGTTCTTCCAGCAGAAGCGTGACCGACTGGGGCGACGTCATGGCCGTCGCGGTGGTCGACGATGGCCCCGCCCGTCATCGTGTTCGCGGCCTGCACCGGTACTTCAGCGTCGGCGGCATCGCGAGCCTGGCCGGCGAGTGACCACGCCGACGCATAGCAGCGACGCTATGAATGCTGGCGGCTGGCGACACAGGCACCCTGGACCTGGAAGCGAGGGTCAGGCTGCGACGGGGGCCAGCACGTTCACGCGATGGTCCGAGCCGGGCCTGGGACTGTCCGAGATGGGATGTCCGATGGGCCGACAGGCGTGCGCGGCCTGCATTTTCTCGGCGGTCGCGTGGTCGCGCTGCTGCCCAACGAACGTTGCTGGCGTCAGCCTGGAGCGAGGACACCGCACGGGAGGCCGGGTTGATCCTCGTCAGGAGGCGATGACGCCGCGGATCGCACGTCGTGCTCGGGCCGACGATCAGCCTGCACCGCTCCCTGCTCGGTGGCCGGCTGTTCGAGGCTTACTCTGAGGATCCACTGCTCACCGGGCGCCTGGCCGCAGGCATCCGTCAGCGGCTTGCAGTCCCAGTATGTCGGCGCGTGCCTGAAGCATCTCGTGGCCAACGAATCAGAGACCGACGGAATACGGTCAGGAGAGCGTCGTCGGCGAAGCCGCATTGCCGGGAACTGTACCTGCTGTCCTTCGAGATCGCCGTCGAGGATTCCGGCCCGTGGGCGATCATGGCCGCCTACAACGACGTCAACGGCGTGCCCTCGACCGAGCAGCACCATGTGATCAATGAGATCGTGAAGGGCGAGTGGGGCTATTCCGGACTGGTCGTGTCGGACTGGTTTGCCACGAAGACCGCAGCCGCCGCGGCGAACGGCGGGCTCGATCTCGTCATGCCGGGTCCCCACGGGCCGTGGGGGGAGGCTCTGGTCCGGGCCGTCCAGTCCGGCCAGGTAGCCGAGGCTGTCATTGATGACCACCTGGGACGGCTGCTCCGCCTGGCCGGCCGGACCGGCGCGCTCGGCTCCCCTCGTCTCTACCCAGCAGAATTGCCTGCACCGGCAAGCCCGCAACGCGTGGAGGCCCTGACCCGCCTCGCGGCGCAGGGGATGACGGTCCTGGCCAACCGCGATTCGACCCTGCCGCTGGCACCCGGGGGGCGGATCGCCTTGATCGGCCGGGCACGCGATCGAGACCGTCTGCATGGGCGGCGGCTCGAGCCCAGGTGAATCCGCCGCACCAGGTCAGCATCGCCGAAGGGCTGCGCACACTGGTGGGTGACGCGTTGACCCTCACCGATGGCGTAGAGGTACGCCAGCGCCCGGTCGCGGCCAGGCCGGGCTTCGTGGTCGATCCGGACACCGGCGAGCCCGGCACGCAACTGATCCGCTTTACCGCCGACGGTCATCTACTCGACCGGAGCCACCACCCGGACTCGGCGACGATTGTCGGCTACGACAGCACCACCGAGGACGTAGCCCGGCTGAGCTTCCGGGCGCGGATCGCCACCACCGGCATGATCGAGGTTGGCGTCATGGGCGTCGGGCAGTGGACACTGCGCGTTGGAGAGCGGACGGAACACATCATCCTGCGGGCATCCGGATCCGGGATCGGGGAGGAGATCCTCACCCCGCCAGCTGCGGTTGTTTCCCGGGAGCTGCCCGCCTCGGCGCTGGTGGAGGCCAGCGTCAGGTTGCCCCCCGCCGCTGCGGGAAATGGGGCGGACGGCCCGGCCCTCTACGCCCTGATCGCCCGGCCGGCCGCTGGCAGCGCCGAGGCCGCGATGGCCGCCGCCGCGCGGGCGGCAGCCGAGGCTGACATCGCGGTGGTCGTGGTCGGACTGACCGACGAGCAGGAGACCGAGACGGTCGAACAAGACAACGCTACGGCTGCCCGGCAGGCAGGACGAACTCGTCCGGAAGGTGGCCGCGGCGGCAAAGCGGACGGTTGTCGTGGTCAACGCGGCTACGCCCGTGCTGATGCCATGGCTCGGCGACGTCGACGCCGTCCTCTGGGCGGGCCTGCCCGGCCAGGAGGGTGGCCACGCGGTGGCCGCGGCGCTGCTTGGTGAGATCAGCCCGCAGGCTGGCTGGTGACCACGTTCCCCACAGCCGACGGGGCCACGCCGGCCTGGTCAGTGACTCCCGTCAACGGTGACCTGACCTACACCGAAGGCACTTTCATCGGCTACCGGGGTCATTATTCCGGGCGTGCACCAGCCCCCGCGTTCTGGTTCGGGCACGGCCTCGGCTACAGCACGTGGGACTACCCGCAGCAGAACTTCTGCGCGGCTCTGACTCCCCGGGGTCCGGGTGCGGGTGATCAACACCGGTCATCGGCGCAGCCGGAAGTAGTGCAACTGTACTTGCGGCCTGCGGAGGCGGAACATCCCGTGCGCCTGGTCGGATGGGCCGCGCTGACGGCTGATCCGGGTGAGGCGGCGACCATCGACGTCACCACTGATTCGCGCCTGTGGAGATACTGGGACACGGAGGCCGGCGGCTGGGCCAGGCTCGCAGGCGGTCAGATCATCGTCGCCCGCGGCCTCGGTGACATCCGGCACGTGATCGACCTGTGACTGGCCTTCACGCTCGTCGGTGCCGATGGTGGGCCACAGAAACGGCGAGCGAGCCGGGGGTCAGGACATGCTCGATCCCCAGCACGATTCCCCCGGACGTGCCAGACCATTCTCCGAGCGTCGGGTGGCCGATCACCAGATCCGGGTAGCCGAGCGGCAGGGCCCGCCGGTAGACGACGGCGCGGATGCCGGCGAGCATGTCGTCGCTGGGGACGGTCATCCCGCCACCAACGACGATCCGGGCTGGATTATAGAAGTGAACAAGATTGGCCACCACCTCGCCGACCTGGCTGGCCGCCTCACGGACCAGCCCGACCGTCACGCTCTCGTTGAGCCGCAAAGCTGACAGCAGTTCTTCGAGCGTGGTTGGGAACTGGCTCTGCTTGGGTGTCCTCCGGCGCAATTGACTCAATATCGCGGGGGCGGACGCCACCGCTTCCACGCAGCCGTAGTTGCCGCACGCGCACAGGACGTCGTCGGCGCCATGGACCCGGACATGGCCGATGTCGCCCGCCGACCCATCGGCGCCGTGGTACAGCTCTCCGCTGCTGGTGACCAGGCCGCCGCCGATACCAGTACTGATCTTGATGTACAGCAGCGGGCTCTGGTCCGGGGCGATGGCCCGCGCTTCACCGAGCGCGCGCAGGTTGACGTCGTTCTCGCAGAGCACCGGGCAGCCCAATTCGGCGCGAAGAGTGTCGGCCACCGGGAAGTCGTCCCATCCAGGCATGATCGGCGGCTTCACCGCGACGCCCCGGCTGACGTCTACCGGCCCTGGCAGCCCGATGACGAGGACCAGAGGCACAGGCCGCGGATGCTCGATCCGGGCCACCAGGGTCTTGAATGCGTCGATCACTGTCCCCAGCGAAGTTTCAGGACCCTCCGACACGTCGAGTGGCATCTCGGAGGCCGCGAGCATCTCCTCACTGAGGTCGTGCACGCTCAGCCGGGCAAAACGCACGCCCAGGTCGGCGACGAATACCAGCCCGAACGTTCGGCTCAAGCCCAGGTCTTCGGCGGGACGGCCACGTCCGATCGTCGTCCGGGCGCCGGCGTTGCAGATCAGGCCACCGTCCTGCAGCATGTCCAGCGCCGCGGTCACCGTCAACCTGGCCAGGCCCGTGACCCGGACCAGATCGGCACGGGTGATGGCCACCTGGCTGGCGATCAGCCGGGCCAGCGTGCTGGCCACTGATTCCATGCTGACCCGGGCCGATACCTCCGGCACCGACAGCCGCAGGCTACGGGCGCCCGGCATGCCCATCACGGGTACCCTCCGCCCAGGCAAGGCCGCCGTGATGGCTGGCACGCACCCCGTCGATGATGACCTGGCTGGCGGGCTATCCGGAGCGGTGGCCTTCCCGTTGACGCTGACCACGCTCATCGGCGCTCTCCGGCTGAACTGATGCTGGCCGGGAGGCTGCCGGCCGGGGCCGTCAGAATGCCCGTTAGCGGGCACCCTCCCGACAGACGGGCAGCCCAGCCCCGGCCAGGGGAGGCAGCACTATACGCCGGCTGAATCCGGTGCTGTCGCGCGGCCGGAATGGCCGAAAGGCGGCGGCCAGGAGGCGGGCCATCCTGGGGAGAGGAATAAGCGACCGGCTGCGCCAACGCGATCTCCCGGTGAGAAGACGTCCACGTGAGTGCGGAGCGTCACCGGGGTCCAGGGCAACGGCTGTTGTCAATCCTGGCGATGGCAGGCAATACCACCAGCAGAAACCCAGCTTATGCGCGGCGGAACCTTGCGTCTACCCGCTACCTAGTGGACCGGGCGGAGGCGTGCTCTCATTGCCCTGCCTGCGGCCTCTGCCGACATCTGCCAGCGCGTGAGCCTGCTCTCCGATAGTGGGTATTGACTAACGACGCGTTACGGGCGCCGAATGGGGGATGGCAGATCTGCCCGAGGCCGATGAGATCCGGATGGGACCATCCCGGCCGCGCCGGCAACGGGCGTGGTGCAGGCGGCCGGCAGTTACCGGGGTTGCGTTGATGGTGGCCATTATCGGGGTGGCTGCCGTACTGGCTACCGGGTGGTTAGCCGGGCATGGGAGAAGGCCGGGGCCAGCCCGGGCTCCGGTGGCGGTCAGCGAGACAGGTCACCGGCTGCTCGGGGTGACCGCGGGCTGGCAGATCTTCGCCTACGGCCCGAACCAGGTGCTCCGGATCCAGCCCGCCCGGGGGCGCATCACGCGGACCGCTGTCCCGCCGCTGCGGAGCGACGGCCCGGTGTTCTTGGCGGCAGGTCCGGGTCAGGTGATCATCCGGCCGCTGGACTTCGTGCCCGGTTATCTGGTCGCTGACGGGCGTCCCGCTCGTACCCTGTTCGGCGCGCTCAGCAACGGTGGCATCGTGATCCAGGGGCCGCAGCCGGGACAGGTGTGGTGGCAGGCCGGTAACGGCTCTGATTCCATGTCGCTGGTCTGGCTGGACGGCCGCACGACCGGGGTGTCCATGCCGTTGCCCGCGGGCGTCTGGGTCATCACCTCAGACGGTCGCGGCGATGTGCTGGCCTCCTCTGAAACTGGTGTCCTGTACGACGTGACGCCGGGTGGCTTTTCCGCCGGTTCACCGGGACGCTGGCCGCGGTCGGCCCGACCCGCTGGCTCATCGTCGATTGCCCTACCGCTGGCCAGCGCTCTGCTGTTCAGGCTGGCTCTCACCCGTCGGGTTGCCAGGACGTGGTCATCAACTTGGCGACCAGGTGGCCAGGCGCATCCTGCCCGGCCCTCCGCCGGACACGGCCGGGGTTTCAGGTGTCATCGCGCCCGATCGGGCTGGTCGCGGCGGTGTTCCGGGGCAGCGGGAGCCAGTTGACCCTTCACCTGGTCAACCTGATATCCGGGGACGATCAGCGCCTCGGCGTGCGGCTGGCGCCGGGAACGCCCGGCCCGCAGACGCTGGCCTGGTCACCCGACAGCCGGTGGCTGTTCGTCGTGGCCGCCCATGGCACGCTTGCTGTCGTCAATACCCGCACTGGGCAGGAGCAGAACTTTGGCCTGGCACTGCCGCGGGTCAGCCAGATCGCCGTCCGCGCATCCGGGTGACACCCGGGGCCCCGCAAGCGCCGGAGCGCCCGGGTGGCCGGGGCGCGGCTATTTGGCGTCAGGCTGGTGGCCTACCGCGGCCTTCCCCGGGTCCGGCGCGGGCTTGGCCGGGCTGTCCGGATGCAGGCCGGACAGGAGGTCCTCGACGCGCACCTTGAACCGGATGACGGGCTGGCGGAGCCCTCGTTCCCGCCGGGCGGCCCGGGCGCGCTTGCGCGGGCGGTGCTGGTAGCGCCACCGGGCCCAGGGTGAGCCGGGCCGGGCCAGGCGGATGGCGCCGATGATCAGGAGAGGAACAGCGAACAACCCGAACAGGCCCGTCCATATCTTGCCCTTGAGCAGCGTGATCGCGGCCAGGGCGAAGGTGACCAGGACGGCTCACGGTAGCGGGCCGGCGACGGCCTCCCAGGTACTCGATGTGCCGGCTGGCGGGGTTGGGCCCGAACGACGGGACGATCCCCAGCAGCAGCAGAACGGTCACCCCGGCGGCCACGAACACGGCGTCCACGGACAGCCGTCCGTCGCTGGTCCAGTACACGTCGCGCAGGTGCAGGATGAGCGCGAACTCGTCGAGGACCAGGGCGGCCCCGAGCCCGAAGAGCGCGGCCGCGCCCGCCCGCCAGTTCAGCGAGTCGCCCGGGGCCACGATGCCGGTGACCCCGCCGACCATCATGAAGATGACCCCGAACACCATGTGGTGCACGTGCAGGTTGCCCGGGGTGACGTTGCCGGGCCACCAGCGGACCTGGGCCCGGATCAGCCGCACGGACAGCCGGATGAACCCGAACCCGGCCACGAACGCGCAAAAGAAGCAGAACAGCGGCAATCGCCCGTTCTGCACGATGTGAGTGCTGAACCAGCTGGACATGTTGCCCCCACCAGCCGGGCCGTCGTCTGGGTAAGCGCGCACTGCATGGTAGTCAGGCACGGCCGTCGCACACGCTGCTTTCAGCCTGCTCAGCGGGGACGCTAAATAAACGCGGACCATGCACGCGGACCCCGTGGCCTGGCCAGGGACAGGCCGCAGCGCATGATAGGTCGGTACGGCCGCGCACCGGGGGGGCGCGGCACCGGGGGAGGCAATGCATCGGCATGCGCGCCGTGCGGCGGCGCTGGGGGTTCTCGCCGCCGTGGTGGTCACGCTGGCGGCGGGGAGCACCGCGGCGCGGCCGGTACCGTCCGCGCCCGGGCGGCTCCGCCGGCCCGGACCGTGGTCACCTTCACCTGGGGCGGCGGGCTCGGCGGACCAGATGGGCGCGCTGCCGGTCTTCCGGCGCTACGGGATGCACGCGACCTTCTACGTGCCGTCCGGCCTGGTCTGCCCGTCCGGGACCGCCCCGGCTGCGCAGCACTCGCCGTACCTGACGCTGGCCGAGGTCCACCAGATCGCCGCGGACGGCAACGAGATCGGCGGCCTGTCCGTGCAGCACGTCCCGCTCACCGGGATGCCCGCCGCCGAGGCCCAGCGGGAGATCTGTGACGACCGGCTCAACCTGACCCGCTGGGGTTTCCGCGTCACCGACTTCGCCTACCCGTTCGCGCAGGTCAACCCACTCTCCAGGGTCTCACGCGGCGCTGCGGCTATAACTCCGGGCTGGGCACCGGGGCAGCTGCGCGGCGCAGGCCTGTGCCAGTACTGCGCCTGGGCGGAGACCATTCCGCCCCGGAACCCGTACCTGCTGCGCGCCCCGATCGAGGTGTCCTCGGTCGGCACCAGCTGGACACCGGCCACCTTCGAGAAGATCGTCACCGGCGCCCAGCAGCATGGCGGCGGCTGGATCATCTTCACCATCCACGACGTCTGCGCCCGGGCCTGCGCGCTGGGCGTGACCCAGCCCGAGCTGGCGAGCGTGCTCGGCTGGCTTACCCGGCAGGCGGGCCACGGGGTCAGCGTGCGCACGGTCCGCCAGGTGATCGGCGGCCCGGTCCGGCCCGCGGTGGCCGGTCCTGCCCCGCCGCAGATCCCGCCACCCGGGGTGGCCAACGCCCGCCTGTCTGCGGTCACCGCGCAGGGCATCCCGGCCTGCTTCCAGGCCGGCCGCTACGGCACCAACCACGCCACCTTCCGCTACCGGCCGCCACGCAGGCCCGGCGGGGCGGGGGCTGAGCTTATTTCCCTGACGCAACGAAGATCCGGCACGGCGCAGCTGGTGCCCGCCATGGACCTGGGGGCCTGCGCGCCTGGAGCGTCCGCGGGACGCAGCTACACGCTGGGCGCCTGGTACCAGTCCAGCGGGCCGGTGGTGTTCAACGCCTACTACCGGACGGCCCTGGGCACCTGGATGTTCTGGGTGACCAGCCCGCCGATGCCCGCCTCCCGGGGCTGGACCCCGGGGACATGGACGCCGCCCGCCGTCCCGTCCGGGGCGACCGCGGTCAGCTTCGGCATGGCCCTGCGCGCGGACGGCACGCTGGCCACGACCCGGTACAGCCTGGTGCCGGTCCGCTACACGCAGCACCCGCCTGATCGTGTTCCTCGCCCTCGCGGTCCTCGTGGTCGTGGCCGTCGCCCTCCGCAGGCGCCGCCGCGGCGGCCTGCCGGGACCTGGCCCGGGTCAAGGTGACGCTGGCTCCCCGGCGGCCCCGTGACGCCGGGGCCGGCTATCAGCTCGCGCCACGGTCCGGGCTGCGGCCGCGCCACGGTCCGGGCCGCGGCCGCGGCCTCAGCCGCGGGTGAACCGGAACACGGTCTCGTAGCTCCGGTCCTCGCCGTGGGCGAGCCAGATCATCGAGCCGTCCTCGCGGGCGGCCGCGTCGCCGGCCACGTGATGCGTGGAGGGCTCGAGCCCGACCGCGTAGCTGCCCTCGCGCAGGTTCAGCCACTCGAAGAAGGCCGGGAACGCGGCCGGGTCATAGTCCAGCTCGAAGGCCCGGCCCCGGTCCGGGTTGGTCACCCGGACCCGCTGCCGCCCGTCCGTGTCCGGGGTGAGCACGTGCTCGTAGACCTGCTCGGCGAACGCGGGCTGCGGGCCCGGGAAGACCAGGTGGGAGACGCCCTGCTCGGCCACGCTGTCGCTGCGCCACACAGTCTCCGCGATAGGGGCGTCGAACGTGCTCCCCTCGTCCAGCAGCGGCCAGCCCACGTTGACGTGGTACAGGAACATGTGCGGGGTCAGGTCGAAGCCCGCGTTGCGGACCCGGTCGGTGAGCCGGATCTCGGTTCCGCCCAGGTCGGCCTCGATCCGGCGGTGCAGCACCAGGTTCTCGGCGAAGATCGCGGACTGGCGGATCTCGCCCTCGGCCCACAGCACGCAGCGGCCGGAGTCCCACTGCTCGCCGTAGCCGGTGAGCCGGGCCGGGATATTGGCCACCCGGCCGTGCAGTCCGTGCCGCACGCTGCGCCGCGGCGGATAGTGGTACTGCTCCGAGCCGACCTGGCCGCCGAACAGCGTGTGATCCAGCCCGGCCGTGACCACGAGCCCGGACATGCTCCGCAGCCAGGACAGCCCGTCCTCGTCGTTGTGCTCGTGCAGCCCGGGGTGACGGAACCCGGTGGCGGACCGCCAGCCGACGGACAGGTCGTCGAACTCGGCCAGGCCGATGTCCATGGCCCGGTTAACCAGGACGTCGAAGCGCAGGCCGCCGCCGGTTCGGAACTCCAGCACCCGGATCCCGCGCTCGCTGCCGTCGTCGAGCACCACGGCCCGCACGCCGCCCGCGGCGGCCAGGTCGCCGGTCACCCGTTCGAGGACGGAACGCCCAGGCCAGGGCCGCCCGCCGGACGTGCTTACGGTCACGACATCACCCATCCACCGTCGATTTCGATGGCCCGCCCCGTCACACGCGTCCTCCGGTGCTGGCCCCGCATGGGCCGCCTCGAACAGCTCGTTGACCCGCCGGACCAGCCCGGCGTGCGGTTCGCCGCCCAGCAACCCCTCGCGCAGGACCGCCGAGGCCGCGGTCTGGAACTCCGGATAGCCCGCGAACCGCGGCCGGACCCACGCCTGCTCCATGGTGCCCACGGTGGCGCGGTAGAACCCGCCGCCCGCGGCGTCGGCCCCCGGATGCTCCCACGCCTGCCGGGCCGAGCTCTGGCCGCCCAGCTCGGCGTAGAGCCCGACCTGCACCCGGTCCGAGAGCAGGGTCCGGATCAGGGCCGCGGCCGCGCCGAGCTCGATGGCGGACCGGGTGATGGCCAGGCCGGTGCCGCCGAGCACGCTGCCGATCCCACCCGGGCCCGCCGGGGCGTCGAACGCCGCCAGCCGGAAGGACCCGGGCTCGCCGGCCAGCGGGCGCTGGTAGGTCACGTACCCGTAGACCAGCGGGCAGTAGGCCGGGCCGCTGCTGGCCGCCATCGCATCGAGCACGCCGATCGGGTTGCGCTGGGACAGCTCACGGTCGGCGCGGGCCAGCAGGTCCGCCATGACCGCGAGCGCGGCCGTGCCCGCCGTCTCGTTCACGAACGGTCTGCCCGCGGCCGCTGACCCGTCCGCCGGTCCTGGCCGGGCCGGTGCCGCCGGCGGGGCCCCGGCCGCCACGCAGATCGCGCTGAACATCAGCAGCGCGTGCGGTCCGCCCAGGCACAGCGTGGTCGGGTGCTTCCGCGCCGTCTCGCACGGCCTGCGCCCAGCTGGCGGGCCGCGCCTCCATCAGGTCCGGCCGGGCCACCGCGACCTGGGCGGCGGCGTCCAGCGGCAGCGCCCACGGCCTGCCGTCCAGCACGTAGCTGTCGTACGACGCGCCGACCGACGCCTTCCGCCAGCCAGACAGTTCCTGCTCGGCGAACACCTCGTCCAGCGGCAGCAGGGCGCCGTCCCTGACCGCCTCGCCGAGCCCGGGATGGTCCACGACCAGCAGGTCGAAGTCGTCGGCCAGGGTGCGCAGCGGCCGGGACTCGAACCCCTCCAGCGGCTGCCGCTGCCAGCGGACCGACACGTCCGGTTCCAGCGCCCCGGCCAGCGCGTCGAGCACCAGGTAGCCGCGCGGGTGATCCCAGGTCAGCCCACGCAGCCGGACCGTCAGAGACTCCGGCCGGCCCCTCGGGCCCGCTGCCCGCCGGGCTCGCCGGCGCCGGGCGCGGCGACCACGCCGCGGGCGGCGAGCCCGTCCACCGACGCACCGTCGTAGCCCAGCTCGGCGAGGATCTCGCGGGTCTGCTCCCCGGCCAGCGGCGCGCCGCGGTACACCTGCGGCGGGGTCGCGCTGAACCCGTACGGGAAGCCCGGCGTGGTGACCCGGCCCTCGGTCGGGTGGTCGTAGCTGACCAGCGAGCCGTTGTGCTGCACCTGCGGGTCGGCCAGCACGTCCGCGTAGCCGTACACCGGGCCGGCCCAGAGGCCGAGCGCGTCGAACTCGGCCAGCCACTCAGCCGTGCTGCGCTCCGGCAGCCGGGCCCGGACCAGCGCGGTGATCTCGTCCCGCCTGGTGTGCCCGTCCACGTCGTCGTCCATCCCGGCGAATTCGGGGATGCCGAGCGCCTCGCCGAGCTGGGCCAGCGGCGGGAAGGCCAGCGCCAGGTACCCGTCCGCGGTCGCGAACGTGCCGTACGGTGCCCGGATATAGGTGTGCCCGTGCACCTCGCGGCCGCGGTGCTGCGGGATTCCGCCCACCGTGTAGATCGACAGCTCCTGGGCCTGGACCGCGATCGCGGAGTCCAGCATGTTGACCGTGACCAGCTGCCCCTCGCCGGTGCGCTCCCGGTGCAGCAGGCCGGCCAGGGCCCCCTCGAACGCGCCGTACCCGGTGATCGCGTCCACCGCGTACGTGCCCGCGGGTGCGGGCGGGTCGGAGGCGCGGCCGACGTTGAACATGGCCCCGCTCATCGCCTGGAGCAGCATGTCCTGCCCGGGCCGGTTGACGTAGGGGCCGGTCTCGCCGTACCCGGAGATCGACACGTACACGATGTCGGGGCGCACGGCGCGGATGGACTCATAGTCCATGCCGAGCCGCTCGGCCACCCCCGGGCGGTAGTTCTGCAGGAATACCTCGCTGCGCCGGGCCAGTTCCAGGACGATCTCGCGGCCCTCGGGCGACTTCAGGTTGACCGCGAGGCTGCGCTTGTTGCGGTTCAGCGACAGGAAGGACGCGTTGATCTGGTGTCCGGCCGCACCCCCGGCCGGGGTGTGGCGCTGCCACTCGCCACCGGTCGGCTCGACCTTGACCACGTCCGCGCCCAGGTCGCCGAGGCGCATCGCGGCCAGCGGCCCGGCCATGGCGATGGTCAGGTCGATGACCCGGTAGCCGGACAGGATGCCCATCTGCTCTCCGTCCGGCCGTGCCTCACCGGGGACAGGGGTCATTGGTGTCCTTCCGCCTCGTGCCGTGCCGGCGCTTCCGGGTTCTGCTCGCGGATCAGGTCCGCGCGGGCGCCCTCGACGATCTCGCGCATCGCGGCCTCCGCCTTGCGGTGGTGGCCGCGCTGGATGGCCTCGGCCACCGCCTGATGGGCGGGCAGCGTCACGCGGTTGTGCGTGACCGAGTAGGTGTGCAGCGGGCGGATCGCGCCGAGCGCCACGCTGACCACGTCGTGGATGTAGAGCAGCAAGTCGTTGTGGCAGGCCGCGAACACGGCCCGGTGGAAGGCCAGGTCGGCGGCGATGAACTCGTCCGGCGCCTCGACCGTGGCCCACAGGGCCGCCATGGCCGCCGCGATCATGCTGCGCTGGGCTGCGGTGGCCGACTCCGCGGCCAGCCGGGCCGCGCCAGGTTCCAGCGCGACCCGCAGGTCGGCCAGGGCCCGGATGTCGGCCGGGCCGGGGTTCTCGGAGTACCGCCAGCGCAGCACGTCCGGATCGAGCAGGTTCCACGATTCGCGCGGGCGCACCCGGGTCCCGGCGCTGGTGCGGCTCTCCAGGAGTCCCTTCCCGGCCAGCACCTTCACCCCCTCCCGCAGCGCCGAGCGGCCCACCTCGAACCGGCTGACCAGCTCGTCCTCGGTGGGCACCGGGCCGCCCGGGCCAAGCTCACCCCGCACGATCGCCGCCCCCAGCGCGTGCACCACCTGGGCGTGCCGGGCCTGGCCGGGGTATGGCGGCGGTCACGGGCGGCGCTCCGTTCTGGGCCGGGGGTTCCTGGGCCGGGGGTTCCTGGCCCAGCCGTTTCCTGGGCCGGCCGTTCCTGCCGGGCGTTCCTGCTCGGGCGTTCCTGGGCCGGGCGTTCCTGCTCGGGCATCGAGTCCGTCCTGGCCGGAGTGCTGGCCCGGGGGACTGACCAGCCTGACGTTACGGTCCCGCCCCGCAGACGTCAACACCTTTATCAGATGAAGTTGCTCATTAGTCTGATGAATCGTTGACGTGGCCCGCCCTCCGCCGTACGCTGCCCGCAGGTCGGCCCGGCTGGGCCGCGGGACCGGGCGGAGGGAGATCCGTGCTGCTGATCAGGTACCGCGCGGGCACCGGGGCCCCGCAGGTCGGGATCCTCGACGGTGACCAGGTCCGGCCGCTGCCGGGGGTGGCGACCATGGCCGACCTGCTGGCCCGCCCGGTCAGCTGGATCCGCGGCGTCTGCGGGACGGTGCTGGGCGGCGGGACCCTGGACCTGGGTGACCCTGACGGAACGCGCCAGGTTTCCGGTGGCGCGCAGGGGCCGGCGGGGCCGGGGGGACCGGGCCGGATGAGGTCCCGTTGCGGAGAATTACCGTGCTGGCCCCCGTGGACGGGGGTACCGACGTGTGGGCCGCCGGGGTGACCTACGAGCGCAGCATGCACGCCCGGGTCCAGGAGAGCCTCGATTCCGCGGACATCTACGACCGGGTGTACACCGCGCCGCGGCCCGAGCTGTTCTTCAAATCCGCCGCGTGGCGGGTGGCCGGTCCCGGGGACCGGGTCAGCGCCCGCGCCGATTCGCAGGTGAACGTGCCCGAGCCGGAGCTCGCCGCCGTGCTGAACGCCGGCGGCGAGGTGGTCGGCTACACGATCTGCAACGACATGAGCTCCCGGTCGATCGAGGGGGAGAACCCGCTCTACCTGCCGCAGGCCAAGATCTACCTGGGCGGTTGCGCGGTAGGCCCGGCCATCCGGCCGGCCTGGGAGGTGCCCGACCCGTACGGGCTGACCATCGAGATGACCATCCGCCGGGACGGCGGCAGCCGCCTGGACCGGCCAGGCCAGCACCTCCGGGCTGCGCCGGACCGTGCCCGAGCTGGCGGCGTTCTTGTTCCGCGAGGACGAGTTCCCGGCCGGGCGTGGTGCTGTCGACGGGCACGTCGCCTGGTGCCGGACCTGCCGTTCACGCTGCGCGCGGGCGACGAGATCCGCATCTCGATCTCGGAGATCGGCGAGCTGGTCAACCACGTGGTCCGCGGGAAGGCCGCCCTCTGAGATCTGGGACCGCTACGACCTGCTGTTCATCGCCGACGAGGTACTGACCGGCTACGGCCGGACCGGCCGCCACCCGGCTCAGCATGATCGCCGCCTGGATGGTGTTCCGGCTCACCGGGACGCTGGTCACTAAGGCGTCGATCGGCTCCACATCGGGCCTGTCCGATCTTGGCCTGGCGGACCTGGTCCCCGACCTGCTGATGCTGTGCGGCCTGGAGCCTTCCTTGTTCCCCGAGCGGGCCGCGCGGCCCGGGTGCTGCCCGAAGATCTACCGCCCGGCCCGCAGCCGGATGACACCAGGCATGCCGTCCCGGACCGGGTCATGCGCCCCAGCCCGGCCAGGCAGCCGCCTATGACCAGCTCTACGCCCGGTGGCGGCCGCCCGCCCCGCAGCGACCGTGATCCTGGGCAACTACTGCTGCTATTTCGCACGAACTGCCCAGGATCATGAAAGCCCTCTGGGGCCGGGGGGCAGGCCGGGGCCGGGCTAAGGCTGCAGGTGGGCGGTGTCGTTGTAGCCGCGGAGGATCCAGCGCTCCGGGGTGATGACCAGCCGGGAAATCGACGCGTTGTCCGCGCCGAGGAACGCGAACGGCCGCGACCCGGTAGCCAGGGCGAGCAGTGCGGCGATCACGCCGCCGTGCGTGACGACGGCGACCCGCTGGTCCGGGTGGGCCGCGGCGATCCCCTTGATGGCGCCACTGGTCCGGGCCCTGAACTCAGCGGCGGGCTCGGCGCCGGGAATGACGTCCCACCGTTCCTCGGCCCACATCCGCTCGGCGATCGGGTGGTTGTCCGCGACCATCTTGCGGAACCGGCCGGCCTCCCACTCGCCCAGGTTGACCTCGCGCAGGTCCGGCACCGCCTGCGGGGTCAGGCCGAGCCGCTCGGCCAGCGGCTCCGCCGTCTGGGCCGTGCGGCGCAGCGACGTCACGTAGAGGGCGTCGATGGGCTGCCCGGCCAGCCGCCCGGCCAGCCGCTCCGCCTGCTCCCGCCCGTTCTCCGACAGTTGCGGGTCAGCGTGCCCGCCCACCAGGGGGAACGGCTTGTCCACGTAGGCGGCTTCGGACTCGCCGTGCCGGAGCAGCAGGATGTCGGTCGCGCCCGGCGGCGGCCGGAACCGCGCCTGCCGGTACGCGACCTCGCCCGGGTGGGCTTCGCGGCCGGCGCTGGGCTGGGACAGGCCCTCGGGCATCACCACGTCATCATCACGTCCGCAGGGTAGCCCGGCGGCCTGCGCCGTTCGCGACCAGGTCCGGGGAGATCCCGCTATTGTGCGATGCGGCTGGTGCGGCTCGCCGCCAGGGTGCCAGGGCGCCCCTGGTGTTCGTGACCGTGACCGCCATCCCGGCCGGGTGGTTCCGCGCCGGCCCCGCGGCCAGGGAGGGCAGATGGCTCCTGCAGAGTACGACTTCATCATCGTCGGCGGAGGCTCGGCTGGCAGCGCCCTCGCCAACCGCCTGTCCGCCGATTCCGGCACCCGGGTGCTCGTCCTGGAGGCCGGCCGGCCGGACTACCCGTGGGACGTGTACATCCACATGCCGGCCGCGCTGACGTTCCCGATCGGCAACAAGTTCTACGACTGGGGCTATGAGTCCGAACCTGAGCCGGACCTGAACGGCCGCCGCGATCTACCACGCCCGGGGCAAGGTGCTCGGCGGGTCCAGCAGCATCAACGGGATGATCTTCCAGCGCGGCAACCCGCTGGACTACGAGCGCTGGGCCGCGGACCCGGGCATGGCGGACTGGGATTACGCGCACTGCCTGCCGTACTTCAAGAAGATGGAGACCTGCCTGGCCGGGGCGGACGAGTACCGGGGCGGCAGCGGCCCGCTGGTGCTGGAGCGCGGCCGGCCACCAGCCCGCTGTTCCGGGCGTTCTTCGCCGCGGTGCAGCAGGCCGGGTATCCGCTGACCGACGACGTGAACGGCTACCGGCAGGAGGGCTTCGCGGCCTTCGACCGGAACATCCACCGCGGCCGCCGGCTCAGCGCGGCCCGGGCCTACCTGCACCCGGTGATGAACCGGTTCAACCTCGACGTGACCACCCGCGCCTACGCCACCAGGATCCTCTTCGAGGGCGAGCGGGCGGTGGGCGTGGAGTACCAGCAGGGCGGCCCTGGCCGCGGCGGGGCCGGCGGGAGGGAGCCCGGCCCGGCTGGTCCGCGGCGCGAGATCATCCTGTGCGGCGGGGCGATCAACACCCCGCAGCTGCTCCAGCTGTCCGGCGTGGGCCCGGCCGGGCTGCTGCGCGGGCTGGGCATCCACGCGGTCGCCGACCTGCCCGGGGTAGGGGAGAACCTGCAGGACCACCTCGAGGTGTACGTGCAGTACGGGTCGAAACTGCCGGTGTCGGTGGCGCCCGCGCTCAAGTGGCGCAACCGGCCCATGGTCGGCGCCAAGTGGCTCTTCCTGCGCAGTGGCCCCGGGGCCACCAACCACTTCGAGGGCGGCGGCTTCATCCGGAGCAACGACGAGGTGGCCTACCCGAACCTCATGTACCACTTCCTGCCGATCGCGATCCGCTACGACGGCTCGTCCCCGGCGGGCGGTCACGGGTACCAGGTGCACGTCGGGCCGATGTACTCCGACTCCCGTGGTTCGGTGCGGATCGTGTCCCGCGACCCCGCGATCCACCCGGCGCTGCGGTTCAACTACCTGTCCACCCCGACCGACCGCCGGGAGTGGGCCGAGGCCATCCGGGTCACCAGGAACATCCTGAACCAGCCGGCGTTCGACGAGTACAACGCGGGCGAGCTGTCCCCGGGGACGGAGGTCGCGACCGACGAGCAGATCCTCGACTGGGTCCGCCGCGACGCGGAGACCGCGCTGCACCCGTCGTGCACGGCCAAGATGGGCACTGGCGCCGACGCCGTCACCGATCCGGCGTCGATGCGGGTGCACGGGCTGGACGGGTTGCGGATCGTGGATGCCTCGGTGATGCCGTACATCACCAACGGCAACATCTACGCGCCGGTCATGATGGCCGCCGAGAAGGCCGCCGACCTGATCCTGGGTAACACCCCGCTGGCCCCGGAGCCCGTCCCCTTCTATCGCCACCAGCCCCAGAAGCCGGTCAGCGAGCCTGGATGACGGATCCCAGGGATCCCCGCGGGCTGCGGGCGGACGCGCCGCTGCTGGACGCGTGGCTGAGGTTCACCGCGCAGGCCGCAGGCGGCGGGCTCACCCCGATGAGCGTGCCCGGGCACAAACAGCGCCATGACCTCACCGGCACCGTGACCGCGGGTGACGCGCCGCTGTACGGCGGGCTGGACACCATCAAGCACGCGGACGAGTTGCTGGCGGGCGCGGAACGGCGGGCCGCGGCGCTGTGGGGCGCCGACTGGTGCCGGTTCTCGGTGGCCGGCTCGACGCACGGCAACCAGGCGCTCGCCCTCGCCGCAGGCGAGCCGGGCCAGCCGATCGTGGTCACCCGGGCGCTGCACCGCTCGCTGCTGCTCGGCATCGTGCTGGCCGGCCTGGAGCCGGTGTGGGTGCTGCCTGAGGTGGACGTGGCGACCGGGCTGCCCGGCCCGGTGCCGGTCAGCGCGGTCCGGGACGCGCTGGCCCGCCACCCGGACGCGTGCGCGGTGTTCCTCGGCGACCCGTCCTACGTCGGCACCACCGGCGACCTGGCCGGGCACGCGGCGGCCGCGCACGAGGCCGGGGTGCCGCTGCTGGTCGACGCGGCCTGGGCCGCGCACCTCGGCTTCCACCCGGGCCTGCCGCCGCACGCCCTGGCGGCCGGCGCGGACGCCATGGTGACCAGCGCGCACAAGGTCCTGCCCGCCTACACCCAGGGCGCGCTGGTGCTGGCCCGCACGGAACGGCTGGATGCCGCCCGGCTTGCACCGGGCCTTCGAGGCGACGCACACGACCAGCCCGGCCGGCGCGATCATGGCCAGCATCGACGCGGCGCGGGCGCTGCTGGCCCGGGACGGCGCGGACCTGTGCGCCCGGCTGATGCGCGCCGTCGCGGCGGCCCGGGACCGGCTGCGCCAGGTACCGGGCCTGGACGTCCTGGACGGCCCGGGGGTCGAGCCGGCCAAGCTGGTCGTCCTGCTGGCCGGGACCGGCGCGCACGGCAACGCGGTGGAGGCCGACCTCATCGCGGCGGGCATGCCGGTGGAGATGGCCGACCGGGACACGCTCATCCCGATCGTCACGCTGGCCGACGACGAAGCCACCACGGCCCGCTTCACCACCACTCTCGTGGACATCGTGGAGGCGCACCGCGGGCCGCCCCGGCGGCCGGTGCCGGCCGCGTCGTGGACGGTCATTCCCGATCTGGCGATGCCGCCGCGGCAAGCCTTTTTTTGCCGCAACGAAACCCGCTCCGCGGCTGAGGCCGTGGGCCGGGTGAGCGGTGAACTGGTGGCGCCCTACCCACCGGGCGTGCCGGTGCTGGCGCCGGGTGAGGTGATCACCGCGGAAGCGCTCGACGCGCTGCGCGCGGCGCGGGCCGACGGCGGCCGGATCGCCTACGCCGCCGATCCCACCCTGGCCACCTTCCAGGTCATCGCCCGGCCGTAGCTTCCTGTTACCGGCAACAGCCTTCACCGGTTACCGGAAACAACCTTTACCGGCCCATTGTGGGCCGGGCCGCTGCGGCCTAGCCTGGGCCGATGGATCTTGGGCAGGGGCGGGCAGGCGGACGAGGATGCGGGCGCGCTGCGGCCCGGGCGGGTGGGACCCGGGCGGGTGCTGCGGCGGCGTGGCCGGCCGGGTGCGGGGCGGGCGGGCGTGGCCAGAGCAGGTGGGACCCGGGCGGGTGCCGTGCGGGCGGGCGTGACCCGGGCCGGGGCGTGCGCCGCGGCGTTCAGCCTCGCGGCGGCACTCCTCGCGGCGGCACCCGGTGCGGCCGGAACGGCCGCCGCCTCCACCGCCGCGGGCGGCGGGACGCCCGGCGGGCCGGCGGTCGCGAAGATCTGCGCCGAGCCGTCCTCCGGGGCGGTGCTCACCACCGGGTCGCACCGGGCCCCGGCCGCGGCTCCGGCGGCGGCGATCCGGGTGGACCAGGTCGGCTACCCGTCCGGCGCGGCCAAGCTGGCCGAGATCATGACCAGGTCCCGCCCGGCCTGCCGCTGCGCTGGGTGGTGGTCCGGGCCGGGTCCTGCGCGGTGGCCGCCTCCGGGGCGGCCCGCCAGGACCTCGGGGCCTGGAGTGCGCGCTACGGCTGGGTGTGGGCGGCCCGGTTCACCGGGGTCCGGGCGCCGGGCCGGTACCGGCTCGGGATCCTGGGCGACGCGTCGGCGGCCTCGCCCTGGTTCACGATCGGCCCGGCCGCGCAGTTGTACGCGCGGCCGCTGGCCAACGCGCTCTATTTCTACGAGAACGAGCGCGATGGCCCGGACTTCATCCACACCCCGCTGCGCAGCGCGCCTGGCCACCTGAACGACCTCAGCGCGATGACCTACCGCAGCCCGCCGGTGGACGAGAACGGCGACTTCAAGGGCAGCCTGGCCAGGTACGCGACCGGGACGGCGATCAACGCCTCCGGCGGCTGGTTCGACGCCGGGGACTACCTGCACTTCGTGGAGACGACCAGCTACACCGAGGCCATCCTGCTGCAGGGCATCGCGTCGTTCCCGGGGCAGCTGGGCTCGGCGGCCGGCGCGGGGTCGCGTGGCGCGGGCCTTACCGGTGCTGATTTCACCGGCGAGGCCCGGTTCGGGCTGGACTTCCTGCAGCGGATGTGGGACCAGCGGACCAGGACGCTGTACTACCAGGTCGGCACCGGCGAGGCGAACAACTACTACTTCGGCGATCACGACATCTGGCGGCTGCCCCAGGCCGACGATCACTACCACGGCTCGAACCCGCGCTACGCCTACATCCGGCACCCGCCGGTGTTCCGGGCCGGGAAGCCCGGGGCGCCGATCAGCCCGAACCTGGCTGGCCGGCTGGCCGCTGACTTCGCTCTCTGCTACCAGGTGTTCCGGCACTCCGACCCGGGCTACGCGGGGACCTGCCTGCGCGAGGCCGAGACCGTGTACGCGCAGGCGGGCACGCACTGGAAGGGCCAGCTGCTCACCGCGCTGCCGTGGGACTTCTACCCGGAGACCAGCTGGCGGGACGACATGATGCTCGGCGCGGCCGAGCTGGCCCGGGCCCTCCAGGATGGGAGTAGCAGCCCGGGGAGCCTGCCCGCCGGTCTCCCGGTCCGCTCCGCGGCGACCTACCTGCGGGACGCCGCGGGCTGGGCCAGCGCCTGGGTACACAGCAAGCAGGCGCTGTCCGACACGCTGAACCTGTACGACGTGAGCGCGCTGGCCGACTACGAGCTCGACCTGGCCCTGGCCCGGCAGCCGGTGCCCGGCCTGGCCATCACCCGGGCCCAGCTGGCCGGGAACCTGCGCGGGCAGATCGAGAAGGGGATCGCCACCGCCGCCCGGGACCCGTTCGGCTTCGGGTTCGCCTGGGACCAGTGGGACACCACGACCCACGGCGCCGGGCTGACCGTGATGGCGGACGAGTACGACGCGCTGGCAGGCCGCCCCGTGTACGCGGCCTGGGCGCAGCGCTGGCTCGACGACATCCTGGGCAGCAACGCCTGGGGCGTCTCGCTCATCGTCGGGGACGGGACCGTGTACCCGGACTGCATGCAGCACCAGGTCGCCAACCTGGCCGGGTCGCTGGACGGGCAGCCGCCGGTCCTGGCCGGGGCGGCGGTCGAGGGGCCGAACTCGTTCGCGGCCACCGGCACCGTCCCGCACATGCGGCTCTGCGCGGCCAACGCCCCCGGTGACGTCCCGTACGCGGCCTACGACGGGCAGAAGGCCGTGTTCGCCGACAACGTGCAGTCCTACTCGACGGTGGAGCCCGCCATCGACCTCACCGCGCTGACCCCGCTGGCCTTCGCCTGGCAGCAGAACGCGGCGCCGCAGCAGGCCTTTCCGTCCCGGGGCACGCCAGGCCCGTGATGGGCCGCGCCCGGCACGCCCCCAGGCCGGCGGAGGTCCCTGACGCCGGAATTCACCACCCGCCCGTGGATCAGCGGGCAGCGCACCCTGCGCAGCTTCCCGATCTGATACCGCCGCGCCCCGGGGTGCCATAGCTTGGGAACCGGTGAATGGAGACCGGATGCGGTGGCGCGATACGGGGGACTCGGGCGGCCAGGCTGTCCCGCGCCCTATCGTCGTGCTGGTCGCGGTGGCGGCGCTGGTGTACGCGGCCGATGTGATCAGCAAGCTGATCGTCGTCGCGACGCTCACCGAGAACACGCCGGTCCCGGTGCTCGGCTCCCTGCTGCGGCTGGACTACCTGCGAAATCCCGGTGCCGCCTTCTCGCTCGGTGCGGACGGATACACGGTCGTGTTCACGCTGATCGCCGCGGCGGTGATCGTCGCGATCCTGCGGATGGCCCGCACCCTGGCCAGCCGCCGCTGGGCGGTCGCGTTCGGCCTGCTGCTCGGCGGGGCGCTGGGAAACCTGAGCGACCGGATCGCCCGCAGCCCGGGACCTTTGCGTGGCTGGGTGGTGGACTTCATCCAGCTGCCGCACTGGCCGGTGTTCAACCTGGCCGACTCGGCGATCTGCTGCGGTGGGGCACTGATGGTCCTGCTCACGGTCCTGGGCGTGCGCCCGGACGGGCAGGTCGAGCGCGGCCGCGGTGCTGGTGAAATCCCCGGGGGAGAAACCGGGGCCGGTGAAGGCTCGGCGGCGGGACCGGGGCGGAAGCCATCCGCTGAGCCCTGCCGGCTGGGCCCTGTCTCAGCTGGGCATTGCTGGCTGCGGCATTGCCGGCTGGGCCTTGTCCGCCGAGCCTCATCCCCTGAGCCGGGGCCCCGGGTAGAGGATCGTCTTCGGCTCGGTGAACGTCTCCATCGCGAACCGCCCGCCGACCCGGCCCCGCCCGCTCACGGACCCGGACCGTCCGCCGAACGGCAGGTGCGACTCCCACAGGTTGGTGGACGCGTTGACGTTGACCCAGCCCGCCCGGGCCTGCTCGGCGAAGGCCAGGCCCCGCTCCAGGTCGCCGGTGAACACCGCCGCGGTCAGTCCGAACGGGGAGGAGTTGGTCAGCTCCAGCGCCTGGGCCGCGGACGTCACCTCGACGATCGGCACCACCGGCCCGAACGTCTCCTCGGTGGCGATCAGCATGTCGGTGGTCACCCCGTCCAGCACGGTTGGCTCGGCGTAGAGCGCGGTGGGGAAGCCCGGGGCCCGCCGGCCGCCGTGGCAGAGCTTGGCCCCCCGGCCGACCGCGTCGGCCACGTGCCGGTCGAACTTGGCCGCGGTGGCCTCGTTGTTCAGCGGGCCCATCGTGGTCCCGGGATCGAACGGGTCGCCCAGCCGGACCCGCTCCGCGGTGGCCGCGACCACCCGCTCGGCGAACTCGGCGCGGACCGCGGCGTGCACCAGGAACCGCTCGCCAGCCGTGCAGCTCTGGCCCGCGCACAGGTACGCGGCTTCCAGCGCGGCGTCGGCGGCCAGGTCCAGGTCGGCATCCTCGAGGATCACCATCGGGCCGTTGCCGCCCAGCTCGAGCAGTTGCGTCTTGCCGGCCGCGCGGGCCGCGACCAGCGCGCCGGTGGCCACCGACCCGATGAACCCCACGGCCGCCACCCCCGGGTGCCCAGCCAGCGCGTCCCCGGCCACCGGCCCGGGTCCGGGGAGGAAGCTGAACACGCCGGGCGGCGTGCCTTCCGCAGCGATGATCCCGGCCAGCACCGCGCAGCACGCGCTGGTGCTCGGGGCGGGGACCCAGACCACCGCGTTACCGGCCGCCAGCGCGGGCGCGAAGAGTTCCGCACCCATCGTGTACGGCCAGTTCCACGGGCTTATCACGCCGACCACGCCGAGCGGCACCCGCGCGGTGATCACCCGGCGCCCGGCCGACGTGGACGGGGGGAAGGCCCCGTTCAGCCGCCGCACGTCCGCGGCCGCCATCCGGAAGTACTCGGCCAGCTCGTCGACCTCGTCGTAGGCCTCGGCGGCCAGCGGCTTGCCCTGGTCCAGGGTGAGGACACGGGCCAGGTCGTCGCGGCGGCGGAGGATGGCCCCGGCGACCCGCTCGCACCAGGCCGCCCGCTCGAACGGGGACTGGGCCGCCCAGTCCGGCCAGGCCCGGGCCGCGGCCCGCACCGCGTCATCCACGTCCGCGGCGCCGGCCACCGCGACCGAGGCGAACGTCTCCCCGGTCGCCGGGCTGGTCGCCTCGTCCGGGGCCGTGCGCCCGGCGCGCCATTGACCGCCGACGTAGAGCAGGTGCTCGTCCATTCAGGCCCTCCCGGCCACCGCTGGTCCTGTCCCGCCGTTAGCCTGCCACTCCCGCCGGCTCGCCCCCGGCGCCGCGCAGGGGTCCGGCCGCTCGCACCCGGGCGCCGTCAGCAGTCCGCGCAGAGCTGTCCCAGCTCGTGCAGCTTGCCCGGCGGCATCCGGTAGGCCTGCCCGGAAATCGACACGGCCGCCACGCAGCCGCCGCCCGGGCCGAACACCGGCGCGGCCACCGCGACCAGCCCATCTTCCAGCTCGGCGACCGCCGTGGCGAAGCCGTCCCGGCGGATCTGGGCCAGTTCCGCGGTCAGCGCGTCCCGGGTGGTGATGGTGTGCTCGGTGTACCGCTCCAGGCGGGCCGGGGCCGGCAGGGCGGCGAACGCGAGCAGCACCTTGCCGTTGGCCACCGCGTGTGGCCTGGTGCGCCGCCCGACCCAGCCGCCCGAGGAGCTGAGAATGTAGGTGCTCGGCACCTCGGCCACGTTCAGCACGTCGGGCCCGGCCGGCACCGCGAGGTTGATGGTCTCGCCGGTCAGCTGGGAGAGCTTCTCCATGGCGGGCTGCATGGTGGCCACGATGTCGGCGCTGCGCAGCGCGACCGTGCCGAGGCGGATGATCTCCACGCCCAGCCGGTACCGCCGGCCCGACCGGGCCAGGAACCCGGTCCGCTCCAGGGTGCTGGCCAGCCGCGAGGCGGTGGACTTGTGCACGCCCAGGGCATCGGCGATCTCTGTCACACTGAGTTCCGGCCTGCTGTCCTCGAAGCTGGCCAGCAGCGTCAGCACCCGCTCGGCTGACTGATAGGTTGCGCCCCCCGCAACGAGGCTTTCGCTCACGCAACCACAATGACCGGATTGCCCGTTCTGCGTCAACTGCCTTCGCGGGCGGCTCATGGCATACTCACTGTCGAGTTCCACCCGAATCTCACCGTTGAATGTCGCGGTTGAGTTCCGCCGAAATTGCGCTGGGCGGCCCGTTATCCCCCCGCGGGTGCCCCCGAAGGACGAGAGCAGGCCCGGGCATGGCCGACCCCGATGACGAGCTCACCGTCGGATCCTCGCACGATCCGCTCCCCGAGGCCCTGGGTCTGGCCCAGGCGGCCGCCGAGGCCGGTCTGGGCCTGAAGCTCCTGGGCGGGCTGGCCGTCCGGGTGCTCTGCCCGGACTTCCCGCCCCGGCTGCGCCGCGACCAGGACATCGACTTCGCCTGCCTGACCAAGGGCCGCAAGGACGTGGCGGCCTGGCTCGCTGACCATGGCTGTGTCCCCGACCGCCGGTTCAACAACCTCAACGGCGACCGGCAGATGTACTTCAACGCGCCATCCGGCCGGCCCATCGACGTGATGGTGGACCGGCTGACCATGTGCCACACGCTGGACTTCAGGCCGTCCTTCGGCCGGCTGCCGCTCACCGTCGACTCCGTGGATGTGCTGCTGTCGAAGCTGCAGATCGTCGAGCTCAATGAGAAGGACGCGCGGGACATCTTCCACCTGCTGGCCGGGCTCCCGATCGGTGAAGGCGCCCCGCCGATGATCGACACGGGGCGGTTCGGCAAGGTCCTGGGGACTGACTGGGGTTGGTGGCGGACCGTCACCGAGAACCTGGCCAAGCTGCCCGCCCTGCTGGCCGAGAAGCCCGGGCTGGCCCCGCCCGCGCCGCGCTACGACCCGCTTGCCCAGGCGCGGCAGTTGCTGGACCTCGCGGAGTCGACCCCGAAGGGGGTCAAGTGGAAGCTGCGCGCGAACGTCGGAGACAGGGTCCGCTGGTACGAGCTTCCGGAGGAAGTTGCCCACTAGCAGCAGCGGTTCCCGGGGATGCGCCTTAAATTCGCATCCTCCTGCTTGACGCCGGTTTCGGCCGGATGCTAGACGTTGCACAGGACGCACGGGCGTTGCGCACCGCGCCGGTGAAATTTGCGTGCCGTGGACCAGGAAGCGTGGGTATTCGCATGAGGGTCTTCTTCGCCACCGACATCCACGGCTCCGAGGTCTGCTGGCGCAAGTTCCTGAACGCGGCGGCGTTCTACAAGGCTGACCTGGTCGTGCTGGGCGGGGACGTCACGGGCAAGGTCATGGTTCCGGTCGTCTCCCACAATGGTTACTGGCAGACGGTGGTCCGCGGCGAAACCATCCGCATGGAGACCAGGACCGAGCTCGAAGAGGTTGAGAAGAAGATCCGCAACGCCGGGCACTACCCGGCTCTGGTCAGCCCCGATGAACTGCAGGCCCTGAGCGACGAAGAGGGCGCGGTGGACCGGCGGTTCAGCGCTGAGATGACCCGCTCGCTGGACCGGTGGCTGGACATGGCCGACGGGAAGCTGGGCGGCGGCGACATCCCGTGCATCCTCAACGGCGGCAACGACGATATCTGGGAGATCGACGACATCATCGAGGCCTCACCGAGCGTCACCTTCGGCGAGGCCAAGTCCCTCGACCTCGACGGCTTCCACCTGGTGTCGATGGGCTGGACCAACCCGACTCCGTGGAACACATTCCGCGAGGCTCCCGAGGAACAGCTCAAGGAAAAGATAGACGCGGTAGTCAGCCAGATCCCGGACATGGAACGGGCCATCTTTAATTTCCACGCCCCGCCCTACGGGACCGGCCTGGACGAGGCGCCCGCACTGGACGAGACGTTGCGGCCGACGCATGGCGGGGCGGTCATGAAGCCGGTGGGATCGACCGCTGTGCGTGACGCTATTAACAACTACCAGCCAATGCTCTCGGTGCACGGGCACATCCATGAGAGCCGGGGCATCAAACGCATGGGCCGGACGCTGGCCATCAATCCCGGCAGTGTTTACGGCGACGGCGTCCTGCAGGGCGCCGTACTCGAGCTGAACGCCAAGAAGGGGAAGGTCACTAAGTACCTTCTGGTAAATGGCTGAAACCGGCCGGCTTGTCAGTGCCTGAGCAATAGGCTGGCCCCGCCACCCCCCAAAGGCCCCCCAACCGGGAGATCAGCATGGCAACTGACGCAATTGGCGGCGAGACGCCGACACTGTTCCTACGCAAAGCCACCGGGCTGGTCCGTGGCTGGTCCGTCCGGGACTCGATCATCTACGCCTGCCTGGCGACCAACTTCGTCACACTGGGACTCTATGAGTTCACCTTCGCCGGGCCCGCCTTCCCCAAGGGCCAGTTCATCACCGCGACCCTGATTTCAGGCGTCTGGGTCTCGTTCCTTGTCATCGCGTACGCGGGCCTGGTGGTCACCATCCCGAGGGCGGGAGGTGACTATGTCTGGCAGAGCCGGATCCTGGGCAGTGGCATCGGCTTTGTCCTGGCCGCTACCGGCTGGTGGTTCATCCTCTGGCTCTGGGCGCCCATCTACGGCAACATCCTCTCGGTCCAGCTCTTCGAGCCCCTGTGGGCCACGCTGAAATGGACCTGGCCCGCCGGTGGTGCCGCGTGGTTCGGCACCAACAACGGGATCTTCATCGTCACGCTCATCACGATCGTCCTGGCCGGCGTGCTGGTCTCGCTCGGGATGGCCGGGTACGCGAAGATCCAGAGGTGGTTCTTCCTCGGCGGCATGGTCGGCTTCGCCGTCGTTGTCATCCTGCTCCTGGTCAACTCGCACGCCAGCTTCGTGAGCTCGTTCAACCTCGAGGGCCAGAAGCTGTTCGGCGTGCACAACGCGTACCAGCACACCAACGTCGCGGCGCACAAGGCCGGGTACACCACGTCGCCGTTCGGGTTCGGCCCGCTCGGGCCGACGATGCTGCTCGTGCCGGCCTTCATGTTCTTCCTCCTGTGGCCGAACTGGGGGACCACCCTCTACGGCGAGATCCGCGGCGCGAGTGACTTCCGCCGGGTGTTCGCCGGCATGTTCGCGGGCCTGTGGATCACCGTCATCCTGACGGTCATCTTCTTCCTGCTGGTGGCCAAGACCATCGGCTGGGACTTCTACCAGAACCTCAACGCGCTCGACTACAACCTGACGCCTACCTTCGGCATCTGGCCGTACCCGTTCATGTTCGCGGGCTGGCTGGTGCACAACACGGCGTTCCAGGTCGTGCTGATCCTCGTGCTGAGCCTGTGGTTCTTCGCCTGGGTCGGGACGCTGTTCCTGTCCTCGACCCGGGTCATCTTCGCGGCCGCGTTCGACCGGGTGCTCCCGGACCGGGCGGCCGAGGTCTCCGAGCGGCGCAAGGTCCCGGTGTGGTCGCTGATCCTGATGCTGCTCCCGGCGGCCGGGCTGGCCGCGGTCTACGCGTACTCGACCACGTTCCGGTCCTACACGCTGGACGCCACCCTGGTCATCGCGGTCACCTACCTGGGCAGCGCCATCGCCGTCGTGCTGCTGCCGTTCGTCAAGCCCGATCTGTGGCGGGCCTCGCCGGCCAGCCGGATCAAGCTGCTCGGCGTGCCGATCGTCCCGGTGGCCGGGGTCGTCACGATCGCCCTGCTCGTCTTCAACCTCTACGAGTGGCTCAGTAACGACAACTACTTCGTGAACAGTCACGACTCACTCATTTACATGGGCGCCATGTACGTGCTGGCCATCGTGATCTACGTGATCGCCCGGCTCGTGCGCAGCAGGCAGGGCATCGACCTGAGACTGATCAACAAGGAGATCCCGGTCGAGTAAGCAGAGCCGAAGCAAGCAGAGCCGAGTTAGCAGAGCACGAATAAGCAGAGCACGAATAAGCAGAGAGGGATAAGCACAGCTGGTTACGCGCAGCGCAGTAGCAAAGGCACGGCATCAGCTGAGTGCCCCGGCCCCGCCGCCAGAGTTGCCGGTGGCGGGGCCGAGGCAACCCCGCGGCCAGCGGGGGACGGGACGCGACACGGATGGGCAGGAATCAGCGGCATGAATGACACACCGGTCCGGGCGAGTGCGGTGATCGTGGGCGCCGGGATCGTCGGCAACAGCCTGGCCTGCCATCTGGCCCGGCTCGGCTGGCGGGACCTGGTCCTGGTGGACAAGGGCCCGATGCCGAACCCGGGCGGCTCGACCGGGCACGCCTCCAACTTCATCTTCCCGATCGAGTACTCGAAGATGATGATGGAGCTGACCCGTGACAGCACCGAGCAGTACCAGCAGCTCGGGGTGTTCACCCAGAGCGGCGGCATCGAGGTGGCCCGGACCCAGGCCCGGATGGACGAACTGCGCCGGCGCTGCACCGCCGCCAAGGCCTGGGGCATCCCGGGCCAGGTGATCTCGCCTGCCGAGGTCGCGAAGCTGGTGCCGTACCTGGATGAGTCGGTGATCCTGGGCGGCGCGCACTTCCCGACCGTGGGCGTGGTCGACTCGCTGCGGGCCGGCACGCTGATGCGGGAGGAGGCGCAGCGGTCCGGTGCGCTCCAGGTCCTGGCCGGCGCCGAGGTGCTCGGCATCGACACCAGCGGGCGGGGCCGCAACGGGCGGCCGAAGATCACTTCGGTGCGCACCACCGCGGGGGAGATCGAGACCAGTATCTGCGTGGTCTGCTGCGGGGTGTGGAGCCCGCGCATCGCCCGGATGGCCGGGGCCCGGATCCCGCTGACCCCGATCGTGCACCAGATGATCAGCGTCGGCCCGATCCCGCTGTTCGCCGGCACGCAGGGGGAAATCGTCTACCCGATCGTGCGCGACGTGGACACCAACATGTACGAGCGTCAGCACGGCGGGGACATGGAGGTGGGCTCCTATGCGCACCGGCCGATCATCGTCCTGCCGGACGACATCCCCTCCATCGAGGAATCCGCGCTGTCCCCGACCGAGCTGCCTTTCACCGCGGACGACTTCGATCCGCAGCTGGCCGAGGCGCTGGAACTGATGCCGGACCTGCTCGGTGACGAGAAGGTCGGCATCCGTTACGCGATCAACGGCCTGATCTCGATGACCCCGGACGGCCACCCGCTGCTCGGCCCCGCGCCGGAGGTGGACGGGCTGTGGTCGGCCGCGGCCAGCTGGATCAAGGAGGGGCCGGGCGTGGGCCGCACGGTGGCCGAGTGGATGAGCGGCCAGGTCCCGACCGTGGACGTGGACGAGGCGAACATCGCCCGCTTCTACCCGTGCCAGCGCACCGTGGCCCATGTCCAGGCGCGGGCCCGGGAGGGCTTCAACAAGATGTACGGGATCGTGCACCCGTCCGAGCAGTGGGAGTCCGGCCGCCCGGTACGGGTCAGCCCGGTCTACGACCGGGAGCAGGATCTGGGCGCGGTCTTCTTCGAGACGGCCGGCTGGGAACGGCCGCACTGGTACGCGTCCAACGAGCCGCTGCTGGAACGGTATGCGGGGCGGCTGATGCCGCGGGACGCCGAGTGGGACGCCCGCTGGTGGTCGCCGGTCATCAACGCCGAGCACCTGGCCATGCGGGACGCGTGCGGGCTCGTCAACCTCTCCGCGTTCGCGATCTTCGACGTGACCGGGCCGTCCGCGCTGGACGTGGTGCAGTCGCTGGCCGTCGCGCAGCTCGACGTGGCCCCCGGCCGGGTCGTCTACACCTCGCTGCTGGACGAGCGGGGCGGGTTCAAGGCGGACCTGACCATCATGCGGCTCGGCTCGCGAGCGGTTCCGGGTCGTGACTGGCGGCGCGACCGGCATGGCCGACCTGGCCTGGTTCGCGCGAGCACCTGCCCGCCGACGGCACCGCCGCGCTCGCCGACCTGACCTCCGCCCAGGCCACGCTCGGGCTGTGGGGGCCGCGGGCCCGCGACGTGCTGCAGTCCGTCACCAGCGACGACGTGAGCCACGCCGGGTTCGGTTTCGGCACCTGCCGGGAGGTGGAGATCGCGGGGCTGTCCGTGCTGGCCTCACGCATCTCCTACGTCGGTGAGCTCGGCTGGGAACTGCACGTGCCCATCGAGCAGGGCGCGAAGCTGTGGGACGCACTCTGGTCGGCGGGCACCCCGCACGGGCTGGTGCCGGTCGGCATCGGCGTCTACGGCACCACCGGCCGGCTGGAAAAGGGCTACCGTGCCTTCGGCAACGAGCTGACCGCGGACTACACGCTGGTCGAGGCGGGGATGACCCGCCCGAGGGTGAAGGCCCAGCCATTCGTCGGCCAGGAGGCCTACCTGGCCCAGCGGGCCGAGCCGCCCGCCGCAGTGCTGTGCACGCTCACCGTGGACGACCACACCCCGCCCAGCGGCCCGGCCCGCTACATGCTCGGCGGCGAGCCCATCCTGTCGGCCGGCGGTGAGCGGCTGGTGGACGCGAAGGGCCGGCCGTCCTATGTGACCAGCGCCGGATCCGGCCCGTCGGTGGGTCGGCACCTGCTCATGGCCTATCTGCCCCCGGCCCAGGCCAGCGCGGGCACCCGGCTCCAGGTCGAGTGCTTCGGGAATACCTACCCGGTGACCGTGGCGGTGGCTGGGGCCACCCCCCTGTTCGACCCGGACAACGCGCGGATCCGGAGCTGACCGGAGGTGGAGATCGCCGTCTGCGTGAAGCGGGTCCCCCAGGTCGGCGGCCGCATCGTGGTCACCCCGGACGGGCAGGACGTGGACACCCGGATGTCGGGGTTCGCGATCAGCCCGCACGAGGAATGCGCCGTGGAGGAGGCCGTCCAGATCACCGAGCGGCTGGGCGGCACCGTGTCGGTGCTGACCCTGGGGCCGGCCGAGGCCGCGGATCAGCTCCGTGACGCGCTCGCGCTCGGCGCCCACCGGGCCGTGCTGCTGGAGGACGGCGGGCACGAGTGGGGCCCGGCCGCCACGGCCGCCGCGATCGTGGCCGAGGCACGCCGCCGGGCCGCCGCCGGGCCGGGCTATGACCTGCTGCTGCTCGGCAACGAGGCGGCTGACACCGGGGACTACCAGGTCGGGGTGCGGGTGGCGCACGGGCTCGGCTGGCCGTGCGCCACCGGGATCAAGCATCTGGAGATCACCGGGGCCGTGGCGCGGGCCCGACGGGAGTACCGCGGTCACGAGGAGACGTTCGAGTTCGGGCTGCCCGCGGTGATCACCGTCAAGGAAGGCATCAACCTGCCCCGCTATCCCTCCCTGCCGGGACGGCTGCGGGCCAAGCGGGCCGCCATCGAGCAGTACCAGCCGCAGTGGCAGCCCGAGGGACTGCGCAAGCGGGCGCTCCGGGTGCCGGACCAGCCGCGACAGCAGGCGACCGTGCTGGGCACCGGGACGGACGCCGTGCCCGCCCTGATCCGGCTGCTGGACGAGCTGGGGGTCTTGAAATGAGCGTCCTGACATGAACGTGCTCTGCCTGGTCGAGCTGGACGAGGCCGGGGTGACGGACGCATCATTGCGCGCCCTGACCTTCGCCCGGTCGCTGGCTGGCGCTGGCCCGGCGGACCGGGCGACAGCGGCGCCCGGCGCGGCCAGCCAGGTCCTGGCCGCCGTGGCGTTCGGGCCGGCTGACCGGGTCCCGGCCCGCCTGCTGGGTGATTACGGGGTGACCGAGGCCTATGTCGTCGAGCCCGCCGCGCTGGACGGGTACGCCCCGCAGGCCTGGGCCCGGACCCTGGAGGGCCTGCTCGGCGTGACCCTGGCCGCCGCCGTGGTCGCGGCGGGGACGGACCGCGGCAGCGAGGTGCTCGCCCATCTCGGCGCGCTGACCGGCCAGCCGGTGGCCGCGAACGCCGTCGCGGCCGCCCCTGCCGGGGACGGCACCCTGGCGGTGTCGCGCCAGCGCTGGGCCGGGCTGCTCATCGAGGACGCCACCCTGGAGGGGACACCCGCCCTGCTCACCGTGGCCACCGACGCGGTGCCGCCGGTGCCGGTCCACGCGGACCCGGCCGATTCTGTCCTGGCCGAGGATGCGCCGGAACCAGCCGTGCATGTCCACGAGCCCGACCTGGACCCGGCGGACCTGCGGGTCCGGGCGGTCGTGTCGGCCGGCCGCGACGGCGGGGTGTCGCTGGCCACCGCCCGGGTGGTGGTCGGCGGAGGCCGCGGCGTCGGCGGCCCGGACGGCTTCGCCCCGCTGGAGGAACTCGCCGGCCTGCTCGGCGGGGTCGTCGGGGTGTCCCGCGTGGTCACCAGCCAGGGCTGGCGGCCGCACACCCAGCAGGTCGGCCAGACCGGAACCAAGATCACCCCGGAGCTCTACCTGGCCTGCGGGATCAGCGGGGCGATCCAGCACATGGCGGGCTGCGCCAGCGCCAAGCGCATCGTGGTCATCAACACCGACCCGTCGGCGCCGATCCTGTCCCGGGCCGACTACGCGGTGATCGGCGACCTGGCCGAGGTGATCCCGGCGCTGGTGGCGGCCCTGAAGGAACGGGCCTGAGGGCTGGACCCGCCGGACATCCGGCGGGTCCAGCCTCCGGCAGGTCAGTCCGCAGGACCGGCCGGGTCTGGGGTCAGGCCTGATGGACGGCCTTGAGGTTCTCCCGCACCGCACGGGTCAGCGGGTGATCCGGGCCGAGGGCCTGCTCGCAGTCGGCCAGGGTGCGCTCGAACACCGCGATCGCCTCGGACAGCCGCAGCGCGGCGTGGTAGGCGGAGGCCAGGTTCGCCCGTGGCCGTCAGGGTGGACTGGTGGGTCGGGCCGAGCACCCGCTCGCACGCGGCCAGGGTCTGCTCGTAGAGCGGGAGCGCGTCCTTGAGCCGCCCGGCCGAGTGATAGGCGTTGGCCAGGTTGCCGCGGGCCGTCATGGTGTCCATGTCGTCGGCCCCCTGGGCCATTTCCCGGTCGGCCAGGGTCCGCTCGTACACCGGGATGGCGTCCTTGACCCGGCGGGCGGCGAGGTAGGCGTTGGCCAGGTTGCCGCGGGCGGTCATGGTGTCCGGGTGGTAGCTGCCCAGCACCCGTTCCCGGTCGCTGACCACCCGCTCGTACTGCGGCAGCGCGTGCTTCATCCGCCCGGCGGTCCGGTAGGCGTAGGCCAGGTCGGCGCGGGCGCCGATGCGTGTCCGGGTGGTCCGGGCCCTGCGCCTTTTCCCGGTCCGCGAGGATCTGCTCGTAGACCGGCACGGCCTGCTTGAGCCGCCCGACCGTGTGGTAAGCCTGGGCCAGCCCGGCCCGCGCGGCCAGCGTGTCCGGGTGCGCGGGGCCCAGCCCCCGCTCCAGGTCCGCCAGGGTCTGCTGGTACACCGGGAGGGCGTGGTCGGGCTGGCCCGCGGCCAGGTAGGCGCCGGCCAGGTCGCCGCGCGCGGCCAGTGTGTCCGGGTGCCGTGGCGCCCAGCACCCACTCCCGGTCCGCGACGACCCGCTCGTACATCGGCAGGGCCTCGCCGTGCCGCCCCGCGGCGGCGTAGGCCCGCGCGAGGTGGCCGCACGAGGCCAGCGTGTCGGGATGGTCTTTGCCCAGGATCCGCTGCCGCTCGGCCAGCGTGCGCTCGTGCACGCCGATCGCGTCGTCCAGCCGGCCCGCCGCCTCGTAGGCCGAGGCCAGGCCGTCGCGGCAGCGGAAGGCCTGGCTGTGGTCCGGGCCGAGCACCCGGGTGCTGGTCTCCAGCATCTCCTGCCAGTAGGCGAGGCCCGGGCCGCTGATCTCGTCGCTGTCCAGGCTCTGGCCCGCCTGCAGCAGGACCGGGTGGGTCTCCGGGGCCCAGAGCAGGTCGCCGCTGCACTCGCGCAGGCTGATCGTGCAGTCCCGCAGGGCCTGGGCCAGCCGGGGCGGAACCGGATCCGCGGGCCAGGACTGCAGCAGCGCGTCCGCGGCGCACCGGACGGCCTCCTCGAGCTCCGGCGCCGGGATGATCCCCCGGGTCATGGCCTGGATCGGCCGGGTGCACCTGCACGGTCCGCGTGGTGCTGGCCGGGTTGATCGTGACCAGCCCGGCCCGGGCCAGGCCGTGCACCGCGTCGCGGGCCTGGGCAGGCTCGGCGGGCATGGCCGGATGGCCGGTCAGGTAACCGCAGGCGGCCGGGGTGGTGAAGACGACCCCGGGGATGCCGGCCGGGTCGAGCAGGCGCGGCCAGCACCAGGGCGGGCCGGGCGAAGCCGGCGGGCGGGATCTGGTCGGCCAGGTCCATGGCCAGCGACCAGGTCACGCTGGAATGGCCGAGCGCGGCGTAATCCACGCCGGCGCCGCCTGGTCCGGTGCCGCCTGGTCCGGTGCTGTGCGGTCCGGAGCCGCCCGCTCCCGGCCCATCCCATGCGGTACTGCCCGGGCCGCCGCTGGCGGCCAGGCTGGCACTGCTCATCCGGCGCTTCCGGTCGTGGTACCAGCCCCGGTAGTCGCGGCAGCTGGCCCCGGTGCAGATCAGTGCGGCCGTCGCGTGCGCCAGGGCAAGCGGCTGGCACTCCAGGTCGCGCGCCAGGTCCAGGGCCTCGGTCCGCTGGCCGGGGTCGGTGGCGAGCCGTGCGCTGAGGTAGGCCATGGCTTCCCGGGTGCTGAACGCGGGGACGGGCGCGATCCTGCGGTCGGGCGCGGCCAGGGCGTCATCCCGCCGGGCCGTGATCACGACCCGGCCGTCGTGCCCGGCGGGCCACAGGCCATCCAGGTCGGCCGGATCGGCCAGGTCATCGAGGACCACCAGCCACCGCCGCTTGGTGCTGGACAGCCAGGCCAGGAACCGCTGCGCTCCGGTCAGCAGGTCGTCACCCGCCTCCGCGGCGCCCAGTTCCGCGAGGGTTAGCGCGTAGCCGGCCAGGACGGCCTTCCTGCTGCTCGCCTTCACCCACACCAGCAGGTCCACCCTGCGGCTATCCCAGAGCTGGTGGGCGAGCGCCGCGGCCAGCTGCGTCTTGCCTGTGCCGCCCGAGGCGGCGAGGTAAGCAGGCTCGCCGGACGAAGAGGCGATCCCGGAAGGAGCGGTATCCGGGGCCGGGGACGAGAATTAACGTGTCCCCGGGATCGAGCTTGCCGATCCGGCCCAGCCCGGTCTCCGGACGCGGGCTGTGGCAGTCAGCCAGGGGCGGGACCGGGCCGCAACGCAGCGGCCACTCCACTAGGCGGGCCGGTGCGCTGGCCATCTGGGCCCCGGTGACCTCGTTGCCGTTGTCTGCCTGTTCACCGTCTGCTCCCACCCACACCCGGACATCTCGCGCGATCCGTTGCAGTTGATCGAAACAGTTGCACAAGACAGCCTATGACGGAGCGGCCCGGCGCGGGCCGCGTTCCGCGGGCATCAGGAAACGCCTCGCGGCCGGCGGTGCGTGGCCAGAAAAGAGTCCCGGCCGGATCAGTCAGATGGCCAGCTGGCCGTGGTCTGGCCCCGCCAGTCGCCGCAGCAGCGCGACCCGCCACTCTTCTGTCTGCCTGACCTGGTTGAAGGTGAACAGGTGCAGGCCGGCCACGCCCGCACCGGGTGCGGTCAGGGCCGTGCCCGTCCGGTCCAGCAGCCGCTCCGGGCTGTAGCCACCGGGCAGGCCGAGGCGCAGAAACCAGTCCGTGTGCCCGGCCAGGAACCGGGTGGATTCGGCCACCCCGGCCCGGGCCGCCATGCGCAGCAGCCTCGCCCGCTCCACCGGGCCCGCCAGCCCCACGTAGAGCGGGAGCGTGACGCCGCGCGCCCGGATCCGGGTTACCCACTTGCGCAGCACGGCCGGGTCGAAGCAAAGGTTGCTGACGATGTAGGACGAGTGATGCCGCTTATCCCACATGGCCTGCACGGTGATGTCGTCGTCGATGCGCGGGTGGCTCTCCGGGTAGCCGGTGATCCCGACGCGGGCGAACGGGCGGCCCATCTCGGTGAGCCGGGTGAGCAGCGACAGGGCGCTGTCGAACCGGCCGGCCGGGGGATCGGCGTCCCCCGCGGGCACGAACACGTCGTCCACCCCGCAGGCGAGCAGCCGGGTCACGATGGCGTCCAGGTGCGCGTCGTCCACCACCAGCCGCGCGGATAGGTGCGGCACCACCCGGTAACCCCGGCCCGCCAGCCGCTCGGTCAGGTCCAGCGTGGCGTCCAGCCCCTTGGCCGGGGACGCGGTCACGGTCATGGTCACGCTCGGCGGGACCCAGTCCGCCACGGCCTGCTCGGCCGATCCGGCCGGGAAGACCTCGTAACGCGGCTGCGCCAGCAGCGCCGCCGCGCTCGTCAGCCCGCCGTGCACCGCTCCGCCCCGGCCCGCCGCTCCCTGTCCGGGTTCGTGGTCGATTTCCGCTGTGATGGCAGCGGTTTGCGCACACATTCCTGGCGGGTCGCTGTGGCGTCGGCAGTCGGGGAAGGAGGTGCGTGTGCGGAAACCGTCGTCATGGCAGCGGTTTGCGCGCACGAACTCGGGGACCGCTGTTCCCGGGTCCGGGGCAACAGCGGTTGTGCGCGCACGGGCTGGGAGTTTCCGGGGCTGAGGCGGGCCAGGAGAGCTCGAGTTCGCGTTCCAGGCGGGCCGTGCCGGTGCCGATCACCGTGAGCGGGAGGCCGAACCGGGCCGCGACGGCCTCCGCTTCGGCCTCGAGGGCCGGGTCGGGGGACTGGGCCAGCCACACCACCCGGCGGTAGTGCCCGAAGTAGTCCGGCCACAGCTCGGGGTAGCGGTCCAGGCCGAGTCCGGCGAGCACCGTCCGGCGGAAACTGCGGACCAGGAAATCGGTCAGGACGTACGTGCCGGGCTCGGCCTCGAACAGCGCCGCCATCCGGTCTGGCCCGGCCAGCAGGTCGTAGCAGTGCAGCCCGGGCAGCCGGCGCAGGCCCAGCCGGGCGGACAACTCGTCCAGCGCCCCGTAGGTGCCGCAGTCGGCGTAGCCGATCGCCACCGGCAGGCCGCGGGCCTGGGCCGCCACGGCCAGCCGCTCGACCTGCGGGGTGATCCCGGCGGGCCGGTTGTGCAGCAGCGCGGGCAGGCAGTGCAGCTCGATGGGCCAGCCCCGGCGCGCGGCGATCTCCCGGATGGGGCCGCCCAGTGCCCCGCAGGCGATGACGGCCGCCTGGGGCGCCTGCGGGCGGGCGGGCCCGTGGGACTGGTGGGGTGTGTGGGACTGATAAGGCCCGTGGGGTCGATGGGGCGTGCGAAGTTCCTGTGGTGCAGGGGACTGGTGAGGTAGATAGGGCTGCTGGGGTGTGTGAAGTTGTTGGGGTGGGTGGGGCTGGTGTGCGGACGGGGACGGGTCAGTCGGGGAAGGCCAGCTGGTCGACGAAACGGTCGTTGAAGTCGGCGCGGTCGGAGAGCTCGACATACCTCACCTCTTCCAGCAGGGCCAGCCCACCCGCCCGTTCACGGACGCTGAGCAGGGCCATCTTGGCTCCCTCACCCGCCACGTTCCCCGCACTGACCACCCGCAGCACCGGGATGTCCGGCACCAGGCCGAGCCGGATCGCGTTGGCGGGGGACAGGTAACTGCCGAACGACCCGGCCAGCAGCACCTGCTGGATGTCGCCCGGCTCCAGCCCGGCCTCCTCCAGCAGGATGCGCCACCCGGTGGCGATGGCCGCCTTGGCGAACTGCAGCTCGCGGACGTCCCGCTGGGACAGGTAGACCGACCGGGACACGTTGCCGGGCTCACCCAGCCAGTGCAGCACGAACACCCGCTCCGCGCCGAGCTGGGTCAGCCGGCCCGCCAGGCCCGGGGCCAGCTCGGCGGCCCGCTCCTGGGTGACCAGCCGCCCCGACGAGTCGAGCAGGCCCAGCCGGACCAGCCCGGTCACCGCGTCCACCAGCCCCGACCCGCACAGGCCGGCCGGCTCGGCGTCCCCGATGACCTTCAGCTCCAGGTCGTCCGGGGTCATCGTGACCACCTCGATGGCCCCGTCCGCGGCGCGCATCCCGCACCGGATGGCCGCCCCCTCGAAGGCCGGTCCCGCGGGCGCGGCCGTGGCCAGCAGCCAGTCCCGGTTCCCCAGCACGATCTCGCAGTTCGTGCCGATGTCGATGAACAGCCGGGTCCGGCTGTCCCGGTCCATGCCCGAGGCGAGCAGCCCGGCCGTGATATCGCCGCCCACGTAGGCGCCGAACGGCGGGAACACCACCGCCCGGGCCCGCGGATGCGCGGGCACGCCCAGGTCGGACGCCGAGCACCTCGGGCAGCAGCCGGGCGGCCAGGATGAACGGGGCCACGCCCAGCGGCTCCGGGTCGATGCCCAGCACGATGTGCGTCATCGTGGCGTTGCCGGCCAGCGCGACCTCGTACACCTCGGCCGGGTCGATCCCGCCCTCCGCGCACGCCTCCGCCGGCCAGCTCGGCCAGGGTCTGCTGGGCCAGCGCGGTCAGCCGGGCCAGGGCGCCGGGGTCCATCATCGTGGCGCTGATCCGGGTGATCACGTCCGCGCCGAACGGCTGCTGCTGGTTCAGCGCCGAGGCCACCGCGACCGGCGTGCCCGTGGACAGGTCGAGCAGGGTGGCCACCACCGTCGTGGTGCCCAGGTCGAACGCGATACCGAACAGCCGGGCCGAGGTGTCGCCCGGGCTCCACGTCGATCAGCACGTCATCGACGATCACCGCGGTGACCTTGTAGTCCGCGGCGCGCAGGACCCGGCCCGCCACCCGCACCGCGTGCAGGTCGACCCGCAGTTCCAGGTCGTCCACGGCCGCCAGGATCCGCTCGACGTCACTGCGCTGGTCGGCCAGGGACGGCTCGTCCAGCTCCAGGTAGCGCTTCTGCACCGCGGGCCGCAGGATGACCTGCCGGCCGACCCCGACCGTGGCCGCCTTGGGCCGGGTGACCAGCGGGGGGACCTCGATCCGCGCGTCCCCGCCGGCCAGCGCCCGGCAGGCCAGCCGCCAGCCCGTCGCGCAGCTCGTCCGGGGAGAACGCCCGGATGTCCAGCGGCGACGGCACCGCCGCCCCGTCGAGCATCCGCACCTTGCACTTCTTGCAGGTGCCGTGGCCGCCGCAGGTCGAGTCGATCGCGATCCCGTTCCAGCTCGCCGCGTCGAACACGCTCACCCCGGCGGGCACCCGGACCTGGCGGCCGGAAGGCTCGAACCGCAGGTCGACCCGGACCGGCTGCCGGCCGCTGCCGGCAGGCCGTGCCGGCCGTCGCCGGGTCGGCGTCATGGGGGAGTACGCCGTGGTGGTTTTCGTTGCGGCGAATTGAGCGCTGCGTGCTGTCTCCCGCAGCGGCCGTGCCGGGCGGCACCATCGTCACGTCGTAGCCTGGTTTTGGGCCTGCGCGGCCTGCGCGGCCTGCTGGGCCCGGTGCGCCGCGATCCAGGCGGCGCCCCAGGGATCACGGTCGAGGAGCAGGTCGGCGGCCTGCACGGCGCGGACGATCTGCGGCGACGCGGGCGTCCAGGATCGCGCTGGTCAGCCCGCTGGTGATGGCCATGGGCAGGAAGGCCGCGCCGATCGCGTGCCGGTCCGGCATGCCGAACGACACGTTGGACGCGCCGAGCGTCGTGTTCACCCCGAACTCCTCGCGCAGCAGCGAGATCGTCTCCATGGTCTTGACGACCAGCGAGGTGTCCGCGCCGACCGGCATGGCCAGCGGGTCGATCACGATGTCCTCGAGCGGGATGCCGAACCGGCCGGTCGCCACGTCGATGATCTTGCGGGCCAGGTCCAGCCGGCGTGCGCGGGTCCTCGGGGATCTCCTCCTCGTCGTTGGGGAGCGCGATGACCGCGGCGCCGTACTTCTTCACCAGCGGGAGGATCGCCTCCAGCCGCTCGTCCTCGGCGGTCACCGAGTTCACCAGCGCCTTGCCCTGGTAGGCGGCCAGGCCCGCGTCGAGCACCTCGATGATCGAGGAGTCGATGCACAGCGGCAGGTCGGTCAGTCCCTGGATGAGCTTCACCGCGGCCACCATCAGCTCGGCCTCGTCGGCCAGCGGCGCGCCCATGTTCACGTCGAGGACCATGGCCCCGCCCGCCACCTGCTGGGCCACGTCGATCTCGATCCGGGACAGGTCACCGCGGCGCAGCTGGTCCTGGAAGATCTTGCGGCCGGTCGGGTTGATCCGCTCGCCGATGATGCAGAACGGGTGCCCGGGGCTGATGGTGACCGTCTTGGTGGCCGACCGGAGGACTGTTTCCACGCGTGCTCCCTACGCCGGTGTCATCGCGCGGCGCTGCCGCAGCAGCTCCTTGGCCCGGACCACCGCGGCCGACGCGTCGGCCGCGTACCCGTCCGCGCCGACCACGTCCGCGTACTCCTGGGTGACCGGCGCGCCGCCGACCATCACGATGACCTGGTCGCGCAGGCCGGCCTTCTGCAGCGCGTTGATGTTCGCCTTGAACATCGGCATGGTCGTGGTCAGGAACGCGGAGAAGCCCACGATGTCCGGCTTGTGCTCGGTGATCGCGGCGATGAACTTCTCCGGCGCGACCTGGACGCCGAGGTCGATGACCTGGAACCCGGCCCCCTCGAACATGATGTTGACCAGGTTCTTGCCGATGTCGTGCACGTCGCCCTTGACCGTGCCCATAACGATCGTGCCGATCGACTCGGCCCCGGTCTCGGCCAGCAGCGGGCGGAGGATCTCCAGCGCGCCCGCCATGGCCTTGCCCGCGATCAGCATCTCCGGGACGAAGAAGTCGCCGCGCTCGAACCGGGCGCCCACCTCCTCCAGCGAGGGGATCAGCGCCTCGTAGAGCAGGGTTTCCGGGCCCAGCCCCATCTCCAGGCCGGCGTTGGTCAGGCTGAGCACCTCGGGCGCGTTGCCGACCAGGGTGAAGTCATAAAGCTGGCGGAGCAGCTCCTCCTGCGTCACGCGGCACCTTCTCTCTAGTCGGCTGGGGTTGCGCGGTGGGGTGGGCTCGGCTCGTGCGCTGGCGCGGTCCCAGCACGGGTCGGGTCGGTGCCGGCGCCGGGATCGGTGCCGGGCCGGGATCGGTGCCGGCGCCGGGGCCGGGCGGCGGTCGGAGGGGCGCGGTGCCCGAGGGCCGCGGACAGGCCGCGCGCCTGGCCACGCACTGCGCGGCCACCACGGGGATGCTCGCCGGGGTGAGACGGCTGGCCGGCGCGGTCACCGACAGGGCGCCCACCACCTCCGCGCCGTCCCGGAACACGGGGGCGGCCACCGCGACCAGGCCCGGCTCCAGTTCCTCGTCGGTGACCGCGTAGCCGTCCCGGCGGACCTGACGCAGGTTCTCCTCGAGCGCGGCCCGGCTGGTCAGGGTCCGGCTGGTGCGGGCCTCCAGGCGGCCGGGCGGCAGCTCGCGCCGCGCCGTAGGCCAGCAGCACCTTGCCCAGCGCGGCACAGTGCAGCGGCACCGGCCGGCCGACCCAGTTGGTGCCGCCGATCAGGTACTTGCTGTCCACCTGGGCGATCTGCTCGACCATGGCCGTCGCGGGCCACGCCCAGGTTCACGGTCTCGCCGGTCTGCCCGCCGAGCCGGTCCAGGAACGGCCGGGCCACCTCGACCAGGCCCGGCCTCGGCGCCGCCCCGCCAGGCGTACCGGACGAACACGTCACCGGGGCGGAACCGGCCGTCGTCGTCGCGGCGCACCAGCCCGCCGCGCTCCAGCGCGTCCAGCAGCCGTGAGGTGGTGCTCTTGGCCAGCCCGGTGGCCGCGGCGAGCTCGGTGAACGTGACCGAGTCCGGCGCGTGCACGACCTCGGTGACCAGCCGGGCGGCCCGGTCCACCGCCTGCGTGCCGGTCGGGAGTGGCCACTGCCGCCTCCCGGATCCCCGGCGGTCGCTTGCCGCGCTGCCTGCTACGCCTGCCCATGAGTTCCATGCTTGTCAGGTCTCGAGTCCGCAAGTTCCATGTTACGGAACTCTGTTCTACTATGTGATGTTACGTAGCGGTGCCAGGGAGGGTCAAGACGGGCCGGAGGTGGCGATGTTCCGCAACACGATGCCGCGCTACGAGATCCTGTCCCCGGACGCCATCGGCGTGCTGGACCAGGGATGGCGGCGCATCGTCTCGGAGATCGGCGTGCAGTTCGCCAAGCCCGAGGCGCTGGAGCTGTTCCGCCGGGCCGGGCAGAAGGTGGAGGACGAGGTCGTCTTCCTCGACCCGGACTTCGTGCTGGAGCAGGTGGCCAAGGCACCGCGGGAGTTCGGCATCCAGGCCCGCAACCCGGCCAACAGCGTGCACATCGGCGGCGACCAGATGGTGTTCGGCGGGGTCTACGGCTGCCCGTTCGTCCGCGAGGGCGACGTCCGCCGGGACGCGACCATGGAGGACTTCCGCCGGCTGAGCATGCTGGCCCAGTCCTTCCCCGAGCTGGACACGGCCGGCGGCGTGATCTGCGAGCCGAACGACACGCCGCTCGACTCCCGGCACCTGGACATGATCTACGCGCTGCAGACGGTGACCGACAAGATCTACATGGGCAACGTGGTGTCCGGGCCGAACGCGGCCGACACGATCGCGATGACCGAGATCCTGTTCGGCGGCGGCGCGGGCCGGGACAAGGGCCGCGCGTCGATCGAGCGCGACCCCGGCCACCGATCTCGCTGATCAACTGCAACTCGCCGCTGCGCTGGGACGACCGGATGCTGGACGCCCAGTTCGAGTACTGCGCCGCCAACCAGCCGGTGGTGCTGACCCCGTTCCTGCTGATGGGCGCGATGTCGCCGGTGTCGATCCCGGCCGCGCTGGTCCAGCAGCTGGCCGAGGCGCTGTCCGGCATCGCGCTGGCCCAGCTGATCCGGCCCGGCTGCCCGGTCGTGTTCGGCTCGTTCCTGTCCAACATCGACATGCAGTCCGGCTCGCCCAGCTTCGGCACCCCGGAGTCGGCCATCGGCCTGCTGTGCACCGGCCAGCTGGCCCGCCACTACGGGCTGCCGTTCCGCACCGGCGGCGGCCTCAACTCCAGCCAGACGGCGGACGCGCAGGCGGCGTACGAGTCCCTGATGACGTTGCTGCCGACGTTCCTGGCCGGCACCAACTTCGTCATGCACGCGGCCGGGTGGCTGGAAGGCGGCCTGGTCAGCTGCTACGAGAAGTTCATCATCGACATCGAGCTGCTGCGCATGCTGCGGGTGGAGTTCACCCCGCTGGAGATCGACGAGGCCTCGCTGGCGTTCGGCGCGCACGAGGAAGTCGGCCACGGCGGGCACTTCCTGGGGGCGGCGCACACGATGGAGCGGTTCCGGGAGTGCTTCTACCGGCCGCTGCTGTCGTCCACCGCCAACTACGAGCGCTGGGTGCGGCTCGGGGCCAAGGACGCCACCGCCCGGGCGGGTGAGATCTGCGCGAAGACGCTGGCGGAGTACCAGGCGCCGCCGCTGGATGACGCGATCCGCGCCGAACTGGACGATTTCGTGACCCGCCGCCGCGCCGAGCTCGGCGACTAGCCGGGGCTGACCCGGGCTACCCGGGGCGGGCGCCCTCCGCGGGGCTCGGCGCCCTGCGGGCTGGCGCCCTGCGGGGCTGGCGCCCTGCGGCGCCCTGCGAGGCTCGGCGCCCTCCGGGGCTGGCGCCCTCCGGCCGCCTTCTGGTGCCTGAGACGTTATCGGGGTAGGTTCTGCGCCGCCGGCGGCGCAGAACCCACCCCACTAATGGGTGGGGATGGGCTGCGACCGGCGGCTACCATGTGGGCCGTGACTGAGTCAGGGATCGATCCTCAGGCGACCGGGGCGCGAGGCGCCGGGCTGGCCACGCTGGCTGGCGGCGTCGTGCTGGACACCTGGTTCCCCGCGCCGGAACTGATCCCAGCCGGGACGGCCAGCGGCACGGCGCGGCTGTCCCCGGCCGAGGCGGCCAGGGCGCTCGGCTCCGACGTGGCCGGCCTGCTCGGCCCGGACGAGGCCCGGGGGGTCGAGGTCGTCGCGGTGCGCACCACGATCGGCCGCCTGGCCGCCGCCGCCGGCCGGCGCGCACGACGCGTACCTGCGGCTGCACCTGCTGTCCGGCCGCCTGGTCCGGCCGCGCGGCTGCAACCTGGACGGCATCTTCGGGGTGCTGGCCAACGTGGTGTGGACCAGCCACGGGCCCTGCCCGGTGCCGGGCTTCGAGGCCACCCGGCTGCGGCTGCGCCGCCGCGGCCCGGTCACCGTGTACGGGGTCGACAAGTTCCCGCGGATGGTGGACTACGTGCTGCCGGCCGGGGTGCGGATCGCCGACGCGGACCGGGTCCGGCTCGGCGCGCACCTGGCCGAGGGCACCACGGTCATGCACGAGGGGTTCGTCAACTACAACGCGGGCACCCTCGGCACCTCCATGGTGGAGGGCCGGATCTCGGCCGGCGTGGTGGTCGGGGACGGCTCCGACGTCGGCGGCGGGGCGTCGATCATGGGCACGCTGTCCGGCGGCGGCAAGGAGACGATCTCGGTCGGCGAGCGCTGCCTGATCGGCGCCAACGCCGGCATCGGCATCTCGCTCGGCGACGACTGCGTGGTGGAGGCCGGGCTGTACGTGACCGCGGGCACCAAGGTCCGGCTGCCGGACGGGCAGGTGGTCAAGGCCCGGGAACTGTCCGGCCGCCCGGGGCTGCTCTGGCTGCGTGACTCGCAGACCGGCGCGGTCCGGGTCACCGAGCGCGCCGGGCACGGCATCGCGCTGAACGCCGCCCTGCACGCGAACGCCTGACCGAGCCGGAAAGGAAACCATGCGGCTGGCCACGTGGAACGTCAACTCGGTGCAGGCCAGGCTGCCCCGGCTGCTCAGCTGGCTGGAGGAGACCCGGCCGGACGTGCTCTGCCTGCAGGAGACCAAGGCACCCGACGCCGGCTTCCCGGCCGGTGAGGTGGGCGAACTCGGCTACGAGGCCGCGCTGTACGGCACCGGCCGCTGGAACGGGGTGGCCATCTTGTCCCGGGCCGGCCTGGACGACGTGCGCCGCGGCTTCCCCGGCGAGCCAGGCTTCCCCGGCCCGGAGGCCCGGGCCATCTCGGCCACCTGCGCGGGGTGCCGGGTGTGGTCGGTGTACGTGCCCAACGGCCGGGCCCTGGACAGCCCGCACCTGGCCTACAAGCTGTCCTGGCTCGCTGCCCTGCGCGACGCACTCGCCGCCGAGCTCAGCCCGGACGGGGGCGGACCGCGGCTCGCCGTGTGCGGGGACTTCAACATCGCGCCCCGCGACGACGACGTGTGGGACCCGGCCGCGTTCATCGGCTCCACCCACGTCACCCCGGAGGAACGGGCCGCCCTGGCCGGCCTGCTGGACCTCGGGCTCACCGACGTCCCGGCCCGGGCGCTCAAGGGCAGCCCTTCACCTACTGGGACTACCGGGCCGGCATGTTCCACAAGGGCATGGGCATGCGCATCGACCTGGTCCTGGCCAGCGCGCGCTGGCTGCGGCGGTCAAGGACGCCTACATCGACCGGGAGGCCCGCAAGGGCAAGGGGCCGTCCGACCACGCCCCGGTCGTGGTGGACCTGGACCTGCCCGTGACCGCGTGACCCGCCGCCTGCTGCGTGTCCCGGCCGCTCACCGGCTGCCTGCCGGGGCCACCGCCTATCCTCGGCGTTCATGGTTGCCCTTGTCTGGTTCCGCCGGGACCTCCGCGTGCATGACCACCCGGCGCTGTGCGCGGCGCTGGCCCGGCACGAGCAGATCGTGCCGGTGTTCTGCCTGGACGACCGGCTGCTGCACGGGCGGCACGCGTCCGGGTCGCGGACCGCGTTCCTGCTGGAGAGCCTGACCGACCTCGATGGCCAGCTCGCGGACCGCGGCGCGCCGGCTGGTCATCCGGCACGGGCCGCCGGAGCGGGAACTGCCCGCGCTGGCCGGGGAAACGGGCGCCACCGAGGTCCACCTGAGCCGCGACCCCGGCCCGTACGAGGCCAGCCGTGGCCGGCGCGTGCGCGCCGCTCTGGAGCAGGCCGACGTCACCGGGCACGCCCATCCCGGGGTCAGCGTGGTGGACGACGTGCGCGCGATCCAGACCGGGCAGGGCCGCCCCTACACGGTGTTCACGCCGTTCTACCGCAACTGGGACGGCCTTCCCCGGCGGCGCGGTCCTGGACCCTCCCGAGCGGATCAGCATGCCCGCGAAGACCCGGCACGGCCGGGTGCCCTCGCTGGCCAGCCTGGGCCTGACGCAGGAAGTGGCCGAGCCGGCCCCGGGCGGGGAGAGCGCCGGGCTGGCCCGGCTGGCGGAGTTCCTGGACGGCGCGGTGCGGGACTACGACTCCGGCCGCGATCAGGCCGGCGCGGATGCGTCGTCCCGGCTGTCTGCCTACCTGCGGTTCGGCTGCCTGTCGCCGCGGGCGGTCGAAGACCAGCTGCCCCGCGGGACGGGAACGGCGGCGGAAGCCGGGGCAGACGGCCCCGAAGCACTGCGGCGCCAGCTCTGCTGGCGCGACTTCTACCAGCACGTCCTGGTGCACCACCCGGCGAACGCCCGGCAGGAATTCCAGCCCCGCTACCGCGGCACCCTGGCACTGGGCGGGTGACGACGCGGAGTTCACCGCCTGGACCGAGGGCCGGACCGGGTTCCCGCTGGTGGACGCGGGCATGCGGCAGCTGCGCCGGGAAGGCTGGATGCACAACCGGGTCCGGCTGCTGGCCGGCTCGTTCCTGACCAAGGACCTGGGCATCGACTGGCGGCGCGGCGAGGACTGGTTCATGCGGCTGCTCCTGGACGGCGACCAGGCCAGCAACAACGGCAACTGGCAGTGGATCGCGTCGGTCGGGGTGGATCCGCAGCCCGCGTTCCGGCGTATCTACAACCCGTCGCTCCAGCAGGAGCGGTTCGACCCGGACGGCCGGTACGTGCGCCGCTACGTGCCCGAGCTGGCCCGGGTTCCGGACGAGTACCTGGCCGAGCCGTGGCGAATGCCCGAGCAGGAGCAGGAACGGGCGGGCTGCCGGATCGGCCGGGACTACCCGGGGCCGATCGTGGATCACAAGCCGGCGCGGCAGGCCGCGCTGGACCGCTACCGGGGCGGCGCGGCGGCTACAGGCTCAGGATCAGCATGTAGCCCATGGTGACGCCCATCACGATGTTGCAGCAGGCGGCCAGCCGGGGTGACAGCGCCCACGGGGCCGGGCTGAGCGCCAGGTCCGGAGCCGCCGCGTCCCTGGCCGGCCGCTCCAGGGCCGCCCCGCCGGCCGGGGTGGCTGATCCCTCGCCGGACCGTGTCCGGCCGGGACCGCAGCCGGCGTGGCCGCCGGGCGCGCCCGGGGCCAGGGCGGGCAGCCGGTCGGCGTGCCACATCACGTAGCCCACCATGAACAGGGCCAGGACCAGCGCGAGCAGCGGGAAGCACGGCCCGCGGCGGCCGGGCCGCCCATGGCCAGCCCGGGCGCCGGCCCCGGTTTCCCCGCCCGGGCGGCGAGGAGCATGTACACCATGGCGCCGCACATGACGAGGTGAGGGACGGCGTGACGGTGCGCTGGCCAGCTGCGGCCCGCCGCGTTGGCCCGGGCCTGGCGGCCGCTCCAGGCCCGCCAGCCGAACCAGGCCGCGCCGACCGCAAACATCCCCGCCCAGAGGCGGTCGGGGAGCGGGTTGAGCCAGCTCACCAGCATGCCCGCCATGGCCACGCCCATCCCCGTGTGCACCAGGTCAACGTCGCGCTCAGCCGGCCGCCGCGCGTGTTCGCGCGATGATCAGGCGGGTGGCGCAGTACGCGGCGGTTGCGATCATGATCGCGGCCAGGATGCCGTCGAGCCAGGAAGGTCCTCTCACGTCACGGTCCTCCCGGCGGCCGGCGCGCGGATAGGCCCCGCCTGACGATTCCGCGCCCCATCGAGCGCGCCTGTCGGTCCGGGCCCGTCGGTCCGCGCGGGCCAGAGGCGAGGACCAGCAAGATCAGCAACGGGCCGGACTCCGGGTCGGTCCCGCTGCCCGTGAGAATGCCGCCGAGGGCCTGGCCTGCCACCCAGATCGCGGCGGCCAGCACCGCCGCCACGGCCAGAGCGACCCGGGCCGCCGCCGGCGGCAGGTACACGCCGATGGCGATCAGGCTCAGCGATGGCGGCGAGCCCGACCGAGGCGGCCAGCCCCTGGTGAGCCAGGAACGCCGCGCCGTGCTGGCTGATCGCCGGCCAGCCAGGCCGGTTCACCCCGGGTCATGCCGGAGAGCATGGCGTGCAGGGCCTGGGGGGCGCGGTTCGCGGGCAGCAGCGCGAAATAGGCGAGGCTGGCCCACAGGATGAGCCAGAGTGCCCGCGCGGCCGGGGCGCCCACCGCCCGGGCGGCGACGAACGGGGCGGCCGAACCGGCGGAGCTGCGCCGCGTCGCCGCCCCGGTCGCGCGGCCACAGCAGGACCGCGAGCAGCGCGTAGAGGATCACCGGGCCGGGTGCGCCGCTGACCGGGCTGGCCGTCCCGGTCAGCACCCCGCCCAGCCCTTCACCGAACCACCACACGCCCAGGGCCCAGACGATCGAGGCCCCCAGCGCGAGCCTGACCGTGGGCCGCCAGGCGATGCCGAGGCCCAGCAGGAGCTGGATGGTGGCGAAGGCCGCGTTGAGCGCGACCGGGTGCTGCCCCACGAGACGGGCGTCCCAGAGGACGGCCGGCGACGAAGGCTGGGTTGCCCTGGCGCCGCGGCCGCGAGCATCTGGCTGAAGGCCCGGGTGAACATGACCGGCTGGTACTGCAGGATCGCGTCCAGCAGCCACAGGGCGCCCAGGGCCAGTTGCAGCCGCCGCCGGGCGTCAGGCGCGGGCCGCCTGCGCGCGGGCCGCCTGCGCGCGGCCGTCGGGGCCGTCCGGGGCCCTCGCGGCGGGGGCACGCGCCCGGGCCGTGCGGAGCCCCAGCGGGCGCGCGCCCGGGCGGTCCGGAGCCTCCCGCCGGGGCGCGGGAAACTGGCCGGCCAGTCGTCCCATCCGCAGCCGCCCCGGCGCCGAACCCCGCAGAGGCGGAAAACGCGGAAAAGTTGTTGGCGGCGGGCGGGACGAAGACTCCTAACTCTGCTGGCGCTTCCACGGGCCGGCCCGAGGAGGGACGTGTCATGGACTCACTGACCAAGGGATCGGGCGTGGCCTTAAGCGCGCTCATTGCGGCGACAGCCAGCGTGTTGCTGCTCTTGCCCGGGCACCCGCGGACAGGTTCCTGGCGGGGCGCGGGCACATCCAGCGACGTCGTGGTCACGTCTGGCGCGGCCACCACGTCGTCGGGTCCGGCCGGATCCGGCCGGCTGCACTCAAGCACCGAGACGCCCGCTCCAGACCGCCCGGCGGCCGGAACGCGCCAGGTCTGCCGGGCCACAGCGGCGCACGGCGGCCGGGCCGGGGCCGCCCTGAGCCGCCGGGGGTACCAGGGCGGCGGGTCTGTGCAGGTCAGACCGGGCAGATGCCGTCACCCCCGAGCGCGCCGTCACTAGGTGGCTCCCGGGCGGTGACCGCGGTACCGCGAAACCGGCCCAGTCCAGCCCCGATGAGTTCTACCGTGATGGGATGCTCGACCGGGAGATCGTGGCCGCCATCGTGGCAGGCGACCCGGCGGGACTCGAAGCCGCCTACGACCGCTACGCGCCGAGCCTGTATGCCTACTGCCGCTCCCTGCTCACCGAACCCGCCGACGCGGCCGACGCCGTCCAGGACACGTTCATCATCGCCGCGGGGAAGCTGTCCGCCCTCCGTGATCAGGACCGGCTGCGGCCCTGGCTGTACGCGGTGGCCCGGAACGAGTGCCGCCGCCGCCTCCGGTCCGCGGGTAGTGTGGCCCCGCTCGACGAGGCGGCCGGGGTGACCGATGAGGCCGCCGACCTCGGGGCCGACCTGGAACAGGCGCAACTCCGCGAGGTCGTGTGGTCGGCGCTGGCCGGGCTCACCCCCAGCGAGCGGGAGATCATCGAGCTGAACCTGGGCCATGAACTGGCCGGTGCGGACCTGGCCGATGCGCTCGGCGTCCCGCGCAACCAGGCGCACGCCATGGCGTCACGGGCCCGGGTGCATTTCGAGGCGGCGCTCGGCGTCTTGCTGGTGGCCCGCTCCGGCCGGGGAGCCTGCCCTGAGCTGGCCGGGCTCCTGGACGGCTGGGACGGGCGGCTCACCGTGCTGCTTCGCAAGCGGATCGGGCGGCATATCCGGCACTGTGCCGCCTGTGGCGACCGCCAGCGCCGCGAGCTCAGCCCGATCGCGTTGCTGAGCATGCTGCCGGTGGCGGCGCTCCCCGCCACCCTGCGGCATCAGGTACTCGGCCTGATCGCGGACGGTTCGCCCGGTGCGGTGGCGCAGCGGCTGGCGGTCGGGCAGCGGGCGGGCCCGCTCGGGCCCGGCGGCTTCCCGCGCCCGCTCGATCCGCCGTCGCCGGTCCGGCTGCACCACCTTGTGCACGGCGCCGGGTACGCCCGGGGCGGCGCCGCCCTCGGCGGGGCCGTGATCGTGGGCGGGGCCCTCGTCGGCGGGGCCCTGCTGCACCACCCCGGCCCGGCCCGCCCGCCCGGCGCCGTTCCGGCGCTGCCCCCCAGCAGCGCGCCGCCGACCGCGGGCTCGCCCTCGTCTGGCGCGGGCGGCGCCGGCGACGGGGCCGCATCGCCCGGCCCGAAGGTGCTGCGCACCGGGAGCGGCGCCGCCAGCACCGCCCCGGGCGGGGCAGGCGGGCCCGCCCCGGCCGGCTCCGCGCTCCCGTCGCCCGGGCGGGCCCGGCCGGCTCCGCGCTCCCGTCGCCCGGGCTATCCGCCGTGGTCGCGGGCACCCTGACCGTGTCACCCGCCAGCCTGGACCTCAAGCTGTCCCTCAGCGGCCTGTGGACCGGGACGCTGACCCTCAGCGCGCACGGCGGCCCGGTGTCCGCCTACCACGTCACGGTGCCCGCGCCGCTGCTCCAGGACCTCACTCTCAGCCAGGCCTCCGGGTCGCTGGCCGCCGGGCAGAGCGTGCGCATCGAGGTGACCGCCGTGGGCAGCGCCCTGTTCTCGACCGCCCTGCTGAGCGTGAACCCGGGCGGCCTCAGCGTCCCGGTCACTTATCAGCTGCTGGGATAACAGCCTGCGCCACGGTCCCGCGCCGGCCATATGCACCTGGTCGGCCCAGCCTTCCGGGCCGGCCAGCCGGCCAGCCGGGCGTCCGGGACCGCTGACTGGCTGCAAACGGGAGAATCGGCGCCTGGTACGGCCCGATTAAGCAGGACTCAATCCGAAAACGGCCTCCAGGCCATAGCGTTGATGGCATGCGTGACGGGGACTTGGCGGCGGCGGTTGTTGCGGGCGATCCGGCGGCGCTGGCGGCGGCCTACGGCCAGTTCGCTCCGGCTCTGTACGGGTATTGCCGGTCGCTGCTGGCTGAGCCCGCTGACGCGGCGGGAGCGGTCCGGGACACCTTCGTGGTGGCGGACATGAAGCTGCCCTTGCTGCGTGATCCGAGTCGCCTGCGGCCCTGGCTGTACGCGGTGGCGCGGAACGAGTGCCGGCGCCGGCTGCACGGCGATGGTGCCTCCGTCCCGCTCACCCCCGACGAGTTCGGCGCGGGTGAGGCGACCGCCGACCTCGGCCTGGCCCTGGAGCAGGCCCAGCAGCGTGCGATGGTCTCGTTGGCCCTGGCCGGGCTGGACCCGGGGGACCGGGAGATCGTCGAGCTGAGCCTGCGGCACGAGTTCTACGGCGCGGACCTGGCGGACGCTCTGGGAGTGCCGCGCAACCAGGCGCAGGCCCTCACCACCCGGGCACGGACCCGGTTCGAGACCGCACTGAGCGCGCTCATGGTGGCCCGCTCCAGCGCGGGCTCATGCCAGGAGCTGTCCTGGATCCTCGGGGACTGGGACGGAGAGCTGACCACCGCGCTGCGCAAGCAGGTCCGCCGGCACATCACCACCTGCGCGATCTGCGGGGAGCACGGGGGGCGCCAGGTGAACCCGCTGGCCTTGCTCGGCGTGCTGCCCGACCCCGTGCTGCCCGGGAGCCTGCAGCACGAGGCGCTCAGCCTGCTCGCGGACACCTCACCCGATGCGGCGCAGGAGCGAGCCGAGATCGCGGAGCGGGCCGAGCCGTTCGCCCGGTCCGGGTTCCCGGTGCCGCTGGACCCGCTGGTGGCCCGCCGCGGACCCGCCGCGTTCGTGCCCGCCGCGGGGGTGCTAGTCGCCGTGTTCGCCATGTTCGGCGGCGGGGCCATGCTCGCGGCGAGCACGCTGCACCACGCGACGCCCCCCGTCAGCTCAGCGGTCGCGTCCGCCGTCCCGTCTGCGCAGGCGGCGCCGGCGGTGAACACGCCGAAGCCGTCGCGGTCCGTGCACAAGAAGACCCACGGCAAGCACGGCACCAGCGCGGGGGGCACCGGCATCGCGTCCTACACGCCGGTGACCGCGAATTTCGGGCAGTCCTCCAGTCCGGGCAGCCCGTCCTCGTCCAAGCCCTCGAAGTCCAAGCACACGACCCCGCCGACCACCACTCCGCCCACGTCGGCCCCGCCGACAAGTGCCCCGCCGACTAGCGCCCCGCCGACTAGCGCCCCCCCGACTAGCGCCCCGCCGACCAGCGGCACCGACTCCAGCGGCGTGCTCGGGTCGATCATCGGCTGGCTGGGCGCGGTGTAACGGCACCGCTGTCCCGGCCGTCCCTACTATTTAGACGTTCTCAGTCGTGGGTTCCCCCCGGCGGGCGGGAGCGACGATGACAGACCAGCCGGACCTGATCAGCCTGCTGTATCACGCGGACTGGAGGCAGCTCAGCCTGTCAGCCACGGTGAGCGATGGGTCAACGCTGCTGATCGCGCCCGGCCAGCGCTACCACCTGCAAACCCCTGACTACCTCACGGGGTGCGACGGTGATCGCCCGTGGGAGCTGGTCGAGGACGACGAGGACGACGAGGACGAGGCCGGGGGCGGGGACGGGCGGAGGGTGCACTGGATCAGCGGACCCGAGCCGCCGCTCCGCTCGCTGCTCTGCCCAGCCTGGCTGCTGAAGAGTTACCGCCTGCAAGTGAGCGGGCACGTGAGCGTACTAGGCCGGGACGCCCTGCAGGTGGTGGCCACCAGGGAGCAGGGCCCCCGGGGCACGAAGGTACCGGATCAGTTCCGGGCCGGCCGGACTCAGGTCCTGGTGGACGCAGAGCTCGGCATCCTGCTGCGCCTCGCGCGGATCGCCGGAGACGGGCCGGCGGCAGCGAGGCCAGCGGCGGCGCGGGCGGCGGCGGCGGCGCGGGCGGCGGCGGCGGCGCGGGCGGCGGCGGCGGCGAGGGCGGCGGCGGCGAGGCGGACGATAGCGCGGCGCCCGAGGTGATTGAGCTGGTCAGCCTGGACCTCAGCCCGATCATCGACCCGGGCCAGTTCCTCCCGCCATCGGGAAGCACAATCGGCGAACGCCTCGGCGAGAGCTTCAGCGGCGGCGGCCTGGCCTGGCAGGCTGTCAAGACCACGGCGGGGCTGGCGGCGGGCGGCCTAGGCGCGTGGATCAGGTACTCGCCCTTCGGCCACGGCCACTCCCCGGACACCGTCACGGAGGAGGCGATCCCGCACGACGATCCGGACCCGAGCTTCCGCCGGACGGCGGCCCGGCCGCGCCGCAGATCA
>CAVQEM010000033.1:0-14829 GCA_963711485.1 uncultured Actinomycetes bacterium
TGATGATCTGGACCACGGCGACCACGCTGGGCGCATGGCCGTCCTGGCCACCCACGCCGTTCGTGTAGGACATCGCGAGCAGGGTGCCGTCCGGGGAGAGCGCGGTACCCGTGACGAACGCGTTCAGCGGTACCGGATAGGCCGGCAGTTCGGTCAGGTGTCCTGGCTGGCCGTCCGCCGAGACGGGCAGCCGCAAGAAGCGGTATTCCTGGTAAAGCGTGCCCTGGGTGCCCTTCGGACGAGGCTCGATAGTGCCGATGATGAAGGAACGGTCGTCCGGGGCGGCAGCGACGGTCACCGGGGCGGGGAAGTAATCGGTCACGATCTTAACCGTGCCGGTTATCCGTCCGGTGGCCGAGTCCCGGATCACCGCTTCGGTCACCGGCAGACCGTGGACCTGCCGGTCTGCGACGAAGGTCAACGTGAGGTAGTAGCGCGGTAGGGCAGCCGGGCCCGGCGCCGAGGCCGGGCCGGGCTTGGGCCCGGCCACCAGCACCGCGGCCACGGCGACGGCGATGACCGCGGCCGCGGCGGCGATCGGGAGGAGACGGCGGTGCCAGCGGCGCCCGGGGGCAGGGACCTGCAACGGGCGGAGCTGTCCCGGCTGGACAGTATCCGCTACGCGCTTGAGCTCGTCACGGAGCAGGTCTTCGATGGGCGGCATGCCTCACGGCTCCTTCGGCAGAGCGCGGGCCAGTGCGTCCAGGCCGCGCGAGGCGGTGGACCGGACGGCACCTTCGCTGATCCGCAGCGTGACCGCGGTGTTGGCCACACTCATGTCCAGGTAGTAGCGGAGGGCCAGGACCTCACGCTGGCGGCGGGGCAGCGAGCGGAACGCGTCGATGAGCACAGTGCGCTGCTCGAAAGCGACCGCCGCGTCGGTACCGTACGGCGCAGGCCCGGCGATCCGGCCCTCATGCCGGCGGGCGACCACGCGGCGGCGCAGCACCGACCGGCAGCCGTTCAGTACGGCGGATCGCGCGTAGTCCAGTGCGCTGGACTGCCTGCGCAGGCTGCGCCAGCGGCGGTGCAGCTGCTCGAACGCGTCCTGGACCACGTCCTCGGCGGTGGCCAGGTCACCGACCATGAGCAGTGCGAGCCGGACCAGGGCCAGGTGGTGCTCGGTGAACAGCTCGGTCACCAAGCGCGCGGATTCCGCCCGGCCGGGGGTGACCGCCGGTGCGCCCCGGTCCAGCGGCGTACCCGGGCTGCGGATGACGTCCGCCGAGTTGGTCTCCACGTTATAGGGACGCGCGGGCGTCCCTAGGCGCTGCGAGGCGGGCGGGGAAATCTGCTCGGCGCATCAGCGGCCGACCGCCGGCGGACGTCCCGTGTAGACGGCGCGGGGCCGCAGCGGCCCGGGCCCGGCGTAGGCCTCCAGGGCGTGGGCGATCCAGCCCGCGGTGCGCGCCACGGCGAAGATCGCCTCCCCGGAGCCCCTGATCATGCCCGCCACCCGGGCCAGGGTAGCGATAGCCAAGTCGATGTTCGGCTCGGGCAGGGACTTCCGCCTGATCTCGGCCAGGACGGCCTCGGCGACGGCAAGCTGCCCGGACTTCGGCGCGGCGCGGCGCACCAGGTCGAACAGCAGGACGGCACGCGGATCACCGGTCCGGTACACGAAGTGGCCGAATCCGGGCACCTTCTCTCCCCGGCGCAGCAGTTCGCCCACCACCTGCGGAACGTCATCCGGGCTGCTGGCCGCGGCCAGCAGCGTCTCCGCGCCGAGGGACGCCCCGCCGTGCAGCGCGCCACTCATCGCCCCCATTCCGGTCTCGACCACCGCGTACGGGTCGGCTCGCACCGACGCGGCGACCCGGACGGCCAGGGTAGACGCGGCGAGCTCGTGGTCGGCCAGCAGGACCAGCGCGGCCGACAGGGCGCGCCGCAGGGCGGGGCTGGGCCGCCGCTCACACAGCCGGGACCACAGCCGGTCCGCGATCGGGTAATCCGTGCTCGGATAGTCCGAGATCGGATAATCCGGGGCGGCGGGGACGGGACGGGGACGGGGACGGAGGGGGGGAGGCAGTCCACCAGGCCGGCGATGATGCTCCGGCCGGCCGCGAGCACCGCGGCCGGGTCCAGCTGCAGCCGCAGCGGATCGGTGGCCGCCATGGCCGGCGCGATCACCTGGAACCGCTCGAGCGGCAGCGTCCCGGCGGGCAGCGCGGCCTGCGCGCCCCGGCCCGCGGCCAGCGCGGCGGGTGTCGCCCGCCACGGCACCGATTCGGGCGGCCGGGCGGACCGGCCCGGGCTGGCCGGGAGCTCACCGGTCCAGAGCAGTTCGGCGACGTCCTCGAAGGTACGGCTGGTGGCGAGGCGGATGACGTCGAGCCCGCGGTAGTAGAGCCGGTCGCCGGTGATCTCGGTGATGGCCGACTCGACGGTGATGTCCGCGGCGCCGGCCGGGTGCCGGGGACGGCCACGCCGGGCCAGCCGCTCGACCTCGTCGGAGTCGAATAGGCTCCTCCGCCCGTCGGCGGCGTGGTCCCGGCGCAGGACACCGCGGCTGACGTAGGCGTAGAGCGTCGCGGGCTTGACGCCGAGCCGCTGTGCTGCCTCGGCGGCGGTCAGGAACTCGCTCACGCGGCCACCACCGGGCCGGCGGTACGGAGATCGGTCATGCGGTCACCACGGTCCCGTTCGGCATTGAATTAATCAATATTGATGAGAGCGGGCCCGGTGTCAATCGCGGCGGCCTGAACCGCCCCGCCACCGCAGCCGTGTCATGGGTGGCTGAACGGAGGGATGCCGTGTTTCCTGTGGCCGCCGTCGCCGCGGCAGGGTGGCTGCTGCTGTTCTTCGTGCTGCTGGTGGCGCCGCCGCGGGAGGAGGGCGGGACGCCGGCGCCGGCACCAGGAGCAGAGCCGCCCGCGGTGATCAGCCTGCTGGCCAGGCGGCTCGAGCGGGACGGGTTCGGGGTAACGCTGGCCGACCTGGCCGCCCGCGGCTGGTTCCGGCTGAACGGGACACCAGGACCGGCGGCCCCGGTCATGTGCGTGGTGCCCGCGGAGGCACCGGCCGATCCGCTCGCGCCGTACGAACGGCGGGTGCTGTCGCACGTGGCGCTGCGGGCGGGCGTTTCGGGCGAGGTGCCCGCCCCCGCCCTGTCGGACGGCTTCGAGGGCGGGGAAGCGGCGTTCATGAAGGCGTTCCGCGAAGAGGTCACCGCCGACACGGTGCGGCGCGGGCTGAGGCGGCCGCGGCTGAGCGGACGCCGGATCGGCCTGCTGTGCCTGGTGCTGCTCGTCCCGGCGGGAGCACTGGCCCTTGCGCTCGCCGCCGCCCAGCGGCACGACCCAATGGCTTTCCCGGCCGGGTCCTGGTTCGTCCTGTCCCTGGTCACCATCGGCATCGGGGTCAGCCAGCGCCCCAGCGCGGCCGGGCGGGCGGTCCTGGAGCGGTGGCACGCGGCGGCCGACGCGTACGGGGGGGACGCGCGGCTCGCCGCGTACGCGGCCGCCCTGGGCCGGGCGCCGGGCGTGGCGGCGGTGTTCGCCCCGCCGGGGAAGAACGTGGTGTGGTCCAGCTACCGGGGCAGCTGGCAGCGGCTCCCGGTCGAGACGTACGCCTGGCCGTGGCCGCGGGCCATCGCCTTCCTGGTGGCCATCATCTTCGGCCCGATGCTCGTGCTGGGCGGCGTGATCTGGCTGTTCGTGGACGGCCTGGGGTGGCTGGCCGAACGGATCATGAGCCTGGCCCTGGGCTCGGCCCTGGTGGCCGTCACGATCTGGCTGGCGCGGCGGCTGGCCCCCCGGTTCGCCGAGTTCGACGGCCAGGTGGTCAGGCAGACGTTCGTGGCGGGAGCGACGAGAGCCCGGACAAGTACTGGGTCGTGGTCGACGACGGGGTGCGGGCAACGGCGTGGGACCTCCGGTGGCGGCCGCGGTTAGCCGCTGATGCCGCCTGGGACGTTCGTGCACGCGCGGGTGAACCTGCACGAACGCGCGCAGGTGACCATCCATCCGGTGGAGCCCCCGGCCCTGGCCCGGCCGCTGGCGGATCCCGGCCTGGCGTTCGATCCCCGTGGCGGTGACGGGTAGGCGGGGCTGACACGACGGCCGTTCTGGGTCATTCCGGCCCCGTACCGTATAATTGATTTTTATCAATGTTGACTGAATCTGCGACAACTGGTCAATATTGATTCATGCCATCGATCCACTTTCTCGACGTGACCAACCGGGACGGCGTGCAGACCGCACGCACCGGGCTGTCGAAGTTCGGCAAGGTCATGGTCAACTTCTACCTGGGGCGCCTGGGCGTGGCGCAGTCCGAGATCGGGTTCCCGTTCCTGTTCCACGAGGTGCCCTACGTCCGGGCCTGCCTGGCGCTGGCCGAGGCGGGGGCGTTCGGGGACCTGCGGCTGTCCGGCTGGTGCCGGGCGGTCCCCGCGGACGTCGAGGCCGCGGTGTCCGTCACCGGGCCGGGGGGCCGGGGCCTGCGTCATTACAACGTGTCGATCTCCACCTCGGATCAGATGATCGCGCACAAGTTCCGCGGCAGGCTCGACCGCGGGGCGATCATCGAGGAGATGACCGCGGCCGTGGGGGTGGCCCGGGCCGCCGGAGCGGAGACGATTGGGGTCAACGCGGAGGATGGGTCGCGGACCGACGACGGGTACCTGCTGGAGTTCGCTCTCGCGGCGCGTGAGGCGGGCGCGTCGCGAGTACGCTACTGCGACACCATCGGCGGTGACTCACCCGGCCGGATCAGGGAACGGTTCGCGAAGCTGGCCTCCGCGGTCGGCCTTCCGGTCGAGACCCACTGCCACAACGACCTGGGCATGGCCGTGGCCAATTCGGTGTCGGGCGCGCTCGGTGACCTGGACGCCGGGCACGACGCGTGGGTCAACACCTGCGTAAACGGGATCGGCGAGCGGGCCGGAAACGCCGACCTGCTGTCGTGCATCCTGGCCTTTTCGTACGGATTCGGAATATCCGAGTCGGTGTGTGTTGGTGACCGGCTGGACTTGTCGTGGGCCCGGCGGTTCGGGCTGTGGGCGTGCTACGCGTTCGGGCAGCCGCTGCCGCCCGCCTGGCCGGGGGTCGGCCGCAACGCGTTCGCCCACGAATCCGGGATCCACGCCGATGGGGCGCTGAAGGACCGCGGCAATTACGAGCTGTACGACGACTCGGTGCTCGGGCCGTTCCCGGCTGACTGGTACGCGCGCCAGGGCCGGGTGGTTCTCGCAGGCGAGTATGGCGGCAAGGCGGGGTTCCGGCACGTCCTGGACGGGCTGGCTGTTGAAGTGCCGGCGGACGAGGAGGACCTGACGTTCTCGCTGGTCCAGCTGTGCGCGTCGGCGACAGGCAAGCCGCTGACCGACGACGAACTGCGGCTGATCGCCGCGTACCCGCGGGAACTGGCCCTGCTGTTCCCCGGGCAGCTCTAAGGCTGGCCGGGGCCGGCGCGGGGCCCGGCCGGACCAGTGGGTGTGGCACCGTACCGGGAAGAATGGGTACGGTGCCACTTTCACTGGTTGGGGAGCGGGCGTGAAGGTCTTCATCTCGTTTGACATGGAGGGCGTGGCCGGGATCGTCGACTGGTCGCAGTGCCGTGGGCCGGGGCAGGCCTACGAGGAGGGCCGGCGGCTGCTGCTCGGCGAGGTCAACGCGGCGATCGACGGGGCCATGGCGGGCGGGGCGACCGAGATCGTCTGCAACGACTCGCACGGGACGATGAACAACCTGGACCCGGCCGAACTGCACGGGCAAGCGGCCTACGTGTCAGGGCGGCACAAGCCGCTGTACATGATGCAGGGCCTGGACGCCACCGCGGATGTGGTGTTCATGGTCGGCTACCACGGGTCCATCTCGGGCGAGAGCTCGGTGCTGTCCCACACCTATAACCCGGCGGTGGTCTCGCACGTGTCGCTGAACGGGACGCGGGTCGGGGAAAGCGGGATCAACGCGCTGGTCGCGCTGGCCTGCCAGGCGCCGGTCGGGCTGATCACCGGGGACCAGCAGACGATCGCCGAGGCCGACCCGTTCCTGCCCGACGCCGAACGCGTCGTGGTCAAGGAGTCGTTCACCAGGTTCGGCGCGTCCAACATGCACCCGGAGGTGGCTCGCGCGCTGATCACCGACGGGGCGCGGCGGGCGCTGGAGCGGGTGGCCGCCGAGCCCTCGGAGGTCTGGGAGATCGCCGCCGACGGTGCCGCCGCGTCCGCAGAGGAGCCGGGCTTGCTGCGGCCGCCGGCCATCTCGCTGCCGGCCACCCTGGAGGTGCACATGCAGACGGCGGACATGGCCGAGGTGGCCTCGTGGGTGCGCGGGGTCGAGCGGACCGGTGTGCGGACGGTGAGCATCGGCGGTGAGGACCCGCTGGCGATATTCCGGTCGTTCGTCGGGGTGACCTACATCACGCGGGTGTCCGAGGGCCGCTGAGGGCAGGCCGGGCCCGGAGTCAGGTTGCGGACCCGGCGGCGGCTCCGGTGACCTGGTCGCGGCCCCAGCGGGCCAGCGTGGCGTCCCAGTCGAGCGGGAGGATCATGCCGCCGTCGGCCATCTCCGCCTCCCAGTCCTCGGCGGGCACCCGCCACATGACCTCGAACTCGATGCCGCTCGGGTCCTTGGCGTACAGGGACTTGGACACGCGGTGGTCGCTCTCCCCCACCAGCGCCCCGGCCGCGAGCAGCCGGGCCCGGGTGTCGGCCAGGTCCCCCAGCGTGCCAACCTCCCAGGCCAGGTGGTACAGCCCGGGGTGTTCGGGTTGATCGGGCGCCTGCCCCGTGCCGATCTCGAACAGGCCGAGGTCATGATCGTTGGCCGAGCCGGGCGCGCGCAGGAACGCGGCGCGGCCGGGAATCTCCATCCGGACCTCGAAGCCGAGGGTCTGCCGGTAGAAGTCCACGGTGCGCTGCAGACCGTGCACGTACAGGACAGCGTGGTTGAGGCGGCGGATGGCCATCGGCGCTTCCTTACTCGATCGCGTGTCGTAGAGCTCAGGAGCAGATGACGGCGGCTGACGCGGTAAGGCGAAGCTAGCGGTGGCGGCGCGCTAGCAGCGCTAGCGGAGCGACTGCCGCTGCCGGCGGCGGAGCTCGCGGTACCGGCGCCGCTGCGACTCGTCGAGCATCAGCCAGGCTGCCGTCGGAACGGCGATCGCCACGACGATCAGCGCGAATGCCAGCCACCAGGGGATGAACCCCAGCAGGATCAGGCCGACGACAACCCCGCCGATACCCCACTTCAGGTGCGGTGACATGCTGACTCCGTTCATCCCTCCCGGGCGGGGCCCCGTAAGGTCCCGTGAAAGCCCAGCTCCCTCTAGCTTATAGCGCCCCGGCGTATCTTTGCCGCCCGGCGGATCCTGGCCGGGGTACGCTGCCGACATACGTGATCACGACCCGCTTGATCGACTCCGGGGAGGGCGCCGTGGCGATCGCGATGCCGGTGGAGCCCGAGGCCAACGAGCTGCTGAGCCGTAGCCCGCTCGCCCTGCTGATCGGCATGGTCCTCGACCAGCAGGTGCCGCTCGAGCGGGCCTTCAGCGCGCCGCTCAACCTGGTCCGGCGGCTCGGGCACGAACCCACGGCGGCCGAACTGGCCGACTTCGACCCGGTAGCGCTGGCCGGGATCTTCTCCGAACGGCCGGCGCTGCACCGCTACCCGAGGGCCATGGCAGCCCGCGTCCAGGACGTGGCCCGGCTGATCGTGGACTCCTACGACGGCGAGCCCGAGCGGCTGTGGACGACCGCCAAGACCGGCGCCGAGCTGCTGAAGCGGGTGTCGGCGCTGCCGGGGTTCGGCGAGCAGAAGGCGCAGATCTTCGTGGCTCTGCTCGGCAAGCAGCTCGGGGTGCAGCCGCAGGGCTGGCGGGACGCGGCGGGGACGTTCGGGGCCAAGGGTTCGCACCTGTCGGTCGCGGACATCTCCGACGCCGAGTCGCTGGCCCGGGTGCGGTCGTACAAGCAAGGCCTGAAGGCCGCCGCCAAGGCCGCGCAGACGTCCTGAGTTCCCGGCTGACCGGCCGGTTGTCGCCTATCCCGACCGGCGGCCGATAGGCTTCGCGGGTGGCTGGCGTAAGGCTCCGGCCGGTTCAGGAAGCGGACCTCGAGGCGCTCACCGAAAACGACTCGCGCGAAGCTGACCCGTGGAACTGGTTCAGGTACACCTCCGCGGACGGGCTGCGCCGGCACTTCGCGGCAGACGGGATGCTCTCCGAGGAGACTGGCACGCTCGCGGTCGAAGCCCCGGAGGGTACGCTCGTCGGGTCCGTCAGCTGGTTCACCGTCCGGCATGGGCCCAGCTCGGCGTGCCGGGCCCTGAACATCGGGATCTCGCTGTTCCCGGCTCACCGTCAACGCGGGTACGGCTCGGCGGCGGTCTTCGCCCCCCCTGGACGCCGACAACTCCGCGGCCACAGAACAGGCCGCCATGACGCTGCCGGATCTGCCCGCCGTCGAAGATCTCTCGGCGGAGGAGCAAGCCCTGGTCCGCAGGGTGGTGAGCTCGTGGCGGCCGCCCTGCACGCGCCCGCCCAGGTCCTGACCAGCGACCCCGCCGATATCGCTGCATACGCGGCGACGCTGGACCACGCGGACATCGCCGTGGAGCGGATCTGATTGATCAGCGGTGACGGGTAGGGTCTTGCCCAGGTAGGTGGTCACTTAGCCGTTACGCGTGGGCACATGCGGGTAGAGGCCATCCGTCAGGCAGGGAACACGAGGCGATGACCAGCCGCCAGCCGGGAACGACGGCACCGGGGACCGCGAGAGACACGGGGACGCCGGGCGCCGGGCCGCGCGCGGCGCCGGGCCAGTCCTGGACGCTGGTCGTGCCGCTCACGCTGCTGATCCTCCTGGGGCTGGCCGGGCTGCGCGGCGTGGTGAGCGCGCCGCGCTGGAACGGCCCGCTGCGGCACGACGGCGTGGTCATCGGCCTGCTGCTGGAGGTGATCCTCGGGGTCCTGCTCGTGATCACCGTGCGGCGGCGGTCCGCGGCGGTGAATGCGGCCCAAGCCCACGGTGCGCCGCTCAATGACGTGGCGGCCAAGCTGCGCGGGGTGCTCGTTCTCGTCCTCGGGGCGGGGATGGCCGCCGTGGCCGTGGCCATCCTCATCGGCCTGCACCTGAACGCGTTCTCCAAGCCGGCCCTCGTCACCACCCCGGGCGCGCCCAGCCACCACTCGGGGAAGCAGAAGTTCAGCCCGGCACTGAACCCGGTGACCTTCCACATCCCGCTGTCCGCCATCCTGTACGGCCTGCTCATCCTGGCGCTCGCGGCCGGGGTGGTGCTCAGCATCTTGTGGTCGCGGCGGTTCCGGCTGCCGGCCAAGGTCCGGGCCGGCGGCTTCATCGCCGAGGACCCCGAGGACCTGCGAGAGGCGGTGGAATCGGGCCGGACGGCGCTGCGCACCATCGACGACGCGCGGGCGGCCATCATTGCCTGCTACGTGGCGATGGAGACCAGCCTGGCCGAGCGGGGCGCGGCCCGCGCCGTCGCGGACACACCCGACGAGCTGCTGGCCCGGGCGACCACGAGCGGCCTGGTGCGGGGGACCGCGGCCGCGCGGCTGACCGCACTGTTCTACGAGGCCCGGTTCTCCAGCCATCCGCTGGGCCGCGGGCAGCGCGACGCAGCCGAGCAGGCCCTCGACGAGCTCGCGGCCGCGGTATTGGCCCGGGGGGACGACAGTGCCCTTACCCGGGGGCTCCCCCCCCCGGACCCCCCTGGCAGACCCCCCCGGCGGGGGACCGAACCATCGGGCGCCGGGGCGGGCCCGTGACCGCCCCGCGGCAGGAGAGCTCCGCGGCGGGCGGCATGGTGAGCCCCTGGCACGGCACCGCGCCGGAACTGATCATCGCCGCCGTGGCGGTGGCCGCGGCCGCCCTGGCGGGCTACGCCGTGGCCGGCTGGGCGGGCCTGGCGATCGTGGCCGTCGTGACCGCCGCGGCCGCGATGGTCCTGCTGCGTGGCCTGCTGCCGCAGCTCACGCCGGACACGGCGAAGACGGCCCGGGAGAAGCCGCGGGCCCGCACGCTGACCGGCTACTCGCACCGCCGGTTCATCGTGCACACCGCGATGACCAGCCGGAACTACTACGACGCCGAGCTGCGGCCGGTGCTGGAGCACCTGCTGGCGGCCCGGCTGGCCGAGCGCCACGGCGTTCACCTGTACCAGGACCCGGCCGCGGCGCGCCTGGTGCTGTGCCGCAATCCCCGTGACGCCGACCTGTGGCAGTGGATCGACCCGGTGACCCGGCCGCAGACCGCCGTACGGGACGGGCCGGAGCGGCGCGGAATCCCGCGGCGCACGCTGGCCCGCCTCGTCGACCGATTGGAGAAGCTCTGATGATAGGTCCCGCGGAAACCGCCGCGAGCTGCTCGGCCGTCCTGGACGAGCTCGAGCGCGCGGTCGTCGGCCGCCGCCGGACCCTGGAGCTGGTGCTGGTCGGCATCCTGGCCGGCGGCCACGTCCTGCTCGAGGATCTGCCCGGGCTGGGCAAGACCCTCATCGCCCGGTCGTTCGCGAGGACGCTCGGGCTGGACTTCGCCCGCATCCAGTTCACCCCGGACCTGCTGCCCTCCAACGTGGTCGGCGCCCCGCTGTACGACCAGCGGTCGGCCGACATGGTGTTCCGCCCCGGGCCGGTGTTCACCCAGCTGCTGCTGGCCGACGAGATCAACCGAACGCCGCCCAAGACCCAGGCGGCGCTGCTCGAGGCCATGGGCGAGGGACAGGTGAGCGTGGACGGGCAGACCCGCAAGCTGCCGCAGCCGTTCATCGTGCTGGCCACGGACAACCCGATCGAGTACGAGGGCACCTACGAGCTGCCCGAGGCTCAGCTCGACCGGTTCCTCATGCGGCTGCGGCTGGGCTACCTGAGCACCGGCGACGAAACCGACATGCTCCGGCGGCGGGTGGCCCGGGCCAGCGAGTACGTGGAGCTCAACCCGGTCACCAGCCCGGACGGGGTACTGGCCATGCGGGACTCGCTCGAGCAGGTGGAGATCAGCGCCGACCTGCTCGACTACATCGTGGCGATCGTCCGCGCGACCAGGAACGACGCACAGGTCCAGGTGGGCGCGAGCCCGCGCGGCGGCCTGGCGCTGGTCCAGCTGGCCCGCGGCCAGGCGATGCTGAACAAGCGCGACTACGTGGTCCCCGACGACATCAAGCAGGTGGCGGTGCCCGCGCTGGCGCACCGCGTCACGCTGCGGCCCGAGCTGTGGGTCCGCCAGGTCTCGGCCGACGAGGTGGTGGCCAAGCTGCTGGCCGCCGTGCCCACGCCGAAGACCGACCCGAGGGCTCCAGGCGGTCACCGGCTGATGTCCCGGGAGGTCGGTGCTGTCCGAGGGCCGAACGGAGGTCCGGCGCCGCGATGCGGACCGGGCACCGCCGAGTTCAGCCTGCGGTGGCGGTCGTCCCGGCACGCCCGCCGGCTGCTCACACTGGGCCTGGCCGCGCTGTTCGTCGCGACCGTGGCCCGGCGGCCCGAGTTCGCGGGCCTGGCCGCTCCCGCGCTGCTGCTGCTGGCGGCCGGGCGCGGCCAGCCCCGGCCGCCGCTGATCAGCGTGCGGGCCCGGCCCAGCACCCGGCGGGCCTTCGAGGGTGAGCTGGTAGCCATCGACATGACGGTGGAGGGGCAGGGCGGGTGCAGCGTGCGGTGGACGCTGCACCCGGGCCGGGAAATCGAGATGGCCCGGCCGGCGCCGCGGCCGCCGACGGGCCGCGGGCCCGCTTCACCTTCTCCCCGCAGCGCTGGGGGCGGCGCGAGATCGGCACCGTGGACGTGGTGCTGCGCGATCGCTGGCGCCTGGCCGAAGGGCACCTGACCGTAAACCTGCCCGCGCTGGACTGCTACCCGGCCCCGGCCCAGCAGCGGACCCAGGTGGTGCTCAGCCGGCTGCCGAACCGTCTCGGCGAGCATGCGGCCCGGACGTCCGGCGAGGGCATCGAGTTCGCCGGCGTACGCGAGTACGTTCCGGGCGACCGGCAGCGCAGCATCAACTGGCCGGCCAGCACCCGGCGCGGGCGGCTGCAGGTGAACACGTTCGCCGCCGAGCGCTCGCAGGACGTGGTGCTGCTGGTCGACGGCACCTCCGACGTGGGCGAGCCTGGGTCCTCGGCGGTCGACCTCGCGCTGCGCGGCGCGGCCGCGGCGGCCCGCGCGTACCTGGACGCCAGGGACCGGGTGGGGGTGATCAGCTACCACTGGGGCGCGGTCGGCTGGCTGGTACCGGGGCTGGGCCGACGGCAGGTCTACCGGATCATCGACTCGATGCTGGCCAGCGGACGGCGGCGCCGCGGGACCGGCCTACGGCACGAGCATGCGCCGGCTGCCGCGGGCGGCGCTGCCCCCGGGCGCGCTGGTCGTGGTGTTCAGCCCGCTGCTCGACCAGCGGTTCGTCGAGACGCTCCGCGACATGCGCGAGCGCGGCTTCACCATGCTGGTCGTGGACGTGCTCAACGCCGACCCGCCCGTCCGGCCCCGCAGCACCGACCGGATGGCCCGGCGGATCTGGCAGATGGAACAGGAGGCGATCAGGTTCTCGCTGCGCGAGCTCGGCGTGCCGGTGGTGCACTGGGACGGGATCCAGTCCCTGGACCTGCCGCTGGCCCGCTACACCCGGCGCCCCCTGGTCGCCTCGGGTTCGCGCCGATGACCCGCTCCATCGCCATCCGGGCCGCCGCGGGTCTGCTCGGCGCGGGCTGCGTGGTCTGGTCCGCCGCGCCGCTGGTGCACAAGGGCCTGGCCAACCTGGCGCTGGTCCTGGCCATCTGCGGGGTGGCCGGAGGGCGTGCTGCGGCTGCTCCTGGCTGGGGTCCCGGTGCCCGAGGACACCTTCCTGCTGTCCGCGCCGCTGCAGGCCTGGCTCCGGTTCCTCGAAACGCTCCGGCGGGTGCCCTGGGAGGAGGGCGCGGTCCTCGCCATCGTGTGGCTGGAGGTGCTGCACTCCTCCCGGCCGTGGCCTACGGCGGTCCTCGGCGCCGCGCTCGTCGCCTACCTGCTCGCCACGCACCTGGCCGAATCCGAGGCGTCCCCGGGCGTTCTGCGGCCGCAGGTGCGGGTGCTGGCCGTCGGGGCGGCCCTGCTCGCCCTCGGCGCGGGCGCCGGGATGCTGCCCGCGGCCGGACCGGGCGCGGGCTCGGCATTGCTGCGGCTGGTGGCGGCCGGCGCGCTCATCGCGGCCGCCGCCCTGGTGCTCCCCTACGTGGCCTCGCGCGACTAGCGCCCTCGGCTAGAGGCCGCTGTTACGCCGGATATCGACCGGGAAGTTCGCGCTGATCACCGGCACGCGGTGTCCATCGCGCACGCCCCGCGTGAGCTGCGGGTCGTCACCCACGCACCCCCGGCCGCTGCATCCAGGTGTCTCGGAATCCGCATCGCCTTAAGCGGCGCCAGGCCGAACTTAGCGATTTCGTCATCCACCCAGCGCCGGGCCTGGCCTATCCCGGCTCACAACACACCCGCCGCGCCGTACCGGCGAGTGCCGCCGGTCCATCACCAATCACGATGCCCACACCAATCGCATCTTTCGCACACGAGTACCAGTACGGCGTAATTAACGCGGAAGATATGGCTTATACGGAGGAATTGGGCAACTATAGCTGCCCGGATCCTCCGCGACGGCCGGATCCTCCGTGATATTGGGAAACTGGCACACTAGCGAGGACTGCGGGACTACGGAACCCGCGGGCGGGCACGCTGGGGGCGGACGCGGGCCGGGACCCGATCCCGCGGCTTGTAGGGATCTACAACGGGCAGGCGCGAGACGCGGGTCATCCTTGGGGCGTGGCCGGTGACGACGAGGCTGCTCAGGGTGGAAGATGGGGGTCTATCGAGAGAAGGGGCTGGGAGTGCAATGGCTGAGATCGTCCGGGCCGGGCTAATCCAGCAGCGCTGGACCGGAGACAAGGAATCGATGATCGCGGCGGCGGTGGAGCATATCCGGACCGCGGCCTCGGCCGGCGCGCAGGTGGTATGCCTTCAGGAGCTCTTCTACGGGCCGTACTTCTGCCAGGTGCAGGACGCCGACTACTACTCCTATACCGAGGCCATCCCGGACGGGCCGACCACCCGGCTGCTGCAGGACGTGGCGCGCCAGCTGAACATCGTGGTCGTCGCGCCGATGTACGAGGAAGAGCATCCCGGCCTCTACTACAACACCGCGGCGGTGATCGACGCCGACGGCAGCTACCTCGGCAAGTACCGCAAGACGCACATTCCCCAGGTCAAGGGGTTCTGGGAGAAGTTCTACTTCCGGCCGGGCAACATGGGCTACCCGACCTTCGACACCGCGGCGGGCCGGATCGGCGTGTACATCTGCTACGACCGGCACTTCCCCGAGGGCTGGCGGGCGCTCGGGCTGGCCGGGGCCCGCATCGTGTTCAACCCGTCGGCGACCAGCCGGGGCCTGTCCCAGTACCTGTGGCGGCTCGAGCAGCCGGCCTCCGCGGTGGCCAACGAGTACTTCATCGGCGCGATCAACCGGGTCGGTGTCGAGCCGCTCGGCGACAACGACTTCTACGGCCAGACCTACTTCGTGGACCCGCGCGGCCAGCTCATCGGCGACGCCGCCGCCGACGACAAGGACGAGGTGGTGGTCCGGGACCTGGACATGGATCAGCTGGCCGAGGTCCGGAACCTGTGGCAGTTCTACCGCGACCGCCGCCCCGACCAGTACGGACGCTGGTGCAGCCATGAGCCATCAGCGAGCGGAGGCGAGCGGGAGAGCAGAGCCGTGAGCACCACCCTGATCACCGGCGGCACGGTGGTGACGGCGTCCGGGACGCAGGACGCCGACGTGCTCGTCGAGGGCGAGAAGATCGCCGTGGTCCTGGCCCGGCGGCCGGGCCTGCAGGTCAGCATGACCGCGGACCG
>CAVQEM010000034.1:0-18792 GCA_963711485.1 uncultured Actinomycetes bacterium
TGTCGAAAGGGTGCAGCCAGACAACGAGACTCATGCAGCCGACGGAACCCTGCCCCGCCCCGCCGCCACCACCCTGGGCGAACTGCGCGCCAGCGGGCACGAGTTCGAGACCGTTAAAGAGGAAATCCGGCGCAACCTGCTGGCCAGGATGCGCGCCGGCGAGGAAAGGTTTCCCGGCATCGTCGGATTCGACCAGACGGTGCTCCCGCACGTGGAACGGGCCCTGCTGGCCGGCCACGACACGATCCTGCTGGGCGAGCGCGGCCAGGGCAAGACGCGCCTGATCCGGACCCTGTCCGTCCTGCTCGACGAGTGGACGCCCGCGGTCGCGGGCTGTGAGATCAACGACCACCCCTACCAGCCGGTCTGCGCGCGTTGCCAGCGCCTGGCCGCGGAGCTGGGCGACGACCTGCCGGTCACGTGGCGGCACCGCAGCGAGCGCTACGGCGAGAAGCTGGCCACCCCGGACACCAGCGTGGGCGACCTGATCGGCGACATCGACCCGGTCAAGGTGGCCGAGGGCCGGACCCTGGGCGACCCCGAGACGATCCACTTCGGCCTGGTGCCGCGGACCAACCGCGGCATCTTCTGCCTCAACGAGCTTCCCGACCTGGCCGAGCGCATCCAGGTCGCCCTGCTCAACGTGCTGGAGGAACGGGACATCGGCGTGCGCGGCTACTCGCTGCGGCTGCCGCTGGACCTGATCCTGGTGGCCAGCGCCAACCCCGAGGACTACACCAACCGCGGCCGGATCATCACCCCGCTGAAGGACCGCTTCGGCGCGGAGATCCGTACCCACTACCCGCTCACGCTGGACGAGGAACTCGCGCTGACCCAGCAGGAGGCGCTGGTCGCCTGGGACGGCGCCGACCCTGGCGCGGACCTGCCCGAGCACCTGGTCGAGGTCATCGCGCGGTTCACCCGGCTGGTCCGGTCCTCGCCCGCGGTGGACTCGCGGTCCGGCGTCTCGGCCCGGTTCGCGATCGCCGCGGCCGAGTCCGTGGCCGCGTCCGCCGTGCGGCGGGCCGCGCTGACCGGGGAGGCGCAGCCGGTGGCCCGGATCTGCGACCTGCCGCCGGTCGTCAGCAGCCTGCGCGGCAAGGTCGAGTTCGAGGTCAGCGAGGAAGGCCGGGAAACGGAGGTGCTCGAGCACCTGCTCCGGCGGGCCGTCGCGGACACGTTCCGGTCCCGGCTCGGCAGCGCCGACCTGAGCGGGCTGCTGGCCACCTTCGAGGAAGGCGGCTCGGTGGAGACCGGCGACCTGGTGCCCGCGGCCACGCTGCTGAACCGGATCGGCGAGGTCCCCGGCCTGGCCCGGATCATGGACCGGCTCGGCATGGACGGCGGCGAGTCGTTCGGCGAGGCCGCCGCGGCGCTGGAGTTCGCGCTGGAGGGGCTGTATCTGATGCGGCGGCTGTCCAAGGACGTCATCGACGGCAGTGCGGTCTACCGCACCTGAGCCGGGGGCGCCGCGACGCGCCCGGGTCGACCCAGTGAAAGGCGGGTAGCGCGGTGAGTGGCTACCGGTACGGCGAGTATCACGACGGGCCGGATCCGCTGGCGCCGCCGTTCGACGCCCGCGGCGCCCTGGACGAGCTGGGCGACGCGGTGCTGGACGGCGCGGACCCGTCCAGCGCCCTGCGCGACCTGCTGCGCCGCGGGGTGAACGGCCGCCGCGGCCTGGATGACCTGCTGCGCCGGGTCCGCGAGCGGCAGCGCGAGATCCGCGACCGCGGCCGGCTGGACGGCATCCTGGAGGAAGCGCGCGCGCTGCTGGACACCGCGGTCGGCCAGGAGCGGGCCGAGCTGTTCCCCGACCCCAGCGACGAGGCCCGGCTGCGCGAGGACGAGCTGGACGCGCTGCCGTCCGACACCGCCCAGGCCATCCGCAGGCTGGCCGACTACAACTGGCGCAGCCAGGCCGCCCGGGAGACCTTCGAGCGGCTCAAGGACCTGCTCCGCAGCGAGGTCCTGGACAGCCAGTTCCGCGGCATGAAGGAAGTCCTGCAGCAGCCGGATCCCGGAGGCCATGCAGCGGGTCAAGGACATGCTGGCCGACCTCAACCAGATGCTGGAGGCGGACGCCCGGGGCGAGCACACTCAAGGCGACTTCGACAGCTTCATGGACCGCTACGGCGAGATGTTCCCGGAGAACCCCAGTGACCTCGAGGAGCTCGTGGACTCGCTGGTCCGCCGGGCCACCGCGGCGCAGCGGCTGCTCGGCTCGCTCACCGACGGGCAGCGCGACGAGCTGGCCGCGCTGATGGAGCAGACGCTGCAGGACGCCGGGCTGGCCGCGGAGATGTCCCGGCTGTCCGACGCCCTGCGGGCCCGGCGGCCGGAGATGGACCAGGCGGCCTGGTCGGGTGACCCGATGACCGGCGACCAGCCGCTCGGCCTGAGCGATGCCACCAGTGCCCTGGCCGACCTCGCCGACCTGGCCGACCTGGAGTCGGAGCTGCGCCAGGACTACCCCGGAGCCCGCCTGGACGACATCGACGAGGCGGCGGTCCGGCGCGCCCTGGGCCGCCAGGCCGTGGACGACATGGAGGCGCTCCGGCAGACCGAGCGGGAGCTGGAGCGGCAGGGGTACCTGCAGCGCAACGCGGGCCAGCTGGAGCTCACCCCCAAGGCGGTGCGGCGGCTGGGCGAGACCGCGCTGCGCCGGGTCTTCGCGGACCTGCCCGAGGGCGGCTACGGGGATCACGAGCAGCGCGACGCCGGGCAGGCGGGGGAGTACACCGGCGCCACCCGCCGCTGGCAGTTCGGCGACGAGCAGGCCATCGACGCGCCCGCGACGGTGCGCAACGCACTGCTGCGCGGAGGCCGGGACGCCGCGCGGACGGCCGAGTCCGCCCGGAGTCCGGCTGTCCGGCCGCGACTTCGAGGTCGGCGAGACCCAGCGGCGGGCGTCCGCGGCCGTGTGCCTGCTGGTCGACCTGTCCTACTCGATGGCGCTGCGCGGCACCTGGGGCGCGGCCAAGCAGACCGCGCTGGCCCTGCACGCGCTGGTGCGCAGCCGGTTCCCGCAGGACTCCATCCAGGTCATCGGGTTCTCGAACTACGCCCGGGAGCTGCGCGAGACCGATCTGGCCGGGCTCGGCTGGGACATGGTCCAGGGCACCAACCTGCACCACGCGCTGGTGCTGGCCGGCCGCTACCTGGACCGGCGTCCCGAGCACGACCCGGTGGTGCTCATCGTGACCGACGGCGAGCCCACCGCGCACCTGCGCCGGGACGGGCGATCCTGGTTCGACTGGCCGCCCGCGCCGGAGACGATCCAGCTCACCCTGGCCGAGGTGGACAAGATGACCCGCCGCCACGCGTCGCTGAACGTGTTCATGCTGGCCGAGGACGAGCGGCTGACCGACTTCGTGAACGAGGTGGCCCGGCGCAACGGCGGGCGCGTCCTGCACGCGGTGCCAGAACGGCTCGGCGAGTTCGTGGTCCGTGACTTCCTGCGGACTCGCCGGGAGGCGCGGGGCTAGCCGCGCGCCGTTCGCGGCCCGCCGGTGGCGCGCTGCGCCGTGACCTGCAGGCGGTTAGCTGGACGGGCGCCAGGAAAAACGAGGGATAGATTTTGCTTTAGGGCTTTTCGGAGCTGGCGCAGGGGCCTGGATCTCGTAGTAGCGTTCGGCCGTTAAAGCTATGGGCGGGCCGAAGGGGTGGCAGCTGGCCAGGCCTGCATATCTCTTAGGAGGATCACGTGAGTACCGTTACCCAATCAGGCACGCGCTCGTCGGGCAAGCGGGTCGGCGCCCTGATTCTGGCCATCGTGGGCATTCTGCTGGTCATCCTGGCCGTGATCTACCTGGTCACCGCGGCTGGTTCACTGCCCAGCTTCATCCCCGGCCACATCCATGGCTCGACCGGCCACCACCCGCTGCGGGCCGGCGTCGCCCTGGTTGTGGGCCTGGTCCTGCTGGGCGGAGCCTGGTGGCTCGGCTTCGGCGGCCGGAAGTCCGCCAGCGCCAGCTAGCGCCGAACAGCGCCGGCCAGATCCAGCGCCAGCTCAGATCCAGCGCCAGTCGCCAGGCCAGCTCAGATCCGGCGCCAGCTCAGATCCACCGGCGCCGGCCAGATCTGGCAGCAACACGCGACCCACTGGGCCGCCCCCGACTCAGACGGGGGCGGCCTCGCCCTAGGATCAGGGCATGTCTTTTACCGACCGGTTGCTGCTGTGGTTTCATATCGGCTTTGTCATTTTCGCTATTGGCCCGGTCACGATCGCGACCATGTCCACCCCGCGTTATATCCGGGCGCGCAACGTGGGCGTGCTCCGCTACCTGTCCCGGATGACCCGGATCTTCGGCGCGGCGTCGCTCGGCGTGCTGCTGTTCGGCATTATCGCGGGCCAGTCCCTGCACGACATGACCAAGACCTGGGTGACCGCGTCGCTGACCCTGTTCGTGGTGGCCCTGGTCCTGCTGGTGCTCATCATGCGCGACCAGCACAAGGCGATCGTCGCCGTCGAAGGCAGCCTGGCAGCCGCGCCCGGGGTAAGCCCGGCGAGCAGCGCCCGTGGCAGCTCCCGCGGCCAGCCCCGCAACGGCGGGCCCGGAGCCCACCGCGGCGGACGTCGAGCCCGCCCCGGCCGGGGAGCCCCCGGGCGGCACCGCTACCGCTACCGCGGCGCGCATCCACGTGGCCACGGTGGAGCGCGGCCGGATCGCCTCGCTGGCCGGCGTGGTCGGCCTCATCTGGCTGGTCATCCTGGTGCTGATGGTCTGGCGGCCCTGAGCGCTACAGGCCGGCCAGCGCCTGGCGGAGGTCTTCCAGCAGGTCCGCATCGGTCTCGATGCCGACCGACAGCCTGATCAGGTCGTCCGGCACCTCCAGCGGCCGAGCCGGCCGCCGAGGCGTGCGTCATCCGGGCTGGGTGCTCGATCAGCGACTCCACCCCGCCGAGCGACTCCCCCAGCGTGAACAGCCGGGTCCGGCCGCAGGCCGCGACGGCCGCGCTCTCGCCGCCGCGGACCCGGAACGACACCATCCCGCCGAAGTCGCGCATCTGCTTGGCCGCCACCTCGTGGCCCGGGTGCGCTGGGCAGCCCCGGGTAGCGCACCTCGGTGACCGCCGGGTGCGCGGCCAGCATGTCCGCCACCCGGGCGGCGTTCCGCGAGTGCCGGTCCATCCGGACGGCCAGGGTCTTGACCCCGCGCAGCGTCAGCCACGCGTCGAACGGGCCGGCCACCGCGCCCGTCGCGTTCTGCAGGAAGGCCAGGCGCTCGCCGAGCGCCGGGTCCGCGACCACCACCGCCCCGCCGACCACGTCGGAGTGGCCGCCGAGGTACTTCGTGGTGGAGTGGACCACCACGTCTGCGCCCGAGCGCCAGCGGCTGCTGCAGGTACGGGGAGGCGAAGGTGTTGTCCACCACCAGCAGCGCGCCCGCCTGGTGCGCGACGTCCGCGAGCGCGCTGATGTCCGCGATGGACAGCAGCGGGTTGGTCGGCGTCTCGGCCCACAGCACCCGGGCCGGGCGCTCGGCGAGCGCGTCCGCGCACCGCCGCGATGTCGGTGATCGGCACCGGCCGGTAGCTCACGCCCCACTCGGCCAGCACCCGGGCCATCAGCCGGAAGGTCCCGCCGTACGCGTCGTCGGGGATGATCACGTGATCCCCGGGGGTGCACAGCGCCCGCAGCAGGCAGTCCTCGGCCGCCATCCCGGACGCGAACGCCAGCCCGCGACGGCCGCCCTCCAGCGCGGCCAGGCACTCCTCCAGCGCGTGCCGGGTCGGGTTCGCGGTCCGCGAGTACTCATAGCCGTCGCGCAGCCCGCCGACCCCGTCCTGCTTGTAGGTGGACACCTGGTAGATCGGCGGGACCACGGCGCCGGTCTGGGGATCAGGCTCCTGGCCCGCGTGAATGGCCAGCGTCTCGAACCCGTCCGGGTGGCTGGCCGCGTTCCCGCCCTGGCCTCCGCCAGGGTTCCCGCCGGTGTTTGCGGCTGAGTTGATCGTCACGCACCACACTCTGCCACGGCGTGACCCCTGGTCAGCTCAACTTGACCAGGGGGAACTGGTCCCGCGTCGCCCGTGCGGCCCGTGACATCGGGGTCAGCCGTTCGCGGCCAGGAAGGTCAGCACGTCCTGCCGGGTGATCAGGCCGGCTGGCTGGCCGTCCACCAGGACCACCGCGGCGCCCGCCTTCTCCAGCGCGACCACCGCCCGGCTGACCGGCTCGCCCGAGCCCACCATGGGCAGCGGCGCCGACATGTGGCCCTCGATCGGGTCGTGCGGCCGGGCCCGGCCGGAGACCAGCGCGTCGAGCAGGTCGCGCTCCACGATGGAGCCGATCACCTCCGCGGCCATGACCGGCGGCTCCTCCTTCATGCACCGGCAGCTGGGAGACGTCGTACTCGCGCAGCAGCCCGATCGCGGCCGACGACGGTCTCGTCCGGGTGGGCGTGCACGAACTCCGGCAGCCCGGGCAGCTTGCCGGCTCAGCACGTCAGCGACCCGGGGCTCGCTTGGTCTCCGAGGTGAGGAAGCCGTAGTCGGCCATCCACTCGTCGTTGAAGATCTTCGCCAGGTAGCCGCGGCCGGTGTCCGGCAGCAGCACCACGATCACGTCGTCCGGCGCCGCGGACTGCGGCCACCCGCAGCGCGGCCACCACGGCCAGCCCGCACGAGCCGCCGGTGAGCAGCGCCTCCTCGCGGGCCAGCCTGCGGGTCATCAGGAACGACTCGGCGTCGCTGACCGCCATCACCTCGTCGCAGACGGCGGGTCGTAGTTCGCGCGGCCAGATGTCCTCGCCCACCCCCTCGACCAGGTACGGGCCGCCCGGTGCCGCCGGAGTACACCGAGCCTTCCGGGTCGGCCCCGATGACCCGGACCCGGCCGCCGGAGACCTCCTTGAGGTACCGGCCGGTGCCGGTGATGGTGCCGCCGGTGCCGATGCCGGCCACGAAGTGGGTGACCCGGCCGTCGGTCTGCGCCCAGATCTCCGGGCCGGTGGAGTGGTAGTGCGAGGCCGGGTTCTCCGGGTTGGCGTACTGGTCGGGCTTCCAGCCGCCCGGGGTCTCCCGGGCCAGCCGGCTGGACACCGAGTAGTAGGAGTCAGGGTGCTCCGGGGACACGGTGCCCGGGCAGACCACGACCTCGGCGCCGTAGGCCCGCAGCACGCTGATCTTGTCCTGGCCGACCTTGTCCGGGCAGACGAACACGCACCGGTAGCCCTTCTGCGCCGCCACGATGGCCAGGCCGACCCCGGTGTTCCCGGAGGTGGGCTCCACGATGGTGCCGCCCGGGCGCAGCGCGCCGGAGGCCTCCGCCGCCTCCACCATCCGCAGCGCGATCCGGTCCTTCACCGAGCCGCCCGGGTTGAAGTACTCGACCTTGGCCAGCACGGCCGGGGCCTGGCCCCCGCCCACGGCCTTCGTCACCGCGTGCAGCCTGACCAGCGGGGTGTTCCCGACCAGCTCGATCAGGGACTCATGGACCTGCATCGCCACCACCTTGGTCGGGACCACAAGCTTGGTCGTGGATGCCCAGGGGCCACCGGTCCGCCCGGGCATGCTCAGAAGCAGACGCTATCCCAGCTGACCAGCATGACTGTCCCTGCCCGGCCCACCCGGGGATGATAGTCAGGCGCCGCAGCGGTTAAGCTACTGATCAGTAATGTAAGCGTCGCGTGCCGACACCCGTGATCCGCACACGTCCGCAGCGGCAGCAAGGGAGCCCGCCATGCCCGAGGCAGTCATCGTCGCCACCGCACGCTCGCCCATCGGCCGGGCCTTCAAGGGATCGCTCACCTCGATCCGGCCCGACGACCTCACCGTGCAGCTGATCTCCGCGGCCCTGGCCAAGGTCCCGCAGCTCAGCCCGGACGACATCGACGACCTCATGCTCGGCTGCGGCCTGCCCGGCGGCGAGCAGGGCTTCAACATGGCGCGCGTGGTCGCGGTGCTGCTCGGCTACGACAACCTGCCCGGCACCACCGTGACCAGGTACTGCTCGTCCTCGCTGCAGACCACCCGGATGGCCTACCACGCCATCAAGGCCGGCGAGGGTGACGTGTTCATCTCGGCCGGGCGTGGAGTGCGTCAGCCGGTTCGCCAACGGCAGCAGCGACAGCTGGCCGGACACGCACAACGCCGCTCTTCGCGGACGCCGAGGCCCGGTCCGGGGCGCTCGGGGCCGGCGGCGTCCCGGTCTGGCACGACCCGCGGGAGGACTCCGCGATCCCGGACGTCTACATCGCGATGGGCCAGACGGCGGAGAACGTCGCCGCGCTGCGCGGGATCTCGCGGGCGGCCCAGGACGAGTTCGGCGTCCGGTCGCAGAACCTGGCCGAGAAGGCGCTGGCCAACGGGTTCTGGCAGCGGGACATCACCCCGGTCACCCTGCCGGACGGCACCGTGGTGAGCGCGGACGACGGCCCGCGGCCCGGGACCACCCTGGAGAAGGTGGCCACCCTGAAGCCGGTGTTCCGGCCGGACGGGACGGTCACCGCCGGGAACTGCTGCCCGCTCAACGACGGCGCCGCCGCGGTGGTGGTGATGAGCGACGTGAAGGCGGCCCAGCTCGGCATCACCCCGCTGGCCAGGATCGTCTCCACCGGCGTGACCGGGCTGTCCCCGGAGATCATGGGGCTCGGGCCGGTCCAGGCCTCGCGGCAGGCGCTGGCCCGGGCCGGGATGACCATCGACGACATCGACCTGGTGGAGATCAACGAGGCGTTCGCGGCGCAGGTCATCCCCTCCGCTGCCGACCTCGGCATCGACCTCGACAAGCTCAACGTGAACGGCGGGGCGATCGCGGTCGGCCACCCGTTCGGCATGACCGGGGCCCGCATCACCTCCACCCTGCTGAACAGCCTGCAGTTCCACGACAAGACCTTCGGCCTGGAGACCATGTGCGTGGGCGGCGGCCAGGGCATGGCCATGATCGTGGAGCGGCTCTCCTAGACAGACGCCCAGGTGAAGCCGGACGTATCCGGGCGGCATTGCGGAAGCCTTACAGCCAGGGGGTTGTCAGGGGCCGACCGGTGGTGCAGTCTCGACAGAGAGAACAGCCTGCCCCTGGAGGTGGCCATGTCGCTGAATCACTCTCCGGAGATGCACAAGAACATCATCGCCCGGATCCCCTCGGTGACCGGGCGCGAGCTCCGCGAGTGGTTCATCCGGCTGGAATCCGGGCCCCCGTTCTCCCGCTGCGAGGAACGGGCTCACTGGCTGTCCGACGAGCATGGCCTGTCGCACGGGTACGCTCGGCGATCGTGCACGAGTACGAGTTCCGCCGCCGCCTCCGGCTGAACAGCGCCTGAGCTGGCTAGCCGAGTGCAGCTAGACCAGGCCCGGGAGTTCCTGCGCGCCCATCACCGGGCCGTGCTGGCGACGACCCGCGCCGATGGGCGGCCTCAGCTGTCCCCGGTGACCTGCGGCGTGGACGCCGCCGGGCGGGTCATCATCAGCACCCGCGAGACCGCGGTCAAGACCAGGAACCTGCGGCGTAACCCGCTGGCCTCCCTGTGCGTGTTCACCGACGCCTTCTTCGGCGAGTGGGTCCAGGTCGAGGGCAAGGCCGAGATCGTTTCGCTGCCCGAGGCGATGGAGCTCCTGGTCGAGTACTACCGGCTGGTCTCCGGCGAGCACCCGGACTGGGACGACTACCGCGCGGCGATGGCCGGGACCGCCGGTGCGTGATCCGGATCGAGATCGACCCGGGCCGGGCCGGACATCAGCGGCTAGTCCCGGCCCGCTGCCGCCCCTCAGCCGTCCCGCGCCACCGTGACGGCCGGCCCCTGCGGCGCTCCGCTGCCCGGCAGCCGTCTCATCGCTCATCATCGTCTCGTGCACGATGCGCACCGCTGGTGCGCGCTCAGGCTGGCCAAGTCCGGCGCCGGCACTGCAAAGTCACGCCCATGCTGCAATGCCGTGCGCACTCAGTCAGCGTGACGACCCGCTGTACAAGTCAGCTCACCGAGTCTTAGATCACCGAGCCGAATGGGGCAACTGTGGCCAAACACGATTCGCCGCGGGTTGCTCTCGGCGCGACCGGAGTTCCCGTGCAACAACCATGCTGCTCATGGCAGGTATGGCCAGATTTTGCTGACCGGCGATTTAGGTCATGAACATGATCGGCAGCGGCGTGAATGGCGGCCTTTTCGCACTGAGTGCCGTGATACCCCCGCTGTGTGCGACAAGCGAACTGCGCGTATGCCGTGGCCAGCAGGCTTTCCCGGCTGGATCAGGGCAGCTCGGAGACTCGCCTGCACACGAGTGCCCCCGGTCGGAGTCGAACCGACACTGGGGACCCTTTTAGGGGGCCGGCCTTTTCCCTTGGGCTACGGGGGCTGGGTAATAATACCCCGGAGCGTCTGAGCGACTCTCGGGCAGCCGAATTGATACAGAATGTTTCGCCCGGGGGGACTTATCTATTTTCACTTGGACGCCGAATGCAAAGCGTAACCATTTCGATTACATTCGACGGCGTTTGCTTACGGAGCGTTACCGGCCAACCTCAGTGCGCCGGGTTCGCACCCAAGCCAGCCTTCAGGCGGGCTCGCCCGAAGACCGTGTCCAGCATGCCAGGGGTGACCCGGCCAGTGAACGTGTTCTGCTGACTCGGGTGATAACAGCCGATCAGAATCAGGTCGCGGCCGGTTCCGGGCCGGGCAATGCGACCTCCGCGCCGTGCCCGAAGGCTGGCCGGGGCCGGGGTGGCGGGTACCCGCAATCGCGCAGCACCGGCCACAGCGCCTGCCAGGCGTACCCGCCCAGGCAGACGATGACCCGAAGCGATCCGCTCAGGAAGCCGATCTCCGCGGTCAGCCAGGGCGCGCAGGTATCGCGCTCAGTCACGGTCGGCTTGTTGGCCGGCGGGGCGCACCGGACCGCGGCGACCAACCCAGGTGTCCAGCAGCCGCTGCCCGTCCCCCGCTCTGACGCTGGCCGCCTGGGCGGCCAGCCCGCAGCGATGCAGCGAGGCGAACAGCACGTCTCCGCTCCGGTCCCCGGTGAAGATCCGCCCGGTCCGGTTCCCGCCGTGCGCGGCCGGGCGCCAGGCCCACGATCAGGATGCGCGCGTGCTCGTCGCCCCAGCCGGGGACCGGCCGCCCCCAGTACGGCTCGCCGCTGTGCGCCCGGCGCTTGACCCGGGCCACCTGCTCCCGCCACTCGACCAGCCGCGGGCAGGCGCGGCAGACGGATTCCCTGGCCACCAGCTCGGCCAGCGTGCCGGCCCCGTCCGCCAGTGCGCGCACCTCAGCGGGGTCGCGGGCCACCGGGGTATCCGGGGTGGCCGGGTCATCCGGCCAGCCAGATCCCGGGCCGGCCGGGCCTGCGGGCATTCACCGGCGCCGTCCGGCTGCCAGCGACCAGGCGATCCCGTCCAGGATGTCGTGCTCGCTGGCCAGCACCTCCCCGAACCCGAACCGCCGCATGATCTGGTCCAGCACCATGGCTCCGCCCCCGATCACATCGACCCGGCCCGGGTGCATCACCCCCAGCGCCGCCCGTTCCTCCCGGGTCTGGCTGAGCAGCCTTCGGGTCTGCGCGGCGACCTGCGCTGCGGATACGCGGGCGTGGTGGATCCGGGCCGAGTCGTACTCCGCCAGCCCCAGGGCCAGCCCAGCCACCGTGGTCACCGAGCCGGCCAGGCCGACCAGGGTCCGGGCGGCGGTGACCGGGATGGCCCCGGCCACCGTGTCCAGGGCCGCGCCGATATCGGCGGCCGCCGCGCTGATCTCGGCCGGCCGGGGCGGGTCGCAGTGCAGGTGACGCTCGGTCAGCCGGACACAGCCGATGTCCACCGACACCGCGCTGACCCCGGTGGGTCCCGCCGCCCCGGTGATCAGGTCAGCCGGGGCTCGGGCAGCGAGCCGGGCCTGGGCTGGCTGAGGACTCGGCTCAGCTGGGACCGGGGTCGGCTGGGACTCGGCCGCTGGGGCCTGCCCGTCGCCGACCACGAACTCCGTGGAGCCTCCCCCGATGTCCACCACCAGGTAAGGCCCGCCGGCCGCGGTAGCCGATCCGGCGCCTGAATTCGGCGGTGGCGCCCACGAACGACAGGTACGCCTCTTCCTCCCCGCTGAGCACCTCCGGCTCCCGGCCGAGCACGCCGCTCACCCCGCGGACGAAGTCGGCGGCGTTGGCCGCGTCCCGGGTGGCGCTGGTGGCGACCATCCGCACCGCCTCCGCGGACAGGTCCTCGATGATACGGGCGTATCCGCGCAGCGCCCGCAGGGTGCGCTCCAGCGCCTCGGGAGCCAGCCGCCCGGTGGAATCCACGCCCTGGCCCAGCCGGACGATCTCCATCCGCCGGTCCACGTCGGTGAGCCGGCCCGCCTCCGGATCGACGTCCGCTACCAGCAGCCGCAGCGAATTGGTACCGCAGTCGATCGCCGCGACCCTCACGGGACGCACGGGCCGTGCGCCCACCATTCCCCCGCCGCGTCGGCCGCTTCCCGGCCCAGCGGGTTGGCGCCGGGCACGGCGAGCTCGTGCGCGACCAGGGCGTGCAGGCATTTCACCCGGTCCGGCATGCCGCCCGCGCTCTGCATGCCGGGCGGGAGTGGCTCCACCCCGGCCGCCGCCGCGGCGGCCGAGCGCCGTGCTACGTAGTCACGGTGCGCGGCCTGCTGCGCGGCGCGCAGCTCCGGCTCGGCGGCCAGCCGCTGCTGCATCTCCCGCATCAGGCCGCCGGATTCCAGCCTGCTCACCGCGGCGGCCGCCCGCGGGCAGGTGAGGTAGAACAACGTCGGGAACGGGGTGCCGTCGTCCAGCCGGGGCGCCGTCTCCACCACGTCAGGCCGCCCGCAGGGGCAGCGGTGCGCGACCCCCCGCAGTCCCCGGGGCGGCCGGCCGAGCTGCTCCCCGACCACCTCCGCGACGCCCGCCATCCCGGGGTCATCGGCGCACGCGCACCCGCCTGGACCGGAACTGGCCATGACCGGAGCTGCACCATGCACCGGCACTGCCCTGATCGGCCTGGCGGACCGAATGCCACAACCGCTCGTACCAGGGGGTGCTCGCGGCCGCGGCCACGGCGGCGCTGCGCCGGGCGGCTGGCCGCCGATGATCACGTAGCAGCTGGCTCCGGGCAGGCACATGTGCAGCCGGTCCTGCGCCTGCTGCTCGATGTAGGCGGGCTCGTTGAGCCGCAGGGCCTCGGCCCGCAGCCGCGCGAGCTCGGCCGTGGTCGCCTGGCTCTGCGCCTGGAGCTGGTCGATCTGGCGGCGCTGGGCGATGTACTCCCGCACCGGGTAGGCGAGGCTCAGCGCGATGGCGCAGACGACCACCGCCAGCACGGCGGCCCGGCTGGTGAACCGGGGCCGTTCTGGCGGCGGCGGCCGCCTGGGCTGCGCGCCGGGCATCACTCAGCCGCGGTCCAGCGGGGGAACGCGGCGGCGCCCGCGTAGCTGGCCGCGTCGTCGAGGAGTTCCTCGATGCGCATCAGCTGGTTGTACTTGGCGACCCGCTCGCCGCGGGCCGGCGCTCCCGACTTGATCTGGCCCACGTTGGTCGCGACGGCGAGGTCGGCGATGGTCGTGTCGTCCGTCTCGCCCGACCGATGCGAGATCATGCAGCTGAACCCGCTGCGCTGGGCGAGGGACACCGCGTCGAGCGTCTCGGTGACCGAGCCGATCTGGTTCACCTTGACCAGCAGCGCGTTCGCGCTGCGCTCGGCGATGCCCCGGCGGATCCGTTCCGGGTTGGTGACGAACAGGTCGTCCCCGACGATCTGCACCCGGTCCCCGAGCGCCGCGGTCAGCGCCTGCCACCCGGCCCAGTCCTCCTCGGACAGCGGGTCCTCGAGCGACACGATCGGGTAGGCGTCCAGCCACTCGGTGTAGATGCGGGTCATCTCGGCCGCATCCCGGGCCGCCCCTTCGAACTGGTAGGCGCCGTCGGAGTGGAACTCGGTGGCCGCGGCGTCGATGGCCAGCGCCACGTCCAGGCCGGGAGTGAACCCGGCCTTGCCGATCGCCTCGACGATCAGGTCCAGCGCGGCCCGGTTGTTCTCCAGGTCCGGGGCGAAGCCCCCCTCGTCGCCGACCCCGGTGGACAGGCCGTGCTGCTTCAGCACTGACTTCAGCGCGTGGTAGGTCTCCGCGCCCCACTGGACCGCCTCGGTGAACGTGGCCGCGCCGATCGGTGCGATCATGAACTCCTGGATATCCACGCTGTTGTCCGCGTGCGCCCCGCCGTTGAGGATGTTCATCGTGGGCACGGGCAGCAGGTAGGCGTTGGGGCCGCCCAGGTAGCGGAACAGCGGCAGGCCGGCGGACTGCGCGGCGGCCTTGGCCACCGCCATGCTCACGCCGGTGATCGCGTTCGCGCCCAGCCGGGACTTGTCCGGCGTCCGGTCCAGGTCGATCATGGCCTGGTCGATCAGGCGCTGGTCGTCGGCGTCGTAGCCGAGCAACTCAGGCTGGATCTCGTCGATGATGCCCTGGACGGCCTTGGCGACTCCCTTGCCGCCGTACTCGTCTCCGCCGTCCCGCAGTTCCACCGCCTCGAAAGCGCCGGTGGACGCCCCGCTCGGCGCGGCGGCGCGGCCCAGCGAGCCATCGTCGAGGGCAACCTCGACTTCAAGGGTGGGGTTTCCGCGGGAATCCAGGATCTGCCTGGCATGCACCGCCTCGATCGAGGCCACAACGACTCCTGAAGCTCGGATGACTTTTGTCAGTAATGGAGCCTAGTGGAGTCCGAGCGGGCTCGGCACCGGCCACGCCGGGCCGGACCGCCTCACTCGCCAGCCTGGTCCGCTCCCGCCCGGTCCTGTTCCCAGCGGCGGACCTGGTCGGCGAAGCGGCGGGCGGCGGCGCGCAGCTCGAGCTCGGGGTCGAGGCCGGCCTCCCGGGCCTGGGCCACCAGCTCGAACAGCTCCGCCCCGAGGCGGCTGCCGTCCCCCGGTCCCCCGGCGACCGTCAGATCCGGGGGGATGCCCGCCCGCTCCGCGCGGCGCTGCAGCTGCGCGGCCAGGGCCAGCGCGGGCTGGCCGAACGGCACGCCGTCCAGGGCCGAGGCGAGCCTGGGGCCGTCAGCCCGCTCGGCCCGCTCGGCGGCCTTGATCGCGTCCCAGTTGCGGGTCACGTCGTCCGCACCGGACACGGTCACGTCCCCGAACACGTGCGGGTGCCGCCGGACGAGCTTGGTCACGATGGCGTCAGCCACGTCATCCACGGTGAACCCGGTGCCGTCGGCGCGCTCGGCGGCGACCCGCGCGTGGAACATCACCTGCAGCAGGACATCCCCGAGTTCCTCGCGCAGCGCCGCCCGGTCACCGCTTTCCAGCGCGTCCAGCGCCTCATAGGACTCCTCGATCAGGTAGGGCGCCAGCGACTCGTGCGTCTGCCGGGCATCCCACGGGCACCGCCGGCGCAGGGTGTCCATCACCGACACCAGGGTCAGCAGCTCCCCGCCGGGCAGCGCCGAGGAGCCGTAGAGCACCTCGACCGCGGTATCAGCCGGGCCCTCCGGTCCGCCCAGCTCGTCGGCCAGGGCCAGCGGTCCCGGGGTCACTGTCGCGGGCTGGCCGGGCGGGTCAGGAGAGCACAGCCACACCATGGTGCCTGCCGTCCCGGCCACCGCCCGGGTGAGCAGCCGGGCCACGGCCGCCGGATCAGCCGGCCCATCACCTGCCGGCGTTCCAGCGGCCTGCCCCTGGCCGCCGCCCTCGCCACCGGCATCCACCGGCAGCAGCTCCCAGCCGATCCCGGCCTCGTCCAGGGCGGGCAGCAGCGGATGATCAGTCGCCGGGGCCAGCACCCGCGAGGCACCGGCCAGGGTCTGCCAGGCCGGCCAGCTGAGCAGCCCGGCCCGGACCGTGGGCGCGGTGACCAGGAGCACCAGCCGCGCGCCTGCCCCGGTCTGCCCGGCGCAGGTCGTGTCCTAGCAAGCCGGCGTCAGCTGCGGGGATCGCGGTCGCGGACGCACTGGGGCTCGGGGAGGCGGTGCCGGAGGCGGCCGCCAGCTTGGCCGGCGCCGGGACCACCGAGATCTGGCTGTAGTCGAGCTGCCCGAACTGCGGGTTGACCGAGATGCCCATGCTCTTCGCCGCCCGGCACTGGTACTGGTTGAACGTGGTGCCTAGCGTCTGCAGCGCCCCGGAGGCGGTCGGCAGTTTCCCGCCGTCCAGCCGGGCCAGCAGCTGGTTCTGGATCGCCACGTAACGGCCGAGCTCGGGCAGCTGGTCCGGCGGCACCCCGTTAGCGATGGCCAGCTCGGTGAGCGTGACCCCGCTCTGCCTCGCCTGCGCGGCCGCGGAGGCGAGCGCCGCCTGGACCTGGCTGCGGGTGATGGTCAGGTGGTTGCGCTCCGCCATCTGCTCCCGGACCCGGAACCGGAGCAGCCAGCTGAGCACCTCCTGCGGCATCTGCGACGCCGGGAACTGGAGCTGGACCTTGGCCTTGTGCGCCTTGTAGGCGGCATCCAGGTTGTTCACCTCGGCCGACACGGTAGCCGTGGGAATCCGCGACGTGTTCGTGACGGCCGCCGCGCCCAGCCGGACGGTCCCGCAGGCGGACAGCGCGAGCGCCGCGGCCAGGGCCGCGACGGTCAGGGTGATGGGGGTGCGGAGCACGACGGCGTCCCTTCCTATCCCTCAGATGTCACCGGTGCGTCAGGCTCGAAAACAGCCTCGATGAGCTGGCCGCACCAGGTCAGGAGTTCAGTGTCCCGGAGCAGCGGGGCACCCGGCGGGGCGGGCTGTCCCGGGCGCCGGCCCGATCCCGCCCTGGGCACCGGTACGAGCATGTTACGCATCGCCGGCTTGAGCACGGTCTTCGGGTACAGCCGCTGGACCCGGACCTGCCGCGAGTCGGGCAGTTCGACCGGGGAGAAACGGATGAAGGTGCCCTGCTGGACGATGTCGGTCAGCCCGGCCCGCCGGGCCCGGGCCCGCAGCCGGGCCACGTCGAGCAGGTTAGCCACCGGCTCCGGCGGCGGCCCGTAACGGTCCGCCAGCTCGTCGCGCACCTCCGCGGCATCCTCGGGGGAGTCGATGGCGGCGATCCGGGTGTAGGCCTCCAGCCGCAGCCGCTCGCCGGGTACGTAGTCGTGCGGGATGTGCGCGTTGACCGGCAGCTCAACCCGGACCTCGGGCCGCTCGGCCGGCCCGTCGCCCTTCAGCTCGGTGACCGCCTCGCCGATCATCCGCACGTACAGGTCGAACCCGACCCCGGCGATGTGCCCGGACTGCTCGCCGCCGAGCAGGTTGCCCGCCCCGCGGATCTCCAGGTCCTTCAGGGCCACGTACATGCCTGCCCCCGCCTCGGTGTGCTGGGCGATGGTGGCCAGCCGCTCGTGCGCGGTCTCGGTCAGCGGGGCCTCGGGGGGGTACAGGAAGTAGGCGTACCCGCGCTCGGTGCTGCGCCCGACCCGGCCGCGCAGCTGGTGCAGCTGGGGCAGCCCGTAGACGTCGGCCCGGTCCACGATCAGGGTGTTGGCGTTGGGGATGTCCAGGCCGGATTCGATGATCGTGGTGGACACCAGCACGTCGAACTTCCGGTCCAGGAAGTCGCCCATGATCTGCTCAAGCGTGTGCTCGTTCATCTGGCCGTGCGCGATCGCCACGCGGGCTTCGGGGACCAGCTCGCCGAGCCGGGCGGCCACCCGGTTGATCGAGCTCACCCGGTTGTGCACGAAGAAGACCTGGCCGTCGCGGAGCAGCTCGCGCCGGATGGCCGCGCCGATCTGCTTCTCGTCGTACGGCCCGACCAGCGTGAGCACCGGATGGCGCTCCTCGGGCGGGGTGAGGATGGTGGACATCTCCCGGATGCCGGCGATGCCCATCTCCAGCGTGCGCGGGATCGGGGTGGCCGACATGGCCAGCACGTCAACCTCGGTGCGCATCCGCTTGAGGTACTCCTTGTGCTCCACCCCGAACCGCTGCTCCTCGTCGAGGATGACCAGCCCGAGCCGGGAGAACCGGGTGTCCGGGGACAGCAGCCGGTGCGTGCCGACCACCACGTCCACCTTGCCCTCGGCCATGGCTTCCCGGATCCGGGCCGCCTCGGCGTCGCTGGAGAACCGGGACAGCATCGCGACCGTGACCGGGAACGGTGCGAACCGCTCGCTGAACGTGGCGTAGTGCTGCTGCGCCAGCAGCGTGGTCGGCACCAGCACCGCGACCTGGCTGCCGTCCTGGACCGCCTTGAACGCGGCCCGCACCGCGATCTCCGTCTTGCCGTAACCGACGTCCCCGCAGATCAGCCGGTCCATCGGAGCGGACCGCTCCATGTCCCGCTTGACCTCGTCGATGGCGGCCAGCTGGTCGGGGGTCTCCACGTACGGGAACGCGTCCTCGAGTTCGCGCTGCCACGGGGTGTCCGGGCCGAACGCGTGCCCGGGCGAGGCCATCCGGGCCGAGTACAGCCGGATCAGCTCGGCCGCGATCTGCCGGACCGCCTTGCGCGCCCGGCCCTTGGTCTTGGCCCAGTCCGCCCCGCCCAGCCGGTGCAGGCTCGGCGCCTCCCCGCCGACGTACCGGGTGACCTGGTCGAGCTGGTCGGTGGGCACGTAGAGCCGGTCCGGCGGCTGGCCGCGCTTGCTGGGCGCGTACTCGATGACCAGGTACTCCCGGGTCGCACCCTGGACGCTGCGGCTGGTCATCTCCACGTAGCGGCCCACGCCGTGCTGCTCGTGCACGACGTAGTCGCCCGGCGTGAGCTGCAGCGGGTCGATTCCGCCGCGGCGCCGGGTCGGCATCCGCATGTCCTTGCTGGCGGTCCGCTGCCCGGCCAGGTCCTCCTCGGTCAGCACCGCGAGCCGGACCGACGGCCAGGTGAAACCCTGCCGGATCAGCCCGGTGCTGACGTAGGGCACGGACGGCTCGGGCGGCT
>CAVQEM010000035.1:0-11572 GCA_963711485.1 uncultured Actinomycetes bacterium
TGCACCGGCTGTCCGCCGCCGCACTCGCCGACCGGCTCCAGGGCGCCGACTTCTCCGTCAAGTCGGTCGAGCGCAAGCCGTATCGGCGCCAGCCGTATGCGCCGTTCCGGACAACCACCCTGCAGCAGGAGGCATCCCGCAAGCTCGGCTACTCGGCCAAGTACACGATGTCGGTGGCACAGCGGCTGTACGAGAACGGCCACATCACCTATATGCGGACCGACTCGATGACGCTGTCGCAGACGGCGATCGACGCGGCCCGCCGCCAGGCCCGCGAGCTGTACGGCGCGGAGTACGTGCCGGACGAGCCGCGCGTCTACACCAGCAAGGTGAAGAACGCGCAGGAAGCGCACGAGGCGATCCGCCCGGCGGGCAACTCGTTCCGCACCCCGGCGCAGTCCCGGCTGTCCGGCGACGAGCTGCGCGTTTACGAGCTGGTCTGGAAGCGCACGGTCGCGTCCCAGATGAAGGACGCCACCGGGGAGTCGGTGTCGGTGCGCGTGTCCGGCCGTACCTCTGCGGGAGAGGAAGCCGAGTTCGGCGCGTCCGGGAAGATCATCTCCTTCCACGGCTTCCTGAAGGCCTACGTGGAGGACGCGGACGACGACGGCGATCCGGGACGACCGGGAGCGCCGCCTGCCGCCGCTGTCCGAGGGCGACGCGCTCAACGCGCTGGAGCTGGCCGCGTCCGAGCACGCCACCCGGCCGCCGGCCCGCTACACCGAGGCCGCCCTGGTCAAGGATCTGGAAGACCGGGAGATCGGCCGGCCCTCGACGTACGCGAACATCCTGGGCACGATCCTCGACCGCGGGTACGTGTTCAAGAAGGGCACCGCGCTGGTGCCCTCGTTCCTCGCCTTCGCCGTGATCACCCTGCTCGAGCGGCACTTCTCGCAGCTGGTGGACTACGACTTCACCGCGAGGATGGAGGACGCCCTCGACGCGATCGCCCGCGGCGAGGCGGCCCGGGTGCCCTGGCTGCGCCGGTTCTACTTCGGCGCCGATGGCGAGGAAGGGCTCAAGGAGCTGGTCAGCGACCTGGGCGATATCGACGCGCGCGACGTCAGCTCGTTCCCGCTGGCCGGGACCGACATCGTCGTCCGGGTGGGCCGCTATGGGCCGTACCTGGAGCGCGGTGACCAGCGGGTGAACGTGCCCGAGGGTACGGCGCCCGACGAGCTCACCCCGGAGAAGGCGGAGGAGCTGTTCGCCCAGCCCAGCGGCGACTTCCCGCTCGGCACCGACCCGGGGACCGGGCGGGAGATCGTGGCCAAGGCGGGCCGGTTCGGCCCGTACGTCACCGAGGTCCTGCCCGAGGGTGACTCCAGCAAGCCGCGCACCGCGTCGTTGCTGAAGTCCATGGCCCTGGACACGGTCAAGCTGGAGGACGCGCTCAGGCTGCTCACGCTGCCGCGCACGATCGGCGAACTGGACGGTGAGCCAATCACCGCGCAGAACGGGCGGTACGGCCCGTACGTGAAGAAGGGCACCGACAGCCGCTCGCTGGAGAATGAAGAGCAGCTGTTCACGCTCACCCTGGCTGAGGCCAAGGAACTGTTCGCGCAGCCCAAGGCCCGCGGCCGGGGCCGCGCGGCCGCCGCCCCGCCCCTGCGCGAGCTGGGCGACGATCCGGCCAGCAAGCGCCCGATGGTCCTCAAGGAAGGCCGCTGGGGGGCGTACGTGACCGACGGGGAGACCAACGCCTCGCTGCGCCAGGGTGACGCGGTCGAGTCGATCACCGCGCAGCGGGCGGCAGAATTGCTGGCCGACCGCCGGACGGCCGCCCCCTCGGCGCCGCGGCGCCGGACCGCGGCCAAGAAGCCGGCCGCCAAGAAGCCGGCCGCGAAGAAGGCCGCCCCGAAGAAGCCCAGCCGGACCTAGAGCGGGTAGGCCCGGGGCCGTGACCGGCCGGGCCTGCCCGGGCGCGCCCGGCCGCTGAACGGCCCCGCAACGCCGTAGCTGCCGGACATTTCGCGAGCTTGCAGGCCACGCGAGCCCCTCTGGTGTGGATACCCTGACCCAGTGAACTTCCGATCCCCAACGCGCGAGCGGCGCGGCAACGTCCTGTCTATCAGGCCGTTCCGGCGGCTGTGGATCGCGACGTCGCTGTCCAGCCTGGGGGATTGGCTGAGTCTGGTCGCGCTCGCCTCGCTCGCGTATGCCCTGGCCGGCAACGGCGCCGCCGCGCAGTACAGCGCGGTGGGCGGGGTGTGGCTGGTGTCGCTGCTGCCCGCCCTGGTGCTCGGGCCGCTGGCTGGCGCGGTCGCGGACCGGCTGGACCGCCGGGTGAACATGATCGTGGGCGACGTGCTGCGCGCGGTCCTGTACCTGACTATCCCGCTGGACCTGTCGATCCACTTCGCTAACCCGCTGACCTGGGTTTACGTGGTGCAGTTCCTCGCGTCTTGCGTCTCGCTGTTCTGGACGCCGGCGAAGGACGCCTCGGTGCCGAACCTGGTGCCCCCGGACCGGCTGGAAGAGGCCAACCAGTACAGCCTGTTCACCACGTTCGGCACCGCCCCGATCGCCGGGATCGTGTTCAGCCTGCTGTCCCTGGTCAGCCGGGCGCTCGAGGGGCTGTCGCACTACTTCAGCACCAACCCGGTGAACCTGGCGCTGTACTTCAACACGGCGACGTTCGTGGTGTCCGCGCTGACCATCTACGCGCTGCGGGAGATCCCCAAGCGGCAGTTCAGCTCGCACATCTCCGCGCCCTCGGTGGCCAAGACCATCTGGGAGGGCTGGCGGTTCATCGGCCGCACCCCGGTGGTGCGGGGCCTGGTCATCGGCATGGTCGGGGCGTTCGCGGCCGGCGGGGTAGTGGTCGGGCTCGGCCAGCCGTACATCACGAACACGTTGCACGGGGGCAACGCGGGCTGGGGTGTCGTGTTCGCCGCGATCTTCGTGGGGCTGGCCGGGGGGATGTTCCTCGGCCTGCGCATCCTCAGCGGCTTCAGCCGGCGGCGGCTGTTCGGGCTGAGCATCGTCAGCGCGGCCATCCCGCTCGCGCTCATCGCGCTGATCCCGAACCTGGTCGTCACCGTGGTGCTGGTCGTTCTGCTGGGCGCCTGCGCCGGCGTGGCCTACGTGACCGGCTACACGATCGTCGGTCTCGAGGTAGACGACGACACGAGGGGGCGCACCTTCGCATTCCTCAACTCCGCCATCCGCGTCGTCCTGTTCAGCGTGATCGCGGTATCCCCTTTTGTGGCCGCCGCTTTCACCGCGCTGTTCCGCGGCGTGTCGGGGGCCGGAAGCCTGCACATCGCCCACGTCAGCTACGAGGGGATCGGCTACAACTGCGTGATGCTGCTGGCCGCCGCGATCGCGGTCTGGCTGGGCGTGGTCTCCTACCGGCAGATGGACGACCGTAAGGGCGTGCCGCTTCGTGAGGACCTGGTGGCCGCGGTCCGGGGGGAAGAGTTCCGGCCGGTTCCCGGCCACGTCAACGGCTACGAGCCGGCCCCGTCCGGCACGGCGTGTTCATCGCACTGGAAGGCGGTGAGGGGGCAGGCAAGACCACGCAGGCCCGGCTGCTCGCCATCTGGCTGCGTGACCAGGGCTATGACGTGATCACCACCCGGGAACCCGGCGCGACCAAGATCGGCATGCGGCTGCGCGCGGTCCTGCTGGACACCGCGCACGCCGGCCTCTCGCCCCGGGCCGAGACCCTGCTGTACGCGGCCGACCGGGCCGAGCACGTGTCCTCGGTGATCCTCCCCGCGCTGGAACGCGGCGCGGTCGTGGTCACCGACCGGTACGTGGACTCCTCCCTCGCCTACCAGGGCGCCGGGCGGAACCAGCCCACGGCCGAGGTGGCCACGCTGAACCAGTGGGCGACCGGCGGGCTGATGCCCGACCTCACCGTGCTGCTCGACATGCCGCCCGCCAACGGCCTCGGCCGCCGGGCCCGGTCGGCGGACCGCCTGGAAGCCGAGCCGCTGGACTTCCACGAGCGGGTCCGGCGCGGCTTCCTGGCCCTGGCCCGCGAGGACCCCGACCGCTACCTGGTGCTCGACGCGTCCCAGTCGCCGGAGGACGTGAGCCGGGCGATCCAGGAGCGGGTCCGTGAGATGCTGCCGGACCCGATCCCGCCCATGGCCGAGGCCAACACGGGCAGCTTCCCGGCTATCGTCGATGAGGTATGGACGGGGAAGTAGCAGTGAGCGGCACGCCGGTCTTCGACGACCTGGTCGGCCAGGAGCGGGTGGTGGCCCAGCTGGAACAGGCGGCCGCCGTCGCGGCCCGGCTGCTCCGCGGCGAGAACGCGCGGGGCATGACGCACGCCTGGCTGTTCACCGGGCCGCCCGGATCGGGCCGGTCGGTGGCGGCCCGCGCGTTCGCGGCCGCACTGCTCTGCCCGGATCAGGGCTGCGGGCAGTGCCCGAGCTGCCACCAGGTACGTGCCGGCACCCATCCCGACTTGATGCTGATCAAGCCGGAGGGGCTGTCGTACGGGGTCAAGCAGACCCGCAACCTGGTGCTGCGTGCCGCTGGGGCACCGTCGGGCGGACGCTGGCAGGTGGTGGTGTTCACCGCCGCGGACCGGGCCACCGAGCAGGCCGCGAACGCCTTGCTCAAGGCGATCGAGGAACCCTCGCCCCGGACAGTCTGGCTGCTCTGCGCGCCCTCCGCGGAAGAGCTCGTCACGACGATCCGGTCCCGCTGCCGGCTGGTCACACTGCGCACGCCGTCGCCGGAGGCGGTGGCTGAGGTGCTCGCCCGCCGGGATGGGGTCGATCCGGCGCGGGCGCTGACCGCCGCCCGGGCCGCCCAGGGCGACGTGGGCCGGGCCCGGCGGCTGGCCACCGACCCCGATGCGGCCCAGCGCCGCGCCGAGGTGCTCCGTCTCCCGGCCCGGATCACGAACCTGGGCACGGCGCTGAGCGCGGCGGCGGGGCTGGTGAAAGCGGCCGAGCAGGAGGCGGCCGCGGTGACCGAGGAGCTCAACACGCCGGAGCGGGATGCGCTGCGCAAGGCGTTCGGCGAGGGCTCCACCGGCAAGGGCGTGGCCAAGGCCGTCCGGGGTTCGGCCGGCGCCCTGAAGGACCTGGAGGACCGGCAGAAGTCGCGGGCCACCCGGCTGAAGCGGGACGCCCTGGACCGGGCGCTGCTGGACCTGGCCGCCTTCTACCGTGACGTGCTGGTGGTCCAGCTGGGCGCCGACGTGGACCTGGCCAGCCCGGGTCACGAAGAAGAACTGCGCCGGCTGGCGGCGGCCAGCACCCCCGAGGCCACGGTGCGCCGGATGGAAGCGATCATGACTTGCCGGGAGCGCCTGGAGCTCAACGTGGCCCCCCTCCTAGCCGTCGAGGAACTAACCCTCGCCCTCCTCCACTCACCCACCCATCGCTAGTGCGGTGCTTTTTGCGTGCCGGGGCACATAAAAAGCACCGCACTAACGCTGCGGTGCCTGGGTGATGAGGCAGGTGGGGCCGCAGGGACGGGGGGTACCGCGCCAGCCGCGTCCCTGGAGCACCCTGGCTACCTGCGCGGCGACCTGGCAGGGGCGCTGGGTGACGTCGGCCCAGCCATAGCGCAGGGTGACGATCTGGTCAGCGCTGGCCGCGTTGTCCCGGTGCTGGTCGCGCCAGCGGGCCTCCAGCGGGTGGGCCACCGCTCCGTCCGTTTCCACGCCCACCCCGAACTCCGCGTACAGGGCGTCCTTGTACTCGGTGCGCTTCCCCCGGACGATCCGGACCTGCCGCTGAGGCCGGGGCAGGTGGTGGGGCCGCTCGACCCCTCGGATGTACCGGAGTTCGAGTGAGGAATGTGCTCCCTCGGAGATGTCGTCCAGCCCGGCCATCAGCACCGCTCGCCAGCGCATCCGCGGCCGGGTGTTCAGGGCCGCCCGCAGCCGGTCCGGCGTAGTTAACCGGGCACCGCAGGCCCGGGCCAGCCAGGCCAGCGCGTCGTCCAGGTTCTTGCTGATCTCTGCCAGATCGAGCGTCGTCTCCTCGATTCGGGTGCGGGGCGGCGTCACGGTGGGGTGCCGGGCCTGCTCCACCCGGCTCGATCGGTGAATGCGCACCCCCGCGATGGGCCGCACATGCTGGTGCCTCGGCACGGTCACGTGAATGAGGGCGCTGGGTGTGCTGGTCAGCTTGCTGAGTTCGGCGGCGGTCCAGTGACTCAGCACAGCCTGAGGGCCTGCCCGGCCCAGCGCCGCCCACAGGGTGGCCTCACGATCCGGCTGGCCGGTGAAGGTGGCGTAGACCCCGCGCTGCAGCCGCCGCCAATGGCCTCCGCGTAACCGCCACTCCACAGCTCCGGGACTCATCCCCGATTCGAGCGCCTGGGCCCGCGACAGTACTCCGTGCTGGAAGGCGGCCCGTTCGCTGGAGCCCTGCGGCAGTTCTCGCGGCATAACTCCACCCTGCCCGGGCCAGGGGAACCGTCGCCACGCGACTTCTCCGCCTGTGGATAACCCCCTCCCCGCATCAGCGCGGTGCATTTTGCGTGCCCGGGCACGCAAAATGCACCGCGCTATGGGATCCCTAGGCCGGGTCAGAGGCAGAGGGGGGTGGCGCAGTCTTCCTCGACCTCACGGGCCAGGCCGGTGATGAGGTCCGGCTTCCCGGCCAGCGCCGCATCCGTCGCCAGGGCCCCATCCCTCGCTAGTGCCGCATCCGTCGGCAGCGCCGCATCCGTCGGCAGCGCCGCATCTGTCGCGAGCGCCGCATCCGTCGCTAGTGCCGCATCTGTCGCCAGCGCCGTATCTGTCGCCAGGGCAAGTGCCGGGGTTACCTCGGCCAGCGGTGTACGCGCCGGGACGGGCACCGGGACCGGGGCCGGCCGCACCTGGCGGCGGGCGGAGCGCAACCCGCTGATCGCGGCCACTGCGCCCAGCGCCGACACCAGGGTGATCACGGCTAGCGCGGGCCGGTAGGCGCCCAGCGTCGCCTGGGCCGAGGTGATCCGGCTGGCGCCCCCGGCGTCCACCACCGCCGTCACGATCGCGAGCACGATGGCCCCGCCGACCTGGAACGAGGTCTGGAACAGGCTGGCCGCCAGGCCCTGCTCCGCGTCGGCGACACCGTCGGTCGCGGCCAGGCTGAGCGCGGAGAAACCCAGGCCGAACGCGACGCCGATCAGGATCACCGCCGGCAGGATCACGGACGGATAGTCAGGCTGGACGCCGACCCGGAGGAACACCGCGTAACCGGCCACCAGGCTGGCGAACGCGACCACCGAGACCCGGGCGGTGCCGAACCGCCCGATGATCGCACTCATCCGGGTGGACAGCACCGCCACCATCACGCCGGCGGGCAGGAACGCGAGCGCGGTGGCCATCGCGGACCAGGACGCCAGGGTCTGCAGGTACTGGGTGACCAGGAACTGGAACGAGACGTACGACCCGAACAAGGTCAGCGCGCCGATGTTCGCCCGGGTCAGCGGCCCGGAACGGAAGATGCCCAGCGGCACCAGCGGGTCCACGCTGCGGCGCTCGATCAGCACGAAGGTGAGGAGGAGAACGGCGACCACCGCGAACGAGCCCACGGTCCGCACCGATCCCCAGCCCGCCTGCTGAGCCGAGACGACGGTGTAGACCAGCAACAGCATGGCGCCGGTCACGGTCGCCGCGCCGGGGATGTCGAACCGGCGGCTGCCGCGGGGCTGCCGCGAGGCGGGCGTGCGCGGGATGAACCGGATCGCCGCGATGAGCGTGAGCAGGGCCACCGGCGCCGGCACCAGCAGCGTCAACCGCCAGCTCACCTCGGTGAGCAGGCCGGACAGCACCAGGCCGAGCGAGAACCCGCTCGCCCCGAAGGCCGAGTACACGCTGATGGCCCGGTTGCGCATCGGGCCTTCGTGGAACGTGGTGGTGAGGAGGGACAGCCCGGCCGGGGCGGTGAAGGCCGCCGCGATGCCCTTGATGAACCGGGCGGCGATCAGCAGGCCGACGCTGCTGACCAGCCCGCCGAATAGTGAGGCCACCGCGAACAAGGTGAGGGCGGCCAGGAAGACGCGGCGCCGTCCCAGCAGGTCAGCGGCCCGGCCGCCGAGGAGCAGCAAACCGCCGTAGCCGAGCACATAGCCGCTGATGACCCACTGCAGCGATGACGTGGACAGCCCGAGGTCGGCCCGGATGGCGGGCAGGGCCACGCCGACCATCGACACGTCGAGCGCGTCGAGGAACAGGGCCATGCAGAGCACGATCAGGATGGCCCACAGGTTCGGGCTCCAGCGACGGGGCCGGCCGCCGCCGGCGGCGCTGGGGGCCGGGGGGCGGACGCCGGGAAGCCCTGGGGCGTCCGGGGTCGGAGGGACTGGGAGGGAGATGCCGCCTGAGCGCGGCTGATTGACTCCATGACCCCAAACAATATGCATGTACAAGCACTAGATGCAAGTGCAATTAATGCAGTTGCATCTAATCTCGTTCCGCGCTAACATGCGCTCGTGAGTGTGATGCAGTCCCAGGATCGCCCGGCCGGACAGGATCGTCCGGCGGTACCTTCCGGCCGGGTGGTGCCGGACCAGGGGACGCCCGGGCGGGCTGATGACCAGGTGGTGGCCACCTGGAGGGCGATCACCGCCAGTCATGCGGCCGCCAACGCCGCGCTCGACCACGAACTCGCCCACCTGGGCCTGGGCGTGAGCGAGTTCGAGGTGCTGGACCGGCTGTCGGAGAGTCAGGAGCACAAGTTCCGGGCCCAGGAACTGGCCGACGCCGTGCACCTCAGCCAGAGCGCCCTGTCCCGCCTGATCGACCGGCTGGTCAAGCATGGCCTGGTCGAGCGCTGCTCGTGCGGCGAGGACCGGCGCGGCATCTACGTCCTGCTGACCCCGGCTGGCCTGCAGCGGCACACCGAGGCCGCGTCCGTGCACCGGGAGGTGCTGGCCCGGATCCTGCCGCCCGCACTGGTCCAGTGCCAGTGCACCGACGCCGTTCCCGCCTGATCACCGTCCTCGTCTCCGGCGCCGTGACCTCGCAATCCACCCAAATCGGCCGCCCCGGGGGAGCGGATCGCGTGATCTCCCCGTAACCTGAGGCGATGGGCATGATGATGGCCGTCAGTTTCGAACGCTACGGGCGGCTCTACTACCTGGACCCCGGGGCGCTTACCCCCCGGGTCGGGGACAAGGTCCTCGTGCCCACCGACGCCGGCCCGGAGGTGGCCGACGTCATCTGGGCCCCGCAGTGGGTAGATGACGACGTGGACGGGCTGCCGGTGTGCGCCGGGCTGGCCACCGACGACCACCTGTCCCGGGACGAGGCCAACCGGGGCCGGCGCGCCGAGGCCCGGGTGGCCGCCCGCCGGCTGGCCCGCGAGCACGGCCTGCCCATGAAGATCATCGGCGTGGACTACGTCGACGAACCCAACGTGTACACGATCTACTTCAGCGCGCCGGGCCGGGTCGACTTCCGCGCGCTGGTCCGCGACCTGGCCGCCAAACTGCGCGGCCGGGTGGAACTGCGCCAGATCGGCCCGCGGGACGAGGCGCGGCTGCAGGGCGGCATCGGGCCGTGCGGCCGTGACCTGTGCTGCTCCACGTTCCTGAAGGACTTCGAGCCCGTGTCCGTCCGGATGGCCAAGGACCAGGAACTCCCGGTCAACCCGCTGCGGATCGCCGGGGCCTGCGGCCGCCTGATGTGCTGCCTCAAGTACGAGCACCCGCTCTACCAGGACTTCCGCAAGGACGCCCCGAGCATCGGCTCCTCGGTCGAGACCCCCGAGGGCCCCGGCGTGGTCACCGGCCACAGCGTGCCGGGCGACAAGATCGTGGTGAAACTGGCCCGGGACGGCAGCAAGTGCGCCTGCCCGAAGGCGAGCGTCTGCGGGTCCCGCCAGGCCTATGAGGCCAAGTACGGTGACCAGGCCGCCGCCCCCGCGGAGTAGCGTCACCCTGTGGCTTTCCCGACCCGGCCGGGGCGCCGGTGGGCGCTGGCTCTGACCGCTGCTGCGTGTGCCGCCGTCCTGGTGGCGTGCAGCAGCGCCGCCGCCCGCCCGGCCCCCAGCACCCCGGTCACCAGCGCGGCGCCCACCCCCCGGCCCAGTGCGCCGATCGCCGCGCCGGCCGGGCCGCCGCCGACCACGCTGGCTGGCTACTACGCGCAGCAGCTGCACTGGCAGTCCTGCCACACGGGGTTCCAGTGCGCCCGGCTGCTCGTCCCGTTTGACTACCACCGGCCCGCCTGGCGGCGGTTCTCGCTGCCGGTGATCCGGCTGGCCGCCACCGACCCGACCCGGCGGATCGGCTCCCTCGTCGTCAACCCCGGCGGCCCCGGCGGCTCCGGGATCAGCTACGCGCTGGCGGCCCGCAGCGAGATCGCCGCCCCGGTCCGGGCCCGGTTCGACATCGTCGGCTTCGACCCGCGCGGGGTGGGCGCAAGCGAGCCTGCCATCGGATGCCTGACCGGCCCGCAGCTCGACACTTACTTTTCCACTAACGAAAACCTCACCGGCGCCAGCCACCTCGGCCCGGTCGTCGCCGAGGCGAAGCAGTTCGCCCGGGGCTGCGAGCGCGAGTCCGGCCGCCTTGCTGCCGTGGGTGGGCACGCCCAACGCGGCCCGGGACATGGACGTGCTGCGGGCCGCCCTCGGCGACGCCAAGCTGACCTATCTGGGCAAGTCCTACGGCACCTACCTGGGCACCTGGTACGCGCAGCTGTTTCCCTCCCATGTCCGGGCCCTGGTCCTGGACGGGGCGATCGACCCCGATAGCTCCTCGTTGCGGATGAATATCGTGCAGGGGCAGGGCTTCGAGGTCGCGCTGCGCGCGTTCGTGGCGGACTGCGTCGCGCGGGCCGGCTGCCCCGTGGGGCGCGGCTCCGTGGCGGCGGGCGTGGCCCGGATCCAGGCCCTGGTCAACCGGGCCACGGCGCATCCGCTGGTCAACAACCTGAGCAGCCAGCGCGCGGACGGGGCCCTGGTGCTGAACGGCATCGCGACCGCGCTGTACAGCCAGGCCTACTGGCCGACGCTGCGCGAGGCGCTGACGTCCGCGTTCGGCGGGGACGCGACCGTGCTGGTCGAGCTGGCTAACGCGCTCTGGGAGCGGAACGCCAGCGGCCACTACACGAACCTGGCCGATGCGAACATGGCGGTGGAATGCCTGGACCGGCCCTGGCCTTCCGGGAGGGGGCCGTCCGGCCTGGCCCGCTGGCGCGCCGCGGCCGCGACCGCCGCCCGGGCCGCGCCGACCTTCGGGGCGCCGATCATGTGGGGCAGCCTGCCGTGCGCCTACTGGCCGGTCCGCTCGTCCCCGCGGCCGAAGATCCGCGCCGCGGGCGCGCCGCCGATCCTGGTGATCGGCAACAAGCGGGACCCGGCCACGCCGTACCGCTGGGCCCAGGCCCTGGCCGGGGACCTGAAGTCCGGGGTATTGCTGGGGTGGGACGGCAACGGGCACACCGCGTACATGATGGGCAGCTCGTGCGTGGACGGCTTGGTGAACCGGTACCTGGTGGACCTGGCCGTCCCGCGCAGCGGCACCGTTGTCGCTGAGCGGGTCGGCCCCTGTTGAGGCTGGGTACGGCCCGGGGAGCAGACCGGTAGACTCGGTGGGCCGCGGATCGCGGCAGGCCGCCTTAGCTCAGTCGGTTAGAGCGACGCACTCGTAATGCGTA
>CAVQEM010000036.1:0-14862 GCA_963711485.1 uncultured Actinomycetes bacterium
GGCGGCCTGGGTGGCGGCGGCGCGGCCGGATTCCGCCTCGGCCGCCAGCGCATCAGCCCAGCCGGCGGCCGGTCCTGGGCCGTCGGCTGGGCCTGCCAGAGCCGCACCGGGAAGGCCGGAGCTGGCCTGGGATGTACCCGGAGGGGGGCGCCGGCCGCCTGCGCGACCAGCGCGGCGAGCGTGGTCAGCGCCTGGTCCGCCCCCTCGAGCACGCGGTCCCGGGTCGCGCGGCGGCGTTCGGCCAGCCAGTCCTCCACCGTGCGGAACCGGTCGGTGCGGAACAGCTTCTGCAGCAGGGCCCGGCGCTCGTCGGCGTCCGCGTGCAGGAACCGCGCGAACTGCCCCTGCGGGAGCAGGACGACCTGGAAGAACTGCTCCGCCGACATGCCCATGGCGTCCGCGATCTCGTCGTCGGCCTCCCTGGCCCGGGTGGAGACGGTGTGCCAGCTGCCGCCGCGCTCCTCCTCCAGCAGGATCTTGGCGGGCTCACTGGTCAGGCCGGTGCCGTGCACCTTGGGCCGGTCCCGCTGCGGGCGGCGGGTGATGCGCAGATGCCGGTCGCCGATCGTGGTCTTGAACATCACCTCGGTGCGGACCGCGGCGCCCGCGTGGTCCGAGCGCAGCCGCTTGGTCTTGTTCCGCTCGCCGGGTACCCGGCCGTACAGCGCGAACCCGATCGCGTCGAGCAGGGTGGTCTTGCCCGCTCCGGTCTCCCCGTGCAGCAGGAGAGCCCGGCGTCGGCAAGATCGTCGAAGGAGACTTCCGCGGTGCCGCCGAACGCACCGAACGCCGTGACCCGGAGCAGGTGCGGCCGCATCACCTCCTCCCCCGGCTGCGCGCCCACCGTCTCGGGCAGCGCCGTCCCGGGGGGGGGGGGGGGGGACAGCGCCGTCCCGGGCAGCGCCGTCCCGGGCAGCGCCGTCCCGGGCAGCGCGGTCCCGGGCAGCGCCGACTCGGGCAGCGCCGACCCGGGCAGGGCGCGGTCCGGGGGTGCCTCCGCGCCGTCGGCCCGGCGGGCGTACTCGAATGCCCCGGCCAGCAGTTCGCGCTCGCCCGGCGTGACCGGACTGGCCCGCACGTGCTCGACGAATTCGGCCGCGACGGTGAGGTCGTCCCGGCAGGCGATCTTCGCGCGGTAGCCGCGGGAACCACCCGCGCCGCCTTCCGGCTCGAAGGCCAGCACCAGCACGTGCGGGAACCGCTGCCGCAGCCGTTCCATGGCGCCCTCGGGGCGGCTCGTGTCGGTCAGCACGACCGACAGGAAGTCCGCCTCGTAGCGGTCGTACGCGCCGGACGTGAGCAGGTCCGCGAGCTTGCCGCGCAGTACGTTCAGCGCGCGGAACGCCGGCGCGGGCACCCGCTCGACCCGGACAGCGCCGTCCGCGCCCAGCTCGACCAGCCATGATCCCTTGGTGTGGCCAGCCTCGGAGAACGAGTAGGGCAGCGGCGAGCCGCTGTAGCGCATCCGCTCGTCGAGAGCCTGCTGGCCGTGCAGGTGGCCGAGGGCCACGTAGCTGAACCCGTCGAAGACGGCGGCGGGCACGCGGCCGACCCCACCCACCGAGATGTCCCGCTCCGAATCGCTCGTCTCGCCGCCGGCGACCCAGGCGTGCACCATGGCCACCGAGCGGACGCCGCCCCGGGCGGCCACGTCGGCACGGATGCACTCCGCCGCGCGGGTGAGCACGCCCGCGTGCCCACGGGGCGGAGCATCCCCGGCGTCGTCGTGGCCCAGGCTGTGCCCGGGCGGATGCGGCAGGTCGGCCCGGACCGCGTCCGGCTCCAGGTAGGGCACCCCGTAGACCGCGACCGGCCCGTGCCGGTCCGCCAGCAGCACCGGCTGGGCCAGCGACCCGGCCCGGGTCCGCAGGTACACCCCGGCCGCGTCGACCAGCGAGCTGCCGAAGCCGAGCCGGGGAGCCGAGTCGTGGTTGCCGCTGGTCACGATGACCCGCGCGCCCGCGTCGCGTAGCCGGACCAGCCCGTCCTCGCACAGCGCCACCGCGTCCAGGGGCGGGATCGCGCGATCGTAGACGTCACCGGCGATGAGCACGGCGTCGATTCTCTCGGACCGGACGACCTCCACGAGATGATCGAGGTAGGCGGCCTGGGCCGGGCGGAGGTCGGCCCGGTGCAGCGAGCGGCCGAGGTGCCAATCGGACGTGTGCAGCATCCGCATGCTTGCGGACCCTAGCCAACGGGTGCGACATATGCCCGGCAACGCGCGGGGCGGGACGGCGAAATAACCGGGGGAATTTCGCGGGCCGGATGGTTATTGTTGCTAACGAAACCATGAGACTACGCAGACATCTGCCGCGCCCCGGCCGGGCTGGGGATGCGGGGAATTCACCAGTACAGGGGCTCACACGGGGGCCCGGCAGACGGGGACAGCAAGACCGGTGGCTGCGCCGCCTGACCGCCTACTGCTGGCGGTACCGACGCAACTTCATTTTCGCGGCGGCCGGTGCGGTGCTCGCCACCGCCTTCACCGCCGCCATCCCGCTGATCCAGCGGGACATCATCGACAACGTGATCGTGACCCACAAGCAGTCGGTCTGGCCGCTGGCGATCGCGCTGCTGGCGGTCGCGGTGGCGAACTTCGGCGCCACGTTCCTGCGCCGCTACTGCGGCGGCCGGCTCTCCCTCGACGTGCAGCACGACCTGCGGACTGAGATGCTCGGGGCGCTGTCCCGGCTGGACGGGGAGCGGCAGGACGAGATCCACACCGGCCAACTGGTCAGCCGGTCGATCTCCGACATCAACATGATCCAGTCGCTGCTGTCATTCTTGCCAATCAGCCTGGGCAGCGCGCTGCTGTTCGTCGTCTCGATCGTCATCATGCTGTTCCTGTCGCCGTTGCTGACCGTGGTGGCGCTCGCGGTCGCCCCGGCGCTGTGGTTCATCGCGCTGCGGTCCCGGCGCAAGCTGTTCCCGGCCAGCTGGTACGCCCAGCAGCAGTCCGGTGAGGTCGCCGCCATCGTCGACGAGAGCGTGGGCGGGGTCCGCGTGGTCAAGGGCTTCGGGCAGGAAGAGCAGGAACTGGAGCGGATGGAGGACGCCAGCTCGCACCTGTACTCCGCCCGGGTGCGGCTGGCCCGCATGATGGCCCGGTTCAACCCCGCATTGGAGGCCGTCCCGGTCCTGGGCCAGGTCGGCGTGCTGGCGCTGGGCGGCTGGCTGGCGATCGAGGGCCACATCACCCTCGGCACGTTCCTGGCCTTCTCCAGCTACCTGGCGCAGATGTCCGGCCCGGTCCGGATGCTCACCGGCCTGATCACCATCGGCCAGGAGGCGCGGGCCAGCGTCATCCGGGTGCTGGAGGTCATCGACTCCCGCCCCGTCATCAGCGACAAGCCCGGCGCCGGGCCGCTGCCGGCCGACGCGGCCGGGATCGAGTTCGACGACGCCCAGTTCGGCTACGTGCCGTCGCAGCCGGTGCTGCGCGGGCTGTCGCTGTGTGTCAACCCGGGCGAGACGGTCGCCGTGGTGGGCACCTCCGGCTCGGGCAAGTCGACCCTGTTGCTGCTGCTGCCGCGGTTCTACGACGTGAGCGGGGGCGCCGTCCGGGTGGGCGGCTACGACGTGCGGGACGTTACCCAGGACTCGCTGCGCGGCGCCATCGGGCTGGTCCTGGAGGACAGCTTCCTGTTCTCCGACACCGTGCGGTCCAACATCGCGTACGGGCGCCCGGACGCGACCGACGAGCAGATCTACGCCGCCGCGCGAGCCGCTGAGGCGGACGAGTTCATTACCGAGCTGCCCGACGGCTACGACACCGTGATCGGCGAGCAGGGCCTGACCCTGTCCGGCGGCCAGCGGCAGCGTGTGGCTCTGGCCCGGGCGCTGATCACGGACCCGCGGCTGCTGCTGCTCGACGACGCGACATCAGCGGTCGACCCCCGGCTGGAGGCGGAGATCCACGCCACCCTGCACCGGGTCATGCGCGGCCGGACCACACTGCTCATCGCGCACCGCCGCTCCACGCTGAACCTGGCCGACCGGATCGCGGTACTCGACAACGGCCAGGTGGCCGACATCGGCACCCACGAGGAGCTGACCGAGCGCTGCCCGCTCTACCGGCTGCTGCTGTCCGGGCCGGGCGAGGACGTGGAGGGCATCGACGCCGGCGAGCTGGCCTACTACGAGAACGAGGTGGCCGCGGCGCCCGCGATGGACGGCCAGGTGACCCCCGAACTGTGGGACAAGGCCAGCGCACCGGCCAGCCGGGGCCGCACCCGGGACCGGGACATGGCGCGCGGCGGTCACGGATTCGACGGCGTCATGGGCAGCCTGCCGCCCACCCCGGAACTGCTCGCCCAGGTCGACGCATTGCCGCCGGCCCGCGATCTGCCGCACGTGGACCAGGCCCAGGCGCGGGCCGGGGACCGGCACTTCACGCTGCGCAGGCTGCTGCGACCGCTCGCCGTCGCCATGCTGGTGGGTCTGATCCTGGACGGCCTGGACGCGCTGGCCAGCCTGGCGCTCCCGGCGCTGGTGCGGAACGGCATCGACAACGGCATCCAAAGCAAGGCATTCGGCGCCATCGTGGCGGTGTCCCTTATCGGCCTGGCCATCGTGTTCGCCGACTGGATCGTCAACATCGCAGAAACGCTGGTTGTGGGGCGCAACGGGGAGCGGCTGCTCTACACGCTGCGGGTGAAGATCTTCGCCCAGTTGCAGCGGCTCGGGCTCGACTTCTACGAGCGGGAGCTGGCCGGGCGGATCATGACCCGGATGACGACCGACGTCGACGCGCTGTCCTCGTTCTTCCAGACCGGGCTGATTACCATGGTCAGCTCAGTAATGACGTTCTTCGGCGTGCTGATCGCGCTGCTGGTCATCAACATCAAGCTCGGCCTGGTCGTGCTGGCCATCATGCCGGTACTCGTCCTCGTGACCGTGGTGTTCCGCTCCCGGTCGGCGCGGGCGTACCAGGACGCGCGGAGAAGGTCAGCGCCGTCAACGCGGACTTCGCGGAGAACGTCGCCGGTCTGCGGGTCACCCAGGCCTACCGCCGGGAGGGCCAGAACCAGGCCCGGTTCGCGGGGCGCAGCGACTCCTACCGGGTGGCGCGGATGCGGGCCCAGCGCCTGATCGCGCTGTACTTCCCGTTCGTGCAGGCGCTGTCCACGGTGGCCGGCGCGATCGTGCTGATCATCGCGACCGGGGAAGTCCGCAGCGGGGCACTGCAGGTGGGGGCGCTGATCGCCTACCTGCTGTACATCGACATGGTGTTCGCGCCGGTGCAGCAGCTGTCGCAGGTATTCGATGGTTACCAGCAGGCGGTCGTGGGGCTGCGCCGGATCAAGGATTTGCTGCTGCTGCGCACATCGACCCCGGAGGCCGCGAACCCGGTCCCGGTGACGAAGCTGGACGGCCGGATCGAACTGCGGGACGTGCACTTCGGCTACGAGACCGCGAACCGGGACGCCATCGACGGGGTGAGCCTGACCATCGCCCCGGGCGAGACGGTCGCGCTGGTCGGGCAGACCGGGGCGGGCAAGTCGACCCTGGTCAAGCTCATCGCCCGGTTCTACGACGTCACCGGCGGCGCAGTCCTCGTCGACGGGACCGACGTCCGCGCCTACGACCTGGCGCAGTACCGGCACCGGCTCGGCGTGGTCCCGCAGGAGGCGTACCTGTTCGCCGGGACGGTCCGGGATGCGATCGCCTACGGGCGGCCCGAAGCCACCGACGCGGAGATAGAGGCGGCGGCCCGGTCCGTCGGCGCGCACGACATGATCGCGCGGCTGCCCGGCGGGTACTACCATTCCATCGCCGAGCGCGGCCGGAACCTGTCGGCTGGCCAGCGCCAGCTGCTCGCGCTGGCCCGGGCGCAGCTCGTCGACCCGGACATCCTGCTGCTGGACGAGGCGACCGCCGCGCTGGACCTGGCGTCCGAGGCCGCGGTCAACCGTGCCACCGAGCGGCTCACCTCGCGGCGCACGACGATCGTGGTGGCCCACCGGCTGACCACGGCCGCCGCTGCGGACCGGATCGTGGTCATGGACGGCGGCCGGATCGCCGAGATCGGCTCGCACGACGAACTGGTCGCCGCGGGCGGACCTACGCCGAACTGTGGTCCGCCTTCACCGGCCACAGCGAGCTGGTCGCCTGAGCCCGCTGTGCCCCCCCGCACCCACCGCGGCCGTGTATGTTGCCCGGCCCGGTGATGCGCCGGCTCCGTATGGTTGCCCGGGCCCGTGTGGTGCCCGGGCCCGTGTGGTACCCGGCCCCGTGTGGTGCCCGGCCCGAGGGGTGCCCGGCCCCGTGTGTGCCCGGCCCGAGGGTACGCCGGCTCCGTATGGTGCCCGGCCCGGTGGTGCCCGGCTCCGTATGGTGCCCGGGCCCGTGTGGTACCCGGTGCACGGGCGGTGCCCGGCCCTGTGGTGCCCGGCCCGTGTGGTGCCCGGCGCACGGGCGGCCCATGATCGGCACGGAGCCGCAGATGCTGCGGGCCTGAGTTTGAGGTTCCTGCGCAAACGTCGGCCCCGCCGGGCGCCTGCCCGGTAACCCGGATGACAGCTGAGCCCGGTTGCGCCGCCGCCCACGATGGGCCCGTCCCCGCACCGCTCTCCGCCCCCGTGCGCCGTGACCCGACCCGGTAAGCTGGTGCCTCTGGTGCTGCTGTGACTCCTGAGTCACTTCCCGCACCGCACCCCGCGTTCCGGCGCCGGCACCCCGGCCTACGGGGAGCATTCTCAGGCCTATTCACTGAAAATGCTCCCGGTAGGCACCGGCGCCCCGGCCGGGACACCTCCAGCGTCACAGCAGACCCAGCGCGGCTCAGCCGCCCCGGTCCAGCCCCACGCTAAGACTCGAGTGCGGAAACCGGCGCCGATCGTAGCTGGGCGCAGCCGCCGCTAGGAGCGGCCTCCGCTAGGAGCGGCCTCCGCTAGGAACGGCCTCCGCTAGGAACGGCCTCAGCTAGGAACGGCCTCCGCTAGGAACGGCCGGCGATCTTTGCGGCGGCGACTGCCTCGGCGACGCCGCCGGTCCAGGGGTCGCCGTGGCCCGGGAGAAGCACATCCGCCCGCATGCCGCCGAGCCGGTTCAGGGAGCGGAGTGCCTCCGGGGTGTCCTCGTTCAGGCCCGAGGGCATGATCTGCGGGCCGGGACGCCCGGTGAGCGGGTTCTTCGTCGCGATGACGTCGCCTGTGAACAGGGCGGCTTCGGCCTGCCCCAATCGGTGGACGGCACGTTCACCCGGCTGGTCGACTCCCTGAATATCGCCTGGTCTACCTGGAGTACAGAAACGGGGCGCGGGCCAGCGATGGTCGAGCGGGGCCGGACACCACTATGGACTCCGTGTACGAGGTGCTGTACCGGGCGCTGCTGCGGCATCTTCCCGCGGAGGCCGCGCACCGGGCGGGGTTCTGGCTGATCCGCACGGCGGGGGCGCTGCCCGCTGTGAACTGGCTGCTGCGCCGCTGGCTGGCCCCGCGGGATCCCGTGCTCCGCGTCCAGGCGCTCGGGCTCGACCTGCCCGGGCCGCTGGGGCTGGCCGCCGGGTTCGACAAGGACGCCCGCGGCATGGCCGCGCTCGCCGCGCTCGGGTTCGCGTTCATCGAGGTGGGCACGGTGACGGCGCAGCCGCAGCCGGGTAACCCGCGGCCCCGGATGTTCCGGCTGCCGGCCGATCGCGCGGTGGTGAACCGGATGGGCTTCAACAACGCGGGCGCCGCGGCCGCGGCCGAACGCCTGCGCGCCCGACAGCTACGGGCCACTGCCTGGCCGGGGCGGAGGGCGCGGCGGGACGGGGATGGCCACCGTGGCGGCGCTCGCCGGAGCGGCCGGCGGGCCCGGGACCGGGTGGTCGTTGGGGTCAACATCGGCAAGACCAAGGTGGTGCCGGCGGATGAGGCCATCGCCGACTACGTGACCAGCGCCCGGCTGGTGGCCGGTGTGGCCGACTATGTGGTCGTCAACGTCAGTTCGCCGAATACGCCGGGGCTGCGCGACCTGCAGGCGGTGTCGTCGCTGCGCCCGCTGCTGACCGCGGTCCGGGCGGCGCTCGACGGCCACGGGCGCCCGCGACGGGAGCCCCGGGGCCCGGAGGCCGCGAACGGCGAGACGGCGGCGGCCGGGCGGCGGGTGCCCCTGCTGGTCAAGATCGCGCCGGACCTTGCCGACGACGACGTCGACGCGATCGCAGACCTGGCGGTGGAACTGGGCCTGGACGGGATCATCGCTACCAACACCACGACCGCCCGCCCTGACCTGGTCAGCGATCCGGCGCTCGTCGCCGCAGCGGGCGCGGGCGGCCTGTCCGGCGTACCGCTGAGGCCGCGGGCCCTGGAGGTGCTCCGGCGGCTGTACGTGCGGGTCGGCGACCGGCTCGTCCTCATCGCGGCCGGTGGGATCGAGACCGCCGACGACGCCTGGGAGCGCATCGCCGCAGGCGCCACCCTGGTCCAAGCCTACACCGGCTTCATCTACGGCGGGCCGCGCTGGCCGCGCCGGATCCAGGACGGGCTGGCCCGGCGCGCGCGGGCCGCGGGGCTGAAGTCGGTCAGTGAGGCCCGCGGGACTATGGTTGCGCGGCTCCCGCGATATCCGGCCGATGAGCGGATGCCCCCGTCAGCCATGCCCTCCTCGGTCGAACCCGCGCAGACCGGGGACGCGCAGACCGGGGACGCGCAGACCGGGGACGCGCAGACCGGGGACGCGCAGACCGGGGACGCGCAGACCGGGGACGCGCAGACCGGGGACGCGCAGACCGGGGACGCGCAGACCGGGGACGCGCAGACCGGGGCGGCACCGTCCGAGCTCTCGGAGGCGGAGATCGGCGACCGGCCGGAGCCGGTGACTGGTCAGCCGCCGCCGAACCTGGCCGGGTCGTAGGGAATTATGTCCAAGGACAGTGTGTCTCCGCAGGCCAGGTCCGCGGCGCCGGCGTACGGGCCCATGGTCAGCCCGGACGCGCCCAGCCCGTTCGCCAGCCCCGCACCGCGTGGTGTCCGGTGCCACCCGCGAGGACGGAACGGGAGCTGGGCCGCCCAGCCGTCGTCCCACGCTCCGGTGGCCAGGATGACCGTTCCGCCCCGATCAGCAGGCTGGCCACCAGCCCGGGATAGCAGGCGGCCGCCCGGTAGGCGAGCGCGTTCTGCGCGGACGGCGCACTGAAGCTCGTCGCGGGCGAGACAATACCGGCCCCGGCCTTTCGCGTGCCCCTGGTCCGCGCGGTCGAGCAGGATGACCCACACGCCGCGGCACACCAGCCGGTACGCCGCCGCGCTGGAGCCGACAATGCCGCCGGCGATCACGAGGACGTGTTCCGTCATGCCTGCCACCCTGCCTGCCGGTGCGCTGGGTCAGTTGGCGATCGCCATGACCTGTCCCGCCGTCTCCGGGCGGGCGGCCAGGCCGAGCATGAACCCGGCCACGTCGGCGCGAGAGATGAGCGCGCCGCCACGGACGTTCTGGCCGGCCGCGGTGCGGTAGCGGCCGGTGGCCGGCTTGTTGGTCAGCCGCGGCGGCCGCACCACGGTCCAGTCCAGGCCGCTGTCGCGCAGCGCGTCCTCCATCCGCGCGAGATCGGCGTAGTGGCCGCGGAGCGCGGCTTTTATCACGGGGCCGAGCAGGTGGCGCGTGAGGAAGCCATCACCAGGATCGCACTTCGGCGGGTGCGGGCGCCCGGGTGACGGAACGGTCCCGATGGGGGCCGCGCTCACCACGATGATCCGCCGGGCCCCGGCGGCCTTCATCGCGGTGACGATGGCCTGGGTACCCCGGGCCGCGACGTCCTCGTCGGCCCGGGAATTCGCGCCCAGGCCGGACAGCACCGCGTCGGCCCCCTCCATCGCAGCGGCCAGCGTGACGGGATCTGGATCGGTGAGGTCGGCCGCACCGACACGGACGTCAGCGGTGATTTTCGCCGGGTTCCGCACCACGGCGGTGACGTCGTGCCCGGCCGCAACGGCCTGTTGCAGGATCTGACGGCCAATCCCCCCGGTGGCCGCGACGATGGTGAGCTTCATCGGGTACTCCTGACTCTGTCCTCTCGCGGGCCCCGGCGCTCGCAGGCCCACGGCCGGTGGCAGTCCTGGCGGGCTGCCGATACCCTTACTTCATACCCCATATATTACGAGGTTCAAAATATATGCCTAGCGTATCACCTGGCGAGGCGGACTCGCCTGGCGACGCCGCGGACCGCGGCCAGCGGCGCCTGAAGGCGGCCGTCAAGGAGTCGATGCGCGAGCTGAGTGTGCAGCTCTCCCTGCTCAACGCGCAGGTCAGCGCCCACCTCAAGCTCAAGGAAACGGACATCGACTGCCTGGATGTGATCACCCGGTACGGGCCGGTCAGCCCGAGCGCACTGGCCCGGCGGACCGGCCTGCACCCGGCCACGCTGACCGGAATCCTCGACCGGCTGGAGCGCGGCGGCTTCATCAGCCGGGAACGCAACCCCGCCGATCGCCGTGCGGTGCACATCCGGGCCCGCCGGGAGCGAGGCGCCGAGATCTACCGGCTGTACGGCGGGATGAACGGGGCCATGGACGGGATCCTGGGCCGCTACGCCGACGCCGAACTGGAAGTGCTGGCCGACTTTCTCCGCCGCACGGTGCAGGCCGGGCAGGCCGCCACCGTCGCTCTGGCTGCGGATTAGCCATGGCACCCGCACCCAGGACGGGCCAGCCGGGCCGGCAATCAGGGACCCCTGAACCTTGACGCAACTTACCGGTTGCCATAGTGTTGCAACCGGTAAGTTGCTACATGTCGAGCTCACCCTGGCTCAGCGGATGAGCTTGACGTGAACCGGAACGTGGAGGTCGCGTTTTGACATCCTCCATCGCCGTGAACGGCGAGGATTCCTGCGAGCTGGTGACGGGTCCCAGCCTAGCCAAGGGGCGGCGCCCGCTTAGCTCTCGCGGTATCGCCGCCCCTGGCCCGCGGCATCTCCTGCGCGGAGTGTCACCAGCCCGCAGAGGTTCGCGGATCATCGCCGAGGTCACGTACCCAAGAAGGGTCACACCCGCTGCCACCGCATGCCCTGCGGCGGTCCTGCGCCTGCCAATCCACCGCGCCGTACCCGGCGCTCCTCCCCACCCTGAACGGCAGGGTTTCCGCACCGGAGGTATTCGATGAGCACGTCCCCGATGAAGACACCCCCGATCGTGCCGGCGCAGGAGTGGGAGGCCGCGCGGCAGCAGCTGCTGGTTGAGGAGAAGGAGCTGACCCGGGCCCGTGACGCGCTGGCCGCCAAGCGGCGGCGGATGCCGTGGCTGCCGGTGGAGAAAGCGTACGAGTTCGACGGGCCCGGCGGCAGGGTGAGCCTGCCGGACCTGTTCGAGGGCCGCCGTCAGCTGATCCTTTACCGTGCGTTCTTCGAGCCCGGCGTGTACGGGTGGCCCGAGCACGCCTGCATCGGCTGCTCGCTGATGGCCGACCAGGTTGCCGACGTCGCGCACCTGAACGCCCGCGACATCACGTTCGCCTACGTCACCCGCGCACCGCAGCCCGACGTCCAGCGGCTGAAGGCGCGGATGGGCTGGACGATGCCCTGGTACACGATCACCGACAGCTTCGACACCGACTTTGGTGTGGATCAATACCACGGCACGAACGTGTTCGTCCACGACGGTGAGGGCATGTACCGCACCTACTTCCTCAACAACCGCGGGGATGAGGCGCTGGGCAGTACCTGGAGCTACCTCGACCTCACTCCGCTGGGGCGCCAGGAGGAATGGGAGGACTCACCCGAGGGCTACCCACAGAGCCCGCCGTACGCCTGGTGGAACTGGCACGACGCATACGGCAGCGCCACCTGAGTTCCACGCCGACGGTGAGCCAGCCGGCTCCCCCCGCCTCAGACGGGCCAATTTTCCGCCTCAGACGGGCCAATCGAGCTGGTGGTCGGGGACTCCCTGAGCGCGCCCGTGCGCCACGGCGTCCGACCGCCCGGCCGCGTCCTCGCGCGGGTAACGGAAAATCTTGCCCCGGTACACTACGAAGGTCTCGGTGTCGGACCGGATGTCCGCGTACCAGCCCCCGGCATGGAGGACATCGGCGAGCTTCCGGGCCAGGTCTTCCGCGTCCTGCTCGTCGACCTCGAAGTAGATGTCGGTCCAGACGGGCGGCTGCTCGTCGGTCGTGCCGTCGGGCGCGTGCCGGGTGATCTGCCGGACGATGAGGTTCAGGTCGTCCAGGGACGTCCCGGGCCGGATGCTTTCGGCGATCAGTGCACCCTGGAGCATCGCTGTCCTCCCTCCGCCAGTGCCGCCCATGGCGGTGTCCGTTCCCGGCACGGTACCGTGGCAAACGGTGCAGGAGGGCACCGCCGGGCCCGCGGGAAGGACCGAGTCCACCTCCGCTCACGCAGTATTCCGCTCGACGGCAGGCCGTCTTCATCCCGGGCGCGGAACGCGGGCCCCGGCTCCGGAGGAGACCTGTCATGCCCGAGCTCCCTGACCGCCCCCGCCTCGATCAGCTGCGCCGCCAGGCCCGGGAACTGCAGCGTGCGGCGGCCGCCGGCGATGATGCGGCCCAGCGCCGGATCCATTCCGTAGCCGCCAGGCGGGTGACGCTCGCCTCCGCCCAGCTCGCGGTCGCCCGTCATGCCGACGTTCCTGGCGGCGAGCATACGGCCGCCCGGTGTCGCGTTCTCCAGCCGCAGCCCGAGGTCGACCCGTTGCTTGGTCGTCGGCTTGACCAGGCGAAGGTGCGCCGTGTCGCCCCGTCGGCGCGCTGGGAGATCCCGGTGACCGTCCGACGCGGCACCGACGGCCTCGACTTCACCGGGCCGTACGTCCGTGGCGTACGCACGGACCGTAACATCGGCCTGGCCTGGGGCGACGTTCCTGGCGACGGGACGCTGCGGCTCTTCCGCGGAGCCAAGCTCCGGCTCGCTGCCGTGGACCCCGCGCTGATCGAGGAGGCGCTGCGCCCCGGATGTCGCCTGATCGCCCGGGTCCGCCTGACCGACGCCACGGGCAATCCGATCTGCGCCCGGCTGCGCCCCCCGGATATCGAATGGTGGACCGGCTGATGCGGCGTCCCCGGCCCGGGGCGGGCGGGGCCTGCACGTGGCCAGGGCCCGGCAGGCGGGCGGGCCTGCACGATGGCCAGGGCCCGGCAGGCGGCCCGGGCCGGCGATCAGGCCGATAGGGCGGTCCGGGCCGGGTCCCCGTCGCGGGTGGTCACGCTGCCGAGGGCGGCGCAGAGCGAGCTGAGGTTCAGTCCGACGGCGTTGGCCAGGGCAACGACGGTGAAGAAGGCCGGCGTTGGGATCCGTCCCGTTTCAATCTTGCGGAGCGTTTCGACCGGGACGGCGGCCCGGGCGGCGACCTCGACCATGCTGCGGTCGCCGCGGGCCTGGCGCAGCAGGGCACCCAGGCGCTGCCCGCGGGCGCGTTCTTTGGCGGTGAGCATCGGCCGGACCATGGCGTCATAATAATACCGGTATAGTTATACCGACAAGGGCTAGGCCGCGTACAGAGCACGAAGAGCTAGACCGCGTACAGGGCAAGAAGGGCGGGGATGGCCGTGATCGAACTGAAGACGCCGGGCGAGATCGAGGCCATGCACGCCGCGGGGATCGTCGTGGCCGACACGCTGGCCGCGGTGCAGGCCGAGGCTAAGGTGGGCGTGTCGCTGCTCGCGCTGGACGAGGTGGCGCGGGAGGTGCTGGCCAAGGCCGGCGCGACCTCGCCCTTCCTGGGTTATCGGCCCGGGTTTGCCAAGCTGCGGCCGTTCCCCGCGGTGATCTGCACGTCGGTCAACGACGCCGTGCTGCACGGCATCCCGGATGGCTACCGGCTGCGGGACGGCGACCTGCTCAGCATCGACTTCGGCGCGGTGCTGGACGGCTGGGCCGGCGACGCGGCCACCTCGTTCTCCGTCGGCCAGCCGCGTCGCGCGGACCAGAAGCTGATCGCCGCGGCCGAGGCCGCCCTGGCGGCGGGGATCGCCGCGGCCACCCCCGGAGCCCGGATCGGCGACATCTCGGCCGCCATCGGGCAGGTCGGGCGGGCCGGGGGCTGCGGCATCAACACCGACTTCGGCGGGCACGGCGTCGGTCACGCCATGCACGAATCGCCGTCGGTGCCCAATGAGGGCCGGGCACGCCGCGGCGTAAAGCTGCAGCCGGGCCTGGTCATCGCGATCGAGCCGTGGTTCCTGGCCGGGGGCCGGGACGAGTACCGCGTCGACCGCGATGGCTGGACGCTGCGCAGCGGTGACGGCTCGCGCGGCGCGCACGTCGAGCACACGATCGCGATCACCCCCGACGGGCCGCGCATCCTGACCACCCGGCTGGCCGGCTGACAAGCCGGGAATCAGCCGTGGCGCCGCGTGGGCCGCGCCCCGGTGGCCGGTATGCGCCGCGGGTGGCGCTGCGGACGCCGTGCGGTGCGACGGCGGTCCGGGCTGGCAGCCGGGCAGCCGGGCCGACCAGTCCGAGGGTGCGGGTCAGCGTCATGGCCAGAGCCATCAGCAGCAGGGCATCGGTGAGGGCATCGACGGTGACCGCGTTGCTGGCCTTTCGGCCAACCGGAACAAAGCCGTCCGGTTCGCCCGCGCGCATGGGCTGGCCTGACCGCTGAGACCGCCCGGGTCACTATTCCTCGCCCGGCTCCACCAGTGGCGGCGGCAACGAGGGGGGAGGCGGCGGAGGGGGAGGCGGCGGATCTTTGGCCGGGACCCAGGACTGGATGGGCTCGGTGATCGGCTCCCAGCTCTGCGCGGGCTCCAGGGCCGGGCCCCAGGCCGATGCGACGCCTCCGGATCCCGGTAGGCAGCGAACCACGCCGCCCGCAGCGCCGTCAGCTCGTCGAGAATGTCCGGGTGCTGGAACCGACCTCCCCAGCTCGTTATAGGCCTCCGGGTGGCGAGCACGCAGCACCTCGTCCACCCAGAGGCCAA
>CAVQEM010000037.1:0-36921 GCA_963711485.1 uncultured Actinomycetes bacterium
CTCTACAACGAGCCCTATGTCCAGCCGGCCGAGCCCGCCGACTACCCGGGTGGCAGCGCCGCGCTGGAGCAGGGGGTGCTGCGCGGCCTGTACCGATATGCGCCCGCGCCTGCGGCCTGCGAGGCCGGTGGGGGCGACCAGGGCGATCAGGCCAGCCAGGGCGATCAGGCCGACCAGGGCGATCAGGCCGACCAGGGCGATCAGGCCCGCCAGGACGGCCAGGACGGCGCCGAGCAGCCGCGGGCCCAGATCCTCGCCTCGGGCGTGGCCATGCGCTGGGCCCTGGAGGCGCAGCGGCTGCTCGCCGAGGACGGGGGGTGGCCGCGGACGTGTGGTCGGCCACTTCGTGGACGCAGCTGCGCCGTAACGCGCTGGGCTGCGAGGAGTGGAACATGCTGCACCCCGACGCCGAGCCCCAGGTGCCCTACGTCACGCAGATGCTGGACGGGGCGCCCGGTCCGGTGGTCGCGGTCAGCGACTGGATCCGCGCGGTTCCCGACCAGATCGCCCGGTGGGTGCCGGCCTCATACAGCTCGCTGGGCACCGACGGGTACGGCTTCTCTGACACCCGCGCCGCCGCCCGCCGGTTCTTCCACGTGGACGCGGAATCGATCACGCTGGCCGTGCTCAGCCAGCTGGCCCGGCGCGGTGAGGTCAAGCCCGAGTCACTCGGCCAGGCCATCGAGAAGTACGGCCTCGACATTCCGGTCAGCTCGGCGCTGGCCAAGGAGAGCTGATCCGCGACGCGGCCGGCTGATTCGGGTCGGCGGGAACTACCGGTTCGGGCCGTCAGGAACGGGGCCCGGCGCTGCGGTGCCGGGCCCTGTTCCCCTGCGCGAGGGCTATCCGGCCTCGGCTAGATGATCAAGGGCGCCCCTGGCCGGGGCCGCGGAGCGCGCCCCCGGCCGGGCCCAGCGCACGCCCGGGCCGGCTGCTCATGATCATGGGAAGCGGCCTCCTCCGGCCGGCCCGCCGTTCCACTACCACGTAATACTTCGGTAAGAAGTGACCTCTGCCGTTTGGCCACATTTTGGTCACGGAAGCGTCTAGCGTGACCGTCCGGGAGCTCGGGGACCTGATAGGGCATTCGGAGCAGACACGGAGGTCGGGCGAATGCATTTCGGCCGCAACACAACATGGCGGCGCACATCCAGGGTCCGGCCTATGCTCATCGCGACCCTCATCGCGATACCGCTGGCCTCGGGAATCGCGGTCGGCGTGATCGCCGCGAACCACTCGGGCGCCCCCCAGTCACAACTGAGACTCTCGGCACACAACTTCGGGATTGGCCACCGCCTCCACCTGGCCACCGGATCAGCCGCCGGGACCGGGGTGGCGCTCAACCAGACCCCCGCCGAGGCGGCCGACTCGACGAACTGCACCCTCCAGGTGCCGGCCAACCCGCTGAGTGCCCGGGGCCTGGCCAGCCCGTACATCCTGGGCGACGGGTGCGAGATGTCCAACGCCGACCTGCAGGCGTTCGTCGAGGCGGACATCATCAACCCGCGTAACGGCCGCATCAAGGTCTACAACCCCCTCGTCATCACCGAGGGCACCCAGCCCGCCGCGGCCCCGGTCCGGCCGGTGCTGGCCCGGGGCGACGTGGTGGCGATCATGTTCGGCTTCAACGGGGATAACCTGCTGCTGACCGGGACCGGCCGCTCCCTGGAGCAGGGCAACTGCGTCAACGGGGCCGGGCAGTCGCTGTTCACCCAGGTCGCCTACTGCAACAGCCCGGCCTTCTACCGGGCCGCCAACCGGGACATCGCCCGGGGGCTGCTGAAGATCCCGGCCCTGGCTACCGGCAACGACGGGCAGGCCTGCCCGACCGTACGCGGCTTCGACGTGGTGGACCAGGACCAGAGCGACAACGTGGTCACGACCTACCTGATCAACGCGCAGGGGCAGACCGCGCAGGACTCCGCGGCTAACACGGCCGGTCTCCCCGGGGTCACGGCGATCAACAACGGCAGCGACAACGCGCTGGTCAACAAGTTCATGGACCCGGCCCTGGGCTGCACCCCCTATGAGTTCCGCGACCAGACGGCGGCCGCCGGGAAGTCCGGCTCGCAGATCACCGACGAGCTGCTGGCCGCGGCGGACCAGGCCAGGCCGGTCGCGCTCGTCCCGCTGAACGACCCGATGACGGAGATCAACGGGGCGGAGAGCATGCTGAAGACCAACCTGTTCCGGCTGGGCGTGGACCAGCCCATGGTGGGCGCAGGCCAGCGGGCGGACACCCCCGCGAACTACTGCAAGAACATGATGCGGGTGGGGATGGCCCGGGCCGCACGAGCGGAGAAGCAGTTCAGCGCCTTCGCCACGCCGGTGCCGGACGAAGGGGACAACCTGTTCACGTTCCTGGCCGCCCGGCTGGCCGCGTCGTGGGGGAACCTCGGCTGCGGCGCGCTGCTCAACGCGCCGGACCCGGTCAACCTGACCGTCAACGCGAATGGCGTGGCCACCGCGGCCACCTTCAGCCCGCTGGCCATCGGCACCCTGCCGGGCGGAGTGGCCCCCACGGCCACTGCGAGCGGGACCGCCACGGCCACGCCGACCGCGACCGCCACGGCCACTTCGACCGCGACCGCTGTGGCCGGGCCGGCCAGCCCTGCGTCACCGACGGCCACCGCCACACCGACGGCCACTGCCGCACCGACCGGGGCGGCCGACCCGGTCGCGACGCCCGCCCCTTCCCCGACCGGGGGCTAGAACAACCTGGCCGGGCGGCTGGACCACAACTTCCTGGGTGGGAAGAACGGGGTTAGAAGAACGGGTGGCCGGTGGTCGCATGGGACACCGGCCACCCGTTTCCTATCCGCCGAGCAGGCTGGCCAGGTCGCCGAAGTCGGCGGCCACGCAGGTGTAGGGCCGGGCCGGCTCCTGGTTGGCCTGGTGGTTCGGGCCGAGATCACCCGGCCGGGGCACGAAGGCCGTGGCCAGGCCCAGCCCCTCGGCGGCGATGAGGTCGTCGTTATGCGCAGCGACCATCATGACCTCGGCCGGGGCCAGGCTGAGCAGCCCAGCGGCGCCCAGATAGGTCTGCGGATCGGGCTTGTAGTGCCGGAACAGCTCCGCGCTGAACACGAAGTCCCACGGCAGGCCGCCCCATTTGGCCATGTTGACCAGCAGCGCGACGTTTCCGTTAGAGAAAGCAGCGATGATGTAGCGCTCCTTGAGGCGCTGCAGGCCGGCCACCGCATCGGGCCAGGGGTCGAGCCGGTGCCAGCAGGTGGTGAGCCACGCCCGCCCGGCCTCATCCAGGCCGTCCAGCGCAGTCCCGGCCAGCAACTGGTCGAGGGTACGGCGGTGCAGGCCATCCAGGTTGGTCCAGGGCAGCTCGCCTGTCCGCACCTGGTTCATGGCCGGGCGGTACGCCGCCCGCCAGCGGTCCGCGAAGGACGCCGCGTCGATGTCCGCCCCGTGCTCGGCGGCCAGCACGCTGACGTCGCGGATGACGCCGCTGCGCCAGTCCACCACCGTGCCGAACACGTCGAACAACAGCGCCTTGACCTGCGCCACGCGACACCTCCTCCAGACCGGCGGGCGGCACGTTTCTGCGGGCCCGCCGCGCCGCACCGGGACACGGCAGCGGGACGATCTTCCCATGGTGGCGCCCGGCTTCCAGGCCGGGCTGCCCCGTGGCCGGCCCGCCCAGCGGACTGCGTACCCGGAACCCGTGGCACCCTGAGAGCATGACGGCAGCCGATCGGGTGACCGGGGGAAACGGCGCGGCACCGCCCGGCCGGGTGCGGGCCGAGACGGTGCAGCGGCTGGAACGGGCCATGGGCTCCCTCGGCACGGCCGCCATGGCCTCAATGGAGCAGCGGCTGTCCTGGTTCCGCTCCATGTCGGCGGAGAACCGCTCCTGGATCGGCCTGGTCGCCCAGGCCGGCATCGCCGCCTTCGTGGACTGGGTCAAGCACCCGAAGCGCGGCCGCCCCTCGGTAGCTGTCGAGGTGTTCGGCACCGCGCCCCGCGAGCTGGCCCGGGCGGTCAGCCTGCAGCAGGCCGTGGAGATGGTACGGATCATCATCGACGTGGTCGAGGCCCGGGTCGATGAGCTGGCCGCCCCCGGCGGCGAGGCGGAACTGCGCGAGGCGGTGCTCCGCTACACCCGCGAGGTCGCTTTCGGCGCCGCCCAGGTGTACGCGCGGACCGCGAAGCCCGCGGCGCCTGGACGCCCGGCCGGAGGCCCTGGTCGTGGACTCGCTGGTGCGCGGCGAGATGGGTGAGGGGCTCCAGTCCTGGGCGCCCGCCCTGAACTGGTCGCACGCGCCGGTGGCGGTGATCGTCGGCCACGCGGACGACTCCGAGCCGCAGGGCCTGATCGAGGAGCTGCGCGCGATCGTCCGGCGGTCCCGGCTCGACCTGCTGGCCGGGGTGCACGGGACCCGGCTGGTGGTGGTACTGGGCGGGACCGACGATCCGCTGCGCGCCGCGGGCCAGATCGCCGGGCGCTTCGGGCCGGGCCCGGTAGTGGTCGGCCCCGTCGTCGCCGACCTGCAGGGGCCACGCGCTCGGCCGCCTCGGCGCTGGCCGGGCTCCGCGCCGCCCCCGGCTGGCCGGATTCACCGCGTCCGGTGCTGGCCGACGACCTGCTCCCGGAACGCGCGCTGGACGGCGACGAGCCCGCCCGGCCCCAGCTCGTCCGGGACGTGTACGAACCACTACGGCACGGCGGCACGGCCTTGCTCGACACGGTCACCACCTACCTGGAGCAGGGTTCCTCGCTCGAGGCCACCGCGCGGATGCTGTTTGTTCACCCAAATACCGTCCGTTACCGGTTGCGCCGGATCAGCGAGCTCACCGGGCTGATTCCCTCGGACGGCCGGGCCGGATTCACCCTGTGGGTCGGCATCGTGCTGGGGCGGCTCGTTCACAATCGCACATAGATTGTGGGAAACCAACAGGGTCTCTAGGGCAAACTTCGTGCTCTTTGTGACCCATGTAGCGGACTCCTACAGTGCAGGGTAAGAGCATGCTCGTTATTGCTGCCCCGGGTCAGGGTGCCCAGAGCCCTGGATTCCTGTCTCCCTGGCTGGAACTCCCCGGCTTTGCCGAGCGCATCGGCGCCTGGTCCGAGCTGGCCGGCGTTTGACCTGATCAAGTACGGGACGACCGCCGACGCGGACGAGATCCGGGATACGGCGATCGCGCAGCCACTGCTCGTCGCGGCCGCCATCGCCGCGGCGCAGGCGTTGTTCGGCGGGCTCGACCAGGCCCGGGTGCACACGGGCGCGACGGCCGGGCACAGCGTGGGCGAGCTGGGCGCCGGCGTCATCGCCGGGGTGCTCACCGCCGAGGACGCCATGCGCCTGGTCCGGGTCCGGGCACAGGCCATGGCGAAGGCCGCCGCCATCGAGCCCACCGGGATGACCGCCGTGCTGGGCGGGGACGAGGCCGAGGTCCTCGACTCCATCGAGGCGCACGGCCTTACCCCGGCGAACATCAACGGCGTCGGGCAGGTCGTCGCGGCCGGGACGCTGGAGCAGCTGGCCGCGTTCGCCGCCGACCCGCCCGCGAAGGCGCGGCTGCGGCCGCTCCAGGTGGCCGGGGCCTTCCACACCCGGCATATGGCCCCGGCGGTGGACGCGCTGCGCGAGGCGGCCGCCACCGTCACGGTCAGCGATCCGGTGCTGCCACTGCTGTCCAACCAGGACGGCGCCGCGGTCCCGAGCGGCGCGGACTGGCTGGAGCGCATCGTCAACCAGGTCAGCGCGCCGGTGCGGTGGAACCTGTGCATGCGCACCATGACCGATCTGGAGGCGGGGGCGCTGATCGAGCTGCCGCCGGCCTGCACGCTGACCGGGCTGGCCCGGCGGGCGATGCCCGGCGTGGCGCTGGCCGCCCTGAAGACCCCCGACGACATCTCCGAGGCCACCAAGCTGATCGCCGAGCACGGTGCGCTCGACCCCTACGACGGGCCGACCGACGACGGTCACACCCCGGAGTGGCGGCTGCTGGTCGCCCCCCTGGGCGGCACGTTCCGTTCCGGGTCGTCCGGCGCGGCCCCCACCGTGGGCGCGGCCCTGTCCCCGGGCACCGAGATCGGGCACGTCGAGCAGCGCGGCGGACGGCACCTGATCACCCCGCCGTTTGCGGCCACCGTGCTGGAGTGGCTGGTCGAGGACGGCGATCCGGTCAGCACGGGGCAGCCGCTCGTCCGGCTGCAGCCGCATCCGGTCCGCACGGGCCGGTAATTCCGGGCGGCCTGGGTAGCAGCACTGGTAGTGAACCTCCACCGACAGACCCTCAACTAGACACCGAACGGCACGGGAAGGAACCACGTTGATGCGAGTCACCGACGGAACAGCCGGTGCGCGGATCCTGGCGTTCGGCGGATATCAGCCAGCCCGGGTGGTCACCAACGACGAGATCGCCCAGCAGGTGGAGACCAGCGACGAGTGGATCCGCAGCCGGGTGGGCATCGCCAGCCGCCGGATCGCCGGCCCCGATGAGACGCTGGCCGACATGGCGGTGGCCGCGGGCGGGAAGGCGCTGGCCGCCAGCGGCCTGTCCCCCGCCGACATCGACCTGGTCATCGTGGCCACCTGCACTCCCGAGGCGCCCATCCCCAACACGGCCGCCACCGTCGCGACCCGGCTCGGCATCGTGGCCCCGGGCGCGTACGACCTCAACGCCGCCTGCGCCGGGTTCTGCTACGCGCTGGGCACCGCCAGCGACGCGGTCCGGGCGGGCACGTCCCGGCACGTGCTGGTCATCGGAGCCGAGAAGCTGTCCCAGTGGGTCGACTGGACCGACCGCTCGACCTGCATTATCTTCGCGGACGGCGCCGGGGCCGCGGTGGTCGGCCCGGCCGAGGCCGGCGAGGCCCGGCATCGGGCCCGTGGTCTGGGGTAGCGATGGCGGCATGGCGGACAAGATCTTCATCAAGGACCGCCAGTCGTTCATCGTCCAGGAAGGGCAGGCGGTGTTCCGCTGGGCGACCACGGCCCTGCACCCCATCGCCCTGAAGGCCTGCGAGCGGGCGGGCGTGGCCCCCGCCGACCTGGCCGCGTTCGTCCCGCACCAGGCCAACCTGCGCATCATCGAGGCCATCGCGAGGAAGCTGGGCGCCCCGCAGGCGCTGGTGGCCACCGACATCGTGCACTCCGGCAACACGTCGTCGGCGTCCATCCCGCTCGCCCTGTCGGCGATGATCGAGCGCGGCGAGGTGGGCTCGGGATCCGCGGTACTGCTGCTCGGCTTCGGAGCAGGCATCAGCTATGCGGCCCAGGTGATCACGGTACCCTGACCGCGCCGTGGCCCCTGGGCGTGCGCCCCGGGGCCGACATATCCATCACACGAAGGAGAACACGGGCACATGGCCATGACTGAGCAGGAGATCCTCGCAGGCCTCGGCGAAATCGTCGACGAGGTCGCCGGCGTCCCCGCTGACCAGGTCACCCCGGACAAGAGCTTCGTTCGACGACCTCGACATCGACTCGCTGTCCATGGTGGAGATCGCGGTGGCGGCGCAGGACAAGTTCGGCGTGGAGATCCCGGACGACCAGCTCAAGAACCTCAAGACCGTGCAGGACGTCGTCACCTACGTGCAAAACGCCGAAGTATCGGCCTGAGCCGGGGGCGCCGCCTTCCCGCGGGACCCATCCGGTGCGCCGTCGCCACCGCGAGCCGGGCGCACCACGTACGCAAGAGGAGCGATTCACAGTGCGGGCAGATCAACCAAGCGTCGTCGTCACCGGACTGGGCGCGACCACGCCACTGGGCGGGGACGTAGCCTCCACCTGGGAATCGCTGCTGGCCGGTCGGAGCGGGGCGCGCAAGCTCCCCGCCGACTGGACCGAGGTGCCGCTGCCGGTGCAGATCGCGGCCCCGGCCGCGGTTGACCCGGCGACGGTGCTGGACCGGGTGCAGGCCCGGCGGCTGGACCGCTGCGAGCAGCTGGCCATCGTGGCCGCCAGGGAGGCCTGGGCTGACGCGGGATCCCCGGAGGTGGACCCGGACCGGCTCGCCGTCGTCGTCTCCAGCGGGATCGGCGGCGTGGCCTCCACCATCGCCGCCTACGACACGATGAACGAGAAGGGATGGCAGCGGCTGTCCCCCTACACGGTTCCCATGCTGATGCCGAACGGCTCAGCCGGCTGGATCGCCATCGAGCTCGGCGCCCGCGCCGAAGTGCACACCACGGTGAGCGCGTGCGCATCCGGCGCCGAGGCCATCGGCTACGCCATCGACATGATCCGGGCGGGCCGGGCCGACGTGGTGCTGGCCGGCGGGACCGAGGCCGCGATCATCCCGCTGAACGTGGCGGCGTTCGCCGCCATGCGGGCGCTGTCCACCCGCAACGACGAGCCGGAGCGCGCGTCCCGGCCGTTCGACCGGGGCCGGGACGGCTTCCTGCTCGGCGAGGGCGCCGGCATCGTGGTGCTGGAGTCGGCCGAGCATGCGGCGCGGCGCGGGGCGACCGTGCACGCGATCGCGGCCGGCTTCGGTTACTCCTCGGACGCGCACCACATCGCCCAGCCCGAGCCAGGAGGAACCGGGCTGGTGAAGGCGATCCAGCGGGCGCTGGCCGACTCCGGCCTGCCCGCCGAGCAATTCGTCCACGTCAACGCGCACGCCACGTCGACCCCGGCGGGTGACGTGGTCGAGGGCCAGGCGATCGCCCGGGCTCTCGGTGACGCCGCCGACGGCGTCGTGGTGTCGGCCACCAAGTCCATGACCGGGCACCTGCTCGGCGGGGCCGGTGCGGTCGAGTCGGTGGCCACGATCCTCGCGCTCCGCGAGCAGGTCGCGCCGCCCACCATCAACCTGGACGACCCTGACGACGAGGCCGGGATCGATATCGCCACCGAGCCGCGGAAGCTGACCCCGCACACCAGCGCCCCCATGGCCGCGCTGAACAACTCGTTCGGGTTCGGCGGGGCCAACGTGGCGCTCGCCTTCACGGCGGTCTAGGCCCACTCCCTAGTCCCGCTTCTCGCGCCCGTGTGCTCCCGCCTACCGCAAGGAGACATCCCGTGACGGTCATTGCCGGCAGCACCCCGGCTCCCCTCAGCCAGCAGAGCAGCAGCAGGCCGAAAGCAAGCGCGGGCGGCTACCAACGGCGCCGCGAGCGCGGCCGCCGCACCCCGGTCCCCCGCCGCCGCGCCAGCGCCGTTCATTTCCCGGGATCCTGAAGTCCGGCTCGAGGCACTGTTCGACCCGGGCTCGGTCCGCCTGCTCACCCCGCACGACTCAAGCGGGGAGGTCGCGGCCCTCGGGACCATCGACGGGATGACCGCGGTCGCGTTCGCCAGCGACCCACGGGTGCAGGGCGGGGCCATGGGCAGCGAGGGCTGCGCGGCGATCGTGGCCGCCTACGACGAGGCCCTGGCCCAGGGCGCCCCGGTGATCGGGCTGTGGCATTCCGGCGGTGCCCGGCTGCGTGAGGGCGTGGAGAGCCTGCACGCGGTGGGCACCGTGTTCGCCGCCATGACCCGGGCCTCCGGGAAGATCCCGCAGATCTCCGTGGTGCTCGGCGCGGCGGCCGGCGGAGCCGCCTACGGGCCCGCCCTGACCGACATCGTGATCCTGTCCGATCACGGCCGAATCTTCGTCACCGGGCCGGACGTGGTCCGTAGCGTGACCGGCGAGGACGTGGACATGGCCCGGCTCGGCGGCCCCGAGCCGCACAGCCGCCGCTCGGGCGTGGTGCACCTGGTGGCCGCCACCGACGCGGACGCGCTCGGCCAGGCCCGGCGGCTCGCGCGGCTGCTCGGCGAGCAGGGCGTGGTGGACGCGGAACTGCTGGCCGGGCAGGACGGCGCCGAGCTGGACCAGCTGCTGCCGGAGTCCCGCCGCCGCGCCTACGACGTGCACCCGCTGCTCGCCGGGCTGCTGGACGCGCCAGGCATCGAGCTGCACCCGCGGTGGGCGCCGAACGTGGTCACCATGCTCGGCCGCCTGGCCGGCCGCACGGTCGGCATCGTGGCCAACAATCCGCTGCGGCTCGGCGGCTGCCTCGACGCGACCTCGGCGGAGAAGGCGGCCCGGTTCGTCCGGATGTGCGACGCGTTCGGGGTACCCCTCGTCGTCGTGGTGGACGTGCCCGGGTACCTGCCCGGCGTCGGCCAGGAGTGGGACGGGGTGGTGCGCCGCGGCGCCAAGCTGCTGCACGCGTTCGCGGAGGCCACGGTGCCCCGGGTCACCCTGGTCACCCGGAAGTCCTACGGCGGCGCCTACATCGCCATGAACAGCCGCGCGCTGGGCGCGACCCGGGTGTTCGCCTGGCCGGGCGCCGAGATCGCGGTGATGGGCGCGGTGGCGGCCGTACGCGTGCTGCACCGGCGCACCCTCGCCGACGTGCCCCCCGACCAGCTCCAGGAGGTCGAGGCCCGGCTGGCCGAGGAGCACGAGCGGGAGGCCGGCGGCCTGGAACGCGCCCGGGCCCTGGGCGTGATCGACGAGGTCATCGAGCCCGCCAGCACCCGGGAAGCGCTCGCCCGGGCCATCGCGGCCGCCCCGCAGGTCCGCGGCCAGCACGGCAACATCCCGCTCTGACCGCCAGCGGTGGAAAGCGTCATGGGAGAGCACGGGCGGCTGCTGGTGATCGAGCACGAGCTGGACGCGCCGGCCGGCCTGCTCGGCCCGTGGGCCCGGTCCCGCGGGCTGGCCCTGGACACCGTCCACCTGGGCGGCGGGGACCGGCTGCCCGCCCGGCTGCCGGACTGCCGCCGGCATGGTGGTCCTCGGCTCGGAGCGGACCGCGTTCGACGACGACGTCCCCTGGCTGGCCGGCGAGCTGGGCCTGGTGGGCCAGGCCCTGGCGGACGGGGTCCCGCTGCTGGGCATCTGCTTCGGCGGCCAGGTACTGGCCCGCGCGCTGGGTGCGCGGGTGTACCGGCTGGCTGAGCCCGAGATCGGCTGGGTATGGCTGGCCAGCCAGCACCCGGGCCTGGCCGGCGGCCCCTGGCTGGAGTGGCACCGGGATGGGTTCGACCTGCCGCCGGGCGCCCGGGAGCTGGCCACCGGGGGCGTCTCGGTCCAGGCCTACGCGATCGGTCCGCACCTCGGCCTGCAGTTCCATCCCGAGGCCACCGAGCCGATCACCCAGGGCTGGCTGCGCGCCACCCAGCCGCCGCTCACCCCCGCCCAGGCGGGCAGGCTCAGCCAGGGCTGGCAGGACGCCGGCGACCGGACCGCGGCCGAGGCCGGGGTGCTGTTCTCGGCCTGGCTGGACGGCGAGTTCGACCCGGCGCGCCCAGGAACCGGGCCGGACCCGGCGGCCGTAGCGGCGCAGGAGGCCCAGCAGTAAGGAAGCGGTAAAGTCAGAGACCGCAGATTTGCCCCAAATTAGTAACGAATTGGGCGGGAAAATCTCCCCGATCGCCCGGCCGGGACGCTGGGCCCCACGTACGATCGACGATCTATGCCCCTTGATGAGCGCCCTGAAAGCGTAGCCGAGCAGACCGAAACCCCCGATGCGGCGCACGTGCCCAGTACCACTGGGAACGGCACCGCGTCCGGGAACGGTACCGCCGCCGGGAACGGCACCGCCGCTGCGAACGGCACCGCCGCCGCCAGCACCCGCGTCGCTGAGTACCCCCGACACTGGCACCGCCGGGGACGCCCCGGCCGACGCGGCCGCGGGCGCCAGCCGCCGCTGGCTGGATAAACGGACGCAGCTGGCCTTCGCCAGCTTCCTCATGCTGTTTGTCGAACTGGCCCTGATCCGGTGGACGGCGGCGAACAACGTCTACGTCACCAACGCCACCAACTTCGTGCTGCTGGCCAGCTTCCTCGGCATCGGCCTCGGCTTCCTGAACGCCAAGTCCGGCCGCGACTTCGTGCGCTGGGCCCCGCTGGCGATGGTCCTGCTGGTCGCGTTCGTGCTGGCCTTCCCGGTCATCCTGGCCACCCTGGCCGGCCCGCACCCTTATCAGGGCCTGTTCGGCACCCAGGCGCTCCCCCGCCCGGTCAGCCTGGCCGTGATCTTCGTGCTGAGCACGGCGGTGATGGCCGGGTTCGGCCAGGCCGTGGCCCGGCTGTTCGTGACGTTCGAGCCGCTCAAGGCCTACCGGCTGGACATTTTCGGCAGCATCCTGGGCACGGCGGTCTTCACCCTGCTGGCCTTCCTGGAACTGCCCCCGGTGGCCTGGGGCGTGATCGCGGCCGGCGGCCTGGTCCTGCTCCTGGGACGGTCAGCCCGGTGGTGGCAGTACGCGGCGGCCGTGGCCGTGGTGGTCATGCTGGCCGTCGAGTCGGCGGTCCCGCACCAGCAGTGGTCCCCGTACTACAAGATCTCCGCAGAATTCAGCGGCGGGGCGCACCCCGCGCTGTACGTGTCGGCCAACAACATCCCCTACCAGGCGGCCCGCTCGCTGACCGTGCTACACCAGCAGAAGAAGTTCTACTTCTACCCGTACCAGCACGTGACCCGCTCGTCACTGAAGAACGTCCTGATCGTCGGGGCCGGCACGGGTAACGACGTCGCGGTGGCGCTGTCCGAGGGCGCGCAGCACGTGGACGCGGTGGAGATCGACCCGGTGCTGATCAAGCTCGGCAAGACCGAGCACCCGAACCACCCGTACGACAACCCCCGGGTGACCTTGCACAACGCTGACGGCCGGGCCTTCCTGCAGAACACCACGAAGAAGTACAACCTGATCCTGTTCGCCCTGCCCGACTCGCTGACCGCGGTCAACGGGCAGTCCAACCTGCGGCTGGAGAGCTACCTGCTCACCGAGCAGTCGGTCCAGTCCGCCCGGGCGCACCTGGCCCCCGGCGGCACCATGTCCATGTACAACTACTACTCGAACCACCTGTACAACCGCTACGCGACCACCATGCTGGACGCGTTCGGCCAGGCGCCCTGCTCGCAGGTGGGAGCGCCGCTGGGCGGCCGGCGGCTGGCCGTGCTGACCGACAAGCCGGCCGGGGAGACAGTGCCGAACTGCGTCGGGCCGGCAACGGGAAGGTGTGGCACGGGGCCCAGGTCGCGCCGGCCACCGACGACCATCCGTTCCCGTACCTGCTGAACAACACCATTCCCTCGAACTACGTGTGGATGCTGGCGCTGATCCTGGCCGCCTCGCTCATCGCCGTCTGGCTCTTCGGCAGCCGCTCGTTCCGCAAGATGGGCGCCTACATCGACCTGGCCTTCATGGGCGCGGCGTTCCTGCTGCTGGAGACGAAGAACATCGTCCAGTTCGCGCTGCTGTTCGGCAGTACCTGGCTGGTCAACGCGCTGGTAACGGTGGCGATCCTGGTCGCCGTGTACCTGGCGGTGGAAACCGCCCGGCATGTGAAGCTGCCGCCACCGGTGGTGCTCTACGCCGCGCTGATCGCCAGCCTGGTGCTGACCTGGCTGATCCCGCAGGACGACCTGCTCAGCCTGCCTATCGCGGCCCGGTTCCTGGCCGGCGGGGCGCTGGCCTTCGCCCCGGTGTTCATCGCGAACCTGATCTTCGCGCAGCGGTTCAGCGACGTGGAGACCACCACCACCGCGTTCGCGGCCAACCTGCTGGGGGCCATGGTCGGCGGCGCCCTGGAGTACCTGGCGCTGATCACCGGCTATCGGTTCCTGCTGATCGTGGTGGGCGTGCTGTACGCGCTGGCCTTCCTGTTCCGGACGCTCCGCTACCGGTCGGCAGCCCAGCCGACCTAGGACGGCCCAGGCGGAATGAGGGCCGCCCAGGTGGCTGTTGGCCCCGGAGACGGCGCGCCGTCTCCGGGGTAGCGCGCCCGGACACCGGGAGGAATCGTGTCAGCTCCAGCTGGGCCGACCGCACTCGTCAAGCCGCTCTACACCGCCAGGGCCACGGCGACCGGCGGCCGGGCGGGCCACGCCGTCACCGACGACGGCCTGCTCGACGTGCACCTGAAGCCACCGAAGGAGATGGGCGGCCCGGGCGGGGCCACCAACCCCGAGCAGTTGTTCGCCGCCGGGTACGCGGCCTGCTTCCAGAGCGCGCTCGGGGTGGTCGGCCGCCGGGCCGGCGTAGACACCGGGGACTCGCTGGTCGAGGCCGACGTCAGCATCGGCACCATCGGCGGCGGCGGGTACGGCCTGGCGGTCGCGCTCAAGGTAGCCATCCCCGGGGTGGACGCGGACACCACACTGCGGCTGGCCGAGGCCGCGCATCAGGTCTGCCCGTACTCCAACGCCACCCGCGGCAACATCGAGGTCACCGTCGAGGCCAACTGACCGCCCGCGCCGCGTGCGGCCCGGCCAGGCGGTCAGGAGGCCGGGCTGGCGGCGGGAACCTTGGCGTACGCGCTGAGCACCAGGTCCCAGAACGCCGGGACGTCCACCGTCATCGCGACCAGGGCGTTGCGGGACTCAGCGGGCCCGGCGAAGTCGGTCACGGTCATCCCGGTCGTCCACCGGCCTGCGGTCTCCACGTCCACCCGCGCCGGATCGCAGCCGAACAGGCCCGGCTCGGCGACCAGCGCCAGGGCGCACACGTCGTGCACTGGTGGGCCGCCCGCTGCGGGGTCGCCCTGGGCCGGTTCCCCCGGTAGCCGAGCAGGCCGGGCAGCAGCAGGTCCGCGCCGAACAGGCCCAGGCCGCGCATCTGGTCCTGGACGTCCGGGGTGGCCCGGGCCTGCAGGGTCACGTCCAGGCCGACCATAGTGACCTGCCACCCGGCCTCGAACACAATCGCGGCGGCCTCGGGATCCGCCGCGATGTTGAACTCGGCGGCCGGGGTGACGTTGCCCCGCGCCGCCGACCCGCCCATGATGACGAAGTCGCGGACCCAGCCGGTCAGCCGCGGCTCGCGGCGGACCGCGAGCGCGATGTTGGTCAGCGGCCCGGTCGCGATCAGGGTGATCTCGCCGGGGGCCGCGCCGATCGTCTCGATCAGGTAATCCACGGCGTGGCCGCCGGCCGGGGCGGCGTGCGCGGCCGGCAGCCGGGCCGCACCCAGCCCGCCCTCGCCGTGCACCTCCCGGGCGTCCAGCGTGGCCCGCAGCAGGGGACGCGCGCAGCCCGGCACCACGGGCACGTCCGGCGGCCGGCGAGTTCCAGCACGCTGAGCGCGTTGGCGGTCACCGTGTCCAGGTTGACGTTCCCGCTGACCGTGGTCACCCCGGTCAGGTCGAGGCCAGGATGGCCGCAGCCGAAGACGATCGCGAAGGCGTCGTCGATCCCTGGATCACAATCCAGGAGCACCCGGGCCGGCGTCCCCCGCTCCGCCGCCGGAGAACTCAAGCGGCCAGACCCGAGTCCCGGACGAGCACCCGGATCTGGTAATCGATCTCCTCGATCCTCATCTTTCCTCCACGGGCCCTCTCACCGTTCCACGGCTACCGCCGGGGAAGGAAGCCCCCGCTCCCGCAGCTGCGCGGCCGCGACGTGCAGGCCGGCGATGTCCCAGCTCAATCGTAGGCCCGCCGTGGCGCCGGGGCCAGCTTCCCCGGGGCCAGAGAAACGGCCGGCCGGGCCGGGTCGGCCTCAGCCGGTGGCGTGCAGCCAGCGCACCGGTGCGCCCTCCGCCGCGCACCGGAACGGCTCGAGTTCCGCGTCCCAGGGCCGCCCCAGCAACAGGCCGAGTTCCTCCTCCAGGGTGGTGCTGGCGGCCACCTGGAGGCCGGACTGGGCAGCGGCGGCCACGGTCATGGCCGCGAGCAGCCGGTTCTCCGGGATCATGATGTCCCCGTTGGCTGCGGTGACCGCGGAGAAGGTGCCCAGCGCCGGGGTGTAGCTGTACCGGACCGGGTCGCAGCCCGCGCTGGCCTCCTCGGTCACCTCGAAGCGCAGCCGGTTCCAGCCGGCCAGCGCCGACGTGATCGCGCGGGCCGTGCCGGGCCGCGCCTGCCAGTCGAGCTCGCCGCGCACCGTGCCGGGCGCAGCCGGCTGACCGACCCAGGTCAGATCTACGGGCACGCCAAGAACCCCGGCGACCGCCCATTCGATATGCGGGCACAGCGCCGGGGGCGCGGAATGGACCTGCAGCACGCCATGAACTGACACCAGACCTCCCTGCGAGCGACCGAGGTGCGTCTTCCCCAACGACCTCGGACCCCTGCGCCAGCGGTGATCCGGATATCAGCGAACAGCTTATGCCTACCCAGCACATCGGCAAGCCCGCCAGGCGGGCCCACCGACGGGGAACGATCTGCGTTCCCGCGCCAAATTGTGCCCCACCGCGCACGAAAGCGCCAGGGCAGGGGCGCTTTTGGCTAATATTGCCGGCCGGACCTCGATAACCAAACCGCCCAGATAGGCCCTAACGTCACGGCGCGCCGGCATGATGTAGTGGTCGGGTGAGCGAGCGGGATGTCGCCGGGCTGTTATTCACCGCCGAGATGTATGGCGTGCAGGTGGATCAGTTAGCCGTCCTGCTGGCGGTCAGCGAGGTCCGGGCCCGGGCCCTCGTGTCCCGCTGGCGGGAGCGGGGCCACGCCGAGTCGGCGCGGCTCGGGCCGGGCCGCCCATGGGTCTGGCTGACCCGGGACGGGCTTCTGGCCTGCGGGCTGCCGTACCGGCCGGCTCCGCCCGCGCTGGCCCGGCTGGCGCACCTGCGTGCTGTGACCGCGGTCCGGATGGCGCTGGAGTCCGCGCCCGGGTACCTGGCTGCGGGCGCGTACTGGCGCAGCGAGCGGCGGTTGCGGGCCCGGATGGGAAGCAGGGTGCCGCTCCGCGAGCACCTGCCGGACGGGGAGGTTCACTGGCCGGACCCGGATGGCCCGGACCAGGACCCCAGGGCCCCGGACGGGAGTCCCGGGGCCACACCGCCGTGGCCGGCGAGTGCTGGGCCATCGAGGCGGAACTCACCCGCAAGACCGTGCGCCGGACCGCGGCCATCATGGCCGAGATCCTCACCCGGACCGGCGACTACGGCAGCCCGGCCGCGGAGGTCCGGGTCCCGGGGTCGCCGCCGCGGCACGCGCGGGTGCTGTACCTGTGCTCACCCGCGGCCCGGCCCACCGTCATCCGGGCCCGTGACGCTCTGCCCGGGCCGCTGGCCGCGCGGGTGGAGATCCGGGGCCTGCCCGCGGGCGCCGGGCTGGCCGCCAGCCCACCGCTGACCGCGCGCCCCGTGGGGGACCGGCCCGCCCCAGCCCGGGCCGCACGCACCCGGCCCGGCCGCTCGTCCCAGGGTCGGGCGGCACGCCCGGGGACCACGGCACGCCCGGGGACCACGGCACGCCCGGGGACCACGGAGCGGCGACATGACCGGCCGTTACGGAGGGTTCTTCCTGATCCGCGGCGTGGCGAGGATCATCTGGCGGCTGCTGCGGGTGACGGTTTTCGTTGCGGCAATGATTGTGGCCGCGCCCGTCGTGCTGATCGCGGCTTACTCGGTCACGCTCGCGTGGTTTCTCGGCTGGCCGCCGCGCCAGCTGTACCGGGCGGCGGCCTGGTGCCTGCCGATGCTCGCGGCGTGGCTGGCCGCGCTGGCCGTCGGCGGCCAGCCCTGGCCCCGGGTGGCCGCCGTACCGTACCTCACCTGGCTGGCCACCTGGCACGAGGCCGCGGCCGGCAGCTACCTCAAGGCCGCGGTGACCGTGGCGCCGCTGGCCATCCCGCTCGGCCTGGTGGCCGGCGGCCTGGCCTGGTCCTGGCGTATCTACACCATGGAGACGGGCAGCGGCGGGCTCGCGCCCAGCGCCCCGGCCGCCTTCGACCAGCGCCAGTGGCGGCACCAGGTGCGCACCGCCCGGGCCCGGATCGCCGCGCCCGGCTCCGTGCCGTTGCTGCTCCGCGACGGGAGCGTGGTGGCCGGGGCCACGATCCGGGCGGTGCACCACCCGGCCCGGCGGCTGGCCGTCCTGCCCTACCCCCGGCTGCGCTCGCACCAGGTAGTGCTGGGTACCACCGGGACCGGCAAGACCACCTTGCTGCTGAGGTTGTGGGCCGGGTTCGTGACCAGGGGGATGGAGCTGCACGCGGCGGGCCTCCGGCCGCGACCGCTGCTCGTCGTGCTGGACTGCAAGGGCGGGGCCGACTCCCGGCGGATCGCCGACCGGGCCCGCCGGGTGCTGCGCGGCGCGGGCGCGACGTCCACCGCGATCTGGCCCGACGAAGCCAGCCTGTCGCTGTGGGCGCTGCCGCCCCGCCAGCTCATCAGCACCCTGGTGGACATGGTCGAGTCGGGCACTGGCGGCGCCGCCTACTACGCCGACGTGCTGGAAGAGATCGTCCGGCTGGCGGTGGATGCCCCGGGCGGGCCGCCGGCCGACGCGGCCGACTTCCTCACGCGGCTGGACGCGAACTGGCTGGCCGTGGCCTACGCGGGCGCACCGGACAGCGCTTCCGCGGGGTTGCTGCGGTCTTCGGCCGGGCACGTCAGCGACGTGGCGTTGCGGTACCGGGCGCTGCTGCGCCGGCTGGGTGCCGGGCTGGACGGGCCGGGCGGGTTCGGTGACGCCGACGCCTGGTACTGCATCCTGGAGGGGACCGCCGAGATCGCCGTGGCCGAGGCGCAGGCGCGGGCGCTGGTCAACCTGCTGGCCTGGTTCGCGACCGGCGGCTGCGCGGGCACCGGTTCCGCAGGCGCTGGCTCCGCAGGTGCTGGCTTGGCGGGTGCCGGTTTCCCGGGGACCGTTTCCGCGGGGGCCCCGCGGGACATCTTGCTGGCCGTGGACGAGTTCAGTGCCGTGAGCCGCCGGCTGCCGATCTGGCAGTTGTACGAGCGGGCCCGCTCGCTCGGCCTGGCGGTCCAGGTATCCGCCCAGTCCTGGCCGGGACTGGCCGCGGATGAGGACGAGCGGTACCGGGTGGCGACCACCGCGGATGGCGGGATCTGGCTGCTGCGCACGCCGCATCCGGAGCCGGTCGCCGCGCTGGCCGGCGCGCGGCGGGTGGTGGACACGGCCCGGCGGCTGCTGGGCGTGCCGCTGTGGGCAGGTGCGGGGTGGGCTCGCGAGGGATTGTCCCGGGCCGAGGGCACGCCAGTCGTGGACCCCGAGATCATCCGCGGGCTGGACGTCGGCCAGGCGGCCTACATCTACCGCGGCGGGGTGACCTACGTGCAGGTGAAAAGGCTGGTGGCCGGCCCGGCCGAGCTGGCCAGCCCGGCTCCGGGCGCTGGATCCCGAGGCTGGCCCCACGTTCGCGGGCCGGCCGCGTGATCCCCGCGGCGGCGCCCAGGTACCAGCCGACGATCCAGACGGGAACCCGCCGGCGGAGCTCGGTGCGCTGCTGGACCAGGCGTTCGGGGAAGAACCGTGAGCGGCCTGGCCGGCGACCTCGGCCCGTTTAGTGCCCTCGGCCTGCCGCTCCGGGCGGACCTGACCGACGACGACGTCCGGGCCGCCTGGCGCCGGATCGCCACCGCTACCCACCCGGACCGGGCCGATGGCGGTGACCCCGCACGGTTCGCGGTGGCGGCCGCGGCTTACACGGAGCTGCGGACCCGGTCCGGGCGCGGCGAGGCCCTCGCCGACCTGGTGTCCTCCTCCCCGCTCCAAGCCGGCCCCGGCCGACGACCCCCTGGTTCCGGCGGCCGGGCGCGCGCCCCGGCGACCGCCGGACGCAGCGGCGCGGCCACACGGCGCGGATCGGCCAGACGGCGCGGATCGGCCAGACGGCGCGGCGCGGGCGGCCGCCCCTCCCGTGACCTGGCCGGGGCACCCTGGCGGGGCCCGGTTGCTGTTCCGGATCCGCCGGGGCCGCCCGGCCCGCCTGGCCCTGCGGGTGCTGATCGCCGCCGCGCTGAGCGCCGTGGCGGTAGCGGTGGCCGGGTCGCAGCCCGCCACGCCCGCGCTGATCACCGGTGCCCTCACCTGGCTCCTGCTCACCGCCCGTCACGACCTGGCCCCGCCCCCCTAACAGTCCGGGCCCCGCCCGCCGCCACCGCGCCCCCCCTCTCACCAAACCCATCGCCACCAACCACTTCAACCCTCGCCTCGGCACGGCTCGTGATCAACCGATTGGTGCCGCTGGCGCAGCACCATCAGTTGATCACGAAGGCGCGGGTTGCCCCGGGGGTAGGAGGGAGCGCTTGGGTTGAGAGACGTTTCCCGACGCTGGCGGCCCGGCAGCCCGGCGACCCGGGCAGACGACGGAAGCTGCCGGAACGGGTTACCGGTAAGAGATTTCTTACCTATTATCGGCGGCATGAGTATCAGCCAGGTACAACTTTTCTCGCTGCCCGTGACCGGCCAGGACCGGGCCAGGGACTTCTACGTGGACACGCTCGGCTTCGAGCTGGTTGCGGACACCTCGATGGGCCCGGACCAGCGCTGGGTCCAGGTCAGGCCGCCCGGGTCAGGTACGTCGATCACGCTGGTGACCTGGTTCCCGACCATGCCCCCCGGGTCCGTCAAGGGCACGGTGCTGGAGACCGATGACCTGGACGGCGACGTGACGGCGCTGCGATCCCGGGGCGTGGTGATCGACGCCGGGATCGAGGAGGCACCCTGGGGGCGCTTCGTGACCTTCGATGACCCGGACGGCAACGGCCTCGTCCTGCAGGCCACGGCGAGCGCCACGCCGGCCTGTGGCTAAGGGCGGCCAGTGCGAATTTTTTTTTTTTAAAAAAAAAAAAAAAAAAAGCCCGGACGTGCCCGGCCCGGACGTGTTCGACGCCATCGCCAGCCCGGTCCGCCGCGCGCTGCTGGACGAGCTCACCGGGGGCGCGCGGTCGGTGCACGATCTGGCGGCGCCGTTCCAGATGAGCCGCCCGGCCGTGTCCCAGCATCTGCGGGTACTGCGCGCGGCGGGCCTGGTTGCGGAGGAACGAGTCGGCCGGGAACGGCACTACCGGCTGGACGCCCGGCCGTTGGGGCCGTGGCGGACTGGGCGGCCCACTACGAGGAGTTCTGGCAGCGGCACGCCCGGATGCTCCGCGACCCCCTGGAGGAGGACAGCTGATGGCGTCCATCGAAGTCGAGGAGTTCCTGCCCCAGCCACCCGGACGGGTGTGGCAGGCCCTGACCGACTCTGCCCTGCTGGCCCGGTGGCTGATGCCGAACGACTTCAAGCCGGTGGTCGGCCACGCGTTCACGTTCCGCACCGAGCCGGTCCCCCAGCACGGCTTCGACGGCCTTGTGCACTGCGAGGTTCTCGATCTGGAGCCACCCCGGCGGATCCGCTTCAGCTGGCGCGGCGGGAACCTCGACACCGTCGTGAGCTGGTCCCTGGTCCCCGAGGGCACCGGCACCCGGCTGCTGATCACGCACGACGGCTTCGACGAGGGCGACCCGGCCCAGCGCATGGTGATGGGGATCCTGGGCGGGGGCTGGCGCGGGCACCTGATCCGGCGGCTGGGCACCCTGCTGGCCGGGGACCAGACGGGAGGCCTAGCCGGGGACCAGCCCTAGCGGGGACCAGGCCTAGCGGGGGCGGGGCCGGTGGCGACGGGGCGGGCGGGGTCGGTAATCCAGTCCGACCACGAGCCGACGTAGAGGGCCGCCGGGATCCCCGCAGGCTCAGCGCCAGCACCTCGTGGGCCGCGGTCACGCCCGAGCCGCAGTACACCCCGGTCTTCACCGTCGCGTCCGCCGCAGCAGGCACAGCAGGGACTCCCAGCCCGGCGAACCGGGCCCGCAACGCCTCCGGATCGAGGAATCGCCCGCCGGGACCCAGGTTCCCGGTCGTGGGCGCGCTCACCGCGTCCGGGATGTGCCCGGCGACCGGATCGACCGGTTCCACCTCGCCCCGGTAGCGCTCGGCCGCCCGGGCGTCCAGCAGGACGCCCTCGCGGGCGACCCGGGCCGCGCCGGCCGCGTCGAGCAGCGGCAGATGGCCGGGCCGGGCGGTGAAGGTCCCGGGCGGCGGGGCCGGGGCGGGCCCGGTCTCGATCGGCTCGTCCGCGGCCAGCCAGGCCTGGTAGCCACCGTCAAGGACCTGTACCTGCTGGTGCCCGAAGTAGCGCAGCAACCACCAGGCCCGGGCGGCCGCCACCGAGTCATTCTCGTCGTAGACCAGCACAGGCCGGCCGTCGTCAACGCCAGCCCGGCGCATCGCCGCCTGGAACGCGCCCGCGTCCGGCAGCGGGTGGCGTCCCCCGGCCCCCGGCGGCCCGGCCAGATCGCGGTCCAGGTCCACGAACCGCGCGCCGGGCAGGTGACCTTCGCGGTAGCGGTCGAGGCCGGGCGGGCCGCCGAGCCGCCACCGCACATCCAGCAGGACCGGTGCCGGGCCGGCCGCCAGTACGGCGGCCAGCTCCGTAGGTTCGAGGGTTGAATCCACCGTTACATCCCTTCCGCCCCTACTGGGCGTAACATCCCGATCCTGCCTGAATCGTCCTCCAGGCCAGGATCGTTCTGTGGATAACTGACCCCTGATCTGTGGATGGAACCCTAGCTTGCTCTTGGATTCCCCCAGGCGTAACTGTGGATAAGCCGGCCTTCCCCGGGGCGCGGGAGACCCGCGGCCCGGATCCGCCCGTGATTGGCGTCAGATGCTGGTGACGCTCAGCAACGGGACGAACTGATCACCTGGCGTCAGCGAACCATGCATCCCGAGGAGCGAGGACTCCAGCGGCTCCGCCTTGGTGGCGACGAGCGCCCAGGGACCGGCCGGTGCCGCCACCACGTCCCCGATCCGCGCGACAAACCGGGGCTCGACCGGGCCGAACCAGCCGGCCTCGATGGCCTCGTCGCGGGACGCCACCCAGGCCCGCCCGCCGAGCACGCCCTGCCAGGTGGCCAGCACGTCGCGCGCAGCCCCGGGCACGGTGTAGACGTGCCGGGCCCGTGGCTCGCCGCCCAGCAGGGCGACCCCGTCCCGCAATCCGGGAACCAGGTCCACGTCGATCTTGTCGTCCGGTGCCGCGTCCACCATTCCATGATCGGCGGTGACATACAGCACCGTGCCCGCCGGGAGGGAGCTGGCCAGCTGCTCGGCCAGCTTGTCCACGTGGGCGAGCTGGTAGGACCAGGCTTCGGACTGGGACCCGAACACGTGGCCGGTGCCGTCGAGGTCCGCGTGGTAGACGGTGACCAGGGCCCGGCCTGAATCGGCCAGCGCCCACGACGCCTGGGCGACGAGCGCTCCCATGCTGTTCGCGGGACGGTAGATGGCACCGCGCATGGACGCGAGGGAGAAGCCGGTCTTCTCCAGTCCCCGAGCGGCCACCCGGAAGGCGGCGATGTCGGCGGCCGCCGCGCGCTGGTAGATGGTCGGGGCGGGCTGCCAGTTCACCGGGTCGACCTGCTCATCCCAGCGCAGCCCGTTGAGCAGCCGGTCCTGGCCCGGCACGGCGACCTGGTAGCCGAGCATCCCGTGGCCGCCCGGGGGCAGGCCGGTGCCCAGGGAGCTCAGGCTGGTCACGGTGGTGGCCGGGAAACCCGCGGTCAGCGCGCGCCCGGTGAAGGTGAGCTCGGACAGGAACGGGGCCGCGGCCTGGTGGGCGCGGAGCAGTTCCCAGCCGAGGCCGTCGACGATCAGCAGGCACGCCCGGCGGGTGGAAGCCAGCCCGAGCGGGTTGGCCGCATCGCGTACTCCCAGCGAGGCCAGCAGCGAGGTGGCCAGGTCAGACAGGGTTCCCTCGCCATAATCGGGCACAGTGGCCGAGGTCATCGGCTCGTCGGTCATGCTGCTGCCCGTCAGTGGCCGGGGTGGGTGGTCGCCTCGGTCAGCGCGACCGCGAAGTCCAGGACCTGCCGGACCGCCTCGTCGCCATCGGCCGCCTCGCTCACCCGCATCGTCAGATCGTCCGCGGTGATGGTGCCGGTATAGCCGTGATCGGCCTCGCAGTTTTCATCCCCGCAGTGGGCCGGCTCGAGCTCGACGTGGGAGAGGACGTTCCAGCCGATGGTGAGCACCACCTCGGTCGGCATGGTCACCCCGGGCACGTAGGCGGCCGGGTCCGGGACGACCCGGGTCACGGCCACGGACGAGATCCTTGAGAACCGCACGGCCTCGGTGCTGGTCTCCGCCTGCGGCCGGGCACCTGGCTCATCGTCCGCGGGATTCTCGTCGGTATGGGAGTAGACCAGCCGGGACGGGGTGAGTACCAGCACGGTCATATGGCGGCGGACCTCCATGGCCGGGTCAAACAAGGCGTCGGCCTGGACTACGTAAGACACCACGGCCTCCGCGCCCAAGGCGGAGAACACGGCGTCCGCCACTAGCCCGGGGTAGTAACCGCTTCGCTCGATGGCTGACCGCAGCCCGACGGCTGTGGTTTTGGTATCCCTCATGCCTCCATCCTGCCCTGCCTGAGGACCAGAGCCCGCAGAACGGGCCATCAATCGTCGTAGTGAGGTTTTGCGGGCCCCGCGCACGCTGCTCACGCGGCGACCATGCCGGCCACGGCGGAACCGCCCAGAATGTGGCTAACGCAGGTCAGCGCGGTCATAACCGTGACGATATGTCTCCCAAACCGCAAATGACACCCCCCGCTGCTCCGTACGCAGGCTCAGGCTAGCCGTTCGATGCCATTTGCGGCACACACTCTGGAACCGGGGCGCAGACTCCCGGGGGGCCCGGCATGATAGTCATCCGGGCCATAAGGGGACCGGGGAGGCAACGATGGGTCCGCAGCCGGCACTTGCGCCGCTGCGCCGGTGGGATCCGGAACGAATCGGGCCGTTCGCGCTCCTGGGCCGGCTCGGTGCCGGGGCGATGGGGCAGGTCTACCTGGGCCGGTCCACCGCGGGCCGCCTGGTCGCGGTCAAGACCATCAAGATCGAGTTTGCCGAGGAGGCAGGCTTCCGGTCCCGGTTCGCCCACGAAGTGGCCGCTGCGCGGCGGGTCAGCGGGGTCTTTACCGCCGCGGTCGTGGCGGCCGACGCGGACGCTGACGTGCCCTGGCTGGCCACGGCCTATATCGCGGCCCCGTCCCTGAACCGGCTGGTACGCAGCGGCGGGCCGCTGCCGTGCCCGCGGTGCGCTGGCTCGCCGCCGGGTGCGCCGAGGCCCTGGAGTCGATCCACAACGCCGGGCTGGTGCACCGGGACCTGAAGCCCTCGAACGTGCTTGTCTCCCCCGACGGCCCCCGCGTGATCGATTTCGGGGTGGCCAGGGCGGCCGAGCGGGTCCAGCTCACGGTGACCCGGGGAGCGCTGGGCACGCCCGCGTACATGGCCCCCGAGCAGGCCCGGGACACCCGGCAGGCGTCCATGGCCAGCGACGTGTTCTCGCTCGGGGCGACGCTGCTGTTCGCGGCGACCGGGCATCCGCCTTATCTGGGCGACACGGTGATGGACATCCTGGTCCGGCTGGCCACCGAGACCCCCGACCTGACCGGCCTGCCTGCGGAACTGGTCCCCGCCATCACGGCCTGCCTGGAGCGCAGCCCCCGGAACCGCCCGACCTCAACGGCCCTCCTGGCCGAGCTGGCCCCCTTCGTCGGCGCCACGGCCAGCCCCGGATCCGGGCATTCCTACCTGCCTGAGAGCGCGCTCACCCTGATCGGCGAGTACGAGCGCAGCCCGGGGACGCCGGAACCCAGGCCCGGTCACGATCACGACCAGCCGCCGCTCAGCGACGACGTGAGCGAGGACGCCACGTTCGGCTCGTACACCGCGCTCCCGGCGGTGGCACCGGGGCACCGCGCCGGCGGCGCCCCCCGAAACGGGTCATCGCGGGGGTGGGGCTGGGCATCGGTGCCGCGGCGTTGCTGACCGGGGGCGCGGTGCTGGGCGCCTCGCTGACGGACACCAACGGGCGGGCGCCGGCCTACTCCGGGGCATCGTCCCCCACTCCCGCCGCACCACGACGTACCCCACGTTTCCCCCCGCGCCACCCACGGACCCCGGGTTAACCCCGGGCACGCTGCCCAACGGGACGAGCACGAAGCCCAAGCTCGTGATGGGCCAGCCCTACGGCGACGGCTACACCGTGTACGTCGTGCACGGCAGCGGCTTCGTCCCGCTGACCCAGGTGCAGGTGCACCTGATCGGGCACGGGGTGGCGCCGTTCCGGCCGACCGCGGACCAGAAGGGGACCTTCAACTACGCGATCGACCAGGGCCACGTGTTCTTTCCCGGGGCGATCCCGGCCGGCACGTACCACGTCCTGGTCACGGGGGCCAGGGCCTACGGGCGACCACGACCTTCCAGGTCCACCCGCTGGCGCCACCTCCGGCGGGCAGCCCGCCACCCGCCGGGCCCAGCCCTCAGGGCGCCTGAGTCCACCACAGGTCTTCCTGGCGGGAGCACCAGGCCGGGTCGTTCAGCCGGCCGAGGTCCGCCGCGGTGATGATCCCGTGCTCGATCAGCACCCGGACGACCACCTCGTCGGAGAGCCTGGTGTCCGCGCGGACCAGGCCGCGGTCGGTGATCTTGCGCCGCAGCACCTTGATGTGCTCGGCCACCCGCGCCGAGAGGCGGTCGCGGAACGCGGGGTCGGTGTCGAAGCGTTCCAGCTCGTGGTAGGCGCCGGTCACCTCGAGGGCCGCCTTGGCGATCTCGGGCGTGCGCGGCAGCGGGCTCGCCCCGGCCGGGTCGAGCAGCCAGGGACGGCACCACATGAGCGCCACGAGGAAGATCTTCGTCATCGGATCCAGGTACAGCGGGAGCAGGGTGGCGTCGCCGTCCTGCCACATCCGCGTGCCGTCGGGCGCGGAATCCCATCCGCCGGACTGGCCGTTGACCATCACGCAGAGTGGCTGGCCCTCGTCCAGCATGGCCCGGGAACCCACCAGGGTCATCCCGGCCCGCAGGAACCAGCCACCAGACGGCTCGCCCTGGTCTTCCATCCGGGGCAGCCTGATCCGGTAGCCGTCGCCCTCGGTGTAGAGCGCGTGGGTCCGGCTGATGTTGGCGATCCAGACGCCGTCCCCCACCGCGCTGATCACCCCGGCCCGGCGGGACAGCCCCGGCCGGCCGCGACGGTCAGGTCGGCATCCGGCCCCCGGCCGAACACCAGGCGGCCGCCTTCGGGGACGCCAACTACCAGCCCGGCCGGCGTGCTGACCCGCGCCGCCGGGGGTGTGGCCTGCCCGACCGCCATCGACTTCCTGCCCTGCCTGCCTGTCTTGGGTCTCCTGGAGGGAGCTTTACGAGGTACCGCGAAGCAGCCACTCGTCTCGTGACGCGCATTCTAGAGCCCGCCGCGGCACAATCCGGATCCCCTAGTCCGGGGATAGCGGCCCGGCCGGGCCGCGGTTAGCTATGACCTAGCCCGGGGCGAGCGCGGAAACGGCTCGCCGGAGGGCCTGCCCTTGTGGCAGGCGGGTCCGTGCCGTGGGAGGTCACGGTATGGGTTTGGGTGCACGAGGATTCGCTTAGCCGCGTCATCCTGGGACTCTCCGGGGGGACTCCGGCAAGCCGGTATCCGTGCCCGCCCCGGGCGGGGGCAAGGGGGGAAGGCCAGTCCGGCTGGGCGGGCCCGCGCACCGGGCGCGGTCCAGCCGGACGCCTCACCCGGGGGGCTGACTCCGGGCCCTACCGCAGGATGATGCCCGCGTGGCAGACGCGCCCGTACCCTGGACCGGTGGCCGCCTTCTACCTCTGGCTGCGCCGCCATCCTCGGCTGGTGGACGGCGTGCTCGCCGCCGCCTTCGCGATCCCCGCCCTGGCGATGGCCGTCGCCGCCGGCGGATACCGGCTGGTCCCGTTCGCTGTGGCCCTGGTCATCCCGCTGGTCTTCCGCCGGGACCATCCGGTGGCCGCCTTCGCCATCGGGGTCACGGTGGGCGCCGTCCAGGTGCTGCTGGGCATCCACATCAACCTGGTCGACGTGGTCATCCTGATCCTGCTCTACACGCTGGCCGCGTACTGCCCGCGCCGGGTGTCCGTGGCCGGGCTGGCCATCTGCCTGGCCGGATCGGCCGTCGCGGTGGCCCGGTGGGCCCCGCCGGGCTCAGCCTGATGCACTGGCTCATGATCGGCTCGATCATGTTCGCCGGATCCTCGCTGATCGCCTGGGTGCTCGGCGACTCGATGCGCTACCGGCGCGGCTACTACACCGCGCTGGAGGACCGCGCCGCCCGGCTGGAGCGGGAACGTGACGCGCAGGCCCAGATCGCCGCGGCCGCTGAGCGGGCCAGGATCGCCCGTGAGCTGCATGACGTCATCGCGCACAACGTCAGCGTCATGGTGGTGCAGGCCGACGGGGCGTCCTACGCGCTGGACAGCTCGCCAGAGCGGACACGGCAGGCGCTCGGCGCGATCGCCAGCACCGGGCGGCAGGCGCTGGCGGAGATGCGCCGCATGCTCGGCGTGCTGCGCAGCGACGACGGCGGCCCAGGCGTGGTGCCGCAACCCGGCATCGGCCAGCTCGGCGAGCTGCTCGACCAGACCCGGGCCAGCGGGCTGGACGTCTCCTTCACCGTGCAGGGGGTGCCCGGAACGCTGCCCAGCGGGCTGGCCCTGGCGACCTACCGGATCATCCAGGAGTCGCTGACCAACACCCGCAAGCACGGCGGTCTCCGGGCCAAAGCCACGGTGCTGCTGCGCTATTGCGAGGACGTGCTCATGCTGCAGATCACTGACGACGGGCAGGGCGCCCCCGTGGCGGACGGCGCTGGCCACGGGCTGACCGGGATGCGTGAGCGGGTCGCGCTCTACAACGGCACGCTGCGCACCGGCCCGCGGCCCGGCGGCGGCTACCAGGTCACCGCAACCCTCCCGCTCAGCTCCCTTCCGGTAGCCGATCAGGCCGCGCGCGCCGCGCACCCACAAGCCGGCTGCTCAGGCCGGAGCCCACTGAGCCGGAGTCCGCGGGGTGAACGAGCCGGCGGGGCGGCCTACCGTGCCGGGGCGCAGAGGAAGCACAACATGATCAACATCATGCTGGTCGATGACCAGGAACTGGTCCGGACGGCTTCCGCATGGTGCTCGACGCGCAGGACGACATGTCCGTCGTCGGTGAGGCCGGCGACGGCCTGGCCGCCACCCGGCTGCTCGCGTCCCGGCCCACCGACGTGGTGGTGATGGATGTGCGGATGCCGCGGCTGGACGGCATCGAGGCGACCCGCCAGATCTGCGCGGCCGGCGACCGGCCCGGGTGCTGATGCTCACCACGTTCGACCGGACGAGTACGCGTACGCCGCGCTGAAGGCCGGGGCCAGCGGCTTCCTGCTCAAGGACGTCCCCCCGGAGGAGCTGCTGTTCGCCATCCGGGCGGTGCATTCCGGGGACGCGGTCGTCGCGCCCTCGACCACGCGCCGGCTGATCGACCGGTTCGCGCCGCTGTTCCCGGCGGCCAACTCTCCGGCGCCGCCCGGGCTGGACATGCTGACCAGCCGGGAGCGTGAGGTCCTGGCCCATGTGGCCCAGGGGCTGTCCAACGCCGAGATCGCCCAGCGCCTGTTCGTGTCGGAAGCCACGGTGAAGACGCATGTGGGCCGCGTCCTGGCCAAGCTCGGGCTGCGCGACCGGGTCCAGGCCGTGGTGTTCGCGTACGAGACGGGTCTGGTCCGGGCGGGCGGGACGGGCTGACCCCGTCCCGCCCGGCTGCTCAGCCGGCCGCCTCGAAAGCGCGGCCGACCGTGGTGACCGCCGGGCCGCTGCGGAACAGGCCCATGCTGCCGTCGGTCGGCGTGGCCTCCAGCCCGAACCACGCGTAGCGCTGCACGTAGCTCAGCCGCTGCAGCATCGCGGTCGCGGCGGTGAGGAACGCGGCCTGCTGCGGCCGGGACGGGGTCTGCGGGGAGGCGCCGAAGTTGGCCAGTGCGAACTCGGTCAGCCAGATCGGCTTGTGATAGCGGGCGTGCACGGCCTGCAGGTAACTCTCCAGCTGGCTGACCGCGGGCCCGGTCGCGAAGTGGGGCCGTACCAGTGCAGCGTGATGAAGTTGACCCGGTAATCGCGCGCCGCGGCGCCGGACATGAACTGGTCCAGCCAGCCGCCCGGGGTGGCCCCGCCGCTGGCTACGGCCGGGCTGCCGGCAGCAGCCCCGTCGCCATGAGCTGCGGCCCGGCCCGGGCCTGGGCCGGGCTCATGTTCGCCTGGCCGCTCATGTCCGGCTCGTTGAAGCTGAGCAGGTCAGGCCCCTCGCCGCGCACCTGCGCTGGAGTGCAGGCGTTCACGTTCGCCGCCCCCCAGATCAACGGCACGAACGAGGAACCACCGGCGCTGCTGACCCCCACGGCGGGTGAGGCGGACCAAGTGTAATACCCGGACGCTCCCGACTGGTCCAGGGCCGGCCCGGCCCCGGGGAAGGCCCAGGCGGCAACGCCCTTCTTGGCGTTGCTGGCCGGCGCGGGCGGCGCGGGCTTACGGGGCCGGTGGGTGCTCCGGACCGGCTTCGGGGACGAGCGGGCCGGGCCTGGGTGACCGTCGTGGGCGGGGCCGCCGGGGCCGCCTGCACCGCGCAGGTAGCCGCGGCCGGGTGAGCCCCGTGCAGGTGGACCACGGCCGCCCCGCCAGCCACCACGCAGGGGCCGCGACCGTGACCGCGGCCAGCTTGGCCGGACCGACCCGCCCGCCTTGGCCAGATCCGCGCGTGGCGGGAATGACCTGCCGCGCGCCGCAGCCGCGCCCGCGACCGGCCCGGGCTCCCGGGCCGCGTGCGCGCCCCGGCGCAGCGCGGGCGCTCGCGCCCTCGGCGGGGTCCCGGGCGCCCGCGCCCCCGGGCAGGGGGGGTGGAGGCCAGGGTCCATGGCTCCGGGCAACGGCACCAGGGTCAGCCCGGCCAGCAGCCGCTCGGCCGGGATAAGCCCGTCATGCTGCGCCCCGCAACGCTCGCAGGCGCGGATGTGCCGGGCGATCCGCTTGCGCCACAGCGGGCTGGGCACCCCGTCCCAGTCCGCGATGGTGAACTCCAGGCCCGGGCACGGGGGTTCGGCGCGCAGCGCCCGCACCACCACCCGGCACGTGGTGAGCTGCTCCTTCAGCCGCCCGATGCGCACCGCGACGTGGGTTGGCCGGCAGGCCGAGCGCGGCGACGAGCTCGTTGCGGTCCAGTTCCCCGGCGGCCTCCAGCCACCACAGCGCGAGCAGTTCGCGGTCCCCGGCGTCGAGCCAGCGGGTGGCCTGCGCGGTCTCCTCACGCTGGCTGGACAGGCCGAGCCGGAGGATGGTCAGCTCCACGAAGTCGGCCTCAGGATCGGCCACCTCGTCGCTCAGGTCGGCGGCCGCCACGGCCTGCCGGGCCCGGTAGTGATCGCGCATCTGCCGGATGGCCACCGCGACCAGCCAGGACCGGAACGCGGCGGGGTCGCGCAGGTCGCCCAGGCCGCGCACGGCGCGGAGCATGGTTTCCTGCACCACGTCGTCCACGTCGGCGTGCCCGCTGAGGCCGCGGCCGACGATGTTGTAAATCAGAGGCAGGGAGCTGGACAGCAGGCTGTCCAGCGCCTCCGCGTCCCCGGCCTGGGCGGCGATCACCGTCTGCACCCCGGGCCCGCCGCTGCGCGGCATGTGCATGGCACCTCACCCTCGTCGGTGTGGGCGGCGGACTCCGCCCTCAGGGGAGACGCCGTCGCACCGGGCCGGATAACAGAAAACCCGCCCGCCGCATGATCCCGCGCCACGCGGGCGGGGGCGGGTGTTTTGCGGCCGGCGGCGCGGGACCCCAGCCGAGCGGGGCCGCGGGTCCGGCGGGCGGGAAGCCCCGCAACCGCCGGGCCCGTCGCCGATTCCCCCGCCTCTTGCTGTTATCACGCCTGGGCGCGGGGCCTCCGGCGGGCCTGGGCGGGCCCGGGCGGGAGTGGCGGGCCCAATCGGTTATGACGGTCAAAAAGTGGTGTCATGAGTCAGAAATTGCACCTGATCAGGGAGGTGGCCCGCGGGGCGGGGCCGGGGACCGGGCACAGGCGGGCCGGGCACAGGCGGGCCGGGCACAGGCGGGCAGGGCACAGGCGGGCGCGACGCCGGGGGCAGGGACGCGGCCCGGGTGGATGCGATCGCCCGGCGGGTTTTCGTTATCTGCGGGGGGCGGGGGCGTCTCCCAGAGCAGGGTGCGCAGCGGCCTGCGGCACCGCACTTCCTGCGCAAGGAGGACAGGCCCCATGGTTGCTGGGCGGAAGAAGAGGCGCTCGCTGCGGATCGCCGCGCTGGTCGCGGCGGTGGGACCGGCCGTGGCGCTGGTCACGGCGTGCTCGGCCACCGGCGGGGCAGCCGGAGCGGGGGCCGCCGGCGCTGAGCCCGCCGCGCGGGTTCACCCGGTCACCGGCGCGGCGCACACCGCCGCCCCTGCCGCGGACGTCCAGGCCGCGGCGGTGAACCGGGCCGCCGCCACGACCGCCGTTTCCGTCCCGCACTCCTCATCTGGCGCTGCGGCGGCCAGCTCGGCTGGCCCGCCCGCGGTTTCCGGCTCCCCGGCCGCCGCCTCCCCCGCCCGCGCGCCCGTCCACGCGGCCGCGGCGGCCGGGGCCCACCTGGTGACGTTCGTGAACCGGGTCAGCCAGACCATCTGGGTGGGCGCCGCGCAGAACCCGGCGCACCCGCTGGCCCGCACCGGCTGGAAACTGCGGCCCGGGCACAGCCTGACGATCACCGTCCCGAAGCACTGGAACGGCCGGTTCTGGGGGCGGACCGGCTGCGTGTTCCGTGCTGGCCATGGCCACTGCCAGTCGGGCGACTGCGGCGGCCGCTATCAGTGCGCCGGCAACGGGACCATCCCGGCCACCCTGGCCGAGTACGACATGAACGCCTGGGACGGGCTGGACTTCTACGACGTCGGCATGGTGGATGGCTCGAACCTGCCGATGTTCATCAACGTCACGCACGGCACCGCCGCCAACCGGGTCAACCGGAAGGGCTGCGTGGCGGCCGGCTGCACCACGGCGGTGAACTGCCCCAGCGTGCTGCGGGTGAAGGCGGCCGGCGCGGTGGTCGGCTGCGAGTCTGCGTGCGCACGGTTCGGCACCGACCAGTACTGCTGCCGCGGCGCCTGGGCCTCGCGGTCGGCGTGCAACCCGGCCCAATGGCCGGTGGACTACGCCGCCGTGTTCAAGAAGGCTGAGCCGTACGCCTACTCGTACGCCGATGACGATGCGACCAGCACGTTTGTCTGCAAGGGGCGGTGTGATTACCGGATAACGTTCGGCCTGACCCCCGCCGGATAACCAGTAAGCTTCCCTGCTGGCCGGTCAGGGCTTGCGCCCCGCTGGCCGATCAGGGCTTTCTGACGGCGCGGCGCAGGGACCAGCCCAGGGCGGCGATCGTGCCCGCCGGCAGCAGCCACCAGGCGTTCAGGCCGGCCCCGTGCACCAGCACGGCGGTAAGGGCCAGGGCGAGGACCACGACCGCGGCGCCACGCCAGTCGTCGCCGATGACGAAGTCGTACCAGAACGCGCCGAACGAGCGGAGCCAGCGGGTCATCGGGGCATCTCCCCCGTGCTGAAGGTGTCGGTGGTGAGGTTGTCATCGAGATGGCCAGAGGTGAGCGTGGCGGGCCGGGGCGCAGGGTCCGGGACTGGCGTAGCGGCCCGGGTCCGGCGCAGCAGGACGGTGTAGCCCACGCAGACCAGCGCGTAGACCGAGATGAGCACGAGCAGGAAGGCGTCGTTACCCGGCCAGTGGACGCCGGCTCCCTCGGCCCCCCAGAACGTGCCGAACGAGGTCAGCATGATGCCGACCACGAACTTCATCGTGTTCTCGGGGACCCGGGCCAGTGGCGCCCGGGCGGCCACGCCGACAGCCGCGATGACCAGCACCGCCGCCGCCGCCCCCCAGCGCCGCGAGGCCCACATTTCCCTGGTTGTCGCCGAAGGTGATCACGATGAACACGACCTCCAGCCCTTCCAGCAGCACTCCCTTGAAGGACAGAGTGAACGCGTACCAGTCGCGGACGCCGAAGCGGCTCGTGGTCTGGGCCTCGCGGGCGGCCGCGACCTGGCGCTCGTAGATGCCCGCCTCGTCGTGCAGGCCCTTATAACCCGAGGCTCGCAGGATGGCCTTGCGCACCCACATCAGCCCGAAGATCGCGAGCAGGGCGCCCACGACCAGCCGGAGCACCCCCAGCGGGAACAAAGTCAGCGCGGGCCCGACCGCGGCCACCACGGCGGCCAGCACGACCAGGGCCACGGCCATGCCCTGGAAGGTCGAGCGCCAGTCCCGGGTCAGCCCGGCGGCCAGCACGATGGTGAGCGCCTCGACCGCCTCGACGGCGCAGGCCACGAAGACGGTCAGGACGAGGGCGGCGGCATTCACGGAACCTCCAGTGTCGCCGTCAGGGACGGGACAGGGTTAATCACCGGGTTGATCGCAGGGTTGATCAGCGCAGGGCGGGTGCTGACCTCTGCGAGAATGACGGCATGGCTGACGCCGACCGCGCGCCGGACAAGGGCTGGCTGGTCCTCATCTACCGGGTACCGTCCGAGCCCACCCGCCTCCGATCGGCGGTATGGCGCAGGCTCAAGAGCCTCGGGGCCATCTACCTGCAAAACTCTGCTGCCGCGCTGCCGGCCAGCGTGGGCAATGAGCGGGCGCTGCGCAAGCTGCGCAGCCAGATCCTCGACATGGAGGGCACGGCGGCGCTGCTGTCCTGTCGCGTCCTGGCGGGCGAGCAGGAAGTGCGCGCGACGTTCCAGGCTGCGCGGAACGACGAGTACGAGGAGATCGTCAACCGCTGCGAGGATTTCCTGGGCCAGGTGAAGAAGGAGTACGTGGCTAGCCACTTCACCTACGCCGAGCTTGAGGAGAACGAGGTCGATCTGGTCAAGCTGCGGACCTGGTTCGCCCGGGTCCGCGCGCGGGACGCGTTCGGCGCGACCGGCCGCCCCGAGGCGGAGAAGGCCCTCGAGACCTGCCAGCAGTCGCTGGACGACTACGCGGCGCGGGTCTACGCGGAAGAAGAGGACGGCCACTGACTGCCCTGGGCGGTACCTGCTGGCCACTGTCCACCTCCCTGCGGGCAAACCCCGGCGATCGGCGCACATCCCCCGCCGACCTTCCTGCATACCCGCAGGCCCCTACCCGGGAATCCACAATAGACCTAACCTTTGTCAGATCTTAGAAGTGACAACTGTTAGATTCGCCCGGTACTGCAGGCTTACGTTCAGGCCATCAGCGTCAAGTATCTGGGCCCGGTCACGCTCCTGCCGAGTGCGATCGCCTTCGACGCCACGCCACCCGCGGCGGAGTGGGCCGAGGCCGAGGCTGTGAGCACACCCTCGTCATCCCCGGGCACGGCCGCCTGACCGGCGTGTTCCCGGACTCCCAGGCGGATCGTGTGAGCACGCCGGCTGCGCCTGGACGTGTGCGGCTGCCAGTGTTAGCGGCGGGCCTGGGGGGCCGCCCGCCCGGCCTCAGCCAGCCTGCGGCTGGCCCAGGCCGGGCCCTGAAGGGCACCGGCCGGGCGGCGAGCGGTGCGGCCTGGGACCTGAATGGCCCCGGCCAGGCCTTGAATCGGGCTGGCCGGGCGGGGAACGGTGCCGGACCCGTCCGCCGCCGGCCGTCACAGCTCGCGCCAGTGTCTCATCACTCGCGCCGGTGTCTCATCATGGGTCAGACCATGCGTGACGCGTGATCGTCGCGCCCGGGCAGGGGCTAGCATCAGAGCCGTGACCACGACGCTCAGCATCAGTACCAGCGCGCCCCGCTCGATCGACGCGGACGCCGTTGTCATCGGAGTGATCAAGGGCCCGGATGGGCCCCTCCTGGCGCCGGGCGCCGCTGGCCTGGACGAAGCCGTTGGTGGCGGCCTTGGGGGCGGCCTGGCTACCACCCTGGCCATCCTGGGCGTCACCGGCCAGGCCGAGGAAGTCACCCGGCTGCCGACCAGCGCACCGATCACCGCACCAGTGATCGCCGCCGTCGGTCTCGGCCCGGCCAGCCCCGGAGGCGCGGACGCGGCGGCGGGCGGCTCGTTCGACCCCGAGACGCTGCGCCGCGCGGCTGGCGCGGCGGTCAGGACGCTGATTGCGGCCAGCCGGACCAGAGCGAGCCAAGCCGGGTCCAACGGCGACCGGGACGACCTGCGGATCGCGCTCGCCCTGCCCGTCGCCGACCCGGACGCGGTTGAGGCCGTCGCGGTCGGTGCGCTGCTCGGCGCCTATACCTTCACCCGCTACCGGCAGCAGGCGGGGCGCCGAGCCGCGATCACGGTGCTGATCCCGGCAGAGCTCGCGCGGGCGGAGAGCGTCCCGGGGGGCGGGACGGACGGTATCCGCCGTCGCGCCGAGGCCATCGCCGACGCCGTGTCGCTTGCCCGCGACCTGGTCAACACCGCCCCCTCGGACCTGGTCCCCGCCACCCTGGCCGATGAGGCCGAGCGGGTGGCCGCCGCGTCCGGGCTGCAGGCCGAGGTGCTGGACGAGAAGGCGCTCGAGGAGAGCGGCTACGGCGGCATCGTGGGCGTCGGGCAGGGGTCGGTGAACCCGCCGCGGCTGGTGCGGCTGGAGTACGCGCCAGCGCAGGCGGACAAGACCGTGGTGTTCGTCGGCAAGGGCATCACGTTCGACTCCGGCGGCCTCTCACTGAAGCCTCCGAAGTCGATGGAGACCATGAAGTCGGATATGGGCGGCGCGGCCGCGATCATCGGTGCGATGCAGGCCATCGCCGCTCTGGCCCCGGCGGTCCGGGTGATCGGTTACCTGTCGATCGCGGAGAACATGCCGAGCGGGAGCGCCCAGCGCCCCTCCGACGTACTCACCATCTACGGCGGTAAGACCGTCGAGGTGCTCAACACCGACGCCGAGGGCCGGCTCGTGCTGGCCGACGCGCTGGTCCGGTCGGCCGAGGACGCCCCCGACGTGGTGGTGGACGTGGCTACGCTGACCGGGGCCCAGGTCGTGGCGCTCGGCACGCGGATTTCCGCGGTGATGTCCAACGATGACGCGCTGCGCGACGCGATAGTCGCCGCGGCGGGCGGGCCGGCGAAGCCATGTGGCCCATGCCGCTGCCCGCCGAGCTGCGCAAGGGCCTGGACTCGACCGTCGCCGACCTGGCCAACGTGGCCCCGGACCGCAACGGCGGCATGCTGGTCGCGGGATTGTTCCTGCGGGAGTTCGTGCCCGAGGGGGTGCGCTGGGCTCACCTCGACATTGCGGGCCCGTCGTTCAATGACGGGCCGCCGCACGGGTATACCCCGAAGGGCGGGACAGGCGCGGCGACCAGAGCCCTCGTGCAGATCGCGGTGGACGCCGCGGAGGGAAGGCTCTAGCCGGGCCCGGGTGTTAATGGCGGGCGGGGACGAGAGACTGATCGGAGCAAGGAGCACAGCAGTGGCGGACAGTA
>CAVQEM010000038.1:0-78810 GCA_963711485.1 uncultured Actinomycetes bacterium
CTACCATGACCTGACCGCATTGCGGTCGCAGGGCGTGGAGGCGGTGTACTACGAGTCGCAGTCGCAGGCCTTCCAGCGGTTCAAGCAGGACTTCGCGCAGGACCGGTCGTTCTCCAGCCTGGTCACCCAGAACGAGATCCCGGACTCCTTCCAGGTCAAGCTGCGCAACGCGCAGGCCGACTACCCCGTGGTGGCCGGCACCGTGGAGGGACGCCCCGGGGTGGACAACATCGTGAACGTCGAGTCGATCTTGTCCAACTTCTACAAACTGCTCGACGGCGCGCGGAACGCGGTCATCGTGGTCGCGATCATCCTGGTCATCGCGGCCATCCTGCTGGTCGCCAACACGATCCGGCTGTCCGCGTTCAACCGCCGCCGGGAGACCAGCATCATGCGACTGGTGGGCGCGTCCAATTTTTATGTTCAGCTACCATTCCTGCTAGAAGGAATCATCGCGGGAATGTTCGGCTGGCTGATCGCTGCCGGGTTGCTCATCGCCGTGAAGACCCTGGGCCTCGACGCGCTCCAGCAGTACTTCCCGTACAACGTCCGGCTCAGTCTCGCCGACCTCATCGAGGTCATCGTCCTAGCCATGGTCATGGGAGTGGTGCTCTGTGGCGTCACGTCCTTCCTCACCCTCAGGCGCTACCTTCGCGCGTGACGCCCACGGACGCTAAGACAGTGGCATCCAAGGCAGCGGCATCCCGGCAGCAATCCACCGTCGTCGCCCGCAACCGGCGGGCCAGGCACGACTATCACCTTGAGGACACCGTCGAGGGCGGGCTGGTCCTCACCGGCACCGAGGTAAAGTCGCTGCGGGCCGGCCGGGCCTCACTGACCGATGGTTTCGCGCAGATCCAGGACGGGGAGGTCTGGCTGCACGGTGTCCATATCCCCGAGTACACCCAGGGCACCTGGACCAACCACGAGCCGCGTCGGCCCCGCAAAGTGCTGCTGCACCGCAAGGAGATCGACCGGTTTGCCAGCAAGGTGGCCGAGCGGGGGCTCACTATCGTTCCCCTGTCGCTGTACTTTTCCGGCGGGAGGGCCAAGGTCGAACTGGCCCTGGCCCGTGGCAAGCGAACCTATGACAAGCGTCACGATTTGGCCGAGCGCGACGCCGCCAGGGAGGTCGAACGTGCCTTCCGGCGGCGCGGGTGATGGCGTAGCAGGCCGTGGCCTCCTACCGTAGACGTGGGGCGCACGCGGCGGCACGCAAGCCCGTTACGCCCTTCGTCGGAGTCAAACGCGCTCCGCAGCCTGCCGTCGGCGGGCGCGTACCGCTGAGCGGCGGCATCGGGGGATTGGTGGGCGGCCTGCGCTCGAGGTCGCGGCAGCTGAAGCTGGGTGCCGCCGGTTTGGTGGTCCTCCTGCTGATCATCGGGGTCGCGGGCGGATTCGCCAGCGGCGAGCCGTCCGCCGAACCGGCCGCGCAGCAGTTCCTGCTGGCCTGGGCCCAGGGACAGTACAAGACCGCCGCCAGCCTGACCACCGGGGCCCCGGCCACCGTGACGACCGCGCTGCGCACCGCCTACCAGCAGCTGGGGGCGGCGGCCTACTACCTGTCGATGGGTCCCATCACCCAGCACTCCGGCACCGCCGAGGCCCACTTCTTCGCGTCGGTGGACCTCGGCCAGGACGGCGCGCCCTGGAGCTACGAAGGCCGCTTCGCGATGCGCAAGACGTCGGCCGGCTGGCGGGTGCTGTGGAGCCCGGGGGTCATCAACCCCGGGCTGAGCCAGGGAGTGCGGATGGCGGTGGTGACCACGATGCCGCTTCGCGCTCCGCTGCTGGACGCGGAGGGCACCCCGCTGATCCACCCCTCACCGGCCTGGATAGCGCAGGTCCGGCCCGGGCAGCTGGCCCACCCGGAGGTGACCGCGGACGCGTTCGCGCTCGTGACCGGGCTGGATGACCAGCAGGTGCTCAGCGTGATCCGGGCCGCCCCGCAGACCCGCCCGCTGACCCTGGCGACGCTCTCCCCGGCGGCCTACGCCACGCTGCGCAGGAAACTCGGCGGGGTCCCCGGGCTGGTCATGCGCCGGGTGTCCCGTCGCCTGTTCGACACCTCCGCCGCCGACGTGACCGGCACGGTTGGCACCGAGCTGGCGCCCGTGCTCCAGCAGCAGGGCGTCTCGTACCGGCCGGGAACCACGGTCGGTGTCTCCGGGCTGCAGGAGGTGTACCAGCGGAGGCTGGCGGGCTCGGCGGAGACCGAGGTGGTCGCGGAGGACCGCGCCGGCCACCAGGTGGCGGTGCTCAAGCGGTGGGATGGCACCAGCGGAACCGCGGTCCGCACGACCATCGAGGCCGGGGTGCAGCAGGCCGCGGCCAGCGCGGTCGCGGGACAGCCTGCCGCTGCGGCGATTGTCGCGGTACAGGCCTCCACCGGCCACATCATCGCCGTCGCCGACCAGCCTGGCGGCGGGACCCGGGCGGAGCCGCTGGCCGGGCAGTACCAGCCGGGCGGGGCGTTCACGATCGTGTCCGCGGCCGCCCTGCTCTCCAACCGCACCGGGCTGAGCGAGCAGATTCCCTGCCTGCCCAGCACCCGGGTCGGCGGCCGGACCTTCACCAACGTCCCGGCGGTGTCGGGCCTGGGGACCCAGCCGCTGTTCAGCATGGACTTCGCGCAATCGTGCGGGACCGCGTTCACCACCCTGTCCCAGGGGCTGAGCGGCTCCCGGCTGACCAGCACCGCGACGGCCTTCGGTCTCGGTGCCCGGTGGAAGCTGCCGCTCAGGGCGTCCTCGGGGTCATTCCGGGCGTCCCAGACCCAGGGTGGGCTGGCCGCGAACACCATCGGCGAGCAGGGTGTCCAGGTCAGCCCGCTGGCCATGGCCCTGGTCGCGGCGGGGGTGGACTCGGGGAAGTGGCATCCCCCGGCGCTGGTGACCTCGCCGCCCGACCCCGGCCTGAGCCCGCGCGTGGTGGCCGATCCGCAGACCGTGGGCTCGCTGCGCACGGTGATGCGTGACGCGGTTGTCGCTGGCGCCGCCCGGGGCGCCAACCTGGGGGGCGCCCCGGTGTACGGGCAGGTCGGGACGGCCCGGGCCACGGTCGGTTCGAAGTACTGGGCGCACTGGTTCGTGGGCTACCGGGGCGACGTGGCGTTCGCCGTGCTGGAGCTGACGAAATCCCCGTCCACGTCGGCAGTTTCGCTGGGTGCCGCGTTCCTGTCGCACCTGGGCTGACCGGCACCTGTTTTCCTCGCCGTTGCGGGCCGGGCGGCCAGAAAACGCCTGATCCGTGGGGTCTGCCGGCGACCGGCGATTGCGGAGCGTGAACTGGCCTGAGAATTTTGTGACTCAGAGCAACCAAACGACTACTCTCCGACGTCTTACCTAATGACTGGGAGCCGCTTGGGGGGTTGCGCCCCAGTCGCCGTGATGAGAACCGGACCTCATCTCGGGGGAGGTCCGGGCGTGAAGACCGGCCCCGACCCTGCCGGTTGACCCCCGTGGGCGTACTTCGGCCACCGCCAGCGCCCACGGGGGTGTCTCATCACGACGTGGGGTGCCCGATGGGGCCCGCTTTGCGGGCGACCCATCGGGCATCTTGCGTTCACCGGGCGGTGAGGCGGAATCTCGCTTGGTCGTTCAGCGTTGCATCCTGTAGCGTCCGGAAGGACGATAACTCAACAGGGGGTGACAGGCTTCGACTTCAGTAGTTGATCCAGGGGAAGCGAGCCGAGGACGGCGGACATAACCTCGTTAATACTGTGACCGCAAACCTCATAAGTGCCAAGGTTAAGCGCACTCACCTCGCCCTCGCGGCCTAAATAACCGCGAGTTAGAGGTTGTCAGCCCGGGGATGCCTCCGACCCGGTGCCTGGCATCAGCTAGGAGGATCCACCGCCCAGCCCGGTCGCGGGGCTGGCCGGGACATCTAACAGCGACTGAGCCCGTCGGCAGCTTGCCTGCAGGACCGCCGGGGCCGAGAAAAGCGACGCAGGATGCGCTCGGAGAAGCCCTGGTGACGTACTGAAGGACGCGGGTTCGATTCCCGCCACCTCCACGAGACGGGCCGTGCCGCTCGCCGCCTCACGGCCGGCGAGCAACGCGGCCCTGAGGCCTTCCATGCCGACCCGGGACCCGGAGGAGCCGGCCCCGGCCCCGGCCAGGCCCGGGGGGACTCGGACCCCGGCGGGCCCGGGGTCAGCCCGCGGGCCCGGGCACCCCGCGGGCCCGGGGTCAGCCCGCCTGGCTGGAGCCGATGCCCGCGAGCTTGCACTGGGCCTGGGTCTGCCTGGACTGGCCGTCGGTGTGGGCGTAGGCGGCCCGGCAGATCGCGCGGGCCTTGCCTCCGCACTCGTGGATGATCGCTCCTCCGGTGGAGCTGACCACCGAGAGGTTGATGCAGCCGTTCCTGGACTGGTCATAGCTGCCCCGGTGCAGCCCGGACCACAACCCGATCCCCGTGATGATCGCCAGAGCGCCCACGCCGATCACTCCCATGACCCACTTCCCGCGGCGGGAAAGTGACTGCCCGAAGTGCTCCGGGTTGCGGCCTCTCATGCCCCCTGAGCATAAGGGACTCTGCTTGGCTCACGAGGGCTCCGCTTACCTCAACGCCGCCCAGCTGGCGTAACAACCCAGGACGATGAGCACGATCGCGGTGATGACGCGGACCACGCTGACGTTGACGAACCGGAGCAGGCCCTGCCCGCCGGCCACCGCGATGCCGGCCACCGCCGCCATCGCGAGCAGTGCGCCGGTCCCCACCGACCACGGCGAGTGGTAGCGGGCCGCGAGGTTGACCGTCAGCACCTGGGTCAGGTCGCCCCACTCGGCCAGGAAGACCATCACGAACGTGGTCATCGCGCTGCGCCGCCGCCGCATCGCCGCCGCCCCGGCATCCGCCTGCTCCTGGTCGTCCCCGCCCCGGAGCCCGTCGTAGAGCGCGAACCCGGCCCCCGCGAAGAAAGTGAGGGCGACGGCGAGTTCCACGGCCCCGTGGGGAAGGATGTCGAGGAGCAGCACACCCACGGTGGTGGCGATCACCACATGCACGGCGAAGGCCGCGGTCGCCCCGAGCCAGACAGCGAAGGGACGGCCCCGCGTGGCCATGACCAGGGAGGCGAACATGGTCTTGTCGGGCAGTTCGCCGAGGAAGATCACGGGGAAGACCGCAGCGACGACGGCAAGGTTCACGCTGGCCCTTTTCTGTACCGCTTCCAGGGCCAATCTGCCAGCCGGAATGAGGGCACGCCTTCACCCCGGCCACGGACAGGCCCGTGACGACTGGGATGAAGGTCTCGCCCACCTGCATCAAGCGCAGGCCTGGCAACCGGGCGCCGCTGGCGCCAGCATGTCGATTACCAATCGGGGGCTACTCCCCTTCGGGGCCAACGATAGTGCAGCAGGGGCCGATGACTGAGCCGAAACGGGCGAACGGCGGGGACGAAGACGCCGCGCCGAAGCTCGGGCCGCTGATCGGCCAGCGGGTGCGCCGTGACTTCGAGCGGGGGCTCTCCCTGGCCCAGCTCACCGTGGTCCTGCCGGTCGTCGTGCTGGTGCTGTCCGGGGTCGGCGCCTACGTCTACGGGGCCGTCTACGCCGTGCACTCGGTGACAGATATCGTGGACCAGCCCTTCGCCGCCCACAACCTGCGCCTGTTCCTCACCGAGATCGACTTGTTCCTGATCGGCGCGACGCTCCTCATCGCGGCCGTCGGCCTCTACGAGCTGTTCGTCGCGCGGATCGAGCCGCCCGCACCCGCCGCCCGCTGCCGCCCTGGCTGGAGATGCACGACCTCAACGACCTCAAGGCGCGGGTCATCGCCATGATCATCCTGGTGGTCGCGGTGACCTTCACCGACGTGCTGCTGGAGTTCTCCGGCCACACGCTCGAGCTGCTCTACCTGGCTGCGGCGGTCGCGGTGTTCATCGCCGCGCTGACCATTTACCTGCGGTTCGGCTCCTCCGTCAACGGTGGTGATCACGAATGACCGGCGTGAACAGCCCGGCCGGGCCCCTCCGGGCCGTCGCCCAGGTGCATGTGGCCGCTGACCCGCACGACGTCTGGGACCTCGTGACCGACTGGTCCCGCCAGCACGAGTGGATCTGGGCCACCAAGGTGCGCGGCGGCCAGGGCCTGGGCGCCACGGTGGTGGGCTGGACCGGGGTCGGCCCGGTCGGCTTCACCGACACCATGGTCATCAGCGAGTGGGACCCGCCGCTGCGGTGCGTGGTCCGGCACACCGGCCGGGTGGTGCGCGGATCCGGGATCTTCGAGGTGATCCCGGTCGGGACGGAGTGCGAGTTCCGCTGGACCGAGGATCTGGAACTGCCCCTGCCGCCCGCCCTGGGCAGGCTGGCCTGGCTGGCCGTCCGGCCGGTCGCCGAGTGGAGCCTGGCCTCGTCGCTGCGCCGGTTCGCCAGGCTGGTGTAGCCCGCGGACCCTCTGGACATACTGTCCCCTGGGCATGCTGTCCCCTGGACACGCCGGGCGCGCCCGCCTATCCTTGACTGTATGGTCAGTCAGGACTTTGCCTCGCACGCTTCGCCTGCCGCGTCCCCGGTCCGCCCGCCCGCCCCGCTCGACGAGGCCGCCGTCCAGGAATCGCTGCGGCCGTTCGGCAGCAGCCGGATGCTGCCCCGCGCCGCCTATGTGGACCCGGACGTGTTCGCCTGGGAGAAGAAGTACTTCTTCGGCGCGGACTGGATGTGCGTCGGGCGCAGCTCCCAGACGCCGGCCGCCGGGGACATGCGGGCCGAGCCGGTCGGCGAGGGCAGCGTGCTGCTCGTCCGCGGCGACGACGGCGAGCTGCGCGCGTTCGCCAACTTCTGCCGTCACCGCGGCCACGAACTCCTGCCCTGCGGCGCCTCCGCGCAGGCCGGCGTCATCATCTGCCCGTACCACTCCTGGACCTACGGGCTGACCGGGAACCTCCGCGCGGCCGCAGGCTTCAAGAACCGGCCCGGCTTCGACGCCGGCGCCTGGGGACTCGTCGAACTCCCGGTGGAGGAGTGGCACGGGCTGGTTTTCGTTGCGGGATCTGGAACTTCCGGGCCGCTGGCCGAATCCCTCGGGACCCTGGACGAGCTGATCGCCCCCTACGAGCTCGGCCGGCTCGTGGTGCGCGGCCAGCACGACTACGAGGTCGCGTCCAACTGGAAGATCCTGACCGAGAACTACCACGAGTGCTATCACTGCCCGCAGATCCATCCCGAGCTGTGCAAGGTCAGCCCGCCCAAGAGCGGCGAGAACTACCAGGCCCCCGGGACCTGGATCGGCGGCTGGATGGACCTGCGCGACGGCATGACCACCATGTCGCTGGACGGCACCAGCAACGGGGTGGCGTTGCGGAACCTGGACGCCCAGGGGCTGCGGACCGTCATCTACGTCCAGGTCTTCCCCAACATCCTGCTCAGCCTGCACCCGGACTACGTGATGACGCACCGGCTCACCCCGCTGGCCGCGGACCGGACCCGGATCGAGTGCACCTGGGCCTTCGCGCCCGAGGCGGTGGACGCGCCCGGGTTCGACCCCGGCTACGCGGTGGACTTCTGGGACATCACCAACCAGCAGGACTGGCACGCCTGCGAGTCGGTGCAGCGCGGGCTGACCTCGCCGCACGCCATCCCGGGCCCGCTCTCGGCCGAGGAGGACGCGGTCTACCAGTTCGTGACCATGATCGCCCGGGGCTACCTGGGCCAGCCGGTGTGGAACACCGGCAGCGCCACCGCCACCCCCGTCGCCTGACCGCTAACGCTCGTGGCCGGGGATCCGGCGCGGCAGGGCCAGCACCAGGATCAGGGCCGCCGCCACGAAGCCCAGGTTGGCCAGCAGGGCCAGCTGCGCACTGTGGCTGAACGCGACGGCCACGGCGTCCGGGCCGGGCCGCACGGCCAGCGTGCCGAACAGCACGGTGCCGACGATCGCGATACCCAGCGCGGTGCCGATCCGCTGCGCGGTGCCCAGGATGCCGCTGGCCGTGCCCGCGTCCCGGCGCGGCACGCCGGCCAGCACGAAGTCCTGGTTCGGCGCGATCGTCATGCCGTTACCCAGGCCCGCCAGCAGCAACGGCGCCACCAGGTACCAGCCGCTGACCGCCGGCGCGGTGAGATGCACGACCAGGATCGCGAAGCCGAGGCCGGCGAGGACCAGGACGCAGCCGGTGACCAGGACCATCCGGCCCAGCCGGGCGGACAGCTTGTCGCTGCGCGCCGCGGAGATCAGGCTGCCGAGGGAGAACGGGGCGATGACCAGCCCGGTGATCAGCGCGCTGTGCCCGAGGCCTTCCTGCCACAGGATCGACACGGTGAAGAACACGCTGGCGAACCCGGCGAAGTAGACCACCGCGAAGATCGCCCCCGCGGAGAACGACATCTGCCTGAGCAGCCCGGGCTTGAGCAGCGGGTCGCGGCCCCGCCGGTCCGCGCGTACCTCCCAGGCGGCGAGCAGCGCGACGGTCACGGCGAACCCGCCGAAGCAGGCGAAGCACCAGGCGGGCCAGCCAGCCTGCTGCCCTTCGACCAGCGGGATCATCAGCAGCAGCAGCGCGGCGGTCAGCAGGGCGAGGCCGGCCGGGTCCAAGCCCGCGCCGGGCCCGCCCGGCCGAGCGGGGCAGCTGCCAGGCCGCCAGCGGGACCGTGACCGCGCCGATGAACAGGTTGACCAGGAACACCCAGCGCCAGCCGTCGCTGACCCCGGCACCCGCGATGATCAGGCCGCCGAGCAGCGGGCCCAGCGCGGTCGAGACGCCGATGGTCGCGCCCAGCACGCCGAACGCCCTGGAGCGCTGCGGCCCGGTGAAGGACAGCTGGATGGTGGCGGCGATGGCCGGGTAGAACACCCCGGCGCCGAAGCCCTGCACGACCCGGGCGGTGACGATCTCGGCCGGGCTCTGCGAGAGGCCGCAGGCCACGCTGGCCAGGGTGAAGATGGTCAGGCCGATGAGGAACAGGGGCTTGTGGCCGAACCGGTCGCCGGCCCGCCCGGCGGGCACCAGGGCCAGCCCGTAGGCCAGCGCGTAGCCGGCCACGATCCATTCCAGGCTGGCGGAGGAGGCGTGCAGCCCGGTCCGGATGCTGGGCAGCGCCACGTTGACGATCGTGGTGTCGAGCAGCGCCATGAAGGCGCCGACCAGCACGATCGAGACGGCCCGCCAGCCGTGCCCGGCGGGGGGCGGGCGCCGCGGTCGCGCGGTCCGGGCGCCCGGGCGCTCGGTGGTCACGGGGCCGCCTCCTGGGGGCCTGCCGGCGCTGCTGGCGGGCGCCGATCCCGGCCTCGAAGTCGGCGGCGATCTTGGGCATCCGGCCGAGAAGCTCCTCGTGCCAGCGCACCTCCGCGGCCGCGCGCTCGATGAGGTGCCGGATGATCATCCGCTCCGCCTCATTCAGGTAGGGATCCGCGGTCTCGGCCCGGTGCCGCACGCGAGGACTCCCGGACCCGGAACCCGGCCAGCCGGTGAGCCACGATCTGGGTGAGCGTCTCCTCCGGCAGGTCCCGGGACTGGGCCAGCGCCAGGTCGAACGGGTCGTTGGGGTGCGTGAGCTCGTGCAGCGCCTCGTCCCGGACGGCGGCCAGGGCCCGCTGGCCTTCCCCGGTGATCTCGTAGACGGTGCGCTCGGGCCGGTTGCCGACCCGCTCGGTGCGTACCTCGCGCACCAGCCCCTCGTGGGCCAGCCGTTTCAGCGCCCCGTACACCGACCCGACGTGGACGTCGGCCCACTGCTCGGTGCGATCCGACTGGGCCTGCTGGCGGATCTGGTGCCCGTGCAGCGGCCCGCTCGCCGCCAGCGTGCCCAGGATGAACAAGCGGATAGATGACACGCGATTACTCTCGCACAAGTAATCGCGTAAAAGCAAGCTCAGGCCGGGACGGGCCCAGGTCCCCATTCTCCGCAACGAAAACCGTGCCAGCGCCGGTCTTCCCGGCCCGGCGAGGGTCCTGCGCGGGATGAGGGTGACGCCAGGCCTGGACCTATTTGCCCAGGTAGTGCATGCTCGGGGGAGAAATCAACGTGGGGGGAATTGACGATGGCCGAAGCATTGATCCTGGAGTTCGCAGGCCTGAACGACGCCGACTATGCCGCGGTCAACGCGAACCTCGGCATCGATCCGGAGACCGGCAAGGGGGACTGGCCCGCGGGCCTGCTCTCGCACGCGGGCGGCGCTGCGGGCGACGGCGCGTTCGTGGTGGTCGAGGTGTGGGCGTCCCAGGCGGACCAGGCGGCGTTCATGGAGTCGCGGCTGGGCCCGGCGCTGGGCGCGGCCGGCGTGACCGTGGTGCCGGCGGTCCGCTGGGTCCCGCTCCGCGCCTACCACGTGCCCGGCGCCTGAGGCCGGGCTCGCCTGAGGCCGGGCTCGCCTCAGGCCGGGCTGGCCTCAGGCCAGGGCGGCGGGGCCGCGCTTGGTCATCTGCGCGGCGATGATCGCCCGCTGGACCTCGCTGGTGCCCTCCCAGATGCGCTCGACCCGCAGTTCCCGGAAGAAGCGCTCGGCCACGTTCTCGCGCATGTAGCCGCGGCCGCCGAAGACCTGGACCGCGCGGTCAGCGACCCGGCCGGCCATCTCCGAGGCGTACAGCTTGGCCATCGAGCACTGTGCGTGGGCGATCTTCACGTCGATGCCGCGGTCGATGCCGCGGGCCGTCTCGTAGACCAGCGACCGGGCCGCGAACAGTTCGGTCAGGCTGTCCGCGAGCATGGCCGCGACGGTGCCGAACTCGCGATCGGCCGGCCCTGGACCTGCCGTTCGTGGGCGAACGTGGTCATCTCCGCGGTCAGCCGCTGCGCGGCACCGAGGCAGCGGGCCGCGACCATCAGCCGCTCGAACCGGAACCACTCGTAGGCGAACGACATCCCGTCCCCCTCCGCGCCAATCAGGTGGGCGGCGGGGACGCGGACGTCGGTGAACGCCACGATCGGGTGATGATGGCTGATCGTGTGCGAGTACGCGGGGGTCCGGACGACCGTGACCCCGGGGCTGGGCAGGTCGACCAGGAACATCGCGTGCTCGCCCGCGTGCGGCCCGTCGGCCAGGACGGCCTGGAAGAAGGCGAAGTCGGCCGTGTTGAACGAGGTGACGTGCCACTTGACCCCGTTGAGCAGGTAGTCGTCGCCGTCCCGGCGGGCGGTGGCCACCAGGGCGGCCACGTCGGAGCCCGCGCCCTCCTCGGTGATCGCGTAGCACTCCTCGCGCTCCCCGGCGATGGCCGGGCGGACGAAGTGCTCGATCTGGTACGGGGTGGCCACCGGTGGCAGCCACGACGGGGGAGTGGCCGCCGACCCAGCCGAGCGCGTTGGTCACCCGGCCCATCTGCTCCTGGACGAGGACCTGCTGCAGCGTGGTGCAGCCGCCGCCGCCGAGTTCGCGGGGCATGTTGGTGGACGCCAGCCCGAGCTCACGGGCCCGCTTCGCGTGCCCGGCGACCACGTCCGGCGGCAGTTCGCCGCCGCTCGAGCTCCGCGTCCACCTCGAACGGGATCAGCTCGTCCGCGAACGTCGCGGCCCGCGCCTGGATGGCTAGATCCTCGTCTGACAATCCGTACACGCTGAGCTCCTCGCCGGTTCCGTCCGGGCGGTCCGCACGCCACCTGGCGCCGTCCTGATGCCTTGACTGACTGTTCAGTTTATGTCAGCATCGGGTTCGTGCCAATGCCCTTCACCGGCCATGCGGACACCGCCGACGTCGTCGTCGTGGGCGGCGGGACCGTGGGCGCCTGGTGCGCCTACTTCCTGCGCCAGGACGGCCTGCGGGTCATCCTGGTGGAGAAGGGGACGCTCGGCCAGGGCGCGAGCAGCCGGGCCGCCGGGCGTGGTCCGGGCCCAGGGCGGCACCCCCGAGGCGGTGCGCCTGGGCGCAGTGGTCCCAGCAACTTCTACCGGCGCCAGCGCGACGAACTCGGCATCGACTCCGGCTTCGTGGCCCAGGGCTACCTGCTGCCGTGCTTCACCGAGGCCGAGGTCACCGCGGCCCGGCGAGCGCATGGCCATGCAGCTGGATCTGGGCCTGGACGTGCGCGTGGCTCAGCCCGGACGAGGTGGACGAGCGCAACCCCACCCTGGCCCCCGGGCAGACCCTGGGCGGCACCTTCTGCGCGGACGACGGCTACATCACCCCGCCCCGCAACGTGACCGCCTACGCGGTGGCGCTGGCCCAGTCAGCGGGGTCGTGGTCCGCGAGCAGGTCCGCTTCCTCGGGCTGCGGCGCGAGGGCGACCGGGTCACCGGGGTGGAGACCAGCGCGGGGCCGGTCGCGGCCCGGCTCGGTGGTGCTGACCGGCGGGCCCGAAGCTGGCCGAGGTCGGCCGGCTGGCCGGGCTGCGGATCCCGGTCGGCGGGGCCCGGCACCAGGTCGCGGTCACCGAGCCGCACCCCGACCTGGATCCCTCCCGGGTGCCGATGGTCTTCGACCTGGCCGTCCGGCCTGTACTGGCGGCCCGAAGAAGGCGGCCTGCTGTTCGGGATGAGCAACCCGGAGGAGCCGCCCGGCTGGGCCACCGAGGTGGACGAGGCCTACCTGGCCCGGATGCGCGCCCGGCTGGCCCGGCTGGTCCCGGTGACCGCCGGGCTCGGGCTGCGCCGGCTCTGGGCGGCCACCATCGACTACACCCCCGACCACCTGCCGATCATCGGACCCGCGCTCGGCCCGGACGGCCCGCTGCCCGGGGTGACGGTGGCCGCGGCGGGCGGCGCCGGGATGATGTGGGGCCCCGGCGTGGCCCGGGCCGCCGCCGACCTGGCCCAGACCGGGTTCTCCGACGGTGGTGGACACCACCGGCCTGGGCCTGGACCGCTTCGATGAGCAAGGGCGCAGCAAGATCGCCACGGACCCGATCGCGCTGCCGTTCCCGCAGTCAGCCTGACCGCGATAAGCCCCGGGAACCCGGGCACCGAGTTACCGCTAACCCTGAGAGGACCGAGCCACACCATGACCGACACCACCATCCCGGTGACCCCCTTCCTGTCCGCCGCCGCGCTGCACGGCGAACTCGAGGACTGGGGGCCGCTGGCCGAGGCGACCGGCGACCCCATGCAGACGTCGGGCACCACCACCTGGGCCGACGGCGACCTGGAGATGGGCGTCTGGGAGTGCACCGCCGGGCCTTCCTACTGGAAGCTGGAGACCAACGAGGCCATCCACATCGTCAGCGGCCGGATGACGGTGACCCCGGACGGCGGCGAGCCGCAGGACATCGGCCCCGGCGACAGCGCGGTGTTCCCGCGTCGGCTGGGCGGGCACCTGGCAGATCCACGAGACGATCCGCAAGCTCTACGTCCTGTTCTAGGCCTGGAGCTGGCCCGGGGTCGGGGCCAGTAACGTTCCCGGAACGGTCCGGACGTAGCGTGACCCCGTGGGGGCACGGCAGCCCGGCGGCGCACCAGTCAGGAGGACGGCCGGCCGGTGGAGGCTGGCGTCACCAGGGAGCGCGACGTTCCCGGGCGGCGTGGTGCCCGCCCCGCTGACGGCCGACGCGGTGCTCGCCCTGTTCGCGTCCCGCGTGCTGTTGCCCGTCCTCACCCGGCGATTCAACTGGGCCTGCTACGACGCCGACCGGATGGTGGCCGCGTTCGCGGCACAGCCGCTCTTGATCCTGGGCAATCGCTGCGATATAACCGCACCGATTGCCCAGGATCAAGGAATCTCGCTCGCGCGGGCGGGGGCGGGGGCCACAGCCGGGGTCCGGATTACCAGGGGCCGCGGGGGAAGCGGCGTTCCCAGGTGCGCTCCCGGATGACCCGGCCGTCCGAGCGCAGCTCGCGGCGATAACGGTAACGCAGTGATGCCTCGTCGCCGTCCAGGTCCAGGGTGGACGACGTGACCAGCAGCCGGCTCGTCCAGATGCACCTCGGTCCGGGCCTCGCCGTGGGCAGACGCCTGCGCGGGCCGGTCGTCGTGCACCTCGTAGCGCAGGTACTCCTCGTCCACGACCCGGCCCCACGGGAACTCCGATCCGGAGGTGCCGCGCCAGGACACGGCGACCGTGCCGGTCTCGTCGCGGGCCACGGTCCAGCGCACCGGCAGGATCTCGCCCCAGTGCCGGACCCCGTCGGGTGGCTCCTCCGGGCCCGGCTCAGGGAAGTCAGGCTCTGCCCACGTGAGCTCCGCCGCGGGGATCACGGGCAGCACGAGCCGCGTCCCGGCCGGGCCGAGCCGTAGCTCCGAGGCAGCCGGGGACGGCGTCGGCCAGATCATCGGCCACATGGCGTTGGACACCGCCAGCCGGATCCGGTGCCCGCGCGGGAACACCCAGGACGTGACGTGCAGCTCGAGCGGTAGTGCCCCCTCGGCGGGGCCGCCATCACCTGGCACCGCCGCTGCGTCACCCGGCGCCCCCTCGCGCCCCGCTGCGCCGGGATCGCGCAGCGGATCGGGTACCCCGGCCCGGCCCGCCCCCGTGACCAGCGTGACCGTCCCGTCCGGCGCGACATCACTCAGCCGCGCGAACCAGTGCAGCGGCGCGGCATCCGCGCTCCCGCACAGCTCGACCCGCGGGAACCCCAGGATCTCGGTGTCGGCCTCCAGCGGCGCGGAGTCGAACGTGAGACTCCACGCGTCCGCGTCCCGCTGGTCGCCCGTGAGCTCGCCCCACCAGTGACCCGCGGCGATCCCGGCCGACGGCACGTACCGCAGCGACCGCGCCGAGGCCGGGGGCGCCTCCACCGAGAGCGACCCTTCCGGCCCGCAGAACCAGGTCCGGAACTCGGCCCGCTCCGGCGGCAGCGCGGTCTCCCGCCGCCATCGCCCGGGGATCTCAGCTAGTTCCACGTCCGGCGGATGCCAGTCCCGCACGTACACGGTGACCCGCGGCTCGGCCATGATCCCGTTCTCCGCGCCCTTGAGCCAGTGGTCCCACCAGCGGACCGCATCCGCGCGCCACTCGATGGCCGGGCCGGGTACCGCGTCGTGCGGGTAGGTGTGGTTCCAGGGGCCGATCAGCACCTTGACCGGGGCGGGCACGTGGGCGAGCATCCGCGGCACCGAGTCCCGGTACCCGTCGTACCAGCCGCCGATCAGGTAGGCGGGCACGGTCAGCCGCCCGTACTCCGGCCGGAGCGACGCCCGGCGCCAGAACGGGCCGTCCTGCGCCTGGGCCAGGAAGCTGATCAGCCAGGGCTCGGCGTCGATCCGGCCCAGCGTGTCGTCGTCCAGCGGGAAGTCCGGCGCGGGCGGCAGCATGTTCAGGTGGTCGATCATCAGCGCGTACTCGTCGAGGTGCGGCAGCCCGTCGATGTAGTGCACGTCGTCGTGGAACAGGTCGTCGGAGGCGTCCACGGCCAGGATCGCCTTCAGCGCCGGCGGCTGGCGCAGCGCGACCTGGATCGCGTTGAAGCCGCCCCACGAGATGCCCCACATGCCGACGGCGCCGGTGCACCACGGCTGGCCGGCCAGCCAGGCGATGACCGCCTCGGCGTCGCGCTGCTCGGTCTCGGTGTACTCGCCCTCCGGCAGCGTCCCGCCGCTGCGCCCGGTGCCGCGGATGTCCACCCGCGCCCCGGCGTAGCCGGACCGGGCCAGGTACGCGTACAGGTCGTGGTCGCGGGCCAGCATCGCGTCGTCCTTGCGGTACGGCAGGTACTCCAGCAGCGCCGGGACCGGCCCGCTGTCCGCGTCGTCGGGCAGGTACAGCGTGGCGGCCAGCTCGGTCCCGTCCGGCATCGGGATGGTCTGCTGGCGCACGATCATCGCGCGGCCACCGCGCTGCGCAGCAGCTCCAGGAACTCACCGACCCGCCGGTCACGCTCGTCCGCCGGCTGCGTCCGGTACCCGAACAGCCCCGGGTCGAGCTCCTCGGTGACCATCGCGTCCTGGACCCGGTCCATCAGCCAGTTGACCATGGACACGATCATCCGCCGGTCGATGTCCCGGCGGACCTCGCCGCGGTCGATGCCGAACCGGACGAAGCCCTGCGTCCCGTACGGGTCCTCGCGGGCCAGGAACTGGGTGATCTCGCGGCGCAGCTGGAGCCCGGCGCAGTAGTTGCCGATCAGGGTGACCCGGTAGGGGATCCAGTCCTCGTGGATGAGGTGCGGGGTGGCCTGGATCCAGTAGCGCAGGACCGCGAAGAAACCCGCCCCGCACACCTCGGGGGGCGCGTCCAGGTAGGCCGGCAGCGACCGGGCGGCGGCCTGGTAGGCGGCCAGAAACAGGCCGGCCTTGGTCTCGAAGTACCCGAACACGGTGCCCTTGGACACCCCCGCCCCGGCGGCGATCTCCTCGGCGCGCGCATCCTCGTAGCCGCGGCGGGCGAAGTGCTCCATGGCCACCTGGAGGATCCGCTCCTGCCGGGCCCGCTGCCGCTCCGGGGCCCGCCGGACCGCCGTTCCCTGACCAGTAGTCATATAGCGACCTGCCCGTGTTCCCTGGGTCGGGTTCATTGACTTTCAGGACCTGAGCTAACCATACTTTGCTCAGCTCCGACCGCTTAAATGACCTTTAGTCAGAAAACGGACTGATCGCGTGAGTCACACACCGGACTGGGACGTCATCGTGGTCGGTGCCGGGCACAACGGCCTGACCGCCGGGGCCTTGCTGGCCCGCGCGGGCCTGGCCACGCTGGTGGTGGAGGCCCGCGAGACGGCCGGCGGATGCTGCGTCACCGAGGAGATCGCGCCCGGCTGCCGGGCCTCCACCACCTCCTACATCGCGAGCATGCTCCGGCCCGAGGTGATCCGGGCGCTGGACCTGGGGGCGCACGGGCTGCGGATGATCCCCTGCGAGCCGGCCCTCCAGGTCGCGCTGGACGACGGGGAGGTGCTGGCCGACTGGAACGACCCGGAGCGAACGGCGGCCGGGATCGCCCGGTACTCCCCGGCCGACGCGCGCGCGTTCCGCGGGGTGCACGACGAGCTGCGACGGCTGGCCACGCGGCTGCAGCCCCTGTTCATGGAGCTGCCGCCGGACACCCGGGCCACCGGGCTGCGCCGGGTGAGCGAGGCGCTCCGGATCGGCCGGCACCTGCGCGGGCTGCGCGGCACCGACGTGGAGGGCCTGACCCGGATGCTGACCGGCAGCCTCGGCCAGTTCATCGACGAGCGGTTCGAGTCCCGGCAGGCCAGGGCGCTCCTGCTGGCCAACAACCTGTACGGCAAGCACGGCGGCCCGTACCAGCCCGGGACCCTGATCGGGCTGCTGTTCCACCTGCTCACTGGCGGCGATGACGCGGTGCAGGGGTTCTTCGGCCACGTGATGGGCGGCATGGGCGCGATCAGCGACGCGATCGCCACGTCCGGCCGGGCGCATGGGATGCGGATCCGCACCGGGTCGCCGGTGGCCCGGATCCGGGTCGCCGGTGGCCGGGCGCAGGGAGTCACGCTGGCCGGTGGCGAGGAGCTGACCGCCCGGGTGGTGCTGTCCGGGGCCGACCCCAAGCGGACCTTCCTGCACCTGGTGGACCAGGCTGACCTGCCCCCGGACTTCCGCGCCGCCGTGGCCGGGATCACCATGGACGGCCCCTGCGCCAAGGTCAACCTGGTGCTGGACGCCGAGCCGCGGGTGCGCGGCATGCCCGCGGACGCCGCCCCGGGTCAGCGGGCGCTGTTCACCCTGCCGCCGGATCTGGCCGTGGCCGACGCCTGCTACGACCGGGCCAAGCGCGGTGAGCTGGCCGACTCCGGCCAGCTGTTCGTCGACTGCGTGGTGGCGTCCGCCGTGGACCCCTCGCTGGCGCCCGAAGGACGGCACATCATGACCTGCTTCGTGCAGTACGTGCCGTACCGGCTGGCCGAGGGGACCTGGGACACCCGCCGGGACGAGCTCGGTGACCGGGTCCTGGCCCGGATCGCGCAGTTCGCGCCGAACGTGCCGGGTGCCGTGCTGGCCCGGCAGGTGCTCACCCCGCTGGACCTGGAACGTACCTACGGCCTGACCGAGGGCAACATCTTCCACGGCGACATCCAGCCCGGCCAGCTGTTCCACATGCGGCCGGTGCCAGGGTGGGCGCGCTACGCCACCCCCGTCCGCGGTCTGTACCTGTGCGGCGCGGGCGCCCACCCGGGTGGCGGGGTCACCGGCGCACCCGGCTACAACGCGGCGCACCGGGCGGTGTCTGACCTGCGGCGGGAGAAGAAATCCGGACGGAGGAGGGCCGCGTGAGCGACCTGGAGCGGCGCCTGCGAAGCCCCCGGAAGCGCGCCGGGCACATCTCACCCATGGGACGCACTGCCGATGGGACGCATCCCATTCGTGGGACGCATCTCGCCGATGGGACGCATCCCATTCATGGGACGCATCGCATGAGCGCCGACGTGATCGTGGTGGGCGCCGGGGTGGCCGGCGCCTCCATCGCGTTTCACCTCAGCCGGGTCGGGGCCGGTGACGTGCTCGTAGTGGACCGCGGTACGGCCGGATCGGGGATGAGCAGCCGGTCGTCGGCGATGATCCGGATGCATTACACGTTCCGTCCCGAGGTCGAGCTGGCCGTGCGCAGTGACCGGATGTTCGGGTCCTGGACCGGGCTGACCGGCCGTCCGCCGTTCGTCCGCCGGACGGGATTCGCCCGCCTCGTGCTCCCCGGCGAGGAGGATGCGCTGCGGGCCAACGTGGCCATGCAGCGCGACTGCGGCGCCCGCGCCGAGGTCCTGCCCGCCGGCGACTTCGCCGCCGTCGCGCCGGGTTTCCGCACCGGCGACCTGACCGAGGTGGCCTGGGAACCCGACGGCGGCTACGGGGACGGCGCGCTGGTCGCCGGGGACCTGCTGGCCGCGGCCCGCGAACGGGGGGTGCGCTACCGGCCGCACACGCCGGCCCTGGCGCTGCTGCGTGAGGGTGACCGGGTGACCGGGATCCGGACCCCGGACGGCCCGGAACACGCCGGGATCGTGGTGGCGGCGGCCGGGGTGTGGTCCCCGGCCCTGCTGGCCAGCATCGGCGTGGATCTGCCGATCGAGACCGAGTTCCACCAGGTCGCGGTGCTCAGCCACGCTCCGGGCCAGGGGACCCCCGTGGCGTGCATCGACTCGACCACCCAGACCTACTTCCGGCCCGAGGCCGGCGGCAGCATGACGCTGGTGGGCAGCTTCACCGGCCCGCGCGGGATCGACCCGGACCGCGTCGCGCCCCCGGACGGGGTGCCCCGCGCCGGCGGCGCGCCGAGCCCGGGTCAGGCTTATCGGGGTGGATTGTGCGCCGCCGGCGGCGCACAATCCACCCCGATAAGGCCCCCGGGGGGTGTGGACGGGCTCGCCGCACTGGTGGGGGCGGCGGCCCGGCGGGTGCCGGCGCTGGCCGACGCGGGCATTGTGCGCGGCGTCACCGGCGTGTACGACATGACCCCGGACGGCCGGCCAATGCTCGGCGAGCTGCCTGGCCTGTCCGGGCTGGTGCTGGCGGCCGGGTTCTCCGGGACCGGGTTCAAGATCTCCCCGGCGGTGGGCGAGGCGGTCGCCGCGCTGGTCACCGGCCACTGTGTTGCGGGCAGCGTGGATATCGGCCCGTTCCGCCCGGGCCGGTTCGCCGAGGGGAAACCGGTGATGCCCCCGCACCCCTACTCGGACGACTGAGGAGCACAGGGATGGAGCTGGCCAGAACGCCGGCGGGTGGGCCAGGTGAGCTGGGTGCGGCCGGGGACGGCGTGCCGCTGCAGCGCAGCCTGCCCGGCCGCAGCTACACCAGCGAGGCCGAGTTCGCCCGCGAACGCGACCGGGTCCTGCTGCCCGGCTGGTTCTGCGTCGGCCGCGCCGACGGGCTCACCGAGCCAGGCTGCTACCTGGCCGCCGACGTGTGCGGGGAGAGCATCATCGTGGCCCGGACCGACAGCGGCGGCCTGGCTGGCTACTACAACCTGTGCCGCCACCGGGGCTCGCGGCTGGTGCCCCGGGCCGGGGAGCAGCCCGCGGCTGGCCGGCCCGTCGCCGCCCCGGCTGCGGCCGGGACGCCCGAGCGCCGGCCAGTCGGGCCGGCCGCGGCCGGGACGCCCAGCGCCGGCGGTGGCCGACCACGGGCCGGCCGGGCGGCCCGGTCACCACCGGCCAGTCGGTTTGCCCGGTAACCACCGGCCGGTTCACTGGCAGCATCCGCTGCCCGTACCACTCCTGGACGTACGCGCTGGACGGGACGCTGCGCGCCGCCCCGTTCCTGCCCGCGCTGCGTGACCACCGCGCCGCGCTGTCGCTGCACGAGGTGCCGGTGGCGACCTGGGGCGGGTTCGTGTTCGCCCGGCTCGAGCCGCCCGCCGGCCCCGATCCGGCGGACCCGCTGGAGACCACGCTCGGGGAGATCCCAGCCCGGGTGGCCAGATACTCCCTGGCCGGCCTGCGCGCCGGGGCCCGGCTGCACTACGACGTGGCCGCCAACTGGAAGGTCATCCTGGAGAACTACAACGAGTGCTACCACTGCGGACCGGTCCACCCCGAGCTGTGCGAGCTGGTGCCGGCCTTCCGCCGCGGCGGCGGCGATCTCGACTGGGAGGCCGGGATCCCGCACCGCCCGGGCGCGACCACGTTCACCTCGACCGGGACCACGCGCCGAGCGCCGTTCCCCGGCCTGTCCGGGGCGGAGCGGACCCGTCACTTCGGCGAGCTGGTGCTGCCCAACCTGATGCTCAGCCTGTCCGCCGACCATGTGGCCGCGTTCACCGTGTGGCCCCGCTCCGCGGGGCAGACCACCGTGCTCTGCGACTTCCTGTTCCACCCGGACGAGCTTGCCCGCCCGGATTTCGACCCCTCCGACGCGGTCGGTTTCTGGGATCTGGTGAACCGCCAGGACTGGTCCATCTGCGAGCAGGTCCAGGACGGCATGAGCTCGCGCCGGTTCTCCGTCGGCTACCTGGCGCCGATGGAGCAGCCCAGCGCGGACATCGGCCGTTACGTGGCCGGGAGGCTGGGACCCGGCCAGCCGTGATAAACCCGTTTCCAGGCGCCATGGGCAGGTGCAGGCGCCCTGATCAGGGACTGGAGGGATCGCACTGGTGACGACGAGCCGGGACGTGGTGGTGATCGGGGGCGGGCACAACGGGCTGGTGGCCGCCGCTTACCTGGCCAAGGCCGGGCTGGACGTGACCGTCTGCGAGCGGCGGCCGGTGGTCGGCGGCGCGGCGGTCAGCGAGCACCCGTTCGGCCCGGACTACACCGTGACCTCCCTGTCCTACGTGGTCTCGCTGCTGCCCCCGGGCCTGGTCACCGACCTCGCCCTGGACCGGCACGGGTACCACGTGTTCCCGCAGGGGCCGTACTTCGCGCCCCGCGCCGACGGCCGCTACCTGCAGCTGCCAGCGGACCCGGCGCAGCGGCACGCCGAGATCGCCAAGTTCTCCGCGCCGGACGCGGACGCTTACCCGCGGTACGAGGCCCACCTCGCCGCCCTCGGCCGGGTGCTCGGCCCCATGCTGGACGAGGTGCCGCCCCGGCTCGGCTCACGGCGGCCGCTGGACCTGTGGCGGCAGGGACTGCTGCTGCGCCACCTGCGCGGGCTGGACGAGCGGGGCGTGGTGGACGTTACCCGCCTGCTCACCGGCAGCATTGCCGACCTCATCGAGGAGTACTTCGAGAGCGACGCCATGCTCGGCCTGCTCTCGGTGTCCGGGGTCATCGGCACCTGGGCCGGGCCGCGCTCGGCCGGCACCGCGTACGTGATGCTGCACCACCACATCGGTGGCGTGGACGGGCAGGCTGGTGCCTGGGGGTTCCCGCGCGGCGGGATGGGCGGGGTGAGCGCCGCGCTGGCCGCGGCGGCCCGGTCCTTCGGCGCCGAGATCCGCACCGGGGCGCCAGTCGGTGAGATCCGTACCCGTGACGGGCGGGACTCTGCTGCACAAGTCTGTGGGGTGACGCTGGCCAGCGGGGAGGAGATCGACGCGGGCACGGTCATCACCACCGCGCACCCCCAGATCTCGTTCCTGCGCCTGCTCGACCCGGCGGTGCTGCCCGGCGACTTCGTCGCCGACATCCGTCGCTGGCAGACCCGCAGCGGCACCGTCAAGATCAACCTGGCCCTGGACCGGCTGCCCGTGTTCACCAGCCACCCCGAGCCTGACCCGCAGATCCACGGCGGCACGATCGTGCTGGCCGAGAGCCTGGACGACATCGAGACCGCGTTCCAGCAGGCGGTCGCGGGCGCGGCGTCGGACAAGCCGTTCGCGGATATCTGCATCCCCAGCGTGTTCGACGACTCGCTCGCGCCCCCGGGGCGGCACGTCATGTCGATGTTCACCCAGTGGGTGCCGCACGGCTGGGCCGCCGAGCCGCACGAGGCGGAGCTGGACGCCTACGCCGACCGGGTCATGGCCCGGATGGAGCAGGTCGCGCCCGGGTTCACCAGCTCGGTGCTGCACCGGCAGGTGATCGGGCCGCACCAGATGCAGGAGGAGTACGGCCTGGTCGGCGGGAACATCTTCCACGGCGAGCTCAGCCTGGGGCAGATGTTCCACGCCCGCCCGGCGGCCGGCTACGCGGACCTGCGTACCCCCGTGGCGGGGCTGTATCAGGCGGGGTCGGCCACCCACGGCGGCGGCGGGGTCACCGGGATCCCGGGCCGCAACGTGGTTCGCCAGGTCCTCGCCGACCGCCGGGCCGACCGGCTGCGGCAGCGGGTGGCGGCGCTGACCCCTGGAGGCCGCCGGGGTGGCCGGTGAACCCGGCCCGGGTCAGCGGCTTTCTGACCCGGGAACGTTTTCCACCGTCTCAGGTGTATGCCAATTTTTCCGGTAGTCCCGGTCGCGAGCCAGCTCTCCGTCGGCTTGCCCTTCCATAATGGGCAGCTTGCCGATATTACGCTGTACGTCATCAGTCGCGCGGCCGCGGTTAATGTCGGCAACACAAGTGGGCCAACCGCCAAAAATGGTTCGCAGTAAGACCCGCAGGCGCAAGGAGAAGGTCAAATTCAGGATGGCGATCTAAAGCCCGTGCTAACGTGCCCCCGCAATAAGCCGCACTAATGACAGGGGGTACCATGCGCAGATTCTTGGGCGCGGCAGCCTGCACGCTTTCCCTCGGCGCGGCGGTCGCGGGCACCACTGCGACCGCCGCCAGTGCCAGCACGATCCCCGCCGGGCATGAGCACTTCCAGTTCGTGTCGGTGTCCGCCAGTTCCAGCCGTTACAGCGCCATCGCCCGGGGGGCTTTTACCGCGGGCGGTACCATTAACCTCAATTCCGGTGTGGTACATTTTCCGGGCGGGACGTTCCAGGCCATTCATCACCGGACGGGCATGAGGAGCGAGCTCAACCGGAAGACCTGCCTATTGGTGTCCGTCGGACACGGCACCTACAGGCTCGCCCATGGGACAGGTAAATACCGGCATATCAGCGGCCGGGGTACCTACACCAGCCGGGTCTGGGCCACCCTGGCCCGCAACGCGCGCGGCCGGTGCTCGCAGTCGAAGCCGCCGACCGCCTTCCAGCAGATCATCAACGCGCGCGGCCCGGTCCGCGGCGTGTCCCGGGCCCTGGTGCCCACCTGGTGGGGGTCGCCGCGCCGGTCAGCACGCCGGGCCCGGTGAGCCCAGCATCCGGGCCAGCCAGGGACCGGCGGGGCCGCGGTAGCGGCCTGCCCGGGCAGCGGCCTGCCTGGGCAGCGCGGCCTGGGTAGCCGTCGCCTGGGTAGCGGCGTGCCCGGGTAGCCGCCGGCCGCCGTGAGGCAGACGGCGGCTACCCGGGGGGCAGTCGCCGGGCGGGGTGGGCGGGGCGCCGGACCGCCGCGTCACCCACGCCCGCGCAGCCCGGCCTAGCGGGGCTGACGCGGGATGACCAGGGCATCCACCGCGACCGCACCGGCCGGGCCGCAGATCAGCGGGTTGATGTCCACTGCCTCCAGCACGCCGCCCAGTTCGGCGGCGAGCTGGGACAGGCCGGTGATCGCGGCCGTGACCGCGTCCAGGTCCGCCGGGGGCTGGCCGCGCACCCCGGCCAGCAGCCGGGCCACCCGGAGCGTGCGCAGCATCCCGCGCGCCTGGCCCAGGCTGACCGGCGGGAGCGCCACGGCCCGGTCGGCGAGCAGTTCCACCAGCACGCCGCCTGCGCCAACCACCAGCAGGGGGCCCAGCTCGCGGTCCCGGGTCAGGCCGAGCGACAGTTCCGGGCCCGCCGGGATCGTCTCGCACACCAGGACGCGGGGGCCGAGCCGCCTGGCCAGATCCTGGTAGGCGGCCCGCAGCGCGTCCGGGTCATCCAGGCCGAGCACGACGCCGCCCGCGTCCGACTTGTGCGCGATCCCGGGCTCGCCCGTCTTGAGGACCACCGGGTAGCCGATCTCCGCCGCTGCGGCGAGTGCCGCGGCGCTGCTGTCCGCCGCGCGGGTGCGGGCCGCCTGGATGCCATAGTCGCGCAGCAGTTCCGCCAGCCGGGCGCCGTGCGCCTCCCCGCCCGTGATCACCTGGGTCCAGCGCTGCCGCCGGGCCTCGTCCACCGCGCCGGCCGGGACGGGAGGACCGGGGTCCGCGTCGTGGTCGAGGAGGTGCTTCAGGGCCAGGAGGCCGCTCCGGGTGCCCTCCAGCACCGGGATGCCGGCCGCCCGCAGGCCGTCGGCGGTGTCCGGGTCGATGGCCGCGGGCACGTTGCTGAGCACCACGACCGGCTTGCTGGTGCGGCGGGCGGTCTCGATCACCGCGAGCGGGTAGGACTGGTCGCCGTCGAACTCGTGCACCAGGTCGACGGCGAGTGCCACCGCGCGCACCGCCGGGTCGTCAGCCAGCGCCGCGAGCGAGCCGGCCAGCTGCTCCCCGGCGCGGCCGCCGGTGCCCCACACGTCGAGCGGGTTGGCGGGCTCCAGGCCGGGGTCGAGCAGGCCGGCCAGCCGGGCCGTGGTCACCGCGCTGATCGCCGCGAACGGCACGCCCAGCTCGTCGCCCACGTCCGCCACGTGGGCCCGCTCCAGCCCGGAGTCATGCACCGTGGCGATGCCGGTGCGCAGAACGGGGCTGCCGGGGTCTGCGTGGCTGAGGTGACGCGTGGGGGTGCGGTTGGCGGGGGCGGCCCCGGTGAGGGCGAACAGCTCCAGGGTGTCCGACATCTCGGCCAGGTCACCCACCCGGTGCACGCCGTAGGCGGCGGCCAGCGCCTCCCACCCGCCGTCCGCGGTGGCCAGCGCGCCGGAGTGGGCCGACACCAGGGCCCGGCCGCCGGCCGAGCGGCCCGCGGTCAGCATCACCACCGGGATGCCCCGCTGCCTCGCGGCAGCCAGCACCGCGCGCAGCCGGTGCGGCTCCCGGATGGCCTCCAGGACCAGAGCCAGCACCCGGGTCTCGGGCAGGCTCAGCGCGTACTCCGCGTACTCGGCCGCGGTGGTGACCAGCTCCTGGCCGGAGGACACCGCGACGGTGAAGCCCAGCCGGCGCCGGGTGCGCAGCAGCGCGGAGAACACCGAGCCCGAGTGCGTGATCAGCGCGACCGGGCCGCGGGGGACCGGGTCCGGCTCCACGTACCCGACCGCGCGCAGGCCGTAGGTCACGTTGAGGAAGCCCATGCAGCCCGCACCGCAGACCGCCATGCCCGCGGCGCGCGCCGTGGCGGCCAGCCGGGCCCGCAGGGTCACCGGCGGGCCGGGTGGCTGGTCCGGGTGCTGGCCGGGCAGCTCGTGCGCGCTGCCGAACAGCACCGCGGAGCGGTCGCCCCGGCGCGCCGCCAGGGCCAGTTGCTCCTCAACGGCCGCGTCGGGCACGGCCAGCAGGACCAGGTCCACCGGCGCGGGCAGGTCGGCCAGGGACGCGTGGCAGGGCCGCCCGGCGACCTGCTCGTGCCGGGGGTTGACCAGGTACACGTCGGGCCGCGCCGGGCTCTTGGTGACCTCGCTGACCATCCGCTCGCCCAGGCTGCCCGGCCGAGGGCTGGCCCCGACCAGGGCCACGCTGCGGGCCTCCAGCATCGCGGTCACCGCGGCCAGGTCGGGTGCAGGGCAGCCGGGCGCGGGCTGGTCCTGGGCGGGCCGGCCGGGTGCGGGCTGGGCCTGGACGGGCCGGCCAGGCGCAGGCTGGGCCTGGGCGGGCCGGTCCGTGGCCGCGCTCGTCCTCGGACGCCGGACGGAGGCCTGGCCCCCGTTACCCGCCACGCCGGTCCCCGGAAGACCGGGTCCCGGGGTGGCGGCACCGACGTCGCTCATGGTGTTCGTTGCGGGCAGTAAGAGCGGGTCACGCGCGGCGGGTCAGCTTGCGCACCTGCCCGGCCCGCTTGGCGCTCTTCTGGTCCGCGATCGCCGCGCGGGCCGCCTGCCAGCCGGGGATCCCGCACACGCCGCCGCCCGCGTGCGTGGCCGAACTGCCGTAGTACAGGCCGGGCAGCGGGGTCCGGTAGTCGGCGTAGCCCGGCGCCGGCCGCATGTGGAACAGCTGCTCCAGGGACAGTTCGCCGTGGAAGATGTTCCCCCGACCAGGCCGTACTCCTGCTCCATCTCGTGCGGCCCGACGATGTCCCGGTGCAGGATGGACGCCTTGAAGTTCGGCGCCAGCTCGTTGTAGCAGTCGATCATCCGGTCCGTGTAGGCCTCGAGCTCCGCGGTGTGCGGCTCCTCGCTCCAGTCGGCCGGCACCCACTGGGTGAACAGCGACATGATGTGGGTGCCTTCCGGGCTCAGCGTCTTGTCGAACGCGGTGGGGATCACGCCGTCGCTGAACGGCGCCGCGGCCGCCTTCCCCTCGCGGGCGTCCAGGAAGGCGCGCTCGATGTAGTCCATCGTGGGGGCCATCTCCACCGAGCCGGTGTGGTGCTCCTGCAGGTTCGAGCCGGGGTCGGCGATGAAGTCAGGCAGCTCGGACAGGGCCAGGTTGATCTTCACCACGCCGCTGCGGGTCTTCCAGTGCTCGATGTCGCCCAGGAAGTCCGGCGGCAGGTGCTCCCGGCCGATCTGGTCCAGGAACGCGGTCCGCGGGTGCAGCGTGGACACGATCACCTGGGCGCGGATCTCATCGCCGTTCTCCAGCACCACCCCGGCGGCCTTGCCGTTCTCGACCAGGATCCGGGCCACCTTCGCGTTCAGCCGGACCTCGGCGCCGTGCTCGCGGGCGGCCAGCTCGATCGCGCTGGACACCCCGCCCATGCCGCCCTCCTGGAACCCCCAGTTCCCGAGGTGGCCGTCGCCCACGTCGCCGATCGAGTGGTGCGCCATCACATAGGCGGTGCCCGGCTCGTACGGGCCGGCCCAGGTGCCGATCACGCCGTTGACCGCGAGCGCCCCTTTGACCTGCGGCGACTCGAACCAGTCGTCGAGCAGGTCGGCGATGCTCATCGTCATCAGCCGGGTGACGTCGCCGATGGTCCGCACGTCCAGGCCGCGGTTCTTCCAGGCCAGCCGGAGCGTCTCACGCAGATCGCGCGGCTTGCGGGAACCGAGGTTCGGGGGGACGGTCAGCAGCAGCGGGCCGAGCACGTCGGCCAGCCCGGCCAGCCAGGCGTCCCAGCGCGGCATGGCGTCCGCGTCCTTCTTCGACCACTTGGAGACTTCCTCGTGATTGCGGCGGGCGTCGTCGGCGTACAGCTTGATCGAGCCGCCCTCCGGGAAGGCCTGGTAGTAGGGCCCCATCGGGTAGATCTTGTAGCCGTGCCGGGCCAGGTCCAGGTCCTTGATGATGGTCGGCGGGAGCAGGCTCATCACGTACGAGAGCCGGGTCACCCTGAACTCGGGCGCGTCCGGCCACGGGGCCTCGGTGGTGGCGGCGCCGCCGGTCTTGTGCCGTCCCTCCAGGACCAGGGTGCGCGCCCCGGACCGGGCCAGGTAGGCCGCGGCGACCAGGCCGTTATGCCCCCCGCCGACGACGATGGCATCGTAGGACCCGGCTGTTGCCCCGGCCCGTGCTGCGGTGGGCGCTGCGGCCATGAATCCGTCCTCCAGAGATTCTCACGAGGTGTTTGACTGAATGTTCAGTCTAGAAACCTGATACCGTTGCCACAAGAGCGGGTGCCAGATCAGTGGGGTGGCGGGCGGTGACCGGTCCGCTGGGCGCCCGGGGCCGGTGATAGGCCCCGTCGGATGAGCACGGGCGGGGCCGGTGAATAGGCCCCGTCGGATGAGCACGAGCGGGGCCGGTGAATAGGCCCCGTCAGATGATGGAGTGGGCGAGGATGTCCGCATGAGTGAACGTGCCGGCGACGTCGCCGATACCGCCGACCAGCGTCGTGAGCAGATGCTGCGCGCCGCCATCGCGGTCATCGAGGAGCGGGGATTCCCCGAAACCAGGATCGCGGACGTCGCGGCGCGCGCCGGGACCAGCCCTGCCCTGGTCATCTACTACTTCAAGACCAAGGACCAGCTGCTTACCGAGGCGCTCCGCTTCGCGGAGGACGCCTGGTACGAGGCTGGCACCCGGCGGCTGGCGGGCATTACCACCGCGGCCCGGCGGCTCGAGGAACTGGTCGCCATGAACTTCCTGGTGGAACTCGAGAACGAGCCCACCAGCTCGTGGCTGCTCTGGCTCGACCTCTGGGCCCAGTCGGTGCGGCTGCCCGAGGTGGCCAGCGTCCGGCAGAAGTTCGATGAGCGCTGGCGTGAGATGATCGCCACCGTGGTCCTGGCGGGCCAGGAGGCCGGCGAGTTCGGGGCGGTCGACGCCCGGGAGTTTGCGGTGACGATGACCGCCCTGCTGGACGGGCTGGCCATCCAGATTGCGCTCGAAGACCCGTCAGTGGACCCGGGCCGCGCGTTCGAGCTGGGCATGCGGTTCGCGTCCGGCCAACTGGGATTCGCATGGTCAGGGCGGTCGCCCGCCCGGTAGGAGAAGGAGGTCGCCCGGTGCCTGGTGGACATATCCAGCTGGTCGCGCTGACGAAGCAGTTCACGGAAGTCGCCGTGGACAGCATCGATCTCACCGTGGACAGCGGCGAGTTCTTCTCGCTGCTCGGGCCCTCGGGGTGCGGGAAGACCACCACGCTGCGCCTGATCGCCGGCTTCGAGCAGCCCACCTCCGGCCGCATCCTGCTGGACGGATCCGACATGGCCGGGGTGCCGCCGCACAAGCGCAACGTGAACACGGTGTTCCAGAGCTACGCCCTGTTCCCCTTCCTGTCCGTGTTCGACAACGTGGCCTTCGGGCTGCGCTACCACAAGCTCTCCAAGCAGGAGATCGCCGGCAAGGTGCACGAGGCGCTCGACCTGGTGCAGATGCGCTCCTTCGAGAAGCGCCGCCCGGGCGCGCTGTCCGGCGGCCAGCAGCAGCGGGTCGCCCTGGCCCGGGCGCTGGTCCTCGGGCCCTCCGTGCTGCTGCTCGACGAGCCGCTCGGCGCGCTGGACGCCAAGCTGCGCCGCTCGCTCAAGGTGGAGCTGAAGGCGCTGCAGGAGCGGGTCGGCATCACCTTCCTCTACGTCACCCACGACCAGGAGGAAGCGCTGACCATGTCGGACCGGCTGGCCGTGATGAACTCCGGCCAGATCGTCCAGATCGGCGCGCCCCGCCAGATCTACGAGGAGCCCGCGGACACCTACGTGGCCGACTTCCTGGGGGTGTCGAACCTGATGGAAGTGGACGTGGTGGAGCGGGGCCCGGGCACGCAGTGCCGCGTCAAGGTCGGCGACTCCCCGCTCGACGTCGAGCGGGGCGACGTGGACACGCTAGGCACCGCGAATGCGGTGATCCGCCCGGAGCGGGTGCGGATCGAGCAGCACGGGACTCCGGGGCCGAACCGGGTGCCCGCCATGGTCGAGCGGCTGGTGTTCCTCGGCTCGTCCACGCAGGTCATGCTGCGGCTCGGGCCCGGCGCGCAGATGCAGGCGCTGGTGCAGAACGACGGCGGGCATCCCGAGCACCTGCCCAGGGCACGCCGGTGCACCTGTACCTGGCCCCGGACGCGCTGCGGGTGCTGCGGGGGAGCGCACAGACCGCCGTGGGCGAACCTGACCAACTGAAGGTGTCCTAAGGCGTTGGGCGGCACTTGACCGGGCCGGCGTGCGTGCCTGCTTTCGCGCGCTGCGTGTGTACGACATCGAGGTTCCGGCTGCCGGATAGCGCCGTCAGCCGCCCGCAGCGCCGGCACGTCGCTGCGCGGGGCGATCGGTGCGTGCAGCGAGACCCTCACGATGATCTCCAGCCTCGCCGGCGCCGGTACCTAACTGCTCACCCTCGAGCATGATGACGTCCGGTCGCAGCGATCGGACGAGTTCGGCCAGGCGGGGTCGTCGATGGTGCAGTATCCGGCCACGCAGAGATCCGGAGCCGTGCCCAGCCGGCAGGGCCAGCGCCTCGGAGACCATCTGATGGCCGTCCACGATGACCAGCCTTCGAATGTCCACGGGGATTACTCTGCACTGGACAAGGAAATTTGTCCTCATGCATATGCATAAGGACAAATTAACCATGGTACGGGTAGAAGTGCCGGTGCCGGTGCCGGCGGGGCGTGCTGGCGGGCAGGCGAGGATGGGGCTGCCCAGTGGTGCCAGCAGGTCCAGGCGGGGACCTGGTGCTCATACAGGCTTATTGACGGGCGTGGGTGAAAGGATGCCGGTATGCTGATGATGCCATTGCGGCGACCCAGCGATTCGCGACCGTGGACCCCGGAGGGCTGAAGTGATCCACATTGGGCCAGAAATGACGGATCAGCGCGCATAGGTACGTTTCCGCGATGGTGAAGTGACAGGGGTAATCATGGCGGGGATGTGGGCCGGTATCCCGTCTGACCGGGTGATGGCGGTCGTGGCGAGCCTCGATACCGGGCAGGTGCAGATCGGCTCCGGCTACCTGGTTACCGAGCGCCTGGTTCTGACCGCGTGGCACTGCGCGATGGATAAGAAAACCGGCCGTCCGGCGAGGAAATTGCAGGTGGCGTGCCGCTCGGGTGGCCCCGAGACGGCCGCGACGCTCCTGGCCGCCCAGTCGGAGCTGGATGTGGCCGTGCTCGCTGTGGAGGACCCGCCGTGGGCCGTGCCGGCCGCATCGGATCCGCCCCGGTTCGGGCGGATGGACCGCTTCTCCGGGGAATTGCCCTACTCCCAGGCCATCGGCTTCCCGCTGTGGCAGGTTGACCCTGAGGATCTGGGGCGCAACGCTTCTGAGTTGCATGGCACAATCCGGACGACCGCAGATCCCGGCCCCGGGTTCCTGGTGATGCGCGACCCTTTGCTGCACTATGTCGCCATTCCGGGTAGCGTAAGCCCCGGGGATCTGGCCGAGAAGTCACCCTGGGGCGGCCTTTCCGGCGCGCTGGTGTTCGGGCAGGGAGTCGCCCTGGGAGTAGTCGTCGATCACCATCCCCGGCAGGCTGGCTCAGCGATGAGGATCCTTCCCGTGGAGCGGTTGGCGTCATCGCCGGAGAGCGATGACGCGGACACTGCGGCGGTGGCCGCGGCCCTCGGGCTTCCGCCGGTGGGCGCGCTGCCGCTGGTCGGCGGCCGGCCGCTGGTCAACCTGGTCGAAGAACCGGCTCAAGGCCGGCTGTTGCGGGTCAGCGAGCTCAATCCGTACACGCTTGGCACCACTCCCTCCGATTTCGGCAACGCCGATACCTATGGGGAGCGCGACGAGTACGTTCCCCGCGTCAAGGATGAGCCGCTGGCCGCCGCGTTGGGCCCCCGAGCGCGAGTCGTCCTGGTCGGCCCGTCGAAGGTCGGCAAGACCCGCACGGCCTTCGAGGTGATGCGCCAGCACAGTATCTGGGGCACCGCCCTGCTGGCTTCCCCCGGGCCCAAGTCGCTGGATCAGCTGTCTGGTCATCCCGGGTTCAGTAGCGCCGATCCGCTGGTGATCTGGCTCGATGAGCTGGACCGCTTCCTGCCGCCGGCCGGGGAGCTGTCGTCGGTCATGATTGCCCGCCTGCTCGACCGGCCGGGACCGACCCTCCTGCTCGCTTCCCTCCGCTCCGAGCAGCGGCAGCGACTCCTCCACGACGGGGAGCTGACCGGGGACGTGCGGATGGCGCTCGACAATTTCACGTCGATCGAGCTCGCCAGCACCCGCGAGGATCCCGGCGAGCAGGCCGCGGCCGTCGCGGCATATCCGCAGCTCGGCTCCCGGCCGGGGGGCCTGGCCGAGGAACTGGCGGGCGCACCAGAACTCCTGCACGTCTACTACAACGCGGCAGCCGACGATCCCCCCTTGCACTTCCTGGTCCGGACCTGCGTCGACTGGGCACGCTGCGGGCTGGCGCGGCCGCTGCCGGAGCCTGATCTGCTCGCTCTCGCCCGCGGCGCCCTTGAGGAAAACCGGCCCGACCTGGACCACAGCGACGACGACTTCGGTGAAGCGCTCGCCCAGGCCGGTAAGGCAGGCACCGGAGGGGGGCAGGTTGCGTTGCTCCGCACAGTGCCTCTGCCGGATGGATCCTGCGGATACTGGCCGTTCGACTACCTGGTGGCCGCCGACGACGGCCAGAGCGGGCGCGTCCGGCCCATACCCGAAGATACCTGGCTGAGCCTGCTGGAACGAGCCACTGATGAGGATGCGTTCGCCATGAGCTTCGCCGCTCTGGCCCGCGCGAATATCCCCGTCGCCATCGTGGCGAGCCACCGCGCCGCCGAGGCCGGGAGCGCCGCCGCCCAGTACAACCTGGGGGTGCTGCTGGCGGACCGGCTGGATCCGCCGGAAATGGCCGCCGCCCTCACCTGGTACGCCAAGGCGGCCCAGGCCGGGCACACCGGCGCCCAGTACAACCTGGGGGTGCTGCTGGCGGACCGGCTGGATCCGCCGGACCTGGCCGAGGCGCGGACCTGGTACACGAAGGCCGCCGGCGCGGGGCACACCAGTGCCCAGTACAACCTGGGGGTGCTGCTGGCGGACCGGCTGGATCCGCCGGACCTGGCCGCGGCGCGGACCTGGTACACGAAGGCCGCCCAGGCCGGGCACACCGGCGCCCAGTACAACCTGGGGGTGCTGCTGGCGGACCGGCTGGATCCGCCGGACCTGGCCGAGGCGCGGACCTGGTACACGAAGGCCGCCGCGCGGGGCACACCAGTGCCCAGTACAACCTGGGGGTGCTGCTGGCGGACCGGCTGGATCCGCCGGACCTGGCCGAGGCGCGGACCTGGTACACCAAGGCCGCCGGGGCGGGGCACACCAGTGCCCAGTACAACCTGGGGCTGCTGCTGGCGGACCGGCTGGATCCGCCGGACCTGGCCGAGGCGCGGACCTGGTACACGAAGGCGGCCCAGGCCGGGCACACCGGCGCCCAGTACGACCTGGGGGTGCTGCTGGCGGACCGGCTGGATCCGCCGGACCTGGCCGAGGCGCGGACCTGGTACACGAAGGCGGCCGAAGCGGGGCACACCAGTGCCCAGTACAACCTGGGGGTGCTGCTGGCCACCCTGCATGGAGCCGGCGGACCTGGCCGAGGCCCGGACCTGGTACACCAAGGCGGCCCAGGCCGGGCACCCCGGCGCCCAGTACAACCTGGGGGTGCTGCTGGCGGACCGGCTGGATCTGCCGGACCTGGCCGAGGCGCGGACCTGGTACACGAAGGCCGCCGAAGCGGGGCACGTCAGCGCCCAGAACAACCTGGGCGGGCTGCTGGCTACCCGGCTGGATCCGCCGGACCTGGCCGAGGCCCGCACCTGGTGGGCCCGGGCCGCCGAAGCAGGGCACTCCGGCGCCCAGTACAACCTGGGGGTCCTGCTGGCCAGCCTGCTGGATCCGCCGGACCTGGCCGAGGCCCGCATCTGGTACACCAAGGCCGCTCAGGCAGGACAGGCTGAGGCGCGAGGTGCGCTGGAGGACCTCGATGGCGGGTAATGCTTGAGCGCCATCCGGCGCTCCATTCACCCAGGCACGGAAGCAGCGCGTAAGCCAGCGGTAATCCGTTAGCCACCGCACCCTGGCGAAACGCCGGAAGCCTCGCACGACCAAGAGCTAGTGCCGTAGCAGGCAACGTTTGTCCCGTTTCGGCGAGAGACATCGCAGCAGCGGCACAGGGCTGATGCCGCCGACCTGTCCCTGGGTACTCCGGGGGCAGATGGCCTAGCATCGACCACGATATGGACGGTTATCGATTCGCCGGCCGCGACGGCGTGGAGCTGGCGTGTCGTGAGACCGGGTCCGGCCGGCCGCTGATCCTGCTACACGGCTTCGCGGGCGCAGGTTCGCATATGCTCGACCGGCTGGGCCGGCACGTTCGCCGGGCAGGGGCGCCGCGTCGTTGTTCCGGACTTCCGTGGCCATGGGGACAGCGCGAAGCCGCACGATCCCGCCGCCTATCCTCCGGACATACTCGGCCGATGACGGGCTCGCCCTCATCGAGCATCTCGGTCTCGGCGACGGGGATTACGACCTCGGCGGCTACTCACTCGGCGCGCGGATCGTGCTACGCATGCTCGCCCGGGGCGCCAAGCCGGGCCGCGCGATCGTGGCCGGGCAGGGACTGGCGAAGGTGAGCGGTCCCCAGGGCGGCGGGGCGAGCCACCGTGTGCTCACCGCACTCGTTGACGGGGTCGCGATCGAGCCCGGCCCACGCGATGCGCTCGTCGCGCAATGGATCTCAAAGCTCGGCGCCGACCCCCGGGCCCTGCTGCACGTGCTGGACTCGCTCGTCCCGACTCCCGGGGATGCCCTGCGTCAGATCACCATCCCGGCCCTCGTCGCGATCGGCGATCGGGACGAGCGCTCTGATGCCGACGAGCTGGCCACGCGCCTGTGCAATGCCCGGTCCGTACGCGTGCCAGGGGATCACGAGAGCGCGTTTGCCGCGCCTGAGCTGGCTGCAGCAATGGCCGCGTTCCTCGCCGGACGTTAATGCGCCGTTGACTGATGGCAGCTCTGACGGCGACTACCTCGTGCCGCGTCAGGCTACGTGTGCCTCGTTGACCACCCCCCCGGCCACCAGGAAGTCCGCCAGCTTGGCCAGGCTCCGGGTGGAAAACGGCAGGTCGTACTCGGCTGGGCTGGCCTTGGCGATCTTCTGATCTCCCGGCGTTGAGGCAGGGTGAACTTCGGCGTCGGCTCCCGATTACTAGTGGTAAATTCTGACCCATTCTGGAGCAGGACTTACCGATCTTTCGCCACGTAGGCTTCCCGTGGCCGGAACCATCCCATGGGTCACTCTGGCCGCTGACGCTACTGAGTGCGGCCCTCCCGGCAATGCGGGTGCTGGCCGGGTTTTACCTCTGGAGACGAACCAGTTGAAGTGATCCTGACTCGGGACAAAAGTGTCCTGTCCGGGGCAAAATTGTCCCGACATCCGTGCCCATGTGAGGTCCCGCCGGGCAGTCTGCTGGGTTAAGATTGCGACGTAGCTGCGAAGGAGCAGTGACGGAACGTGAAGATGTGGGCGCTGTTGCCTCGTCAGCACAGCGCAGGCCAGACCTGGGGTGGGCAGGCAATCTGGAGGCGCCATGACGGGAGCTGTGCAGCTGCCGCCGGTTATCGACCTGGCGGGGCCGAGTCCGGCCCGGATCTATGACTACATGCTGGGCGGCTGTCATAGCCGTCCCGTGGACCGGGAAGCCGCCGCGAAGCTCGAGGGCGTCGTTCCGGAGTTCCACGAGATCGCCTGGGCTAACCGGGGATTCCACCAGCGGGCCGCACGCTGGATCGCGGACCGGGGAGTCATGCAGTTCCTCGACCTCGGGTCGGGCCTGCCCACAGTCGGCAACACCCACGAGGTGGTCCGGGAGGCGCAGCCCACCGCCCGGGTGGTGTACGTGGACATGGACCCCGCGGTCGTGCCCTTCGGCTGCGCGCTGGACGGTGACGACGGCGCCACGCTGATCCAGGCCGACCTGCGCGACCCCGACGCCTTACTGGCCCAGCCGGCACTGGCCCGGCTCATCGACTTCAGCCAGCCGGTAGGCCTGATCATCACCGGCGTCATGCACTTTGTCGCGGACGGGTCGGACCCCGGGGGGCTGGTGCGCCGGTACGTGCGCCAGCTCGCCGCGGGCAGCTACCTCGCGCTCTCCCACGCCACCGCGGACGGCATGCCGCCGATCGCGGTGCAGCGCTGGGAGGATGTGTACACGGACGCGCCGGTCCAGCTGCACCTGCGGGACCGCGCGTCGGTCCGGCAGTTCTTCACCGGGCTGCGCCTCGAGCCGCCCTACCGCGACGCCCCGGCCGAGCTGACCTACCTGGGCCTGTGGGGCTGCGAGGATCCGGGCCTGGCCGACAGCGACGGCTCGCGCTGGGGGTACTGCGGGGTCGCCAGGCGTCCCTGACGCTGGCTGGCACCGGGGTTAGCCAGCGCCGGCCCGGCCGTGGTCCCGTTCGGCCAGCCGGTCACGACCAGGGCTGGCCTGGCGTCCAGGGTGGCCGTGGCCATCACGTTTCTCCTCGGCGACGTGATTTCCGGTGCTGGTGGTTCCGTGCGTGCTGATGGGGCTGCTGGTGCCCGTGCCCCCGGACTCGAGTTCGGGGTGAACGTAACGGCCGCCCCGCAGCAGCGAGGCGACCGCGGCCAGCGCGGCCAGGCCCGCCGCTACGGCAAACACCACGGTCAGACCGTTATGGAAAGGCTGGGCGATCAACTGGGGGAAGAACTCGCGGCCGGTGAGGACCCGCTGGGCGGCTGCGGGCAGCGACGCCAGCACGCCCGCCGCGGAGAGCAGGTGCTGGATGGGGTTCACCCCCAGCACCGACGCGAACAGCGACGATACCGGCGGCAGCGACCCGGCGTGCGCGGCCACGCTGTGCGGGACGCCGTACCGGACCAGGCCGCTGGTGAGCGACCGGGGGAGGCTGCTGGCCAGCCCGGCGATCATCAGGGAGAAGAACACCCCGATGGACAGGGCCGTGCCGGAGTTCTGGAAGGTGGAGCGCATGCCCGAGGCCGCGCCGCGGTGCCGGGCCGGGACGCTGCCCATGATCGAGGAGGAGTTCGGGGCGGCGAACATGCCGCTGCCGATCCCGTTCGCGGCGATGAGCAGGGCGAAGGCCCAGTACGGGAAGTCGACCGGCAGCAGCATCAGGCCGATGAAGCTGCCACCGAACACGACCATCCCGGCGGTGGCGATGCCCCGGGAACCGAACCTGTCGGACAGGGTTCCCGACACGGGGCCTGAGACGAGGAAGCCGGCGGTCAGCGGCAGCAGGAAGATGCCGGCCCACAGCGGGGTCTGGCTGTAGTTGTAGCCGTGCAGTGGCAGCCAGATGCCCTGCAGCCAGATGATGAGCATGAACTGCAGGCCGCCGCGGGCGATGGCGACCAGCAGCCCCGCGATGCTGCCCGCGGTGAAGGCCCGGATGCGGAACAGGCTGAGCTGGAACATCGGCTCGGCGATCCTGGTCTCGATCACGGCGAAGATGGCGAGCAGCGCGATGCCCCCGAACAGCAGGCCGAGGACCATCGGGTTCCCCCAGCCCATGCTGTAGTGCCGGTACGGCTGGATGCCCACGGTGATGCCGATCAGGACGGCGCTCAGGCCGACGGCGAAGGTGACGTTGCCCCACCAGTCGATCCGGCCGGGATGCCGCTCCCCGTTGTCGCGGAGCTTGCGGTAAGCCCACAAGGTGCCGAACACGCCCACGGGCACGTTGACCCAGAACACCGCCCGCCAGTCGATCGCGGCCAGCAGGCCGCCGGCGACCAGGCCGACGAACATGCCGGCCAGCCCGGCCACCTGGTTGGTGCCCAGCGCGAAGCCGCGCCGGTCGGCCGGGAACGCGTCGGTCAGGATCGCGGCCGAGTTCGCCATGAGCATGGACCCGCCGACCGCCTGCAGGACCCGCCAGCCGATCAGCCACAGCGCGCCGTGGCCGCCCTGGAACGGGTCGAACGAGAGCAGGATGGAGGCCAGGGTGAACACCGCGAAGCCCGCGTTGTAGATCTTGACGCGGCCGAACATGTCGCCGAGACGGCCCAGGGTGACCACGAGCACCGCCTGGACCAGCCGGTACCCCATGATCATCCAGAGCAGGTAGCTGATGTTCCCGGCGGCCAGCGGGTCCAGGTGGATGCCGCGGAAAATGGCCGGCAGCGCGATGATGACGATGGAGCCGTCGAGCGTGGCCATGAACATGGCCGCGGTCGTGTTGGCCAGGGCCACCCACTGGTAGCGTCTCGGGTATGGCTCGCCATCAGATGTTCTGCGGCCAGCCGGTCGAGCAGCGGGGCGGCCGCCATCAGCTGGCTGATCTCGGCAGGCGTGAAGGCGCCCGAGAGGGCCTGGGCCAGCTGCGCGACCCGGGCGCTGCGCTTGTCCCGCAGCACCTGCTGCCCGGCGCTGGTCAGCGACAGCACGGCCCGGCGGCCGTCCTCCGGGTCGGGACGCCGTTCCACGAGACCGCGGGCTTCCAGCGCGGCCAGCGTGGCCCCCATCGACTGCGGGCTGATCTGCTCAAGCTTGGCCAGCGCGCTGGAGGTGGCCGGGCCGGAGCGGTCCAGCCGGGCCAGGGCCGAGGTCTCCGGCAGGCTGAGCTCGCCGTCGGGCTGGACCTGGCGCAGCCGCCGCAGCAGCAGGCCGATGCTGACCCGCAGCGCCGCCGCCACCTCGGTGACGTCCGGCTGCGGGGGGCTGGAGACTTCCACCATGCCCTAAGCCTAAACTGATAAGTCTGGCCTTAGCAAATAGGCGTTGGGAAGCGGGCGGGCGGCGGCGGGGCGGCCGGGCGGCCGGGGGCGGCCGGGGCCTGGGGGCGGGCGGGGGCGGGCGGGGGGCCGGGGCGGGCGGGCCGGAGGGTTTCCTACTCGCTGCCGGCGATCGTGGTCAGGGCCTCGATCCCGGTGCCCCGCTCGCCGCGGGTCGCCCACCGGTAGCCGAGATAGCCGAGGAACGCGATGATCAGCGACATGACCAGCATGATCGTGCCCAGCGCGTTCAGCGCCGGGCCGCCGTTGCCGCCGTGCTGGGTCGAGTAGATGATCACGGACATCGGCGTGTTGCTGGCACTCGACGACAGCAGGTCAACGATCACGAAGTCGTCGATGACCCCGGAGAACACCAGCACAGCGCTGGCGAAGATGGCCGGGCCGAGCAGCGGGATCATCACCCGGCGCATGGTGGACAGCTGATTAGCGCCCAGGTCGGCGGCGGCCTCCTCGTACTGGCGGCCCAGGGTGACCAGCCGGGCCTGGACGATGATGGCCGGCCAGCTGACGTTCCAGGTGACCAGGCCCAGGACCTCCGCCAGGGTGCCCAGGTGGACCGAGGTGAACAGCACGGTGAAGACGAAGAACATCGCGACGCCGAAGATCAGCTCCGGGATCACGAAGGACAGGATCATCACGTAGTTGAACGTCGAGGAGGTGAAGCCGCGCCAGCGGTTGATGCCCAGCGCGAACGACACGCCCAGCGGGACCGCGATGATCGTGGTGAGCACGGACAGCCGGACGGTCTGGATGACGGCCGCGTGCAGCTGGGGGTTGTGCAGGACCGAGTTGACGGGATCGCTGAAATACCACCGCCAGGAGAAACCCTGCCAGGCGCTCTGCGACTTGCCGTTGTTGAACGAGAAGAGCACCGCGATGCCGATCGGCACCAGCGACCAGATCAGGTACAGCCAGGTGAAGCCCTCCAGGAACCACGGGTGGCCCCACGGGTTACGGCGGGGCACCAGCCGGGACAGGCCGCTGCGGGCGGCGCTGCCGCGGGACTCGGCGGCCCGGGCCGGGGCGCTGGTCGCGGTCACGCCGCCTCCCGGGTGGATCGGTTCGTGGCGATCACGTAGTAGACCATCGGTATCAGCAGCACCAGCAGCAGCAGCAGGGACAGCACCGCGCCCTGCCCTTCCAGCCCGGGCGTGCCGAGCTGGCCCTCGATCAGGTTGCCGACCATGGACGTGTTCGCCGAGCCGGACATCAGCTGGTTGGTGAAGTAGTCGCCGACCATCGGCAGCACGGTGATCAGCATGCCGGTCAGGATCGGCTGCCGGGACAGCGGCAGGGTGACCCGGGTGAAGGTGCGCACCCGGTTCAGGCCGAGGTCCCGCCCGGCCTCGATGAGCGCCGGGTCGATCCGGTCCAGGCCGGCGAACAGCACCAGGATCAGGTACGGGATGTAGCCGTAGACCAGGCCCAGCACCACGGTGTACCAGTGCCCGCCGAGCCAGTTCACGGGCTGGGAGATCAGCCCGAGGCTGGACAGTGCCTTGTTCACGTAGCCGTTGGTCTGGAGCAGGTCGATCCAGGCCAGCATGCGCATCATGTAGCTGATCCAGAACGGCGCGATCAGCAGGATCAGGAACAGCGCCTTGCGGCGGCCGGAGAAGCGGGCCACGAAGTAGGCCGCCGGGTAGGCGATGACCAGCGACAGCAGCGAGGCGAGGGCCACGTAGAGGATGGTGCGCAGCACGATGGGGCCGGCGAACGAGGTCGCGCCGAACAGGTCGTGCCAGACGTTGATGACGTTGGAGGAGCTCCACCGGAACGGGTTCCAGACCGCGATCGGGGACTCGATACAGCCGGTTGAGCTGGCCCATGGCGATGGCCAGCACCGCGTAGAACGGCACGATGAACAGCAGCGTGAGCCAGAGGATGCCGGGCAGGGCCAGCACGCACCCAGAAGACCCTGCTCTGCCGCTCCGGCTTGCGGCCGCCAGCCTGCTGGGAACCGGTCTGCTGCGTGGCTGTGGCCATGGCCGCCGCCCCTAGATCCCGTTGCTCACGACGAGCCAGGCCTGCTGCCAGAGGGCGTCCGCGTCCACGGGAAGCTGCAGTTCGCTGACGCCCGCGCCGGAAGTAGGACGGCAGCACCGCGGTGGAGATCAGGCTCTTGGGCAGCAGTTGCTCCTTGACCAGCCGCTGCGGGGTGACCGCGTTGAGCGGCTGCATGTAGCCGTTGAAGCTGATGTTCTCCAGCACGTTCGGCAGGTCGAGCATGTAGTTCAGGAACAGGTGGGCCAGCACCGGGCTGGTCGAGGACTTGGAGCACCGTGAGGGTGTCGTTGGCCACCGGGCCCCGCCCGTCGGTGGGGAACCAGTAGCCGACCGTCTCCACCGGGACGCCCTTGGGCATGTAGTACTGTGCCGAGGCCATATCGCCGGACCAGGCGTGGTGGATCCAGGTCTGGCCGTCCGGCACCTCGGTGTAGTCGTTGTTGTCGATGTGGACGTCGACCAGGCGGGACAGGTCCTCCAGGGACCGCCGGGACAGGGCGATCTGGCTCCGGTCGGTGGTGTTGAGGTCGAAGATCCCGTTCTTCATCAGCCCCAGGCTGATGCCCTCGCGGTAGTCGTCGAGGATGGCCACCTTGCCCTTGTACTTGGGCTGCCACAACATTTGCGACCACGCGTTCCGCATCGCGTACGGGTTCTCGTGCACGAGGTCCTTGCGCCAGGAGATCCCGGTCGTGTAGATCGTGTACGGGCTGGTGTACTGCCAGTGCTGGTCGTAGAACGGGTTGGTGAAGTCCGGCCACGCCTGGCTGATGTTCGGGATGTAGCTGTGGTTCAGCGGCTGGATCAGCTTGGACTCGATCAGCTGGCCCAGCACGTCCACGGTCACGCCCATGAACACGTCGAAGGACAGCCCGCTGCGCAGCTTGGACAGGGCCTCGTTCATCGTGTTGAACGTGGTCACCTGGACCTTGCAGTTGTACTTCTTGGCGAAGTGGTTCAGGCAGGCCTGGTTGACGTAGGCGACCCAGTTGAAGATCTGCAGGGTGGCGCCGGTCTCGGGCTGCAGCCCGCTGGCGATCGCCTTGTTCTCGCTGTAGAGGGGCCACCGCACCGGGTTGTTCGGGCGGGGGAGCGGGACCGTGCCCGATCCGGCCAGGGCGGGTGCGCATGCGTCCAGGAGGGCGCCCCCGCCCAGGGCGGCCAGGCCGGCCCCGCCCCGGCCAGGAAGTTGCGGCGGGAGAACATCGGCGGGCGTGACCCGTCCTTTGGCCAGCCTTCTCGCGGATGCACCAGCTCGCTTCTTCCTCCGGGGCTCTGGGCCTTCGCGGGTCCTGGGGGCCTCTCGGGTCCTGGGGCCTTCGCGGGTCCTGGGGCCTTCGCGGGGCTTCCGGACCCCTGGGCCCGGGCCGCCCAGCCAGGTGAACCCTGACTGAACAGTCCGTCAATAAGAGGTACTACTGCGCCAGCATAGGCGCAAGGGCCTTCTGGCAAAAGGGTCACTCATCAGGCGAAACATGACCGAAACCTCCGCGTTCAGCAAATGCTCAGCGGGGAGTCAGCTCGTCACGGCCGTCGCGAACGCCCCGAAGTTGGCCACCAGAAGGTCAATGTCCGATTCATCGTGCTGGACCGAGATGAGCCACTGCTCGATCTTGCCCCACGGAGGCAGGAACACCCCGCCGTTGTGCTGGAAGAGCCAGTGCGCGTGGCTGTAGCGGTCGTCGATGCCGAGGAAGCCGCGGTAGTTGCGGACCGGCTCCGGGGAGAACACCACGCAGCCTTTGGCCCCGACCGCGACCACGTGGGCGTCCAGGCCGGTCCGGGCGATCTCCCGCTCGATCCCGCTGACCGCGCGCCGCCGCAGCGCGTCGATCCGCTGGTACGCCTCGGGGGTGGCCACCTCGGTGAGCATGGCCCGGCAGGCCGCCACCGCCAGCGGGTTGCCGTTGAAGGTGCCGACCATCTCGTAGCCGTTCTCGGCGACGTGCGCCATGACCTCCTCCGACCCGCCGACCGCGGCGATGGCCACACCGCCGCCGATGGCCTTGGCCAGGCAGATGATGTCCGGCGTGACGCCGGTCAGCCCGGTGGCGCCGCTCGGGCCCGCGGTCAGGCCGGTCTTGACCTCGTCGAAGGTGAGCAGCGCGCCGTGAGAGTGCAGCAGGTCCTTCAGCCCGGCCAGGAAGCCCGGCTCCGGCTCGATGATGCCCGCGTTCATCATGATCGGCTCGATGATCATCCCGGCGACCTGGCCGGGGTGCTCGTCCAGCAGGCGCTCCACGCTGGCCAGGTCGTTGAAGGTGGCCACCAGGGTGAGCTTGATGATCGCCTCGGGGACACCCGAGCTGGAGGGGGACCTGGGCGGGCCGGTCCGCCGGGCCGACCTCGTCAGCCTCCGGGGTCACCGACACCTGGACCGAGTCATGGTGGCCGTGGTAGCAGCCCTCCACCTTGATGATCAGGTCCCGGCCGGTAATCGAGCGCATCAGGTGCACGGCGTCCATGGTGGCTTCGGTGCCCGAGTTGGCGAACCGCCACAGTGGCAGGCCGAAGCGCCGGGCCAGTTCCTCGCCGACCGCCACCGCGTTCTGGGTGGGCTGGGCGAAGTGCGTACCCAGGCCGACCTGGCTGTGCACCGCCTCCACGATGGCCGGGTGGGCGTGCCCCGCCAGCGCCGCGCCGTAACCCGCCGTGCAGGTCGACGTACTCGTTGCCGTCCACGTCGTAGATCTTGGAACCCTTGCCGTGGCTGAGCCAGACCGGCTGCGGGACGGTGATCTGCCAGCTGGAGGTCACCCCTCCGGCCAGGCTGCGCTCGGCCCGGCGGGCCATCCGGGCCGACTCCGGCTGCCGCTCGACGAAGAGCTTCTCTTGCTGGGCGATCACGCTGGTGAGGTCGTTGCTGGTGAGGTCGGCTAGTCGTTGCTGGTGAGATCGTCGGAAAGCCGCGGAGGGCTGTCCTGCTGACTCGGCACGGTACGCTCCTTCATGCTGACTGAACGTTCAGTCTAAATCGGGGGCTGGGGGCTGGCAAGAGGTGCCGTCGGGCCGTGGGGCTCCGGTTGCGGGGTGCGAGCCGAGGGGCTGCGCGTGGTGTCCGGGCCGTGGGGCGCGGGTTGCGGGGTGCGAGCCGAGAGGCTGCGCGTGGCGTCCAGCGGTGGGCTCCCGCGAGCTGTCACGTACGTGGTGCGGGCGAGAGGGTGATTTGCCCGTTTAGAGCGCACCAAACACGTGAGAAGTCGCGCTCGCGGCTCGCGCTGCGCTCGGCGGCCTGACACCCGCCCGGCGGCGGCCTGACACCCGCCCGGGACGGTGGCCTGACACCGCCCGGGGCGGCAGCTGGTGATCCCATTGGACCCGTAGACCCCACGGGTCCCGTGCGTCACGCCCGACCGCGAGGCGGCGCCCACCTCTCCGCCCACGTTTCCCGCGAAACGTGCGTTATTGCGGGCGATTTGTCCGGTTAGGGCGAACGTTTCGCGGGAGATGTCGCAGTCTGGTCGCCGGGCGGGCGGCGCGGACGGGCGGCGGGGGTGACCGGGCCCCAGCGGGTTGGTTGCCTGGATACGTTGATCACCGTTATGTTGCCGAGATGCGTGACCCCCTTCGTGAGCCCACGTTTCTGATCCTCGCCGCGCTGGCCCCCCAGCCGCTGCACGGGTACGCGATCATCGGTGAGGTCGCCGAGCTGTCCGGCGGGCGTCTGGCGCTGCGCCCCGGCACCCTGTACGGCGCACTGGATCGGCTGGCCGAAGAAGGCCTGCTGGAGCCCGACCGGGAAGAGGTGGTCGAGGGCCGGCTGCGCCGCTACTACCGCCTCACCGACGCCGGGGCGGCTGTCCTGGAGCAGGAAGCCGCCCGGCTGCAGGACAACGCCGACGCTGCGCGGAGGCGGCTCGCCCGCCGCCACTCGCACCGCGTGGTGCCGCGGCCGGCGGGGGGATTGGCATGAGCCTGGATCGCCCTTACGTCGGCTGTGGCTGACCCAGACAGGGTCAGCCGCGCCGGGCCGTTGCGGCTCTGTCCCGGAGCGGGGTCAGCCGCGCCGGGCCGTTGCGGCTCTCCCGGTGGGCTCAGCCACGCACCCAGGCCGCGGCTGGAGGAGTGACGGTGCCGGGGGCGGTGCGCCAGGTCATCACGTCGAAGCGGTAGAGCCCCTGCCGCACGCCGGGATCCTGCTCGACCAGCCGCCGGACCTCATCCAGGGAGTCCTTCTGGTACACGCCGAGCCCGCAGATGTCCTCAACCTCGGCGGGGCTGTCACCCACCGGGCCGGCCGCGATCTGGTCCCCGCCCGCGACCAGGCTGAGCGTATACGCGAGGTGCTCGTGGAAGATCCGCTCCCTGGTCTCCTCGTCGAAGTCGCGGCCCGCGGCGGTGTGCCGCAGCAGAACCACCTGGTAGGAGACGAGCTGGGGTCCGGTCATCGGGCAGTCCTTTCAGGCAGATGTCTGGCCCGGGCGCCGGTGCCGATCTCGGCGCCGAAGCGGTCCAGGATGAGGGTCCAGCCGGTGGAGTTGGCGCCGGAGGCGTAGCCGCCGGCCTGGCGTTCCATGGTCACGTCCCAGACCCGGGTCCTGCCCGGCGGAGAACGGGACTGCAGGCCACCACACGCCGATCGTGCGCACGAACGTGTCGAAGGTGTGCCTATGTCGCTGCGGGCCGTGGTTGACTGCCGCACCGGCGGGCGGCGCAGGGCCGTGATCCGGCCTGGCTCAGGGGCCTGGCTCACTGGTTACCACCGTCCTATCCGGCCTGTGCAGAGGGGCGCGTGTCGATGATGCCCCGCTCAGCCTCGACGATTTGGCGGCGGCATCCAGGGATGCCGCCCACATCTCGTTCAGGAATTCCTGCAGCCCGTCCAGCCCCTCGGGCCGGGCCCGGTACAGGCGCCGAGTGCCCTCCCGGCGCTCGGTCAGCAGCCCCGCGTTCTTCAGCACGGTCAGATGCTGGCTGACCGCGGTCCTGCTCACGTCGAACGCCCCGGCGATCTCCCCGGCGGCCAGCTCGTCGTCGGCGACGAGCCGGAGGATGGCCCGGCGCCGAGGCTCGGCGATAGCCTTCAGGGTCTCGTCGGTCGCCCGCTCACCCGCGGCCCCAGCTTCAAGCGCCGTAGCGTCCAACGCGGGCTCCCTTCCGTGAGGCCCGGCGGACGGCACAAGCGTCCGGCGGCGCCCAACCCCGGCGGACTACGCAAGTTTCCGGCGGCCCAACCCCGGCGGACTACGCAGCTTCGGCGGCGCCAACCCGGGGACGCACAATCCGGGCGCAACGCCCCCGGGCGACCACGTGATTGGCATCGCTAACGTTAGTGAGAGTGAACGTTAGCGTCAACTGTCATAAATTTCGGGGCGGCCCACCGCCACGCGAGGCGCCAGCCGAGTTGGAACAGCCCGAGGAAGGCCAGCGCGACCAGGATGAACGCGAATGCGGTGCCCTGGCCGACGAGGACCCGCAGTGCCATGCCGATGGCCACGGTACTGAACCACACGCCCAGGCCCGTCGGCACCAAGGCGAGGGGCCGCCGCCAGAACCGGGTTGCCAGCAGGCCGACCGCAGCCCCGGCGGCGAACGGCCAGAACGTGTGCCAGAGCCCACCGAGGCTGCCGCCGGCATGGTGGTTGGCCCGGCCGATCACGACGAAGAGCAGCACACAGCAGAAATCGGCGAGGGCCGCGCCAGCAGAACGCATGGCGCCAGGGTAGTGCCGCCCGACCTGGACACCGTCCGGCGGCCGCTCCGGCCGCCGCGCGCCCCCGCCGTGCGCTCCGGCCGCGCGCTCCGGCCGTGCGCTCCGGGCGTACACTCGCCAGGTGCCAGATCATGGGCCCGATAGCAGGATTGTCCGAGGGCGATGGCCCGGCTGCTGATCGTTCACCACACCTCCTCACCCTCCATGCAGGCGATGCTCGAGGCGGTGCTGGCTGGCGCGGGCACCGATGAGATCGAGGGCGTCGAGGTCGTGACCAGGCCTGCGCTGACAGCGTCCGCCGTCGATGTGCTCAGCGCGGACGGCTACCTGCTCGGCACCCCGGCCAATATCGGGTACATGTCGGGGGCGCTCAAGCATTTCTTCGACGGCATCTACTACCCGTGCCTCGAGGCCACCCAGCGCAGGCACTACGGCTTGTACGTGCACGGCAACAACGACACCGGGGGCGCGGTGCGGGCGGTGGAGGCCATCACCACCGGGCTGCGGTGGCACCGCGCCCGGCCGCCTGTCACGGTCGTCGGGGACGTCGGGCCCGAAGATCTCGAGTCGTGCTGGGAACTGGGCGCCAGCGTCGCCGCGGAACTTGTCTCGTGATCCTCGCTGTCGCGCTGAACGCCACGATGAACGTCAGCTACGAGGCCGAGGAGATCGCCTGGGGCGCGCCCAACCACGTCAGCAGGATGACCTGCCGGGCGGGCGGCGGCAGCCTGGCGGTGGCGCGGGTGCTGGCCGGGCTAGGCGAGGACGTGCTGGTGGCGGGCTTTGCCGGCGGGGGCTCCGGGGACCTGATCGAGGCCGACCTGGCTCGCGCGGGCGTGGCCACGGCCTTCACCAGGATCGACCGTGAATCACGGCGGGTGATCGAGGTGCTGGACGAGGCGCGGGAGGAGAGCACCCGGCTGAGCGAGCCCGCCCCGTTCATCACCACCGAGGAGCTCGGCCGGTTCGCCGGCGAATTCCGCAAGCTGGTGCCAGGCACGGACGCCGTGGTGCTGAGCGGCGGGCTCGCGTCCGGCCTGCCGATGGACATCTACGCGTCCCTGGCCAGCTACGCGGCGGAGGCCTCGGTGCCGGCCATCGTCCACGCTGGTGGCCCGGCCCTGTGGCGCAGCCTGGACCGACACCCCGCCCTGGTGCTGATCGCGTCGTCGGCCGGAGTGCCCGGTGCCGGGGTATCCGTGAGCCCGGCCAGCCTGCTGGCCCGGGGGGCGAAGGCGGCGGTCATGCTGTCCGGCGCGGCCCTCCTCGCCGCGGCGGCCCCCGTCTCCGGCGGGCAATGGCGGGCCGCGCTGGAGGGCTACCCCGGGCTGTCGCTATCCGCGGAGGCCGTGGTCGCTGGGCTGCTGCCGGCCGTGGCCCAGGGATGGTCGTGGCCGGACGCGCTGCGGCACGCGGTCGCCCTCGGCGCGTCCGCCGACCTGCTCGGCGAGGTCGACCTGGATGCCTACGACCTGCTCTCATCCGAGGTCGTGCTGGCGCCCGCGGGCGGATCTTCCCCCAGCTGACCGCGCTGACCGCGTCGGCCCAGCCGGCCGGCCGGCCCTTGGCCGCGCTGACCGCGCCGCCGCCGTCCAGCCGGCCTCGTCGCCGCCCTGGCCGTCGGGCCAGCCCGGCCACCCCGGCCAAGCCCGTGACCAGCAGCGGCACGACAGTGAGCCCGGGCCCGGGTGCCGCGGAGTGCGCGGTAGCCAGCAGCGACCCCAGGAAGACCAGGTAGGCGCCGATGACGAAGGCCCCGGTGGCTCGGCGCACGCCGCCGTCCCGGAACGCGAAGGCCAGTGCGGCGGCGGTCAGGCCCAGGTACCAGACGGCGATGAGCACGGAGTGGGTGGACGGCGGGCCCAGGCCGGTGATGCTGGCGGGGAGCAGCAGCCCGGCGGCGACGTTGAGCGCGTTGCTGTTCAGCGTGGTGCTCAGCATGGCCGCGCCGCGGCCGCGCGCGGCGAGGTACACGGCCGCGACCGCGTTCGGCAGGCTGGTCACCGCGGCCAGCACCACGCCGCCGATGACGATCTGCGGCACCCCGAAGTGCGTCCCGATCGACGTTCCGGCCCGCTCCATGACCACGCTGGCCACCACGACCACGACCAGGGCTCCCACGGCCAGCAACACGTCGCGGCGGCGGCCGTGCGCCGGGTGGATGATTTCCTCGAGTTCCTGTTCCTCTTCGGAGATCGCGACGGCCAGCCAGTCTTCCCAGCGGCGGGCCACCGGCACCCGGTGCAGGCGGCGGGCGCCCACGCCGAGCAGGACGAGGTACGGCACCAGAACGGCCAGCACCGCGACGAGCCCGGCGGCGGGCGGGATGGTGCCGGTGACGGTGACCAGGCAGACCGCCGCCACCCACAGGGCGATGACGCCGCCGAGGGCGACGACCCGGCGGTGCAGCGCGATGCTGCCCGCCACGACCCCGCCCAGGCCGAGCAGCGCCGCCAGGTTGAACACGTTCGAGCCGATGATGACGCCTGCGCCGACCTTCTGCTGATGCTGCGCCAGCGCGGTAACGGCCGAAGTGATCTCGGGGGCGTCCGCGGCCAGCGCGGCCACCATGCCCAGCAGCGCTTCCGACAGACCCAGCCGCTCGCCGATCCGCTCCAGCCTGGTGACCAGGAGGTAGCTGGTGGCCAGGCTGACCGCTGCGGCGAGGCAGAAGACCAGCAGTTGCAGGGCCACGGGCACTGGGCGGCGTTCCTTCCGCGGGCAGGCAGATAGGGCGCCGACCAGTCTTCCCGGCTCACCTGCGAGAACCCTACCGGGCGCCCACCCCGCCCGCCCCTGCCGCGAGCAGGCCGTTTACGCGAGCAGGCCGTTACGCGAGCAGGCCGTTTGCGGGAGCAGGCCGTTAACGCGAGCGGGCCGTTAACCGCCCGCCCGGGCAGGATCGCCGTCACCAGGGGTTAGGGGTTTCGCTCCCGAAGATCTGCGCCTGGAGTTGGCTTGCCGTCAGCGTCGTGCCGCAGACCGCGGGAGGCAGCTTGCCGTTGACCGCGGTCCAGGTGGTCCACGCGACCAGCGAGTAGTCCAGAGCCAGTGGATTCTTGTCGCCGACGTGCGCGGGCACCCACAGGCTGCCGCTCTTTATCCAGGTGGTGCCGAACTCCAGGTAATGCGTCCGGTGACCGTCGATGACGAACGTCTGGGAGTAAGGGCCCGGCTTGTCATGCGCCTGCCACCAGCTGCTGAAGTTGTCCGCGTTGGTGGTGTTGACCGTGACCCGGCCGTGGCTGAACCAGTCCAGGCCAGTGCCGGGGCGCAGGCCCGCCGTGTCCACCGCGCACTGGGTCAGCAGTGCGGGCGCGTCGGCCTGCCGGTAGCCGTACGGGTCACGGAGCGAGGTGGTGGGGCTGGCACTGGCGGCGCCGTGCTTCTTCGGCGGGACGACCGCGAAAGCGCATCCGGCCAGCATCGTCCCGGCCGCGATCACCGCGGCCATCCGGCCGCCGCGCACCAGCATCCGCTTCATGCCCGCCCTCTCCTCGTGAGCCCGCCGCGAGCCCGCCGCCCGTCCTGAGCCCGGACCCGCCGCGAGCCCGGCACCTGCCGCGAGCCCGGCACCTGCCGCGAGCCCGGCACTGCGTGACCGGCCCGCCGCGCCACGCCGGCTCAACTTGTACCGTACGGCGGCAGGCAGTGCGCCGTGTACGCCATGCGCGCCGCCCCCGCCGCGGCAGGGGCAAAGTCCCGCAGGGCATGGGCGAACGCCACCGTCCGTGATCTACTCGTGGGTACATTTCCCGGGAGGTGGGCGATGGCGCTGGCGTTCTGGCGCCGGGCGGAGGCGGATCCCGCCTGGACCGCGCTGGTCGAGCCGGATGGCACCCAGCGCACGGCCGGAGAGCTGCTCGCCCGGGTCAATCAGCTCACCCACGCCCTGCGGAGGCTGGGGCTGCGGCCCGGTGACGGTGTCGCGGTGCTGCTGCCCAACGGCGGCGCCGCACTGGAGATCTACCTGGCCGCGTTGCAGGGCGGCTGGTACTACACCCCGATCAACTGGCACTTCGCCCCGCCGGAAATCGCCTACATCGTGGCCGACACCAAAGCCAAGGCGTTCTTCGTGCACGAACGGTACGGCCCGGCCGGGACCGCCGCCGCGGATCTGGCCGGGCTGCCGGTCAGCGCCCGGCTTGGCTACGGCAGCGTCCCCGGGTTCATGCCCGTCGCGGACCTGCTGGCCGGGCAGCCGGCCACCGTGCCCGCGGACCGCGTGGCGGGCTCGACCATGCATTACACCTCCGGGACCACGGGGCGGCCCAAGGGCGTCCGCCGTGCCCTGTCCGGGATCGACCCGGACGAGGCGGCGGAGACGACCACCGCCCTGCTCCAGATCTTCGGCGTCCCGCCCGGCCAGCCGCACGTGCACCTGGTCACCTCGCCGAACTACCACACCGCGGTCACCTTGTTCGGCGGCGCGGCCGTTCACCTGGGCCACACGCTGGTGTACATGGACAGCTGGGACGCCGAGACCGCCCTGGCCTGCGTGCAGCGGTACCGGGTGTCCAGCACGCACATGGTGCCGACGCAGTTCAAGCGAATGCTCTCGCTGCCTGAGTCCACCCGGCGCGGGTACGACCTGTCGTCTATGCGCTGGATCATCCACGCCGCGGCCCCGTGCCCGGTGCCACTCAAGCAGGCCATGCTGGAGTGGTGGGGTCCCCGGGTGTACGAGTACTACGCGGCCACCGAAGGCGGCGGCACCCTGGCCACTCCGCAGGACTGGCTGGCCCGGCCGGGCACGGTGGGGCGGCCGTGGCCGACGAGCGAGATCATGATCGCCGACGACGACGGCCAGGAATGCCCGCCCGGAACGCCCGGCACGGTCTACATGAAGATGAGCACCGCACAGTTCGAGTACAACGGCGATCCGGGCAAGACCGAGGCGGCCCGGCTGCGTGGCTTCTTCACCGTCGGCGACATCGGCTACCTCGACGATGACGGCTTCCTGTTCCTGTGCGACCGCAAGGCAGACATGATCATTTCCGGCGGGGTGAACATCTACCCGGCCGAGGTCGAGGCCCAGCTCATCATGCATCCCGGGGTGGCCGACGTGGCGGTGTTCGGCGTCCCGGACGAGGAATGGGGGGAGCGGGTGATGGCGGTGATCGAGCCCGCACCGGACCGGGCCCCGGGCCCAGACCTGGCCGCCGAGATCCTCGGGTCGCTGGACGGGAAGCTAGCCAGGCTGAAGTGGCCGTCCGCGGTTGACTTTACCGACGCGATGCCCCGCGATCCCAGCGGCAAGCTCCTCAAACGCCGCCTCCGCGAGCCCTACTGGCAGGCTCACGACCGCTCGATCTGACGGATCGTGCCGATGGCGGATCAGGCCGGAACCGTCGGGCGCTCGGCGCCCGCGGTCACGCTGAGCACGTCGAGCAGCCGGGCCACGGCCGGCGGCTCGGGCGCCTCGCCGTAGGTCATGGCAAGCACCTGGCGGTGCGACCCGGGTAGCGGCGCGGCCTGGATGCCCGGGTGACGCGCGGCCCGCAGCGCCAGTCCCGGGAGGGTCGTGATGCCCAGGCCTGCCGCGACCAGCGCCTGGACCGCGACGAAGTCGTCGGTGGTGAACGCGATCTTCGGGCTGAAGCCGGCCAGCTCGCATTGCCAGACCAGGTAGCTGCGGCATCGCTCGCACCCGCCGATCCAGCGGTACTCCGCATAGTCGGCCAGGTCGGGCGAGGGTGGCAGGGGCGGCGGCTCATTGGCCAGGGCCCGGGGCGGGCGGGAGTCCGTACTGGCTGTCGGAGCCCGGGTCACCAGGTGGATGGGGTCGTCGAGCAGCAGCCGCGACCGGGTGCCCTCGTCCGCGTCCCCGGGCGGGCTCACCGTCACCCCGTCCTGGTAATGGCGGAACACGAGCGCCACGTCAACGTCGCCGGCCCGGAGCATGCGCAGGGCCTCCGGTGGCTCAGCCTCGGCCAGCGTGAGGTCCAGGCCGGGATTCTCCCCCTCGAGCCGGGCTGCGGCCATCGGCACCAGCGTGCTGAGCGCGGACGGGAAGGCGGCCAGCCGGATCCGGCCGGCCCGCAGGCCCACGTGCGCGGCAAGCTCGTTTTCCGCGGCGTCCAGCCGGCCCAGGATCTCCTCGGCCCGTTCCACCAGCAGCAGGCCCGCGTCGGTGAGCCGGACACCACGGCCGGCCCGCTGGGTCAGCAGCGCCCCGGTCTCCGCCTCGAGCCGGGAAAGGTGATGGCTCACCGAGGGCTGGGCGTAGTTGAGAGCCCGGGCCGCAGCGGTAACCGAACCGTGCCGGGCTACGGCGACGAGTACGCGGAGCCGGGTCACATCCAGCATCCAGCAAGTATAGATCCGCTCGATTCATCCGCCCGCTGATCGGGGTGCCGCCTATCCGACCTGATCAGCCCCAACGGTTTGTCCGTCGCGGGCGCCTCGAACGCCAGTGCTGGGAAGCGGGGGGCTGAGAACCCCCGGGCCGGGAAACGCGGGTCCGGACAATGCTGCGCTCAAAGTCCCAGCGTCGTGAACTCGCGTGCCACGCATGCCCCAGGCCGGAAGGCCGCCGGGCAGGATGCCAGAGGGTAAAGCGGCACGCGTGCAGGCCGGCCCGGTAGCCGGACGGCGGCATGCCGATCAGGTAGCCAGGCAGGCCCGGTCCAGGAACAGGGCGATCCTCCAGTCGATGCAGCTGGAGTGGTCGGGGCTCTCGGCGGGATCCTGGTGGCTGGTGAAGGTCACGGTGGCCTTCAGCCCGCCTTCCCGCGCGGCGACCCCGGCCAGCATGGCCTTCGTGTCCTGACTGGTCCGGTAGCCCCAGGCGAACTCACCCGGGGTCAGCTGGTGGGGCTGCGTGAAGAGGCGCGCGTAGGCCTGGTACTCGCGGTGGTTGACCGCCGCGAAGTAGCGGTCCAGGAGCGCGGCGACACGCCGGACGTCCGCCCGCCCGGCCAGGCGCCCCAATCGACAGGATGCCGTGGGCGGGGTGCCGTGGGTGGGGACCCCCTGTGGGGGCCGGGGCCGGCCGGGGCCGGGGCCGGGGCCGGCTGGCCCGGCGGCGGGGCTGGCGGGGTGCTGCTGCGCACGGTCCCGGTCCGGCCGGGCCGGGATGGGAGGGAGCCCGATGGGCCGGAACCGGCGTGGCGGGAGCCTGTATCTGACGGCGGACCGGCCTGACCCGGACCCGGCCTGACTGGCCCGGCCCGGTCTGGCCGTTCCCCGAACCGCTCGGTCCGGCCTGGCCCTGGCCGTTCCCCGAACCGCCCGGTCCGGCCTGGCCTGATCCGGTGTGATGGCCCCCGACCGGGCCGGATCCTGGCTGCGGAGTGCCGTGCTGACCCGCGCGGCTGCGGCCCGTGCTGGTCCGGCTGGTTCCCGGGTGGCCGCTGCGGCTCTGACCATGCCCGGTCTGGGCGGGTGCCGGCTGGGTGGCCGGGGCCAGGCTGGGCACGGGGTGGCCGGAGAGGGCCTGGCTGGGCTGGGCATGGCCACTCCCCAGCGCGGTGGGCTGGGACAGCCGTGGGTGGTGCCCACTGCTGGCCTGGGGCTGGTTGGCGCCGACCAGCCACGCGGTCGAGGCGACGGCGAGCAGCCCGGCGATCACCACCACGCCGATGACCAGCGCCCGCCGGTCCGGCCGCCGGCTGCCGGGGAGCCAAGGGTCGTCCGGGTAGGGCTCGGGGTCGGCCTCGACACCGATGCGGACCAGCCTCAGCGGCTCGCCGTCTTCGGCGACGCTGGGCGCTGCTGCTGCCTCCGGCCAGGCCGGGCTGTCCCCGGGATTCGTCGCGCCTTCATCCACCCCGGGCTCATCTGCCGCCGGCTGATTCACGGCCGGTTGACGTGCGGCGGGCTGGTCCCCGCGCGATCCCGGCGGGCTGATTCCCGGCGGGCTGATCTCCGGCGGCTTGATCTCCGTCGGGCTGATCCGCTGCCGGGTCCTCCTGGGCCGCCTGTCCGGTGGAGATGTCCCCCGGGGAAGCCGCCAGGCGGCGCGGCCCAGGGCAGAGCCTGACGGTCGGGCGGGACGCCGGCGGAGTCAGCATCGGCGGGCCCACCCTGGGGCGGGATGACCGGGTGAGAATCCGGATGGTCCGCGTCCCCCGCGTCCCCCGCGTCGTCCCCCCGATGATCCGCGCCCCCGGCCGCCCACCCCTCCGGGGACGCCGGAACCGTACTGGCCCCGCCTGTGCCGGTCTGGCCTGTACTGGCCTGGAGGGGAGTGGCCTGAATGGGGGCGGCCTGAACCGGGGCGCCTGATGGCGGCCTGAACCGGGGCGGCCTGAACGGCGGTGGTGCCCGGGCCCGTCGCGCTCGGCGTCAGTGGTGCTGACCTCCGTGGCTTCGTCGGAAGCACGCTGCGGCACCGAGCGGATCTGCGCCCCGCAACGCGTGCAGTAGCGCAGCAGCCCGCTGACCGGGGATCCACATTTCGTGCAGAATCTCATGGGCGCTCAGCTCAGCTCGACGTTCATGTCGGTGGCGGTCTCCTTGGCGAGTGGCGGGCCGACCGGATCGAGTTCGCCGTTGGCCGCGTCGATCCCGGCCAGCGTGGCTCCATGCATCGCGGCCACCAGAGCCCGGGTGGACTCGAAACGCAGCGAGCGGTAGATCCCGTCTCCCCGTCGGGTCATGTCTCGGGTATTCCGGCCGATGATCATCATCAGCAGCCGCAGAGGGGACATGTGCAGCCAGAAGGTCCAGCCCACATACAAGTCGCACCCATGTGCGAAGCATGAGATGTAGCCGCTGAAATGGTCGCGGCGCAGCTCCAGGTATTCACGATCTCCTTCTTCATGCCGGGAGGCGGTCCGCACTCTCAGTGAATCGACCGGAGTGTTATCGGCCTGGAATGCGGAATTGATGTGACCGAATGCCGTCTGCGTGGCGTCGGAGCGCTGCTCTATCACCAGGCTCCACTCGGCCAGCAGGGCTGGAACGGGGATCAGCCAGAACGGGATGGCCAGCGCCAGCGCGAGCAGCCACAGGCTGTCCAGTTCCAGTCGGAGAGCGGGGCCGAGCTTCGTTCCAGCCGCGGCGCTGAGCAGGAGGCACAGCAGCAGGACCGTCTCAATGAGCAGGTAGATGCCGGTGAATACGCGGCCTGGCGGAGCACGTACTTCAGGCAGCGGGGGTTGCGGACGGGGTCCAGGGTCGCTGGCCCGGAAAGCTTCGGTGCGCCGCGCCGCCCGGGTTCAGGGGCGCCGGAGCGGGCGACGGCCTCGTGCCTGCTCGCGCCCTCGTGTGGATGGACGCGGTCGCGGCGGGTCGCGCCGTTCCTGCGGGACCGGTTTGCTGGCTGGGCTGGGCCGCCAGGGTGACGCCGGGCATCGTGCGAGGCCGGGCCATACGGCAGGACCGGAGTGTCCAGCGCGGCCGTGTTCTCTGGTCCCGATTGCTCTGGGTCGGCCTGCTCTGGGTCGGCCTGCTCCGGGCTGGCCTGCTCTGGGTCGGCCTGCTCTGGGTCGGCCTGCTCTCGGTTGGCCTGCCCTGGGTCGGCCTGCCCTGGGACGCCGGCGCGGCGGGCGGCCGGAACGACGCGGACCTGCGCCCGGTCAGCCGGGGAAGAGGCGAGGCGTGCTGCCGCTAACCCGCCAGGCTCCCGCGCGGCGGGAACGGCCGGTGCGACGGGCCTCCCGCAATTACCGCAAAACGCGTCCCCGGTGAAAAGGCCTTCACCGCACCCGACGCATTTCTCCCACATCGGCCAATCCTTCGCTCGGTCCGGGATTATCGGACATGTGGCACGCCTGTTCCGCCGCGCCACAGGTAACTTACCAACTTTGCGAATGGGAAAACCGATCATGGTCACCGTAAAGAATTTGGCTGGGCCGTGAATCCAATCATGCGATTGGTGGATTGGGCAGAATTGGCCATAAAGGCCACGCCCGGCGCCACCGGATCACGGTGGCGCCGGGCGCTGCGCTCCCGCGAGGCCTCAGCTGTCCGCGTGGGCATCAGTCACGGAGACCAGATCCCGCGCGCCGGCCAGGGGCTCGCCCTCGCGGGGGAATGTCGTGGGCAGGATGCGGGCCAGGGGCCGGGGGAGCCACCAGTTCGCCGGGCCCAGCAGTTCCATCACGGCGGGCACCAGGACCATCCGGACCACGGTCGCGTCGATGAGCACCGCCACGGCCAGCCCGAGGCCTACCTGCTTCACCGACACATCCGCGCCGAGCACGAAGGACAGGAAGACCACCACCATGATGGCCGCTGCCGCCGTGATCACCCGGGCCGTCCGGGCCAGCCCGCTCGCGACCGAGGCCGCGTTGTCGCCGGTGGCGTCGTAGGACTCGCGGATGCGTGAGAGCAGGAACACCTCGTAGTCCATGGACAGGCCGAACAGGATCACGAACAGGAACATCGGCACCCAGGTGGTCACCGGCATCTTCTCCGGGAAGCCGAACAGGGGGCCGAGCCAGCCGTATTGCGTGATGGCGACCAGGACGCCGTACGCGGCGGAGATGGACAGCAGGTTCATCAGCGCCGCCTTCACCGCGACCGTGACCGACCGGAACATGACCAGCAGCAGCAGTGTGGACAGCGCGACGACCACGCCGATCAGCCAGGGCAGGCGCTGCCCCACGAGGTTGGCGAAGCTTACGTTGCCGGCGTTCGGACCGGTGAGGTAGGCGCGGATGCCGGTGCCGGCCGTCGCGTGCGGGATGACGGAGGTGCTGATCCGGTTGACCAGGGCATTGGTGGCCGCGTCCTGCTCGCCCGTGGTCGGGTACGCGATCATGAGGGCGGCCTGGCCATCCGGGCTGACCCGGACGGGGCTGACCCGGGCGATGCCGGGGGTAGCCGCGATCGCGTCGGCCAGCCGGGTCGTGCTGGCCGTGGGTGAGGGGAGGGCCGCCGCCACGATCAGCGGAGCGTCGAAACCTGGCCCGAAGCCGCGGGCCATCGTGGCGTAACTCGAGTAACCCATGGTCCCCCGGGCCTGGCTGGACTCATCCGGCATGCTCAGCTTCAAGCCGAGCGCCGGGGCGGCGAGGAGCAGGAGCAGCCCCCCGGAAACCAGCGCGGCCAGCAGGGGCCTTCGCTGGATCATTCCCGCCCAGCGTTCGGCGGCAGGCCGGCTGCGCCGGCTGGCCGGCGGTCGCACGGGCTGGGCGTCCGCCCAGCCACCGGGGCAGCCGGAGCCGCGAAGGCTTCGCCAGCCGGGTGCCCGTGAAGCCGAGCAGGGCCGGAAGCAGGGTGAGCGAGCCGAGCAGCACCATGGCGACGGTGGCCGCCGCGGCGATGGCGACCCCGGTGAGCAGTGACTGGCGCAGGATCAGCAGTCCCAGCATCCCGATGATCACGGTCGTGCCCGCGATCATCACGGTCCGGCCCGCGGTGCTCATCGCGGTCACCGCCGCGCGCTCCGGGTCCTGGCCGTCGTGCAGCGCCTCACGGAACCGGGTCATGATGAACAGCGCGTAGTCCACGCCGACGCCCAGGCCGATCATGGAGGCGATGATCGGGGAGAACGAGGGAGCCGGGAACACGTGGCCCAGCAGGGCGATCAGCGCCAGCCCGGCGCCGATGCCCAGCACGGCGGTCAGCACCGGCAGTCCCATGGCCAGCAGCGAGCCGAACGCGATCAGCAGCACGATCGCGGCCGCTGCCACCCCCACGCCCTGGGTCGGCCCGCCGTAGGGCGTCTCCGCGAGGTCGACCACGTCGCCGCCCAGGTAGAAGTTCACTCCCCGGCCGGACATCGACCTGGCGTCGTTCATCAGCGCCGTCGCTTCGGCGTTGCTGATGTTGGCTGACGGCACCCCGAACTGGATGACCGCGAACGCCACGTGGCCATGCGCCGATATCTGGCCGGTGGCCTGATACGGGCTGGTGACCGACGTGACGTGCGGCGCACGGGCGAAGGGGGTGAGTGCGCTGGTGATCTGGGCCCGGACGGCGGGCGAGCGGATCGGGCCGTTGGAGCGGATCGCTAGTGTCAGCGAGTCGCCGGACTGCGGGTGGAAGTGCTGGTTGAGCAGGGTCTGGCCGGGGTCGTTGCCGGTGAAGTTGTCCTGGGCGGGCGCCCCGAACCTGGTCCAGAGCGTGATCAGGCACGCCACCCCGACGATCCAGGTGATCAGGGTCAGCCGGCGGTGCCGGAAGCAGGTGCGCCCGAGTGAGCCCAGGATCGCGGGGCGGGCCCGTTCGTGAGGGCTGGAGTGGCGGACGGTGGGTGAGCCGGGCATATCGGTCTCCTGCGAGCCGGAGGATTGTTGCTCCTTCGATGCTCGCGACGCCCGGTCCGCGGCGCGTCCTACCAGGGAAGGCAGTCGCGGGCCGGGCTGGCCGCCGGGAGTACTCCGGTGAGCCGCCGCGAGTACTCCGTCGGGAGTAGGGCGCGCGAACGGTGCAGGTCAGCAGCAGGCGCGGACGGCATCTGCCGGAATCCGGGCCGATAACGCCCAGCCCGGCTCGCAGGGGAAGCGGGGCGAGTGGCGAACGGCCCAGTTAGCGCTGGCCAGTCAGCGCTGGCCAGTCAGCGCTGGCCAGGCTCGGCGAGCCCGTTCTCGTAGGCGAGCACGACGAGCTGCGCGCGGTCCCTGGCGCCGAGTTTGATCATCGCCCGGCTCACGTGGGTCTTCGCAGTCAGCGGGCTCACCACGAGCTCGGCCGCGATCTCGTCGTTGGATAGCCCGGCCGCGACCAGGGCCACGACCTCGCGCTCCCGTTCGGTGAGGGAGGCCACGGCGGGGGGCGGAACGGTGGGCCGGGGCAGGTTCCCCCGGCCGCGGCTGGCGGCCCGGGCCGGCCGGCGCCAGCCGGCGCCGCCGTGGCCCGCGGGCTGGTGGCCCCGGTACCCGCGGCGCCGGCGCCGGCGGCGCCCGTGGTCGCCGAGCCTGTGCCGGCGTCGCCCAGGCTCGCGTTTCCGGTGGTGAAGGCGGCGATGAGGGAGCGCGTCACGCTCGGGGCCAGGAGTGCGTCGCCCCGGGCCACAACCCGGACTCCCTGCAGCAGTTCCTCGGGCTCGACATCCTTAACCAGGAATCCGCTCGCCCCCGCCCGCAACGCCCCGAACACGTGCTCGTCGTCGTCAAATGTGGTGAGCACCACGACCCGGACCGCGGCTAGCTGCGGGTCGGCGGTGATCCGCCGGGTCGCGGTGAGACCGTCCACTTCCGGCATGCTGAGATCCATCAGCACCACGTCGGGACGCAGTTCGCGGGCCAGTGCCACCGCGGTGCCCCCGTTGGGGGCCTCGCCGACGATCGTGATGTCGTCGGCCGATTCGAGCAGCATCCGGAAGCCCGCGCGGACCAGGGCCTGATCGTCGGCGAGCAGTACCCGGATCATCGCGCGAGATCTGCGGCGGCTGCCGGGCCGGTCCCGGGCGCCGCATCCTGGGCGGTCCCGGGCGCCGCGTCGGGGTCCGGCCTGCGGTCGCCGGTTGCGGCCTGGGCTGCCGCGGCGTGGTCCCGTCCGCCCTGGTCCGGCCCGCCGTGGCCGGGCCCGGCTATGGGGAGCCGCGCTACGACCTCGAAGCCGCCGTCCCGGCCGGCCGCGGCCGCGAAACTCCCGCCGACCGCCGCGGCCCGTTCGGCCATCCCGGTCAGCCCATGGCCGCTGGGCCGGTCCCCGGCCTGCCGTGCCGCCCGCCTGCCGGCCGCCCGCCCGCCACGCCGCCCGCCGCCCCGGGGCCGTCGTCGGTCACCCGGATGGCCAGGGCTTCGGGCTCGTAGCCCAGGCAGACCACCGCGCGCGGTTGCGGCGCCCGCGTGCCGCAGCACGTTGGTCAGGGACTCCTGCAGGATCCGGTAGGCCGCGTGGCCCACGGCCGGGGGGAGCGGCCGCGGCTGGCCCTCGGTGGTGAGCGTGACGGCGGCGCCCGCGGCAGTGACCGCCTCGCACAGCGCGGGCAGCCGGTCCAGTCCGGCCGCGCGCAGCTCGGCCGATTCGTCCGGGGTCTCGTTGCGGAGCTGGCCCAGCGTGGCCCGCATCTCGGTGAGTGCCCCTTTGCTGGTCTCCCGGATGGCGAGGAGCGCGCGGCGCAGGTTGCCGTCCGGGCCGCCGGCCTGGTCCACCGGGCCCGAGCACGTGCAGCGCGGACCCGGCCTGGACCGTGATCGTGGCCATGCTGTGCGCCACGGTGTCGTGCAGTTCCCGGGCGATCCGCAGACGCTCCTCGGCGACCCGGCGGCCGGTCTCCGCCTCCCGTTCCTCGCTGGCCAGGCGCAGCCGGTCGGCAGTCTCCGCGGCCAGTGCGCGGCGGCTGCGGACGACCTCGCCCAGCATGATGGCCAGCGCCAGCACGGCGATGCTGGGCAGGAACTCCTCGGCCAGCGTGACCAGCCCCTGATGGGTCTGACACCTCCACCACGAACAGGCCGACCGACATGAAGAACACGGGAATGGCGATCGCGGCGGCCAGGTACCCGGCCACCGCGGCGTCGTAGAGCGGCAGGCAGAACAACGGCGCCGGGGAGATGTTCCGGCGGTCCACGATGTAGTAGAGCAAGAGCAGCACCGAGACGCCGACCAGGGAGCCCAGCGGCCACCGGTGCCGGAACAGGATCGGCACGGCCAGCACCGCGCCGAGCACGTAGGCGGGGGTGTTGAGCGGAGCAGCCCCGGGTCCGCCGCCCACGACCACGTTCAGCTCGACCAGGACGGCCACCAGTGCGGCCGCGCCGGCATCGACCCACCTGATGCCGAGGGCCTGCAGCAGCTGGCGCAGCCTGGTCGCGACGGCGTTCAGCGGTCCCACGCCGTCAACGTACGTGACCTCGGCCCGCCGCGCTACGCCCGGCGCGGCCCGCGGGGCCCAGCGGCCCGGCCCGGTGTTCAGCCGCGGCCCTCCAGGAGCGGGGAACTCGGGTCCCGGGCCGGCCGGTCCGGCGCGCCCGCCTCCTTGCGGCGGCGCCAGGCGATCCCGGACAGCGCTTCGAGCACCACCCGGCTGGCCAGGAAGGCGGTGATCTCCGCGTGGTCATAGGGTGGCGCGACCTCCACCACGTCCACCCCGGCCAGCGGCAGCTCCATCGCGATCCGCCGGACCGCGTCCAGCAACTGGCGCCCGGTCAGCCCGCCGGGCTCGGGAGTCCCCGTACCCGGGGCCATGCCCGGATCGACCACGTCCACGTCCACCGACAGGAAGACCCCGTCGCACTGGTCGGTGGCGATGCCGAACGCCTCAGTCAGGCACTCGTCCAGGCCCCGGGTGACCACCTCGGTCATCTCGTAGCTGCGCATGTTCTGCGCCGCCATCCAGGCCAGCGTCTCCGGCTCGGGCCAGTAGCCGCGCAGCCCGATCTGCAAGAAGCGGTCGCCGCGCACCGCGCCGGATTCGATGAGGCGGCGCATCGGCGTGCCGTGCCCGTACAGCGACCCGAACTGGGTGTCCCCGGTGTCGGCGTGCGCGTCGAAGTGAATCACGGACAGGCGTCCCCAGCCCACGTGGCGCGCCACGCCGGTCGCGTCCGGGAAGGCGATCGTATGATCGCCGCCGAGGATGACGGGGATGGCCCCCGCCTCGCTCGCGCGCTGCACCGCTTCTTCCAGCCGCCGCAACGACAGTTCGGTATCCCCGGACGGCATCTCGACATCGCCGGCGTCAGCGATCCGCAGTTCCGCAAGCGGATCGACGCCCAGGGCGAGATGCGGCCTGGACCCGTCATGGGGCAGGTAGTCGGTGAACCGGATGGCCTGCGGGCCGAACCTGGCCCCGGGCCGGTGTGAGGTCCCGCCGTCGAACGGGGCGCCGATGATGAGGATGTCCGCGCCCGCCCACGAGCCCGGGTCGGCCAGGTCGGCCGGGGGCACGCCGAGGAAGGTCGCATCCGGTCCGTACATGTTGCCGAGCCGTGCCATCACTGCCCTCGCTTCCGTGCGGGCGGAGCGCTGCTCAGCGGCTGACCCGGCTGTACCGGCGCACGGCGAGCGGCACCATCACGCCGAGCAGTATGACGCTCATGCCCACCAGCTTCACGGGCGGGGCGGCAGGTTGCGTGTCCTGCGGTACCAGCGCTCGCGCTCAGGAGCAGGGGCGGTGATAGGCGTGGTAGGCAGGCGGCGGGTTGCCGATCATCAGGGTGCCGTCCCGTCTCCGCAAGTACAGGGTGATGTCCCAGGACGTGCAACTGGTGACGCCTGTGCCGCGGGGCCACCCGCTGCTGGCTGGTGAAGCTCACTGTGGCCGCGACGCCGTGCCCGGTCGGTGAGATCCCGACGATGCTGGCGCCCTCATCGGTGGTCGTGCCGTAGCCCCGGGCAAAGTCCGCCGCGGACAGCTGCGTCCGCCGCGCCGGGATCAGCAGCCGGACGTACTGCTGATAATTGTGCGCGTTGATGGCCGTGAAGTAGCTGACCAGGAAGCCGTCAACCTGGGCGGCATCCGGTGCCTGGCTCATCCCGGGCGCCATCGTCACCACGCTCGCGGCGCCGCCGGGAGCCGGGACCGGCGGGGTGGGGGCGGGGCCTGCGCGGCCGCGCGGGGCGGGGCCGGCGCGGCGCGTCGCCGTGGTCCGGCGGCCGGCCAGGCGGGATCCCGGGCCGCCCTGGTGCTGGCCGAAGACGGTCCAGGCGGTGACCACGCCCGCCAGCAGCGCCACCGCGGCCAGCGCGGCGCTGGTTATCAGGGCCCGGTGGCGCACCGGCGTCCAGTCAGGCCGGGCGGGCGGTGCGTAGAGCAGCCGGGACGCCGTGTCCTCCTCGGCCGGGCGGGGCTCCGGTCGAGGGCCGGCCAGGGGGGGACCCCGCCGGTACCCGGGCCGCCGGCGAACCGGTCCCCGAACGCGTCCGCCTCGGCGGGGTCATCCTCCAGCAGCGCTTCCTCGTAGTAATCCGGCTGCTGGCAGCCGGGCTCCGCGGGGTACGCCGGCGCCGGCAGGTACCCGGGCCCCGGCGGGTACCCGGGCCCCGGCTGCGGCAGCCGCCCGGCACACCGGGGGCAGCAGCGCATCGTGGCTGTCACCAGGTCCCCACAAGTAGGGCAAATTCTCATCACGCTCCCCTTGCTCCCAGTTTGGGATCGTAATCAGGGCGTGAGACTTTTTCACGATTATCCGCACCTAGCGGGACACCATTGACGACGTTTCGCCCGAGCCGCTCCGGTATCATCCGCAATTGTGCGCTCCTGACGAAGTAGCATAGGAGAAAACGGAACTATTCGCGGAATTCACTAAGCAGCTCCGGAGGGTATGACGGGATATTGCACGGAGGTCCCGGAACGGCCACAACCAGGTGCAGCAGCATGAATCCCGCCCACCCGCGATGGCCGCCGGGGATCCGGGCTGGCAGGATCGAGGTGTGCCGGGAAGACCTGCTGCTTTCGACGAACTGGACGAGCGGATCGTGGCCGTGCTGGTCGAGGACGCGCGGGCCAGTTACGCCGATATCGGCACCACCGTGGGATTGTCCGCGTCCGCGGTCAAGCGGCGGGTGGACAGGTTGCGCGCCTCCGGGGCGATCACCGGCTTCACGGTTACCGTGGATCCGTCGGCCCTGGGCTGGACCACCGAGGCGTATGTGGAGCTGTTCTGCCGCGGGCGTACCTCGCCCAGCGCGATCGGCGCCGCGCTGAGCAAATATCCCGAGGTGACCGGGGCCTGCACGATCACCGGGGAGGCAGACGCACTGCTGCACATCCGCGCCGCGGACGTGCGGCACTTCGAGCAGGTGGTGGAGCGGATCGTCGCGGAGCCCTTCGTGGACAGGACCCGCAGCGTCATCGTGCTCTCCCGGCTGGTGAGCCGGGCGGACATCCTGCCGCCCAGTAACACCGCCGGATAGCGAAGACGCGATGCGAAATTCTCGCAATCCCGATAAAGCCGCTCACAGCCAAGTGAGGGTCGATACAGTCGGAGCATGCCCAACCCCGAGCATGATCCGTCGGCCAGCACTGCCCAGTTCCGCGCGTTCGCGAACGGGCGTTCCGGCTCCGACACCGCGCCGTGGTCGATGCGTGCTCCGCGCAACCGCGTGGCCATCCTCGCGGCCGTGGTCGTCGCCGTGGCGGTGGTCCTGTTCATCATCGCCCTCCTGGTCATCGGCTAGCCCCAGTTCGCTGCGGCCGGCGCATCGCCGAACATGGCCGCGTCTGGTGCGCCGCCGGGGGCCGGTGATGTGGTCATCGGTTGGCCGCGCGCGCTCGTGTGGCTGCTGAGTTCACCCAGGTTTGCTGCGGACTCCTGGTAGTTCTGGGGGCGGGGCCGCGCCGGCCAGCCGCACCAGGCAGGATGGGCAGTCATGACGGTCCGTGACGCCACGCCGCACCCGCCTGCAGCGGAGGATCCGGACGACAAGCACCGGCTGACCGCGCTGGAAGGGCTGGCCGCCCTCTCGCTCGACGCACTGTCCTCGGTGGCCTATGGTCCCGAGGCGATCGTCATCGTGCTGGCCGCGGCCGGGACCGTTGGGCTGGCCTACACGCTGCCCGTCACGATCGCGATCGTCGTGCTGCTCACGGTGCTGGTCATCTCCTACCGCCAGGTGATCGAGGCCTTCCCGGGCGGTGGCGGCGCTTACGCGGTGGCCAAACGTCACCTGGGCCAGAAGGCCAGCCTGCTGGCCGGTGCCTCGCTCACCGTCGACTACGTCCTCAACGCCGCGGTCGGCGTGTCCGCCGGAGTCGAGGCGCTCACGTCCGCCTTCCACCCCCTGTACGCCGACCGGGTCTGGCTCTGCCTCGGCGTGCTCGCGGTGATCACGGCGGCCAACATGTGGGGAGTGGCGGAATCCGCCCGGCTGTTCATCGTGCCCACGCTGCTGTTCATCCTGGCCATCGCCGTCGTCATCGTCGGCGGGCTGGTCCGCTCGCATCCCGTGGTGCCCCCGTCCGGCCAGCTGCCCGCAGGTGGCCGAGTCGGTCGGCATCCTGCTGCTGCTCAAGGCGTTCGCCTCGGGCTGCTCGGCGCTGACCGGCGTGGAGGCGATCGCGAACGCGGTGCCCGAGTTCAAGCAGCCGCGGGCCCGGCGGGCCCAGCACACCGAGATGATGCTCGGGATCATCCTCGGCCTGATGCTGATCGGCATCGCCGTCCTGATCCGGAAGTTCCACGCCTCCCCGTCGCCGACCGAGACGACCCTGGCCCAGCTGGCCGCGGCCGCCGTGGGGAAAGGTGTCGCCTTCTACGCCATCCAGCTGATCACGACCGTTCTGCTGGCCCTGGCCGCGAACACTTCTTCGGCGGCCTGCCCGTCCTGGCCAGCCTGCTGGCCCGGGACAACTTCCTGCCGCACGTGTTCGCGCTGAAAGGCGAGCGGCAGGTCTTCCGGTACGGGGTCGGGGTGCTCGCGGCCGCCGCCGCGGTCCTGCTGGTGGTGCCCAAGGGCAGCACCCAGGCCCTGATCCCGGTGTTCGCCATCGGGGTCTTCGTCGGGTTCACCTTGTCCCAGACGGGCATGGTGAGGCACTGGCACGAGCAGCACGGGCCGGGCTGGGTCCGGCGGGCGTTCATCAACGGGCTGGGCGCGGTGCTCACCACCGCCGCGCTGGCCATCGAGCTGGTCAGCAAGTTCACCGAGGGTGCCTGGCTGGTCGTCATCATCATCCCGGCGCTGGTGCTGCTGTTCACCCGTATCCACCGGGCCTACGAAGAGATCGGCGGGCTGCTTGAGCTCGGGAGGACGCCGCCCCCGCCGGAGCGGGCGCCCGCCCTGGCCGTGGTGCCGGTCCGCGGCCTGTCCCGGCTGACCCGCGAAGCGATCTCCGCGGCCCTGTCCCTGGCTGACGAGGTGGTCGCGGTGACGATCTGCTACCACGACCTGGAGGACCAGCAGGCCGACGCCAGCTTCCGCGCACCAGTGGGAAGAGTGGGATCCAGACGTGCCGCTGGTCACGCTGCACACCGGGCACCGCGCGCTCGGTCCGCCCATCGTGGAATACCTGCGCGGCCGGGAGCAGGAGGATCCGAACCGCCGCGTCGTGGTGGTGATCCCCGAGGTCCAGCCCGAGCACTGGTGGCGATGGTTCCTGCATAACCAGCGCGGCTTCGTGCTGAACCGGGCCATCGTGACCGGCACCGATAACGTGGTGGTCTGCCTGGCTCCGGTTCCGGCTGCGGCATCTCGCCCCGGACGAGGAACAAGGCCAGGTCCCGGCGACCCGCGATTCCGGCTCCGGCTGAGGGCGCCGCTACCGGGGGGCCAGCGCGCGGTTGACGACGGCCGCGACGCGCTGGACGGCGGCGATCCCGTCGTCCATGGTCGGGTTGTCCCGGGTCAGCACGACGATCTTGTAGACGCCGTCGTCGCTGCTGAAAGCGCCGATGCTGTTGATCACCCACAGCTGTGGGTCTGGCAGCCAGCCGTTCTTCACGTGCACGACCACCCCGGGCGCGGCGCCGCCGGGACGCCCCAGCGCTGGGCCGGGATGACCTGCGCCATCAGGCGCAGCTCGTAGTCGCGCGCCTGGCGGTCCAGGACCGGGTTCGCGCTGGTGAGCAGCGTCAGCAGGCGCAGCTCGTCGTGCGCGGTGACCTGGGTCAGCCCCCACAGGATGCCCGGCCCCAACATGGTGTGGCTCATCCCGGCCTCGTTGAGGAAAAGCTGGAGATTGCCCCGGCCGACCTCGTCCCACAGCGCGTCGGCCGCGGCGTTGTCCGACTCGGTGATCATTTCCCGGGCCAGCTCCGCCTGGTCCTCGCTGAGCATGCCCTGGTGCGCTGTGACCTCATGCAAGAGGGCGCCCAGGATGATCACCTTGACGATGCTGGCCGTGTGGAAGTGCTGCCCCGCGTGGTACTCGCAGCTGATGCCGGTGCGCGTGTCCGCCACCGCCAGCCCGACAGCCGCGGATCCACGTACCGCCGCCCTGATGCCGCGGGACATCCGGGACGCCAGGGAGTCATAGGCGGGTGAGGGCGAGGTGCAGGTCCCGGCCGGCGCCGTGACCCGGTCCACCCGCCGGCCTGGGTCCCGGGGGGACGCCCGGGACGTCCCGGCCGCAGCCCGGACCGGGGAGCGAGCCCCGCCCGGGTGCGCCGCGAGAGACACGGCCCGCGCGGGCCGCGGATCGCGGGCCACCACCAGCACCCCCGCACCCATGGACCCGAATAGGATAAAACGGCCCCGAATCGGGCGACGCGATTCCACCGCGGGAATTTCCTGCCTGGCCTGCCGTTCATCGCTTCCCGTCGTTCCCCTTTCCTGCGGGAAGTTAGCAGACGGGCAGCGAATTAATTGAGCTAGCCACAAGGCGATGCTGGTATGCCGGTGCGCCATTTCGAATTATGAACGGACATATGGTACCGGCGCGCCCATGATTGGGATCCCGGTCAGGCCGCGATAGCGGGGAACGGGAACCGGATAGCGGCAACCGGGGGCCCGGGGGCCTGGGCCGGGGGCGGGGTACGCGTCCGGGACCGTGGGCATGGGATGATCTTGGCGGGCGGCACCCCGCCCTCATCTGACCCGGAGGACACGTGCCCATCCCCGACCAGACCATTGGTGAGTTCCTGGATCAGCTCGCCGAGCGTGTTCCCGCCCCCGGCGGTGGCGCCGCGGCGGCGCTGCTCGCTGCCCAGGGTGCGGCGCTGCTCGGCATGGTGGCCCGGTACACCACCGGCGAGAAGTACGCCGAGCACCAGGTGACCATCGGCCGGATCATCACCGAGGTGGATGAGCTGCGGAACATCGCGCTGCGGCTGGCCGACGCGGACGCGGACGCGTTCCTGGCGGTGGCCGACGCCTACCAGCTGCCACGGTCCACGGGGGAGGAACAGGCCGCCCGGGCGACGGCCATTGCCCAGGCCCTCGCCAACGCCGCCTGGCCTCCGGCCCAGGTCATCAGCCTGGCCGGCATGGTGGTCAACCTCGCCGAGGCGCTGGTCGTGATCGGCAACCGCAACGTCATCAGCGACGTGGCCGCCGCGGCCGAGTCCGCCCGGGCCGCCGCGTCCACGGCCCGGGTGAACGTGGAAATCAACCTGGCGTCGATCTCGGACGAACAGGCCAGCCTGGACATGATCGCCGAAACCGGGAAGGCGGACAGCATCATCACCCGGGCGGACCAGATCACCGCCATGGTGCGCGAGCAGATCCGGGGCTGACTGCCGCCGGCCTCTGCCCGGGCCAGCTATCCGGCCGGGCCCGGCCTGGGCGGCCACCTAGGCCGGGCCGGTGCCGTCCGGCTGGTATCCGGCGCTGCTCAGCATCCGGCGCAGGTCGAGCACCGTCTGCGTATCGAGGTCCTTGCCCGCCGGGGGCTCGATGAACTCCTTCTCGGTCCCGATCGTCACGTCCAGCTTGCCGCCGGGCTGCTCCACTGTGGTGCCGACCGCCCCGAGCAGCGACACGACGGCCCGCCACTCGATGTTGTGGCTGACCGGATGCTCGAAGATCTGGCGGAGCGTATTCCGGTGGCGATTGCTCAGATGGCCTGGCTCTGGTCTCACGGACATCCGTCCTCCTGTTGTCCCTGCCACCCTAGTGACCGCGGTCCGTCTCATGCGTGACCGGCTGACAGTCAGGCTTCCTGGCTGGCCTGGGCCCGGGCCAGCCAGGAAGCCCCGGCCCGCCCGAAAGGCTCGGTCCGGGACGAGACCGCCTCGACCAGCCAGTCACAGGTCTTCCGGGCCTGGCTGATCAGCTCGGCCGGGTAGGCCAGCTGCACCTGGTGCTCGGCGAACTCGTCCTCGTCGAGCACCTCCACCCGGCCACCGACGTACCGGACCACGTCCAGGTCCAGATCGACAGCCGTGACCGTGTCCCCCGCCAGCACCGGGCGGGTAGTCACGTCGGCATAGATCTCCACCGTGTGCTCGGCGTTGAAGCACGCGGTCCGGCAGCCTTCGGCCGGCACGAGAAGGACGAAGTCGTTCGGCCAGACCACCGAGGGTTCGGCACCCCGCTGCTGGGTGAGGCCCTGGCGGCCAAAAAACCACCAGCCGAACTCGTCCTGGCCCAGCGGCTCGAGCTGGAAGTGCCAGTGATCGATCCCGCCCCACTTGGAGTAGCGCACTGCGACCTGCCCGGCGGTCACCGGCCGTCCCTGCCCGGGCTCACCAGCCGGCGCCCCGCGCCGACCGTGGGTGCGCTCCGGAGCACGGTGGTCTCGTCACGCATGCGCACTCCCCGCCCAGTCACCGTCAGCTGATTCCTCGGAGCCCGTCACCGGCCCGGGCCGCGGCGATGCGGCCTCGGGCATCTTCTCATCCGCCCAGGCTTGCAGCGTAGTGGCCATGCCTGCGACGAAGACGCGCCCGGCCTCGGTCAGCCGGCCGCTGGCCTCCAGGACCGTCGTCGCGGTGGCGGCGGCCTGGCGCCAGCGGGTGAACTCCACGCGCGCCCGGGCCGCCGCCGCACGGTCCTCCGCCAGGCGCTGCCAGCGCCAGAAGCCGCTCACGCCCAGGCAGCCGTACGCCCGCTCGAGCAGGCCGTCAATGGGCCCCGCCTCGTCACATCGCCCGCCATCACGCCGTGCGTCCTCACACCACGCGTCCACGCACCGCGGATGATCACACCACGGGGCGTCGTAGCGCTGGCCGTCGTCGGGTTCGGTGAGCGGGACGAGGTCCAGTAGCGCGCCCAGCTTCGCGTGCTGAACTTCCTGCGCCAGGGTCACCGCCAGCGCGGTGGCGTCGGCCGGGGGCGACAGGGCCACGGCGCCGAACGCCTCCCGCGCGCTGACGCTCACCTGTCCGTGCGCCGGGCGGCGCAGGGGCGTCAGCACCTGGATCATGGCCTGGACCTCCTCGGCGGTGGTCCCAGGCTGGTCGGTCAGCAGGTCCCAGGCGGGGGGCAGGATCCGCTGCCACCTCGTGGCTTCTGCGGGGCTGAGACGCCCGCCGAGATCCCCGGTGAAGGGTATCCGGTCTGGATCCAGATCGTCGATCACGAGGCGGAGGGCAATCCCCCTCGCCGTGGCGCGGAGAAGCCGCAGCCCCCGCCATCCGGCGGAATCCGCCCGGGTATCCGCGGGGATCCGGACCTCGCGTCGGCCCGCCATGACCCAGATGCCCTCCGCCGAGTACCGCACGGTGACCGTGCCGTCTGGCCCAGACCCCGGCGCGAGCCTGAGCTGCCCGACAGACGGCAGGGTGACGATGCCTCGGTGGACCGGGACCTCGATCGCGCACGGGTAACGGGCCCTGATGGCGGCGGCGGCGGCCAGTGAGGCCAGCTGGGCGGGCTCGCCACCCGCTCGCCCGCCCGCCAGCCCGCCCGCCCATCCGCCGGGCTGTCGGCCAGCCCACGCGCCGCCCGGCCCGCCAGCCGGTCCGCCTGCCCCGGCCGGCCCTTCCTCGCCAAGCAAAGTCCGGAGGGCCCGGCCGGCCCACACTCCCACAGACGGATGCCGGACGACCGCCTCGACCGCGCTCGGCGTGTGGCGCCGGACGTCAGCCAGCAGGTCGTGGCCGCGGCCCGCGTGGCTGGCCTGCGGATGACCGGTTCTGCGGGCCGCATCCCGGACCGCCCACACGAGCCGGAGACGCTTGCTGTGCTGCGCGGCCGCCAGGGAGCTGACCGCCGCGGCTCCTCCACCGCCGGTGCCCAGCGCGGCCAGCGTCTCGGAGGAAACCTGGCGAGTGGCTGTGTTCATGACCCTTGCTCACCGCTCACCGCTCACCGCCCGCCGCCACGCCGTCGTGTCTCAGCGAGTCTGCCTGCTTACTGAAATGGCATCATTATTGGTCTGTATCAGAATTAAGATCGATAAACGTCGCCAGTTCGTCACCGTCTGTGCGCAGCAGCCGGGCCGCGGGGCGCCCGGGGCGTTTCAGCCGACGGCGATCCAGCCAACCGCGGTCAGCCGACCGTGGACCCGTCGGCCGTGGTCAGCCGACCGCGGACCCGTCGGCCGCGGACCCGTCGGCCGCGGACCCGTCGGCCGCGGACCTCGTCGGCCGTGGACCCGTCGGCCGCGGACCCGCCGTCGGCCCCTGCGTCCCCGCGGGGCTGGTAGCGGTAGCCCATCCCCGGTTCGGTGAGCAGCCAGCGGGGCCGCCCGGGGTCGGGTTCCAGCTTGCGCCGCAGCTGGGCCATGTAGAGCCGGAGGTTACCGGCCGCGTCGGCGTAGCCCGGGCCCCACACCTCGGACAGCAGCTGGCGCTGGGTGAGCAGCTTGCCTGGGTTCCGGAGCAGCACCTCCAGCAGGTGCCATTCGGTCGGGGTGAGCCGGATCGCCTGGGCGCCGTCTGCGGCCCCGGACCCGCCCCCGGACCCGGCGCTGGCCCCGGCCCCCCGGCCCCGGACCCGGCCCGGGTCACGGTCTTGGCGGCCAGGTCGATGACCAGGTCGCCGAGCCGGGCGATCGGCTCGTCGGCCGCGGGGCCTGACCGCCGGAGCGCGGCGCGCATCCGGGCCAGCAGCTCCTCCATGCCAAACGGCTTGGTCACGTAGTCGTCCGCGCCGGCGTCCAGCGCCTCGACCTTGTCGGTGCTGTCGGCCCGGCCGGACAGCACGATGATCGGGGCCTGGGTCCATCCGCGCAGCCCCTCGATGACCTCGACGCCGTCCAGATCGGGCAGGCCCAGGTCGAGGAGCACCAGGTCCGGGGGGTGCCGCCCGGCGGCGGTCAGTGCCTCGGCCCCGGTCGCGGCCGTGTCCACCTCGTAGTTCCGCACCCGGAGGTTGATCCGCAGCGCGCGCAGGATCTGCGGTTCATCGTCGACGACCAGGACGTGGGTCACTCCACCAGCTTGCCAGGGCGCCGGGATGCCCCGGGCAGCGCGCGCCCGCCGCCGGGGCACGGCGGGCAGCGACAAGGCCATGGTCAGCCCGCCGCCCGGGGTCTCCTCCGGGTCGAGCGTGCCGCCCATGGCCTCGGTGAGCCCGCGGGACAGGGCCAGCCCGAGGCCGACGCCGGTGGTGTTGTCCGTGTCGCCGAGCCGCTGGAACGGCACGAACATCCGGTCCTGATGGGACCGGGGGATACCCGGCCCGCGATCCACCACGCGCAGCTCGACCCGGTCGCCGAGGGAACTCGCGGCCAGCAGCGGCGGGGTGCCCGCCGGGGAGTAGCGCAGCGCGTTCTGGGTCAGGTTCACGATGACCCGTTCCAGGATGGCCGGGTCGACCCGGACCTCGGGCAGGGAGTCCGGGATGTCCACCGTGACCGCGGCGCGCGGGGTCCCGATGTCGTCGAGGGCCCGGGCGACGATGTCGTCCAGCCCGGCCGGGCGCGGGAACACCGACAGCGCGCCCGCCTGCAGCCGGCTCATGTCGAGCAGGTTGTCCACCAGGTGGGCCAGCCGGTCGAGCGACTCGTCCGCGGTGGCCAGCAGCTCGTCCAGGTCTTCCTGGCCCCACTGCACCTCGTCCGAGCGCAGGCTGGTCACGGCGGCCTTGGCCGAGGCTAGCGGGGTCCGCAGGTCGTGGCTGACCGCCGCGAGCAGCGCGGTCCGCATCCGGTCCGCCTCGGCGATGGGCCGGGCGGCCTCGGCCTCCGCGGCCAGCCGCTGCTGCTCCAGCGCCACCGCCGCGTAGGCGGCGAACGCGCCCAGCACCCGGCGGTCCGCGGCAGCGAGGGAGCGGCCGCGCAGCGCCATCGACAGGGTCTCGCCCACCGGCACCTCGACGTCGGCGTCGGACGGCCGGGTCACCGGCGGCTCGCCGGAGTGGGCCACGACGTGCCAGCCGGTGGTCGGGCCGTGGGCCGCCGTGCTGGCCGTGGGCCCGCACTCCAGCAGGGTCACCGACTCCATGCTGAACGCCTCCCGGACCCGGTCGAGGACGGCTTCCACCGCCCGCTGACCGCGCAGCACGCTGCCCGCCGTGGTGACCAGCAGCTCGGACTCGGCGCTGGCCCGGGCCGCCTGCCGGGTCCGCCGGGCCGCGGTGTCCACCACCGAGCTGACGATCACCGCGACCGCCACGAACACGGCGAGGGCCAGCGCGTTATTGGCCTCGGCGATGGTGAACTTGTGCACCGGCGGGGTGAAGTAGTAGTTGAGCAGCAGCGACCCGGCCACCGCGACCAGGATGGCCGGCACGAACCCGCCGACCAGCGCGACCGCGATGACCGCGACCAGGAACGCCAGCACGTCACTGGTCAGGTTGAGCTGGCCGCGCAGGCTGGCCAGCACCAGGGTCAGCAGCGGGCAGAGGACCACCGCCAGCGCGTAGCCGGCCAGCCGGCGGCGCAGGGTCAGGCCGCCGCGGGAGCGGGGCAGCAGGCCGCGGCCCCGGCCCATGTGCGCGTGGGTCACGATGTGCACGTCGATGTCGCCCGAGCCGCGGATGGTCCGGGCGCCGAAGCCCGGGCCGGTCAGCAGCGCGGACAGCCAGGACCGGCCGGCTCGCGCCGAGCACCAGCTGGGTGGCGTTCTCGGCCCGGGCGAAGCTGAGCAGGGCCTCAGGGATGTTGTCCCCGATCACCTGGTGGTAGGTCCCGCCCAGCGACTCGGTGAGCCTGCCGCTGCTCGGCCAGCGCGGCCGGGTTCGAGCCGGTCAGCCCGTCCGAGCGGGTCACGTGCACGGCGAGCAGGTCACCGCCGGTGGACCGGGCGGCGATCCGGGCGCCGCGGCGGATCAGCGTCTCGCCTTCCTGGCCGCCGGTCAGCGCGACCACGACCCGCTCGCGGGCCTCCCAGGTGCCGTGGATGCCGTGCTCCGCCCGGTAGCGCTGCAGGCCCTCGTCCACCTTGTCGGCCAGCCAGAGCAGGGCCAGCTCGCGCAGGGCGGTCAGGTTGCCGGTGCGGAAGTAGTTGGTCAGCGCGGCGTCGATCTTCTCCGGCGGGTAGATGTTCCCGTGCGCCATCCGGCGGCGCAGCGCCTCCGGGGTCATGTCGATGAGCTCGACCTGGTCGGCGGCGCGGACCATGGCGTCCGGGACGGTCTCCCGCTGGGGCACGCCGGTGATCTTCTGGACCACGTCGTTCAGGGACTCGAGGTGCTGGATGTTGACGTTGGAGATGACGTCGATCCCGGCGGCCAGCAGTTCCTCGACGTCCTCCCAGCGCTTGGCGTGCCGCGAGCCCGGGACGTTGGTGTGCGCGAACTCGTCGACGAGGGCGATCTCCGGCTTGCGGGCCAGCACCGCGTCCAGGTCCATTTCCTCGAACGTCGTGCCGCGGTAGAAGATCCGGGTCCGGGGGATGATCTCCAGGCCGTCGAGCAGCTCGGCGGTGTGCGGGCGCCCGTGCGTCTCCACGAACGCCACGACGACGTCCGCGCCGCGCTCGGCCCGCCGGTGCCCCTCGCCGAGCATGGCGAAGGTCTTCCCGGCGCCCGCCGCCGCGCCCAGGTAGATCCGGAGCTGCCCACGCTCCTGCTCGGCCATGGTCCCGTTCTTTCTCCGCAACGAGGTTCACTCTCAGTGTGCCCACTTACCACGCACACTGCGATCAGGGCTGAAGGAGCCGCAGGCCGGGGCTCCGGGTTTCTCAGTGAAACCCCGGGAAGCGCCCAAAATGCCCGTCCATGCGCGACCCATGCGCGGCGCGGGCCGTTCCTAACAGAACCCATGCGCCCGAAACCCCGCCTGGCCGCGCGCGCCTGCCCGGGATGACCGAGGAGAAGCCGGGGGCGGCACGAGATATCTGCGGGACCTGACCAGGCGACCCAGTATCCGCCTGCTGGCGGCGTCCGCGCTGGCCATCGGGGTGGGCGAGGCGGTGGGCACGGTGACGCCAGCGGCGGTGGCGGATGGGGGAACAGCGTCACTGCGGGGGACACGCTGACGTACTCGTTCACGCCGGGACGGTGGCCGCCGGGACCGCGGTGTCGATTGAGATCACCGGGCTGGCCAACACCACGACGGCGGGCAGCTACACCTCAGACATCACCACCCGGGACGCCGGCAGCGGCGTCGATTCCGGGACGACGCTGGCGGTCAGCTTCCCAGGCATCCTGACCCTGGCTTCCCCCAGCTCACTGGCCTGGGCCGCCGAGGAGAACGGGACTGACCAGAGCTCAGTTGACCAGGTGCCGGCGGATCAGAAGCTCACCGTCAATGACAGCGCCGGAACCGCATCTGGCTGGGACGTCACGGTCTCGGCCACGACGTTCAGCAGCGGATCGCACACCCTGCCGGACACTGGCCGCCTCGAGTTCAACGGAAGCACCAGCTCGCTCACCGGCGCCGCGCCCAGCGCGGCCTGCGTCGGGTCCTGCGTGGTGCCGGTGGACACGACGACCTATCCCGTGGCCATCGACACCGCGGCCAGCTCGCCGGACGCCTTCACGATCTACGACGCGTCGGCCGGCACCGGCACCGGAGTGGTCGCCCTCGGCGGCCCCAGCGCGACGCATCCGATTGGATGGTGGATTCAAGTGCCAGCCTCTGCCTACGCCGGGTCCTACACGACGACCCTCACGCTGACCCTGGTGTCCGGCCCGTGAGCCGGCGCTTCAGGTGGCGCAGGGCGGCCGCGGCCGGCCTGGTCGCGCTGCTGGCCGGGTTCCCGCTCCTGGCCGCCGGGGCGATCGGGACCGGCGGGGCCGACTCGTTCGGGCTCAACCCGGCGCCACTCCCCGACGGCCGCTCGGAGTCCTATTTCAACCTGGCCGCGGCCACCGGCCAGTCGACCACGGCCACCGTCATCCTCAGCGACCTGGGACGTAGACCTGAGAAGCTGAAGCTCACCCAGTCACTGGGCGTGACCGCCGCGAACGGGGGAATCGGCTACACCGGGGCGTCCGGGCCCTGCTCGGGCCCGTCCTGCTGGCTGGACGGTGTGGGACGGACGGTGACGCTGGCGCCCGGCACCCGGGACAAGATCCCGTTCACCGTGCACGTCCCGGCCGGGCACGCCGCACCGCCAGTACCTGGCGGGCATCACCGCCGAGCTCGCCACCAAGCCTAAGGCGACCACGGTCGGCCGGCACGGCCAGGCGACCGCCAAGGCCATCATCGTCGAGCAGGTCACGGTGGGCGTGGCGGTCACCGTGGGGAACCTGGCCCAGATGCGGAACCGGCTGGAGATCCCCGGCGTCACCGGCCAGGCCATCGGGACGATGCCCCGGCTGAACGTGGCGCTGCGCGATACCGGGCAGACGTTCTCCGGCGGGACCGGCCAGGCGTCGTGCACCGCGGCCGGGAAGAGCCACTCGTTCCGGGTGGCGACCAACACGATCCTGCCGGGTGACCGGGCGCAGATCGCCGTGAACGCCCTATCGCTCCGCGAGGGCACGACCGTGCCCTGTGTCGTGCGCATCCACTACGGCCAGGGCCAGACGGTCCGCTGGTCCGGGATGGTCACCCTGCCCAAGACGACTGTCGCCAAGATCGTGCACACCGGCCCGGGCGCGTACGCAGTGATCCCGCAGAACAGCGGGATCCCCGGGTGGGCGATCGCGGTGATCGTCGTGGGCGGCGTGGCCATAGCCGGGGTGGCGGTGCTGCTGATCCGGGCGCACCGGGTCGGCCGCGCCGGCTGATCGGGCCCATCGGGTCGGCCTCCCCGTCGCCTGACCCGGTCAGGGCTGGAAGCGGTAGCCCATGCCGGGCTCGGTCAGCAGGTGACGGGGCCGGGCCGGGTCGTCCTCCAGCTTCCGCCGCAGCCCGGCCATGTGGAAGCGCAGGTAGTGGGTGCTGTTCTGATAGGTCGGCCCCCACACCTCGGTCAGCAGCCGCCGGCCGCCGACCAGCTGGCCCGGGTGGCGGAGGAGGATCTCCAGCAGCCGCCACTCGGTCGGCGTGAGCCGGACCTGCTCGCCGTCGCGGGTGGCCAGGTGCGCGGCCAGGTCGACGGTGGAGCGGCCGATGGGCACCGGCCGCGCGGGCGGCGCCGGGCCGTCCCGGCGCAGTGCGGCGCGCAGCCGGGCGAGCAGCTCCTCCATGGAGAAGGGCTTGGTCACGTAGTCGTCCGCGCCCGCGTCCAGGGCGCCGATCTTGTCTCCGGGCCCGGTCCGGCCGGACAGCACGATGACCGGCGCGGTCGTCACCAACCGCAGTTCCCGGATCACCTCGATGCCATCCAGGTCGGGGAGACCAAGGTCGAGGATCACCGCGTCCGGTGTTCGTTGCGTCGCTTTTTCCAGAGCTGGACGGCCGGCCTGCACCGTGACCGCCTCGTAGCCGCGGGCCCGGAGGTTGATCCGCAGCGCACGCAGCAGGGCAGGCTCGTCCTCGACCACCAGGATGGTCTGCCGGGTGACAGGCGTGGCGGACGTGCTCGCCGGGGCGGGGCCGGGGCCGGTCCAGGGCCCGGGGACTCGATGGCTGTGCTAGCTAGGGCCGCGGTATTGGCGGCGGGCCCGGCCGCCTGGGGTGCCGGATGGGCGGCGGGCTTGGCAGCGCCGCGGTCCTGATCCGGTGCTGTCGCGCCCGCCACCATCCGACGCCTCTCTAGTGCCCGGCCGGCAGCGGGAACTGCTGGGCGAGCGCGATATTCAGGGTCAGCACGTCCACCCGGGGCTCGCCGAGGAAGCCGAGGTTGCGGCCCTGGACGAACTTGCTGACCAGGGCGCGGACGGCCGTGGGGCTCGCGTGCCGCGCGGCGGCCACCCGGTTCACCTGCAGGTAGGCGTTCTGCGGGGAGATGTCCGGGTCCAGGCCCGACCCGGATGCGGTCACCGCGTCCGGCGGGATCTGCGAGATCTTCACGTGGTTGAGCGAGGCGTAGGCCTTTTGCCGCTGCTTGATCAGCTGTACCAGCGTGTTGTTGTTGGGGCCCAGGTTGGACGCCGCAGAGAAGCCGGGGTCACAGCCATAGTCGGTCTTGTCCTCGGCGTTGACCGCGTCGGAGGGCCGGGGCTGGAACCACTGCGGCAGCGGGTTGCCCTTGGCGTCCACGAACTCCTGGCACAGCAGGCTGGAGCCCACGACCTTGCCGTGGTAGCTGACCAGGGAGCCGTTGGCCTGGTGATGGAAAGCCGCCTGGGCCACCCCGAACATGACCACCGGGTAGATGATCCCGCACAGCACGGTGAAGGCGAGCAGGCCGCGCAGCGCAGCGAGGTGCTGCCGGACGAGGCTCGGAAGACGATTCATTCTGGTCAACCGCCAAATCCTGGAATGTACTGGACGACCAAGTCGATGGCCCAGATGCCGACGAACGGGATGATGAGGCCGCCCACGCCGTAGATCCATAGGTTCCTGCGGAGCATCGACGACGCCGAAGCCGGCCGGTAGCGGACACCCCGCAGCGCCAGCGGGATCAGCGCGACGATGATCAGCGCGTTGAAGATGATCGCCGACGTGATCGCCGAGTCCGGGCTGTGCAGGTGCAGGATGTTGAGCTTGCCCAGGCTGGGTATCACGCTGGCGAACATGGCCGGGATGATCGCGAAGTACTTGGCCACGTCGTTGGTGATGGAGAAGGTGGTCAGCGCGCCCCGGGTGATCAGCAGTTGCTTGCCGATCTCCACGATCTCGATGAGCTTGGTCGGGTTAGAGTCCAGGTCCACCATGTTCCCGGCCTCCTTGGCCGCGGAGGTCCCGGTGTTCATGGCCACCCCGACGTCGGCCTGGGCGAGGGCGGGGGCGTCGTTGGTGCCGTCCCCGGTCATCGCGACCAGCTTGCCGCCTTCCTGCTCCTTCTTGATCAGCGCCATCTTGTCTTCCGGCGTGGCTTCGGCGAGGAAGTCGTCCACCCCGGACTCGTCCGCGATGGCCTTGGCGGTCAGCGGGTTGTCGCCGGTGATCATGACGGTCCGGATGCCCATGGTGCGCATCTCGGCGAACCGCTCGGCGATTCCCTCCTTGACGATGTCCTTGAGGTTGATCACGCCGAGCGCCCGCGCGGTCCCGGACTTTTCCGCGCGCCTGTGCCCCCTGCGCGCTCCGCCACGACCAGCGGGGTGCCGCCGACGCCCGAGATGGCGTCCACGGTCTCGCCGAGTTCCGGCGGGGGAGTGCCGCCGCCGTCCCGGATCCACTGAGCGACCGAGGCGGCCGCACCCTTGCGGACCTGGCGCCCATCGGCCAGGTCCACGCCGCTCATCCGGGTCTGCGCGGTGAACTCCACGAACTCCGCGCCCTGCAGTTCACCCTCGTGCCGCTCCCGCAAGCCGTACTGATCCTTCGCGAGCACCACGATGGAGC
>CAVQEM010000039.1:0-228123 GCA_963711485.1 uncultured Actinomycetes bacterium
TGCCCGCGGACGACCTGCCGGTGGTGGAGAGCTTCCGTACCACGCTGCTCGAGGACAAGCGGGAGGCCGCCGCCGCGTTCCGGGTGATCCGGGCCGACGACGAAAGCGTGCGGCAGATGCGCGCGTTCGCCGAGCCGGTCACCGACCAGGCCGGCACGCTGGTCGCGGTGCGCGGTGCCTATCAGGACGTGTCCGCGGACTACCACACCCAGGTGGCGTTCGCCGCGACCCGGGACCGGCTGGCCGACACCGAGGAGCGTGCCGCCGAGGAGCACCGCCTGGCGCTGCGGCTGCAGCAGGCCATCACCCCGCGGACCGCTGAGCCAGTGGAGATCGCCGGCCTCGACATCGCCGCCCGCTACCGTCCCGCCGGACCGGGGAACCTGGTCAGTGGTGACTGGTACGACACTGTTCCGTTGCCTAGTAAAGAAGTGCTGCTCGTGGTCGGCGATATCGCGGGTCACGGCATCGACGCGGTGACCGGCATGGTGGCCCTGCGGAACTGCCTGCGCGGTCTCGCGATCACCGGCGCCGGGCCGGCCCAGCTGCTGGCCTGGCTGAACGGTGTGGCCTGCCATCTCACCGACGGCATCATCGGCACGGTGGTGTGCGGGATCTACGACCCGGCGCAGCGGACGCTGCGCTGCTCAGCGGCCGGGCACCTGCCGCCCCTGCTGGTACGGGACGGAGCGGCGCGGGAAATGGCGCTGCCGGCCGGGATCCTGGTCGGTGCGGACCCGGACGCCCGGTACGAGGAGCTGACCACCACCCTGCAGCCGGGCGACGCGATCGCGCTGTTCACCGATGGCCTCATCGAGCGGCACGACGAGGCCATCGACGACTCGATCAGCGCGCTGCTGCGCCTGGCCAGCGGGCCCGTTGATGATGTCGCCCGGTTCGCCGATCACCTGATGAGCAGCGCGCGGTCTGACACTAGCGACGACGCGTGCCTGGTCGCGGTCCAGGTCCGCTGAGCCGGACCGCGTCCGGCGGCTGCGTCAGCCGAAGAAGACCTCGGCCTCGGCGTACCGCTCCGCTGGCACCGTCTTGAGCTCGCGGGTGGCCTCGGCCAGCGGCACCCGGACGATGTCGTTGCCGCGCAGCGCCACCATGGTGCCGAAGTTGCCGTCGTGGACCGCCCCGATCGCGTGTATCCCGAACCGGGTGGCAAGCACCCGGTCGAACGCCGTGGGGGTCCCGCCGCGCTGGACGTGGCCGAGCACGGTGCAGCGGGCTTCCTTGCCAGTCCGCTTCTCGATCTCGTCGGCCAGCGTCTGCCCGATGCCGCCCAGCCGCACGTGGCCGAACGCGTCCAGTCGCTGGTCCGAGACCTGCACGTCCGCTTCCTGAGGGGTGGCGCCCTCGGAGACCACCACGATGGGCGCGTACCGGGTCTGGAACCGGTGCTCTACGTAGGCGCAGACCTTCTCGATGCTGAACGGCTTCTCCGGGATGAGGATCACGTTGGCCCCGCCCGCCAGCCCGGAGTGCAGCGCTATCCAGCCCGCGTGGCGGCCCATCACCTCGCAGATCAGCGCGCGGTGGTGGCTTTCCGCCGTGGTGTGCAGCCGGTCGATGGCCTCCATCGCGATGTTCACCGCGGTATCGAAGCCGAACGTGTAGTCCGTGGCGCCCAGGTCATTGTCGATGGTCTTGGGCACCCCGATCACCTGGACGCCCTCTCCGTGCAGCCGGGTAGCCACGCCCAGCGTGTCCTCCCCGCCGATCGCCACCAGGGCGTCCACGCCCAGGCCGGCCAGGTTGTCCTTGATCCGTTCCACCCCGGGACGGCTCCCCTGCCCCGCGGTCTCCGCCAGCGGGTTGGTCCGCGACGAGCCGAGGATCGTCCCGCCCCGCGGCAGGATCCCCCGCACGGCCTGCACGTCAAGGGGCACGGTGTCGCCCTCGAGGGGCCCGCGCCAGCCGTCGCGGAAGCCCACGAACTCGTAGCCGAACTCCGCTGTCCCCCGGCGGACCAGCGCCCGGATGACCGCGTTCAACCCGGGGCAGTCTCCGCCACCGGTCAGCACTCCAACTCGCATGGGGCAACACTAGTCCCCATGAACGTGCTGGCTGTTGACGCTGGGACAACCGGCGTCACCGTATTGGTCGTGACCGAGGACGGCCTGGTGTCCGGGCGCGGGTATCAGGAATTCAGGCAGTACTTCCCGGAGCCGGGCTGGGTGGAGCACCTGCCCGAGGACATCTGGCAGGCGACGCTGGCCGCGGCCCGCCAGGCCCTGGCCCAGGCGGGTGATCCGCCGGTGCGCAGCCTCGGGATCACCAACCAGCGGGAGACCGCGGTGGTCTGGGACCGGGCGACGCTGGCCGCGCCGCGCCGCGCGATCGTCTGGCAGGACAGGCGGACGGCCCGGATCTGCGACGCCCTGCGCGAGGCCGGGCACGAGGCCCGGGTGGCCGGGCTGACGGGCCTGCGCCTCGACCCGTACTTCACCGGGACCAAGCTCACCTGGCTGGCCGAGAACGACAGGGGCACCTGGCAGGGCCTGGCTGACGGCTCGCTGGCCTGCGGCACGGTGGATTCCTACCTGATCGCCCGGATGACCGCAGGCCGCCGGCACGTCACCGACGCGTCCAACGCCTCGCGCACGCTGCTGTTCGATATCGGGGCCGGGCGGTGGTCCGCGGAACTGTGCGAGCTGCTGCGGGTGCCGCAGCGGGCGCTGCCCGAGGTGGTGCCGTCCACCGGCGTCGCCGCGCGCACCGATCCTGGCGCGTTCCTCGGCCTCGACCTCCCGGTGGCCGGCATCGCCGGCGACCAGCAGGCCGCGCTGTTCGGCCAGGCCTGCTTCAGCCCGGGCGATACCAAGTGCACGTACGGGACCGGGTCCTTCGTGCTGGCCAACACGGGGACGGCCGTGGTGCGCTCGGCGGCCGGGCTGCTGTCTACGGTGGCCTGGATGGACGGCTCCGGCGAGCTCACCTACGCCCTGGAGGGCTCGGTGTTCGTGACCGGCGCCGCGGTCCAGTGGCTGCGGGACGGGCTCGGGCTGCTGGATCACGCGGCGCAGAGCGAGGCGCTGGCCAGGAGCGTTCCCGATTCAGGCGGCGTGGTGTTCGTGCCCGCGCTGACCGGCCTGGGCGCGCCGGACTGGGACCCGGACGCGCGGGGGGCGATGTTCGGCATCACCCGCGGCACCACCCGGGCGCACGTGGTCCGGGCCACGCTGGAGGCGATCGCCTACGAAGTGCGGGACGTGGCCGACCTCATGATCGAGGGCGGCTCGCAGGGCGGCCGCGTCCTGCGCGCCGACGGCGGTGCCAGCGCCAATGACCTGCTCATGCAGATCCAGGCGGATCAGCTGCAGCTCCCCGTGGAACGTCCCGTGGTCGCTGAGACCACCGCGCTGGGGGCGGCGTTCCTGGCCGGGCTAGCCACCGGGATGTGGTCCTCGACCGCGGAGCTCGCGTCGGCCTGGCGCCTGGACCGCCGGTTCGACCCCGGCCCCCGGGACGACGCGGCCTACGCCCGCTGGCGCCGGGCCGTCGCCCGCACCAAAGGCTGGTCCGCCCCCTAACCCCGCCCCTCCCCTGGCCCCCAGCCCCCCGGGACCCTCATGGGCATCGCGGCACACCAAGCTCCGGAGGCCCGGCCGCCGGGCGGGCCACTGATGGCCGCCGCCCTTGTACCACCAGCCCCACGGATCACATTGATCATGGTCAGCAGCCACCTCTCCGCCCACATCTCCCGCGTGACGTGCGTTATGGCGTGTGATTTGTCCCGGTTTGCGCGAACGTTTCGCGGGAAACGTGGACGGGAGGGGCCAGTGTGACTCGTGGGACCGGGAGCGGGGCGGTGGCAGACCGGGGCATGGACGCGCGGACAGGACGGCGGACCTGAACGCCGCACGAAACCTTGCCGCCGAGAACTCAAGAGTCCTGACCGGGTGAATGAGTCATTCACGTGCTGCCGGGCGGCCCCGTCGTCCAGGGACGGAGTTTCTCGGGATTCCGCACGGCCCAGATGTGCTTGATCCGGTCGCCGGCGATGCCGAACGCGAACACTGTCACGGTGACGCCGTCCTGCCGAGCCACCAGACCGGGCTGGCCGTTGACCGTGCGCTCCAGGATGGTCACGTTGCCAGGTGCCCGGCCGGCGATATCGGCCAGGTAGCGGGCGATCTGCTCAACGCCTTCGATCGGGCGGAGCGCGGCGACGGCCAGGCCGCCGCCGTCGGCGACCACCGTGGCGTCAGGGTCGAGGAGGCCGATAAGGGCGTCGATGTCCTTGGCTTCCCAGGCCTGCCTGAAGTCCCTGACGAGTCCGGCCTGCCGGGCCGCCGGGGCCGCGGGAGCCTGTGCTCTGCGGATGCGGCGGCGGGCTGAGGAGGCCAGCTGGCGGCATGCCGCCGGCGTGCGACCGGTGATCTCGGCGATTTCGGCGAAGGAGTAGCGGAACACGTCGTGCAGGATGAGCGCGACACGCTCGGCCGGGGTCATCGATTCGAGCACGACGAGGAAGGCCATGCTCACCGACTCGTCGAGGGTGACCCGGTCGGCCGGGTCGGCCGTGGCGCCGCCCGGCCTCCCGCTGGTCCACTCGGCGGGCTCGGGCAGCGGCTCGGGGATCCATTCGCCCACATAACGCTCCCGCCGGGCCCGGGCCGAGCCGAGCAGGTCCAGGCAGATCCGGCTGGCGACCGTCGTCAGCCAGGCGCCAGGGGATTCGATCGCTTCCCGCTGCTGCGCGGTCATGGCGTACCAGCGGGCGTAGGTCTCCTGGACTGCGTCCTCGGCTTCGGCCAGGGAGCCCAGCAGCCGGTAGGCCAGATTGATCAGCTGCCGCCGCTCGCTCATGATCGCGTCCAGGCCTGGGTCGGGCCGGCCGTGTCCCGGCCCGGATCGGGTGGTCATGGTGCCGCCAGCCTCCTCCGGTCGCAGCTGCCCTCACCAGTCCGACGAGACAGGGCACCCGACTGTGAGGTGGGCCGCGCGGCCTGACATTCCGGGGGGTCGTGTCGTCGTCCTGGTGAGAAAACCCGTCGTCCAGCCAGCCCGGGAGGCACCATGACTACCTCCATTCCCGCCACGCCCTTCGCCGACCCGGCGCCCGCGCAGCGCCTGGAGCGGGCCGCCGCTGCGCTGACGGCGCACGGTTTCACCGTCGAGATCCTCGACGGCGCCGCCGCCGCGCGTACCCGCATCAAAGATCTGATACCCGTGGGCGCCAGCGTGTTCACGGGGGCCAGCGAGACCCTCCGCCTGTCTGGTATCGATGAGGACATCAACACCAGCGGGCGGTACGAGGCCGTCAAGCCACGCGTCCTGGCCATGGACCGTGTCGGCGGCGCCGACGAGATCCGGCGGCTGCTCGCCAGCCCGGACGTCATCGTGGGCAGCGTCGCCGCGCTCACCGAAACCGGCTCCCTCGTGGTCGCCTCGGGCAGCGGAAGCCAGCTACCCGGCTACGCCGGCGGTGCCGGCCGCGCGATCTGGATCGCCGGGGCGCAGAAGGTGGTACCCGACCTTGCCACGGCGCTGCGCCGCGTCGAAGACCACTGCCTCCCTCTGGAAAGCGCCCGTACCCAGGCGGTCTACGGGTGGCCCAGCGCCGTCAACCGGCTTCTGGTCCTCAACGCAGAGCCTCACCCCGGCCGCGGCACCGTCCTGCTGCTCCGCGAAGCCATCGGATTCTGAAGTCAGGCGGCGCTGCCTGGCCGATCAGCGCGACCGCCTCGGCGGCCATCCCGGGCACATGCAGCACCATCAGATGCGGGATGGCCGGAGATGCGGGATGGCCGGGGTGAGGCGCACCAGGACGATGCGCCGGCGCTGGCCAGCGGACCGGCGGGGCCGCCCGGCCCGGCGGGGCTACCCGGCCCGGCGGGGCCGCCCGGTCCGGCGGGAATCCCGGGGCCCCCATCGGTATTGCAGTCATTAATCCGCTCCTCTTACCAAGGGCCGTAACCTTGGCGTTTGCTGGACGTTGGGACACTTGGCCGATGGGACGTACCGGCCAGCCCGGCGGGCCCGGCAGCAGCGGGGGATGGAGGCACGCACGTGATCGACCTGGAGCTGTCCTGGCCAGCGGCGGCGGTCACTGCGGCGTGCCTGGCCGGCGCCGCGATGGCCGCCCGCTACGCCGCCCGCCCCACCCGGCAGCAGGCCTCCACCGCCAACCCCGCCCCCAGCAACCAGGAACCCGGCGGCCAGGAACCCGCCGGCCAGGAACCCGCCGGCCAGAAGCCCGGCGGCCAGGAACCGGGGGACGCGGCCAGCCCCGGCCAGCCGGACGGCACACCGCCCGCCGGTCCCTGGCCACGCCGGCTGGCCGTGGCCGCCGGGGTCGCCCTGGAAGCCGCCGTCCTGCTGGCCCTGTTCGCCCTCTGGCAGGTGGCCGGGAGCTTCAGCCTGATCGGCCCGGCCGGCGCCCTGGCGCGGGCCCGCTGGATCTGGCACGCCGAACGGTTCGTGCATCTGCCGAGCGAGACGGAGATCCAGCGCGCGTTCCTCGGCCATCCGCTGCTCGTCGAGACGCTCAACCTGTACTACGCCTCACTGCACTTCGTGGTGCTGATCACCTGCCTGGTCTGGGTGTACGCCCGGCACCGCCGGCAGTACCCGCCGGTCCGGACCACGCTGGTGCTGTTCACCGCGGGGGCGCTGCTGATCCAGTTCCTGCCGGTCGCGCCGCCGCGGATGCTCCCGGGTGACGGCCTGGTGGATACCGCAGCGCGCTACGGCCAGTCGGTCTACGGCTCGGTGGCGGGGTTCAACGCCGACCAGCTCTCGGCCATGCCCTCAGTTCACGTGGGATGGGCGCTGCTGGTGGCGCTGGTGGTGGTGCAGGTGTCCCGGAGCCGCTGGCGCTGGCTCGCGCTGGGTTACCCGGTGCTCACCCTGCTCGCGGTCGTCGTCACGGCCAACCACTTCTGGCTGGACGGTATCGCCGCGGCGCTGCTGCTGGGCGTGGCGCTCCTCGTGCAGCGGGCGGGCCGGGCGGTGCGGCGCCGGATCCGCTCCTGGTGGCGCCGCCGCGGCGGGCCGGCGCGGGAAGGCCAGCCGGGCTACGAGCCGGAGCGGCCCTCGGTGGACGCGTGGACCAGCCGCTCCGCCTTATGCTCCGCCTTCAGCCGCTCCTTGGCCCGCTGCGCGTCCTCGTCCACGTACTCCTGGCTGGCCAGGGCCATGATCGCGTACATGATCTCGTCGGTCACCGCGCGCAGCACCAGCCGGTCTGATTCGAGCCCGGCGTAGCGGGAGAAGTCCAGCGGCTTGCCGAAACGGACCCCGGGCCGGTAACGCAGCCGCGGGATCAGCTTGCCCGACGGCATCAGGTCGAACGTGCCGACCATGGCGCAGGGGACCACCGGCGCTCCCGATTCCAGGGCCAGCCGGGCCACCCCGGTCTTGCCCCGGTACAGCCGCCCGTCCGGGGTCCGGGTGCCTTCGGGGTAGATGCCGAGCAGCTTGCCCTGGGCCAGGACGCGCAGGCCGGTGTTGATGGCCCGCTCGCTGGCGTGGCCGCCGGCCCGGTCCAGCGGGATCTGCCCCACTCCGCTGAAGAAAGCCTTGCTGAGCAGGCCCTTCAGCCCGCGGCCGGTGAAGTACTCGGCCTTGGCGAGGTAGATCACCTTGCGTGGCAGCGGGAGCGGGCCGAAGAAGTGATCGGCGAAGGAGAGGTGGTTGCTGGCGATGATGGCCGGCCCTTCCCGGGGCACGTTGTCGATGCCCTCGGCCCAGGGCCTGAAAATCAGCGCCAGGAAGGGCCCCAGGATCGCCTTGACCACCCAGTAGAACACGCCTCCATCGTCGCATGAGATATGCGGGAAAGCGGCCGCTCGTCAGCACCGATTACCCGGCCGGGCGGCGTGCGGCGAGGCGCGAGGCATGCGACGATGCCAGGGCGTGAGATGCGCGGCCCGGCTCCGGGAGACGGTTGGTGCTCAAGGGGTACCGGGCGCGCAGCCCAGGCCCCGGTGTAGAGGACGATGAACTCATGCCAGTCATCCCAGGCGCGGAAGCGTATTTCCACGCGGGCACCGGCAGCACCGGCGTCCTGCTCTGCCACGGGTTCACCGGTTCCCCGGGGTCGCTGCGGCCGTGGGCGGAGTACCTGGCCGAGGCGGGTCTGACGGTGTCCGTTCCCCGGCTGCCCGGACACGGCACCACGTGGCAGGAAATGTCGCGCACCCGGTGGGAGGACTGGTACGCGGAGGCCGACCGGGCCTTCGAGGAACTGCGCGGGCAGAGCAACGAGATCTTCGTGATGGGCCTGTCCATGGGCGGCTGCCTGGCGCTGCGGATGGCGGAACTGCGCGGTGCCGGGGTAAGCGGCCTGGTCCTGGTCAATCCGTCGGTGGCTCCCGACACCAAGCTCTTCCTGCTGGCCCCGGCGCTCAAACTGGTGGTGCCATCGCTGCCCGGGATCGCCAGTGACATCAAGAAGGAGGGCGTCACCGAGCTCGGCTACACCCGGGTCCCGGTGCGGGCGGCGGCGTCCCTGCCCGCGCTGTGGCGGCTGACCCGGTCGAGGCTGGGGGCGGTGACCCAGCCGGTGCTGGTGTACCGCAGCACGGTCGATCACGTCGTGGGACCGGCCAGCATGCGGGTCCTGCAGGCCGCCCTGCCCCCGGGGCAGCTGGCGGTTCGTGACTGCCCGGACAGCTATCATGTGGCGACCCTGGACAACGACGCACCAACGATCTTCGCCGGGAGCCTGGAGTTCGTCCGTGCGCATAGTCATGCGGAGACGGAGTGAAGGGCAGCGGGCGGGGAGCGTCGGGCGGGGAGGAAGCCGCGTGGCGTGACCTGATCGCGAATTACGCGGCCGAGCCGGAGGCGGACGGCGGCGAGGTGCCCTGGCCGGAGCGGGAGAACCTGCCCGGCCCGCGGCGAGCCGGGACCCTGCCGGACCCTGGCCCGGAGACCGACCCGTCGCTCAGCCTGGACCTGGACGACGACACGGATCCTGCACTTGAACTCGGCACGGACCCTGGCGGAACCTCGGATCCCGGGCCGTCGGCAGGCCCGATCGCTCCCCCGGCCCCAGGCCAGCGCGACGTCCCGGGCGCGGACGGCCCGCCGCCTTCCGCCGCGAACGGCCCGGCGGTCAACGGTCCCGCCGCGCATGGACCCGCTTCCATCGGCCGCAACGAAGACCCCACGCCCCCCGGCCCCCCACCCGGAGGCCGGCCACGGATCGTCCGCCCGGCTAGTTCCGTTCCGCCGGTGCCGGCGGAGGATGAGGACTTCGTGCCGCCGGTCCCGCCGCCGCTGCCGTCGCTGGACCCGATGGCCAAGGGAGCCTGGGCCGCGTTGTTCGGGGGGCCGGGCTATCTGCTGCTGGCCACCATGGCGGGCTGGGCGATCCCGGGGTGGGCCGCGTTCCTGGCCGTGGCGGCGTTCGTCGGCGGGTTCGCGACCCTGGTGGTCAGGATGGGCGACAAGCCGCCCCGCGACTCAGGGCCGGATGACGGCGCAGTGATCTGAGCGGATGGAGCCGGTGCCCCGCGCGTGCCGCGGGGCATGCCTGTGGACCGGCGTCCCCGGTTACCAGTCGCGCGGGCCCGCCTCGTCGCTGGTGCGATCGCGGAAGGGGTTTCCTGGGCGTCGCCCCGGCCAGCGCGATCCCGGCCAGCCGGAACCGCGCCGGGACCTCAGGATGGCCAGCACCACGAGGGCGATGACGATGACCACCACGAGTTCCGGCCCCACCGTCGGGACCCGCCAGATCAGCAGGCCTAGCCGCCAGATCAGGTGCCAGATGAACAACCGGATAAGGAGATGGGCCAGGCCGCCCCCGCCGCCGAGGGCCAGGCCTGCGTGCATCACAGGGGCCGTTCCTCCCGGCTAAGCCGGTGGTTCAGGCGTCGCAGCCGTTCCTCCCGGCGCCGCCGGTGGTTCAGCCGCCCTAGCCGTCCCTTCCGGCCCAGCCGGTGGTTCGAGGGCCCGCGCCCCAGCCGTCTCTTCCACTTCGGCCGTCCCCGCGGTCCCTACTGTCTCTCCCGGCTCAGCGGCCGCGGGAGGCGGGTCCGGGACCAGCCGCGGCAGTGGGCGGCCTGGCCCGTCGGTCGCCTCATCCCACACCCCGCCGCTGGGGGGTTCCTCGGTCACCTCGTCCCACACCTCACCGTCGGCGGGCGCGTCGTCCCGGGGCCGGGCCTGCCGTCCCGCCGCGGCCACCGTCGCCTCGAACGCGGCCACCGCGTCCTGGAGCACCACGGAGACCGCGTCGCCCGCGGCCGCCACGGTGGAGGACAGCCCGGGGCCGGATTCCCGCAGTTTCCGCCGGGCCCGGCAGATCGGGCACCACTGGCATTCCGGGGCCTCGTGGTCGGCGGTCGCGCTCTCCCAGACGTCCGCCGCGGGAGTTGCTGCCGAGGACGGTCCGGACCTGATCACCCAGTTCCCTGCTCACGCCGCGTGCCCCCGAGCGGACCAGCCATCGCTGGAGCTCGCCGATCAGGTCGCTGCCTGGCTGCCGCTCCGTCACGTCGCGCCTTCTTCCCTGTCCATGTCCGTTTGTGTGCTCTCCGCCGCCGAGGCCTGCGCGCGCAGGCCCTCGACCCGGGATTTGAGCCCCTTCAGCGCGGTGTCGATGATGACCTTCTCAGCTTTCCGCTTCAGCATGCCGAGCAGTGGCACCCGGAGATCCACGCTGAGGTCGTAGGTGACCTCGGTTCCCCGGGAGCCGTCAGCCAGAGAGTAGCCGCCGGTCATCGCGCGGATGACCGAGCCCGGCTCGGCGAGATCCCAGCGAACGCCGGAGTCGTCCCACTCATAGCTAAGGCCGTAGCTGTCCTTAATCATCCCGGCATCGAGGCTGAAGCGGACTAGGCTGGGGCGGCCGTCCGCGCCGCGCGCGACCACCTCAGCGGAGCGCACGGCGGACGCCCACTGCGGGTAGGCGGCGAAATCGGCGATCACGGCCATCACGTCCGGCCCGTTAGCGGCGATGGAGATGCTCGACGTCGTCCTGTCGGCCATGCTCGGAGCGTACCGCCACGACCGGGTCCGGGACGCCCGCCGGGCCGGGCGAGCTGTCCGTGCCCCTTACCATTCCAGGACGTACGGAACCCCGGTGGCGCGGAAGTGCCCCACGTTGATGCACTCGGTGCGGCCGATCCGGGCCCGGCGGGCCAGCGGCTGGTGCACGTGGCCGAACAGGGCGTACCGGGGCTGGGTGCGGCGGATGTGCTCGAGGATCGCCGTGCTGCCCCGTTCGAGCCGGCGCGCCACGGTGTCGTACAGCAACTGCGGGACGGCCGGCGGGATGTGCGTGCACAGCACGTCAACCTCGCCGGTCGCGGTGACCTTGGCCGCGTAGGCGTCCTCGTCGATCTCGTAGGGGGTGCGGTAGGCCGACGGCAGCCCGCCGCCGACGAACCCGAAGGTCCAGCCGCCGAGCGTGGCGCGCTGCCCGTCGAGTACCTCGTGCCCGGGTTTGAGGTGCTGCTGCCACAGCGGCGGGATGTCCACGTTGCCGTAGGTCATGTAGGCGGGCTCGGGCATGGCCGCGAATAGCGCCGCGTACTGGCTCGAGGCAGCGTTCTGGACGTACCGGGACGGGTCACCGTCCAGCTGCCCCCACAGCCGCCGGGAGAACTCCCGGGCCTCGTCGAACCGCTTGGCCGTGCGCAGCGCCACGAACGTGCGGGTTGCCTCGGCGCCGAACAGGTCGGGGAAGATGCCCTGCCGGTGGTCGGTGTAGTCGATGAACAGCAGCAGGTCACCCAGGCAGATGAACCCGTCCGCGCCCCCGGCGGCGGCGAGCGCCTCCGCGCGGCCATGAACATCGCTGACCACATGCACCCGCATGAGCCAACCGTACAAGCCACGGTGCTCCCGGCCTGCCCCGAGCATGACCCCCCGGGACGTCAGTCCACCGGCCGCCGGAGCGGGTACTCGAAGTAGCCGCGGGCCCACAGGCCCACCGGCTGATTCGCCAGCGTCTGCGCCATCCACGGAGCGAGCCTGGTCCCCCCGCCGATCCTGACCGGCGTTCCCCGGCTGAAGTCCGACCGGACACTGGGCCCGGTGATGATCCAGCCTTCCTCGCCCACCGCGTTCATGGCCGCGTACCGTTCCCCGGGGACCAGGTCGCCCAGTTCCACGATGGAGATGACCTGAGCCTTCATGGCGGTGACCAGGATGCCGACCGTGTGCTCAGGCGGCTGTTGTTCACTCGGGGCGAGGGCAATGGTGATCAGGGAGCCGTACTCCCATCGCTCGGGCATCCCGACAGACTGCCACATCTGGCGCCCGGGCGCCGCCGGCCTGGATACACCGCACCCGGGGCGGGTGCCGGACGCCAGCATGAGAAGAGAGGACTGGCGGGCGGGCCGCCTCGACCAGGCCCGGCCGCCCCGGCCGGGTAGCCTGAATCGGCTACCTGTGGGTAGCTTGCGGGGGGCCGCCCGGGGTACGGTCCAGTCGTTCACCGGGAACAACATGACCGGCAGGAGCTGCCATGCGTGAGAGAAGGACTCCCGCTGTGGTGGAGGTCGCGCCGTCGGAGAACCTCTCCGACGTGGTCTTCGAGCGCGCGGATCGTGAGCCACAGGCGGTGATCATCCGCCGCCAGGCGGCGGACGGCGGACCACCGTGGCGCGAGGTGACCGCCGCGCAATTCCGCGACGAGGTCACGGACCTGGCCAAGGGGCTCATCGCGGCCGGCATCGGGCCTGGGGACCGGGTGGCACTGCTGTCCCGGACCCGGTACGAGTGGACACTCGCGGACTACGCGATCTGGGCGGCGGGCGCGGTCACCGTCCCCATCTACGAGACATCCTCGGCCGAGCAGGTGGAGTCGGATTCTCAGCGACTCCGGCGCCCGGGCGCTCATCGCGGAGACGCCCGCGCACACGGACGCTCTGGCCGAGGTGCTGGGCAGACTGCCGACTGTGGAGCGGACCTGGCTGATCGAGGGGGCGGCCGACGGCGGGGGCGCCGTGGCCAAGCCGCTGGACAGCCTGGCGGCGGAAGGTTCCGCGGTCAGCGACGAGGCACTCGCCGGGCGCCGGGCAGAACGCGTGGCCGCGGACCTGGCCACGATCATCTACACCTCCGGGACCACGGGCCGCCCCAAGGGATGCCAGCTCACGCACGCGAACATGCTGGCCGACGTGCGGAACGCGATCGGTGCGCTGCCGGAGATCTTCACCTTGTCTGGCCGCTCGGCCCTGCTTTTCCTGCCGCTGGCGCATTCCTTCGCGCGCATCATCCAGGTCGGCTGCCTCGAATCGGGCACCGTCCTGGGGCATACCCCGGATGTTGCGAACCTGGTGGCCGACCTGGGCAGCTTCCAGCCGACCTTCATCCTGGCCGTCCCGAGGGTTTTCGAGAAGGTGTACAACGGCGCGGAACTGCAGGCGTCGGCAGCCCGGCGAAGAGCCGCATCTTCGCCGCGGCGGCACGGTCGGCGATCGAGTGGAGTCAGACGCTGGGCGTCGGGGGACGGGCCGCCCCGGGCCGCCAGGGCCTGCGGCTGCGGGCCGCGCACGCCGTCTACGACCGGCTCGTCTACAGCAAGCTGCGCGCGGCCACCGGAGGGCGGGTCCAGTACGCCGTGTCCGGGGGCGCGGCACTCGGCGAACGGCTCGGGCACTTCTTCCGCGGCGCGGGTATCACCGTGCTGGAAGGCTACGGTCTGACCGAGACGAGCCCGGTGGTGTCGGCCAACGTGCCCAGCCGTAACAAGATCGGCACAGTCGGGCTGCCGGTGCCGGGGGTCACGGTACGGATTGCGGACGACGGCGAGATCCTCGTGTCCGGGCCGAACGTCTTCCCGGGCTACTGGCATAACGAGGCCGCGACCGCCGAGATGATCGACGCTGAGGGCTGGCTGCATAGCGGCGACCTGGGTGAGCTCGACGACAATGGATACCTGCGGGTGACCGGCCGGAAGAAGGACATCATCATCACCGCCGGGGGTAAGAACGTGGCCCCGGCCGTCCTGGAGGACCGGTTGCGCGCGCATCCGCTGGTCAGCCAGAGCATGGTGGTGGGCGACGGCCGCCCCTACGTCGCCTCCCTGGTGACTCTCGATGAGGAGGCGCTCGAGGCCTGGAAGGGGCGGCGCCCGCATCTGGCTTCAGCCAGCCTGGCGGAGCTGGCCGAGAACCCCGAGCTGATCGCCGAGATCCAGGCGGCGGTGGACGACGCTAACCAGGCAGTGTCCCGGGCGGAGTCCATCCGCCGGTTCCGGGTGCTCCCGGTCGATTTCACCGAGCAGGAGGGCTATCTGACGCCGTCGCTGAAGGTTCGTCGCGGCGCGGTGAGCAAGGACTTCGCCGCGGACATCGACGCCCTCTACGCCTGACGAGCGGCCGCGGCTGGCGGGCACGGCGGCCCAGTGATGCCGCCAGTGCCGCGGTCCAGCGGGGCTGTGCGTGCGGCGGGTCAGCCCGCCAGGATCTGCTCCAGCCGCCGGGCCACCAGGTCCCAGCGCCACTCACGGTCCACCCAGGCCAGGCCCTTCTCGCCCATGGCCCGGGCTCCGGCGGGGTCGGCGAGCAGCTCCGTGAGCCGGGCCGCGAGGGCCGTCACGTCGCCCCCCGGGATCACGTAGCCGGTCTCGCCACTGAGCACCGCGTCGGGCGCGCCGCCGGAGTCACCCGCGATGACCGGCAGCCCAGTCGCGGAGGCCTCCAGGTAGACGATGCCCAGGCCCTCGACGTCCAGGCCGCGGCGGCGGGTGCGGCAGGGCATCGCGAAAACGTCGCCCGCGTCGTAGTACGCGGGCAGTTCCCCGTCAGGCACCTGGCCGGTGAACACGACCGAATCCGCGACGCCGAGCTCGCGGGCCAGCTGCCGCAGACGTCCGGTGGCCGGGCCGCTGCCGACCAGCAGGAGGACCGGATCACCGGCCGCCCGGACCAGTGGCCAGGCCCGGATGAGGGTGTCCTGGCCTTTGCGCTTGACCAGCCGGGACACGCAGACCACGACGGGCCGCCCGGCCAGGCCGAGCCGGTCACGGATGGCGTCGCCGCCCGTTCCCGGGTGGAACGCCGCGGTGTCCACGCCCGGGGCCAGCCGGGCCATCCGGGCTGCCGCCGCGGGCGACAGGGCGCGGGCCAGCCGGACCCGGAAGTACTCGCCGAGGTAGGTGACGACGTCGACCGAGTTACCGATCCGGCGCAGCAGGCCGCGGGCGACCGGCAGCGCCGCCCAGCCTGCCTCGTGGCCATGGGTCAGGGCGACAATCCGGCGGGCCCCGGCCGCGCGGAGCGCGGGAGCCAGCAGCCCCAGGGGGGCGGCCGCGCCAAACAGCACCGTGTCACACCCGTGCTCGGTCAGGGCCTGGACCGCGCGGCGGCGCACCGAGGGCACCGGCAGCATCAGCGAGGTGGGGTGGCGCAGGACCGTGAACGGCTGCCGCTGGTCGAAGTCGGCGGCGCCCTCCCAGGCGGGAGCGTAGACGACGACCTGGCCGGGGGGCAGGCGCAGGGCCAGGGCGTGGACAAATGACTGGATGCCGCCTGCCCGCGGCGGGAAGTCATTGGTGACGATCAGGATCTTTGGCATCTGGGGAGGATCATAGCGGCGCCCCCGGAACGTTCCCGGGAGCGCCGCTCGACCGCCGCAGCTCAGGGCCTCGCGGCGCTGTCCAGGTTGGCGGAGTACCAGCCGGACAGCGGTACCTTCTCCACGTCCTCGCCGGTCTGCGGCGCGTCGATCAGGTAGCCGCCCCCGACGTACATGCCCACATGGCCGTCACCGTCGAAGAAGAGCAGATCGCCGGGCTGCAGGTCGTTGGTGGAGACGGCCGGGAGAGCCGCCACCTGCTCGTACGTGGTGCGCGGGATGGCAACCCCGGCGGAGGCCCAGGCCGCCTGGACGAGCCCGGAGCAGTCAAACGAGTCCGGCCCGGTCGCCCCGTACACGTAGGGATCGCCCAGCTTGGAGTAGGCGTAGGCCACGGCCTGGCCCGCGGCGCCGCTGACCGGGACGTTGTCCGTCGCCTTCGTGCTGCCGCCGGCGCCCGGCGTCGTCGTGGCGGTCACGGTCTGCTGCTGCTGCGCGGTGAGCGTGGCCAGCATGGCCTTCTTCTGGGCCAGCGACTTGCCGATCGACTTCTTGCGGGCCAGGCGCTGCGCATCGAGGCTCGCGATCCCCTGCTCGGTCCGCCGGGCGGTGAGCTGGGCGCCCTGGAGCTGCTGGGCCGCCTGGATGAACTCGTTCACCTGAGCAGACCGGTCGCTCGACAGCTGCAGCAGCACCGACGCCTGGCTCAGCACGGCCTGAGGGTTGTCGGAGGTCAGCAGGGCGCCCATGGACGTCATGGTGCCGTTCTCGTAGGCGGTCGAGGCGATGGCCGCGATCTGGCTGCGCATCGACTGGAAGTTGGCCTGGTCCGTCCTGACCTCGCGGTTGACCAGGGCGAGGCGCTGCTTAGCGTTGCTGAGCTGCTGCTCCGACTGGTCGTACATCTGGACCGCCTGGTCCTCTTCGGAGGTGAGCCGGTTCACCGACTTCTGGACCTGGCCGACGGTGGGCTTCGGCGCGGCTCCGGCGGAACCGGCGAAAGTAGCCAGGGCCCCGGCCGCAGCCACGGTGGCCCCGATGGCCAGCCCGCGGCGCAACACCGACCTGCCCCGGACCGACATGCGCGAGCGCGCAGGCTCGGCAACTGGACGCGTACTCACGTACGTGATCACGCTCCTTCTTCCACTCCGCCTACCGGGTGAGCTGACGGGTTCGGGCTGTGGAAGATGCCCTACGGCCGAGTCACGGTACGGCTGACCGCATCGCGATGACCGCGATGCGGCAAACCATGGCGCGACCTGGCCGATTCACCCCTGAAGGACAGTGGTCCAGGGTTGGTCCCGGGACAGTCCTCCGGTGGGTCCCCGGCTCTCCGGCTGGCCGTTGCCAGCGCGAAGACTCGGCGGTGGCCGGTCGCCGTCACCAAAGTGGTGGCTGGGGAGCGAACCGACCGGGGCTGACACTAGTGAAGGCCACCAGGTGAATTCAACCGCTTCGCGAACTCCCGTGACCTGCTTGACAATCGCCAGGCGTTTCTGTTCCCGCAGATTGCCTACTGGGCCGGGGTTCCGGCGGCCGGCGCCGGCGCGGCGGGTTTTCTCCGGGATGAGGGCGTGTCCTGGTCAGAACGCGGGACGTCCTCGGCCGGGGTACGACGGCGTCTCGTCAGGGCGCGTTCCGGTCCCAGTCTCAGGACGCTTTGGCCGATGGGCGCAGCAGGAGCGGCGAGACCAGCCGCGCGTCGGCGAGGACACGGAGCGCCCGCCGCTCGGCCGGATCGAGATCGGCCACCGGTTCCCCGTCGGCGAGCAGGGCGGTGACCACGCAGTCCGGGCAGGCCTTGTCGCGCATTTCACAGCGGTCACATTCGATCAGCATCTCTCCTCCTCTGGTTGGCTCCCGCCGGACGGGCCGGTGGTCGCGGCACCCGCTGAGGGGTGCATCGGGGCTCACGCTAGGCGGGGGTACTGACACTCCGGCGGCAGGCGAGCCTGGGATGATGCCGGCATGCCTGATGACGACCGCAGCGCGGCCCAGCATCGGCGGCAGGCCTCGTCCTTCGGCGCCGCCGCGGCCGCCTACGAGCGCGGCCGGCCGCCGTACCCTCCCGAAGCGGTCGACTGGCTGCTGCCGGAGGGCGCGTCGCGCGTGCTCGACCTGGGGGCGGGCACCGGGAAGCTCACCCGTCAGCTCAGCGACCGCGGCCTGGACGTGATCGCCGTGGAGCCCTCCGCGGGCATGCGGGAGCAGCTGGCGCGCACGGTGCCGGGTGTCCCTGTGCACGCCGGGTCGGCGGAGGAGATCCCGCTGCCCGACGGCTCCATCGACGCGGTGCTGGTCGCCCAGGCGTGGCACTGGGTGGATCGCAGCCGCGCGGTACCGGAGGTGGCGCGCGTGCTCGTCCCGGGGGGCCAGCTCGGCCTGGTGTGGAACATCCGGGACGAGCGCGAGGACTGGGTGGCCGAACTGGGCCGGATCCTGCACGACCCGGGCGAGCACCGGGAGCCGGACCGCGGGATCATCGGGCCCCCGTTCCGGCCCGTCGAGCGCCGCTACGTGGAGTGGAAGCACCGGCTCAGCCCGGACGAGCTCATCGACCTGGCCGCCTCGCGCAGCTACGTGATCACCATGCCGGAGGACCGGCGGGCCGCGGTGCTGGCCGGGGTACGGCGCCTGGCCCGCCGGGCGGGGTCCGACGAGCTGCTGCTGCCTTACGTGACCGAGTGCTACCGGGCGCGGCTCGACAGCTAGCCCGTGCGACGGTAGCCCCGCGCGCCAGTAGCCCCGGCGCCAGTAGCCCCGTGCGCCGGCGTGCCCCGGCTGGAGTGTCGGTGGCGCGGCATACCGTGACAGCGTGATCATGCTCGACAGGTCGGTGCGGCGCTGGTTTTCGCGGCGCTGGTCTTTCCCGCGCGGGCGGCCGCGCTTCTGGCCGCATGGGTTCTGGCCGCATGGGTTCTGGCCGCACGGGTTTGGCCCGCCGCCAGGCGGCGCCTGCGCCACCCGTGGACCCCCGGCATCCGGCGGCGGCCGCTCGGCACGCTGGATTTCGTCGTGGTCAACGTGGAGACCACGGGCTGGTCGCCGGCGGCCGACGGCATCACCGAGATCGGTGCGGTCCGCGTCAGCGGCGGGCAGGTCCGCGCGGAGTTTGCCGCCCTGGTCAACCCGGGCCGGCTCATCCCGGCCGACATCGTCGCCCTGACCGGGATCACCGAGGCTATGGTCACTGAGGCTCCCCCGGTCAGCGCGGTCCTCCCCGGTTTCCTGGACTTCGCCCGCGGGGCCGTGCTCACGGCGCACAACGCCCCGTTCGACGTCGGCTTCCTGAGCGCGGCGTGTGACTCCATCGGGCGGCGCTGGCCCGCCCCGCCGGTGCTGGACACGGTCACACTGGCCCGGCTGCTGCTCACCGAGGACGAGGTGCCGAACTGCAAGCTGGCCACGCTGGCGGACTTCTTCGGGGCGCCCGGCCGCCCGAACCACCGCGCGCTAGCCGACGCCCGGGCCACCGCGGCGGTGCTGGCGGCCCTGATGGACCGGCTGCCTGCGGCGGGCGTTCGGACCCTCGCCCAGCTCAGCGCCGCGGAACGGGCCGCCGCGCGGCGGGCTGCCCGCCGCCTCGCCCCCGCTGGCGTGGACGGTCCGCGGGCCGGCCGCTAAGCAGCGGTACGCTACGCCGGGCAGGCGGGCCGCAGATGGCAGGCTCGCCACGGCAGGCTGCCACGGCAGGCCGAGGCAGCCCAGGTGCGGGCCTTAAGGAGGCGGCAGGTGATCACCGCGATCGTTCTGTTGAAGGCCGACGTGGCGCGGATCCCCGAGACGGCGGAAGTAATCGCCCGGATCCCGCAGGTCACTGAGGTCTACTCGGTGACCGGCGACTTCGACCTGGTGGCCCTGGTCCGGGTCCGGGCGCACGAGGAACTGGCCGACGTCATCCCTGGCACGCTCAACCGGGTCGAGGGCGTCACGCACACCGAGACGCACATCGCGTTCCGCACCTATTCGCGGCACGACCTCGAGGCCGCGTTCGCGCTCGGATACGAAGAGGGCTGAGCGGTGCCAGCCCGGGGCCCGGGCTGGCACCGCTAGCCGGACCGGGCCAGCCGCTGGCTGGCCGCCGCCCAGCGGTCGAGCAGGTCCGCCGCCGCCCCGGAATCGAGGGCCGCGCTGGCCCGGGCGAACCCCTCGGCGAGGGCCTTGTCCAGCGCCTCGGCGCCCTGGATCCCGGCGGACGCGGCGAGCGCCGCGGCGGCGTTCAGCAGCACGGTGTCCCGCACCGGGCCCCGCTCGCCGCCGAGCACCGCACGGGCCACCGCCGCGTTGTGCTCGCGATCTCCCCCGCGCAGGTCCTCCGGCCGGGCGCGTTCCAGCCACAGCGCCGCGGGATCGAACCTGGTCTGGGTCACCGTGCCGTCGTGCACCACCCAGACGGTGGAGGTGGTGGTGGGGGTCAGCTCGTCCAGCCCGTCGTCGCCGTGGAAGACCAGTGCCGAGCAGCCGCGCCCGGCGAGCACCCCGGCGACGACCCCGCCCATCCGCGGGTCCGCGACCCCCACCGCCTGGGCTCCCGGCCGGGCCGGGTTGCACAGCGGCCCGAGGAGGTTGAACACGGTGGGCACGCCGAGCTCACTCCGCGCGACCGACGCGTGCCTCAGCGCGGGGTGGTAGAGCGGCGCGAACAGGAACGCGATCCCCGTCTCCTCCGCGAGCTGCGCGCTGGCCGCCGGGGGGAGGTCGATGACCACGCCCAGCGCCTCGAGGACGTCCGCGGTGCCGCACGCGGACGAGGCGGCCCGGTTACCGTGCTTGACCACCCGGACGCCGGCGGCCGCCGCGACGATCGCGCCCATGGTGGAGATGTTCACCGTGTGCGCGCCGTCCCCGCCCGTGCCGACCAGGTTGACGAGGTCACCAGGCACGCTGATCGGGGTGGCCTTGCGCAGCATCACCTCGGTCAGCCCGGCCAGCTCGCCGGGCGTCTCGCCCTTCATCCGCAGGGCCACGCCGAACCCGGCCACCTGGACCGGGGTCGCGGCACCCTCCATGATCTCGTTCATCGCCCAGGCGGCCTCGTCCGGGCTGAGGGTCTCGCCCCGGATCAGCGCGCCGATGAGGGCACGCCACGACAGCGCCCGGGGCGCGGTGGGAGCCATCGGCCCGCTCGCCGCCCCGCTCAGCCGCCGGCCTGGGCGGCCAGGTGCTCGGCCCGCTGGCGCATCAGGCCCGCGAGGGCGGCTGCGAACGCGACCGGGTCGATCGGGTGGCTGGTCACGGCGTCCGCACCGGACCAGGTGGCGAGCCAGCCATCATCCGCCCGGCCCACCACGAGCAGCACCGGCGGGCAGTCGTGGATCTCGTCCTTGGCCTGCCGGCAGACGCCCATGCCGCCGGCCGGCTGCGCCTCGCCGTCCAGGACCATGACGTCCGCGCCACCGGCGTCGAGCAGGCGGATGAGGGCCGGCTCGGTGGCCACCGGGATGATCTCGGCCTCGGGCACGTCGGGGGCGGGACGGCGCCCGATGGCAAGCTGCATGCGGGCGCGGGTGTCCGCATCATGGCTGTAGACAACGACCTTCATGAAGTGGATGGTACCGACACGGGGGGTCGGCCGACGCTCGCCTACGGGTTGTCGTAATAATGACCTCGTGGCCACCGCATCCGTCACCGAGAAGGCACCCACTCCCCGCCCGCCCACCGCGCGGCCGAACCTGGTCAGCGTGGGCACCATCGTGTGGCTTTCCTCGGAACTCATGTTTTTCGCGGCGCTGTTCGCGATCTACTTCACGATCCGCTCCGTAGACAAGGGCAACGGCCTCCCCTGGCCGGGCGCCCACCTCGACCTCACCCTGGGATCGATCAACACCACGGTCCTGCTGCTGTCCAGCGTGACCTGCCAGCTCGGGGTGTTCGCGGTCGAGCGCGGGCAGGTCAGGCGGGCCGGCCGGATCTGGCAGGTATCGCGCTGGGGGCTGCGCGAGTGGTACGTCCTGTCGTTCCTGATGGGCCTGTACTTCGTCTGCGGGCAGGCCTTCGAGTACTACAGCCTGGTCCACGACCAGCACCTGACCGTGTCCTCCAGCGCGTACGGCTCCGTGTTCTTCATTCCCACCGGGTTCCACGGGCTGCACGTGACCGGCGGGCTCATCGCGTTCCTGTTCGTGCTGGGCCGCACCTACGTGGCCAAGACCTTCACGCACGAGCAGCAGGTCAGCGCGATCGTTGTCTCCTACTACTGGCACTTCGTCGATGTCGTGTGGATCGGGCTTTTCACCACGATCTACCTCATCCACTGAAGGCCGCTGCGCCGAATACTTCAGTAAGGCAGCGGTCTACCTCCTAACCACAAGAGCACAGACCAGAAGACGAGGGCTCTCCATTGAGCTGGATCATCGCGCGGCGCCGGCGGCCGGTCGCCGGATATGCCGTGGTGCTGCTTGGGCTCATCGCGGTGGGCGTCATCTACGCGGCGTTCACCGCCCAGGGCAGCCCGGCCTCCGCGTCCTCCCCCGCCGCCTCCCAGCGCGATACCGCCCTGGGCCGCCAGTTGTTCGTGCAGAACTGCTCCAGCTGCCACGGCTTCATGGCCCAGGGCACGAACACCGGGCCGAGCCTGATCGGGGTGGGCGCGGCTGCGGTGAACTTCCAGGTCAGCACCGGCCGGATGCCGCTCAAGGAGATTGACGCCGAGGCGCCGCGCAAGCTGCCGGTGCTCACCCCGGCGCAGACCCAGGAGATCGCGGCCTACATCGCGTCGCTCGGCGGCGGCCCGGCCATCCCGGACGCCGCCCAGGTGAGCACCAGAGGCGCAGACGTGGGTCTGGGCCAGGAACTGTTCACCACGAACTGCGCCCAGTGCCACAACTTCGTGGGAGCGGGCGGTGCGCTCACCTACGGGAAGTACGCTCCCGCGCTCACCCAGTCCACGCCGACCCAGATCTACGAGGCCATGATCACCGGCCCGGAGGCCATGCCCGTGTTCAACGACAGCACGATCACGCCGAGTGAGAAGCGTGACATCATCGCGTACATTACGCAGACACGATCCTCGCCCAACCCCGGCGGCTTCAGCCTCGGCCGGATCGGGCCGGTCACCGAGGGGCTCGTCGGCTGGATCGGCGGAATCGGCGCGCTGGTGCTGGCCGCACTCTGGATCACGGCCAAGCGGCGGGTGCACGAATGAGCAGCACAGAGGGATACACCGGGAGACGTCCACCCCGTCGACCCGGAGGCTGGCGAGGCCGGGACCTCACGGGCCCCGCACCGGGTGATCGGCACGCCGCCGCCCGCGGAAGAGCGGACGCTGCTGGGCACGGCGCAGTCCGACAGGCCGGCCCCCGCCCCGGGAACTGCCCGCTGATCCTGACGACCTGGCCGGGGCCAGCCGGGCCGAGAAGATCATCGCCACCTTGTTCATCCTGTCCATGCTGGCTGGGATCGGGTTTATCGCGGCCTACATCGGGCTGCCCGTCGGCGTCTCGGTGGACGCGGTGCTGCGGTCCAACCTGGCGCTCGGCATCTCCATGGCCGTGGCCTTCCTCGCGCTGGGCGTGGGCGCCGTCATCTGGGTCCGGCGCCTGATGCCGGACGTGGAGCTCACCGAGGCCCGCAAGCCGCTGGCCTCGTCGGAGGAGGACCGGAAGGCGTTCGCGGAGACGTTCCGCGAGGGCGCGGAGGCCAGCCAGTTCGTCAAGCGGCCCATCCTGCGCCGGACCCTGATCGCCGCCACCCTGCCGCTGGTCGTCGCGCCGATAGTCCTGCTGCGCGACATGGGTCCGCTGCCGGGCACCAAGCTGCGCTATACCGTGTGGCGCAGGGGACTGCGGCTGATAATCAGTGACACTGGCAGGCCCATCAAGCCGGCCGAGTTCGACTCGCCGGGCGGGATGATCACCGTGATCCCCGAGGGCTACCAGGACAACGACGACGCGCTGGTCAAGGCCACGGTGATCATCATCAAGTTCGAGCCGGGCGAGGTGAAGCCCCCCACGAACACGAAGTGGGTCGTGGACAACATCGTCGCCTACTCGAAGATCTGCACCCACGTCGGCTGCCCGGTGGCGCTCTACGAGCAGACCACGCACCACATCCTGTGCCCCTGCCACCAGTCCACCTTCGACGCCACCCGGGGCGCCACGGTGCTCTTCGGCCCGGCGAACCGGCCGCTGCCGCAGTTGCCGATGGGCGTGGACTCCGAGGGGTACCTGGTCGCGCTCAGCGACTTCAAAGTTCCGGTCGGCCCAAGCTTCTGGGAGCGGGGATGAGTAGTACCAACGAGGCCCCGGCCGGCACCGCCGGCGAAGGCCCGGTCGAAAAGGTGCTCGAGGGTACCGGAACCTTCCTCGATGACCGGCTGCACGCCGCTAAGGGCGCGCGCACCCTGCTGCGGAAGGTCTTCCCGGACCACTGGACGTTCCTGCTGGGCGAGATCGTCCTGTACTCGTTCATCATCCTGCTGCTCACCGGCGTGTTCCTGACGCTGTTCTTCCAGCCCAGCATGACTTCCGTGGTCTATCACGGCACCTATTCGAGGCTCGATGGCGTCCGGATGAGCGAGGCCTACGCCTCGACGCTGCACATCAGCTTCGACGTGCGGGGCGGGCTGCTGATGCGGCAGATCCACCACTGGGCGGCCGACCTGTTCATGGCCGGCATCATGGCCCACATGATCAGGATCTTCTTCACCGGGGCGTACCGGAAGCCCCGCGAGCTCAACTGGCTCATCGGGATCGTCCTGTTCACGCTGGGCCTGCTGGAAGGCCTCTTCGGCTACTCGCTGCCCGACGACCTGCTGTCCGGGGCGGGCCTGCGCATCCTGGAAGGCGTGCTCCTGGGGATCCCGATCGTCGGGACCTACCTGTCGTTCTTCCTGTTCGGCGGTCAGTTCCCCGGCAACGACATCATCCCGCGGCTGTACATCATCCACGTGCTGCTGATCCCCGGGCTGCTGCTCGCCCTGATCACCGCGCACCTGTTCCTGATGTTCCACCAGAAGCACACCCAGATGCCGGGCAAGGGGCGCACCGACAAGAACGTCGTGGGCCAGCCGCTGTACCCGTACTTCATGGCCAAGACCGGCGCGTTCTTCTTCTTCACGTTCGGCGTGCTGGCCCTGCTGGGCTGCCTGGCCCAGATCAACCCCATCTGGCTGTACGGCCCGTACAACCCGGTGGCCATGTCCGCGGGCTCCCAGCCGGACTTCTACATGGGCATGCTCGAGGGCGCGCTGCGTATCTTCCCGAACTGGTCCTGGAACCTCTGGGGGCACACGTTCGCCTGGAATGTGCTCATCCCGGCCCTGGTGCCGCTGGGATTCCTGTTCACCGGGGCCGCGCTCTGGCCATTCCTGGAACGCTGGATCACCGGGGATACACGCGAGCACCACGTTAACGACCGGCCGCGTAACGCGGCCACCCGGACCGCCGTGGGCATCGCCGTCATCACCTGGTACGGGATCATGTGGCTGGAAGGCGCGAACGACGTCATCGCCGAGCACCTCGACATCTCGCTGTACACCACCACGGAGATCGCCCGGTACGCCGTGTTCATCGGGCCGGTGATCGCCTACATCGTGACCAAGCGGATCTGCCTCGGGTTGCAGCGTAAAGACGCCGCGATGCTGCTGCACGGCTACGAGACCGGCATCATCTACCAGCGCCCGAGCGGCGAATACATCGAGCTGCACGCGCCACTGCCGGAGGACAAGCGCGCTGAGCTGGAGGCCAGGTTGACCAGCGTGCTGCCGCTGGAGGCGGGCGCGGACGACGACAGCGGGGTGCCCGACCCGGCCACCCGGGGTCCGGTCGGCAAGCTCCGGCTGGCCCTCAACCGGGTGGTCACCGAGAGCGTCCCGCTCCCGGTGGGCAACGGCCATGGGACCAACGGGCACGGCAACGGGCACGGCACCGATGGCCACGGCACGGATGGCCACGGCGGTGACGGTGAGGCGGAACGCGCCGCCGTCACCTCCGGCGAGGCCGGCAAGACCGTCCTCGGGCAGGGCGATCAGGAGGACTCCGGCGACCACTGAGGAACCCGGTCAGGTCCCCGGGACGCGGTCTCGTGTCCCGGGGACCTTTTCTGTAACCGTGCAGCTCTGTAACCGTGCAGCTCTGTAACCGTGCAGCTCTGTAACCGTGCAGCTCTGTAACCGTGCAACCGGCCCGGGGGGAAGGTCAGGCGGTCACGAGCCGGCTGCCGTCCGGGCCGACCCGCACCGCGTCGCCAGTGGCACTGCCCGCGAGCAGCTTGCGCCAGCCGAGGAAGTAGATGGTCCAGCCGTCGCCCCACGTCCCGGCGACCGGGCTGCCCACCACGCTGATCGGGTCGCCCAGCATCGAATGGCCGTAAAACCAGGCTGCGTAGACAGGGGCGATGTTGACGCAGCCGTGGCTCACGTTGGTGATCCCCTGCTCGCCGACGGACCAGGGGGCGCTGTGCACGTAATCACCGCTGAACGTGAACTGGACGGCGTCGTAGACCAGCTCGTTGTAGTAGCCGGGCATCCCCGGGCCCACGCCGTAGCTGGCCGAGTTCATGTCCACCGGACTGCCCATGGCGAAGGACAGGTACCGGCCGTCCGGGGTGTCCATCCCGGGCCGCCCGGTGCTGACCGGCCAGTCAGCGGCGAGCCTGCCGTTCCACCAGACCTTCATGTAATGGGTGGCGGCGCTGGCCACCGCGATGAGCGAATTACCGATCCGGAAGTGCTGGCTCAGGTCGGCCCGGCCGTAGACGCCCGGTGCGCCCTGCAGGCCAGCCAGGTGCGCGGTGAAGCGCACCCGGGTGTGCGCGGGCCAGTAGTGCCGGGGCCGGAACCACACGCTCCTGCTGGTCACCCAGTACCAGGCCCCGGTGACCGGCTTGCTCGACCAGATCTGCAGCGCCCGCTCCACCGCGGCCTTGTCGGTGATGGGCTGGCTGAAATCGATCATGATGGGCATGCCCACGCCGACGGTCTCGCCCGCGCCCAGCGCGGTGCCGGCCGAGAAGGTGCGGCGGGGCCGCAGCGTGCGGAATGTGCTGGCCATGACGGTGCGCTGGCCGCGGGAATCGACGGCCGTCGCGGTGACCCGGTAGGTCTGCGACGGGGCCAGCGCCCAGCGCGTGCGCCAGCTGCGGGAGCCCGGGGCGTACGTCCCGGGCAGGGCCTGGCCGGCTGCTCGTCTGGCTCTCCACGGCCTTCCCGGCCAGGGTGCGCACGCTCACCCCCGTCAGCCCGCCGCCCTGGACCGCGACCCGGATGCCCAGGTCCGGTCTCAGGTCGACGGGCGCAGCGGCCCCCTGTGAGGCCCTGGAACGCCTGCTGGCGGGCTGAGCTATACGGGCCCGGCTCATAGCCCCCTCCGCTGTGCCGCGCGTTCCTGGGCCGCTCAGGCCCCCGACGATGGCGTCGCCTGCCCGGCGGCTCACGGAACTCTGGCCCAGGGAACTCTGGCCCAGGGAACTCTGGCCCAGGACTGGATGCGTGGCCCAGGGAACCGTGGTTGATCGCCTTCCGGGCACCGGTCCGGTGCGCGGGGCCAGCGCCGCGGGGCCTCCCCGCGGCGGCTGAGCTGAACGTCAGGTTGCCGCTGACGATGGTCACCTTTGCGGGGGGAGCCTGCGCGGCCGGGCCCGCCCCGGCGCACCCGGCGATGACCAGCAGGCCAGCGGTGCCCGCCCCGACCAGGCCGCGGTTCCGGCCAGGCTGGCCGGAACTGCCCTGGACCCGATGCACTGACTCCATCCGCGGTGCGCGCGCACGCGGAAACCCTCTGATCTCTCCCCCGGCACGATCCGACCCTCCTGGCGCCCTTCTGGCCGCCATACGCCTCCGCCCGGCCCTGGCCGGCCGCAGATCCGTAATAGCTTCGTTACGCCAAGTAATCAGCGCAGGCCTGAGGATAACGCCCGATGAAGCGACTGGCGAGCCAGCGGAGAAAGTGTCGGCCGCAGGTTTACGTGATCAGGCGATTGGCGCCGGGCCAGCGCGCGCCAAGGGCACCAATCGCCTCATCACCAACGCCACGCGTGACTGCGGGACTGGTGGAGTAAGTGAGGTGAAGGGGGCTAGTGAGCGTAAATCCCGCGGTAGTACTCAAATACGAAGCCGATCGTGGTGAGGAAGACGGCCAGCAGCCCGATCAGGAACAGCCACCAGCCGACGGCCACACCGAACGCGGCCAGGGCGCAGGCCAGGCCCACGTACAGCGGCCACCAGCTGTGCGGGCTGAAGAAACCCAGCTCGCCCGTGCCCTCCTCGATCTCGCCCTCGGGATTGTCCTCAGGCCGCTCCGGCAGCCGCCGCCCGGTGAACAGCAGGTAGAACCCGGTCAGGAAGGCCAGGCCTACCGCCAGCGCGAGCGCGGCGGTGCCCGTCGGGTCCTTGGAGAAGTACCAGTAGACGATGTCGACGACGCCAAAGAAGATCGCGCAACCGACGAACAGGGATCCCTCAAACTTCATCTGGCACCTCCCCAGCGCCGCGGGCCAGGGGCACCGCCGCCGTGCCCGGCAGGGCCTCGGGCTCGGTGACCATCCCGTCGGTCATTTCTTGCCCTCGAGTACCCGCTGTTGATGCGTCCGCCCGGACTGGATCTGCGGGTGGTGCAGTTCGAACGCGGGCCGCTCGGAGCGGATGCGCGGGATACGGGTGAAGTTGTGCCGGGGCGGCGGGCAGGAGGTCGCCCACTCCAGCGAGTTCCCGAACCCCACGGGTCGTCCACGGTGACCTGCTCGCCGTACTTCCAGGTCTTGTAGACGTTGTAGAGGAAGAAGAACGTGGACGCGCCCAGGATCCACGAGCCGATGCTGGAGATCTGGTTCAGCGTGGTCACGTTGGCCGGCAGGAACGGGTAGTTCGCCACCCGGCGCGGCATCCCCTCGACGCCAATCCAGTGCTGCACCAGGAACGTCATGTTGAACCCGATGAACAGCGGTCCAGAAATGCCACTTGCCGAGCGTGTTGTCCAGCATCTTGCCGGTGAACTTCGGCCACCAGAAGTAGAACCCGCCGAACATGCAGAACACCACGGTGCCGAACAGCACGTAATGGAAGTGGGCGACCACGAAGTAGGAGTCGCTGACTGGAAGTCCAGCGGCGGGGAGGCCAGGATGACCCCGGTCAGCCCGCCGAACAGGAACGAGACCAGGAAGCCGATGGCGAACAGCATCGGCCGGCTCGAACGTGAGCTGGCCGCGCCACATCGTGCCCACCCAGTTGAAGAACTTCACCCCGGTGGGCACCGCGATCAGGAAGGTCATGAACGAGAAGAACGGCAGCAGCACGGCGCCGGTGGTGAACATGTGGTGCGCCCACACGGTCATGGATAGCCCGGCGATCGCGATGGTCGCGCCGACCAGGCCCTTGTACCCGAAGCACGGCTTGCGGCTGAATACCGGCAGGACCTCGGTCGCGATGCCGAAGAAGGGCAACGCGACGATATAGACCTCCGGATGGCCGAAGAACCAGAACAGGTTCTGCCACAGGATCGCGCCGCCGTTGGCGGCGGTGAACACCTGGGCGCCGAGCTTGCGGTCGATCTCGAGCACCAGCAGCGCCGCCGCCAGCACCGGGAACGCGAGCAGCACCAGCATGCTGGTGAGCAGGATGTTCCAGGTGAAGATCGGCATCCGGAACATGGTCATGCCGGGCGCCCGCATGCAGATGATCGTGGTGACGAAGTTGACGCCGCCGAGGATCGTGCCGAGCCCGGACAGGGTCAGGCCCATGATCCACATGTCGCCGCCGATGCCGGGCGAGTACACCGCGCTGGTCAGCGGCGTATACGCGTACCAGCCGAACGCCGCCGCCCCGCCCGGGGTGAGGAAGCTGACCAGCAGGATGAGGCCGCCGAACAGGAAGAAGTAGTAGCTGAGCAGGTTCAGCCGGGGGAACGCCACGTCCGGCGCGCCGATCTGCAGCGGCATGATCTCGTTCGCGAACCCGACGAACAGGGGGGTGGCGAAGAGCAGCAGCATGATCGTGCCGTGCATGGTGAACAGCTCGTTGTACTGCTGGTCGGAGACCACGTGGTTATCCGGCCCGAACAGCTGGATCCGCATGATCATGGCCATCAGGCCAGCGATCAGGAAGAACGCGAACGACGTGATCAGGTACAGGTGGCCGATGACCTTGTGGTCGGTGGAGGAGAGCCAACTGGCCAGGATTGACCCTTTGCGGCCGTACTGCTCGAAAGTCTGCTCCTGGACGGGTTGCTCAACGGTGGTCACGGGTTCACGCACCCCCTGCTGACTTCTGCTGCGAATGCTGCTGGGCGCTGATCCAGGTGTGGAACTGCGCCGGCGTGACGATATGCACCGTAAACAGCATCCGGCTGTGGTAGACGCCGCACAGCTCGGTGCAGCGGCCGGTGAACGTGCCAGTCCTGATCGGGGTCACCTCGAAGTGGTTGGGGTGGCCGGGAATCACGTCCCGCTTGAACTCGAAGGGGACGATCCAGAACGAGTGCACCACGTCCAGGGAGACGAGGTTGAAGCGGACCGTCCGGTTCGTGGGGATCTCCAGCACCGGCAGGCCGGCCCGGCCAGGGCGCCCCCGTCTCGGAGACGACCCCGCTCGCCGAGCCCGGCACCTTGTACCCCGGATACTGGAACTCCCAGCTCCACTGGTAGCCGTACACGGTCACGGTGACGTCCGGGTGCGGCGGGAGCTTGTCGATGTAGTTCTCGTCCCGGGCGGTAAAGAAGAAGAAAACGCCGACCATGATGAACGGGATGACCGTGTACATGATCTCGATCGGCAGGTTGTAGCGGACCTGGTGCGGCGGCGCGTCGCCGCGCTTGCGGTGGAAGATCACCGCCCACAGGATCGCGCCCCAGACCACGGCGCCGACGCAGAGCGCGGCGATCCAGCTGCCCCGCCAGAGGGTCACCACGACTTCGCCCTGCTTGGTGACCGGGACCGGCAGGCCAAGCCGGGTGAACGTGGTGGACTGGCAGCCGGCCGTCGCCATCAGCACGGCGGCGAGCAGCACGGTGCGCGGTATCCAGCGCCGCAGCCGCCGGGCGGGCCGGCCGGCGCTCCGCGCGTCTGGCGAGCCGTCGGCCACGGTGGCATTCTCCTCGCCGGGCATGGGGCCCGGATCGTGCGCGCCCCGTCGGCGTGGGGCGCTGGGGGTGGGACTCACAGGTTGCCTTCCCAGCGGAATGACTCCCGGCTGCACGGGCAGGTCATGGCTCGTCCTACAGGCTGTCGTGGAAACAGTATCGTGCGCGCCCGCCGCCCTCGGCGGGGACCCCGATTGTGCCGCCGCGTGTCCCGCCGGATGCGCTTATAGACGGCGGCGCGCGGGTATCGCCTCCCCGTGACGGCATGCATGCGGAGGTCCCAGCGTCCTGGGGCGCCCCGCGGAGTATTGTCACTTTTTTAACGCAGGCGGCACAAGGCTGGCAGCACGGTGTTGGCGGTACAAGGCTGGCGGCACAGTGTTGGCGGCACAGTGTTTAGCGGCAAGTGTTTGGCAGCACGGTGTTGGCAGCACAGAGCGAGAGGCATGCGGATGACCCCCCCGACGCGCCCAGCACCCATGCTGACGATCGACGCGCTGGGCCGGAAGTGCCCCATCCCGATCATCATGCTCGCCGAGCGAATCAGGGAGGTCCCGATCGGGGCCACGGTCGCCGTCCTGGCTGATGATCCGGCCGCCCAGACCGACATCCCGGCCTGGTGCATGATGAAGTCCCAGGAATTCGTGGTGGAGACGGCCCTGCCGCGTGGCTGGGCGTTCCTGGTCAAGCGCACCTACTAGCAGTCCGCTAGGAGTCGCCTGCTAGCAGTCCGCTAGGAGTCGCCCGCGGACCGGAAGCGGTCCGCGAACCGCGGGTCCTTCTCCCACCAGGGCCGGTTCCCGGCCCTTTCTTCCGCGCCCGGCAGCCCGGGATCGGCGGGGAGCGCCGCGGCCGCGGCGCTCTCCGCGGCCTCGACGGCATCCAGCTCGGCGTCCACGCCCGCCGCCTCGGTCTCGTCTTCCCTGATCATCTGGATGAACTGGGCGGCCAGGAAGGGCAGCCCGACGATGTCTCCGAGCACCCACAGCGCCCCGCCGCCGATGACCTGGTCGCTGCGCAGGCTCGGGCCCCACGGACGGGCCAGCGCGTGGTAGTAGGCGCCGGCGATCAGGCTCTGGTCGGCGAGGATGGCCAGGCCGAGGACGGCGTCCCCGACCACCTCGCCCGCGCTCACCCACAGGGCGACCAGGTAGGGGTAGGCCCTTGGCACCGGGTCCACCCGCAGGAACATCCAGAAGAACACGAATCCCGGGGCCAGCAGGGCCAGGTAGGTCAGCTCACGGACCGTGCCGCTGCGCATGCTGGCCGCGTACCAGGGCGAGAAGTACAGCACGAACGGCACCAGCACGATTACCAGCGTGGGGATGGCCGGGAACGTGAGGATCCGCGCCGTGCGGCTGTGCACCACCGCGTCCAGCCGCCGGCCGGCCCGCGGCGCCGCCGCCGTGATCAGCGTGAGCGGCCGGCCCAGCGCCGTGAACAGCGGTACCACCAGCAACAGCAGGATGGTCTGCACCGAGCGGATGTAGAACAGCACGCCCTGGTACACGCCGAGGAACGACATCGTGGCGATCACCAGGACGCCGAGCCCGCCCAGATAGAACGCGACCGCGCGGGCCGCCGGCCACCGGTGGCCGGCCCGGCGGACCCGGCGCATCCCGGCCAGGTACAGGCCGCCCGCCGCCAGCACGGCCAGGAGCACGGGCACGTCGAGGGTCCACGAACTGAAGACACGGGCCGCCGTGAGCGCGGGCGGCCCTTGATACGCGTGCGCGGGAACGCCCGCGAGAAGAAGAGTCGCCACCCTGCCACGCTATCCCCGCGGGCTGGGCTGCCGTGCCCCGCACGCCCCCAGCGCGCCGCCCGCCCGCGCCCCCGCCATGATCGGGGTAGGTTCTGCGCCGCCGGCGGCGCAAAACCCACCCCAATCGTGAACAAGCGGGCTACCAGGCGGAGCCCTCTCGCGAGCGACACCGGGGGCGCCTCGCGTTTAGCTACTTAGAGTTACGTCAACAATGCTCTAAGTCGCGGTCGGCCCGGCCGGCTACGGCGATGCCACCCGTGCCACACCGCCGCACAGGAAAACCAGCGGCGAAACTCGCCCAACGCAGTCACTACTGGATAACGGAACCCGGCTGATGTGCGATTTCTCTTGCGCAAGGGGCCAGAGGGGGACCAGTCTATTCCGACCGCTCCCTGTTACCCAGGACACAGTGTTACCCAGGACACAGTGTTACCCAGGACACAGTGATCAGGCGCCATGATCATCCGTCAAGGAAGGAATGTGCATGCCGCAAGTCACACGCCTGCGTGTGGTCGGAGCCGCGATTGCCGCAGGAGCCCTGACGCTCGGCAGTCTCGCCACGGCCACCGCCGCGCAGGCGGCCACCCCGAGAAGGGCGATCGCCGACAGCCACCCGCAGTGGGCGGTCGCCGCGAAACGTCTCGGCAGCCAGGCCGTCACCAACGGTACCGTCAACGCGCGCGTGTACCTGGCCCCCAGCCACCAGGCTGAGCTGGCCGGCGACGTCGCCGCCGTCTCCACCCCGGGCAGCAAGAGCTACCGGCACTTCATGAGCGCCTCAGCGGTCCGCCAGGAGTTCGCGCCGTCCGCCTCGGAAATCGCCTCCGTGAAGTCCTGGCTCACCTCGGCCGGGCTGAGCGTGACCAGCGTCAACGCCAAGTACCCGGCGGGCGCGTACATCGGGGTTCGCGGGTCCGTGGCCGCCGCCAGCAAGGCGTTCAGCGTGACGTTCGGCACCTACCGCGGCCCTGGCGGCCAGAGCGCCCGGGCACCGGAGCAGGCGGCCACCGCGCCTTCGGCCGTAGCCAGCTCGATCCTCGCGGTGTCCGGCCTGGACACCGCGAAGAGCGTGATCAAGCCCGCCCTGCCGCCGCCACCGCAGAATTACTGGGTGGCCAAGCCGTGCTCGACCTACTACGGCTCGAAGATCGCGACCAACAAGCCCAAGGCCTACGGCACGCACCAGCCCTGGACCAACTGCGGCTACACGCCGCGCCAGGTCCGCGGGGCCTACGGGGTGACCGCCTCCGGGGAGACCGGCAAGGGCCAGACCGTCGCGATCGTGGACGCCTACGCGTCGCCGACGATCAAGGCGGACGCCAACCAGTTCGCGACCGTAGTCGGCGACAAGCCGTTCGCGGCCGGGCAGTTCAAGCAGTACCAGGCCGGCCCGTACACTCAGGCCGGGCCGAACAAGTGTGACGCGGCGGGCTGGTACGGCGAGGAGACCCTCGACGTGGAGTCCGTGCACGGCCTGGCACCCGACGCCAACGTGCGGTACGTCGCCGCGGGCAGCTGCCAGGACCCCGACCTGGCCAACGCGGACGCGGCCATCGTCAACAGCGACCTGGCCAGCATCGTCAGCAACTCCTGGGGCGAGCCGGCCAGCTACTCCACCATCAGCGCCACGTTCGACCTGATCTTCCAGGTCGGCGCGCTCGAGGGGATCGGCTTCATGTTCTCCTCCGGCGACAACGGCTACGAGGGCCCGACCGAAGACTCCATCTCCCCCGCGGACCAGGTGGACTACCCGACATCGAGCCCGTGGGTCACCTCGGTCGGCGGCACCAGCCTGGCCATCAGCAAGACCAACAGCTACCAGTGGGAAACCTCGTGGGGCACGATCATCGACCCGCTGGTGCACCTCAAGAACGGTGGCAAGAAGTGGCAGTTCACCCCGCCGGGCGACTACGCGACCGGGTATGACGGCTCCAGCGGTGGTGGCGTGAGCACCGTGTACCCGCAGCCCTCCTACCAGGCGGGCGTGGTCCCGGCCAGCCTGGCCGAGTCGCTGCCCGGCGGCACGACCAGCACCACGCCCATGCGGGTGGTCCCGGACGTGTCGGCGCTCGCCGACCCGAGCACCGGGATCCTGGTCGGCGAGACGACCCTGCAGCCGAACGGGAAGACCTACGCCTTCTCGCTCAGCCGGATCGGCGGCACCAGCGTGGCCTGCCCGACGTTCGCCGGCATCGAGGCGGACGCCCAGCAGGCGGCAGGTGGGCCGCTCGGGTTCGCCAACCCGTCCATTTACTACCTGGATACGCACTTTGCCTACGGGTCGTCGAACGCGGCATACAACGACGTGACCGACCACCCGCTCGGCCCGGGCTACCTGGGCGAGGTTCGCAACAACTACACCAACCCGTACACCAGGCAGGGCCCGCTGCTGACCTACCTGCGGACCCTGGGGATCGACGGTGAGGGCGCCGACGCGCTGCCCGCCGTCAAGGGCTACGACGACTCGACCGGAGTCGGCTCGCCCCGGGACTACATCCAGGATGCGCCCGCGCTGCCGTAACCGGCGGCGACAGCATCACGGAGGGGACGGCCCGCACCCGGGCCGTCCCCTCTGGCGTTGCCGACGGCAGCGGACCGGGCGGGGTTCGTTGCGGAAAGAAGGAAGCGGCAGGAGCGGCGGGCGAGGCCGGCCGGCTCAGCTGTAGTGCGCGGCGATGTCCGCCGCGGCGGCCTCGCCGTACACGGCTCCCAGGCGCTCGGCCAGCGCGCCGGGCTTCAGCTCGTACTCCTGCGTGCCGACCGTCTCCAGCACGTGCACCGCCAGCATGTTGCCCAGCTGGGCGGCGCGCTCCAGCGGCAGGCCCCAGGCCACCGCGGCCAGGAAACCCGACCGGAACGCATCTCCGGTCCCGGTTGGGTCAACCTTCCGCACCTCCGGAACCGCCGCAACGAAGACCGGATCGGCGCCGGCGGCTTCGATCCTGGCGCCGGCGGGACCGAGGGTGGTCACCCGGACGCCGACCCTGGCCAGGATTTCCGGTCCGGACCACGAGCTCTTGCGCTCGATGAGGGCTTCCTCGTACTCGTTGCAGAACAGGTAGGCCGCGCCGTCGACCAGGGCCCGCACGTCGCCGGGGGCCAGCCGGGGCAGCTGCTGCGACAGGTCGGCCGCGAACGGGATGCCCAGGTCCTTGCACTCCTGGGTGTGGCTGAGCATGGCGCCGGGGTCGCTGGCGCCGATCAGGACCAGGTCCAGGCCGCCGGCCTGCTCGGCGAGGGGGGCCAGCTCGATGTCGGCGTCCTCGCTCATGGCCCCGGGGTAGAACGAGGCGATCTGGTTGCCATCCGCGTCGGTGGTGCAGACGAACCGCGCCGTGTGCTGGGTGGTGGACTCGCGGACGCCGCCGCAGTCCACCCCGTGCCCGGCCAGCCAGGTGCGGTACGGGGCGAAATCCTCGCCCACCGCCCCGATTAGCAACGGGCTGAGCCCGAGCACGCCGAGGCCGAACGCGATGTTAGCGGCTACCCCGCCACGGCGTATCTCCAGCGCATCGACGAGGAAGGACAGCGAGACCCGGTCCATCTTCTCGGGGATGAACTGCTCGACAAAACGGCCGGGGAAGGTCATCAGGTGATCGGTCGCGATGGACCCGGTGATGGCTATGCGCACTGCCGCACTCTAGGCGATGCCGGGGACCGCCGGAAGCAGCGACGGCCGGGAGGTCACCCTCCCGGCCGTCGCTGAGCATGCCCTGTGAAAGTGTGCTGGACCTGGGCCACCGCTTCACCGGTGCCGGTGACCTGTACAGCCGTCATGCGCCGGGGTCCAGGGGGGTCGCCCCCCGGACTTAATGGAACGAGTCGCCGCAGGCGCAGGACCCGCTGGCGTTCGGGTTGTCGATCGTGAAGCCCTGCTTCTCGATCGTGTCCACGAAATCGATGGTCGCGCCCATCAGGTACGGCGCGCTCATCTTGTCGGTGACCACGTGCACGCCGGAGAACTCGGCGTCAACGTCACCGTCCATCTCACGCTCGTCGAAGTACAGCTGGTAACGCAGCCCGGAACAGCCGCCCGGCTGGACGGCGATGCGCAGCCGCAGGTCATCGCGGCCTTCCTGCTCCAGGAGAGCGCCCACCTTCGCTGCCGCGGTGTCGGTCAGGATGACACCGGTGGTTGTCGCCTCATTCTGGACCGTCATATGTGTTAGCTCCCGCGTTGGACTGCCGCCGCGTCCGCGGCGCTGCCTTATCTCCTGCACCAACCATATGCGCTCCCCGGTCATTCCGGGTGGGGCGGGCCGGTCCCGGGTTCTCCCGGGCCCGGCCTGGCTAGAGGCCGGGAGCGCCCCAGAGCGCGAACCAGCGGGTGAGATCGGGCTCGATCTTCAGGTCGGCGCCCACCGACCCGCGCACCTGCAGCTCGAGCGCATTGTCCCGCTCTTGCCCGGACTTCGGGGCAAACGGGTAGAACGTGCCCCGCTTGTACAGGTAGACGATGCCCAGCCGGCCACCCGAATCATCCCGGAAGCTGACCAGCGTGCACAGCAGCTGCGGGCCGAATCCGCCGTCCGCCAGCGAGGAGTTGACCGCGTGCAGGTCGGTGACCAGCGCCTCGAAGTCTTCCGGGGCGTGCTGGGAGGTCAGCCAGGTGTACCCGTAGGAGTCGGTGGTGACCTCGACGGGCGCTGTGTCCGAGCCCATGGCCAGCAGCTCCCGCACGTCCTTCTCGATGTCCCCGAACGCCTTGCCCTCGGCGGCCCGGAAGCAGACGGAGCCGGTGCCGGTCGGCTTCAGGTTCATCCCCGCCTCCAGCGTGATCGCCGCGGTGGGCAGGGAGAACAGCTCGTCCAGGTTCGGCTGGGCCGGCTTGGTCCGGCCCAGGATCGTGTCCAGGAAGCCCACCGCGTTACCTGCTCAGCTGCTCGGAGATCTCCGACAGCTGGCGCAGCCGGCGCTCCAGCGACGGATGCGTGGAGAACAGGCTGTTCAGGCTGAACTCCTTGCCATTGGCCTTGAACGCCGGGATGAAGTAGAACGCGTTCAGCGGCTCCTGAGTGCGCAGGTCCTTGGTCGGGATAGCGTTCATCGACCCGCTGACCTTCTGCAGCGCGCTGGCCAGTGCGGACGGCTGGCCGGTCAGCAGCGCGGCCGAGCGGTCTGCGGCCAGCTCACGGTACCGGGACAGCAGCCGGATCAGCAGGAAGCTGATCGCGTAGGTGACCACGCCGACGACCAGGACGATCAGCACAATCGGGATGGCGCCGCCGTTGTTGTTGTTGCCGCCGCGGCCGCGGCCACCGCCGCCGAACAGTTCGGAGTAGAACGCGAACCGGACCAGGAGGGCCGCGATGATGCCGATGAACGAGGCGATCGTCATCACCACCACGTCCTTGTGGGCGATGTGGGACAGCTCGTGGGCCAGCACCGCTTCGAGCTCGCGGTCATCCAGGGTGCTGTACAGCAGCCCGGTGGTCACCACCAGGACCGCCGTCTTGCTGTTGCGCCCGGTGGCGAAAGCGTTCGGCATTTTGGTGGGCGCGAGGGCGACCCGCGGCTTGGGCATGTTGGCCAGCGCGCACAGCCGGTCCACGATGGCGTGCACCCGGGCCGCCTGCTCGCCGTCCTGCGGGGTGACCACCTGCGCCTTAGCGGTGCTCAGCGCGATCTTGTCGGAGTAAAAGAGGGACCCGACCGCCAGGCCCACGCCCAGCAGGACGGCAAAGAACACGATGCCGCCGCTGCTGACCCGGTGGGTCGCGCCGAGTATCAGCACGAGAACAACGACGAAGGCGACGAAAACGAGTCCGAGGAGAAACATCGTCAGGGTCATCCGCGCCGTGAGTCCCCTGTCAGGCGCATAGCGAGTCTTCGCCACCGCGCCGCCTCCGTTCTGTCAGCTGGCCCGGCCAGCTGAGCTTTAACCGGCTTCGCTCTCGAAGCCATCCAGTTTTATTATCAGGCCAAGGCTGAGCGGAATTCCCGCCATGCGCCGCGGCGCCTCGCCGGGTCCGGCCCGGCCGGCGAAGCGGTCGCAAGTAGGTCTTCCGGCCTGGCCAGCAACCTGATCATCCTCCCCCAGGGACGCCCACCCTTCAGTGTGCACCGGCCAGCTGAAAGTTTGCTGAGTCAACCCTGAAAGCAGGGTGAGCCCCGGCCAGCTGACGGCAGATGGCCCTCAGCCCGGGATCGGCTCCCTCAGCCCGGGATGAGGCCATCCTCCGAGAGCAGGCCACGCACATCGTCCATGCTGGCGTCGGAGTACGGCAGGATCACGTCCGACGGTTCCAACGAATCCGCCGGAACCGGTGTTCCCGCGAACCGGACCCGCTCCAGCATCTCGGCCAGAACCGGGCGGAAGGCGGCCTCGTCATCGGCGCTCACCGCCGCCTCAAGCCGGGCGTCCAGCTCGTTCAGCTTGCCCGCCAGGCTGTCGTCCACGGCGAGCTGGCCCTCGCCGAGGATCCGGATGATCATGACCCATCCCCGGCCTGGGGTTGGTCCGCGGGCGCCGCCGACTGGCCATTCCCGGCCGGCCCAGACGCCGAGCCCTCGATTTCCCGGGGTGCCTCGCCCTGGCCCAGCTCGCCCTTGAGCCGCTCCAGCTCCCGGTCCACGTCGTGGCCCCCGCCCATCTGGTCGAGCTCGCGCTGGATGTCATCGTTCGGCTGGGCGGTCACGTCGTCCAGGGCACCGGAGGCCATCAGCTCGTCGATGGCGCCGGCCCGGGCCTGCATCTGGGCCGTCTTGTCCTGGGCCCGCTGCACCGCCATGCCCACGTCGCCCATCTCCTCGGAGATGCCGGACACGGCCTCGCCGATCCTGGTCTGGGCCTCGGCGGCGGTGTAGGTAGCCTTGATGGTCTCCTTCTGCGTGCGGAAGGCCTCCACCTTGGACTGCAGCCGCTGGGACGCGGCAGTCAGCTTTTCCTCGTCAGCCTGCAGCGACTGGTACTGCGTCTGCAGGTCGCTGATCTGGGTCTGCAGCGCCGACTTGCGCGTCAGTGCCTCCCGGGCCAGGTCCTCGCGCCCGCTGCCCAGCGCCTGACGGGCCTGGCCGTCCAGCTTGTTCTGCTGCTGCTGCAGCGAGTTCATCTGGAGCTCGACGCGCTTACGCGACGTGGCCACGTCGGCAACGCCCCGCCGGACCTGGGTCAGCATCTCCAGCTGGCGCTGGTAGGAGTAGTCCAGGGTCTCGCGCGGATCTTCCATTTTGTCCAGGGCCTTGTTGGCCTTGGCCTTGAAGATCATCGATACCCGCTTCACCACGCTCATCGGCGCGACCATCCCCTCATCGTTTAGCGCTGCGGCCAGCCACCTGCGGCGTGCTGCGCCGGCACCCCCCGTGCTGTGGCCGCCGCCCACAGGCTGGTGGCACACAGCCTACGCGGTCAAACTCGGCGCAGCCATCACGGCGGGAAGGCTCGTGCTCTGGTGATCCGCGGCCTTCGTCCCGGTAGGCTGAGGCCGTGTTCAGACGACGTAGCACGGCCGCCCAGGATGCCCCGGCCGAAGGCACCCCGGGCAATTCAGCGACCGATCAGGCCGACCGCGCCTCGATGACCGTGGGCAAGGGCGGGCCAACCCCCAAGCGCAGCGAGGCGGAACGCCGCCGCCGGTACAACGCCCCCGGTGACCGGAAAGAGGCGCTGCGCCAGTCGCGGACCAGGGACCGCTCAGCGCGGGCCCGCAAGACGGAGGCCATGCGGCGCGGTGAGGAATGGGCGCTGCCCGCCAAGGACAAGGGGCCGGTCCGGGCGCTGGCCCGCGACCTCGTGGACTCGAAGCGGCGGCTCAGCGAGTTCTACATGTATGGCCTCGTCGTGCTGCTGTTCCTGCTGTTCCTGCACAGCCCGGTGATACAGACGGTGCTGCCCCTGCTCCTCGTCGTGATGGTGCTGATCATGATCGTGGAGGGGTATTTCGTGGGCCGCCGGATCACGACGCTGGCCAATGAGCGCTTCCCCGGGGAGAGCACCCGGGGGGTCAAGATGTACGCGGCCATGCGGGCGCTGCAGATCCGCCAGCTCCGCTTCCCCAAGCCGAGAGTCAAGCCGGGCGCCACGGTCTGACCGTATTCCTGGCGGCCAGGCCCCTCGGCATTCCTGGCCGGCCGGCCCCTCGGCATTGCTGCCCCGCCGCGCTCGCCGGCCCCTCCGCGCGGGCGCGCCGCGCCATTGTCCTAATGTCGTGCGTTATGGAACATCGCCACCTGGGCCACAGCGGCCTCAAAGTGAGTGAGATCGCCTACGGGAACTGGATTACGCACGGTTCCCAGGTCGAGGAAGACGCTGCGCGAGCGTGTGTCGCGGCGGCCCTGGACGAGGGCATCACCACGTTCGACACGGCCGACGTCTACGCCGGGACCCAGGCCGAGGAGGTCCTCGGCCGTGCGCTGCACGGGGTCCGCCGCGAGTCCCTCGAGATCTGCACCAAGGTTTACTGGCCGACCGGCTCCGGGCCTAACGACCGGGGCCTGTCCCGCAAGCACATCCTGGAGTCGGTGCACGGCTCGCTGCGCCGGCTCCAGACCGACTACCTGGACCTTTACCAGGCGCACCGCTACGACCACGAGACCCCCCTGGCGGAGACCCTGCGCGCCTTCGAGGACCTGGTCCGCCAGGGCAAGGTGCTGTACGTGGGCGTGTCCGAGTGGCGCGCGGAAGAGATCACCGCCGCCCTGCGGATCGCCGATGAGATGGGCTTCGACCGGATCGTGTCCAACCAGCCGCAGTACAACATGATCTGGCGGGTAATCGAGTCCGACGTGATCCCTCTGTGCGAGAAGGAGGGGATCGGCCAGATCGTCTTCTCCCCCATCGCGCAGGGCGTGCTGACCGGCAAGTATCGCCCGGGGGAGCCCATCCCGCCCGAGTCTCGGGCATCCGACCCGACCGGGTCCGGATTCATCCAGCGCTTCCTGAACGAAGAACTGCTCCGCCGGGTGGCCGCCCTGGCCCCGATCGCCCAGGAGGCCCGCCTGACCCCGGCCCAGCTGGCGGTGGCCTGGGTGCTGCAGAACTCCAACGTGTCAGCAGCGATCATCGGCGCGACGCGGCCCGAGCAGGTCCGGGAGAACGTCAAGGCCTCCGGCATCCGGCTCGACCCCGAGGTGCTCCGGCGTATCGACGAGACGCTGGGCGACGCGGTCCGGCGTGACCCGGCGCTCACCCAGAGCCCCGAGCACCGGCCGTAACACTCCGGGGGACGCTCTGTCGCATTGTTGATCATGGGGAAGGCGGTCCCGCCGTTCGTAGTAATAGGACGTAGCTCGGGAGGCTGGTGTGACTGGCGGGGCCGTCATCATGGAATTACTGGGGGCTGGCGGCCGTGATCCCCCCAATGATCACGGCCCACCGGGTCTCGTGATCAACTGATCACGAGGAGGGCAGGCGACGGCCGGGGGCCCATGAGTCACACCAGCCACGCAGGCCGCAGGAAACCCACCCCGGAGCGGGGCCAGGGGGCGTTCTCCTGGACCACGGCGAGCGGGGCCAGGGGGCGTCCTTCCGGCCCACGGCGAGCGGCGGGTAGGGGGCGTCCGCCCGGACTACTCAGCGCGCAGGCTCATCGGGCCGTACTCGACCCGGCCCTCCTCGAGCAGGCTGACCTGGTCCACGCCGCCGGCCAGCAGGTCTCGCCAGTTCTCGCCGAGCCAGCTCTCGGCGTCGCCCTGGCTGGCGAACGTTTCCCTCGGCACGCCCCGCGACGGTACCGGGGTCCCGTCCGCCGTCTCGAACTGCCAGGTCCAGGCCATGTCTTTCCGCCTCCTCAGTGCGCGGTAAGCGACAGTAGCCCACCCGCCTCAGCCGCCGCGCAGCCCCCCGTGCTCCCAGACCGGAACGGTCACGCCGGCCCTCAGAAAACATGAGGATCAGCCACTCATTGCCCCGGAACCACGATTTGTGGTGTCCTATCCGAGAAGGGGGATGGGTGGCGCATGCATCCACCCTGCGGAACGGCAGCAGAGGCGGCCGGGAAACTGTTAGGTTCTATGGGCAGCCCTGAGCCGGGCGCCGCGGCACGTGTCCCCCTGGCTCAGCCCCGGGAGCAAGGTGGTGACGACATGGCGCGCGTTGTCGTCGTTGGTGACCTCATGACCGACACGGTCGCTCACGCGGCCCTTCCACTGGCAAAGGGCAGTGACACACCGGCCACTGTCAGTATGCACGGTGGCGGGTCGGGCGCGAACATCGCGGCCTGGCTGGCCGCGGACGGCAGCGAAGTAGCCTTCGTCGGCCGCCGCGGCGCAGATATCGCCGGCCGCAACCGGGACATGGAACTGATGGGCTACGGCGTGGACGCCCGGCTGGTCATGGACCCGGACCGCCCCACCGGGACCTGCGTGGTCATGGTCACCCACAAGGGCGACCACACGATGATGTCGGATCCGGGCGCGAACGCCGCGCTGCACCCCGACGACCTGCCCAAGGACCTGTTCGCGCCCGGTGCCCACCTGCACATGTCGGGCTACACGCTGCTGAACGAGGGGTCCCGCGGCGCCGCGCTGGCCGCGTTCGCCCACGCGGGCCGGGCCGGAATGACGATTTCGGTGGACGGCGCCTCGGCCTCGCCACTGGAGCGGGTCGGAGCCGAGCCGTTCCTCGAGATGACCAACGGGGTCACCCTGCTGATCGTCAACGCGGATCAGGCCACGGTGCTCACCGGCCGGGAAGATCCCGAGTCCGCCGCGCACGTGCTGACCGCCTGGTACCCGGAAGTCGTCGTGAAACTCGGTGCCGATGGGGCGCTTTACGCCAACGGCCGCCCCGACCCGGTCCGGTCCCTCGCCCTGCCCGTTGAGACGTTCGTGGATGGCACGGGGGCCGGCGACGCCTTCTGCGCCGGTTTCCTGCCCGCGTGGCTGGACAAGAAGCCGCCGCTCGAGGCGCTGGGCAGCGGCTGCCGCCTGGCCGCGAACGCGCTTGGCATGGTCGGTGCCCGGCCCGCTCTCTGATCCGCCGGCGCCCGGCGCTGAGCCCCATGAGCCCGGCACGCGCGGGCCGCGGTTCCTGGACGGCCTTTTCTCCCTGGACGGCCGGGTCGCCCTGGTCACCGGGGGCAGTTCCGGCATCGGCCACGCTATGGCCCGTGCTCTCGCCCTGGCCGGAGCCCGGGTCGTGCTCCTGGCCCGACGCGAAGAAGGCCTCGGCCAGGGCGCCGCGGCCATCCGGTCCGCCGGCGGGATAGCCGCCTGGGTCCAGGCGGATCTCGCCGATCCGGCCGCGGCCCAGCGGGCGGCCGAGGAGTCCGTTGCGGTGTACGGAGAACCAGACATCCTGGTGAACGCGGCCGGGACGAACCCGCGGCCGCCTCTCGGCGAGCAGACACTGGAGCAGTGGGGCGAGATCATGACGGTCAACCTCACCGCCCCGTTCGTGCTCGGCCAGCGCTTCGGGCCGGCGATGGCCCGGCGCGGCTGGGGCCGGATCATCAACGTCGCCTCCCAGCAAGCACTCCGGGCCTTCGGCAATAGCGGCGGGTACGGGGCGTCCAAGGCCGGGCTGACCGGGCTGACCCGGTCCCAGTCCGAGGCCTGGGCCAGTCGCGGCGTGTGCTGCAACACGGTCACGCCCGGGTTCGTGGCCACCCCGCTTACCGAGGCCGTGGCCAGTGACCCGGTACGCTCCGCGGCCCTGGCCGCCCGCACCATGATCGGCCGCAATGGCGAGGCCGCCGACTTCGAGGGCGTGACCGTGTTCCTGGCCAGCCGGGCCAGCAGCTACGTGACTGGGCAGCTCCTCTTCGTGGACGGCGGCTTCTCCGTCACCTAGTCATTCAGGCACGTAGCGGGCTCAGTCCGCGCCAGGGAGCCGGAAGCCCCAGTCCAGCATCCGCGCGGCCGCCTGCGCGCCGGCCGCCGGGCCGGTGGCGGGGCTATGCAGCACCACCCCGATCAGCGCCCGGCCGTTCCTGACCGCCTCGAAGAGCAGGCAGTGCCCGGCATCATCGGTGTAGCCGTCCTTGATCCCGATCGCGCCCCGGTACGAGCCGATCAGATCGTCGGTGTTGTCCCACCAGTAGCCGTGATGACCGCGCCCCTTGACCAGGTGATAGAAGGACCGGTCCACGATCGACCGGAAGGCCCGGTATCGCATGGCCGCGAGCCCCAGCCTGAGCAGGTCGGACGGCGTGGAGTAGGTCGAGGTCTCGGTGGGGTAGGGCAGGCCGTCCGGTGAGGTGAAATGGGTGCGCCTCATGCCCAGCTGGGCCGCGGTCGCGTTCATCCGCCCGACGAAGGTCGTCAGGCCGGGCCCGTAGGCGTTCGCGAGGGTGTACGCCGCATCCGCACCCGAGGGGAGCAGCAGGGCCTCCAGCAACTCCCGCGCCGTGAGCACGTCTCCCGGGCGCAGCGCGGCGGTTTCTCCCCCGTACTTCCAGGCGTAGGTGACCGCCGCCTTCGGCACCCGGATCTCCCGGTCCAGGTGGCCGCTCTGCATGACCAGCAGGGCCGTCATCACCTTGGTCACGCTCGCCATCGGCCGCTGCGTGTCCACCGCGCGGCCCCACAGCACCTGGCCGGTGGCCGCGTCGGCCAGCACCGCGCCCTTGGCCTTCACCCCGCTCGGCGCGCCGCTCACCGCGATCGCCGGGCTGGGTGCCGGGTGGGACGGGGCAGCCGGGGCCGCCGTCCGGGTCGCGGCCGTCGCCGCGGGGGCGGGCGGGACCTGGGCCGCGACCGTGGGCGCGCACGCCGTGATGCCGCCGGCCAGCGCGGTCCCGGCGGCCAGCACGATGACCCGTCCCCTCAGGTGCATGACAGCTAATGTTCCCACTTGGCCCTGGATTCCTACGTTGCGCTCCGTCAAGGATGCCGCCCCGGCTGCCCCGATCGTCGCGGCACGACCGTTAGCGGACGATAGCCGGGTCGGTGGCGGGATGCCGGCCGGCGCGCCGCCCGCCCTGCGGACGATCATGGTGTGCACGCCACACCCGCCGCGTTGGGCATGTCTGTCGCCGCCAGGCGGCACAATGGCGGGCATGGCACGACGCACCGCGACACCCCCGCCCCCCGAGGACTTCGAGGAAAACATCGTCGATATCGATGTTGCCGAGGAGATGCGGGGCAGCTTCCTTGAGTACGCCTACTCCGTCATCTACCAGCGGGCCCTGCCGGACGCCCGGGACGGGCTGAAGCCGGTCCAGCGCCGGATCCTGTACCAGATGAACGAGATGGGGCTGCGGCCCGACCGCCCCCACGTCAAGTGCGCCCGGGTGGTGGGCGAGGTCATGGGCCGGCTGCACCCGCACGGCGACAGCGCGATCTACGACGCGCTGGTCCGGATGTCCCAGCCGTGGGCGATGCGGCTGCCGCTGGTCGACGGGCACGGCAACTTCGGCTCGCCCGGCGGGGACGACGCCCCGGCGGCGATGCGGTACACCGAGGCCCGGCTGACCGCGGCGGCCATGGAAATGGTGGCCTCGATCGACGAGGACACCGTCGACTTCCAGCCGAACTACGACGGCAGCGAGACGCAACCTGAGGTGCTGCCCGCAGGCCTGCCGAACCTGCTGGTCAACGGCACCGCCGGGATCGCTGTCGGCATGGCCACGAACATGGCCCCGCACAACCTCGGCGAGGTGATCGCCGCAGCCCGCCACCTCATCGCCAACCCCGAGGCCAGCCTGGACGAGCTAATGCGGTTCGTGCCCGGCCCTGACCTGCCGACCGGCGGCAAGATCGTCGGCCTGGACGGGATCAGGGAGGCGTACGAGAGCGGGCGGGGGATCTTCCGGACCCGGGCCACCGCCCGGGTCGAGAAGCTCACGCCGCGCAAGGACGGCATCGTGGTCACCGAGCTGCCCTACGGGGTCGGGCCGGAGAAGGTGATCGCCCGGATCAAGGACCTGGTCCAGGCTAAGAAGCTGGCCGGGATCTCCGACCTGAAGGACCTGACCGACCGGCACCGCGGGCTGCACCTGGTCATCGAGGTCCGGGGCGGGTTCCACGCCGAGGCCCTCCTCGATGAGCTGTACCGGCTCACACCGATGGAAGAGACGTTCGGCATCAACAACGTCGCGCTGGTGGACGGCCAGCCACGGGTCCTCGGCCTGCGCGAGCTGCTGAGCATCTACGTCGATCACCGGCTCGAGGTGATTCGCCGGCGCAGCGAGTTCCGCCGCCGCAAGCGCGCGGACCGGCTGCACCTAGTGGACGGGCTGCTCGTCGCGCTGCTCAACATCGACGAGGTCATCCAGGTCATCCGGGCCAGCGACGACTCCGCGCAGGCCAAGGAGCGGCTCATGTCGGTCTTCGACCTGTCCGAGATCCAGGCGCAGTACATCCTGGACACGCCGTTGCGCCGGCTGACCCGTTACGACCGGCTGGAGCTGGAGCGCGAGCGGGAGACGCTGCAGCGGGAGATCGCCGAGCTGACCGCGATCCTGGAGTCCGAAGCCAGGCTCCGCGAGCTGGTCTCCGGCGAGCTCGCTGAGGTCGCCCAGCGGTTCGCCAGCCCGCGGCGCACCGTGCTGCTGGAAGGCAGCGGCAAGGCCCGCACGGCGGCGGTCCCGCTCGAGGTGGCCGACGATCCGTGCCTGATCCTGCTGTCGTCCGCCGGGCTCATCGCCCGGATCGCGACCCAGCCCGGTGAGCCGGCCGAGGGGACGCTGGACGCGGCGGCGCAGGACGGCGGCGGGCCGCGCGCAGCCGCCGCCGGGCCGCGCGCGGCGCACGACGTGATCACCGCCACCGCGGCGGCCACCGCGCGCGGGACCACGGCCATGGTCACCTCGCACGGGCCGGCTGATCCGGGTCGGCGTGCTGGAGATCCCCGCCCTGCCGCCCGGCGCCCACTCCCCCTCGCTGGCCGGCGGGGCACCGATCGCCGAGTTCGTCTCGCTCGGGGCGGGCGAGACCGTGGTGGGGCTGGCGGCGCCGGACGGGACGCCGGGCGGGCTCGCGCTGGGCACCGCCACCGGCGTGGTCAAGCGGGTCGCCCCTGACTACCCGGCGAACGCCACCGACTTCGAGGTCATCTCGCTGAAGGACGGCGACCGGGTGGTCGGCGCGGTCCAGCTGGACGGCGAGGACACGGACCTGGTGTTCATCACCAGCGACGCCCAGCTGCTCCGGTTCCGGGCCGCGGCGGTCCGCCCGCAGGGCCGGGCGGCCGGCGGGATGGCCGGGATCCGGCTCGCCGCCGGGGCCGCGGTGACCTGGTTCGGCGCGGTGCCGGACAGCGCGGCCGGCCGCGGGACCGGCCCTGGGACCGGCCCTGGGACCGGCCCTGGGACCGGCACGGCCGAGGACGCGGTCGTGGTAACCGTGGCCGGGAGCAGCCACGCGCTGCCCGGGACCGCCGCCGCCACGGTTAAGGTGACCCCGTATCAGGAGTACCCGGCCAAGGGGCGCGCCACCGGCGGCGTCCGCTGCCACCGGTTCCTCAAGGGCGAGGACACCCTGGTGCTCGCCTGGGCCGGGCCGGGTCCGGCCCGGGCCGCGACCGACGCGGGCGTCCCTGTCTACCTGCCTGACGCGGACGGCCGCCGGGACGGCTCCGGGGAGCGTATCCGCCAGGGACTGGCCGCCGTGGGCGGGATCGCCGCGCCGAGCTAGGCGCACCAGCCCCGGCGGGGTGGGCAATCGTCAAGTGTTCGGATTACCCCCCAGATCTGGGAGGTAATCCGAACACATAATCACCAGGGGCCGGGGGGCGACGCTACGGGGCGGCCGGGCCCGACCGGGCAACCGGGCGGCCGGCCGCGGCGGCCAGCGCGGCCAGCAGGTCGCGCGGGCCGGCGTAGGGCGGATCACCGAACTGCCACCAGCGCGCGATCTGCAGGCCACGCGCCCCGGGGTCGAAGACCTCGCCGCTGAAGCATCCGGCCCGGGCCAGGGCGGCCAGGCCCGCGTCGTCCCCGGCTAATGTGACCACGAACGCCGCGGCGTCCAGCAGCGCCGCGGCGCATCTCGCGGCGCGAACCGGATCAGTGCCGGCGCGGGCGAGCCGCCACGCGGCCTGGGCGCGGAGGAACTCTGCCATGAGGATCTGTCTCGTCACTTTAAGTATCGTACTCTTAACGAAGAGTAATTAGAGTGACCGCTATGGACGCCGGTGCGCCAGGTCCGGCCGCCGGGGTGCCCGGCCCGCCGGGCGTGCCGGCCCGCCGGTGCCGGCAGGCGGCCCGCCGGGGTGCGCCGGCCCGCCGGTGCTGCCAGCCGCCGGGGTGCCGGCCCGCCGGGGTGCCGGGGGTGCAGGGTGCTCGGTGCGGGGTGCCCGGCACCGCTGTCAGGCGTCGATGCGGGACAGGTCCAGCTCGGCGGCGCCGCCGACGATGAATTCCCGGCGGGGCCCGACCTCGCTGCCCATGAGCAGGTCGAACATCCCGCCCGCGGCGGCCGCGTCCTCGATCCGCATCCGGCGCAGCGTGCGGTGCCGCGGGTCCATGGTGGTCTCCGCCAGCTGCCCGGCGTCCATCTCGCCCAGGCCCTTGTACCGCTGGATGGGCTCCTTCCAGCGCTGCCCCCGCCGCTCCAGCTCGAGCAGCCGGCGGTGCAGCTCACTGTCGGAGTAGGTGTAGCTGTACTTCGCCTGCCCCTTGCGCGGGTTCGACAGCTCGATCCGGTGCAGCGGCGGCACCGCGGCGAAGACCCGTCCGGCATCCAGCATCGGCCGCAGGTAGCGGTGGAACAACGTGAGCAGCAGGGTGCGGATGTGCGCGCCGTCCACGTCGGCGTCGGACATGAAGATGACCCGCTGGTAGCGGGCCGCGTCCAGGTCAAAGGAGGCACCGGAGCCGGCCCCGATGACCTGGATGATGGCCGCGCACTCTGCGTTCTTGAGCATGTCGGCGAGTGACGCCTTCTGCACGTTGAGGATCTTGCCCCGGATCGGCAGCAGCGCCTGGAACTCGGAGTTCCGGGCCAGCTTCGCGGTGCCGAGCGCGGAGTCACCCTCGACGATGAACAGCTCGCTGCGGTCGTCGGTGCTGCGGCAGTCCACCAGCTTGGCGGGCAGCGCCGAGGTGGCCAGCGCAGACTTGCGGCGCTGGTTGTCCCGGTGCTCCCGGGCCGCGATCCTCGCCTTCGCGGCCGACGCCACCTTCTCCAGCACCGCCCGGGCCTGCTGCTTGCCCGCCCGGGTGCGGGCCTCGAAGACGGCCCCGAGCTCGGCCGCCACCACGTCGGACACGATCCGGGACGCGGCCGGGGTGCCGAGCACCTCCTTGGTCTGGCCCTCGAACTGCGGCTCGGGCAGCCGCACCCCGATCACCGCGGTGAGCCCTTCCAGCGTGTCGTCCTTGGTGACCGGCTCGTCGCCGTTCTTCAGCAGCCGCGCCGCGCGCAGCTGGGTGTTCAGCGTCTTGACCAGGGCCCGCTCGAACCCGGTGACATGCGTCCCGCCCTTGGGAGTGGCGATGACGTTGACGAACGACCTGGTCACGGTCTCGTACCCGGTACTCCACTGCAGGGCCACGTCGACCTGCAGTTCCCGGTCCACATCCGTGGGGGTCATGTGCCCCTGCTCGTCGAGCACCGGCACCGTCTCGCTGAACCGGCCGGCGCCGGTCAGCCGCAGCACGTCGGTCAGCGGCTCCCCCGGCGACAGGTATGCGCAGAACTCGCTGATTCCGCCGTCGAACCGGAACTCCGCTTCTTTTTCCGCAACGGAACCTGATCCGCGCCCGTCCCCCAGGCTCCCGGCTCCGTCGTCGGCGGAGGGGCCAGACCGCTGGCCCATCGCCGGCCGCTCGTCCCGGACCCGGATCGCCAGGCCGGGGACGAGGTACGCGGTCTGCCGGGCCCGGTCCACGAGCGCCCCGAAGTCCCAGTCCGCATCCTTCGTGAACACCTGGCGGTCCGGCCAGAACCTGATTCTGGTTCCGGTCACCTTCCGGGCCACCTTGCGGGTCTTACGCAGCCCCGCGCCGCGGGAGAAGGCCGCCCGGGGGCCCTCGTCGGCGAACTCGCCGGGCACGCCGCGGCGGAAGGAGACGGCCCACTCGTGCCCCTCCCGGTCGACCTGGACGTCCAGCCGGGCCGACAGCGCGTTCACCACGGAGGCGCCGACACCGTGCAGGCCGCCGGAGGCGGTGTAGGATCCACCGCCGAACTTGCCGCCCGCGTGCAGCCGGGTCATCACCAGCTCGATACCAGTCAGCCCGGACTTGGGCTCCACGTCCACCGGGATGCCCCGGCCGTTGTCCCGGACCTCGGCGGACATATCCGGATGTAGTACGACATCGATGGAGGTGCAGTGGCCGCCCAGGGCCTCGTCCACGGAGTTGTCGAAGATCTCCCACAGGCAGTGCATCAGGCCCCGTTCATCGGTGGAGCCGATGTACATGCCGGGCCGCTTGCGGACCGCCTCGAGCCCTTCGAGGACCGACAGGTGACGGGCGGTGTAGGCGTCCCCGGCGGGGAGGGACGCCAGCGGGGCCGCGGCCCGGCCCGTGCGGCCGGCTCCGGCGCGTCCGGTTCCCGGGCCGCGCCCAGCAGAGCCCCGCTGAACGGGGCCGTCGGTATCGGCGCGGACGGCGGTCACGTGGTTCTCCTCGGTCAGGGCGGCGGGCGGCGCGAATCGGGGGGACTCCGGCAGACTAGCCGCCCGGTCTGACTACCCGGGGAAGCCACGCCGCAGACATAGCCGACTACCTGGGACAATGCGCCCCCGCTACAGTGGAACGGCGAGGACAGCTGCCATCCTCCCACGGCCGGCGTTCGCTTTAGGCGTACGTCGCGCTCACACGGGAAGGCATGGGCCTGGCAGAGTGTTGAGTAGCACGTAGGGCAGAGCCCGCCGGCAGACGACCGGTGGCACGACGCGAGGGAGGCGACATGACCGGAGCTCTCGCACCAAGCAGGCCCCTGAATGCGACGGACCTGTGCGACCGGTGTGGTGCCCAGGCTTACGTACGCGTTGTGCTCCCCGATTCTGGGGAGCTACTGTTCTGCGCCCATCACAGCCGGCAGCACCTGGAGGCACTAGCGAAGCTGGGTGCCGAGATTCAGGATGAGACGGAACGGCTGTCATCGGGAGGCGGGACACAGCGCGAGGGGTAGTCAGGGTCGCGACCCGAGGGCCTAGTCCCCGCCCGCGGGCCGCACGCACTGCCCAGCCTGACGTCGGCACCGGCAGCGTAGCCGGGTCGCGTCTGGGCCCGCCGGCTGGATTCCCGCTGATCTTGCCACCACCCTTCAAGCACGTGAACTTACCTAACGAACGGCGGGCGCCGGCCAGGATAACCTGGCCGGCGCCCGCCGTTCGTTAGTGGATATTTCAGTCGAGGTAGTCGCGCAGGACCTGGGACCGTGACGGGTGGCGCAGCTTGGACATGGTCTTCGACTCGATCTGCCGGATGCGCTCGCGCGTCACGCCGTAGACCTTGCCGATCTCGTCCAGGGTCTTGGGCTGGCCATCGGTCAGGCCGAACCGCATGGAGACCACCCCGGCCTCGCGCTCGGACAGGGTGTCCAGCACCGAGTGCAGCTGCTCCTGGAGCAGGGTGAAGCTGACCGCCTCACCGGGCTGGATCGCCTCGGAGTCCTCGATCAGGTCGCCGAACTCGCTGTCGCCGTCCTCGCCGAGCGGGGTGTGCAGCGAGATCGGCTCCCGGCCGTACTTCTGCACCTCGATGACCTTCTCGGGGGTCATGTCGAGCTCGGCGGCCAGCTCCTCGGGAGTGGGCTCGCGGCCGAGGTCCTGCAGCATCTGCCGCTGGACCCGGGCCAGCTTGTTGATGACCTCGACCATGTGCACCGGGATGCGGATGGTGCGGGCCTGGTCGGCCATGGCCCGGGTGATGGCCTGCCTGATCCACCAGGTGGCGTACGTGGAGAACTTGTAGCCCTTGGTGTAGTCGAACTTCTCGACCGCACGGATCAGGCCGAGGTTGCCCTCCTGGATCAGGTCCAGGAACAGCATGCCGCGGCCGGTGTACCGCTTGGCCAGCGACACGACGAGACGAAGGTTGGCCTCGAGCAGATGATTCTTGGCCCGGCGGCCGTCCTCGGCGATCCACTCCATGTCCAGCCGGGCGGCCGGCTCGAGGCCGTCCATGCCCTCGGCGAGCTTCTCCTCGGCGAACAGCCCGGCCTCGATGCGCTTGGCCAGCTCGACTTCCTGCTCGGCGTTGAGCAGCGGCACCTTGCCGATCTGCTTCAGGTAGTCCTTGACGGGGTCCGCGGTCGCACCCGCCGACGCCACCTGGGCGGCCGGCAGGTCATCGTCGTCGTCCCCGTAGACGAACGCCTCTTCCTCGGGACCCGCACCCGCGGGCTTGGCGCCCGGGTCGGCCACCACCGCGGCCGCGGCATCCGGGACGCTGCCCGCCGTGCCAGCGGCAGGGCCGTCGGCGGCGGGGCCGTCGGCGGCGGGCGAGTCGTCGAGCTCCTCGTCGGCCACGTCCTCGGCTACGTCCTCGTCCGCCTCGACCACGTCAACCTCGACCTCGAGGTCCACTTCCAGGTCTTCGAGCTCGGCCGTGTCGAGGACGTCCTCGGCCAGATCGACATCACCGGGATCAACATCGGCGTCTAGATCCGCGACGTCCGCCAGGTCTGCCACCTCCGTCAGGTCTGTCACCTCCGCCAGGCTAACCGCGTCCTTACCCGTCGAGGCCAGGTCCGGATTCTCGCTCACTATGCCTGAACCCCCCTGACCGCCTGGTGCCGAGCCGTTGCCGGACCGGCCGCCGGCCTTCCGCGCCTCGCCTCGACCACCAGAGTTCTTTTTGCGCCGCCGGGATGTGGCGGCGTCGCCACGCTCCGGCGCAGCCGGAGCCTCCTGTGCGGGGGCCGCCCCGTTCGCGTCCACGAGCGTGACCGTCCGGTCGGCCCGCGGGCTAGCGGGATCCGCAGACCCGGGATCCCGCGAAGCCTGCACCCGTCCGCCCTGGCCTTCCGGCCCTGGCTGCCTCCGCGCTGCCGAGCGTGCCGCGCTTCCCACCGCGGTCACCCCTTCCTTCGCTGGACGGCGGCCTGCCGAGCCGCGAACCACACCTGACTGCACGAACTGGCAGGCGACACAGACACCTCTCCTGCGTTCATGAGCGGGAAAATGGACCCTACCTCGTGCAACCCGCTGCTGGGACCAAGCCGGAAGCCAAATCCGGGCCGCGTGACCCCACGGTCCCGAGGGGACCAGCTCCCGACAACCACCTTAGGCGGACTCTGTGGGTGGCTCGAACCGCTGCCGGGGCTGGCGGCGCGGCGCGGACCCTGACTTTCGGGCGCACGCCCAGGTCAGCCCTGCCCTTTCTCATGCTTTACCCCTCCGTGCGGCGGGAATGACACCTCCCGGCGGGCGCTGCGGCGATGTGCCGTCCCGCCGGGGGACGTGCAGCACGAGGACGGTGACGTCGTCGTCCTGCTCGTAACCCGTGAGCATCCGGTCAACTAGGTACTCCAGCAGCCGGGCCGGGTCTTCGACCATCCCCGGCCGGGCCTGGGCCGCCACGGACACCAGCTCGTCCAGGCCCGAGTCCAGGCCGCGCCGGCGGTTCTCCACCAGCCCGTCGGAGTAGAGCACCGCGGTGGTCCCGGGCGGCAGCCGGAACACATACTGCTGCCGCGGGCAGGCCCAGCCCAGCGGCGTGCCCGCCTCGGTGGTGTCCAGCCGCGGCGGGGCGTCCCTGGACAGCAGCAGCGGGGGCAGGTGCCCGGCGTTGCCGGCCAGGCCCTCCCCGGTCACCGGGTCCACGACCAGGTACGCGACGGTCGTGACCTGCTCGTCCAGCTCGGTCGCGGTGAACAGCCGGTCCAGGCCCGCCAGCACCGCGGCAGGCCGCGGGTCGGTCAGGGCCAGGGCGCGGAGCGCGTTCCGGACCCGCCCCATCCCGGCCGCCGCGGTCAGCCCCTTGCCCATGACGTCCCCGGCGGCGACGGCAAGCCGGCCATCGGGCAGCCGGAACGCGTCGTACCAGTCGCCGCCGATCTCCATGTTCCGGGTGACCGGCAGGTAGCGGGCCTCCAGGACGATGCCAGGGACGCTGGGCAGGCGGTCTGGCAGCAGGCTGCGCTGCAGGGTCTCCGCCGTGGTGTGCTCGCGCTCGAACAGCGAGGCCCGCTCCAGGGCCAGCGCGCACTGCCCGGCCAGGGCCTCGAGGAAGACCCGTTCCTCCTCGGTGATCTGCCGCGGCTTGGTGAACGAGAACCGCAGCGCCCCGAGCGGTGCGCCCGGCCGCGAGCAGGGGCAGCCCGACCCAGGCCCGCTCATCGCTGTGCGCGAGGAACACATCGACCTCGGCGATCGCGTCGAAGTGCCGCCGCAGTGACTCGGCGTTTTCGACCAGCACCGGCCGCCGCGACGTGATGGCCAGGGTCATCACGCTCGGCGCGTCCAGCGGCATGTCGCCGGCCGGGGCCCCGGGGACGTCCGGGAGCCCGAGCGGGTTGATCGTGTGCAACTGCAGCCGCTCCCGGTCGAGCAGGGCCACCGCCGACCGCTCGGCGCCGATCGCCGAGCGCCCGACCTCAGTGATCACCTCGACGACCTGGAGCACGGTCAGGGCCTCGGCCAGCATGGACGTGGCCTGCTGCAGCCGGGCGGTGCGCAGCGCGGCGGCGGACAGCTGCTCCGTCAGCCGGCCGCGCATCTCCTCGGCCTCGCGCTGGCCGGTGACGTCGGTGCTGGCCCCGACCCATTCGATGATCTTCCCGTCCCGCTCAATCGGGACGGCCCGCACGTCGTAATGCCGGTACGACCCGGTCTTGGTGCGCACCCGGTAACGGCTGTCGAATACTTTCCCGGCGCGGACGCATTCCCGCCATTCCCGCTCCACCCGCTCGCGGTCCTCCGGGTGAATCGCGTCCAGCCAGCCATTGCCCAGGTACTCCTCCAGGCTCTGGCCCGTTATCCAGCGCCACTCGGGTGAATCCTCGGCGATCTGCCCGGTCGGGGTGGTGACCCAGACGACCTGGGCTCCGGCCTGCACCAGCGAGCGGTACCGCTCCTCGCTGCGGCGGACCGCCTCCGCCGAGTTCGCCCGGTCGGTGACGTCCACCGCGATCAGCGCCACGCCGGCCATGTTCCCGTCCGGGTCATGCGAGGGGAACCAGGAGAACGCCCACTGCCGGCCCCCATCCCCGGCCGGCGCACCGTCATCCGGGCCGCCCGGCTGCCCGCCGCCGGCCGACTCGGGCGCGGCCGGCTCGGTCTCGCTGACCGGCTGGTTCGACTCGAACAGCGGCTGGCCGTCCGCCAGGACGTGGCGCACGGCCGATTCGACCCGGGAGGCGAGCGTGCCCGGCCAGACCTGGGAGGGCAGCAGGCCCAAGTGTCCTTCCAGGTCGAGCCCGTCGAGCCTGGCCAGCGTCTGGTTGATCCGGCGGACCCGCAGATCGGGCCCGAAGAAGGCAAAGCCGATGGGAGCCTCACGCAGCAGGGTGGCGAGCAGGGCCGAGTCAGAGACGTCCAACCCGGACACCCGGGGCTGCGGTACGGAGGTATCAGTGCTCATCGCCGCACTCCAGTCCCGCTGCTCGAGCCATGCAACGGCTCCTTCCCGCTCACTGCGGACACAATCAGGCCGCGGCAACCCGCGGCCGGTGAACGCACAAGCACGATGCCACGCCAAATGGGGACGGCCCCGTTCCGTTCCGGACACCCACAGTGGCCACGCAGGCGAGCTTCCCACATCCTAGGCGATATCGCGCCGCGTCGAGGGCATCATGCCGACCTCGTTCTTCCCGGAAGAAGAGACAGCGTGCCCGCCGCGCCCGCCGGATACCCCGTAACCTGGCTGCGGCGGCCGGGAATTGCCTTGATCGAGAGGTACCTGATGCCCCGAATGTCCGGCGCCGGCAGTCCCGGATGCCCGTAATATCTGCCACACGCGGAAACATGGCCACCATCCGGCGCGGACGTGGCACTGCGCCGCGAGAATCTGGAAAGCTGTCCATGTGAGCCCGCAAAGCCGACGACGAGAGCCCCCCGGCGGGCCGGGCCACCCAGGTCGAGGGAAGGGGACCCGCTCGGTGCTCCCCAGTGCTGCTAACACCGGTGCCGCCCCACCGAACGCGCTGTTCGCCGAGATGCTCCGGGCTGCCCGTGAGCTGCTGGCGGTCCGCAGCCCGCTGGATGCCGAGCTGATGGTGAGCGAGCTGCTCGGCACCTGGTGGGGAGAACGGCCGCCGCACAGCTCGCACGGGGACGTCGAGGAGCTGGTCGGTGAGGGACTGGTCAGTTACGCGGCGCAGCAGCGCAGCCCGGCCGCCCTGGCCCTGCTGTCCGGCATCGCCTGCCTGGGCACGCCGCGGCAGGCGATGCAGGCGGAGACGGCCGCGCTAGCGCTCATCTCCCGCGGCGTGGTCCGCCCGCCGTGGGCCGAGCACGTGGGCGCGGTGACCGCGGGCGAGTGCTACGTCAACTCCGACGTGTTCGGCGACCGCGATGAGGTCGTCTGCGTGTACAGCTACGCCGGGGAAGACCCGCACGCCCTGGTCATGGTGGTGGACTACAACGCGGGCGGGATGCTCCGGGACGGCTGGGTGACCTCCCAGGTCGGCCGCCTGCTCGAGCGCTGCCGGGCGGCGAGCGCCGGGGACGGCGGCCAGCGCCCGCGGGCGACCTTCAGCCAGGTGGAAGCCTCGCAGGCGCGGCGGCTGCTGGAGACGGCGCTGGCCGTCACCGAAGCCGGGCAGGGACCGCCGCCGAGCGAATCGTTCGCGTCCTACCACGCGTTCATCCGGGCCCGGATCCGCACGCTGCCGCCCGCCCGGCCGGGATACGGCGCCCGCAACGGGGCCGGCCGCCCCGCTGGCCGCCGCCGGGCGGCAGCCCCGGCGGCGCCCCGGCCGGCAGCCCCACGGCCGGGCGCCCCCCGGCCGGCAGCAGCACCGCCGCGGGCCCGGCGCCGTGGAGCCCGATGTCTTCGGGCGCGGGCCCCTGGATCACCGGCCACGGGTCAGGCTGGGGCGCGGCCACCACGCGGCGGCACGCCTGGACCCGGGACCGCCGGGCCATGCTGGTGGCCGGGTTCCTGGCCTCGGACGAGGCGGAGGACCTGTCCGACACCCGCGCGGCCAGCCGCTGCGCGGACCACATCATCGACTACGGGTGCGACCGTGACTTCGGGCGTCCGCTGCGGATGAGCCCGGCGAAAGTCGCCACGTTCCTGCTCGACTGGCTGCCGCGCAAGGTGCTGCTGCTGTCGGCCGAGCAGCACGCGATGCCGCACGTGCTGGCCGCCTGGGTGCGCTGGGCCGGGCGGCGCCAGGGGCTCGCCGCCGAGATGATCGCGGAGAGCCTGGATGCCGTCTTCGACTCGATGGGCACCTTTGCCCAGGTCTACCGGGACCCGACCTCGTTCGGCCTGGACGCGTCGCTGGTGTCCCGGCTGCTGCCGGACGATGACCTGGAGGCGCTGCCCCGCAGGGCGTTCGCGTTCCCGGTGCTGCGCGGCATGTTCGGCGGCACCGACCTGGCCGGGCTGGATCCGGCCGCGGAAGCGGACCGGCGCACGCTGCTGGCCGCCGACCATAACGACGCGAACGGGCGGCCGAGCGGCGCGCTGCACATCGACCGGCACCTGGCGCTGGCGGACCGGCTGTGGCGGGGTGACCCGCCCGAGCTGTGGGCGGCCGCGCAGCGGCTGCTGGACCGGGGCGAGGACCGGCACGCGGTGCTGCACACGCTGATGTACGTCATCCGGGACAGCGGCGGCGACCAGGCCAGCCTGATCGCCGCGCTGCGTGACCTGCCGCCGGGCCTGGCCGACTGACCGACTGACCGGCTGGGCGCCGGCTCAGCCCGCCTGGGGACCACCCAGCTCGCGGAAGGCGCCGCGCAGATCGGCCGCGGACACGGTGGTGAGGTCGGCGGCGCTCGCGTCCTCATCGAGGTCCGCGACCCGCAGGTCCCGCGCCGCGCAGGCCCGTTCGAACAGGCTGCGCGCGAACCGGCCGTTGCCCAGCTCGTCAATCTGCCCCCGCGCGGCCGCCGTGCTGAAGATCTCGCCGAGGACCGGCAGCGCGTCCGGCTCGAACGTGTCACCGTGCTGCTCCGCGATCACGCCGGCGATCTTGCACAGCTCGTCGGCTGAATAGCTGGGGAAACCGATCCGCACGCTGAACCGGGACGCGAGCCCGGGGTTGCTGCGCAGGAAACGGTCCATGTCCGCCGGATAGCCGGCCAGCACGATGACCAGCCGCTCGCGGTCGTCCTCGGCCCGTTTCAGCAGGGTGGCCACGGCCTCGGAGCCGTAGGCGTCGCCGCCCGAGTAGCCGGCGTTGTAGAGCGAATAGGCCTCGTCGATGAACAGGACGCCGCCCAGCGCGGAGTCGATCAGCTTCCCGGTCTTGATCGCCGTGGAACCCAGATGCTCCCCGACCAGGTCAGCCCGGTGCGCCTCGATCACCTCGGGACGGACCAGCAGGCCGAGGGCGGTGAAGATGCGGCCGAGGATCCTGGCCACCGTGGTCTTGCCGGTGCCGGGCGGCCCGGTGAACACGAAGTGCCGGACCGGGGGCTGGCTGGACAGGCCCTGCCGTTCCCGCAGCCGGGCCACCCTCAGCTGGGCCGCGATCTCGTGGACCTGCCGCTTGACCGGCTCCAGGCCGACCAGCTCGTCCAGCTCGGCGAGGGCACTCTCCAGGGTCGGTGCCTGGCTGTAGCCGCGGAACCGGGCGGTGAGCTCGGCGCCGGCCTGCTCCAGGTCGGACGCTTCCAGGGTGACCAGCTCGGCAGCGGATGGCTCGGCGCCGTCAGCCATGATCCGGACGTCCCGGGCCCGTCCGGCCTTCTCCAGCAGGCTGCGCACGAACCGCCCGTTGCCCAGCTCATCGGCCAGCCGGCGGCGGCCCACGTCCTCCATCATCCGCCACAGCGCCGGGCGGGCATCGATGTCGAGGATCTCCCCGCGCTGCCCCAGGGAAGCCTCGGCGAGGGCCATCAGCTCGGCGGGTGAGTAGGTGGGGAACTTCACCCGGAGCCCGAACCTGGAGTTGAGGCCCGGGTTGCTGGCCAGGAACCCCTCCATCTGCTTCTCGTACCCGGCCAGGATGATGATGAGCTCGGTCCGGTCGTCTTCGGCCCGTTTCAGCAGCGCCTGGATCGCCTCGTGCCCGAAGCGGTCGCCCTGCCCTTCGCTGTCGTTCACCAGGCTGTACGCCTCGTCGATGAACAGGACCCCGCCGAGCGCGCTGTTCACGAGCTCGTTCGTCTTGATCGCGGTGGCCCCGAGGTACTCGCCCACCAGGTCAGCACGCTGCGCTTCCACCACCACCGGGGTGTCGAGCAGGCCGAAGGCGTAGAAGATCTTCGCGACGACGCGGGCCACCGAGGTCTTCCCGGTGCCGGGCGGTCCCAGGAAGACGAAATGCTGCATGGGCTTTTCCGCCCCGTAACCCGCCATCACCCGGCGGCGCGCGGCCTCGACGGACGCGGTGATCTGCCGGATCTGGTCCTTGACCGACGAGAGGCCGATCATGCTGTCCAGCTCGGCCATGGCCTGCGCGACCGTGATCTCCGGCGGCTGCTGATCGCCGCTGGCCCGGTCACGGGCCAGCGCGCCGTCGGCCGGGCGCACCGACCCTTCGGCCGTCTGCACCACCCGCGACACGTCGGCGGGCCGGGCCCGGGCGGGCACTCGCCCCGCCCGGCGGCCGGCTGGCGGGCCGGGCCGCCATCGCGAGCGCCGCCGGGCCGGCGGGGTGCGGCGAGCGCGCCGGAACGGCCCTGCTGGCGGCTGAGCGCCCGGGCTTCCTGCTGAGACTTGCCTATCCTCCAGCCGATCACGATGAGGCCCAGCGCCCAGGCGATCGCATAGCTGATCACCAGCCGGCCGGGCGCCAGCCACCAGGCCAGCAGGCCCGGGGGCAGGGCCCAGAGCTGGGTCCAGGCCACTGTCCGGCAGGGCACATAACGGCGGGACAGCACCCGGAGGTGCGAAACGGCCACCGCCGCGCACGGCAGCAGCAGCAGCGGCACGATGCCGGAGCTGAACCGGCCCGCCACCGCCGCGATGGCCAGGATCGCCACCAGGCCCCAGGCCCCGACGAACACCGACGCCAGCCACGACCGGTGCCCCCGCCAGACCGCGACGGGACCGTACGCGAGAGCGGCGACCACGAGCAGATCCCAGAACCGGGCGCCCAGGCCCAGGGCCAGCACGATGGTGATCAACACGGCCAGGACCAGCAGGATCTTCACCGGCAGCGAGGCCGAGCGGACCGCTTGGCGCACCCGCGCCAGCCCTTCCTGGGCCATTCGCCTGCCAGGCAGGGACCCGTCCTCCGGCCGCATCTCGCTCCCTCGTGCCGTTCCTTGTATAGCGCATTACCACGCGCTTACAGCGACACACAACCAGATACCGGCAGAGAATGGCCAGGCCAGATTCTGCCGCCCCGGCGCCAGACGCCGCCCTCGTGGGCTAGCGCTCTGGCCGGGCGCCGACCTTGCCAGGGTAATGGCCAGTTCGCGGTTAACGGCTTTACGGCACTCCCCTGGCAGCCAGAAAAAACGTTCTGACCTGGTCTTTCAAGAAGTCCAGATGCCGCTAAGCAGGACGCCCGGGCCGACCGTCAAGCCTCGCCGGGAACAGCCGCTGCGCCGGGCACTTCCCGCCGGCGGGTCCCTGATCCCGGCCCGCGGCCCGTTTGATCCGGCTCGCGGCCCGTTCAGGCGTCGAGCTGGTCCACGAACGAGTACGGCGGCCACGGGCCGTTCAGGTCCGCCCGCACCCCGGCGCGGGCCCCGGACAGCGCGTGCGCAGCCGCCACGAACTCGGCGGTGCGGTCACCACGCAGAAGATAGGCGGCGTTGAGGAGCATGTGCTCGGGGCCGCGGACGTAGCGCGGGTCCTCGGCCGGCTGGCGCTGGGAGGCGTCGGCGATGTCGGCGAGTACCCAGTCGATCGTGTCCGCGAGCGTGTCGGCTCCGTCCTGCTGATCCACCGGGCCGTAGACCTGGACGCCCCACTCCACCGTGTCGCGGAAGCGGGCCAGCAGGCCGGCGAACTCACCGCGCCGCCGGGCCAGCAGCGCACGGACCGTGTCGTCGTCGGGGTAGACGGTGGCCAGCCGGAGCGGCAGGACGGGGCCGCCACCCGCTGCGGTCCGCGCGATGACCTGATGGTGCGCACGGCCGACCCGCTCGATGTTGTCCAGGCCGCCCAGCAGGCTGGCCAGCGCTTCCTCGCCGAAAGCCTGGGCATCGACCGACCCCACGACCGCGGTCAGGCCCGCCTCGGCCACGGAGCGCACTCGCTCACCGCCGACCCCCGCCAGTCCGGCGAACTGACCTGGGCCGAGGTCATCGGTGATCGCATACACCCAGACCACCCGCTTCCCCGCCGGGGCGGCCAGCCGGAGCGGCAGCCAGCAGGATCGGGTCCCTGTGGCGCTGCCGGACATCGTCTTCACAGCCATCGCATTCCTCCTCGGGCTGGCCCCCTGGCCGCATGGCGCAGATGCCCGGGACGGGATGCGATGCCCAGGCTCCTGAAGTTCGCGGGCCCACCGGCCCACGCGCGTCTAACGGATTTCAGGCCGGTTTGGTTCACGGCGCCCGTACCCGGGCGAGAGACGAGTGCACGCCCACGCGGCCACGTCACGCGCACGCGGCAGCGGCACAGCCCTGGACCGCTGGGAGGCAACCGTCCGTCAGAGATGACAGTCGAACCATCCAGTCACCGCCTGGCGGAGCCACTGCTGGGCCGGGCCGGACGAGAAGACATGGTCGGCACCGGGCAACATGATCAGCTCGTTCCGGACACCGGCAGCGGTCAGCGCCCGGTGCCAGGCTTTCCCTTGGGTGGCGAGCGGGCCGGCCTCAGCGTGGATCAGCAGCATCGGAGTGGCCGCTGGGCCGACTACTTCCGCGAGCGTGGTGTCCAGCAATTCGAAGGACGGCCAGGCGCGAATCTCCCGCCGGTCCGGGTAGATCAGCTCAGCGCGACCGTCATCCGCGAGAGTCGCCGACTCCGGAGCCACATCGCGGAGTGAGCGCCATAGCACAGCCGTATCCTGCGCCAGATACCGCCGGCCCGCTGGCTCCGGCAGCCGGATGCCTCACACATGGACGACGATAATGCGCTGCGCCTTCGGCCGCTCTGGTTCTTCCACCAGCCTGCTCAGGTCGTCGGGATCACTGGTCAGCAACACGACCGGGCGCTCCCGCTCGAGCGCCGTGGCCGCCACGACGGCGTCGACGGCGCAGCGGTTACCCGGAAGGCCAGTCGCTCCGAGGAGTTCACCAGCGTGGCGGCCGAGCGCCGGGCTCACCGGCACGACGGTGATCCGGGATAGCACCCGGTGCACGGCCGCATCGCGGGGGCCGCCTCTCAGCACTTCGGTCAGGGTCATCGCGCTCGCCACGACCCGGGCGCGGCGGGCGATAGCGGTCTCCAGGTGAGCACGCGCCCGCGAGTCACCCGCAGCCAGCTTGGAGAGGCCTTCGCTGTCGAGCACAAGCGTCCCGGCCACGGCTACTCATCATCCGGCCAGGCCGCCCGGGCCTCGGCCAGATACTCCGGAGGGACCGGCCCATGCTCCATGGCCAGCACCCCCGATAGGTCAGTGAGCAGATCCACTTCGAGTTGCCGGGCGACGGCCTCGGCCACGTACTGGCTGAACTTTCCCCGCCCGGCGCGCCGCTGGACAGCTGACCTCAGGTCCTCCGGCATCGAGACACTGACCTTGCGCGCCGTCCCAGCCGGTTGGACCCTGACGCGCCCCGGGCCGGCGGTGTCTTCTGGGCCCTCCGGAGCGCCTAGCAGGACCTGAAGGGCGAACAGCACTTCAAGAGCGCTCCCGGGACGGTCTTGCGCCTCAGAGAGACGGTCCTGCGTCTCAGAAGCGAGCAACCTAGACGCCGAGCCAGGCGTCCGTGTCTCCAGCTCACGGACCCGCATCAGCAACTCACGGATCTCGCCGCGGAGCTGCTTCCGTTCTCCTGTGCGGGCCGGGTCACTACTCACGCCAGCATGCTACCAGTGGTAGCAAGACGATTCTGGGCAGCTGAGTTCTCGCGCCGGTAAGCGAGCGGGCAGCAGGCTCGCGCCTGCTGCCCGCTTTGCTCGGGTGCTTACTGATCCTGCTGGCGCAGGGCAGCTATTCTGAGGGTGCAGTCTTCGGGATCCGTGTCCAGGTCGCAGAGCGGCCTGTTCCGTTAGCCCGGACCTTGCCTTCGTTCCTCAGCTGTTCCAGGACGAGCCGGATGGTCTGGTCGCTGACAGCTGGAGCAAGAGCGGGGAGCCGAGGCGTTCCTCAGCTCCCCGCTCTTGGGCGCCCTTCACGCCACGATGGGGCCCGTACTGGGGCAGGGCACTTATTCGGTGGTGCAGTATTCCGGCGAGGCGGATCCGTGCGGCTCTGGCGGGGGCAGCGGGAACGCGCCGCTGACACGTTGACCGCAGTGGGGGCCGCCGACGGATGATCATCCGGCGTCATGGGTGCCCTATCTGGACTAACGAGTCACCCGTAGGTGGAGCCGGGTAGCCCATCTCCTCGTTGCATCTAATGCAACATTATTGAACGAGCCGCGGAACGGCACCTTACCCGGAGGGGTGAACAGGAGATTGGTCTCTGTTCACCCCTCCTACATGCGGCTACACCGTGCCGCGAGGTGCGCCGGATGTTGCGTCTGATGCAATACCGCTCACTTTCAGCTGCATCCGCTGGTCGCGCCGCAGCCTTCGCAGACGTAGCAGCTGCCAGCCGGGCGCATCTTGGTGCCGCAGGTCAGGCACAGCGGAGCGTCCGCGGTGCGGCCTTGCTGCGCCTCGATCAGCTCGGTGGAACTGTGCGGCTGGTATGGCTCGGGGCTGGCGGGCTCCGTCCGCTCCTCGGACCGGCCCTGGGGCCGCTCGACCGGCGCGGACTGGGCCATCTCCCCCGGGTCCTGCTCTTCCGCCAGCGCCGTGGGATCCTCACTGGCCAACTGCGCGGTGCGCTCACTGGCGGACAGGATGCCCATGTCGGCGCGGGTCTCGTAGGGCAGGTGGTCCAGGGCCAGCCGGCGGAACACGTAGTCCAGGACCGAGCTGGCGATCCGGATGTCCGGGTCGTCGGTGATGCCGGCCGGCTCGAAGCGCATGTTGGTGAACTTCTCCACCCACTTCTCCAGCGGCACCCCGTACTGGAGGCTGATGGAGATCGCCATCGAGAACGCGTCCATCACTCCGGCCAGGGTGGACCCTTGCTTGCCGAGCTTGAGGAAGAGCTCGCCCACACCGTCATCCGGGTACTTGGACGCGGTCATGTAACCCTCGGCGCCGGCCACGGAGAAGCTGGTCACGGATGCGGTGCGGTTCTTCGGCAGCCGCCTGCGGACCGGCCGGACCTCATGCGGCGTGGCGGCGGACTCCTCGGCCGCGGCCGCCGGCTTCTTCCTGGCGTCGGACAGCGGCTGGCCGACCTTGCAGTTGTCCCGGTAGACGGCCAGGGCCTTGAGCCCGAGCTTCCAGCCCTCCATGTAAATGGACTCGATGTCCTCGACCGTTGCCGACTCGGGAAGATTAACCGTCTTCGAGATTGCCCCACTTAGCGCGGGCTGTACCGCGGCCATCATTCGCACATGGCCCATTGGGCCAATTGCACGCTCTCCCATGGCGCAGTCGAAGACCTCGTAGTGCTCGGGCTTGAGGCCGGGTGCATCGACGACGTGGCCGTGCTCGGCGATGTACTCGACGATCGCCTCCGCCTGCTCCGGCTGGTAACCCAGGTTCTTTAGGGCCCGCGGCACGGTCTGGTTGACGATCTGCATGGAACCGCCGCCGACCAATTTCTTGAATTTGACCAAAGCTAGATCCGGTTCGACTCCGGTGGTGTCGCAATCCATCATCAAGCCTATAGTGCCAGTCGGCGCGAGTAGGCTCCCTTGAGCATTTCTATAGCCGTTTTTCTCACCCAGCGTGAGGCATTTATCCCATGCTTTATTCGCCGCTGCGAGGATCTCTTCGTCCATCCCGCCGAGCGCCCTGATCTGGTGGCTGGCGTCGGCGTGCTTGCGCATGACCCGCTTGTGCGCGGTCGAATTGCGCTCGTAGCCGTCATAGGGGCCGACCACGGCCGCCAGCTCCGCGGACCGGCGGTAGGCGGTGCCCGTCATCAGCGAGGTGATGGCGGCCGCGACGGCCCGCCCGCCGTCGGAGTCGTAGGCGTGACCCGTCGCCATGAGCAGCGCGCCCAGGTTCGCGTAGCCGATGCCCAGCTGCCGGTAAGCGCGGGTGGTCTCGGTGATCTTCTCAGTCGGGAAGTCCGCGAAGCAGATGGAGATGTCCATGGCCGTGATGATCAGCTCGGTGATCTGCCGGAATTTCTCCACCGCGAAGGTGTCATCGTCGCGCAAGAACTTCAGGAGGTTGATGCTGGCCAGATTGCATGACGAATTATCCAGGTGAACGTACTCAGAGCAGGGGTTACTGGCGGTGATCCGGCCCGATTCCGGCGTGGTGTGCCAGTCATTGATGGTGCCGTCGTACTGAATTCCCGGGTCGGCGCAGGCCCAGGCCGCCTGGGCCATCTTGCGGAACAGGGCCCGTGCGTCCACGGTCTCCACGGTCTCGCCGGTCAGCCGGGCGGCCAGGTCGAACTTGCTGTCCCGTTCGACCGCCCGCATGAACTCGTCGGAGACCCGGACCGAGTTGTTGGCGTTCTGGTACTGGACACTCGCGATGTCCTTGCCGCCCAGGTCCATGTCGAACCCGGCGTCGCGCAGAACCCGGACCTTCTCCTCCTCGCGCATCTTGGTCTCGATGAACTCCTCCACGTCGGGGTGATCGACGTCTAGGACGACCATCTTCGCCGCACGGCGGGTGGCCCCGCCGGACTTGATGGTGCCTGCGGACGCGTCCGCGCCACGCATGAAGGAGACGGGCCCGCTGGCCGTGCCGCCGGAGGAGAGCAGCTCCTTGGAAGACCGGATCCGGGACAGGTTGACCCCGGCCCCAGAACCGCCCTTGAAGATCAGTCCTTCTTCCTTGTACCAGTCCAGGATCGAGTCCATCGTGTCGTCAACCGCGAGGATGAAACAGTTATGCACCCGGAGGCTGCCGGAGAGGTATTCGCCACTCTCGGTCTGGATGTCGAAGACTTCCATGGCGCCCAGCGACTCGATCCGGACGATCTTCAGCCGCTTGGTGTCATGCGCCGCCTGACCCGGCAACTCGAAGCTGCGCTCCAGTTTGTCGGCCTTGGCGGGGTCAACGAACCCGATCTCATCAGCGAAGATCCGCCTGTCGCCAGCGGTCTGTACACATACGGTCCAGCAACCCTTGCGTGTATCCCTGGCGTCTGGCTTGAAGCCAACCCGGGAGAAGATCCCGAAGCGGAGCAACAACTGCTGGACACCCCGGATAAGATGCTCCGAGATCATGTCAACCTCCACCACAGTGGATGCTGACCGCGACGACACGAAACCTTCCGCCTGGAAGATGCTTCTCAGGTAAGCAGCCACCGCCGGTAGCGGCGCGGAATACAGGCGTTCGGGCACGACCATGTCGGTGCCGCGGGTAAACAGATCCCATCGCTCGACATACGCCCGCAGGGCTTCGCCGTATAGCCGGGTCCGGCGGCAATCGAGTTCCTTGTTCTGGGTAGCGACTGACCGCTCATGGCGGTGAACCTCCGGAAAGACACGATCCAGGGCGCCTGTAACCCACTCAAGCTCCGCGTCAGTGACCGTCATCGTCTCGATGGTTAGGGAGCGGTTAGTCCCGGTGCTGTGCTTACCAACGAATCCATCCGACTGGAGCCACCCAGCCAACGCCGCCTCGGCGATTTCCTGGCAGTCAATCTCGGACTCTCCGGGCGCGTCACGTTGACACCACTCCAGCTGGTCACCAGTGGCGAGTTGTCCTGCAGGAACGAACTGGCCAGTGCCCATACCACTGGACCGCCAGACGAGATGGTCTGCGGTGACGTCGAGGGTGTAGCCGGCCTTGGTGTGCAGGCGCAACACTTCTTTCACGCCGTTGGCCTTGGTCGCGACGATCCTGGTGAGACCGTGGGCGTCGTACACCTTGGTGCCGACGGCGTCATCGGCCACCAGCTTGCCGATAGGAACGAGTCCCGCGGGCGTACTCACCAGGGCGTCGTAGGGCTGGCACGCCGATACCTGCTGGGGCGAGTTGGTCCCGACGTTGAACCAGACCGGGGAGTTGAAGGCGAAGATCTGGTGGATGAGCGCGTAGGCGAGCTCGTGCTCGAAGATCTCAGCGTCCTGGGGACTGGCGAAATACCCGTTCTCCCGGCCGGCCGCTACATACTTCCCGACCACGCGGTTGACTAGCTGCTTGAGGCTCCACTCCCGCTGCGAGGTGCCGACCGCACCACGGAAGTACTTGGTGGTGACGATGTTGGCGGCGTTGACGGACCAGAAGTCAGGGAACTCGACGCCTCGCTGCTCGAAGTTGATGGTGCCGTCCCGCCAGTTGGTCATGACGACGTCGCGGCGCTCCCAGGTGACCTCGTCGTACGGGTGCACGCCCTCACGGGTGTGGATCCGCCCGATCGTGAGCCCCTTGCGCGAGACCCTTGCCTCCGCGAGGTCCAGATCCGCTCACCGTCTCCGTCATGTCGTTCCCCCTTCCGGGATCCCCAGGGACCCCACGCGGGCCCGGCCAGGCCCATCCGTCGATGTGGTAGTGCGAACCAGAACTCCGAACTCACCTGCTCCTCAGGAGCCAGGCGCCAGCGCGCCTGCTCCTGCCGCGCCGTGCGCAGCGCGGAAATCTCATCCTCGAAGTCAGCGAGTGACTCGAACCCCCGGTAGACCGAGGCGAACCGCAGATAGGCCACCTCGTCCAGCTCACGGAGCGGTCCGAGAATCGCCAGGCCCACCTCGTGCGAGGCGACCTCGCCCGCACCCCGGGCCCGGATCGTGTCCTCGACCTGCTGGGCCAGGATCGCCAGCTGGTCTTCGGTGACCGGCCTGCCCTGGCAGGCCCGGCGGACCCCGCGCACGATCTTCTCCCGGGTGAACGGCTCGGTCGCGCCACTGCGCTTGCCCACCATCAGGATCACTGTCTCCTGCGTGGTGAAGCGCCGCCCGCAGGCCGGGCAGGACCTGCGACGGCGGATCGCAGCGCCGTCGTCGGCGGTTCTGCTGTCGATGACACGGCTTTCCGCGTTCTTGCAGTACGGGCAGAACACACGATCACCTCCCCAGGGCGGCCAGGGCCAGCGCAGGCTCCCAACACCACAACTTGTACGTGAACTACAGCGCTGTAACTACTATATCTTGTGGTCACGCTAGAACAGACACACCGTACTGCGCAAGCGGCAACGCGCCGGTTCAGCGATTTTCCGGTAAACCCTGCGTGGCCGCCCCGGGGACGCGCAGGAATCCGGCTCCGGGGGAAGAGGCCGGGCCCGGAGGAACGAGGTCACGGTTAGCTCAGCCCCGGGGGACCCACAGGCTCTCGCCGGGCACCACGACCTGGCTGCCCAGCGCGTTGAAGTCCATGATCTGCTGGATGACTACCCGCGGGTCGGCCCGAGGCTCCGCGTTCAGCGCGATCGACCACAGGGACTGGCCAGGCTTCACCACTACCTGCCGCATGGCCGCCCGGACCGTGGACGGCGGCACGCCGTGGTTGGCGGCCTGCGCCCCGGAAGCCAGGGCGAGCAGCGACCGGGGTGATCACCGCCATGAGGAGGAGGACTGCGGAAGCCCAGGCCAGCCGGCGCCCTCGCCGGGTGAGCCTGGTCCGCCGCACCCGTCCGGCCGGAACCCGGGACGCCGTGGATGCGGGGCGGGCCACGCGCGTCGCGGCTGGCGCCACGGCCCGCCCGGCGCGCCGCGTCCGGCCAGGGGCCGGGGGGATCCCGGGGCGGGACTGGATCTGATCGTCGGGTGCCACCCGTGGCCGGGGCACCACTGGGCTACCTCCGGCCCCCACGACCGGGCGCGCAGCCCCATCACCGGGCACCCGCGGCCCCGGCGCGTCCGACCGGAAGGTCCCCGGCCCCGGCCGGCCGACGGTCCCCGGCCAGAAGGCGGCCGCAAGGTCCCCGGCCCAGAAGGCGGCCGCAAGGTCCCCGGCCCCGAGGGTCCTGGATCAGAAGTGATCGGTCCAGAGGGGCCAGGTCCACCGGCGGCCGGGCGGCCACCCCTGGCCTATCGGGGACAACCCAGAGCCGGGGGCGCGCCGGGGTTTTCCTCGCACTGCGCGGCCGGGGGGGCACCGGGCTATCCGGCTGCGCCAGTACCGACACGCCGGGGACTTTTCGCTTTTCTGGCCGGGATGCCGTCGCGCCAGGCTCGCCGGCACGGAACTGGCCGGGCCGCGCGCCAGCTCGAGAATTCCCAGCACGGAGCGGGTGGACCAGGGCCTTGGGCTTCCTGCCCATGCTCATCACGCTCATGCCAGCCTCCTCTATCGAATGACCGTTCTATCGTACAGCCGTTCGATCGCTCATGCTTTCGATCGAATGACTGTACGGTACAGGTGTAGCGCGGGGGTACGACACTTCTCGACTCCTCGAACAGATGTTTGAGATCCTGAAGCGAAAGCGCTACCGTCTGCTACGGGGTCAGCCACCAGATCCGGAGGTCAGTGTTGATGGACAGCAGTTCGGACGACGACGGCGCGCCGGGCGCGCCGGGCGGGAGCGGCACGGATACGGCCGCGAGACCGAAAGGCCGGCCGGGCAGAAAGCCGAAAGGCAGCGTCCCGACGGTGGTCACTGAGATGCCGGACCGGCCCGATCCCGACCATGTACTCACCTGGCGGCAGCGCAAGGTGCTGCAAGTTATCCGGGATTCGGTGCAGCGGCGCGGGTACCCGCCGTCTATGCGGGAGATCGGCGAGGCGGTCGGGCTGACCAGCACCTCGAGTGTCTCCTACCAGCTCTCCACCCTGCAGAGCAAGGGATACCTGCGGCGTGACGCGGGCCGCCCCCGGACCGTGGAGGTCCGGCTGCCGGGCCACCCGGCAGTCCGGCCCGAGACCGAGGCGGACGACGAGGCCCCGCTGGACATCGCCTCACAGGAAGCTGCTTATGTGCCGCTGGTCGGCCGGATCGCGGCTGGTGGCCCGATCCTCGCCGAGGAGGCCATCGAGGACATCTTCCCGCTGCCCAAGCAGATCGTCGGCGACGGGACGCTGTTCCTGCTCAAGGTGGTCGGCGATTCCATGATCAACGCCGCCATCGCCGATGGCGACTGGGTGGTCGTCCGGCAGCAGCCGGTGGCGGAGAACGGCGACATTGTGGCGGCCATGATCGACGGCGAGGCGACCGTCAAGACCTTCAAGCGCTCTGGCGAGCATGTCTGGCTGATGCCGCACAACCCCCTCTACACGCCAATACCGGGAGACGAGGCCGCGATCCTCGGCCGCGTGGTGGCGGTGCTCCGCCGGGTCTGACGCGCGCGCGATGAGCCGCCGAGGGCACGCCTGCGGCGGACGCCGCCAAGTGGGCGCCCGCGGGGTTGAGTTCCCGCGCGGGGCAGAACTCCCGCAAGGCAGGACCCGGCTGGTCTAGCCAGGTACGACGTTGACCAGCCGGGGCGCGCGGACGATCACCTTCTGGACCGGGCGGCCCTCCAGCGCCCGGGCTACCCCCGGAGCGGCCAGGGCCAGCTCGCGCAGTTCGTCCTCGCCAATGCCGGGCGGGACCTCCAGGCGGTCGCGCACCTTGCCTGCCACCTGGACCACGCAGGTGACCAGGTCCTCGACCAGCAGCGCGGGATCTGCGGCCGGCCAGCCGGCCAGCGCCACCGACGGCTCGTGGCCCAGCAGCTCCCAGCACTCCTCGGCCGTGTAGGGCGCGAACAGGGACAGCAGCACGGTCAGAGTCTCTGCCGCCTCCCGCACCGCCGGATCGGTGGCACCCGGGCCGGAATCGATCGTCTTCCGGGTCGCGCTGGCCAGTTCCATCAGCCGGGCCACAGTGACGTTCAGCCGGAAGCCCTCCACCAGGCGGGTGACCTCATCGATGGTGCGATGCGTGACTTTCCGCAGAGCCAGGTCACCCTCAGCGGCCCGGCCGTCAGCCCCCCGCCCGGCCGTCACCCGCAGCCGCCGAAGCCGCGGCGATGTCGTCGGCGATCCGCCACACCCGCCCCAGGAACTTCACGGACGCTTCGGGGTTCATGTCGGCCCAGTCGATGTCGTCCTCGGGCGGGCTGGCGAAGACCATCGTCAGCCGGACGGCGTCCACCCCGTGCGCGGCCAGCTGCTGGCCCAGGTCAACCCCGTTGCCCAGGGACTTCGACATGGCCCGGCCTCGGTTGATGACCTGGCCCTGGTTCAGCAGCCTGGTGAACGGCTCACCGAAGTCCACCATGCCCATGTCCTGCAGCACCTTGACGAAGAACCGGCTGTACAGCAGGTGCAGGATGGCGTGCTCGACGCCGCCCACGTACAGGTCAACCGGGGCCCAGCGGCGCACCGCGGCCACATCGAACGGCCCGTGCTCGTAGTGCGGTGAGCAGTAGCGCAGGAAATACCACGAGGAGTGAACGAATGTGTCCATCGTGTCGGTGTCCCGCCGGGCGGGGCCACCGCACTTGGGGCACTCGGTGTTGACCCAGTCCTCGGCCGCCGCCAGCGGGGAGACCCCCTTGGGGACCAGGTCCTGGCCGCGCAGGTCGGGCAGGACCACCGGCAGCTGGTCGTCCGCCACTGGCACCTCGCCGCATGACGCGCAATACACGATAGGGATGGGCGTGCCCCAGAACCGCTGCCGGGACAGCAGCCAGTCGCGCAGCCGGTAGTTGACCGCCGCCCGTCCTTGGCCTTCCGCTTCCATGATCGCGGTAATCCGGCCGATGGCGTCGGCCTTGGCGCAGCCCGTCCAGCGGGCCGGAGTTGATCAGTGACCCGTCGCCGTGCGTGGCGATCCCGGTCTCCGCGGGGTCGGGTTCGCCGGTGTCCACGACCACCTGGACGGGCAGGCCGAAGGTCCGCGCGAAGTCCAGGTCGCGCTGGTCATGCGCGGGAACAGCCATGATCGCGCCGGTGCCGTAGTCGGGCAGCACGTAGTCAGCCGCCCAGACCGGCAGCCGCTCGCCGTTCACCGGGTTGATCGCGTAGCGGCCCAGGAAGACGCCGGTCTTCGTGCGGTCTGTGGCCTGCCGCTCGATGTCGGTCAGCTTGCGCACCTGCGCCACGTAATCCTGCAGGGCCTCGCGGTGCTCCGGGGCGCAGATCTCCTCGGCCAGCGCCGCGTCCGCGGCGACCACGAAGAACGTCGCGCCGTACAGCGTGTCCGGGCGGGTGGTGAAGACGGTGACCGGCTCGTCTGCGGCCCTCGATCACGAAGCGGATGTCGGCCCCTTCGGAGCGGCCGATCCAGTTCCGCTGCATCAGCAGCACCCGGTCCGGCCACTGGCCTTCCAGCTGGGCCATGTCGGCCAGCAGGCGCTCCGCGTACTCGGTGATCTTGAAGTACCACTGGGTCAGCACGCGGCGGACGACCTCCGTCCCGCACCGCTCGCACCGGCCCGCGATCACCTGCTCGTTGGCCAGCACGGTCTGGTCGTGCGGGCACCAGTTGACGTAGCCGTCCTTCCGGTACGCCAGGCCACGCTCGTAGAAGCGCAGGAACAGCCACTGGTTCCAGCGGTAGTAAGTCGGGTCGCAGGTCTGCAGCCGCCGCGACCAGTCGAAGGACACGGCATACCGGCGGAACGACGCGGCCTGCGTCTCGATGTTGGCGTAGGTCCAGTCGGCGGGGTGCGTGTTGTTCCTGATCGCCGCGTTCTCCGCGGGCAGCCCGAACGCGTCCCAGCCGATGGGGTGCAGCACGTTGTGGCGGCGCTGGAAGTAGTACCTGGCCACCGCGTCGGCGATGGCGTACGCCTCGGCGTGGCCCATGTGCAGGTCGCCGGAAGGGTAAGGGAACATGTCCAGCAGGTAGGTGCGCGGGCGGGGATCGTCCGGGTCGTCGCTGGCCTGGAACAGGTCCATCTCAGCCCAGCGGGCCTGCCACTTTTCCTGGATCTCGCGGGGAACATAGTGTTGCGCCCGCTCAGCACTCTCGGCGGCTGTCATGGTGTTTCCTCAGCACTTGGTCGGTCCGGTTCCGGCAACAGAAAAGCCCCCCGGTCACGAGGGGCAGCCGCGCCAACGACGGGGTCAGTCAGCGCGGCTATGTAAGGAGCAGCCGGTCGGAACGCATACCCCAAGGGTAGCGTACGGCGGCCCAGCCACGCCGCCGGTGTGGTCTGGCCTCTCAGGCGTCCGCGGCGGCGTGGGCCAGCTTGGCGATCGCCGCGCGGAGTATCTGCACCGCTGCCGCGCTCGACTCGCCTAGCGCATGGCGCTCGGCGATCCAGGCCGGATCGTTATAGCTGAGCCAGGTCTGCCCGCTCTCATCCGTCCAGGCGAGCGCCTTCAGCGGCAGATCGATCCCGGCCGTCTGCTTGTCCTGCATGAGCGGGGTGCCGCCCCGGGCGTTCCCGAATATCAGCAGCTCGGTCGGCCGCAGCTCCAGACCCACCTCCCGTGCGCCCGCCGCGTGGTCCACCCGCGCGAAGATCCGCAGCTGGGCCGCTGTGACGGCTTCGCTGAGCCGGTCGATCGTGTCCGGGACCGGGTAGTTGCTCGGCAGGGTCACCAGTCCGTCAGTCATCGCCTCACCTCAGCTACGCGTGCGCCAGCTCGCGGCCATCCGGCCGCGAGCCTTTCCCGGCTTGCTCCCCCGAGTATGCCCTCCTGCCGGGTGCGCGCGCCCAGCCCCGGCCAGGCCAGCACCCGGCGGCGCACGGAATTCCGGCAACACCGTCTTTGCCACACGGAGCCGTAAATACCATTGCGAAATTCGCCCGGCCGCACAAAATCGCATGTCCCGCATTCGTGTTGACCGGCGGAAGCGAATGTTAATAGGGTCGTCCAGGTCATGACGGCGTGCACGTCCGCGGTTGGCGCTTCCGCCGGTGTGACTCACCCCGCCCGAGGCAGCCACGGGGGCATGGCCTCCTGGCGGGGGTAGCGTCTGTGGGTAATCCTGTGTCAGCACTGGTGCTGGCCAGCGCCTGTACCGGCAATCCTGCAGGCAATTGCAGCAAGACAGGTCTTTTCGGGGAACCAATGAAAGTCGCGGGACGATCCGGGTTCCGTGACCAGGAAAGAGATAATGGCTGGTGCATACGATCGCCGACCCGATTGCGCCCATGCCTGAGCGCACCGCACCGGGCAGCAACGCAACATCGATTGCCATCGTCGGCCTAGCCTGCAGGTTCCCGGACGCTGACGATCCGCTGGCCCTCTTCGAGAGCGCCCTGGCCGGACGGCGCGCGTTCCGGCGGCTTCCGCCGGGACGGCTTGGCGCGATCGCGGCCCCGGGGGCCGTCCACGATGCCGGCTTGCGGGGGCCAGCCCGCGGGTCCGTCGCCCCGGGCGGCCTTGCTCGAGGGCTGGCAGTTCGACCGTTCCGGCTTCGGCATTGCTGAGCGCACCTTCCTGGCCGCTGACCCGGCCCACTGGCTGGCGCTGGAAACTGCGGGCCGGGCGCTCGCCGACGCCGGCTTCCCCGGCGGGCAGGGACTCGCCAGGGACCGGGCCGGAGTGATCGTCGGGAACACGCTGACCGGTGAGGTCTCCCGCGCGGCCGCGCTGCGTACTCGCTGGCCCTTCGTCCGCGCCGTGCTCACCACCGCGCTGGCCGCCGGGGATGTCCCGCCTGCGGCGCGGGCCCGGGCACTGGGCCAGGCCACGGCAGCCTTCGCCGCGGGACCTGAGGCCAGCGGCGAGACCCTGGCCGGCAGTCAGTCCGGGGCGATCGCCGACCGGATCTGCCGTCATTTCGGATTCCGCGGCGGCGGCCAGGCCGTGGACACCGCCCATTCCTCGTCGCTGCTGGCCGTGGCCAGCGCGGCTGCCCTGCTCACCGCCGGCGAGCTGGACTTTGTCCTGGCCGGCGGGGTGGATATCAGCCTGGACCCCTTCGAGCTTGGCGCCCTGGCCCAGGCCGGCGTCCTGGCCAGCGGTCCGATGCGGATCTATGACGCCAGCCCGACCGGGTTCCTGCCCGGCGAGGGTTGCGGGATGCTGGCCCTGATGCGGTCGGCCGACGCGCGGGCCGCGGACATGCCGGTCTACGCCGAGATCGTCGGCTGGGGGGTCGCCTCCCCCGGCCGTCGCGATGTGGTGGACGCCGACCCGGACAGCCAGCTGCTCGCCCTCCGCCGTGCCTACCAGCGCGCAGGCATCGATCCTGCCGATATCCAGCTCATCGAGGGTGACGGTCGGGGCACCGCGGACGGTGACCTGGCCGAGCTCACCGCGCTGACTGCGATCCGGGCCGGCGCGACGGCCGCCGCCGTCCTCGGTTCGGTCAAGGCCAACATCGGGCACACCAAGGCCGCCGCGGGCGCGGCGGGGCTGATCAAGGCGGCCCTCGCGGTGAACGCCGGGGTCCTGCCGCCTGTCACGGGATGTGCCAGCCCGCACCCCCTGCTCGCGGGCGAGGACGCGGTGCTCCGCGTGCCCAGGACGGCCGAAGCCTGGCCGCCCGGCACGAGGCTGGCCGCAGTCACCTCGCTGGACCCGGCGGGCAGCCATGTGCACCTGGTGCTGCGCCGCGAGCCGAACCAGGCCGCTCTTCCGCAGCATGCCAGTGGCGCCCCGCACCCCGGCCGAGCCCAGCCCGCCGACCGAGCCCAGCCCGCCGGCCGAAGCCAGCCCGCCGGCCAAAGCCAGCCTGCTCCCCAGGCCCAGCCCTCCGGCGACGCCCAGCGCACCGGGCAGCCCCTGCGTACCGTTTCCGGCACCCGCCCGCTCGGATCGTGGTCGGTGCCTGGCGCGCCGCGGCCGGAGATCTTCGCGTTCAGTGGTCCGGACCGGCAGTCGGTGGCGGCGCAACTGGCCGGGCTGGCCCAGGTGGCCGGGAAACTGTCCGACAGCGAACTGGGGGATCTTGCCTGCCAGCTGGGCCGCCAGGCCGCCCGCGGCCCGGTCCGGGTCGCGGTCGTGACGGCGAGCCAGGATGGGCTGTCCCGGCTGACCCGGGAGGCGGCCGGGCTGCTGCCCAGCCTGGCCACCGGCCAGCTGACCGCGCGTCCCGGGCTGTTCGCCGCGGACGGCGCCGCCGGGCGCGTCGTCCTGCTGTTCCCCGGGGAGGCGTCCACGACCGCCGCCGGGCAGGACTGGCCGGGCCTGGGGTCCCAGCCCGCCATCGTCCAGGCGTCGCTGTCCGGGCTGCGCTGGCTGGAGAGCCTGGGGGTGCGGGCCATCGCGGCCCTCGGGCATGGCGTCGGCGAGATCACCGGCCTCGTCTGGGCGGGCAGCCTGGCCGAGCCCGACGCCGCCGCGCTCGTGGCGCAGCGTGCCGCCGTCCTCGCGGCGCCGGGCGCCCGCCGCACCGCCATGATCTGCCTGGCCTCCGACGCGGACACCGCTCTCGGCCTGCAACCGGGCGGTGAGCTGGTCATCGCGGCGTATCACGGGCCCCGCTGCCATGTCCTGGCCGGCCCGGCGGACCCGGTGCACGAGGTGGCCCGGCGGGCAGCGGAAGCGGGCATCCAGGCCTATGTCCTGGACGTTCCGCACGCGCTGCACTCCCCGGAGATGGCAGACCGCGTGACGCCGCTGCGTGGCGTGCTCGCCGGGGTTACGTTCGCGGCGCCCGAGCGGCGGCTCATCTCCGCCGTCACCGGCAGAGAAGTGACGTCCGCGGCCGGCCTCCCGGATCTGCTGTGCGATCAGCTGGTCTCGCCGGTCCGCTTCGCCGAGGCTCTCGCGAAGGCGGATGAGGCGGCTGACCTTCTGGTGGACACCGGCCCCGGGCAGGCGATGGCCGCCCTGGCGGCCGGCTGCAGCGAGGTGCCCGCGGTCAGCCTGGCCGCCGGGCCGGGCAGCCTGGCCGCCGGGCCCGGCAGCCTGGCCACCGGGCCGGGCAGCCTGCCCGCGCAGGACGCGGCAGCCGTGCAGGACGCGGCGGCCGCGCTGTTCGCCGCGGGGACCATCGCCAGTCTCAGCCCGCTGCTGGCCGGGCGGCCGTCGCGGCCGATCGACATCGGCCGGGAGCGCATCTTCATCACCAACCCGTACGCGCTGGCCACCGCCGAGCTGGCCAGGCTGACCGAGCCGGAGGAGCCGGAAGAGCCGGCGGGCGGGGCCAGGCCAGCCAGTCCGGCCATCGTGACGCGCGCGGCCGGCCTGGCCGGCGCCGGCGACGCTGACGGGGGGGCAGAGGATCCCGCCGGTGGGGCGGACGCCGTGGCCGGCCCGCGGCGGCAGGCTGAAACGCAGCCCAGTCCCCAGGACGCGGAGGCGATCCCGGGAGTCGCCCCCTGGGTCCGCTGCTTCACCGAGGAATTGCGGGCCCCCCGGTCCCCCGTGCTGCCGGTTGACGAGGAGCCCTGGCAGCTGTACGCGACCACCCGGCAGCCCTTCGGCCGGATGGCCGCGGAGGTGTTCGAGGACGATCCCGCCGCGACCGGGGTGCTGGCCGTCATCGGCGATCTGGCCGATCCCGACGCCGCCGCCACCCTGGTGACCGCGGCCCAGGAGGCGGTGACCGCCGGAGCACTTGTCGTGATCACCCCCGCCGCCGGCCTGGCCGGATTCTGCGCGAGCCTGCACGCCGAGCACCCGTCGCTGGGCATCACCCTGATCCGGACCGCGAACAGCATGGCCGGGCTGCTCGCCGCGCAGCGCTACGCCGCGGCCCAGGCGGCCCAGTTCCGGGAACTGGTGCTGAACACCAGGGGCGAGCCGCGCGAACCAGTCATGGTGGCCCGCCCGGAGCGCCCGCCCGCCGAGCGGGCCGGGGAGCCTGACCCCGCCGCGGAAACCGCACCCGAGCAATCCGGGCCCGCGGAGGCCGCGCCCGAGCAATCCGGGGCGGAAACCGGGCCCGCGGAGTCCCGGCGGCCCGTGGGGGCCACATCCGACGCGACCGCCCCTGCGCTCGGCCCCGCCGACGTCGTGCTGATCAGCGGCGGGGTCTCCCGGGACCTGCTCGCAGCGGCCCGAGTGCTGGCCTGCTCCGGCGCCCGGCTCGTCCTGGCCGGGACGGCGGAGCCCGGCGAGGCAGCCGCCATCGACCGGGGCCTGGCCAGCCTGCGCGGCGCGGGCGCGGACGTGAGCTACGTGCCGGCCGACCTTTACGATCCCGACGACGCCGAGACAGCCATCGCCCGGCTGGAGCAGCGTGTCGGGCCGGTGACGGCGATCGTGCACGCGGCCAGCCGCGGCCCGCTGCACGAGTGCACCGGCCTGTCCGGGGATGACGTGGGCGCGCAACATCGCCAGCCAGTCGGACGGGCTCAGCAACGTGCTCGGCGCGATCAGCGCGGCCGGGCTGCGGGTACTGATCACCCTGGGCACCGTTCCGGCCCGCTACGGCGCGGCGCGCCACTGCGCACCCGCCCTGGCCGCCTCCGCGCTGGCCGAGCAGGCCCGGCGGCTGCGGCCCAGCCTGCCCGGCTGCCGGATCCTGCACGCCGACTGGCTACGGCCGGGCAGCGGCGACGAGATCCAGATGGCAGAGCTGGCCCGGCCCCGGCCGCCGGGCGTGGACGACGCCACCGCGGCCGACCTGAGCGGGCTGCTGCTGGGCCTGCTGGCCGACCGCGACGCGCCGGGCCGGGTGGCGATGCACGGCCGCTTCGGCCCGCCCGCCCCCGAAACACCCGCCCCCGAAACACCCGCCCCCGAAACACTGGCCGGAGACCCAGGCCTACCTGCGGAGGTTCGCGGCCGGTTCCTGGAGTCGGCGCGGGTGTACTACCCGGGCGTGGAACTCGTCGCCGACACGAGGATCTCCGCGCGGACCGACCCGTACCTGGCCCAGCACCGCATCGACGGCCTCATGGTGCTCCCGCTGGCTGTCGCGCTGGAGGCGATGGCTGAGGCAGCCTCGGTCCTGGCGGGGCGGCCGCTCCGGCAGCTGACCAGGGCCCGGATGAACGCGCCCGTCGTGCTGCTCCCCCACGACCAGGAAACCACCCTGCGGGTCTGCGCACTGCGCCGCGCGGACGCGGTGGAGGTCGTGCTGCGCTGTGCCGACAGCGGCTTCCAGGTTGATCATTTCCGGGCGTTCTTCCCGCTGGGGCCCATCGCCCAGCCGCAGAGCGACCCCGTGGCGGAAGGGCCGGCTCCGTCCCCCAGCGTGGGAGGGGACTCGGCCTGACGGTGGCGTCGGCCGGCGGGATCGTGGACGGTACCGACCTGTACGGGCCGGTGTTCTTCCAGGCCGGGCCGTTCCGCCGGGTCGCGTTCCTGCCCGAGGTGACCTCGCGGTCGTGCTCGGCCCTGATCCGCGGGGCCGACGACCGGCCCTGGTTCAGCGGCGCTCCCGGCATGGACGTACCGCTGGTGCTCGGCAGCCCGGGGCTGAACGACGCGATCATGCACATGCTGCAAGCCTGCGTCCCGCATCGACGGATGCTGCCCGCCGCTTTCGGCGCGCTCACCGTCAGCGGCGCGGAGGTCCGCGGGGCCGTGCAGGTCCGTGCGGAGCGGGCGGCCGGGGGATGGCAGGTGACCGCGGTTGACGCGGCCGGCCACACCGCGGCGGCCCTGTCCGGACTGCGGCTGCGCGACGTGGGCCCACTCGAGGCGTCCGCGCCCTGGCACCCCACGCTGCTCGCGGCCGCGCTGGAAGGCTGGGCGGCCGAGTTCGGCCTCGACCCGGCGCTCCGGGTCACAGTGAGCTGCGGCCAGCCCGGGCAGGAGCGGCAGCCCCAGGCGGACGGCGTGCCCTGGCTGGACGCGTCCACCGGGCTCGGCCCGCTGGCTGGCTTCCAGCTGACCGCCCGGGCCAGCATGCCCGTGGCCTGCTACTGGGCTTCGGTCCAGGCTGGCCCCGTGCCCAGCTGGCCACGACCGGTGGTACCGCTCCCCGCAGACAGTGCGGAGGGCCGCACGGACCAGGCCAGCAGCCGCAACGAAAACCAGCCCGGGTCACTGACCCAGCCGCTGCGTGAGCAGACGGGGGAGCCGCCGGACAGGGTGGCGGCCCGGATGCACGCGATCACCGCATGCCTGACCGCGGCGGGGAGAGCAGCCGGGACGCCGCTGACGCTGGGCCCATCGAGGGACGCGAGCTGGGTCCAGGTCGAGGCGGGGACGGTCACGGTCGCCTGCACGATCACGGCCATCGAGGGGGTCCGCGGGCCAGTCGTCCTCGCGCTGGCCACCTGGCCTGCCGCGATCCATGACCCGGCCGGTCTCGCCCCCAGCCTGGCGGGATACGGAGCCCAGTCCGCAGGCCGCGAATCCGGCTCAGCCGCCCCCGGGGTCTCCACCGCCACGGGGCCTGCCCGGCCCACCGGCACGGGTCCAGCGAACACGGGCCCAGCGAACACGGGCCCAGCCGAACACGGGATCAGCGACTACCGAATCCAGCAACACCATGCGGCCGACGGCAGACCAGCCGACCACGGGCCCCTGACGCCGGGCGGGCGGCGCCAGGGCACCGCTCAGTGAAAGCCGGGCCAGGACCTTCCGGAACCCGGGGGTCAAGCCCCGCGGATCAGCCCTGGGAACCAGAGCCCGGCGGTCAGAGCTTGGTCAGCTTGGTGTACGGGGCGGAGATCCGCTCCTGCTGCGTGCCGAAGTCCACGAAAACGCCGGACTCGTCGGCGCTGAGGACCCGGCCGAGGCCGTAGCGGTCGTGGGTCACCTGGTCACCCGTGGCGAATTCCTTCACCGGACGGACAACCGGAGGAGTGTTGAAGGGACTTCCTGGCAGGTAACGCCGGGTCGCGGCGCGGGCTGGCTTCATCCCTACAAGTATGGACCCCGCGGCTACCCGCCGCAGGCGCACCGGCCACTCAGCTCAGGGAACAGACCATATGTCACGGCGGATCAGGACGCTATATCACAGAGAGAAATCGCCTGCTCACACGGCGTGTCCCCGGCCAGCCGGCGCCGCCGCCAATGACCGTGCGGCCCGCCACGCAGCCTCGGCTTCCCCCATCGGCGTCGCGGGCGGCCCCTGGATGAAGGGCCAGATCTCCTCGGCGATGCCGCGCCAGTTCGCGGTGGCGGTGAGCTCACCCAGGATCGCGAACAACCCCAGGTTGATACGCTGCAGGATGACGTAGGACCGCGGCACGCTCACCCACTGGGCCAGCGGGCTGCGCACGTCGAAGAAGCGCCGGACCACGGCGGACGCGTAGTCCCCGGTGATGGTCAGCGGTCCCGGCTGGCGGACCGTGTCGTAGAAGACCGCCATGTGCTCGACCACCGTCTCGGTGCTCACCGGGGCGTCCGGGCGCAGGAAGCCTGCGTCCACCATGCCGGCCCGGAAGCCTTCCGGGTTCTGCTCCACGCACAGGTAGCGGACCATGTCCACGAGCGGCCGCAGCTCCTCCGCGCTGAAGTGCTTGACCAGGCCGAAGTCGAGGAACGTCACCCGGCCGCCGCCGTGGAACAGGTAGTTGCCGGGATGCGGGTCCCCGTTGAACGCGTGCACGTCGTACAGGCTGCGGAAGGTGAACCGGTAGATGGTCTCCGCGGCGAGATCGCGTTCCGGCTGCGACCAGTTCGCCAGCTCGGCGAAGCGTGCGCCGTCGGCCAGCTCGCTGGTCACCAGCCGCCGGGTGGACAGCTCGTCGATGATCTTCGGGACGATGATCGTGGGATGGCCGTCGTAGTAGGCCGCGATCAGCCGCTGGTTCTCCGCTTCCCGCCGGTAGTCCAGCTCCTCCAGGACCCGGTCCCGCAGTTCCGCGATGAGCCCGTCCACGTCCTGGGCCGGCGCGGTGATGCGCAGCATCCGGCGCAGCAGCGCGACGTTACCCAGGTCCGCCGCGATGGTCTCGGCGATGCCCGGGTACTGCACCTTGACCGCGACCGCGCGGCCGTCGTGGGTGATGGCCCGGTGTACCTGCCCGATGGACGCGGCGGCGATGGGCTCGGGATCCCAGCGGGCGAACGCCTCCTCGGGCGGCAGGCCCAGCTCCTCCCGGATGACACCGGCGGCGAGCTCCGGGCTCATCGGCGGGACGCTGTCCTGCAGCCGGCTGAGCGTGCGGCGGACTGCGGGTGACAGGCCGTCATCCACATAGCTCGCCATCTGGCCGATCTTCATCAGGACGCCCTTCATGGCGCCCAGGGTGGTGGCCACGTCCTCGGCGGTCTGCAGGGCGAGGTCGTTGCGGAGCTGCTGCCGGTGCTCACCGGCCGCGGCGAACAGTCGCGGCGCACTGCCCGCGTAGCGCAGGCCGCCGCGGATCACCAGTTGCACGGCGGCCCGGCCGCGGGACAGCCGCAGCCGCCCGACGCGGTGGCCCAGGACGGCCAGCCCGGCGAGTCCCGCGATCACCGCGGTCGCGGCGAGCAGCTTCTTCACGCGGGCCGCGCCGCACGCGCGCGCAGGGCGATCCGCTGGCGGGCCTCGAGCACTCCGGGCTCACCGAGGAACACGGCGTCGAGCACCCCCAGCGCCTGGCGGATCTCGGCCCGGCGCTCGTCGGTCAGCGGCGGCGACGGCGGTGCGTACCCGTACATCTCGCGCGCCCACCCGGGCAGGGCCGCGACGGCGGCGTCCCGCACGTCCTGCCAGATCTCCGTGAGATCCTCCCCCAGGCCAGGCGGGTTGAGCAGGTAGTCCATGGACTCCCGGGCGGCGGGCGTGCAGAGCAGCTCGGGGCGGACCGACGCGATGTAGGCGTCAAGGTCGGCGAGGCTGGCGGGGACCAGGTCGCGGGGCACGCCCACCAGCTCAGCCTCGGTCACCATCTCGGCCACGAAGCGGTCCGCGTCCTGCGCCGTGAGCGGCGTCCCGACCAGCCCGGCGGCCACGATCCCAGACTCGACGAACGTGGCGTGCACCCAGAGCAGCAGCGCGGGATCCCCGGCCTCGTAGGCCCGTCCGGTGACCGTGTCCACGCCGCGGACGTGCTCGTGCACGCGGCGCACCCGGGCGGCCACCCGCTCCGCCGACTCGCGGTCACCGAAGGTCACCGTGGCCAGGTAAGCGTTGGTGGCGGCCAGCCGGCCGACTGGATCCTGGCGCCAGTGACTGTGCTGGTCCACGCCGGCCATGGCCAGCGGGTGCAGCGCCTGCATATGCAGCGCCCGGAGCCCGGCCACGGGGCTGGACAGGTCGGCACTCACCCGCCAGGCCACGCTCCCGGGCCCGAAGAAGCCCTCGTCCGCCGGGTGCTCGGGGATGCTCGACGCAAAGGCCGCCGCCGAGCGGGACACCAGGTCCTCCGCGGCCGCGAACGGGTCCGCGGTCACCGGGTCACCCCGGGTGAGCCGCCCGCCCCGGCTGGATCGCTCGCGGGCCGGCCGATTTCTGCAACGTCGTCATACCACTCACGCTACCCACCCCGCACCCTGCTTCCGACCTGCGGGCAGGCCAGCGGCGGGGCCGGCGCTCCATGACGCGGACGGGCGCGATGATGGCACACCCGCCCCACTGGTGCCGGCCTGCCCCGCCGCCCAGGACGGCCACACGCCGCGCGCTCGCCCCCGGGGGACCAAAAGTGGGGGCCCGCGGGCGGAACTGGCTCAAAGTGAGAACCACTCGTCTACCACCCGGAGGTACGCATTGGGCAATGGCCCGCGCAATCTGCCGGCCTCGTGCGTTTCCTGCGAAGGAGCAGCCGATGACCGATCTCGATGCCTCTGCCAGTAACTCTGCCGGATCCGCCCGCCGCCACAGAGACGGAGATCGCGGGGGATCCGGTCCCGGTGCTGGCGCCACTGGCCGGTGACCCGGCCATGCTGGGCTTGCCGATCTTCATCGTCGGGTCGGTCGCCCTGGGCCTGGTCCTGGTGGGCGCGGTGCCGGCCACCGCGGTGGGCGCCTCCCTGCCCATCATCCTGGCGGCCACCTCGATCGGATTGCTCGTCTCCACGATCTGGAGCGCGGCCATCGGCCAGAGCGCCGTGGCCAGCATCTTCGGCATCTTTGCCGGGTTCTGGCTGAGCTACGCGGTGCTCGTGCTCGGGCTCATCCACGGCTGGTTCGGCATCACCCTCCTGGCCGCGGCCGCCACCCAGGAGCTGTTCCTGATCTCCTGGCTGGTCATCATCGTGGTGCTGACCCTGGCCACCTTGCGGCTGCCGCTCGCCTTCACGCTGATCTTCGCGCTGGTGGACGTGGCCCTGCTGCTGGTGCTGCTCGGCACGGAGGAAGCCTCGACCGGCCTGCTGAAGACGGGCGGCTACGTCGTTCTGGCCTTCGCCGCGGTCGGGGTGTACGTCTTCTACGGGGCGGCCTCGCTGGCCACCGGCGGCAAGGGCGTCCCGCTCGGCAAGCCGGTCCAGAGCTAACCGGTCCAGAGCTGAGCGGTATTGGTCCGGGGGCGGCCCCCCGGACCCGGCCGTCACCTCCCGCAACCACCGCTGATGCGCCGGGGAGGCGGCCGCAGAAGGCGGGTGCCCGCCGAGCCGGCGTTCGGCGCGTAGCGGCGAGCGGGGAGTCCAGGGCGGTCGCCCCCCGGACAGATAGGGCAGCATGGAACCGTGACACAGACTGCCAGTGACGCCCCGGGACCATCCCGCGCGGCGCCGCGGCTGGCCGGGGGACCGGCGGATCCCGTTGCGGAAATTGCGGGCTTGATCGGGGCCGGCAGGGTCGTCGTGCTGAGCGGGGCGGGCCTGTCGACCGAATCCGGCATCCCCGACTACCGGGGGCCGACCGGCCTGGCCCGGCGGGCCGAGCCGATGACGTACCAGGCGTTCACCGGCGCTGCCGCGGCCCGGCGGCGGTACTGGGCGCGCAGTCACCTGGGCTGGCGGCACATCGCGCCGGGCCGCGCCAAACCAGGGGCACCGCGCCGTGGCCGAGCTGCAGCGGCGCGGGCTGCTCGGCGGGATCATCACGCAGAACGTGGACGGGCTGCACCAGCGGGCCGGGGCGCGGGACGTGATCGAGCTGCACGGCAGCCTCAGCCGGGTCGTCTGCCTCGGCTGCGGCGAGCGGACCCCGCGCGGCGAGCTGGATCAGCGGCTGCGCGCGGCGAACCCGGCCTGGGACGCCCAGGCGCGGCAGGTCAACCCGGACGGCGACGCGGTGCTGGACGACGGGGCCACGGACCAGTTCCAGGTCGTGGACTGCCTGCGGTGCGCGGGCATACTGAAACCCGACGTGATCTTCTTCGGCGAGAACGTCCCGCCGGGCCGGGTCGCGGACTGCTACGCGCTGGTCGGCGCGGCCCGGGCGTTGCTGGTCCTCGGTTCCTCGCTGACCGTGATGTCCGGCTACCGCTTCGTCCGGCACGCGGCCACGCTCGGCATCCCCGTCGCGATCATCAACCAGGGTGCGACCCGCGGGGACGCGCGGGCCACGGTCACTCTCGACGCTCCCCTGGGCCCGGCCCTGACCAGCCTCGTGGCCAGGTACGGGGAGGCCCGCCGCGCGGCTCAGTTCGGGTTGTAGGGCGTGTTCCGCAGGTCGGGGGCGGGCGTCGCGGTCAGCGAGCGCAGCATCGTGGTCTCGCGGGCCAGCAGCGCCCGCTCGGCGCCGAGCCGTCGCTCCGCGTCCGGCTCGGCCAGCAGCTGCTGGCGAACCGGCAGGTCGAGGATCATCGAGGCGGCCACCAGATAGGACAGCACCAACGGCTCGTCCGGCAGCTCAGGCACGGTGACCTCGACGCTTTCCCGGCTGGCCAGGGCCTCGACGTAGCCGCGGAAGCCGCGCTGCACCGCCTGCGCGGCGAGCCCGGCGGCTGCCTCGTCGCCGACCTCCTCGTCGAGCAGCTCCACCTCACCCTGGAGGTAGGGCCGGGAGCCGTCGTCGAGTGATGTCACCCGGAACCGCTGGGTGCCCACGGTCACCAGGCGAAACCGGCCATCCTCCTGCTCAGCGACCTCGCGCAGCGTCGCGGTGCAGCCGATCTCATGCAGCGCGGAGATCCCGTCCACGCCAGTTTCCCGGCCCTTGCGGATCGCGATGACGCCGAACCGGCGGGGTTCCGGCCCCTCCAGCAGGTCTCGGACGAGCCGCCGGTACCGCTCCTCGAAGATGTTCAGCGGGAGCATCAGTCCCGGGTAGAGGACGGTACCGAGCGGAAACAGGGGCAGCGTCTCGCTCATTACCGGAGCCTATGCGGCCCGTGATGTGCGAGCCAGCCCGGCCGAGCGGATGAGGGCGGCGGGCGGGCACGGTGACGGCCCGGGCCGGAGGAAGAGCCGCCACGGCCGGAGGAGGAGCCGCCAAGCTGGGAGGAGCCGCCACACTGGAGGAGGAGCGCCACACTGCAGGAGGAGCCGCCACGCTGGAGGAAGGGCTGGCTTGCAGAGCCGAAAGCCCCGCCGGCCGGGGACCTCTGCCGGGTGGCCCCGGCCGCGGCCGTGGGGGATCCTAGGCAACACACCCGAACGCCAGAGGATCGCGGCTCATCCGGATCGGAGCGTGACGTGCCAGAACATGAGAAAGGTTCGGCCCGCCCGCCCGAACAGGCCAGCCCCCGGGAACAGGGACGCCCGGTGGACCACGCCGGGCTGGAGACGCTGCCGTTCGACGTGTGCCTGAGGCTGCTCGCGTCGGTGCCCCTGGGACGGATCGGTTTCTGCGCGGACGGCGAGGTGATCATGCTGCCGGTGAATCATGCGGTCGATGGCCAGGACGTGGTCTTCCAGGCCGCCGGAGGGTCGAAGCTGACCGCGGCTGAGCAGCAGGCCCTGGTCGCGTTCGAGGCCGACGACTTTGACGAGCGCACCCGGGCTGGCTGGAGCGTGCTGGTGACAGGCCGCGCGACCGTGGTTTACGACGAGGCCGAGACCCAGCGGCTCGGGCTGCTTGGCCTGCTGCCCTGGGCGAGCGAGGTCGAGCATCCCTTCTGGATCCGGATCCGCCCGACCTCGGTGACCGGCCGCCGGATACCCGGCACCAGCGCCCGCTAGGCGGGCAAGCCTGGACCGCCGCCTGCTGGGCGGCCCGGCCCGACGCCGCCTGCGGGGCGGGCCCGGCCCGGACGCCCGGTGAGCGGGCCGTTCACCGCACGCTCACCACGGTCAGCAGGGCGAGCAGGATGGTGGCGCTGGCGGTCAGGCCGTGCACGATGGGGATGATGACGCGCAGGTTGTCCTGGCGAGTTCGCGGCGTGCCGGGGACCGGGCCGGGCGGCCCGGAGACGGAGCAGGCGGCCCGGGGCGGGCCCGGGACGTCCACACGGTGAGCGTGGCCATGCCAAGCCCGATCGCGGCCACCAGCACGCCCACGGCCAGCCAGGCCAGGGCGGTCCACCCGGTAACCAGGTAAGCGATCCAGACCAGCAGCCCGGCACTGGCCACGCCGAAATGCACCAGGGTGACCGCCGGACCCAGGTTGCTGCGGCCGACTCGGCGGCGTAGGCCGCCGCGCCTGATCCAGCCGGTCAGCATGACCACCCCGCCGCCGACGGTCAGGAGCCATGCCGCGAGCGTGCCCAGGCCCAGCCCCCAGCGGCCCGCCAGGGATCCGGGGGGCGGTGGCGGGGGCCCAGCCCCGGGCGGGGGCGGCCCGGGCGGGGGACGCCCCCCACGCCGCTGCTGGGACTCGATCAGCCGGGTCAGGCGGGCTCCGACGGCGACCGCGCGGTGCCGCCAGGCTGCCTTGTGCTGGTGGGCGCCCGCCACGTCGTAGATGGCCCGGCCCAAGGCGAAGTTCAGCTCGGCCCGGTCCAGGCCCCGGCACGCGGCGACGACCGCGGTCAGCGGGACGTGATGCTCAACGGCCTGCACGGCCGCGGCGGTGCAGGCTGGGACCGACCCGCGCGGGTGCGGGGCGCCCCCGGCCCCGAGGGCCGTGGCCAGCACGCCGGTGACTAGGAGCACGGCGGGCCGCCTCACGTGGGTCAGCGTATCCCGCCCGGGCAGGGCCGCGACGGCGAGCCGGGTTGTGCGACGATGAGCGGGGGGAGTTTCTCGCCGCGCGATTCCGAGGACAAGGCGGCCGCCCATGCCCCCCGTTGACCGGCCCCCAGTTGACCGGCCCCCAGTTGAGGTGCCTCCAATCGACCTGTCCGCGCCGGAGTTCTGGGGCCTTCCGCTGCCCCAGCGTCGCGACGCGTTCACCCGGCTGCGCAGCCTGCCTCAGCCGCCGTTCTTCGCCGACCCGGACGTTCCGTTCGCGACCTCCAGCGGGGGGTATTACGCGCTGGTCCGGCACGCGGACGTAGTCGAGGCGAGCCGGAATCCTGACGTGTTCAGCTCGGGGAGGGGCGCGACGAGCCTCGTCAACCTGCCCGTCGAGTTCAACGAGTATTTCGGTTCCATGATCAACATGGACGACCCGCGGCATGCCAGGCTGCGCCGGATCGTGTCGCGGGCCTTCACGCCCCGGATGATCCGCAAATTCGAGGACGACGTGCACCGCGTCGCCGCCCGGATCGTGGACGACCTGGTGGAGGCGGGGCCGGGCGACTTCGTCGAGCAGGTCGCCGCGCGCCTGCCGCTCGCCATCATCTGCCAGATGATGGGCATCCCGGACAGCAGCTACGCGATGGTGCTGCACGATACGAACGTGATCCTGTCCGGCAACGACCCCGACATCATCAGCGAGAACCCGGACGAGGCGGTGGGCCAGATCCTGACCTCGGGCGCGGAACTCGCCGCTCTGGTCACCGAGCTGTGCGCCGCGCGTAGCCAGGACCCCAAGGACGACCTGATCACCGCGCTGGCCACCGCGAACATCGACGGGGAGCAGCTGACCAGCGCCGAACTGGCCTCGTTCTTCATCCTGCTCGTGGTGGCCGGCAACGAGACCACCCGGAATGCGATTTCGCACGCGCTCATCCTGCTGACCGACCACCCGGAGCAGCGCGCGCTGCTGGTGGATGACCTCGGGGCCCGGCTGGACGGCGCGGTGGAGGAGATCGTCCGGCACGCGTCGCCGGTAATGTTCATGCGCCGGACCCTTACCCGCGACTACGCCATGAACGGCCAGGACTATCACGAGGGCGACAAGGTGGCCCTGTTCTACTGGTCGGCCAACTATGACGAGACCGTGTTCGCCGACCCGGCCCGGTTCGACATCACCCGCTCTCCCAACCCGCACGTCGGCTTCGGGGCCGCCGGGCCGCACTTCTGCCTCGGTGCCCACCTGGCCCGGCGGGAGATCAGCGTCGCCCTTCGCGAGTTGCTGGGCCGGGTCCCCGACATTTACGCCGCCGCGCCGCCGGACCGGCTGCTCTCCAGCTTCATCAACGGCATCAAGCACCTGGATTGCGATTTCAGCCGCTGACGTAACCGGGCAGACTCACCCGCACCCTGGCAGCGCATCTCACACCCGCGAGTCGGCCTCAATCTGGTAACGAACTGTGATTGTAGGAACGCAGAGTGTATAACTAGAACTCCCCTGGCTTACGAGGGGGACCGCGCGTCAATGGTGGGGGTTCGCCTCCCCGACGTGCCTGGCCAGCCGTTCCGCCCGCAAGGGTGGCGGCCGCGGGCACGGAACGGGAGGCGGAGGGGCGCGAGAGCCGAGGGGGACCTTCGTCCACTGGGCGGCGCTTCCCGGGGGCGTGGCGCCGCCCAGGACGAAGGTGCCGGGAACGGCAGGTCAGGCCAGCGCGCTGATCTGCCGGGCCAGCGCGAAGTCGGCCCCGGTCAGGCCGCCGGCCGAGTGCGTGGACAAGGTCAGCGTCACCTTGTTCCACTGGATCAGCACGTCGGGATGATGATTGGCCTTCTCCGCCAGGTAGGCCACCGCTCCGGCGTAGAGCATGGCGGCCCGGAAGTCATCCAGGGTGACCTGACGGGTGATGCTGTCACCCGCCCGGTTCCAGCCCGGCAGGCTGGCGAGTTCGGTGCTTATGTCATCCTCAGAGAGCAGTCCCATGTCCCGCGAGCCTATCCGCGGGGTCAGGGCAGCCACCAGAGGCGTGACGTGGCCGTGATGCACGAGCCCACGTCGACCGGGGTGCCCGCGGTGAGCGCGCTGCCCGGGTCCCGCAGGCAGCGCCCGCCCAGGGCGTTGCGCAGCAGGCCGTTTCCCAGGGCGGTCCACTGCTGGTAACCGCTCCCGTTGCACCGGCGGAGATGGACGGCCGCGGTCTTGCCCGGCGAAGCGACCGCGAGGCAGTACTTGCCGTCGCGGATGGCCTGGCTGGCCAGGCGCCACCGCTGCCGGCGCGCGCCACTGCCGCAGGTAGCGGTGACGGCTGCGGCGTTCTGGGCGTACCCCGCCCGGGACAGGCAGACGCCGGCCACACCGCTGGGCACCGTACCGCCGCCCAGCGCCTTCACGGCGGCCTGGACTGCGGACAGGTAGTTGCTGTAGGCACCGCTGGTGTACGTGGCCCACGGAGAGAAGCTCGCGCCGCGCCGGCTGATGGAGTACGCGCCGTCCGCGTTGCACTTGGCCGTGAACGCGCACGTGTCGCTGATGCTGGCCCAGGCCTGGTTGTCGATCTGCCAGAGGCCCCGGTCATACACCCCCGAGCAGTTCACCGGAGGGTAGTAGCCGTCCTGGCCGGTCGGGTCGCAGTAGTAGACGGTGGGCTGGCCGCCGGACTCGGCAACGCAAATGGCGCTCGCCGTGACCAGGTCGTCATTGGAGGCGTTGTTCGTCCACCCGGCATAGGTGGCATATCTGGCACAGGCCTGGGCCGCCGAGGCCGCCTGCTGCGTGCTGAGGATCCGGTCGAACGCCCCGCGGGGGGCCACCGACGCCGGGCGCATCACCGGCCCGGGCTGCGGCACGCCGCCCGACGCCTCCCCGGCGGGACCGGCCGTGTCCCGGACCACATACCGTGACGCTGAGTGATCAGCAGGATGGGAGATGGGCGCCGCAGCGACGATGCTGGCGGGCAGGACAATGGCCGCTGCGGCAGCAAAAACGTAACGGGCCGCCGCCTTGGCGCTGAACGCCATGATCGAAACCCCCTCGATTCTGACGGGAAATACGTCCCGCCACACGGGCCCGACCTTGTGGGAAGGGTCCTTGAGGGGCTCGTCAGCCGACCATTCAGCCGGCGCCGTGATGCTGGAAAATGCATACCCGGACTAAAGCGCACCGGAACGTAAAGATCAGGCATGAGAGCTGGTGTCGGATTTCTCGTGACCGTAAGTGACAGGACTTGCCCGCCACCGGGCAGTATCTGGTCAGCGGCCAGACCGGGATCACTCCCCGGCATTAACTCGCTGTTCAGCGGCGTGACGGCCGCACGCGGGCTCCCATCCGCTGAAGCAGCCTGCCCGTGGCCTGCCGGGCCGCCGGGAGACGGGGGGGAGCGGAACCAGCGCCACCGGCGCCAGGCCTCAGCCGGTATGCTGACCGGGCCGGCTTCACCGGGCAAGCGGCGCCGCCGTGCGGTCCGGCTGGTTGCGGCCCGCCCGGAACCCTTCCTCGCACCGGCCTATCCCACCCGGCCGCCCTGGAGTGCTCCCTATGACCACGCCTGACACCACGAAGCCGCGGTCCAGTCCGCTGCGCGGCGTGCACGAGCAACTGGGTGCCTCGATGACCGAGTTCGCCGGGTGGCTGATGCCGCTGCGGTACCGCAGCGAGACCGCGGAGCACCGGGCCGTCCGGACCAGCGCCGGCCTGTTCGACCTGTCGCACATGGGCGAGATCATGGTCAACGGCCCCGGTGCCGCTGCGGCCCTGGACTACGCACTGGTTGGCCAGCCCTCGTCGATGGCGGCCGGGCGCGCCCGTTACACGATGATCTGCGCGGTGGACGGCGGGGTGCTCGACGACCTGATCGTCTACCGGCTGGACGACCAGGAGTTCCTGGTCGTCGCCAACGCCGCGAACACCAGCGTGGTCGAGAGCGCGCTGCGCGAGCGGGCGGCCGGCCGCGACGCGCGGATCACCGACCAGACCGATGCCTACGCGCTGATCGCCATTCAGGGCCCGGCCGCGGCCGGCATCCTCGGCCCGCTCACCGACGTGGCCCTGGACGGGGTCAAGTACTACACCAGCCACCCGGGCACCGTAGCTGGCCGGGAGGTCCTGCTCGCCCGCACCGGCTACACGGGCGAGGATGGGTTCGAGCTGTTCAGCCAGCCCGAGGACGCGGAGCACATCTGGATGACGCTGTCCGGCGCGGGCGCCGCGAGGGGCCTGGTACCTGCCGGGCTGGCCGCCCGGGACACGCTCCGGCTGGAGGCCGGGATGCCGCTGTACGGCAACGAACTCGGGCCGGACACCACACCATTCGACGCGGGTCTCGGCCGGGTGGTCAAGCTGGACAAGCCCGGCGATTTCGTCGGCCGGGCCGCCCTGGTGGCCGCGGCCCAGGCGCCTCCCCGCCGGGTCCTGGTCGGCCTGCGCGGAGCTGGGCGGCGCGTCCCCCGGCACGGGTACCCCGTTCTGTGGAACGGGCAGGCCCGCGGCACGGTCACCAGCGGCGCCCCCTCCCCCACGCTGGGCATGCCCATCGCCATGGCGTACGTCGAGCCCGAGGTGGCCGCCGAGGCCGGCGCCGTCCCGGCGGAGGCTGACCCGCACGGCGCCGCAGACGGCCCGCACGGCACCACAGACGGCCCGCACGGTGGGCTCGCGGTGGACATCAGAGGCCGGCCCAGCGGCCGTGCTCACCCCGCTGCCCTTCTACCATCGGACCCACGAACGCCCACGATGACTTCCCCTCGGGCGGCCTGCCCGTCGGAGCGGCAGATCCCAGGAGCAACCAGATGACAGTTCCGGAAAACCTGAGCTACACCCCGGAGCACGAGTGGGTGGCCATCGACGACGGCGTCGCCTCAGTCGGTATCACCGACTTTGCGCAGCAGGCTCTCGGCGACGTCGTCTACGTGTCCGTGCCCGCCCCAGGCACGGCCGTGGCCGCCGGCGAGCCCTTCGGCGAGGTGGAGTCCACGAAATCGGTCTCCGACCTTTACTCGCCGGTGGACGGCGAGGTGATCGAGGCCAACCCGGAGATCGACGACGACCCGGGGCTGGTCAATACCGACCCCTACGGGGCCGGCTGGCTGCTGCGGATCCGGATAGCCGACGACGCCGACCCCGCCGGCCTGCTGACCCCGGAGGAGTACATCGCGCTGACCAAAGAGGCTGAGTGAGCCCAGCCGACGGCCCCGGCGGGCCTCCAGGGTGCGCCGACCTGGCCCGGTACAACGCGGCCACGGCCGGCCTGGAGCCCCCGTTCGCGGTCATCGACCTGGCGGCACTGCGGGCCAACGCCGCCGACATGACCCGGCGGGCGGCGGGCAAGCCGATCCGGCTGGCCAGCAAGTCGGTGCGGTGCCGGGCGCTGCTCGAGCAGGTCCTGGGCGCCGCCGGATTCCGCGGGATCCTGGCCTTCACCTTGCCGGAGGCGCTGTGGCTGGCCGGGCAGGGCGCCAGCGACGACATCGTGGTGGCCTACCCCAGCACGGACCATGCGGCACTCACCCGGCTGGCCAGTTACCCGGCCGCCGCCGCCGCGATCACGGTGATGATCGACTCGCCCGACCATCTCGACATCATCGAGAAGGCCGCGGCGGCCGTGTCCGATCCCGCGCCGATCCAGGTCTGCCTGGACATCGACACGTCTTACGTGGGCAGCGGCGGCATGATCCGCGCCGGGGCGCGCCGCTCCCCGGTGCGCACCCCGGCCCAGGCGGCGGCCATGGCCCGGGACATCGCGAGCCGGCCCGGGATCCGCCTGGCCGGGCTGATGGCCTATGAGGCGCAGATCGCCGGGGTCGGGGACAAGCCACCCGGGCGGCCGCTCTACGCGCTGGCCGTCCGGCAGATGCAGCGCCGGTCCGCGGCGGAACTGGCCACGCGGCGCGCGGCCATCGTGGCGGCGGTACGCGAGGTGACGCCGCTCCGCTTCGTCAACGGGGGCGGCACCGGCTCGATCGAGGGGACCACGGCTGAGGACGCGGTCACCGAGATCGGGGCCGGCTCGGGGCTGTACCAGCCCAGCCTGTTCGACAGCTACCGGGCCTTCTCCGGACGGCCGGCGGCGCTGTTCGCGCTGTCCGTGGTCCGGCGGCCGGCCCCGGGCGTGATCACCGTGGCGGGCGGCGGGTATGTGGCGTCGGGCCGGCCCACGGCAGCCGCCTCCCCCGGCCCTACCTCCCGGCCGGCCTGCGGCTCGACAAGCAGGAAGGAGCCGGTGAGGTGCAGACCCCGCTGCTCGGGAAGGCCGCGGACCGGCTGCGGATCGGCGACCGGGTCTGGTTCCGCCACGCCAAGGCTGGTGAACTGTGCGAGCGGTTCGGCGAGCTGCACCTGATCGACGGCGACACGGTCACCACGACCGTCCCCACCTACCGGGGCGAGGGCCAGTCCTTCGGCTGAGCCGACCGTCCCCGGCGACACCCCGGCCCGTGGCGGGAAGCCTCATGGCGGGAAGCCCTATGGCGGGAAGCCCCACGGCGGGAAGGCCCATGCCGGGAAGGTCAGCGGCGGGAAGGTCAGCGGTGGCGGCGGCGGATCAGGTAGGCGGCCACGCCCAGCACAGCCAGGGCGGCGAGGGCCCCGCCGGCCATCCGCGCCTCCGGACGCTGGAACTGCTCCCGGGCCCGGTCCAGGGCCTGGTGGGCCACGTTGGCCGGGCTGACCCGGTCGGCGAGCTGATCGACGGTGCGCGCGAGGCTCTCGCGGGTGCGCTCGATCTCCTTGACCAGCGCATCCGGGTCGCTGATCGCGACCGTGCCATTCGCCTCGGCCATCGCTGGCATCCCTTCTGGGGGTGATCTTTGCCGGTAAGTGTGGCAGGCGGGGCAGTGATGTGCACGGCCGGCACGGTTACCCGGGGAAATGCGATGTGCTGGGCGGAATCAGGTCTGGGCGCCGGCGGGACGCGCACGTAAGGTCGAGCGTGTCAGCGGAAGGACCCACTCATGTCAGCCACGAACGAGGCCCCGGCGGCAACCAGAGCCACGGCACCCGGAAGCACGCCACCCGGAAGCACGCCACCAGGAGCCACGGCACCCGGAGCGCCGACGGTCAACGACCTCGAGCTGCCGGTGTTCGATTACACCGAGCCGGGACTGGTCGGCGAGGTGTACCACGAGCGGCTGGCCGCGGTCCGGCAGCAGGGCTGGCTGGCCCGCTCGCCCCTCACGTACGTGGTGCTAGACCGCGAGTCGGGTGAGTTCTTCCTGCGGGCCCGGCAGACCGCCTTCCCCGGCCGGGAGATCGCGGAGATCTTCGGCGTCACCGGCGGACGCCTGCGCGAGCAGATCGACGCCAACATCCTGAACGCCACCGGGGAACGGCACCGGCGGCTGCGGGCCCTGATCGGGCCCGCGTTCACCCCCCGCGCGGCCGACCGGTGGCGGCCTGCGATGCGCGGGTTCCTGGACGGGCTGTGGCGCGGCCTGGTGGACGTGGAGCCGGGCGGCCCAGCCGGATGCGAGTTCGTGGCCGCGTTCGCCAAGCCGTACCCCTCGCTCACTATCGCCGCCGTTCTGGGCGCCCCGCCGCAGGACGCGCCCCGGCTGCACGAATGGTCCGGCTGGGTCCAGAAGCAGTTCGATATCCGCGCCCTGGCCAGCGAGCCCGCGCGGATCGAGCGCGCGGTCGGCGAACTGTACGAGTACGTCGAGATGCTGCTGGAACGCCGCCGCCGCGAGCCTTCTGACGATCTCATCAGCGCGCTGCTCGCGGCCGAGGAGGAGGGCGAGAGGCTGACCCACGAGGAGTGCGTCAACCTGGTCCTCAACGTGGTCGCGGGCGGGATCGACACCACCCAGGCCCAGCTGTCGCACGCCATGCGGCTGTTCGCCGCCCATCCCGGGCAGTGGGCCGCGCTGGGCCGCGACCCGGGCCTGGTGCCGGCGGCGGTCGAAGAGGTCCTCAGGTTCGAGCCGATCACCCCGTTCACCGCCCGGATCTGCACGGACGCGATCGAGCACCGCGGCGTGCTGTTCCCGGCGGGCACCATCGTCGCGATCTGCGCCGAGCGGGCCAACCGGGACGCCGGGGCGGGCGACGAGTTCGACATCACCAGGGACTCCGGCGGCCGGCTGCTGACGTTCGGCGCGGGGCCGCACTTTTGCCTGGGCTCCAACCTGGCCCGCGCCGAACTCGAAGAGGCGCTCACCTTTCTCGCCCCCCGGATGACCGGGCTGCGCCCCGCGGGCGAGCCCCGGCTCGGCGGCGTGGAAGGCATCTACGGCATCGACTCCCTCCCGCTCGCCTGGACCCCGGCACTCCGGGGCCATGGACCTCAGGGACGCTCGCCTACAAGGCGATGATCACGCCGGTCTGCCGTGAGATCGACCGCCAGCGCCCAGTCCCGCCCCGTCGGCGCCCGGCTCCGGAGAACGATCCGCTCACCAGCAGCACCTTCCGCCCCTAGCGCCCCGCGGGTCACAGACCTGGTTTCGTGATCTAACGATTGGTGTTGCTGGAGCGACACCAATCGTTAGATCACGTTGTGCCTCAGGTCAGCTGGCCGCCTCCAGGTGCTCGGCGGCCGCGATGACGGCCTCGCAGGCGCAAGGCCTGGGCGGATGCGCCCAGGACCGGGGTGCCGCTGAACGCCGCGGCCTCCAGCTCGCCCTTGATCTTGCCCGCCAGCGCGTCCCGGACCTTGTCCAGCGCGGTCAGGGCCTGGTTGGTGCGAAGGTAGGTCTCGTCGCCCGCGCTGGTGCTGTCCACCGCGTTGGTCGAGGCCTGCAGGGTGGCCGCGCCGAACTCACCCACGCTGGAGTTGAGCTGCTTGTAGCACTCCCCCAGGGTGGTCACCGCGGGATCGCTCAGCGCCCGGTTCGGGCTGGCCAGGATCTGGGTGATGACCCTCCCGTCGTGCTCATAATCGTCACGCAGCCCGGTCAGGTACATCAGCGTGGGCCGGATGTCGGTCTCATCCACCCAGGGCCCGGGGAAGTGCTGCTCGGACACGGTGATCTGCCCGCTGTCCGGGCCCGACGAGCTCGGTCCCTGGGTGGCCGTCGGCCCGTCGAGCCCGAGGTGGCGCACCCCGGGGCCGGCCAGGCCCAGGTAGTTGGTGTTGATCTCGGCGGCGTAGTCGCCGTGATCCCACGCGTACCCGGTGTCCTGGCACACCAGCTTCCCCTCGCAGGAACCCGATAGCGCTTCTGCCTGGAGGTAGTAGTCGGGTTTGGCGAACATCGCGAACGTCGGCGTCCTCGCCGGGTCGGCGTTCACCATGTGCAGGATGGCTTCCTCAGCCGGGTCGGCGATGTAGTTATCGATCTTCTGCGTAGTTCCGGTGTACGGGTTGCTCGCGGTGATGTTCGCGACGTCATGCTCGAGGCTGCGCACCCCGGGCGCATCAGGACCGGGATCGCCGGTGACGTAGAACTCTGGTGCGGTGTCATCCTCGAGGGTGAACGGGGTCGTGTTGCCCGTCTGGCTGGACAGCAGGCCGGTCACGTTGGCGTCCAGTTCGCCGAAGGTCCCCGCCGGGTACGTGCACTCCACGTCCGGCGTGACTACGTCGCCACTGACGGTGGCGCCGTCGCAGCCGGCGGGCGCGGGCTGGATCGCGCGCCCGACGTTGGCGCCCGCCTGGTGGTCGCCTTCGTCGGAACTGACTATGAACAGCGTGTTCTTCGTCGTTATCCCGTCGGCGGCCAGGCGCTTGAAGAAGGTGCCGAACGCCTGGTTGTAGTACTGCGCCTGCTCGATGTAGCACGCGCTGCCGCTGCCCAGCGCGGCGGGCGCGCTGGCGCACGCCGACAGGCCCGGAATGTACTCGTTTCCGTGCAGGTCAGCGATGTAATCGTCCACGACGGGCACGCCGCTCTCCAGCATGTCCGCGACATAGGCGAGCGACTGCGAGGCGTTGATGTTGTCGAAGCCAGGGAAGCCCGGGTAGTTGGTCAGGTACGCGCCATTGATCTGGTTACCGTTCAGATCCACGAGGTTGCCCGCCGCGTTGGTCACTGGGTAACCGTGCCGCGTCAGGTTCGCCGTGCCCGCTCCGAGCTGCGGCGCGATGTACTTATGGCCGAACAGGGCCTGGTAGCCGGTGTAGCCGCCCGGCTCGTCCGGCAGCACGTCAGGCACCGCGGTGTGACTGGGACTGGTCTGGCCGTACTTCACCGCCTCGGCGTTCCCGCAGAAGGCGTTGCCCTGGGCACAGTGCACGGCGAGCCCCACATAATCGGCTGTCTCAGGGTCCTTGTACGGATCGGTGTCCGCTTTGAGCTGCTGTTCTTCCGGTGAGTTGGCCCCAAAGACCTTCGGGATGTCGACCGAGGTGTTCTCCAGCTCCTGGTCCACCGTTGACACATCACCCACATCACAGCCGGCCCGGGTGAACGGGACCCACGGCGCGGGGGTGGTGGCGTCCGGCTTCGGGGCCGGCGAGGTGGTGGCGGGCGGGGTGGGCGAGTAGACGAGGGACGGGTTGGTGTCGTGGCCCGCGTTCGGCGTGGAGGCGGTGTCGTAGATGGGATCGGTCCAGTAGGCGAACGAGCTGGCGGGGTCGGTGCTTCCGTCCGCGTTGTAGGCCTGGTACCCGTTGCTGACCGGCATGCCGGCCCGGTCGCCGTAGAGGCCGGTGAAGGTGGTCAGCAGATCATCGGCGGTGTGCGCGATGAGCGGGGTGTGATTGTTGGACAGGAACGTCCCGTTGTCTTCGAGGAAGTTCAGCAGGTTGGGCATCATCTGCAGGTCGGACGGGACGTTGGGATTGTCGCGGAAGAAATGAACGTTGTCGAAGCCGATCTCGACCACATGCTTGATCCCGTTCCCGAGACGACAGCCATTCCCGGCGCTGCCGTTCTGGGCGCTGCCGTTCTGGGCGCTGCCGTTCTGGACGGCGGATGCTAATGGCTTCGCGGACGCCGATGGCTTCGCGGACACCGCCGAAGCGGCGAACCCGGGCGTGGCACCCGCCACGGCGAACGCGCTCAGCAGCGAGGCGCATCCGGTGACGGCAGCGGCGCGCACAGCCAGCCTCCGTCGGCCATGGTGATAGGGCATCGATCCTCCTCTTCCCGCCCGCCCGGCGTAGTCGGCCGGGCAGTCCTGCCGGTGACCCTAGGGACAGAAACCGAATTCCCAGCGACGGGAAAAAGAAACGAAGGCCAACTCTCGGGCCGCATAGGATGCGTGTTGTGACGGTCAGGGCGGTCATCTTCGACTGGGGCGGCACGCTCACCCCCTGGCACTCCGTGGACCACGACACGCTCTGGCGTGAGGTCTGCACTCCCCATTTCCCTGAGCACGCCGACCGGGTGGCGGCTGCGATCCGGGCGGCAGAGCAGTCGTTCTGGCAGGCGAGCGAAGAATCGCAGCGGAGCGCCACGCTGGCCGAGATCTTCGACCAGGCCGGGATGACGCCGACCGAGGCCTTCCTGGCCAGCTACTACGAAGCGTGGGACCCGCACACGTTCACCGACCCTGACGTGGTTCCGCTGCTGAAACAGTTGCGGAAGCGCGGGATCAAGGTAGGTGTCCTGTCCAACACCATGTGGCCGCGCGGCGCCCATGAACGGGTGTTCCGCCGGGACGCGGTGCTCGACCTGATCGACGGCGCCGTGTACAGCAGCGAGATCCCGTGGACCAAGCCACATCCCGAAGCGTTCCGGGCCGCGATGGCCGCGGTCGGGGTGGACGACCCCGCCGCGTGCGTGTTCGTGGGTGACCGGCCCTACGACGATGTGCACGGCGCGAAGCGGGCCGGGCATGCGGGCCGTGCTGATCCCGCACAGCGAGGTGCCGCCGTTCGACGAGGTCACCCCCGACGCGGTCATCACCCGGCTGGCCGACCTCCTGGCGCACCTGGACGCCTGGTCCGCCCCGGAGCGCTAGCCGCCGTGGCCGGGCAGCGGGCTGGAGCCGGGGACCAGGGGGGCCTGGCCGGGGTGCTCCCGGTCTTCCAGACCCCGTTCGACGAAGGTGACCGGATCGATTACCCGGCCCTGGAGAAGGTGTTCGACTGGGTGTTCGCCAACGGCGCGGACGGCGTCGTCTTCGCGATGGTGTCCGAGATACTGCGGATGTCGTCGCAGGAACGCGACGAGGTGGCCACGGTGGCGTGCCGTCTGTCCCGGGGCCGCGGCTCGTGCGTCATCAGCGTGGGCGCGGAATCGCTCGCCGCTGCCGTGCGCCATGCACGGCACGCCGCGGACTCGGGCGCGGACGCCGTGATGGCCGCACCGCCGATGCTGCACCCGGCCGGCGATGACGAACTCCTGCATTACTTCACGGCGATCGCCGCACGCACGGAGATCCCGCTGATCGTCCAGGACGCGAGCGGCTACGTCGGCCGGCCACTGTCCATCGGGCTGCAGGCCCGGGTGCACGGCGAACTCGGCGACCGGGTGATGTTCAAGCCGGAGGCCCCGCCGGTCGGCCCGCGGCTGACCCGGCTGCTCGACGCCACCGGTGGCGAGGCCAGGGTCTTCGAGGGCACCGGGGGCCTGTTCCTGATCGACAGCTTCCGTCGCGGGGCGATCGGCACCATGCCGGCCAGTGACGTGGTGTGGGCGCTGTCCGCCTTGTGGCGTGCCCTCCGGCGGGGGTGACTTCCCCCGGGCTTATCGCATCGCCGGCCCGCTGGCCCAGCTGGTGTCGCTGCAGACGGGCCTGGACAGTTTCGTCGCGGTGGAGAAGCACCTGCTCGTCCGCCAGGGTGTCCTCCCATCGGACCGGATGCGGGGCCCGGTCGCCGGGGTGCTGGACACGCAGGGCCGCGAGGAGGTCGACCGCCTGGCCGACCTGCTCCGCGCGGCTGTCGACGGCCGCCCGGCCTAGCGGTTGCCCGCGGGGAGTCCCCGGCCCGGCCATGGTTTCCCTCGTGCCGGCCTGAACGAGGACTGGCTACTGTGACGGCGCGGGCACGGGGTCGCTGATGTCGGCCACGGCGGCGTCGAGGACCCGGACCGCGTCGTCCGCGTCCAGGGCCGCGGCCAGGCCGTGCTGGCCGGCCCCGAGCGTGATCTCCCGCCCGGCCATCCGCTCGTCGGCGATCACGGGCCAGCGGCGCACCGAACCGAACGGCGTGATCGTGCCGCGCTCGTAGCCGGTCACCTCCCGGGCCACCGTGGCGTCCGGCATGGACAGCCGGCTGACCCCCAGCAGGGCCCGCAGCTTCGGCCAGGAGATGGCCCGGTCCCCCGGCACCAGGACGAACAGGAAGTCATCGTCGCCGCGCCGCACGACGAGGGTCTTGACCACATCGGCCGGTGTCACGCCGCGGGCCTGCGCCGCCTCGGCCAGGCTGCGCACCGGCCCGTGGCTGATCAGGCGGTAGGACAGGCCCGAGGCCGCGAGGGCATCTTCCGCCGGGTTGGGCATGATCCAGTATCTCCTTCCGGCGGTGCTGGAAGCCGCGCCAGCCGGGCCGGCAGAATGACCGTTATGCCCGCTCCCGATGACGCTGCCGTGGACGATGACGCTTCCACCGGAACCCCCGCCGCCGGAACGCCGGCCGCCGGGAGCACCCCGACGCCGGCACGCCGCCGCCGGCTCACCCGGCCCGGCCGCAGCAAGCACCCCGGCGCGGCAACCCGGCCCCGGCAACCCCGGCCGCGGCCTTCGAGGCCGCGGAACTCGCCAGGCTGCGCGGCGGCCTGCACTCGGTTCCTGACCTGGCACGGGGCGGGCCGGGCCGCGGACCTGCTCGCCACATCCCCCCGGACACGGTGACCGACCGCTACGGGGAGGGCGGCGCGGTGACCGAGCTGGAAAGCGAGATCATGCTGGTGCTCGGCAAGCCCGCCGCCGTGTTCCTGCCCAGCGGCACCATGGCCCAGCAGGCGGTGCTGCGGGTGCACGCCGACCGGCGGCAGCGCCGGGTGATCGTGTTCCACCCGGCCTGCCACATCGACACCCACGAAGGACGTGGCTACGAACGGCTGCACCAGCTGACCGGCCGGCCCGCCGGGGAGCCGGACCGGCTGCTCACGGTGACTGACCTGGAGCAGGTGGCCGAGCCGGTCGGCTGCGTTGGTGATCGAACTGCCGCAGCGTGATCTCGGCGGGCAGCAGCCGGACTGGGCCGGGCTGGAAGCGCAGGTGGCCTGGGCCCGGGAGCGCGGCGCGGCGGTGCACCTGGACGGCGCGCGGCTGTGGGAGTCCGCGGCGGGCTACGGCAAGCCGCCGGCTGATATCGCCGGCCTGTTCGACACCGTGTACGTGTCGTTCTACAAGGGTCTCGGGGCGCTGCCGGGTTGCTGCGTGGCGGGCCCGGAGGACGTCGTCGCCGAGGTGCGCGAGTGGCGGCGCCGGATGGGCGGGACGCTGTTCGGCCTGTGGCCGAACGCGGCGTCGGCCCTGTCCTGCCTGGCCCGGCGGCTGCCGATGATGCCGCGCTACCTCAGCCACACCCGGGCCATCGCGGACGCGCTGCGCGACCTCCCTCGCGTCACGATCGTCCCGGACCCGCCGCAGACCCCCATGCTGCACCTGCTGCTGCGCACCACGGCGGAGGACTTCGCCGCCGCGGCCCGCGGCTGGCCACCGAGCAGGGCGTCTGGACCTGGCCGGCCGCGATGGGCACCCCGGACCCGGGCACCCAGCGGGTCGAGCTGGCTGTCGGCGACGCCACGCTGGCGCTGCGGCCCGCCGAGGTGCGCGAGTTCATCCGCGCGCTGCTGGCGGGATAACGAGGACCCGGCTAACCGCGCCAGAAGTCGAAGGGGTCCCGGCCAGGCCGGAATCCGGCGGCGTCCGCCAGGCCGGCCGCCTCGGCGAACCGCTCGCCGACGTAGCCAGGCAGGTGCGCGTCGCTGCCGAAAGACAGCGCCGTGCCGCCCTCCTCACGCCACCAGCGCAGCAGGGTGACCGACACGAGGGGGCTGGCCGTGTTCAGCTCCAGGACCCGGCCCGAGGAGGCCAGTGCCCGCAGCACCGCGCGGTACTCCTCCTCGAAGTCGGCTTCCCGGTAGCGGCCCGCGGCCTCGGGCCAGTACCGCCGCGGGTAATCCAGGTGCGCCAGCACCTCGAACAGGTCGCTGCCCTCGATCATGGCGGCCACCTCGGCGAAGTACCGGCGCATCAGGTCGCCGGCGGGCTCGCGGCGCAGCAGCGCCCGCGCGTAGACCAGCCGCCCGCCGCTGGGCAGCGTATGCACGGAGCCGAGGATCCGGTCGAAACGGGCGGACGACAGCACCGCGGCGGCGCTGCCGGCGAACAGGTGCGGCTCTCCTGCTTCCGCACCAGACAAGATCCGCAACGAGGGGAATCGATGCCGGCATTCGTCCAGGCAGGAGAGGTATCCGCTGATGTCGAGGGGCCGTCGCCCCCACTGGTCGTTGGGCGTGATGCCGGTGCCCGCGATCGGGTCGTCCGGTCCCGGCGTGGTGAAGTCGAGATGCTCGGTGAAGGCGATCGCGGGGAGGCCGAGATCGACGGCCCGGGCGCACGCGGCGGCCATCGACGCCCGCGGGCCGGTGTCATGCGACCACTGCGAATGGACATGGTTGTCGGCTGGCACATGCTTGTCGGCTGCCACGTGTGTCGCTGTTTTTGCGGCATGGCACAGCTGGCACGTGGTTGTCGGCTGGCAGTAGTCGCGGCGCCAGCCCGGCCACTCTCGGTGGGGCCGATGGGATTTGAACCCATACTTGCAGGATCCTAAGTCCTGTGCCTCTGCCGTTGGGCTACGGCCCCGCTGCTGGTCGTGGGTGTTCCGGATCGCGGCATCCGGGATCAGGCGGCCAGGTCCTGGCGCAGCCGGGCGACGTGACCGGTCGCCCGGACGTTGTAGTACGCCCGCTCGATCCGCCCGTCCGCGCCGATCACGAACGTGGACCGGATGACGCCGACCGTCTTCTTGCCGTACATCGTCTTCTCCCCGAACGCCCCGTAGGCCTGGAGGACTTCGCGGCCGGGGTCGGCGAGCAGGCTGAAGTTGAGGGACTCCCGGTCGCGGAACTTGGCCAGCTTCTCGGGAGTGTCCGGGGAGATGCCCAGCACGGTCAGCCCGGCACCGGCGAGGTCACCCAGGTTGTCGCGGAAGTCGCAGGCTTCCTTGGTGCAGCCCGGGGTCATCGCGGCCGGGTAGAAGTACACGATCACGCGCTGCCCGCGCAGCGCGGACAACTGCACCGTCTTGCCGTCCGCATCTGGCAGTGAGAAGTCCGGCGCCTCATCCCCTGGCGCCAGTTTCTGGTCGGTCACGTGCGCTCCCTCCGGAAAGACGACTCCACGTTACCGGTCCGGCCCGGCCCGCGGGTGACCTTATTACGAGCGGCTTACCGGGTCTGCGCAGGCCAGACGGACGGTGCGTGGCCGCGCGTAGAGTCCACGACGGGTGGCGGGGGATTGCGCGAAATTGCGTCACAAGTAGGGCAATCGCCAACCCAAGGAGGACCCAGCGTGTTCTCGCAGTTGAAGGTCCGAAGGTGGGTCGCTTCCCCGCAGGGGACTACCCCGATCAGGCCTGCCCAGCCCGCCCGCTTCGGCGGGCCGGCCCGGGCCATCCGCCCGCTCGGCTTCGCGGCCGTGGCGGCGGTGGCCGTTATCACCGTCACCGGGTGCAAGCCCGGGGTCTACACCAGCAACTCCTCGAGCGGCTCGCCGGGCGCGATGTCGTCGTCCTCGGCGCTGTCGCTGGCCGCGCAGCATTCTCAGCAGATCAGGTCATTCAGTGCGGACGTGGAGATCCAGGCCACCGGCGCGCTGAACGCGACCCTGACCGGCACCCTGCACGAGGTGACGACTCCCAGCCCGATCATCTCCCTCCGCGCCAGCGCGGGCGCGCTCGGCAACGTCCGGGTGATCCTGGCGAACGGCATGGCCTACCTGAAGAGCCCGCTGCTGAAGCGCTCCTACGGGAAGCCGTGGGTGATGGGCTCGACGTCCTCCATGAGCAGCATGCCGGGCCTGAACCTCGGCCCGCTGCTCGGCCTGCTCTCGACCAGCAGCCCGCTGGTGCAGGTCCCGCTGTTCGGCCAGGCCTCGAACCTCCGCATGATGGGCCGCTCGATGATGGGCGGCTCGCGGACGTCCGAGTGGGGCGGCCACTACATGCTCTCCACGGTGCTGGGCAGCCTGAACTCCAGCCTGCGGCCGGGCCTGCGGTCGGTGATGAACAGCGGCATCAGCATGACCCGGTTCCGGGCCTGGACGGACTCCACGAACCAGGTGCGCAAGCTGGTCCTGATCGAGGTCGGTACCAGCACCCGGATCACGATCACCCTGGTGATCACGTCGATCAACCGGCCGATGCACATCGCGATGCCGCCGACCACGCTGATCTTCGTCCTGGGCGGCGCCACTCCCACGCCGACGCCGAGCGTGACGCTCACGCCGACGGTCAAGCCGACCGTGACCAGCTACTCCCGCCATGGGGGCGACGCCAACGCCGGTGGCGACCAGCACCGCGGGCGTGACAGGCACGCCGACCCCGGTCCCGACCGGGGCAGGTCCGACGCACTGGTGACCTGCGCGGAATGACTGCAGGCGGCGGCCGCCACATAGACGGCGGCGGCTTGCAGCGGCGTCCGAGTGGAGCTGCCTACGAAGCCCAGCAGGGCGGCGATGACCGGGGCCAGGGCGCGGAGCGCCCGGCCTCGATGACTGATCTTGTCCTTGTCGGCCGGCTTCATCTCGGCCGTGGTGATCCCCGCCCCCTCCGGGACGAAGATCGGGTCGTAGCCGAACCCGTTCGTGCCCCGGGGCGCCGTGGTCAGGGTGCCGTCCACCACGCCCTCGGTCACGTGCTCCGCCCCGGTGGGCAGCACGAGGGCCGCGGCGCAGGCGAAGTGCGCGCCCCGGCGCCCGGCCGGGATATCGGCCATCTGGCCCAGGACGAGCTCGAGGTTGGCCGCGTCGTCGCCGTGCCGGCCGGCCCAGCGCGCGGACAGCACGCCAGGCATGCCGTTCAGCGCGTCAACGCACAGGCCGGAATCGTCCGCCACCGCGGGCAGGCCGGTGAACGCGGCCACCGCCCGGGCCTTGAGGAGCGCGTTCTCGGTGAAGGTGAGCCCGGTCTCGGCGACCCCGGGGATGTCCGGAAACTCGTCAAGATCGCTGACATCCACCGGGACCCGCCCGGCTTCGAGGATCCGGCGCAGCTCGATGAGCTTGCCGGGGTTCCGGGTCGCCACGATGAGCCTGTTGCCCACCGGGCTCACCGACCCGAGGGGACGCGGGCCAGGACTTCCCGCTGCATCTCGGTCAGCTGGGCGCAGCCCGCGACCCCGAGATCGAGAAGCTCGTCGAGCAGAGCACGGCTGAACGGCTCCTGTTCCGCGGTGCCCTGGACCTCCACGAAGTCGCCGTCGCCGGTGCAGACCACGTTCATGTCGGTCTGCGCGGCGGAATCCTCCTCGTAGTTCAGGTCGAGGCGGGGCTGGCCGTCCACGATGCCGACGCTGACCGCGGCCACCGACCTGACCAGCGGGTCGCCCTTGAGGCGCTTGCGGCTGCGCAGCCAGGCCACGGCGTCGGCCAGCGCAACGTATCCCCCGGTGATCGCGGCGGTCCGGGTGCCGCCATCGGCCTGAAGCACGTCACAGTCGATGACGATGGTGTTCTCGCCGAGAGCCTTGGTGTCCAGGCAGGCCCGCAGGGACCGGCCGATCAGCCGGGAGATCTCGTGGGTCCGGCCGCCGATCCGGCCCTTGACCGACTCGCGGTCGCCGCGGGTGTTGGTGGCCCGGGGCAGCATGGCGTACTCGGCGGTGACCCAGCCGAGACCGCTGCCGCGCCGCCACCGGGGCACCTCCTCGGTGGCGCTGGCCGCGCAGAGCACCCGGGTCGCCCCGAACTCCACCAGCACCGAGCCTTCCGCGTGGTCGAGCCAGCCGCGGGTCATCCGTATCTCGCGCAGCGACACGTTGCTGCGCCCATCGGGTCGGGACATGCCTGCCACCCTACCGACCGGCGTCGTCCACCCGGGCTGGCTCGCCGGGGGCCGCGTGACCGTCGCCGGGCACATATCACGCTGAACGTTCGCCAGAAACGGACAAATCACCCGCCATAACGCACGTCCGGCGTGAAGTGTCGGCGGGCGGCGTCAGCCTGAAGGGGTGGAAGAGCGGTTGGAGGGGGTGCGGACCACCGCCGAGTTGCTGGCCGCGGGGTTATCGGCGGGGCGGATCCGGCGGCTGGTCAGGGACGGAGTTCTGGACCGGCTGCGGCCGGGGGTTTATGCGCCGGCGACTACCGTCACCTCACTGGTGCGCGCTCCACGGGACCAGAAGACCAGGCAAGCGGGCGAGCAACTCCTGAGGCTGGGCGCGACTCTCGCGGTCAGCAGCTCACGGTCGGCGGGAAGCCATCGTTCAGCGGCGCTGGTGTACGGACTCGGCCTGGTGGGCCGCGGCCCGGAATCAGTCACCGAGATCACGAGGGCTCCCGGTGACCGGGGCAGCCGCACCGGCGACCTCGGCGTGCTGGTGCACATCGCCGCCCTGCCCGCGGAGCACCTGGTCAGCTACCGCGGCGTCCCGCTGACCTCGGTGCCCAGGACCGTGATCGACCTGGCCCGCGTGCTGCCCTTCGGGGAAGCCGTGGCGGTCGCCGACTCGGCCCTGCACGCCGGGCTGACGTCGAAGAGCGAGCTCACCGCGGTCATCGCGGACTGCGCCCGGTGGCGGGGCCTGCGGCGGGCCCGGGAGGTGACCGCCTTCAGCGATGCCCGCGCGGAGTCGGTGCTGGAGTCCCTCGGCCGGGCCGTGTTTCACCAGTCCGGCCTGCCGCCCCCAGACCTGCAGGTCTGGGTCGGCGATGACGACGAGGTCATCGGCCGGGTGGACTTCCTCTGGCGCCGGTACAACACGATCGGCGAGGCCGACGGGGCGGTGAAGTACCAGACCCCGGGCCGGGCCCGTGCCCAGCTGGAGCGGGACGCGCGGCTACGCGCCGCCGGCTACGAGGTCGTGCACTTCACCTGGCGGCGATCACCCAGGCACCAGCCCAGGTCGTGGACGCGATCCGGGTGGCATTCAGCCGGTCCGGCGCCGGTAACAGGGCCTAGCAGCGCGCCCGGTCTGGCGCGCCGGCCTCGATCCAGCGGTAAACCTTGGCAATGCCCTCGGCCAGGGGCACCCTCGCCCGCCAGTCCAGGTCCCTGGCCACCCGGTCCACGGCCAGCGAACTGCGCAGCAACTCCCCCGCACGGGACGGCCCGGGCCGGGTCGCGATGGGATGGCCCGCCACGTCGCCGATCAGCGTCACGATGTCGAGGACGCTGACCTCCACCCCGGTTCCGATGTTCCAGATCCCGGGACGCCCCGCGTCGGCGGCGGCGAGGAAGGCACTGACCGCGTCCCCCACGTACACGTAGTCGCGGGTCTGCGAGCCGTCCCCGTAGAGGGGGGGATCGTCCCCGGCCAGGATGCAGCCGCAGAAGATCGGGATTACCCCGGCGTCGCCATCAGGGTCCTGGCGGGGCCCGTACACGTTGGCCAGCCGCAGGATGGAGTGCCGGGTCCCGTGCAGCCGGTTGTACAGCCCGACATACTGCTCGGCGCAGTACTTGGCGATGCCGACCGGGGATTCGGGCAGCGGCAGCACGTCCTCCCGGGACGGGATCGGGGCGTTGCGGCCGTAAAGGGTGCCGCCCGAGGAACCGAGCAGCACCCGCGCCCCGATCTCGCGGGCCGCTTCCAGCACGTTGACCGTGCCGACCACGTTCACCTGAGCATCCTGGGCGGGAGCATCAACCGAGGTCCGGACGTCGATGTGGGCGGCCAGGTGGCAGATCAGCCCGGGCCGGGCCGCCCGGACGACGTCGCCGAGCGATGCGGCGTCCGCGATGCTGAGCTTGTGCAGCGGGGCGTGCTCATCGAGGCGGCCTGCCCGGCCGGTGGACAGGTCATCCACCACAACCACGTCGTCGCCCCGGGCCGCAAATGCGTCGGTGAGATGGGATCCGATGAACCCGGCGCCGCCGGTCACGAGTACCCGCATGCTTGAGCATCCTAGGCGCTGGCCATCCGGGCCTGGCTCACCCCAGATCAACCACCAGGCCCGACGTGGCCAGGGATAGAGGGCCCGGGAAGTACGGGGCCGCTTCCTCGTGCGTCCGCTGCCGGTCGTTCCACGGCACCAGATGGGTCAGGATCAGCTGCCCGGCGCCGGCCTGGGCCGCGTACTCCGCAGCCTGCCGGGCGGTGAGGTGCAGCCCTTCGGGCAGGTCCGGGCCGCTGGTGAACGAGGCCTCGCAGAGCATCAGGTCGGCCCCGCGGGCCAGCTCAGCCAGCGCGGCTGACTCTCCAGTGTCCGCCGAGTACGCCAGGATCCGGCCGCCGGCCTCGATCCGGAAACCGAACGTCTCGATCGGGTGATTGACGTGCGCCAGCGTGACGCGGAACGGCCCGATCTCCCGGGTTCCCGGCTCCAGGGTGCCGAAATCGAAGGCCTGCGCCATGCCCGGATGCTCCTCCAGGCCGTAGACCTGGGCCATCCGCCGCGCGGTCCCGGCCGGCCCGTACACCGGGATCCGCGGGCCGGGGGCGTCCGGCCCGTAAGTACGCGCCACCCAGTAGCCGCACAGGTCGAGGCAATGATCCGCGTGCAGGTGGCTCAGGCAGACGGCGCCGACCGCGGAGAGGCTGGTGTAACGCTGGAGCGGGCCGAGGGCCCCGTTGCCGAGGTCGAGCAGCAGCCGGAATCCCTCGTGCTCCACGAGGTAGGACGAGGCGGGGCTGTCCGGGCCAGGAAACGACCCGGAGCACCCGAGGACGGTGAGGCGCACGGGCACTGAGGGTACGCGCCGCCGCCCAGGCCGGCCACCCGGACCGGGGGCCGGGGGCCGGGGCCCGGGGGTCGGGGGGGGTCCGGGGGCGGGGGTCCGGGGCCCGGGGTCGGGCGGTGGGTGACCAGCCCGTCAGGACCGGCCGACCAGGGCGATCTGGCGGCTCTGCGCGACCAGGCGGCCGGCGCTGTCCCAGACCTCGGCTTCCTCGTCGAACCAGCCGCCGCTCACGTGCCGGCAGCGGGCCGCGACGCGGAGCTCACCGGGGGCGGGCACCGCCCGCATGTGCCAGGTCAGCTCGACCGTGGGCGACCAGCCGACCACCTCGATGCCGAACACCACGGGCGGCAGCGAATCCACGGCCAGCGCGAGCAGGTAGGCGTCCGGCTCACGAGGCTCGCGGAGCTGGAAATAGCCGCGCATCTCAGGAACCCCGGACGGCGCGCCGCGGATCCAGCCGAGCGTGGCCGGGTCCAGCTTGATGTCAACCTGCTCCGCGTAGCCGCTGAACGCCCGCGGCCCCTGCGCGCTCTGGATGTCGTGGCACTTCCCGATGGGCGGCAGCCGGGGCGGCTCGCCGGTCCACGACAGCCTCCCGACGTCGTCGGGGTCGCCCAGGGCGCCGGTGGTGACCGTGGTCTCCAGCATGGGCCTGCCCCCCTGGACGAGCGTGGCCCGGGCGGTCGCGGCCACCTTGCCCTGCTTGAGCCAGTCCACCTCGACGTGCGCGGGTTCGGGCCGGGGCGCCCGGAGGAAGTGCGCGCTGGTGGCGATGGGGTACGGGTGCGGGGAGGTGTCCAGCACGGCGCGCAGCACCGAGGCCAGCAGGACGCCGCCGTTGACCGCGCCCGCGATGGCGAACCGCTCGTCAGGCCGGATCTCGTACCGCCCGTCCCCGATCCGCCGCGCCTCGATGGCCTCGTCGAACGCACTCATCAGAGGAGGACGCCGGGCCGGGTCGCCCGTGCAGCGGTGCGGCGGGATGAGGGAGCCGGGGGAACGGTTTTCGTTGCGGAGGAAATCAGGCCCACAGCTGGCCTTCCAGCCGCGCCTCGGCCTCGGCCAGGGTGCCGGAGTAGGCGCCGGTCGAGAGATATTTCCAGCCGCCGTCGGCGACCACGAACGCGATGTCGGCGCGCTCCCCCGCCGCCTGGGCCTTGGCCGCCATGCCCAGGGCCGCGTGCAGGGCACCCCCGGCTGAGATGCCGGCGAAGATGCCCTCCTGGTCGAGGAGTTCGCGGGTGCGGCGCAGCGCGTCGAGCGACGACACCGAGAACCGGGTGGTCAGCACCGACTCGTCGTACAGTTCGGGCACGAAACCCTCGTCGATGTTGCGCAGGCCGTAGACCAGCTCGCCGTACCGGGGCTCGGCCGCCACGATCGAGACGCCCGGCACCCGCTCGCGCAGGAAGCGCCCGGTACCCATCAGCGTCCCGGTGGTGCCGAGCCCGGCCACGAAGTGCGTAATGCCAGGCAGGTCAGCCAGGATCTCCGGCCCCGTGGTCTCGTAGTGGGCCCTCAGGTTGGCCTCGTTGCCGTACTGGTAGAGCATGACCCAGTCGGGATGCTCCCCGGCCAGCCGCCGGGCCACCCGCACAGCCTCGTTGGAGCCGCCCGCGGCCGGCGAGAAGATGACCTGCGCCCCGTACATCTCCAGGATCTGCCGCCGTTCCACCGAGGTGTTCTCCGGCATCACGCAGATCATGGCGTAGCCGCGCAGGTGCGCGACCATGGCCAGGGAGATGCCGGTGTTCCCGGACGTGGGCTCCAGGATCGTGGTCCCCGGCGCGAGCAGGCCATCCTTCTCGGCCTGCTCGATCATGAAGAACGCGGCGCGGTCCTTGACCGAGCCGGTCGGGTTGCGGTCTTCCAGCTTGGCCCACAGCCGCACGTCGGGGGCGGGAGACAGCCGCGGCAGCCCCACCAGCGGGGTATGGCCGAGGCTGTCGAGCAGTGAGTCGTAACGCATGTGCTCTCCCGGGGGGGTCAGCCCGCCCCGCCCGCCACGGCCGGCAGCACGGTCACCGTGTCACCGTCCTTGACCGGCGTCTCGAGGCCGCCGAGGAAGCGCACGTCCTCATCGTTGAGGTACACGTTGACGAACCGGCGCAGCCCGGCCTCGTCCTGCAGCCGGTCGCGCAGCCCGCCGTACCGGCTGTCCAGGTCGCCGAAGAGCTCGGCGATGGTCGCACCCGACCCTTCCACCGCCTTGGCGCCGCCGGTGTAGGTACGAAGGATCGTCGGGATGCGGACTTCGATGGCCATGAACAACACTCCAGGGTGAGGATATCGGCGGTCAACGCGGAGTCCTGGCCGGCGCGGGCGGTGACGGCCGTCACCGGATGCCAACGGGATGCCCCCCGCGATCATTCCAGGCCGGGGCCGGCCGGGATGGGGGACGGGTCATCCGGGCCGTCGGTGATCCGTACTTCCTCCTCGGTCACCGTCCCGTCCACGATGCGGAACGAACGGAACTCCGCGGTGTCCGGGTCGCGGGTGGAGACCAGGACATAGTGCGCCCCCGGCTCGTTCGCGTAGCTGATGTCGGTGCGCGACGGATAGGCCTCGGTCGCGGTGTGCGAATGGTAGATGACGGCCGGCTCCTCGTCCCGGTCGTCCATCTCGCGCCAGACCCGGAGCAGCTCCAGCGAGTCGAACTCGTAGAACGTGGGCGACCGCTGGGCGTTCAGCATGGGGATGAAGCGCTCCGGGCGGTCCTGGCCGGCCGGCCCGGCGATCACCCCGCAGGCCTCGTCCGGATGGTCCGCACGGGCGTGCGCCACGATCTTGTCCCGCAGCGCGGAGTGGAGCGTCAGCATGGATCAGAGGGTACCGGCGGGCCGGGCTACCAGAGGGCGTGGACCAGGGTCTCCTGCAGGAACGTGAGCCAGTCGTAGACCCACATGTACGCGGAACGCGGATCGGCCGGGTCGAGGTCCGCCGCGTGGGCCTCGAAGTCCTCGGTGATGGACAGGCGGACCCCGAGGGCCAGCCGGACATCGTTGAGGGCGCGCAGCCAGACCTGCCCTTCCTCCTCGGACAGCCGGACCCGCCCGCCGTCGGCGGGCAGCGTGGCCAGCACGGTGCGGGCCGCGGCCACCTTGCCGTTGCGGAGCTCCTGCTCGGTGAACCGGCGGAAGTCACCCGCCGCCTCGCTGTCGCCGGTGTAGGCGTCGGGCAGCAGGCGGGCCAGCACCGGGTCATCGGGCGGGGTGGCGGGGCCGGTCTGGCCGAGCAGGCGGGCCAGGTCGTCCAGCGGGTCAGGCGACCGGTCCGTGCTGTCCGGGCCGGCGCTACCCGGGCCGATGCTGTCCGGGTCCGGGCGGCCCGGGCCCGGGCGGCCCGAGGCCGGGCCGGGCCGGTCGGGGGCGCGGCCGGTGAACGCATCCTCGATGAGCCCGGGGCCGCCCAGTCCTTGCCCCGCGGGGCCCGGCTCCCCGGGACCCGGCTCCCCGGGACCCGGCTCGCTGCCGACCAGCTCCGCGATCTGGGTGACCAGGGAACGGATGATCGCGGCCTGGGACGGCACGAACGTGGCCGTGGCCCCGCCGCCGCGCGCCCCGCGGAAGCCGTTCAAGGCCTCACCCGTTTCCCCGGGGTCGCCTGCGCCCCGTTTCCGTCGGAGGCTCACTTGTCGTGACTCACGGTGGCCCACAGCCCGTACCCGTGCAGCACTTCCACGTCCCGCTCCATGGACTCGCGGGTGCCGGACGAGACCACGGCCCGGCCCTTGTGGTGGACGTCGAGCATGAGTTTCTCGGCTTTGCGCTTCGAGTAGCCGAAGACCTGCTGGAAGACATAGGTCACGTAGGACATGAGGTTAACCGGGTCGTTCCAGACGATGGTGACCCACGGCGTGTCAGGGACGACTTCTTCCAGCGTCTCCGGGCGTTCTACCTCTGCTGGTGCCACGCTCACCGGCGTTCACCTCCTCACGCACCGTTTCTAGTCTCTCAGGCCAGCAGGATGTCCGGGCCATTGTCCCCCCGGGGGCTGCGGACGCGGCAGGACGGGCTACGTAGTCTTCCTGATCGTGACGAAAGATTCCCGCGGGACCGGCACGGCGCTGCTGACCGACCGTTACGAGCTGACCATGCTGACCGCCGCGCTGCGCAGCGGGGCGGCGGGCCGGCGCGCCGTCTTCGAGGTGTTCGCCCGGGCTCTGCCGTACGGCCGCCGGTACGGCGTGGTCGCCGGCACCGGGCCGGCTGCTGGACGCGCTGGAGCGGTTCCACTTCGGGCCCGGCGAGCTCGCGTTCCTGCGCGACAACCACATGGTGGACGATGATGCCCTGAGGTACCTGGAGTCCTACCACTTCAGCGGGGACATCTGGGGCTACGGGGAAGGCGACGCCTATTTCCCCGGCTCGCCGATCCTGGTGGTCGAGGCGCCGTTCGCCGAGGCGGTGGTGCTGGAGACGCTGACGCTGGCCATCCTCAACCACGACTCGGCGATCGGCTCGGCCGCGTCCCGGATGGTGACCGCGGCGGACGGACGGCCGCTGATCGAGATGGGCTCGCGCCGCACCCATGAGATGGCCGCCGTGGCCAGCGCCCGGGCCGCGTACATCGCGGGGTTCGGGTCCACCTCCAACCTGCGGGCCGGGCGGGACTACGGCGTGCCGACCAGCGGTACCAGCGCGCACGCGTTCAGCCTGATCCACGACAGCGAGCGGGACGCGTTCGCCGCCCAGCTGGCCGCCCTGGGCCAGGGCACGACCCTGCTGGTGGACACGTTCGACGTGGCCCGCGCGGTCCGCACCGCGGTCGAGCTGGCCGGGCCAGGCCTGGGCGCGGTCCGGATCGACAGCGGCGACCTCCCGATGGTGGCCCGCCAGGTCCGCGACCTGCTCGACGAGCTGGGCGCGCGGGACACCAGGATCGTGCTCAGCGGCGATCTCAACGAGTACTCGATCGCCGCGCTGGCGGCCGCCCCCGTGGACGGCTACGGGGTCGGGACCTCGCTCGTCACCGGGTCCGGGGCACCGACCGCGGCGCTGGTCTACAAGCTGGTGGCCCGGGCCAGGGACGCCGGTGGCGGGGGGACGCTGGAGCCCGTGGCCAAGCGCTCGGTCGGCAAGCCGGGCCGGGGCGGCCGGAAGTGGGCGGCCCGGCAGCTGGACGAGAACGGCGTGGCGGTCACCGAGCTGATCACCAGGGCCGACATGGGGTACGGCCGGGAGCGCGGCGGGACGCCGCAGCGCCCGCTGCTGCGCCCGCTGGTCCAGGGCGGTGAGATCGTCGGCCGGGAGCCGCTGCCCGCGGCCCGGGACCGGCACCGTGCGGCCCTGGCCGAGCTGCCCGTGCACGCGCTCCAGCTGTCCCGCGGCTACCCGGCCATCCCGACCGTGTTCGCGCCGGACGACGAGTAGGCGGCGGCCAGGCTGGCCGGGACCGCGTCCGGGACCGCCGGGACCCCGCCCGCGCGGGCCAGGAACCCGTCCGGGCTGGCCAGGAACCCGTCCGGGCTGTCCGCGACCCCGTCCGGGCTGTCCGCGACCCCGTCCGGGCTGAACGCGCGCCGGTAGGCCTGCGGGGTGGTGCCGCGCCAGACCCGGAAGTGATGGCGCAGCGCGGCGGCGTTGCCGAACCCGGCCCGGTCCGCGATCCAGTCGATCGTCTCGGTCGTCTCCTCCAGCAGCTCCTGGGCCAGCAGGATGCGCTGGCCGGTCAGCCAGCGCAGCGGCGTGGTGCCGGTCTCCTGCACGAACCGCCGGGCGAAGGTGCGCTCGGACATCCGGGCCCGGCCCGCGAGCTGGCGGATCGTGACGCGGCTCACCGAGGTGGCGCTGCATCCAGCTGATGACCTCGCCCAGCGTGTCGCAGGCGGGCACGGCGACCGGCCGGTCCACGTACTGGGCCTGGCCGCCGTCGCGGTGCGGCGGGACGACCATCCGGCGGGCGATCCCGTTGGCCACCCGGCTGCCCTGCTCCTTGCGCACCACGTGCAGGCACGCGTCGATGCCCGCCGCGGTGCCCGCACTGGTGATCACCGGGTCCTCGTCGACGTACAGCACCTCGGGGTTGAACGATCGCCGCCGGATGCAGCCGGGCGAGATCCGGGGCGTGCCGCCAGTGCGTGGTGCACCGCCGCCCGTCCAGCAGTCCGGCCGCCCCGAGCAAGAACGCGCCGTTGCAGACGCTGAGCACCCGCGCCCCGCGCTCCACGGTGGCGCGAAGCGCGCCGATCAGCGGCGCCGGGAACTGGCCGGACGTGTACGCCTCGAGCTGGTCGTCGCAGACAGCCGCCACGGCCACCAGGTCGGCCTCCTGCAGCCGGTCCAGGTCGTAGGGGGTGGACACGCTGAAGCCCGCCGCCGAGCCCAGCGGGCCCGGTTCCCCCGCCACCACGGCGAAGTCGTAGGCGGGCAGCCCGTCGTCGGTCCGGTCCACGCCGAACACCTCGCAGAGCACGCCGAGCTCAAAAGGGGTGAAGCCGTCCAGGATGACCACGGCCACGTTCTGCAGCATGCCTCCATCATGCCCTCATGGTTGGCAGGATGTCACGTCTAGATGGCTTTACTGCCACTGTTCGGCCGCCCGCCGATGACGGAAACTGGAGTCATGAGCAGCACAAACTCTCCTTCAACCGGCTCTCGTTCCGCAGGAAGGCGCAGCTGGCCACAGCTGCTCCGGTCCGTGTCGCTCAAGGTCGCCGAGATAGTGACAGAATGTAATCGTGCCACTCGCGTGATGACGGAGCTCAGGCTCGCGCCGGACCGCTACGTTCCTGACGCTACACACGCCCCTGACGACTACGCCGAATTCCTGTTCCGCACCTCCGGGCCGCTGCGCCACGAACCCTCGGCCAGGCAGCGGGCCGCCGGGCGAAGCCTCCGCTAGCCCGCCGGCCTGCGCGCCCCGGCCTGCCGGGCACCGGATGCCGTACGCTCGGCCTGTGCGCGTGCTGGTGATCGTGGATGTGCAGAACGACTTCTGTGAAGGCGGCTCCCTCGCCGTGGCGGGCGGCGGCGAGGTGGCCCGGGCCCTCAGCCGCTACCTGGAGTCCGGGGGGTACGACCACGTGGTCGCGTCGCAGGACTTCCACATCGACCCGGGCCGTCACTTCTCCGCGCACCCCGACTACGTCAACTCGTGGCCCCGGCACTGCGTGGCCCGCACGGCGGGCGCGGACTTCCACCCGGACCTGGATACGAGCCACATCGCGACGGTGTTCCGCAAGGGTGCGCACGAGGCGGCCTACAGCGCCTTCGACGGGTGCGACGAGACGGGCGCGCCGCTGGCGGCCTGGTTGCGGGAACGCGGGGTGGACCAGCTGGACGTGGCCGGGATCGCCACCGACTACTGCGTCCGGGCCACGGCGATCTCCGCCACGCAGGAGGGCTTCCGTACCCGGGTCCTGCTCGGCCTGACCGCCGGGGTGGACCCCACGACCACCGCCGAGTCGATCGAGGCCATGAAGGCGGCCGGGGCGCGGGTCACGGGTACGCCGGTAGAACGTTAGAGAGCGGAATGCCGCAGGCCCGCGGGACCTTACCGGGCGCGCGGGCCTGCGGGAGGCAGGCCTACCCGGGGGCCGGGCGCAGCCGGGCCAGGCCTGGGGGCCGGGCGGGCCCCGGGGACCTGGCCCGCGGGGTGCTCAGTCGTCGCCCCCGGGAAGGCCCTCGTAGATGCGCTTGCAGTCCGGGCACACCGGGAACCGCTTAGGGTCCCGGCTTGGCACCCAGACCTTGCCGCAGAGCGCGATCACGGGAGTGCCGCTCACCGCACTGTCGACGATCTTGTCCCGCTCGACGTAGTGCGCGAACCGCTCATGGTCGCCGTCGCCGGGACGGATATCCGGCGTGGTGCCAGTGTCCTCACGAGTGCCGGAATCCGGCAGAACCTCAGTGCTCACGGTCCCCGATTGTACGCGGCGGCGGCACACGGCTGGTTCCGGGGCCAGCGAGGCCCTGGCCGCGACCGCCAGCACCAGCGGTCACCTGGGGATCACCATGAGCCTGCTGAGGAGTCAGTTGAGCGCGGGATCGTCGGGGTAGTTAGCCACCATCGCGAGGTTGCCGCCCTGCCGCCGCAGCACGACCTTCCAGAGCCGCTCCGGCTCGGCCGCGAACGCGTCGGCGGGCTCCCCCGCCAGCACGTACCAGGCGCCCTCGTCGATCTCCGCATGCAGCTGGCCGGGCCCCCAGCCCGCGTAGCCCGCGAAGACGCGCAGCGAGGCGATCCCGCCCGCCAGCAGCTGGGGCGGAGCGTCCAGGTCGACCAGGCCGATCCGGGACATCACCGCGGACCCGTCCAGCGCCCGCCAGCCGACCGGCTCCTCGTCGCCCGGCACAATGGCGAGCGCCAACGCACTGTTCGGCGCGACCGGCCCGCCCCGGAAGACCACGGAAGGGCCGGTCACCAGCTCCGTCCACGATTCCAGGACCTGCCCGACCGGAACCTCGGTCGGGCGGTTGAGCACCACGCCGAGCGTGCCCTCCTCGGGCTCGTCCTCGACGATGAGAACGACGGTACGCCGGAAGTTCGGGTCACCGAGCAGCGGTGTCGCGACCAGCAGCCGCCCCGAGAGGTCGTCCTCCATAACCTCCATTCTGGCGGACGCCGCCCCGTTGTTCAGGCTTCGGCGTCCGCGGGTGTGAGTTAGTGCCAATTTGAGACGCCTGCCGGGAACCGGCTCAGGGGCGGGCCGGGCGGCCGCCGGCGGCGTCCCGGACGGCGGCCGCGACCGCCGCCGACACGTTCGCGTTGAACACCGACGGGATGATGTAGTGCGGGCCGAGTTCGGCGGCCGATACCACGCCGGCCAGCGCCCGGGCCGCCGCCACCAGCATGTCGTCGGACACCGTCCGGCTCTGCGCATCCAGCAGCCCGCGGAACACCCCGGGGAAGACCAGCACGTTGTTGATCTGGTTGGGGTAGTCGCTGCGCCCGGTGGCCACCACCGCCGCGTGCTGGGCGGCCTCGTCCGGGTCAACCTCGGGATCGGGGTTGGCCAGCGCGAACACGATCGCATCGTCGTTCATGGCCGCGATGTCCGCGCCGCCCAGCAGCCCGGGCGCCGACACCCCGATGAAGACATCCGCTCCGCGCAGCGCGCCGGCCAGGCTGCCCTCGTACTGGTCCGCGTTGGTGTGCCCGGCTACCCAGCGCAGGTTGTCGTCCAGCCCGGGCCGGCCCACGTGGATCGCGCCCTGGTCGTCGCAGACGATCACGTCGGAAGCGCCTGAGGCGAGCAGCAGCCGGAGCACCGCGGTGCCGGCCGCGCCCGCGCCGGCGATCGCGATCCGGACCGCGCCCAGCTTCTTGCCGACCACCCGGAGCGCGTTGGTGAGAGCGGCGAGGACCACGATGGCGGTGCCGTGCTGGTCGTCGTGGAAGACGGGGATGTCCAGCAGATCGCGCAGCCGCCGCTCGACCTCGAAGCACCGCGGCGCGCTGATGTCCTCGAGGTTGATGCCCCCGAACCCGGGTGCGATGACCTGGACGGTACGCACGATCTCATCGATGTCCTGGGTGTCCAGGCACACCGGCCAGGCGTCGATGCCGGCGAACCGCTTGAACAACGCGGCCTTGCCCTCCATCACCGGCATGGCCGCGTACGGGCCGATGTTGCCCAGGCCCAGCACGGCGGAGCCGTCGGTGACCACGGCCACCGAATTGCGCTTGACGGTGAGGCGGCGCGCGTCCTCGGGGTGGCGGGCAATGGCCATGGAGACCCGGGCCACGCCCGGCGTGTACGCCATGGACAGGTCGTCCCGGTTGCGCAGCGGGATCTTGACCGCGGTCTCGATCTTCCCGCCCAGGTGGAGCAGGAACGTCCGGTCGCTGACCTTGCTGACCAGCACGCCGTCGACCTCGCTCAGCGCCTCGACGATCGCCTCGGAGTGGTCGGTGTCACGGGCGGCGCAGGTCAGGTCCACGCGCAGCCGCTCGTGGGTAAACGGGCTCACGTCCAGGGCGGTGACCGCGCCGCCGGCCTGCTCCACGGCGTGCGTGAGCTCGCTGACGGCCCGCCCGTGGGATGGCACCTCGAGCCGCACGGTGATCGAATACGACACGCTCGGTGCTACCGACACGTCAGTCCCGCCTTCCGCCAAGCCCCGATGCAGGACACAATCGTGCCATCAACAGGCCGGTGATCAGGCCACGGGACGGGGCCGCGGGCCAGATCCCGGGCCAGGCCGCGGGCCAGGTCCCGGGATGGGCGCGGGCCAGGTTCCGGGACGGGCCGCGGGCCAGCATGGCGCGGGCAGCCTAGCCCCGCGGGCCTGGCCGCGTACCCTGCAAGGGTGTCCAACGGAGGAATGACCGCCAGTGCGCCAGACGGCACCACCGCGGCCGGGCGGGCCGTCACGGTGACTGCGGACGCCGGGCCGCCGACCATCGACGTGACCCGGCTGCGGGTCGCGATCGCCCGGGTCTCGCGGAGCCTGCGCCGGCACGAACTGGCCGGGCTGACCCCCACCCAGCTGTCCGCCCTGGCCACCGTGGAGCAGGCCGGCCCGCTGCGGCTCGGCGACCTGGCGGCGGCGGAGAAGATCGCGCCGTCCACGCTCACCCGGCTCGTCACCGTGCTGGAGGACCGGGGTTACGTGGAACGCCATCCGGTGCCGGGCGACGCCCGGGCCAGCACGGCGATGGTCACCCCCGAAGGGCACGCGATCCTGGAGCAGATCAGGCGGGAAAGCACCATTCTCCTCGCCGACAACCTGCGCACGCTCAGCCCAGAGCAGCTGGCCGCCCTAGCCGCGGCGCTGCCCGCGCTGGAACAGATCGCGGACGCCAGGCCGCCGGACGCCCGCGGCCGCTGACCCTGGAGCCGCTGGCCCGGAGCGCGGCGCGGCGCTCAGAAGAGCAGGCTGGACAGGGTCGCGCGGGCCTTGGCCACCCGCGGATCACCCGGGGGGAAGACGTCGAACAGGCTGACCAGATGGAGGCGGGCCTGGTCCCGCTCCTCCCCGGAGGTCCTCCTGATCGTGCCGAGGAGCCGGTCGAAACCCTCCTCGACCCGCCCGGTGGCCACCTCGACGTCGGCCACGCTGGACTGCGCGTCCACGTTGGCCGGGTCTTCCGCCGCCGCCCGGCGCACCTGGGCCTGGTTGTAGCCACTCACCCGGCGGATCAGGTTGACCTGGGCCAGGCCCATGGCGGCCGCCGGGTTACCCGGCGAGTTCGCGAGGACCTTCTGGAAGGCCGCCGCGGCCCCCTCCATGTCGTCGCGCTCCATCGCCTGCTGCGCTTCCTCGAACGCGGGGTCGGCCATCATGGCCCCGCCCGGCCCGCCGCGCATCCCCGGCCCGCCCCGGCCGCCAGGACCGCCCGGGCCGCCCGGGCCGCCGGGACCGCCCGGGCCGCCGGCACCCGGCTGTCCCTGGCTGGCCTGGGCATCGTCGGGCTGCCCGTCGGCCGGCTCGCCATTGGCGGCCGGACCGCCGCTGACGGGCATGCCCATCTGGTCAGCGACCTGCATGACCTGGCCGATCCACTGCCGCACCTGCGCCTCAGGCATCGCGCCGAGGAATCCATCCACCACCTGGCCGCCGGCGACCGCCATGACCATCGGGATGCTCTGCACCTGGAGCGCCGCCCGCAGCTGCGGGTTCGCGTCGATGTCCACCTTGGCGAGCACCCAGTCACCGGCAGCCTCGTTGGCCAGCTTCTCCAGGATGGGGCTGAGCTGCTTGCAGGGATCGCACCATTCGGCCCATAGGTCCAGGATGACCGGCGCCGACCGTGACCGCTCAACGACGTCTACGTTGAAGGTTTCCTCGGTCACGTCGATCACGTTTCCGCCCGGCGGGCCATCCTGCCCACCAGAGCGCGCGGCGGCCTGCTGACTGCGCTGCGCGGCGGCCTGCCGCGCACCCAGGTCAACGGCGCCGTAGAGCGAAAAGTCCCGGGGCTGCTGCATATCTCTATCCTGCCGCATGCCAGCCATGCCTTGACCGCCGCCGCCAGCCCTGTCACGATGTAGCACTTATAGTGCTACCGTAGTCCTGTGAGTGATACAAGCCAGGGCCAGCCGACCGGACGCCCTCACCGGCGGCAGCAGCCCGCCCGCAGCATCGGCATCCGCGAGCTGCGCCAGCACGCCAGCGTCTATGTGGACCTCGTGGAGAAAGGGGAAACGGTGGATATCACCAACCGGGGACGGCTCGTGGCCCGCCTCGTCCCGGCCCGGGACGCGGAGAGCCCGCTCGAACGGCTGATCGCGGCCGGGATCATCCGGCCCGCCGAGGACCCCGGCAGCCTGCTGGACATCGAGCCCGCGCCACCCGTGCCCGAGGGCCGGCCCACCGCCAGCGAGATCCTCCTCCAGATGCGCGAGGAGGAGAGGTATTGATCTACCTAGACTCGTCCGCTCTGGTGAAGCTGGCCGTGGCGGAGCCGGAATCCGCCGGCCTGCTCAGCTGGCTGGCTGAGCAGCCCAATCTCGTCAGGGTGTCCAGCACGCTGATCCGGGTTGAGGTCCCGCGGGCGGTCTGGCGAGCCGAGCCTTCCGCTCTGCCCGAGAGTTACCTGGTCATCCGGCGCACCGCGGAGATCGAGCTCACCGACGAGGTGCTCAGCAAGGCGGCCGGCGTCAAGCCGGTGACGCTGCACGCGATCGACGCGATACATCTGGCCTCGGCCCTGGTACTGCGGCGGGAACTCACGACGTTCGTCTCCTATGACAAGCGCCTCCTCGCGGCGGCGAAAGAGGCCGGGCTGCCGACCGCCAGCCCGGCCTGACCGCGCCGCCCCGCACCGCGCCGCCCGCGCCGCGCCGCGCCGCGCCGCGCCGCACCGCGCCGCACCGCGCCGCGCCGCGCCGCCCGGAGGACGCCATGTCTAGAAGGCCGGGGCCTCGGAGTACCCACCCCACTCCTGCCGCAGCGCGTCGCAGATCTCGCCCAGGGTCGCCTCGGCCCGCGCCGCCGCCAGCATCGGCGGGATCATGTTCTCGCTGGAGCGGGCCGCGGCCAGCATCGCGGCCAGGGCTGAGTCGATCAGCCGGCTGGTCGCGGCTTGCGCGGCGGGGGCCCAGTCCGGCGACCTGATCGCGTTCCACCTCGTGGCTGACGCGGAGGATCTCGATCGGCTTGCCGACCGTTCCCGTGTGGCAGTTCACCCCGACGACCTTCTTCTCGCCCTTCTCCACTTTCTGCTGGTACCCGAACGCGGCATCGGCGATCTCCGACATGAACCAGCCGTCCTCGATGCCGCGGAGGATCCCGCCGGTCATCGACCCGTCGGGGCTCATCGCGCTGATCCGGCCGAAGATGTGCTCAGCCTCAGCCTCCAGCCGGTCCGTCAGCGCCTCCAGGTACCAGGAGCCGCCCAGCGGGTCGGCGACGCTGGCCACCCCGGTCTCTTCCATGATCACTTGCTGGGTCCGCACCGCGATCTCCGCGGCCCGCTCACTCGGCAGGGCCAGCACCTCGTCCAGGGCGTTGGTGTGCAGCGAGTTGGTCCCGCCCAGGACGGCCGCCAGCGCCTCGATGGCGGTACGCACCACGTTGTTGTCCGGCTGCTGCGCGGTGAGCGAGACCCCCGCGGTCTGGGTGTGGAAGCGCAGCCACTGGGCCCGCGGCGAGGTCGCCCCGTACCTGTCCCGCAGCCACCTGGCCCAGATCCGCCGGGCCGCGCGGAACTTGGCGATCTCCTCGAAGAAGTCGATGTGCGCGTCAAAGAAAAACGACAGCCCCGGGGGGAACGTGTTGATGTCCAGCCCGCGGGACAGCCCCAGTTCCACGTAGCCGAACCCGTCCGCCAGGGTGTACGCGAGCTCCTGCGCGGCCGTGCTGCCGGCCTCGCGGATGTGGTACCCGGACACCGACACCGGCTTGTAGGCCGGGATCTCCCTGGCACAGAACTCCATCAGGTCGCCGATCAGGCGCAGGTGCGGCGCCGGCGGGAAGAGCCATTCCTTCTGCGCGATGTACTCCTTGAAGATGTCCGTCTGCAGCGTCCCGTCCAGCGCGCTCAGGTCGGCGCCCTGCCGCTGGGCGGCGGCCAGGTACATGCAGAAGACCGGGACCGCGGGGCCGCTGATCGTCATCGAGGTGGTCACGTCGGCCAGCGGGATGCCGGCGAACAGCGTGTCCATGTCCGCGGCCGAGTCGATCGCCACGCCACAGTGACCGACCTCGCCCAGCGAGCGCGGGTCGTCAGAATCCCGGCCCATCAGGGTGGGCATGTCGAAGGCCACGGACAGCCCGGTGCCGCCCGCACCGAGCAGCATCTTGTACCGCTCGTTGGTCTGCCTGGCGTTGCCGAACCCGGAGAACTGGCGGATCGTCCAGGGCCGCCCCCGGTACCCGGCCGGGTAGAGGCCGCGGGTGAACGGGTACTCACCAGGCCAGCCGATCCGCTCGAAGCCCGGCACGACCGCCCCCTCAGGCGGCCCGTACACCGGGTCCACGTCAAGGCCGGACAGCGTGGAGAAGTCGGCCGCCCGGATCCTGGAGCCGGCGAACCGGCGCTGCCAGCGCTGCCGGCCCGCCTCGACAGGCTCGGCTGGCACCGGCCAGGCCGATCCGTCCTCGGGCAGCTCCACTACTTCTGGGGCCTGCCCGGCGGACTCCAACTGACCCGACGCCGCGTGCGTTTTCATGCCGTTCCCTCTCACAGACATCCTGGCTCCGGAAAAATACTAGGACGTCCTACTATCTCTCTCGCAGCCTACCCCCTCCCGCCGCCCCCGCCCAGGGCGATCGCCCCCCGGAAGCGGATTCCCGGATGCCCGGCGCGCCCGGGGGCCCGGAAAATCCGCCTGATTCCTCCCAACCGCTGGCCACTGATCGCCGTCTCACATAACGCAAGGGCCTGGCGGGGGCACGCCCTTGCGGTCCAGGTCCGCGCCGCCACGACGAAGGTGTGGTAAATCTGTGCAATCCCTAGCCGTCAGCGGCCAGGCCGGAACCTCCACGGGGGAGGCCCTGACGCTGTCCGGGCCGTGGGCCATGCCGGCGGGAACCACCGCCCGAGGGGGTTCCGTGGACAGGCTGCGCACCGGCGACCGGGCCGCAGCGGAGGAACTCTTCAACGCGTGCTACCCGCGTCTCGCCGGCTGGGTCCGCCGTCTGGTCGATGACGACGACACCGCGCACGAGATCGCGGCCGAGGCGTTCGCCCGGCTGCTCGGCCGGTGGTCCCGGCTGGACAACCCGCAGAGTTACCTGTACATGATCGCCACGAACCTGGTCCGTGACCACTGGCGCAAGACCGGCCGGGAACGCAAGGCGCTGCAGGCCGCGGCGGCCGGGGCGCCCTCTGACCCGTCCTACCAGCCGGCCCAGGATGTCCATGTGAGAGAGCTGTTGCGGACGCTGCCCGACCGGCTGCGCAGCCCGTTCCTGCTGCACTACTACGCGGGCTTCCCGGTCCGCGACGTGGCCGCGCTGCTCGGCCGCCCGGAGGGAACCATCAAGGCCGATCTCTTCCACGCCCGGGCGCGGCTGCGCGCGGCCCTGGGGGACACCGATGGCTGACCGCCGCGACGAGCTGGACAGCTGGATGAACGCCCAGGTGCAGCCGCTCCCCCCGCCACCGGGGACACTCGAGCTGATCAGGAAGCGGGCCCGGCGCCGGAAGATAACCCGGGCCGCGGCCACCGCCGCGGGGGCGGCCGCGGTGATCGCGGTCATCGCGACCGTGCCGCGGCTGGTCATCACCCAGCTGAACGTCAGCCCGGGACCGGCGGCCAGCGGACGTGCCGCCGGGGAGACTCCCCGGCCAGCCCGCACCGGCGCCATCACGCGTCCAGCGCGCCGTCGGCCCTCCCCTCAACGCCAGCGCCGGCCACGGCGCCCCCGCCCGCCCCGCGGCAACTTCCAGGCCACCTCAGTGACCTTCGTGGGCCTCGACACCGGCTATGTGCTCGGCCAGGCCGGCACCCGGGCCACTGCGGCCCGCCGTCGGCCTACATTTGCACCTCGATCGCGGGCACCGGAGACCACGGCAGCACCTGGCACGGGGTGAAGGCCCCGGTCAGCGGCGCTCCCTCGGGGTCATCCGGGGTGAGCCAGGTCCGCTTCTACAACGCCAGCGACGGCTGGGCCTTCGGCCCGCAGCTGTGGGCCACCCACGACGGCGGCCAGCACTGGACCCGGATCCGGACCCGCGGGCTGCGGGTCACCGCGCTGGAGACCGCGGGCCAGCGGGTGTTTGCCGTCTGGGCGCGGTGCTCCGGCGGCGGCGCGGACTTCGCCTCAGGCTGCACGTCCTCGGCCCTGTACTCAGCCCCGCCCGGCAGCGACCAGTGGACCCCGGTGCCGGGCGCGGGCACCGGCTACAGCCTCACCGGGACCGCGAACTCGTCGGCGCTGGTCCTGACCGGCAGCCGCGGCGACCTGCTCACCCCGGACGGCACCCTGCTGAGCGGGCCGGTCAGTGGCCCGGGCGCCTGGCAGCCGGTCACGAGCGCCGGCACCGGCACCGGCGGGCCGGGGCGGCTCCCTGCCAGCCCGGCGCCGCGCAGGCCAGCGGCCAGCCGTCCGGCGCGCTGCTCGCCGCGACCACCAGCTCGGGGCTGGTACTGATCTGCGCCAGCCCGGCCACGGGGGCCAGCCAGGCCAAGGAGGTCTACACCTCCAGCGACAACGGCCAGCAGTGGCAGAAGGCGGGCGCCGCGCCAGCCGCCGGCACCGCGACGTCAGTAGCGGGCACCTCCACGGGGACGATCATGCTGGCCACCACCGCGGGCCTGGAGATGTCCGCGGACGGCGGGGTGACCTGGTCCGCCGCCGGGGGCGCGCTGCCGTCCGGCGGGTTCAGCTATGTCGGGATGACCAGCCCGCAGCAGGGCGTCGCGGTGCCGGCGGATACCTCGCAGCACGCCGTGTGGTTCACCTTCGACGCAGGGCGCACCTGGCGGGCCTCCCCGATCAGCTGAAAAGCTAAAATTCAAGATCTTCCGCAACGAAAACCAGCCCGGGCCGGTCGTCCTCACCCAGCCGGCGCCGGGGCGGGCGCGAAGTCGCCGGCCGCCACCCGCAGCCCGCGGAGCAGGCCGAAGAGCTGTTCGCGCTGCGCCGGGTCGAACCCGGCCAGGCCGAACTCGGCCCCCATCAGGTCTGCGGTGGCCCGCCCCACCAGTTCCCGGCCGCGCCCGGTGATCTCCGCCAGCTTGCCCCGGCCGTCCCGCGGGTTGGGCCGCCGGACCACGAGGCCCTGCCCCTCCAGCCGGTCGATGGTGTTGGTGGCGCTCGTGGGGTGGACCATGAGCCGCTCGCCGATGACCCGCATCGGCAGCGTCCCCGCGCGGCTGAAGCTGAGCAGGACGAGGGCCTCGTAGCGGGCGAAGGTCAGCCCGTAGGGCCGCAGCACGGCGTCGAGTTCGGCCAGCAGGATCTGCTGCGCCCGCATGATGGAGGTGACGGCGGCCATGGCGTCGGAACGGCCGAATCGCTGCTCCCAGGTCTCGGCCGCCCGGGCGATCGGGTCGAAAGGCAGTTCCAGCGGCGTCGGCACAGGCACACGCTACCCGTGACGCGGCGGTTCCATGAGGGTGAGCGGGATTAGATCAGGGTGACCCGGAATTGCCGGGTGGCGTCGTGGTGCTGGTGGGGTCCTGTGCGTCGCACGGGGCATGGCGTCTTATACCGCACCTAGTCAGTAGCAACTAGTTACCTAGCGTGACACCTACTTACCTGGGAGTTATATTTCCTGCTGGGGACACTGTGCGTGGGCACTCTGCTGAGACACGGGGAGCGACGGGGGTGGTGCATGCGGACCAGCTACGGCACCACGGGGATGGCCCCCGTGCTAGCCGCGGGAGTCGGGATCCGCCATGGCTGGACCTGGGTGCTCCGCGCGGCGAGCTTCCGGCTGGAGATCCTGGATGCGGGCCGCCCCGCGATCGGCATCGCGATCACCCGGGAAACCGCGCGGGCCGCCGTGATCGACCTGCTGGCCGGGCTGTCCCGGCCGGCCTACGGCGAACTCCGGGTCCTGGGCCAGGACCTGACCACGGCCCAGGGCCGGGCCGCGGTGCGCCGGTACGTCGGGATCGCCGGCTGTCGGCCCGGCCGCAGCCGGGCCGGCGGGTGCGCGGGCTGATCGGGCACGCCGCCCGGGTGGCCAACCTGCCGGGCCGGGACTGCGACGTCCTGGCGGCCGCGATCCTGGACCGGCTGGCCCTGACCCCGTGGGCGGACGTGCCGGTGCGGGCCGCGCCCGCGGTGATCGCCCGCCGGGCGAAGCTCGCCGCCGCGGTCGTGCACGAGCCCGAACTCCTGCTGATCGACGGCCTGCTCGACGGCCTCAGCCCACTCGACACGGAAAACGTCGCCTCCAGCGTCCGTGACCTGGGCCGGGACACCGCGATCGTGGCCACCGGCCGCGACTCCGCCGCGCTCGCAATGGCCTGCGGGGAGGTGCTGACGCTCGCCGACGGGATCATCGTCCGCAATTTAGTCGCACCGTGCCCCCAGCCGGGCCGCGCGGTTCAGGCTCCGTCGCCCGGCTGGCCCTGGCCTAGGCTGGACTGGGTGAACTGGAATGTGCTGGCGTGTGCGCTGGGGGGCCATGTCAGCTACGCGCCGACGGAGCCCGGGTCCGCGCGAGGCTGCGGGCGGACACCCCGCCTGGTGAGGCCTGGCAGTGCCTGCGCTGCGCGACGTTCGTGCCTGGGCCGCCGAAGGCATCCGGGCCCGCCGCCGGCGCGCCCCGGGTCCGCCGCGATGACGAACTGCGCAGCGCCTTCATCCTGCGCATCTTCGCCGTGGAACGCTTCCTGCGCGCGATCATCTTCGGGTTCATCGCCTACGGCGTGTGGCGGTTCAAGTATTCGCGGTACACGATCGAGCAGGACTTCAAGCGTGAGTACCCAGAGGTCCGGACCTGCTGCACGAACTCGGTTACAACGTCAACCGCTCCGGCCTCGTCGGCCTGATCCGGCACACGTTCACCCTGGACCAGCGGACGCTGACCTGGCTGGCTATCGGCGCCGCCGCCTACGCGGCGGTGGAGATCCTCGAGGCCATCGGCCTGTGGCTGCTCAAGCGCTGGGGCGAGTACTTCGCGCTGGTGGCCACCTGCGCCGGCATCCCGTATGAGATCTACGAGCTGGCGGCCAAGGTCACCGTGCTGCGGCTGGCCGCCTTCGTGATCAACGTGGCCCTGGTGGTGTACCTGGTCCTCAGCAAGCGGCTGCTGGGCGCCCGGGGCGGCAAGAAGGCCTATGACGCGCGGCTGCGCAGCGAGTCGGTGCTGCAAGCGGCGATCGACGCGGCGGCGGCCCAGGGGGCGCCCGGCGCCCCGGCGCCGGTCATGCCGGTCCCGGACGGGACCGCGGCCGGGGGCGAGGCCTGGCCCGGCCGCCCCGGCTTCGTGACCCCGGGCGCCTGCTGGGCTAGGTGCCGGCGATGAGCTCGTCGGCCGCCGTGTAGGGGTCCAGCTCACCAGCGGCGACCCGGGTGGCCAGGCTGTCAATCCGCTCGTCTCCGGGCAATCCGCCCATCCGCGCCCGGAGTTCGCCCAGCGCGATCGCCGAGATCTCCTCGTGGGCCCGGGCGCGGCGCCTGCGCTCCCCTTCACCCGAGCTGCGCAGCCACTTCCCGTGCTTGTCCAGCTTGGCCACCAGGTCGTCGATACCCTCGCCGACGGCGGCCGTGGTCGAGACGATCGGGGGCTTCCAGCCGCCCGCGCCGCGGTGGCCCATGGCGATCATGCCGCGCAGGTCCCGTACCGCCTCGTGGGCGCCGGGCTTGTCGCTCTTGTTGACCACGAACACGTCGCCGATCTCCAGGATCCCCGCCTTGGCCGCCTGGATCGCGTCGCCCAGGCCCGGGGCCTCGATGACCATGGTGGTGTCGGCCATGCCCGCGATCTCCACCTCAGCCTGGCCCACCCCGACGGTTTCGATCAGGACCACGTCGAACCCGGCCGCGTCGAGCACCCGCACCGCCTGCGGCGTGGCCCAGGACAGGCCGCCCAGGTGGCCGCGGCTGGCCATGGACCTGATGAACACTCCCTGGTCGGTGGCATGCTGCTGCATCCGGACCCGGTCCCCGAGCAGCGCGCCGCCGGTGAACGGCGACGTGGGGTCGACGGCCAGCACCCCGACCCGCAGCCCCTGCCCGCGATAGGCCGGCCACCAGCGCGCCGGTGAGCGTGGACTTGCCCACGCCCGGCGCGCCGGTCAGCCCGAGCACCCGGGCGGCCCGGTCAGCGGCGCGAGCTCCTTCATCACCTCGCGCAGCTCCGGCGCGCCGTTCTCCACCAGCGACAGGAGCCGCCCCAGGGCCCGCGCGTCGCCGTCGCGGGCCCGCTTAACGGCAGGCCGCGCCCGGACCGGCTCATGCCGGCCAGTCGGCCGGCCCGGCCCGCGACGTGCGAGCTGGGGCTCAGCCACGTCGCCGCGGCGGCCACCTCGAGGAGCAGCGCGCTGCCCTGGCCGCCGCCGCCGCACAGCGCGGCCGCGCGAGCCCGCCGCCGAGCCGGCCGAGTTCGTGGACCAGATGCAGGACGATCCGGGCGCCGGACGCGCCGATCGGGTGGCCGAGCGCGATGGCCCCGCCGTTGACGTTGACCTTGTCGGCCCGACACCGAGGTCCCGCATGGACTGGATGGCCGACCGCGGCGAACGCCTCGTTGATCTCGATCAGGTCCAGGTCGGCGACGCCCAGCCCGGCCTTGCCGAGCGCGCGCCGGATCGCGGCCGACGGCTGGGACTGCAGCGAGTTGTCCGGGCCGGCCACGACGCCGTGCGCGCCGACCGTGGCCAGCACCGGCGCGCCGCAGCGGCGGCCGCCTCGGCCGACATCACGACCACGGCGCAGGCCCCGTCGGAGATCTGCGAGGCGGAGGCCGCCGTGATCGTGCCGTCGGCGGCGAAGGCCGGCCGCAGCGCGCTCAGCCGCTCCGCGGTGGTGTCCGGGCGCACCCCCTCGTCCTGATCGAACACGACTGGCTCACCGCGGCGCTGTGGCACGGGGACGCCGACGATCTCGCCGACCAGCAAGCCGTCCTTGGTCGCGATCGCGGCCCGCTGATGCGACCGGGCCGAGTACTCGTCCTGCTCCGCGCGGCTGATCCCCAGCCTGGCGTTGTGCCGGTCGGCGAGCTCGCCCATGGGCGAGTGGTCGAACGCGTCGGTCAGGCCGTCCCAGGCCATCGCGTCCACCAGTTCGATGGAGCCGTACTTATACCCGGCCCGGGACCCGGGCAGCAGGTGCGGCGCGCCGGTCATGGACTCCATGCCGCCCGCCACCACCACGTCGAACTCGCCGGCCCGGATGAGCTGCGCAGCGAGCGCGATCGCGTCCAGCCCGGACAGGCACACCTTGTTGATCGTCATCGACGGCACCGACATCGGGATGCCCGCCCGCCACTGCCGCCTGCCGGGCGGGGTTCTGCCCGGCCCCGGCCTGGAGCACCTGGCCCATGATCACGTAATCAGCCTGGTCGCCGGACAGGCCGGCCCGCTCCAGCGCCGCCTTGATCACGACGCCGCCCAGCTGCGCCGCCGTGAAGTCCTTCAGCGAGCCGAGCAGCCGGCCCACGGCCGTCCTCGCCCCCCCGGTGATCACTGCTTCCCGCATGCCGTAACCTCCGCCGCGCTGCCCGGCACCGTGCCTGCCGCGGCGGTGCCCACCCTGGGTATCGCGACACCAGGGCGTCTGCCACGATACCCAGGGAGAAGTTCCTGCCCAGGATGGAGGCTGCTCATGCTGCTCCGGATCGACCATGTTGGCATCGCCTGCCGCAGCCTCGACGAGGCGATCGCCCGCTACGAGTCCGCGTTCGCGCTGGCGGTGGTCAGCCGTGAAGAGAACGCCGAGCAGGGCGTCCGCGAGGCGATGCTGCAGGTCGGGGAGGGCGCGGGCGGCCCGACCTATATCCAGCTTCTCGAACCGCTGAGCCCGGATACCCCCGTCGGCAAGTTCATCGCCCGCCGCGGCGAGGGAATTCATCACGTGGCCTACGCTGTGGCCGATATCACGGCCGCGCTCGCCTCGATCGCGGCGACGGACATCCGCCCGCTCGACCAGCGCCCGCGGCACGGGTCCCTGGGCGCGTCGATCGCGTTCCTGCACCCGGCGGACCTCGGCGGGGTGCTCACCGAATTGGTCGAGCCGGCCCCGCGCTGACCGCCTGCACAATGGGAGATATCCCGGTATGTGGCAGTATGGGGGAAGGGTCGGTTCCGCCGGTACCACCGGAACCGCAACCGGGTCACTGCTACTAAGGCAAAAAGCGCCGTTCTGCGGCAAGAGGAAACGGGAAGCCGCCGCTAACGCCAACGGGGTCGGGCTATGCTGCCAGGCATCGGGCGAGCGGCACACACCCCGCGCCTGCTGGGTTGGCGGGAGCCTGCGACGGCGTCCACGGCCTGCGGAGCGGATCGCGATGCCCTTTGCCTACCCCCGCACGTCCCCCTCGTCTACCCAGGATCAAGCCACATGCAGCCTGAAATCGACGCCCAGCTCAGCAACTTCTTCGAGGAAACCACCCCCCGCGAGTTCGCGCGGGTGATGCGCGGTTACGACCCGCATCAGGTCGACGAGTACTTCAAGCAACTCGACGGCGAGGTGCGCCAGCACCGCGAGCAGGTTCAGGCATTGCAGCAGGAACTGTCGGACGCGCACCGGCAGATCCGGGAGCAGGAACGGCCCACGTACGCTGGCCTGGGTTCCCGCATCGAGCAGCTGCTCCGGCTGGCCGAGGAGCAGGCGACCGAGATCGCGCAGGAGGCCCGGTCCGCGGCCAACGAGCTCAACGCGGCGGCCAAGGTGGACGCGGCTGAGGTCCGCGCGGCGGCCGAGAACGAGGCGGGCGAGCTGCGGGCCAACGCCAAGCGGGAGACTGACGAGCTGCGGGCGTCGGCGGAGCGCGAGGCTGATGCGATCAAGACGGGTGCCCGGCGTGAGGCAGACGAGCTGACGTCGACCACCGAGCGGGAAGTGGCCAAGCTGCGGGCCACCGCCGACCACGAGGTAGCCGAGAAGCGGGCCTCGATCGAGCGGGACATCGCCAAGCTGCGGACCACCACCGAGCGGGAAGTGGCCCAGCTCAAGGCGTCGGCCAAGCGGGAACGGGACGAGATCCTCACCACCTCCAAGCGCCAGGCGGACGAGATGCGCAGCCAGGCGCAGCGCATCCTGGAGGAGAGCGAGGCACAGCGGGCGCAGGCCGAGGCCGAGTTCGAGATCCAGCTGGCGTCCCGCCGCGAGGAAGCGGAGCGGCAGGAGGCCGAGCGGCTGGCCGCGGCCCAGTCCGCCACCCAGAAGCTGGTCAGCGAGGCGGAGCAGCGGGCCGCCACGGCCGAGCAGCGGGCCGCCAAGGCCAGCGCCCAGGCCGAGCAGACCCGGCGCGAGGCCGACCAGCACTCGCGCCAGCTGGTCACCAACGCGAAGAAGAACGCCGATCAGATCGTCGCCCAGGCGAAGGCCCAGGCCGAGCAGCTGCTGGCGGACACCAAGGCGGAGATCGAGCGGCACCGGGCCAGCGCCCAGCGCGAGGTCGACGAGCTGACGAAGCAGAAGGAGAGCATCTCCACCCACCTGGCCCAGATCAGCCAGCTACTCGGCACCCAGATGCCGGGCCTGGCTGACGCGCTTCAGCCTCGCCAGCAGGCGGTGGCCGCCGGAACCAAGGCGGTCGGCCCGGCGCCGGGCGCGCCGGCGCCGGCCAGCACGCCGCAGTCCGCCCCGGCCGCACCCCCGCGTAACGGTGGCCAGGCGGCCGCCCCGCAGGCCACCGCCCGCCAGGCGCCCCAGGCGCCCCAGGCGACCCAGCAGGCCCGCGTACCGCAGGGCGGCCAGCAGGCGGCGCCAGCCGCCAAGCAGCCGGTGTCGGCCAAGGGCAAGGCCAACGATGACGAGTGGTGGACCGAGTAGGTCCGCCACGAGCGGGGCGTAACGCTCCTCGCAGAGCGCGGCGGTGGCCGGTGCTGAGGCACCGGCCACCGTTCGTTATCTATAACGGCTTTGTCCAGCCAGGCGCCTGTGCGCGGCAGCAGACCGCGGTCAGCTCATCGCAGTCTGGCCGCCGTCGATGACCAGCACCTGGCCAGTCATGTACGACGACGCCCCGCTGGCCAGGAAGACAGCGGGACCGGACATCTCGTCCGGGCGGGCCCAGCGGTGCATCGGCACCGACGCGACGGTGGCGGGCCCGGCGGTCTCGTCTTCCCAGAGGTTGCGGTTCAGCTCGGTCGCGGTCCACCCGGGGCATAGCGCGTTGACCCGGATGCCGTTGGGCGCCCACTCGACGGCCAGCGACTTGGTCAGCGAGATCAGGCCCGCCTTGGCCGCTCCGTAGGGGGACAGGAAGGGCGCCGCGCTCACCCCGGCCACGGACGCGACGTTGATGACCGAGCCGCTGCCCCGTTCCACGAGGTGCGGGCCGACCGCATGGCACACGTACATGGCCGAGTCGAGGTTCAGCCGAATCAGCTTGTCCCAGCCGGTCAGCCGGAGATCCAGGAACGGCACCATGAAGCTGGACCCGCCCGCGTTGTTCAGCACGATGTCGATGGAGCCCAGGTGGTCGATCGCCTCGGCGACCGCGGCGTTCACCGACTCCTGCTCTGTGACGTCGGCAGGAATGACGAAGGCCTTCCGCCCCAGCGCGCTGACCTGCGCGGCGGTCTCGGACAGCCCGTCCTCGCCCCGGGCCACCAGGGCCAGGTCCGCCCCGGCACCGGCCAGGGCGACCGCGATGGCCTGGCCTATCCCCCGCGAGGCTCCGGTGATGAAAGCTCTCTTGCCCGTCAGGTCGAAGAGCGGCACGGTCAGTCCTTCCACTCGGTGGGTAGCGGCGCGGCGGCCGGGTTCACCCAGCGCACGATCTCGTTTAGCACGATACGGACGTATGGCTCGCCCACCCACAGATGCTTGGCCCGGTCCACCGCGATCAGCTCGGCATGCGGGACCCGGGCGAACCGGCGCCGCGCCTCATCCGGGCGCAGGTAGTCATCCAGTTCCGGGACCAGTACCAGCAGGGGCTTGCCCGACGCGGCCCAGACGTCCAGGTCCGCGTCACCCGCCCGGTGCAGCGCGGGAGACAGCAGGATCGCTCCCTCCACGGGCATCGCGGCGCCCCACTTCAGGGCCAGCTCGGTCCCGAACGACCAGCCGACCAGCCACAGCCGGGGCAGCCCGGCCGCGGTCGCCCAGCCGACGGCCGCGGCCAGGTCGTGCCGTTCGGCCTCGCCGTCACCGAACTCGCCATGGCTGCGCCCGTGCTCGGACGAGGTGCCGCGGGTGTTGAACCGCAGCACCGCCAGGTCGGCCAGGGCGGGCAGCCGGTAGGAGGCCTTGCGCAGGATGTGGCTGTCCATCATGCCGCCCTGCGTCGGCAGCGGGTGCAGGAAGACGAGCGTGGCCACCGGGTCACGCCCGGCGGGCCGCGCCAGCTCGCCGACCAGGTCGAGCCCGTCGTCGGTGTGCAGGGTGACCGGCTCCCGCCGGGCTGGCAGGACAGTGCTCGCCCTGATCTCGCTCATCGTGTTCCCCGTGGTAGTTCGGCGGCCGGCGTGCTCACCTGCCGACGCGGCGCCCGGGCCGGCGCTGCATGCGTCGTTCCCAGCAAGGCCGGTGCCAGTGCCGGCGCTCGGCAGGTCCGGGGTTAAGGCTAGGCCAGGCGACCAGATGCGGCATACCGGGAGGAATCTCCTGATCACATCCGGGGCATCGGTACGTCTTGACGGAGGCCGCCCCGGACACCGGGCGGATCACCCAGTCGCCGTCCGGCCATGACTCGATCTGCTCAGGCCCGAAGGGCCGCGGGTCGGCGTCCGGCCGCCGGCGGGTGCGCCGGGGGCTCATGTCGGATAGCTCCGCATGGCCGCGACACTACAGCTGGCTTCCGCGCGCCTGTGACCCCGGTCTGGCCGCCTGCCGTCCAGGTACGGCCGCCCATCCGGGCTGGCCGCGGGCCAGCCAGCCTAGCCGGGGCTCGATCCCAGCAGCCCGAACGGGCTTGGTGCGGCGAAATCGATACTCAACACAGAACGGCCATTGGGCAGCCGCAAGGACGTCATGTGTGCGGCACGGAAGGGCGGCCGTTGCCCGACAATGGTCGTCACCATCTTCTGCATGTTGGTCTCCGCCAGCTCAGCGGACCGGAAAGGCGCCGTGGCCGTGTCTGCTCCGGACTCACCGAAGGCCACGATGTCGATGGGATGGGACGCCGCCAGGCCGGTGATGACAGTCATCAAACGTGAGTCCACCTCCCCCGCGGCAAGCTCCTTCCTGGCCTCGGCGGAGGCCACGATCCGGGAGCTCTGGGCGAGCTCGGCCCCGGACATCTTCCGCGCGGCCAGATCCGCCTTGACCTGGGAGATGTATTCGGCGGCGCCGTTCGCTGCGATCGCCCGGACCTGAATCTGCTGGCTTCCGGAGCCGAAGCTCGCGAGGAGTCCCGGAGCGTAACGGGAGCTGAGCCGGGCGCCGATCTGCTTCCGGAGAACGGGCGTGGCCACGACGACGGCCGAGCCGAGCGGGCTGGTCATGCCCGGCTTGAGCTCGAGCAGCTGATCAGCGGGGATACGGTCGGACTCCAGGGCCTGGCACATCACGGGATCGCACGAAATGACGGTGGCCGGGCTTAGCTGCGTAGCGGCCCAGTCCGCCGCATCGCGACTGACCGTGGCGGGATCAACCGGACGCGAGTTTGCGGCGCCGCTCCGGCCGGCAGCGCTCTGGCCGGCGCCGCCCCGCGCGGAGCCGCTCCCCCCGGCGTGGTCGAACAGGGCGAAGCCCAGCGCCACCGCACCGATGATCGCCGCCATGGCCAGGAGACCGATCATCCGGTACTTCCGGCCGGCCCGCGCCTGCCCTTTGGGGGCCTTTCCGTCCCCGCCCCGGGCCGCTGGCTCCCGTGTGCCGCCGGGGGCCGGCTGGAACGAGCCTCCTTGGGCTCAGGCGGCGCCTTGAGCGCCTTGACCTTGCGTGCTTTGGGCGCTTTGGGCTTCGGTGGTGCCTCGGCCGATTTAGCCCGCGCCTCGGCCGATTTGGCCGGCGCCCCGGCGTTCCCCGGCGGAACCGCAGCCCCGTCGGCCGCGGGGTCCACCGTGGCCGCGCCAACCGCCGCAGTAATGACGGGGATCGGCTCCGTGTTGGCATCCCCCGGAGGCGCGAACTCCGTGCCGGCCTCCCGGAGGCGCGAACTCCGTGCCGGCCTCCCCCGGAGGCGCGAACTCCGTGCTGGCGGCCGCAGGCACTATTTCCGCAGGCTGCTGCGGCATCTCCGCAGGCTGCGGCATCTCCGCGGGCTGCTGCGGCCCGCCGCGGTCCTCCGGACCCGGCCCGGGCGACGGTGCCGACGCTGGTTGCTGTTCGTCCTGATCGGCTTCAGCCTCGGCCCGGGCTGCGGCGCGGACGCGGGCCAGAAGAGACTCCGGCAGCACCGGCCGCGCTACCCGCGCAGGCGGCCGCGGCCTGGCACCCGCACCCCGGACCCGCCGCGGCAAGCCGGCCGTCCCGGGCGCGGGCGCCTCGGCCCCGGGCGTTGGGGGGGACTCCAAGTCGGTAGCAGAGGATGCCAGCTCGGCAGCGGAGGACACCGGCCGGGTCACGGACGCGTCGAAGGGAGACGGCGGCTGCTCACCCCGCTGGGCCTCGGCCTCGGCCTGAGCCTGGGCTTCAGCCTGGGCCGCGGCACGCACGCGTTCCAGGAATGACGCGGGCAGCACCGGCCGCGCCACCCTCGCAGGCGGCTGCGGCCCGTCACTCGCACCCCGTACTCGCTGCGGCAAGGCCGCCGGTGCGTCGGGCGCCGGCCGCCCATTGCGCTGCTCGGGCACGGCATCCCTCCCGGCCTGGGCACCTTCGGACGAAGACTCGGCCAGCGCCGTGGATCCTTCTGTCACTTTGGGCGCACGCCGAGACAGCGGTGGAACCCTGCTGCCCTTTTCCATGCGACCAAAACCCCCCGGAGGCGCATCGACATGGCGCCTTCTGCGCTAAGCGGAGCACACGTTAAGTTGCTTTTCAACCTGAATGACTAGTTGTTACTAAGCGCATACGTACTGAGACGCCAGCCGTAAGCGCGTATCGCGGTCACACCCAGAATCGGCTGCGCATGATTAGGGAATGCGGACATCGGCCGCCGGGACAATCCGACAATCCGGTGGAACCGGGCGCCTGGACATAACTTTCGCACGCGATGCCCCTCTCGGGAGGAACGCACGATGTGTGTGACTGCGGTCACATTAGGCTACTTCAGCCAGGTATGTCCAGAAGCGGCGGCATGGCGCCACTGCGCCTGCCCGGTCCGCGTCCGCTAGCCGCTCCCCGCAACAGCTCGCCAGCCCCGGCGCCGGCCCGCTGAAGACCCCTGTCAGCAGGCGCTCTCTGACCCCCTGCCACCAGTGGCCACAGTGGTCAGCACTCACAACATCGACTCGCGGCGCGGGTGGTATCGGGAAAATCGGTAAAGACCCTTCTCGCCCGGATCCGGACCGGTAGCTTGCCTATGAGCGGTTCTCCAGCTCTCAGGAGATCGCGACGGTGGCGACGCCGTTAAACGCCGGGCAGGCTGGGGGGGAGTAGCCGAGGCGTCCTTCCGTACGGCCCCCCAGATCGCGGGCAGGTGCGACCTTTGAATCACGGCACTTGGGCAGCTTGGGGGCTTTCTCAGACGGCGCAGCCGGGTGGGAAAGCCGTCCGGCCGCCAGGCGCCAGCGGCGCGGCCAGCGATGCGGGAATAACTGATGGCGGCGGCGAAGGCGCCTATGCCGCCATAACCGCCGGCGGCAATACGAGGGGCACCTGTGCACGGTGACCCCGACACCGCACTCGGACTTCCGGTGATCGCGGACGTGACCGCGCCTCCCGAGCCCGACCCTCAGTCACCGGCTATCGGTCAATTCAGAGTGTTCAAGCCCCCTGCCGGGCTATCCACCTGGGACTCATCGCCTTTCGCCGAAGCACCTACCCAGGGTGGCCGGGAGCAGCTGGCGCTCCGGGAGGGCGCTGGGCGCCTGCCCGGTAAGCCCCGCCTGGCCGCCCGGCCGTGGCCGCTGCTCACCGTGCTGGTGGTCCAGGCGGTTCTGTCACTACGGCTCGTATGGTCCAACTCGGCGTTCCAGGATGAGGCCCTCTATTTGCGGGCCGGGCATCTGGAATGGGCCCGATGGCTGCATGATGTGCCGATCCCGGACTTCCCGGCCTACTTCTCGGGGGCACCGGTCCTCTATCCGCCCGTAGGCGCCCTCGCGGATAGCGTCGGGGGCCTGGCCGCCGCGCGCATGCTGTCACTGTGCTTCATGCTCGGGGCCACTACCCTGCTGTGGGCCGCGGCGGCCCGGCTGTACGGGCAGCGGGCCGCGCTCCTGGCTACAGCCTTGTTCGCTACTCTCGCTGGCACGCAGTTCCTGGGCGCCTTCGCGACGTATGACGCGATGGCGTTGTTCCTGCTGGCCCTCGCCGCCTGGCTAGGCATCCGGAGTGCTGACTGCCAGCGCTGGGCCCGGGCCACGCTTCTGCTGACAACCGGCGTGGTGCTCGTCGCGGCAGATGCGGTGAAATACGCGACGGCGCTCTTTACGCCCGTGGTGATCGTGGTCGTCGCCATGACCGTCTGGCGCAAGCATGGGGGCGGCGCCGGGCTGGCGGCCGGCCTGGCGGTGCTTGGCTCATGGCTCTTGCTGGTCATCGCGGCCATCACGGCTGGCGGCCGGGAGTACTGGCTGGGCGTCACCACGAGCACCCTGGCCCGGCCGCAGTCGAGTGTCCCGGTGGGGGCCATTCTCCAGCGTGCCTACCTATGGACAAGCCTGATCCTGGTCCTGGCCGCACTGGGTGCCGTGCTGTCCTATCGCAGCGAAACCCGCGGGAAACTCCTGGTGTGCGTCCTGGCGGCCGCTGGGCTGCTCGTCCCGGCTGAGCAGGCCAGGTTGCATACGGCGGTCAGCCTCCAGAAGCACGTCGTGTTCGGCGCCTGGTTCGCCGCGATCGCCGCCGGCTACGCGATGGCGCGGCTGAGCAGGGTCGATCATGGCTATGGCTGGGCACCGGTCATGGCCCTGCCGATCGCCGCATCGACACTGTTCGGGTCGATGGGCCAGGCCGCCTCGCTGTTCGCGGCCTGGCCGAACTCAGCCGATGCCGTCAGCGTGCTCCGCGCGGAGATCGCGTCTTCATCCGGGCAACTACCTGGCCGAGGACTATGACGTTGAGAGCTACTACCTGCGGGCCGATGTCCGCTGGCAGCGGTGGTCGAGCACCTATCACTTCAGCTACCCGGGAAAGCGCACGGGGGAAGCCTCCTATCAGGCCGCGATTGACCGCCACTACTTCTCCCTCGTCATCCTGAATTTCGGGGACACCGCGGCTGCGGACCGGCAGATCACGGCAGACATGCGCCACGCCGGTGGCTACTACGTCCTTGCGCGGCCTGGTCGCTTCACCATCTGGGCCTCGCAGGACAAGGCCACGCCAGCCGGAGGGTCCCGTGCTCGCCACTGAGCCTTCGGCGGCCGGGGACCTGCAGCGGGTATACCTGCCGCGCCCGCCGAGCGGCCAGCAGAAGTACGAGTACTTTGGCAAGCAACGCCGCTGGGTGTTCGCGTTCCTGCTCATTGCCGCCCTCGGGGTCCTCTACGGCTACGTGCGCGTGGCCGAGCACACCTGGCTGGTCGCCCCGCTGATGTGGCTGCTGTTGATGGTTATCGTGCCACCGATCGTCGTCAACTTCTGGCTGAGGATCGGACGCCCGAGGCTGACCCTGGATGAGCATCAGGCCACAGTGGCCAGCTACCGGGAGCACGGCGAGACGGTCGATGTCTTCCTGCCCAGCTGCGGCGAGCCGCTCGCCCTGCTGGACAACACCTTCCATTATGTAAGCAAATTGGAGTGGGGCGGCCCTAAGACCGTCTATGTGCTTGATGACTCGGTCCGGGAACAGGTACGGGACCTGGCTCGGCGATACGATTTCCAGTACGTCGTCCGCCCGGATCCGGGTCATATGAAGAAGGCCGGCAACCTTCTGCACGCCTTGACCATCAGCGATGGAGAATACATCGCCGTGATCGACGCCGATTTCGCCATGCGGCCCGAGTTTCTCTACGAGACTATGCCTTACTTCAAGGATCCCCAGGTCGGCATCGTCCAGACAGCTCAGTACTTCGACGTGAGCAACCGCTCTTTCTCCTATATCCAGCGTTACGCGGGGACCCTCCAGGACATCTTTTTCCACTTTATCCAGCCGGCCCGGGACCGCTACAGCGCAGCGATCTGCGCGGGCACGAACCTGATCTACCGCCGCACCGCCGTCGAGGCGGCAGGCGGCTTCGCGTGGGTGCCGATCGGCGAGGACGTGCACTCCGGGGTCAGGCTGGCCTGGGCCGGATACGAGACCCGCTACCTGCCCCTGTGCCTGGCCAAGGGCGCGGCTCCCGCCGACTTCCCGTCGCTGGCCAACCAGCAGACCCGATGGTGCCGCTCGTCGATGCTGCTCATGCTCGAGAAGCACTTCCGGGAGGCACCGTTCAGCTGGCAGCAGCGGGCGGCCTTCTGGGCCGCGTTCCTGTACTACATGTCATCGGCTGCCTTGCTGCTGACCGGACCATTCCCGGCTCTGGCGATGATCTGGTTTTTCCCGCATCGTATCTACCCTCACAACTACCTGCCGATGCTGCCCGCGATCGCGGCGACCCTGTTTGTTTTCCCGTTGCTCAGCCGGGGCTGGCGGCCCTCGATCTACCGGGTGTGCATGATCAACTCATGCTGTCACATGTACGCGGTCTGGTACGCGCTCCGGGGAACTGTCGCTGAATGGGTCCCGACTGGAGCCTCCAGCCGCAAGGGACAAGTTCCCGTAATGGTGAACCGGATCTTGTGCACCTGGATTCTGCTTGTTCAGGGGCTCCTTGGTCTGGCCTGGCGCTGCGCATGCATGAGTTTGGCTGGCATGCATACTGGGCGACAGCACTCCTGGCCGGCGTGCAGCTGTATATGCTGGCGCCCTTGATGACCCCCAGCAAGGGCGTCTGGAGACGCGCCCGAAGAGCCTGCGGAGGTTAAATCTGCCAGCCGAATGGTGACTGCTTTCGCGCTAGTGATGCTGTCTGGCGCCTGCGGATCGACACGAATGGCGCGCGCCCCACGCCGCGACCGGAGCACAGAAGGAGCCGCCTGATGAGGCATCAGAGCAGAAGAAGGCGAAGGGGGCCCGGGCGGATCATCGTGGCCGCCGTGGTAGTCGTTGCCGCGGTTGCGGTCGCAGCGGGTGTCATTGTGCATAACCGGTCCAGCCACCTCCCGGGCCATTGCCGGTCCAGCTGCCCGCGGCCCGGTGCCTACCTGGGGGTATATACCAATGGAGTCCCCGACTCGTACGCCGGGGTGACGTCGTTCAAGAGCACGACCCAGGCCAATCCGGACGTGGTTATGTACTATAGCGGATGGTTCGTACCATTTCCGGCTAAGTTCGCCACGACCGTCGCCGATAACGGCGCGGTGCCCCTCGTGCAGATGGACCCGGACAAAATCAGCGTGGCCGCGATTGCGTCCGGGCGATACGACGGTTACCTCAGCGCCTACGCCGAGGCCGTCCGCGCCTACAGGCATCCCGTCATCCTGAGCTTCGGCCATGAGATGAACGGCAACTGGTACTCCTGGGGCTACCGGCATACGTCCCCGGCGGTGTTCGTGGCCGCGTGGCGGCACATCGTCACGCTGTTCCGCGCGCTGGGAGCGCACAACGTCACCTGGCTGTGGACGGTCAACATCATCAACGACACGCACGGCGGCACCATCCCCGGCCCGGACCGGTGGTGGCCCGGCAGCTCCTACGTGAACTGGGTCGGGATCGACGGCTACTACCTCAAGCCGTCCTGGGAGTTCGCTCCCTTGTTCGGTCCCACCATTGCTGCCGTCCGGAAGCTCACCCTCGATCCGATCCTGGTGGCCGAAACAGGCGCCGTGCCCGCCGCCGACCAGCCGGCGAAGATCGCCGACCTGTTCGCCGGCATCCACCAATATGGGCTGCTCGGCTTCGTATATTTCGACTCCACCAACTCCGTCGGCCAGCATTTCGGTTTCACCAGCCCGGCGGCCGTGGCCGCCTTCCGTAAGGGCGCGAGCACGTACACCAGGCCGGGAGGATGAGCGCCTCGCTGTGACTGACCGGGCTGAACACCAGCCGACAACACGAAGGACGGGAGGCACCACGGTTTTCGTTGACCATGAAGGGACGCGGCGTAGCCACCGCCAGCCCTCTCCTCCCCCTACCCCGAGGCGTCGCCGGGTGAGGCTGGCGTCGACGATTACTGCCGTGGGTGCGGTCATAGCAATCAGCCTGACCTTCGCCGTGCGCGTCGAAGGCTCCCGGGGTCACGCGGCGCCCCGCCCGCCACATCAGAGCACGGTTCTGCCCGTCAAGCCCGACTCCTACGTCGGGGTCTATCAGTCGGGAGCGCCCGCCTCCTTCGCCGGGGTCACCAGATTCTCCGCCAAGACGGGGATCAAACCCCGGCTCGTTGTCTACTACAGCGGATGGTTCGAGCCCTTCAAAACCGCTTTCGCCACGACCGCGGCAGAGCATGGCGCAGTGCCGCTCGTCCAGATCAATCCCAAGGGCGTCAGCCTGTCTGCCATCGCATCCGGGCAGTACGACGGCTACCTGACCTCCTACGCCGAGGCCGTCCGCTCCTACCAGCACCCGGTCATCCTCAGCTTCGGCCATGAGATGAACGGCGACTGGTACTCGTGGGGCTACCGCCACACATCCCCGGCGGCCTTCGTGGCCGCCTGGCGGCACATCGTCACGCTGTTCCGCGAGCTAGGAGCACGGAACGTGACCTGGCTGTGGACGGTCAACGTCATGCACACCGGCGGCAGCATTTCCCGCCCGGCCCCCTGGTGGCCAGGGCAGAAGTACGTGACCTGGGTGGGCCTGGACGGTTACTACTACAAGCCGTCCTGGACGTTCGCGCCCCTGTTCGGGCCGACCATCACGGCCGTACGGGAGCTGACCCATGACCCGATCGTGATCGCCGAGACATCCGTATCGCCGACCACGAACCAGCCGGCGAAGATTGCCGACCTGTTCGCCGGCATTCACCTCTATAGCCTGCTGGGATTCGTCTGGTTCGACTCCGTCCACAACGAGGACTGGCGCCTCAACAATCCGGCTGCTATCGCTGCGTTGCAGCGAGGCGCCCGCTCGTATCGGGCGCGTGTGCCGTGAGCCGCCGCCAGCAGCGTAACTGTATGCAGAATCGCCTTTCTTGTGGCTCATTCCCGGCTCGGAATCTCGTAGATCCCGCGGGCCTTGAAACCGCACGCTGAACGAGCCCCGCCCCCCGATCTACCTGTTGTCATGACATAATTACGCACAGTGACCAGAGGGGTTCATCGCTCGCAGAAGTTCCGCAATCGCCCACATCTAAGGTGGATCGGACTGTACCTTTCTAGTTGCGGTATTCCTACCCGGGGTATCGCCACGACGCGTGGCGCCGCCCGGACACCGCCTGCGCACGGAGGGGAATTGGACGCACTGATCAAAGGCCGGGGCTACCAATAGCTCTACGGCATCGTACGGTAGGGGGGTCTTTCAGCCTGTGAGCGTCTCAAACGGCGAACCAGAAAGCCTGGGAACCGGCGTCGCCGCTGTGACGGCGACGAACTTCCCCACTATGCTCAGGGCCGCGCCGGTGCTGGCCGCCGCGGCGAACGTGAACATTTATCGACTGCGCGAGTTAATGCCCGAGTCCAAGTTCTCAGAGTTGCCGCATGGTGGCCTGGACCGCAGATCACCGGGGGTTATGCCTTCTCTCAGGCAGACCGTGATATCGAGAAACCACGCCCACGGCGGCGGGAGTGCCGCGCCGGTCAATCGCCGACACCAGCGGCCGGCGGAAGGACCGGGGCGTTGACCGGCCGGGAACCGGAATACGCAGGTCGCCACCCAACTCCTCCCGAGCTAGGGCATGCCGGGCACGCCGACTCGCAGGCGGAGGGGCTTCGAGCCCTGTTGTCGATCGCAGTTGAGCGGGCCGGGACTCTCGTGGAGGAGGCCGCCATGCGTGACGGGCGGGCCCTCACGGTCCTGGAAAACCTGGCGCCGGCGCCGGATGTGCCCGCCTCCCGATCGACCGAACCCGCATCGCAGGAACAGCCAGAGCCGCGGGAACCAGCCAGAGTCGCCGGACCAGCCAGAGTCGCCGGACCAGCCAGAGTCGCCGGACCAGCCAGAGTCGCCGGACCAGCCAGATGGGACGGCGAAAGCGGGCCGGGCAGCCAGAAGAGGCCGGCACGCGGCCACCCCTCCGCCCTACCTGGAACGCCGTGGCGCCCGCTTCGTGGTCTTCAGCGCGATCGGCGGGGCCGTCTTCATCATGGGGCTCGGACTTCAGGCCGTGCTGACCGGGGCCGGGCACATGCAGCCCATCGTCTCGTATGCGATCCAGGCTGTCGTGTCCGTGGAATCGAGCTTCCTGCTGAACCGCTGGCTCACCTGGCGTGACCGCGCCACTCCGTTCTGGATAGCCTTTGCCCGCTTCAATGCCCAGAAGACGGTGACGATCGCTCTTAATCTGGCTCTTTATGAGGGGCTGCTACGCCTGGGCATGAATTACCTCGTGGCCAACGTGGCGCTTACGGCCGTGTTCACCGTGGTCAATTACGTCGCGGGTGACCGCCTGGTGTTTATCCGCCTCAAGACGCGGACCATCAAGCCCGTTGCTCCGGCAGGGCCAGACCAGCTGCGGACACCTTCTGCACCCTGGGTCAGCGTTGTCATCCCGTGCCGGGACAATGCAGGAACCATCGGAGCCGCAGTCAAGTCGCTGCTTGACCAGAATTATCCCCGTCTCCAGGAGATCATCCTGGTCGGCTCGCCAGGAGACCGCACCTGGGAGGGGCTGGCGGAACTCGGTGACCCGCGGCTGGCGATTTACGAACTGGAGACGCCGCCGGGAGTGCGTGACGCCAACTTCAAGCGCGACGCGGCCATCAGGATAACCTCGGGCGACCTCATCGCGCTCGTGGACAGCGACATCATCCTCCCGCGTGACTGGATGAGCCGGGCGGTCACCGCCCTGAAGGACAGCGGTACCAGTTGCGTGGCAGGCGGCATGAAGTCGGTTCACGACAGCTTCTGGGGCCGCTACACCGACAGCACCTGGATTGGCGCGAAGACCCCGCGCATCACGCAGTCGTACACCGTCACAAGCGCAGACTTCGGCGCGCGCGGGCGCAAGCCACCCATCACGGCCAACACCCTGTTCACCCGCGAGCTTTATGAGGCCTGCCCCATCGACCCGTCGTGGTCCCATGGCAGCTATGAGGACTACGAGTGGTTCTGGCGGGTGACCACGGCCGGCTACGGGGTCTTCGTCTGCCGTGAGCTCTTCGGGTGGCATGACCACCGCCGCGGGATGACGAGCGCTGACGAAAGAATACCGGCGGTCCTCCCGGGGCTGCGCATACTTTATCCGGGCGCACCGGGACTGCCCGTTCGCCAAGCGCCGGCTCCGCCAGATGGTCATCTTGCCGCTCGCGGGAGCCGCGGTGGCCGTCGCGGCCGCCGCGGCCGTGGCAGCAGGTCACGGTACCGCCGTGGCGGGGCTGATGCTGGGCTGCGCGGCAGTGCTGGCGGTGCACCAGATCGCCCGCTCGCGCAGTCTGGAGAGCCTCGCTTATCCCCTGCTCGGATTCGGCTTGGGCCTGGTCTTCATCACTGGACTCGCGACGCACCTGATCGGATCGATCCGCTCCGGGGCAGGTTCTCCCGCCACCATCCCGGCTGCCACTTTCGGGTCAGAGCCGGGACAACCCGCCCGGCGCGCCAGGGGCCGCCTCCTGTACCCTCTGACCGCGATTTGCGCGCTGCAGGTCGGCCTCTCCCTCACCCTCGTCTGGAGCAACACGGCCTACTTGGATGAGGCAAATTTCCTCTGGGTCGGCCGCCTGGAACTCGCGCACTGGCTGCACGGGACCTCATGGCCATCGACGTCTGCATACCGATTCCTGTCCGGATCGCCAACCATCTACCCGCCGGTCGGTGCCTTTGCTGACAGCATCGGAGGCCTGGCCGGAGCCAGGATCCTTTCGCTCGTCTTCATGCTCGGCGCGACAGTCCTGCTCTGCCTGGCAGCGTCGCGGCTGATCGGCCGGACCGGAGCCCTCATCGCCGCGGCCCTCTGGGCGCTGAGCGAGCCAGCGATGCGACTGGCCTTCGCGACCGCTGACCCGCTGTCGATATTCCTGACCGCCCTGGCCGCGTGGCTTATCGTGCAGGCCGCCTACCGCCGGCACCGCGGTGAGCTCATCCTCGCGGCGGCACTGACCCTGGCCCTGGCCAACGCCACCGCGTACTGGGGGCTCGTCATCGACCCGGTGGTGATCGCTTTCGCGGCTCTCGCCTGGCTCCGTGTCATGCGGCCACAGCAGTCGCTGTCCTGCACGGCCTGGCTGACGGCAGCGTGGGGGTTGTGTTTCGCCCTGGTGATGACCGCCTCACACTCCTGGCCCGGACTCTTCTCCACCCTGTTCGCGCCGGGCGCCGGTGACCAGAGTATGTCGTCGGCAATGAGTGGGATATGGGGCTACGCAGGCCTGATCATCGGTCTGGCCGTGATAGGCGCCCTGATACTTCTTAAATCGGAGCACGGAAGCAATTTTGTATTGGCCGGGGGCTTGTGCTTCGCCGCCTACCTGTTTATTGGTCTTCGTTACCAGACGACCTGGACAATTGACAAAAACCTTGCCTACGGCATGTGGTTTGCGGCGATCGCGGCAGGCTATGCCGCCGCCAAGCTTATCCGATGGGCTCCCGGATCCCGGCCTCAGCTTGCCACGCTCTGCTGCGCTGCAGCCCTTGTTTACCCGGCCGCAACCGGTTGGGAGTCGGCGTGGGAGCGCTACCACGCATGGCCTGACGCACAGGAGTTTATCAGCGCCCTCAAGCCTATCGAAGCGCATAGCCCGGGTCACATCTATCTTCCCGGACACGAAGCAAATATTGCGGAATATTACTCGCGAGAGGGCTCCGACTGGACGCGATGGGACGCAGCACTGTCGCTCGATCCCACCGCGCCTCAAGACTCATGGGCCTCTTACTATTCTAAGCAGTTGCATGGCGGCGATTACGGCGTCATAGCGCTTTTCTACTCAACAACGTTCTCATCGGTAAAGCTGCCGGGGCAAATACTGCTGTCACATTATGGGGATCGAACATACCGGGAGTTGCTGGGCCTTGTTGGTGACAACTCGGGAGAGCCGGGCCTGTCGGCGCTCACCCGTGCCCTGGAAGGAGATGGGCAGCAATATCATCTCGCTGCGGTGGGGCGCTACAACACCAGCAATATATCAGGCACCCATGATTACGGTATCTACGCGATCTGGCAGAGGAACACGCAGACGTGAATGCTCTCCTGCCGCCGACAGCCCCGCAGCAAGATCCACCAGTCGGCACGCCAGCCCTTCCGGCGCTGGGACAAAGCCGGCAGAAGCGGCGCCCCTGGCGGCGTCTGTGGCACCCACTGACCGCCATCTGCGCCGTCCAGGCTGCCCTTTCGCTAACCCTAGTGTGGAGCAACTCGGCGTTCGAAGACGAGGCGGACTACCTCTGGCTGGGTCACCTGGAATGGGCGCATTGGCTGCATGGTGCCTCGTGGCCAGCGGCCTATGCCGACCGTTTTCTCTCCGGGCTGCCCTTCGCCTACCCGCCGCTCGGCGCCGTCGCGGACAGCATCGGTGGTCTCGCCGGGGCCAGGCTCCTGTCCCTTTGCTTCATGCTCGCCGCCACGATCCTGCTGTACCTTACGGCGTCCCGGCTGATCGGCCACCGGGGCGCCCTGATAGGCTGCGCGCTCTGGGCCTTGAGCGAGCCGGTTCTACGACTGGCTTTCGCGACCTATGATCCGCTGTCCGTGCTGTTCACCGCCCTGGCCGCGTGGCTTGCGGTCCAGGCACCCGACCGCCGTCACCGGGGCGCGTGGATGGCTGGCACGGCCGGGGCCCTGGCCCTGGCCAACGCGACCGCGTACTCCGGGATCGTCATCGACCCCATCCTGATAGGCTTCGCGTTCCTGGTATGGTGGCCGAGCATGCGCGCGGGACGGGCACTGCTCTGGGCTCTGTGTCTCGCGGGAGGATGCGCGGTGGTCTTCGGGCTGCTGGTCACCGGCGCGGGTTCCTGGCCTGGGCTGCTGTTCACGGTCATCAACCGGACTGCATCAGATCATCAAAGTGCCCTGCTCCTGCTCAACGATATCTGGGGATACTCAGGACTGATCCTCTGCCTCGCGATGATAGGCGCCGTATTCGCGGTGGGCACTGAACCCAGGCAACGTGGTTTGCTGATAGTACTGCTTGGCTGCGCAGCTTTTGTCGTCCCCGCCGCGCAGTTGCATGATCAGACCGGCTGGTCGCTCGATAAGCATCTGGCCTATGGCATGTGGTTCGCTGCTATCGCAGCTGGCTATGCCTGCAGCAGGCTGATTGGGTGGCTTCCGCGGGCGAACTGGCGGTTCACGGCAGCCTGCTGCGCGGTCGCTCTGGCCTACCCGGCGGCCAGCAGCTGGGAATCGGCCTGGCAGGTTTATCACTCGTGGGCTAATACGAACTCCTTCATAGCGGCGTTTAAGCCTATCGCCGGGCGAAGCCAAGGCAGCGTTTATGCAGCGACCCAGATCCACGTCGCTGAGTACTACGTACCGGAGGTTAGCTGGACGCGGTGGACGACCAAGCTGTCGCTTGATCCTGCCTCGGTAGCGCCAGCCGACCGGGAATCGTACTACTTGAGCCAGCTGAGACGGGGCCGCTACGGAGCCATAGCACTGTTTTACTCGACAACGTTTTCCTCGGCTCCCGAGATGCCGAGCACGCTTTTGCTGCCGCGGTCCAGTACGCCCGGCGGCCAGACGCTACTGGGCCTGGTGGGGGAAGGCTCCGGCGAGCCGGGCCTGCCAGCGCTGACCCAGGCCCTTGAAAGCGACAGGAATTATTACCATGCCGCGAGAGTAGGGACCTTCGACGCGGCACGAGGGCACGGCATCTACGTCATCTGGCAGAGGAAGGCCCAGCCTTGACGGCCGTCAGAGAGCCTGCGGCGCAATCCTGGGATCCTCGGAAGCCGTCCTCGGTCTCGGAATCGCGCGTAGCCGCCGGGCACCGCAGGCGGCAGCGGCGGCTAGCGCTCCTCTCGATCCTGGCGTTTGCCGTGGCGCTTGCCGCTGGCACCGGGCTGCGGTTGTGGCATCTGGGTGTCTCCCCCGCCTGGCAGTGGGATGAGGCGGTCTACTACCGGGTATCCGTCAACGTCCAGCACGGTGTGCTGAGCGAGCATTCGCTGTACCAGGCCTATGAGCCCTTCCTCTACCAGCCGCCTTTCTACTTCCTGCTGCTCTCCCGGTGGTTCACCCTCGTCGGGGCCAGCATCTGGCATGCCCGGCTTCTTGGGGTGCTCCTCACCGCGGCGATGCAGGCCTTGCTGTTCCGGTTGCTCTGGAAGATCCACGGTTCGGCCACGGCCCTGTTCGCCATCATCCCAGTGATCTTCGATGGGTGGCTGATGTACATCGAGCGGGTCTCCTACATGGAGAACGCGCTGATGGTCCTCATCGTCGCCGGCTTCCTGCTGTACCAGGGTGCCTTGGAGAAGCCCTCCTGGCTGCGCTTCGCGCTCGCCGGGGCGGTCATCGGCTTTGCCGGGAGCTTCAAGCAGACGGGCGTTTACGTGCTCCTGGCCGTCCTGCTCTGCTGGCTCATCTCGCGCCGGGCCCACAAGGGGCATATCGTGCTGGCCGCCGTCGCGCTGGCCGTGATGGCCACCTACATCGTGGTGATGATCCGGGTATTCGACGTCCCTCACCACGACTGGTACATAGGACAGTCCACGACCCAGGTGAGGCGGGTGCTGGGACTTCAGCACAGCGGCGGGACCCTGACCTCACCAGGCGGTGTGCTGCACCTGCTGGCCGCGCAGTACAAGTTCTTCATTCCGAGTGTTCTGCTCGCGCTGGCGTCGTTCCTCGTTGTCGTCCGCCGCGTGCTGCAGTGCTACCGGGCACGCAACTGGAAGCCTGCCCAGGATAATGCGCTCTTGTTCAGCTGGCTACTGACCGGGATTGTCGTCTTCGGTCTCAGCTCCCTGAAGTTTCCCCAATATTTCGCTCTCATCCTTCTTCCGGCGTACTGCTTTCTGTGGACGGAGGTGGCCCGCTGGGACTGGCAGCAAGTCTGGAAACGCACGGCTGTGGCCGCCGCTGCCGTGGCCGGGCTCGGGTCGTTCCTGCTAACAGTTCCGGCGTTCAGCGTTAACAGCCTGGCCGAGGTCCAGCAGTATGCGGCCACCCGGATCCCCGTGAACAACATCGTCGTCACGGAGCAAAGCATCGGCGACCTGATCCAGCAACGGTGGTGCACGGTCGAGGAGGCGACGAAGTGCTTGCACCTCGCCACGTACGCGATCACCTGGCGCACTTATCTGCAGTCGAGTTTTACAGAGGGTGATGCCGCCTTCCATAAGCTGATGGCCGGCGCAACCCCAGTCAAGTCGTTCCGGGGCGCTGTGGGGACCGCCACGGTCTGGAAACTCAAGCAGCGACCATGATGCGGCTGATCGCGCTCCTGGCCGCGCTCCTGGGAGCCGTGGCCCTGGCGGCATGGGGCGTCGCCGGATGCGGGCACCCGCTGATCCCGCCATCCCAGCCGGTGAACGGGAAGACGGCGGCCTCACTCGGCAGAAGTGACTGGCCGGTACTCGGGAAAGGCCGGCCGGTGCTGGGCGTGGATCTGTACGCGCTCAGGAACTACCCGGCGGCTCAAGTGGAGGCCTACGGCAAGCGCACGCTTGGCTACATCAAGAACGTGCTCAAGGCCGATGCTGTCGGAATCGTCTGGAACTTCTACACCCCGTCGCCATTCTCGAACGCCGTCCAGACCACCAGCGCCACGTTGTCTCCTGAAAATGTGGCCATCCTGACCAGGATCGCTCTTCAAGATCACCTGATGGTGGAATACCGGCCGCTGATCTTGGTGACCAAGGGACCGAGTCCATGGGAAGGTAAAATCACTCCCTACCTTCAGCCGAGCTGGTTCAACAACTACTACCGTGCAGAGCTGCCCTACCTGAGGACGGCTCAGCATTTCGCCATCAGCGAATTTGTCGCCGGAACCGAGCTAGTCCAATTGAACCCGAGCCCGCTGTGGGCCCCATTGTTCACCCGTATTTCCCATGTCTATCGTGGATTGATTTCATACACCGCCTGGGACGGTAACTATTTCGGGGCCTCCCCTGAATCGCAACTCCAGGTGGCCAAGCCTCAGATCCTTCCCGTGAAATACGTTGGCATGGACATGTACTGGCATGTCAAGGTCCCACCTGACGCTACACAGGCGCAGGTTACGGCGGCCTGGGAATCCCTGTTCGGGAAAGTCTCCCCGTCTTTGCTCAGGAGAACGGCTATTGACGAGATGGGAATTGAGGCGCGCGCGGGCGCGTATGCCAATCCGCAAGATCTCGGCACGGCAGGCCGCCTGAATGAAGATGTGCAGGTAAACTGGTTCACCGCCGCCTGCAAAACAGTGGACCGGTATCACATGCGCGGCGTCTTCTTCTTCAAGGTTGACCTGACCGACAACCCGGCGCACCCAGCTTCATCATTGTCGACTTTCGAAGGGAAACGCGGAGTTGCGGCCATCGTCGCATGCGCACGCATCCTGAAATGAATTTCCTTAATTTATTTACCCGGGGAGTTATAATGGAACTGCCGGAGCCATGGTGCTCATCTGCCGTTACGGTAGTGCTGCCAACCTTCAACGAGGCAAGCAACCTGCCCATGATTGTCACGGAACTTTTCGACCTGCCGTTGCCCCGCCTAACGATCATTGTGGTTGATGACAGTTCTCCCGACGGCACCGGCCAGATTGCAGAGGACCTGTCAGATAAATTTGGGCCGGAGCGGCTGATTGTCGTTCACAGGCCCGCGAAAGAGGGGCTAGGGCGCGCCTATGTTGAACGGGATGACACGTGCCCTGGAACAGGGCGCCCAGTTTGTGGTGCAGATGGACAGCGATCTTTCTCATGCACCCGAATACCTGCCCCAGATGCTCGGCACGCTCCTGTCGACCCAGGCCGATGTGGTAATCGGCTCGCGGTACGTTACGGGCGCGAGCCTCGCCGAGGAGTGGGGTTGGCACCGGCGTCTCTTGTCCCGATGGGCCAGCGTGTATGTCCAGGCACTGCTGCACATTAAGGTCCGCGATGTCACGGCTGGGTTCAAGCTCTGGCGGCGAACCGCACTCGAGGCGATCGATCTGCTCAGTGTGCGCAGCGATGGGTACAGTTTTCAGGTGGAAATGAACTACCGTGCAGTCGAGCTGGGTTTGAAGATCGTGGAGGTGCCGATCCGCTTTTATGACCGCAATGAGGGGACCAGCAAGATGAGCCTTAAGGTCCAGATCGAGTCGGCCCTGATCCCGTTCCGCCTTCGGTGGCGGGATCGCCGTCCTCGCCGTAGCTGATGACTCGTGAAGACACGGCCAATGACGCTGGCGGCTGTGGTGATCGCTCTTGCCTCGGTCGCCTTCGCCCTGGCCATCACCCACAGCGCCTTTACTTCCACTTCCGGCCCGCCGGACGCGCCAGCGCCGCTACCCGTCAGGTCCGCCGCCTACCTGGGCGTTTACGAAAGCGGAACGCCACATACCTACCAGTCGGTTACAGGCTTCGCGAGAGCGGCCGGAAAACCCCCGAACCTTGTCGGGTATTACAGCGGCTGGGGGCAACCGTTCGCGACGTCGTTCGCGGAGACGGTCCACAGGCATGGCGCGGTCACGCTCCTGCAGATGGATCCCACCTATGCCTCCATCCCCGCGATCGCGGCCGGCAGTTACGACCGCTACCTGCGTGCGTTTGCCGACAGTGTCCGGGCCTTCGGCCACCCTGTGGTTATCGGCTTCGGGCACGAAATGAACGCTGCCTGGTACTCATGGGGCTACGGTCATGTCCCGGCACGGACGTTCGTGGCGGCGTGGCGCCACATCGTGTCGCTGTTCCGCAGACAGGGCGCCGGCAACGTCACCTGGCTGTGGACGATTAATCAGGACCTCTCAACCACCGGACCCATCGCCTCGTGGTGGCCCGGCGCGGGATATGTCACCTGGGTCGGCATCGACGGCTACTACTACCGTCCGTCCAGCACCTTCGCCACCGTATTCGGCCAGACCATCGCTCAGGTGCGGGCCTTCACCGGCAAGCCTGTGCTGCTCTCTGAGGCGGGCGTCGGGCCACGCGCCGGCCAGTCGGCGAAAATCCAGGACCTGTTCGCCGGGATGCGGCAGTACCAGACGCTCGGGCTGGTCTGGTTCGACATAGCTCAGCACCAGGGGATCTACCACCAGGACTGGCGTATCGAAGACAGCCGGGCAGCCGAAGCGGCGTTCCGGCTGGGCGCATCGTCGCTGACGCTGGCGCGTCCTTGAGCGCCCCGATGAGGCCGGCGAGGCGAGGCTGGATGTGCGCCACTGAGGCCGGCCAGGCGAGGCTGGATGTGCGCCACGCTGACCGCGGTGAATCTGGTGATGAGCGGGTTCTGGGATACGTGTGGCACCTGGTGTCATTGATGCCAGGTTTCGGCTGCGTTACGCGCGCCAGAACTCAAATCGGCAAACATGCCGCAACCTGCGGTTACCGAACACTACTCTTTCGTACGCGGTACCCGGACTAGTGGTATCCGTACGGGCATATGACGGTCCAGCCCGATGTACGCGGGCGGCGGGGGGCGCCGAAAGTACCCCTGGCCGCCCCTGAGCGCAGGCAGGTGCGCCTATGGATCGCAGCCAAGCAGGCAGGTCACAGGTTGCGGAGGGATCCACGCAGGGTGAGGCAGGCTCGGGCCGAGCCACCGCGGGGGCAGACGAGGCCCCGGTGACGAGCCGGGCACGCGGTGAAGGATGGCCGTGGAGGCGGGTGGTTCGGGCAGACGGGGGTCCGGGCTGGCCTGCCGCTGTTTGCGGTGCTCCTGGTGCAGACGTTGCTATCGGTGCGGTTGCTGGGTGCCGATACGGCGTTCGTGGATGAGGCGGCCTATTTGTGGGCGGGGCACCTGGAGTGGGCGCACTGGCTGCATGGGGTCGCAATACCACCATTTTCATCGTATTTCTCGGGTGCCCCGGTGATGTACCCGCCCCTGGGGGCACTAGCGGACAGCCTGGGCGGGCTAACCGGAGCGCGGGTACTGTCGCTCATCTTCATGCTCGGCGCGACGGTCCTGCTGTGGGATGTGACGAGCCGGATGTTCGGGCGGCAGGCCGGGTTCTTCGCCGCGGCGCTGTTCGCGGTGGCGGGCCCCACGCTGCACCTGGGCGCGTTCGCCACCTATGACGCCATGTCGCTGTTCCTTCTCGCCCTGGCGGCATGGCTGGTGTCCGGGGCCGCAGAGCGGCAGGAGGCAGCCGGCCGGATGGCCACAGCGGGCGCCGTACTCGCGCTGGCCAACGCCACGGCGTATTCCTCGGCCCTGTTCGACCCGGTTATCGTGATCCTGGCCCTCGTCACCGCACTGCCATCCGGCCGCCGGATCGCCGCCCGCCGGTGCGGGACCCTGGTGACGGTTCTGCTCGCGCTGCTCATCGCAGGAGCGCTGCTCGGCGGAAGCAGTTACTGGCGGGGGATTACCCAGACCACGCTGGGCCGGGCGGCCGGCGCCGCCTCCCCGCTGCGCGGTGGTAGCGGACGCATGGTCCTGGACCGGTGTCATCATCGCCCTGGCCCTCTGCGGCGTGATCGCCAGCTGGGTGAGCCACCGCCGCACGGCGCAGACGTGGCTGCTCGCCGTGCTGACCGCCGCCGCGCTGCTGGGACCGCTGGAGCAGGCTCACCTGCATACCCTGGACGCGCTGAACAAGCATGTCGGCCTGGGCGCCTGGTTCGCCGCCATCGCCGCCGGCTACGCCGTGGACAGGTTCATCACCAGCGCGCCTGCCGGCCAGCCCCGCACCCTGAGCTGCGCAGCCTGCGTGATCGGGCTGGCGTTCCCCGCCTCGCTGGGCGCCACCCAGTCACGCCAATTCGCCACCAGCTGGCCCAACTCAGCCAGCTTCATCGCCATCCTCCGCCCGCTAGCCAGCCACAGCACCGGCCACCTGCTCGTCGAAGACCCCTCCATCGCCGAGTACTACCTGGCCGCCGGTCACAACTGGCAACGCTGGTCCAGCACCCGCAACATCGTCCTCCCCGGCGGCACCAGCACCGGCGGACCCGTCCGCGGCGGCGTCGTCGGAGCCGGCGACCCCGCTGCCTTCGAGCGCTACATCGCCCAGGGCTACTTCTCGTTCGTCGCGCTCAACTTCGACGACACCACCGCCCTGGACCACCGCATCGCCACGCAGCTACACCGCAGTCCGCTGTACCGCACCATCGGCGTCGTGCCCTACGACATCGGCACCACCATGGGCACCTACGTCATCTACCGCCACGAGCCACCCAAGTGACCACTACCAGCCCCGCGCCACTTACAACACCCGCCGCCAGGGAGCCCCACCATTGCCCGGCTCACCCTGCCGCAACCCCCCGATGACCTCGAGAAATATGCTTATCTGCAGCGCAATCTCCCCTACCTGACGACGATTCTCGCGATCAGCGCGACCTGTCTCATCGTCAGCCAGATCCGGTTCGAGCTCCAGGACCCGATCCTCTGGGCGTTCATGATCTTCACCGGCAGTTACGCCCTGTACCAGGTGGTCTGCCTGCCCGTGAACTTCACCGGCCGTGGCTTCAACCTGACGGCCCACCAGGACCGCATCCGCGCCTGGAGCCCGCCCTCATACCCCGATGTGGACGTCTACCTGCCCATCTGCGGTGAGCCCCTGGAGATGCTCCGCAATACCTGGACAGCGGTCTGCGGGCTGCTGGCGGCTTATCCGGGACCCATCCAGGCTTACGTGCTCGACGATGGGCCTTCGGATGAGGCCCGCGAACTGGCCGCATCGCTCGGCCTGTGCTACATCCGGCGCCCCGGCGAGAGAATTCACAAGAAGAGCGGGAACCTGCGGTACGCGTTTGCCCGCACTACCGGCGAGTACATCGTCATCTTCGACGCCGACTTCGCGCCCCGGCCCGACTTCCTGGCCGAGACCCTGCCTTACATGGACGATCGTTCGCTGGCCATCGTCCAGACCCCTCAGTTCTTCCGGGAAGGGCCCGGCCAGTCGTGGCTCGAGAACGCGGCGGGCTCGGTGCAGGAGGTTTTCTACCGGGCGATCCAGGTGGCCCGCGACCGCTTCGGCGCCGCGGTCTGCGTCGGGACCTCGGCGGTCTACCGGCGCAAAGCGCTGGAGCCGCAGGGCGGCGCAGCTCTCATTCCCTACGCCGAGGACGTGCACACGGGACTCAACGTCATGCGGGACGGCTGGGCCATCACCTACCTGCCTATCATCCTGTCCACCGGGATCTGCCCTAACAGCCTCGACGCATTCGTGCGCCAGCAGTACCGCTGGTGCGCCGGGAACGTGGGCATCGTGTGCTCCAGCCGACTCTGGTCGATCAAAATGAGCCTTCCGGCGCGGCTCACGTTCATCTCGGGGTTCTTCTACTACGTGTACACCGCCCTGCTGATCTTCTTCGGCCCACTTCTCCCCGTCGTCATGCTGGCCTTTCTGCCGGACGCGATACGGCTGCGGAACTTCGTCATCCTGATTCCGGCTTTCGCTATCGGCTCCGTCCTCTACCCGCTGTGGCATCGTGCACCGTACGGGCCGTCGGTCTGGCCGCTAGGCATCGCCCGCGGCTGGGCCCACGTGTTCTCCCTCTGGGATGGCGCCCGGGGCAAATCAATGAGCTGGCATCCCACCCGGACACCGGGAAGTTCCCTGCCCCGGTTCCGGATCGGGGTGACCTGGTGGAGCGGCGGCATGGCCGTGCTGTGGGTCGTGCTGGCCATCTGGCGTTCGGCGTCGGGCTCATGGCAGCCATTGGCCCTGCTGTTGTGCGGGTTGCTCAACCTGGCCATCGTGAGCCGCGTCATCTTCCCTGGAAAGGCGACCGCATGAGATACCGCCTGCTGCTGCTCCTGGCCGTGGTGGTGGCCTGCGTCTCGCTCGCGATGACCGGCAGCCACCTGCGGTTCCGTTACGACATCGGGCCAGTTCACGCGCACCTGATTGCCAACTCGGCCTCCTATCTGGGCGTTTATGAGCCAGGGGTACCGCCCGATTACGACCCGGTCGCGGACTTCGCGCAGATTGTGCAGAAGCAGCCGAATCTTGTTGGTTATTACAGCGGATGGGCCCAGCCGTTCGCGTCATCATTCGCGAACAAGCTCTACCGTCATCACATCATTCCGTACGTCCAGATTGATCCCAGCTACGCCTCAGTCGCCGACATCGCCGCGGGTACTTACGATGAGTACCTCCGTACCTATGCGGACAGCGTGAGAAACTTCGGCCACGCCGTTGTCATCGGCTTCGGGCACGAAATGAACGCCCCCTGGTATTCGTGGGGGTACGGGCACGTCCCGCCTGCGACATTCGTGGCCGCATGGCGGCACATCGTCTCGCTCTTCCGGGCCGAGGGCGCGGAAAATGTCACCTGGCTGTGGACCATCAACCAGGACAGTCCCGGCACCGGGCCCGCCGCCTCATGGTGGCCTGGGCAAGGGTACGTGTCCTGGGTGGGAATCGACGGGTACTATCTTCACCCCAGCGACACCTTCGGCAGCGTCTTCGGCCGCACGATCAAGCAGGTGCGGAAGTTCACCAGCAAGCCCGTCCTGCTGTCCGAGACCGCGGTCGGTCCTCAAGCGGACCGATCCGCCAAGATTCTTGACCTGTTCGCGGGAGTGACCAAATACAAGATTCTCGGCCTGGTGTGGTTCGATCTGCCGAATGACAAAGGTTTCTACAACGAGGACTGGCGTATCGAAGGCAACCAGCCTGCCGAGAACGCGTTCGGAGAAGGCGCCGCCTCGCTGAACTTGATCACTCCTCGCTGAACTTGATCACTCCTCGTAAACTGAGCCACGCGTTCCAGCGAGCCTTGAGGGTCGGCAGGTCTCTGAAACCTCCTCCGCGGCTTATCCGCGGAGGTGCTCGCGCAGCGCATCGAGGATCGGGACCTGGCCCTTGACCAGCATTTCCGAGGCGCGGCCGAGGCTCATCCACTCGGCGCGGTCCATCTCGGGGAACTCCTGCACCTGTCCTGATCCCCGGGGCCACTCCATGGTGAACGTGTTGCTCCGGAAGCCGGACAGGTCCAGGTCACCTTCGACCGCGTACGTCACGACGACCTTGCCGCCCGGCTGCCGCTGCTCCCCCAGCTCCGCCACAGCACCCTGGGGGGCGGGTGACCCGGTTTCCTCTTCGAACTCACGCCGCGCCGCGGCCAGGGGCTCCTCGCCGTCGTCGTACTCGCCCTTGGGGATGGACCAGGCCCGGGCATCCTTCCTCGCCCAGAACGGGCCGCCCATGTGTGCGATGAGCACTTCCAGCCCGTCCGCCCCGTGCCGCCGGTAGACCAGCAGGGCCGCGCTCCGCTTGGCCACCCCGCACCTCCCGCCGCCCGCTACAGTTGGCTCCCGTGCGACTCGTCATCGCCCGGTGCAGCGTAGATTACGCGGGTCGCCTGTCGGCCCGGCTGGCCCCGGCCACCAGGCTCATCCTCATCAAGGCGGACGGCTCCGTCCTGGTTCACTCCGACGGCGGCTCGTATAAACCGCTGAACTGGATGTCCCCGCCCTGCCGGCTGGCCGAGGAACCCGGCCGCTGGGTGGTGACCGGCAAGTCAGGCGAGACGCTGACGATCGCCATCGAGGAGATCATCAGTGACTCCTCCTACGAGCTGGGGATCGATCCCGGCCTGGTCAAGGACGGCGTCGAGGCGCATTTGCAGGAGCTGCTGGCCGCGCAGATGCAGGTCCTCGGCGACGGCTGGCGGCTGATCCGCCGCGAATACCCGACCGCGATCGGCCCGGTGGACCTGATGTGCCGCGACGGTGAGGGCGGCAGCGTGGCCATCGAGATCAAGCGCCGCGGCGAGATCGACGGGGTCGAGCAGCTCACCCGGTACCTGGAGCTGCTGAACCGCGATCCACTTCTCGCGCCGGTCCAGGGGATCTTCGCCGCCCAGGAGATCAAGCCCCAGGCCCGGGTGCTCGCCGAGGACCGCGGCATCCGGTGCCTCATCCTCGACTACGATGCCCTGCGCGGCGCCGAGGACGGCACCCTGCGGCTGTTCTGATCCTCACTGTGGGGTCGAGGACCGTTCTGCGGGGTCGGGCCGTCCTCGTGGATCGTGGGGCCGCCGGCCCCTCGCGACCCGGCGATCGGCCCGGAACTCGGCCCGGGAACAAAGCGGCCCCCGCCCACGCCGACCTGCGGGCCGGACCCGCAATCAGGTTCGCGATATGGCGCATCTGGGCCCGCCCGATTTCCAGGCTGGCTACTATGGCCCGGTTATGGGTACTGATCAGGGACCTGCCCCTGACCTTCCCGTGCGCAGGCCGAGCCAGCCTGCGCGCGGCTCGGGGCTGCCGGCGCCAGGCTCAGGGCTGCCCACGCGCGGCTCAGGGCCCCCGGCGCCAGGCTCAGGGCTGCCCACGCGCGGCTCAGGGCCCCCCGCGCCAGGCTCGGGGCTGCCCGCACGGGGCTCGGGACTGCCGACGCGTACCACGCGGTTCCGGCCGCCGGGGCGGCACCGCAGCCCGCACCAGCTGTCCGTGCCGTCCGACGCGCCCGCGCTGATCCTGGCGGTGCCCGGCCCGGCCACCGACACCGGGATCGATGTCGCCGCCGGGCATCATCGACGTGGCCAGCCGCTCCTGCCCGGGAGTCACGGTGCGCGCCGGGTTCCTGGAGGGCGAGGAGGAAAGTCTCAGCTCGGTGCTGGCCGGCTGCCCCAGGGTGGAAGGCCTGCCAGCGGCCGTGGTGGTGCCGCTGCTCATCTGCCCGCAACCAGAGACCGACGCGGCGATCGCCGCGGAGATCGCGGCCGCGGCGGTGCCGGTGCTGTCCACCGCGGCTCTCGGCGTCCATCCGATCCTGGCCGGCGCCTTGCACGCCCGGCTCGCCGAGGCCGGCCTGGCCCGCGGTGACCGGATCGGCCGGATCAGCATCGTCAGCACCGCAGCAGAGGGAGTGCTGGTCGACGGCGCTCGGCACCGACGCGATGTCCATCGCCGGCACCGGGGCCGTGCTGCTCGCCGCGCGGCTGGCGGTCCCCGTCGCGGCCGCGTCGCTGAACGACCCCGGCAGCATCCGGGACGCGGCGGGGCGCCTGTTCGACGCCGGCGTCACCAGCCTGGCCCTCTCACCCTGCGTCATCGGGCCGGAAACGGACCATCTCGACCTCGACGCGGTCGCCGGGGCGGCGGGCATGAGGACCGCCCAGCCGCTGGGGGCCCAGCCGGCCGTCGGCCAGCTCGCGGCGATGCGCTACGGCGCCGCGCTCCAGGATCCGCAGCTGGCGGGGATGTCCGGCTGAGCGGCCGGCCCTGGGTCAGGCGGGGCCGCGGGCTAGCCACCGGGTCCCTGCCGGCGCTGCGCCCTGGCGGCCGTGGGCTAGCCGCCGAGCACAGCCGCGTTGACGGCCCGGGCCTCGGCCGCCAGGTCCGGGACCTCCACCACGGTGACCCCGGCCTAGCGCAGCAGCTCCGCGCCGCCGCCCTGGGCGAACACCGGCGGTTCCAGCCAGGCGATCACCACCCGGCGCAGGCCAGCCGCGATGATCAGTTCCGCGCAGGGCCGGGGGCGCGAGGCGCGGAACCGGCAGGGCTCGAGCGAGCTGTACAGCGTCGCGCCGGGCAGCCGCGGATCGCCGGGCTGAGCGTGGCCAGGGCGCCCTCCTCCGCGTGGTCGTGCGGGTCGCGCTGCCGGGAGAAGCCGGTGGCGATGGTGCTGCCGTCGGCGGCAATGATCACCGCGCCCACGCAGAAGGCGGAGGCGAGGGCGGGCAGCGCCGGGAGAGCTCGATGGCCTGGAGCAGCCACTCGCCGGTCGGCCGCGGTGGCGACGGGCCCGGAGCCGGGCGCCTGGTCAGCCACGCGCCGCCGCCTCCCCCGGCCCGGGCGATCGGAGCCCCCCGGCCCGGACCGGCCACCGGGCCTCCACCGGAGCCCCCCGGGGCGGCGGCGGCCCCGCCATCCGCCAGGTAACGCAGCAGCACGACCTCGCCGACCGGCCGGGCCTCGGCCAGGTGCAGCGGATGAGCCGGGCTGGCCGGGTAGTGCCCGGGCCCGGCGAAGCGCGGCGCCGCCGGGTCCCCGACGAAGAACGGGGCGATCACCAGCTGCAGCTCATCCACCAGCCCGCCGGCCAGGAACTGGGTGCCCAGGCTGGCGCCCCCCTCGACCATGAGCCGGCCCACCCCGCGGCCGGCCAGGTCAGCCAGGATGCCCGTGCAGCTGCGGCGGGTCGCCGGCGTCGACCAGCTCGGCCAGCCTGCCGACCCGGTCGCGCAGCTTCGGCAGCACCGGGCTCGCGGCGTACACGATCCGCCGCGGTGACACCGCCAATGACGCCGCCAGGCCGGCCGGGTCAGCGCCGTCTCCCGGGCCGCGGAAAAAACGGGCCTCCGGGTAGAGATCGCCGCTGGCGGTGATCGTGACCCCGGCGGGCTGCGGCGGCCGCCCGCGGGCGGTGCGCTCGGCCTGGCGCCGCCGCCGAGCGGACGAACAGCCGGGGATCGTCGCGGCGGATGGTCCCGGCGCCGACCAGGATGGCGTCCGCCGCCGCACGCTCCGCGTCCACCCGGTCCAGATCGGCCGCGCCGGACAGCACGAGCCGGTCCTCGCCCGTCCCGTCGAGGCAGCCGTCCAGCGACACCGCGCAGCTCAGCACGACGTACGGACGTCCGGTCATGTCTGCCGCTCCGTGGTAGCGCCCTGGTCTCCGTCTCACGCACGTCCAACGCTACCTGGGCTGGCCCGGGCGATGATTTACTGTCACGCACGGCCGTGAGGGCCACAGAACCGGCGGGAGTCGCGGGATAACCGGATCAGCGCACGGTGATCAACGCACGGTAATCGATGCACGGTAATCACGGCACAGGGCGACGGTGAGGGCAATGGGCACGTCGGTGTGGGAACAGGGACCAGCCTGGGTCGCGGAGAACTTCGACTCGGTCAACCCGGCCACCTCCGAGGTCATCGGCACCTACCCGGTGCAGGGACGCAGCGAGGTGGACGCGGTCGTGGAGCGGGCCCGCCAGGCCGCCTCCTGGTGGTCCGGGCTGACCTACCAGCAACGCCGGACCCGCCTCCTGGCCTGGAAGTCGCATATCACCCGGTACCTGGCCCGCCTCGCGGAACTCGTGCACAACGAGACGGGGAAGCCCCTCGCCGACGCGCAGCTGGAGATCCTGCTGGCGATCGTGCACATCGACTGGGCGGCGAAGAACGCGGGCCGGGTGCTCGGCTCGCGCCGGGTCCGCAGCGGCCTGATCGCCATCAACCAGGCCTCCCGGCTCGAATACCAGCCGCTCGGCGTGGTCGGCGTCATCGGGCCGTGGAACTACCCCGTGTTCACCCCGATGGGATCCATCGTCTACGCGCTGGCCGCCGGCAACGCGGTGGTGTTCAAGCCGAGCGAGCTGACCCCGGCGGTCGGTGGCTGGCTGGTGAGCTCGCTCGCCGAGGTGGTTCCCGAGCAGCCCGTGCTGCAGATGGTGACCGGGGGCGGGGAGACCGGCCAGGCGCTGGCGCTCAGCGCCGTCGACAAGATCGCGTTCACCGGATCAGCCGCCACGGCCAGGAAGGTGATGGCGGCCTGCGCGGAGAACCTGACCCCGCTGGTGGCGGAGTGCGGCGGCAAGGACGCGCTCCTGATCGGCGCCGACGCCGACCTGGACGCGGCGGCCGACGCGGCCGCGTGGGGAGCGCTGTCCAACGCGGGCCAGACCTGCGTGGGGGTGGAACGGGTCTACGTGGTGGACGAGGTGTACCACACGTTCCTGGAGAAGCTGGCCGAGCGGGCGGCCGCGGTCCGGCCCGGCGAGGACCGGGAGGCCGACTACGGCCCGATGACCATGCCCGGGCAGATCGAGATCATCGAACGGCACATCGCCGACGCGCTGGCCCGGGGCGGCCGGCCGGTGGTCGGCGGGCTGGCCAGTATCCAGCGGCCGTATGTCGGGCCGGTCATCCTGGCCGATGTGCCGGAGGAGAGCCGGGCGGTCACGCGAGGAGACGTTCGGTCCCACGCTGACCGTGACCCGGGTCGGGGACCTGGACGAGGCCGTCCGGCTGGCGAACGCCAGCCGCTATGCGCTCGGCTCCGCCGTGTTCAGCAAGAACGCCCAGCGGGGACTCGCGGTCGCGCGGGCCCTGCGCAGCGGGATGACGTCGATCAACTCCGTCATCACGTTCGCCAGCGTGCCCGCGCTGCCGTTCGGCGGCAGCGGCGACTCAGGGTTCGGCCGGATTCACGGCGAGGACGGCCTGCGCGAGTTCTCCCGGGCCAAGGCCATCACCCGGCAGCGGATGCGGCCGCTGGCGGATCTCACCACGCTCCGGCGCAGCGACAAGGACCTGAACCGGGTGCTCCGGCTGGTCACCCTGGTGCACGGCAAGCGCTACGGCTCACGCTGAGCCTGCCCGGGACGGTCAGCCCATCCCGGGCACGTGCCCGGCTCGGGGCGTCAGCGCATCCCGATCACGTCGGGGCCGGGTGTGAGCGCGGGGTCCATCGCCGCCAGCGGCGCACGGCCGCAGATCAGGTCGGCGGCCCGCTCGGCGATGGCGATGACCGGGGCGTTCGTGTTGCCCCGCGGGAGCGCCGGGATGACCGACGCGTCCACCACCCGCAGCCCGTCCACCCCGCGGACCCGCAACTCGGGGTCGACCACGCTGGTCAGCCTGCTCGCGGCCAGCCGGGAGTCGCCGCCCATCGCGCAGGTCCCGACCGGGTGGTAAAGCGTGCCCAGATCGTGCCGGATGAACTCGCGCAGCTCATCGTCGGTCCGCACCGCCGGGCCCGGGCGCCAGCTCCACCGTGCAGTAGCTTGGCCAGCGGCCCGGCAGCGGCGAATTCGCGGGCCATCCGCAGCCCGCTCAGCAGCGGCTCCATGTCCTCGCTGGCGTAGAGGTAGCCCGGGTCGATGGCCGGCTTGTGCCGGGGGTCGGCGCTGCGCAGCCGGACCACCCCGCGGCTGGCCACCGCGACCAGGGTGATCAGCATGGAGATCGCCCGGATGGACGGGTCGGCCAGCCCCTGGCGCTGGAACGGCACCGGGCAGCACGTGCCACTGCAGGTCCGGCGCGGGCAGCGAGGGCATCGTCCGGGTGAATCCGCCCGCCTCGGCGAGGTTGGACGTGAGCGGGCCCGAGTGCAGGTAGCGCCAGCGGGCCAGGCTGGCCAGGCCCGGCCTGCTCCCACAGCCCGGTGGTCGCGCGGGGTGTGCCACATGGCGGTGACGACCGGGTGATCGGAGAGGTTCGCGCCCACCCCCGGGCTGTCCGCCACGACCCGGATGCCCTGCTCGATGAGCTGCTCGGCCGGGCCGATGCCGGACAGCAGGAGCAGCTGCGGGCTGCCGATGGCGCCCGGCCGACAGGATCACCTCGCCCTCGGCCCGGGCCAGCTCTTCGACGCCGCGGCGAAGATAGCGAACCCCGGTCGCGCGGCCGCCCTCGACGAGGACGCCGGTGACCAGCGCGTCGGTGTGCACGGTGAGGTTGGGCCGGGCCACGGCCGGGTGCAGGTAGCGCGTCCGCGGCGGACCAGCGCCGCCCGTCGCGCTGGGTGACCTGGTAGAAGCCGGTGCCGTCCTGGCGCCGGGCCGTTGAAGTCCTCGTTGGCGGGCAGCCCGCAATCCCGGGAGGCGGCCACGAAGGCCCGGGTCAGCGGGGACTTGTGCTTGAGGTCGGTGACGCTGAGCGGGCCGGCGATGCCGTGGTAGGCGCGAGGCCCCGCGCGAGTTGTCCTCCGCGCGCAGGAAGTACGGCAGCAGGTCCGCGTAACCCCATCCGGCGCAGCCGTAGTCGTCACGCCAGGTGTCGTAGTCCAGGCGGTTGCCCCGGATGTAGATCATCGCGTTGATGGACGAGGACCCGCCGAGGGTGCGCCCGCGCGGCCAGTAGACCGACCGGCTGCCCGCCCGTTCCTGCGGCACGGTATGGAAATCCCAGTCGTACTGGCTCTGGAAGAGCAGGTTCAGCGCGGCCGGAATGTGTATCTCGTCGGCATTGTCCGGCGGCCCGGCTTCCAGCAGCAGGACCCGGGTCGCCGGGTTCTCGGTGAGCCGCGCGGCCAGGACGCATCCAGCGCTGCCTGCGCCCACGATGACATAGTCGTACACGGGGACCTCACGGGGGCAGATCGGGGGACTAGCCGACACCCTACCAGCGCGGGCGCGCCTGGCCGCGCATGCCGCAGCCGGATCTGCAAAGCCGAGCGCGCTCCCGGCCGCTAAGCCGGGAGCGCGCTCTCCCAGGGCCACCGCGGGCTCTGGCGGGCCCCCGAGAACCGCCAGGCACCAGAGGCAGTGGCCGTGTGTCCGGTACGGCCAGGCGGCCGCAGCTTGGTTACTCTTCGCTTCTATACGATGCCACATTGTGGTTAGTGATGTGAATACCCAAAGGTCAGGACATTGATCGCTTGTGGCGACGCCGCCCCCGCGGTCGACCGCAGACAGGGCGGTCAGACCGCGGCCGGCGGCCCGCTCACCGATACCGTGGGCCCATGGCAAGCGACCGCAGGGAGCAGCCCGTCGTGCTCTCCCGCATCTACACCCGAACCGGCGACGACGGCACGACCGCCCTGGGCGACGGCAGCCGGGCCGCCAAGACCGATCCCCGGCTGGCCGCCTACGCCGACGTGGACGAGGCGAACTGCGCGATCGGGATGGCCATCACGCTGGGCGGGCTGCCCGGGGACCTGGTCGACGCTGCTCTCCCGGATCCAGAACGAGCTCTTCGACGTGGGAGCGGATCTGTGCAACCCGGTGAGCGAGAACCCGCCCTATCCCCCGCTGCGGATCACCGAGGACTACGTCCAGGCCCTGGAAAAGGACTGTGACACCCACAACGCGGGTCTCCCGGTCCTGCGCAGCTTCATCCTTCCAGGCGGCTCGTCAGGCGCCGCGCTGCTGCACATGGCCAGGACGATCGTGCGCCGGGCGGAACGCAGCACCTGGGCCGCGCTGGAGGCCTGCGGCGACTCGATGAACCCGCTGACCGCCCGGTACCTGAACCGCCTGTCGGACCTGCTGTTCATCCTCGCGCGGGAAGCCAACGAGCCAGGCGGGGACGTGCTGTGGAAGCCCGGCGGCGAGCGCTGAGCGGCCGCAGCCTCGCGCAGCCGGCCGCTAGCTGGCCTGGCCGAGGTACGAGCCGGGAGAGCCCGGCGGGGCGGCCTCCAGCCAGGCCAGGAAGCCGGTGAGCGCCGCGTCGCTCATCGCGAGTTCCACGGTCCCGGCACCCTCGGCGACCCGGCACTCCACGACCACGGCTCCCTCGCCCAGGCTGGCCGCCTCGGCCGAGGTCGGCGGCCGGCGGGTGAGCACGGTCAGCGTGCGGCGGCTGAAGACCTGGCTGGGCCGCAGCAGGAACCCGAAGACCTGGTACCAGCGCAGCTCATCCGGCTGGTAGGCGGCCACGCCCGAGGCGCCAGCTGCCGCCCCGGGACGCGCAGGCCGCACTCGACCGTCCCGCCGCCGCGTTCCAGCAGGTACCTGCGCACCGTGATGCCCGCCGCCAGCAGCACCACGAGGATCAGGAAGCCAGCGAAGAGCCAGGCCGCGTCGAAGGCCAGCGCTCCGCTCATCCCGGGCCCCTGCGCTGGCCCTCGTCAGGACCCGTCGCCCGCGGCCCGCAGCAGGGCCCGGGAGTACTTCACCTCAGCCGATTCCTCCTCGCCCGCCGGCCTCGGCCTCGGCTCAGCGCCGCGTCGAGCTCGGACTGGACCGTGGCCCGGTCCACCTGGCTGCCGAGCTCGGCCTCGCGGGCCAGGATCGAGACCCGGTCATCGTGCACGGACAGGAAGCCGCTGCTGCACGGCGGCCCGCACGACCGGCTCCTCGCGCGCCGCGAGCCGTCCTCCGGGTCGCGGATCTCGACCACGCTGCCCTCGGCCAGGATGCCGAGCACGGACGGGTGCGAGGTCATGATCGCCGATGTCGCCGTCCAGCGTCTTGGCGATGACCATGCGGGCGTTCCCGGACCATACCTCGCCGTCCGGGACGACCAGCTCCACCTGCAGGGTCACTGTCATGCTCCCACTCGTCCGTCGCTCCGGGCTCACTGGCGCTCCATCTCCTTGGCCTTCTTCTCCACGTCCTCGATACCGCCGCACATGAAGAAGGCCTGCTCCGGGTAGTTGTCGTACTTGCCCTCGGTGAGCGCCTTGAACGAGGCGATGGTCTCCTTCAGCGGCACGAACACGCCCGGCTGGCCGGTGAACTGCTCGGCCACGAACATGGGGTGCGACAGGAACCGCTCGATGCGCCGCGCCCGCTTGACCGTGACCTGGTCTTCCTCGGACAGCTCGTCGATGCCGAGGAGCGCGATGATGTCCTGCAGCTCCTGGTACCGCTGCAGGATGCGCTGCACCTCACGGGCCACGTCGTAGTGCTCCTGGCCGACGTACTTGGCGTCCAGGATCCGGGAGGTGGAGGCGAGCGGGTCCACCGCCGGGAAGATGCCCTTCTCCGTGATGGCCCGGGACAGCGCGGTGGTCGCGTCCAGGTGGGCGAACGTGGTGGCCGGCGCGGGGTCGGTGTAGTCGTCCGCGGGCACGTAGATGGCCTGCATGGAGGTGATCGAGTGGCCCCGGGTGGAGGTGATCCGCTCCTGCAGCTGGCCCATCTCGTCGGCCAGGGTGGGCTGGTAGCCCACCGCCGAGGGCATCCGGCCGAGCAGCGTGGACACCTCCGAGCCCGCCTGGGTGAACCGGAAGATGTTGTCGATGAACAGCAGCACGTCCTGGCCCTGCACATCGCGGAAGTACTCGGCCATGGTCAGCGCGGACAGGCCGACCCGGAGCCGGACGCCCGGGCGGCTCATCCATCTGGCCGAAGACGAGCGCGGTGTCCTTGATGACGTTCGACTCGGTCATCTCGATGAACAGGTCGTTGCCCTCGCGGGTCCGCTCGCCCACCCCGGCGAAGACCGAGACGCCACCGAAGTTCTTGGCGACCCGGGTGATCATCTCCTGGATGAGCACCGTCTTGCCCACGCCTGCGCCGCCGAACAGCCCGATCTTCCCGCCGCGGACGTAGGGGGTGAGCAGGTCGAGGACCTTGATGCCGGTTTCCAGGATCTCGGTCCGCGGCTCCAGCTGGTCGAAGGCGGGCGGGTCGCGGTGGATCGACCAGCGCTCCTTGACCTCCAGGGAGGAGGCGGGCACGTCCAGCGGGTCGCCGAGCACGTTGAACACGTGCCCCTTGGTCACGTCGCCGACCGGAACCGTGATCGGGCCCCCGGTGTTGACCACGGTGGCCCCGCGGGTCAGGCCATCGGTAGGCGCCATGGAGATGGCCCGCACGGTGTTGTCGCCCAGGTGCTGTTCCACCTCGAGCGTCAGGGTCCGGGTCTGCCCCTCCAGGGTCACGTCGACCTGGAGCGCGTTGTAGATGTCGGGGATGTCTTCCTCGGTGGAGAACTCCACATCGACGACCGGGCCGATGACCCGCGCGACACGGCCGGTACCCTCGGGGGCTTCCTCCCCGCCGGCGGCGGGGGTGTTCTCGACGGTTGCGGTCATGGCACTCACTCTTTCCCTGCGACGGACTCGGCCAGCGCGTCGGCTCCACCGACGATCTCGCTGATTTCCTGGGTGATCTCGGCCTGGCGGGCCTTGTTGGCCTCGCGGGTGAACTCTTCGAGCAGATCGTTGGCGTTGTCGGTGGCGGACTTCATGGCCCGGCGGCGCGCGGCGATCTCCGACGCGGCCGCCTCGAGCAGCGCCTGGTAGATCCGGCTCTCCACGTACCACGGCAGCAGCGCGTCCAGCACGGCCTGCGGCGACGGCTCGAACTCATACAGCGGGATCGGGCCGCTGGCGGGCTCCTCGGTGGTCTCCTCGATGACCAGCGGGACGATGCGCTGCGACCAGCGCGTTCTGGGTCAGCATCGACACGAACTCGGTGTAGACGAGGTAGATCTCGTCCACCCCGCCGTCCTCCGCGGCGCGGCTGAACGCCTCGAACAGGGTCTCGGTGATCTCCCGGGCGTTGTCGTGCCGGGGAGTCTCGGAGAAGCCGCTCCACGAGTCCGCGATCTCCTGGCCGCGGAACCGGTGCCAGGTGATGCCCTTGGACCCGGACACGTAGGTGACCGGCTCGACGCCGCGTTCCCGGAGCCGGGCGCGCAGGCCCTGGGCCTCACGCATGCACGTTGCGTTGTAGCCGCCGCGAAGCCCGCGGTCGCTGCTCAGGATCAGCACCGCGGCCCGCTGCGGATTCTGCGGACTCGCGCACCAGCGGATGATCGATCTGCGCGGACCGGCTGACCACCGCCTCGACGGCCTGGGTGATCTCCCGGGCGTAGGGCCCGGCGTCCCGGACCCGCTGCTGGGCCTTGATGATCCGCGAGGCCGCGATCAGCTCCTGGGCACGAGTGATCTTGGCAATGGACTGGACCCCCCGGATCCGCTGCCTGATCGCCCGAAGCTGTCCTGCCATGCTGGGCCTTCCCCTTGACTCTCGACTTGTCCCGCGGCGTGGCTGTCCGACTCTGTCCGCCGGCGGGCACGCGCTTGCCTTCACCGGCTCGCGCTCAATCCGCGCCTCGTCGGTGGGCTCGGCCGGCTCGTCCTGGACCAGCAGGTCGCCGCCGGTGACCTGTGAAGCCCTTACGGAACTCATCGACGGCTTCCTTGAGCGCGGACGCGGTGTCGTCGGACAGTTCCCTGGTCTCCCGGATCGAGTCGTAGATCCCGGGCGCTCGCGCTGAACGTAGTCCAGGAACTCGCGCTCGAACCGGCCGACGTCCTCCAGGGGCACGTCGTCCAGGTAGCCATTGGTGCCGACCCAGAGCGATACGACCTGGCGCTCCACCGGGAACGGGCTGTACTGGGGCTGCTTGAGCAGTTCGACCAGGCGCGCGCCGCGGTCCAGCTGGGCCCGCGACGCCGCGTCCAGGTCGGACGCGAACGACGCAAAGGCCTCCAGGTCGCGGTACTGGGACAGCGCGAGCTTCAGACCGCCGGCGACCTTCTTCATCGCCTTGATCTGCGCGTCGCCGCCGACCCGGGAGACCGAGCGGCCCGACGTTGATGGCCGGCCGGACACCCGAGTTGAACAGGTCGGTCTCCAGGAAGATCTGCCCGTCGGTGATCGAGATGACGTTGGTGGGGATGTACGCCGAGATGTCGTTGGCCTGGGTCTCGACGATGGGCAGCCCGGTGAGGGAGCCGTTCCCCATCTCCTTGGAGAGCTTCGCGCACCGTTCCAGCAGCCGCGAGTGCAGGTAGAAGACGTCGCCGGGGTAGGCCTCGCGGCCCGGCGGCCGGCGCAGCAGCAGGGAGATCGTGCGGTAGGCCGCCGCCTGCTTGGACAGGTCGTCGAAGACGATCAGGACGTGCTGGCCCGTTGTACATCCAGTACTGGCCGAGGGCCGAGCCGGTGTAAGGAGCGACGTACTTGTACCCGGACGGGTCGGAAGCGGGCGACGCGACGATCGTGGTGTACTCCATCGCGCCGGCGTCTTCCAGGGACTGCTTGACCTGCGCGGTGGTCGAGCCCTTCTGGCCGACGGCCACGTAGATGCACTTGACCTGGCGCGACGGGTCCCCGGATTCCCAGTTCTCCCGCTGGTTGATGATGGCGTCGATGGCGATGGCGGTCTTGCCGGTCTGCCGGTCGCCGATGATCAGCTCACGCTGGCCGCGGCCGATCGGGGTGATCGCGTCGATCGCCTTGATCCCGGTCTGCAGCGGCTCGCTCACCTTGGCGCGCTGCACCACCGAGGGGGCCTGCAGTCTCCAGCGGGCGCAGCTCGGCCTGCTCGATGTCGCCCTTGCCGTCCATCGGGACGCCCAGCGGGTCCACGACCCGGCCGAGGAAGCCGTCGCCCACCGGGACGGAGAGGATCTCCCCGGTCCGGCGGACCTGCTGGCCCTCCTCGATCTTGGTGAAGTCGCCGAGGATGACCACGCCGATTTCGCGCTCGTCCAGGTTGAGCGCCAGGCCCCGGATACCGCCGGGGAACTCCAGCAGCTCGTTGGACATGGCCGAGGGCAGCCCCTCGACCCGGGCGATGCCGTCGCCGCACTCGGAGACGACGCCTACCTCTTCCCGGGAGGCCGCGTCCGGCTCATACGCCTGGACGAAGCTCGCCAGCGCGTCCCGGATCTCGTCGGGCCGGATTGTCAGCTCCGCCATGGTCCTCGCGTCTTCCTCGTCAGTTGGTCAACTGGTCTGTCGTTGTGCCGGACTACGCCGTGCCCGCGCATCAGTGCTGGCCCATCAGGCGGCCAGCCGCCTGCGCAGTGCCGCGAGCCGGCTCGCCACGCTGCCATCGATGAACTCATCCCCGATCTGCACGGATATGCCACCCTCTACGCGCGGATCGACGAGAACGTTCAGATGAACTTCATGCCCGTACGCGCTCTGGAGCGCGCTGACGAGCCGCTCGCGCTGGCGCTCCGTCAGCGGGATGGCCACCCGTGCCAGCGCGACGAGGCGCTGCCGCCACTGCGCGACCACCCTCGCGTAGTACTCCAGGCTGGCATCCAGACTACGTCCCCTGGGGTGTTCCGCGGCCTGGCCGATGAGCCGCCGGGCGTCCGGGATCACCTTGCCCTCGAGCAGGGTGTCCAGCAGCTGGCGCTTGTACTGGCGCCGGGACGGTGGGGTTGGACAGCACGGCCCGCAGCTCGGGTGCGCCCATGATCACCCGGCCGAACCGGAACAGCTGGTCCTCGAGGTCGTCGAGGTGACGGCCACGCTCGGCCGCCGCCGCGAACGCCGTGACCGCGAGCTCCTCGACCGCGTCCGCCAGGTCCCCGGCGCTGGACCAGCGAGATTCGCACAGGCTCGCGAACAGGTCCAGGGTCGCGTCGCTGACCCGGCCACCGAACAGCCCCCGGGCCAGCTCGCTCCGGGCCCGCTGCGGGCGGCTGCCCTCGGCCAGGGCCCGCCGCAGCGCGGACTGCTCATCGAGCACCCCGAGGATCCCGAACAGGTCCTCACCGAGGGTCCGCGCCTCGGCGGCCGACGTCACGGCCTCCGCAAGCCGCTGCCTCGCCTCACCAGGGCGGCCCGGCTGGGGCCTCTCATGTGGTGGACCTGGCCTCGTCAGCACTGCGGCTGCTCGAGATCCTCGATGAACCGCTCGACGATGCGGCGCTGCCGGGCCACGTCCTCCAGCGACTCGCCGACCACCCGGCCGGCCAGGTCCACGGCCAGGGTGCCGACGTCGGTCCGCAGGGCCTGCAGGGCCAGCATCCGGTCGGTCTCGATCTGGGCGTGGGCCGCGTCGATGATGCGCCGCGCCTCGGACTGGGCCACCTCGCGCATGTCCGCGATGATCTGGGCGCCCTGCTCCTGGGCCTGCTCGCGGAGCCGCGATGCCTCCTGCCGGGCCTCGTTGAGCTGCTGACGGTACTGCTGGAGCACGGCCTGGGCCTCGGCCTGCGCCTCCTCCGCGCGCTGCAGGCCGCCCTCGATCTTGTCCGTCCGCTCGGCCAGCGTCTTCTGGATGCGCGGCAGGAGCACCTTTCCCAGGACGGCGAACACGATGAGGAAGGCGAGGGCGCCGATGATCAGCTCGGGCCATTCGGGGATCAGCGGGTTGGTGGGCGGGGTCACCACCGTCGCCCCAACGTGATACGTCACGGTGTCGGCCTCCTGTCGGCTAGGGATCACTGGGAGACTCCGCCGATCAGGTGGCACCGAAGATGAACGGGACCACGAGGCCGATCAGCGCGAGCGCCTCGGCCAGCGCGAAGCCGATGTACATGTTGGACTGGATCAGCCCGCGGGCTTCCGGCTGCCGGGCCATGGCCTCGACGCCGTGACCGAAGATCAGGCCGATGCCGACACCGGGGCCGATGGCCGCCAGGCCATACCCCACCGCGCCGAAGTTGATCTGCAGTTTTTGGGTGGTGCCGGCGGCGATCAGATGATGCAGGAGGCCAAGAGCGACCACATGATGCGCTACATCAAGCATTTATGCATTCCCTTGCCTTCAGGCCGACGGTGTCTGCCGCCGGCGGGTTGGATGGGCCGTCCGCACACCCGGGTGCGCGCGGACGGACGAATGGGGGCGTCGGCCATGTCAGTGACCCGCTTCCAGTGAGCCGCCGATGTACTGGGCGGTCAGGATCGTGAAGATGTAGGCCTGCAGCGCCTGGATCAGCATCTCGAACGCGGTCAGCACGATGGTGAGAATGAACGAGGTCGCGCTGAATAGCAGGCCGACGTCGAGGCTGAACAGGTACCACGTCGCGAGAGTGAAGATCAGCAGCAGGATGTGCCCGGCGAACATGTTCGCGAACAGCCGGACCGCCAGCGTGAACGGCCGGATGAGCAGGTACTGCAGGATCTCCACGGGCGCCAGGATGACCAGGATGCGGCCCGGGCACCCCGCTCGGGATCATGTTCCTGAAGTAGCCGCCCAGCCCCTGGTGCTTGATGCCCAGGTAGGTGTAGGTGCCGTAGACCATGAGCATCAGTGCGACCGGGAAGGCGATCATGCGACATCGGCGGGAACTGGGCGACCGGGATGATCTCCATCAGGTTCATCAGCCAGATGAAGAAGAACAGGGAGACCAGGAACGGCAGGAAGCTGTCGCCGCGCTTGCCGATCATCGGCCGCAGGATCTGCTCGCGGACGAACTCGACTCCCATCTCGCCGAGGTTCTGCACCCTCGCCGGGCACGATCTTCGGGTTGGCGAACGCGGCCCAGAAGAAGCCGACCACGCCGACGGCACAGACCAGGGCCAGCAGCATCGGCTTGGTGAAGCTGAACGACCCGACCGTGAAGAACGGCGTGAACAAGAAGGTGGGAGCCGGGATAGTTCGGGCCCGGGAAGCCGCAGTGCGTCGCCGAAGCGACGTGGCTGTTGTCCTCGGTGCATTGCACCGCGGCGAGGATCAGCGTGTCACCGCGCAAGACGGTTTCCTCCTGCTTCGTGCCCGCGCACAGCGCCCGCAGGCGCGGCGCGCATCCAGGCCGCCCTAGTCCGGGCGGAACGTCGTGGCATGCCCGTGCTGGCCAGGCCAGCATGCTTTGCATGCAGATTACCTATGGGTGCCTGCCGTACTTCCAGACGATTCCGCCGATGGCGAACGACCAGCCCGACGAGCGCCCCCACCGGCAACAGCACCGGAATATGCGTCAGCCATGCCACCAGCCAGCCGACGAGGCCGTAGGCCACCATGCCGGCGATCAGGTAGCTGAAGATGCTCCAGCCCTGGTTCTCCTCGGCCGGGGCCGCCGTCCGGCGGCTGGCCACTGGCCGACGGCTGACCGCCGGACGAACCGTTCGGGCCGGAGGGCGCAGATCCGGTCCCGCTCATCGCGCGCCAGGTCATCGTGCAGGCTGCGGACGGCAGGCTGGCCCGCGGGCCGCGATCCGCCGTCCGGGAGCGAGGGAGGCGCCACGCGTCACCGTTCCCCGTCCGGTTCCACGTAGAGCATCTTGAGCCGCATCGACCAGAAGACCTGGGCGCCACTCCAGACCAGGATGCAGACGATGGCGGTCAGGCCGAACAGCCGCGCGTTGAAGGCGGTCGTGGTGCTGAACCTGGAGACCAGGATCATCAGCACCAGGATCTTGATGATGAACGTGGACAGCGCGGTCACCATCTGGGCCCGCGGGCTGACCTTCTCGGCCCGGGACACCGCGGCGATGCTGATGGCAAAGAACACAACGACGAGGGCGGCGCCGAGTACGCTGCCGAGGAGTCCCTTGGAGCCGCCGATCGCTGTGCTCAGCGCGATCATGATCACGGCAGCACCGGCCGCGACCACGGCGGAACGCCGGGCGATCGGGCCATAGCTTGCCAGCACTTAGGTGGCTCCGGACGGTTCAGGAGGACACTTGGCTCGGGGATGCACCGGTCCGCCTCCCACACAGCACCGGCCAGGAGCCTGGGTGCCGCCGAGGCGGAACTCGTGCGCCGCCGGGTGAGCGAAACCTATCACGGGCCCCTCACTCGTCCTCGAGTGACTGCTCGTGAAAGATATCACAAGCTCCTTGGACGGGTCTTTACCGGGACCCTCTGTGTGATGAATGTTATGTGACTTCAGATTGCCGGACATGAGTCGATGAACGGTACCAAACTCCCGGCCCCAACGGTCCTCCCGCTGCGAGCAGCCCACGATCGTCCACGGAGTCCGCGGCCGGGCCCCGTCCGGCGGGCCCAGGGTGAGGCCGACCGGGGAAGGCCGCCGGGAGGAAGCCAGCCCGGCGAAGAACCAGCCCGGGAAGGCCAGCCCGGGGAAGGCCGGGAGGGCGCCCGGGCAGGCACGCCCGGATGAGGCCGCCCAGGAGGGACGAAGCCTTCGTGATCAACTGATTGGTGTCGCTATAGCGACACCGATCAGTTGATCACGATATGGATGCCGGGACGGGAGTGGCTGATGGGCGCACTGGGGCTGTGGTGCCTGGTGGGATGCGCGAGCCTGGGTGGCTAGCGGGGGTCATGGGGCGGGGGTGGCTTGTGGGCGTGCTGAGACCAGGCCGGTGGGGTCATGGGCGCCGGGCTGTTTGGGTGCCGAGGCCGGGTCGGTGGCGTGCGGGGAGGCCTGGGCCGGTGGAGAGGATCAGCGGAAGCGCCACGGCAGGAGCGGCGACTCCCCCTCCTCGCTGCTGTCATCGCCGTCGCGGTTCGCGGGCCGCGCCGGGCCTGGGCCGGGCGGCTGGACCTGGACCGGGTGGGACGGCAGGCCGAGGTCCTGCGGGCCGGCCTGCGGGGATGCGGCGTGCTGCGGGCTGGCGCCGTGCGGGTCAGTATCGTGCGTGCGCGCATTCTGCCAGCCAGAATCCCGCTGACCTGGGTCCGGACGGCCCGCGTACCACTGTCCCGAATCAGGCTGAACCGGCTCCGTGCGGCCCGGATACCACTGGCCCGGCTCCTCCTGGTCGGCCGGGTGGAGCGGCCCGCGTCGCGGGGCACCCGGCGACCTGCGGGGGCCATCGCCCCGGGAAGCGCCGCGAGAGGACGCGTCTGTCGGGCGGCCGGCTGCGCATCCCACGGCGCTCCAATCGGCCGCGCATGCCAGCCCGTGCCAGACGGCGTCGCATCCCACGCTGCCGCGGGGGGCCGCGCCTGTTCCGCGGGCCGCGCATCCCGGCGCCTGTTCCGCGCGGCCGGCGCGTCCCGGGGCGACCCGGCGGGCGGCGCCGTCGCCGCGGCGGCACCCGGCGCGGCGGCGCGTCCCGGGGCGACCCGGCGGGCGGCGCATCCCACGCCTCGCCGGCGGGCCGCGCATCCCACCCGGTCCCAGCCTGTCCCCGCCCGGCACCCCGGTCCCCGGCGCTGCCGGGCGCGGCCTGCCCGAAACCGGCGTCCCTGCGCTCCCGCGGCCGGCTAGCTGCGGCCAGGACCCGAACCGCTACCGCGTTCCACACCCAGCCCGCGATCCGTGCGGCGGCGGCCCGGGGCGCTGGCACCCGCGGCGACTGGGACGGGAGACGGCACCGGCCTGCTGGCCGACCCAGGAGCAGCCGCCGACGGCGCCTGCCTGCCGACGGCCCCAGGACCAGCCGCCGACGGCACCGGGCCGGCGAGGTTGGCGGCCAGCCGCAACTGGCCCTGCCGGTTCCACCACCGCAGCCGCGGCATCGACGCCAGCAGCAGCACCAAGACTCCGCCCAGGGTCACGATGCCCAGGATCAGCAGCCTCGTCCGCATGATGGACAGCAGCACGACCGTGCCGGCGAACAAGGATGCCCACAAGTACATGAGCAGGACGCTGGCCCGGTGCGAATGCCCGATGGCGAGCAGTCGGTGCTGGAGGTGCTTCTTGTCCGCCGAGAACGGGGAGCGGCCGGCCCGGGTCCGCCGCACGACCGCCAGCAGCAGGTCGGCGTACGGGATCAGCATGATGATGGCCGGGACAAGCAGCGGCAGGATTTCCGGGAAGCGATTGACCGTGCCGCCGCTGTAGGCCGACGGGGTGGTGAGCGTGTTCGGGTCCAGGGACGCGAGGCTGGAGATGGGCTCGTACGCGAGAAGCAGCCCCAGCAGCATCGATCCGGTGTCGCCCATGAAGATGCGGGCCGGATGGAAGTTGTGCGGCAGGAACCCCAGGCAGATCCCGGCCAGGATGGCCGACGCCATCGCCGGATCGGTCTGGTCGTCCAGCCCCAGCCGCTTGGTGAGCGTGTAGTAGTACAGGAAAAAGGCCGCCGCACCGATCCCGACGATCCCGGCGGCGAGCCCGTCCAGGCCATCGATGAAGTTGACCGCGTTGATGGTCACCACGACGACCAGGATGGTCAGCAGGGTCTGCTGGTCGGAGGTGAGCACGAGCGTCCCGCCGAGCGGGGCCGGCAGCCAGGCCACCACGGCACCGCTCCAGACCAGGATCACCCCGGCGGCCACCTGGCCAGCCAGCTTGGTGATGGCACCCAGTCCCCAGCGGTCGTCCACGAAGCCCATGAGGACGAGGACCCCGCCGGCCAAGAGCAGGCCGCTGCCCACCCTGGTGCCCATGAAAACGGTGCTCAGATGGGTCAGCCTCGACGCCACCAGCAATCCCGCGGCGAGGCCGAGGTACATCGCGATCCCGCCAAGCAGCGGAACGGGATTGGTATGGACGTCGCGCGCCCGGCCCCGGTGCTCGGCCCCCACCGCGATCGCGAAACGGCGCACCAGGGGCGTGAACAGGTAAGTGACGGCGGCGGCCACCAGGAGTGTGAGGCCGTACTCGCGCATCCCGGTTCACCCGGCCCGTTCGGTTGCCTCATCCATTAAGGATCAACTTTAGAGCCTAACCTGAGGCTAGAGTGCACAGCCACCCATTGCGGCCACGCTCACCCGGCGTCCCGGCGGCTACGAGTTGCCTGGTCAGCCACGTCTCCCCCGCGAAGGATCGCCTCGCCCGGCGCGTCCTCCCCCGTTACGGCCGCCTCGCCGGCGTCCTCCGGAGCCCCAGCGGCCCCGTCCTCCGGAGCCCCAGCGGGCCCGTCCTCCGGAACACCAGCGCCCACGTCCTCCCGAATATCAGCGGGAAGGTCATGAAAAACCTCAACGGGCGCATCGTCGGGCACCGCCCCGGCCGCCTCTTCGGGCACCGCCCCGGCCGGCTCCTCAGGCACCGCCCCGGCCGCCTCTTCGGGCACCGCCCCGGCCGGCTCCTCGGGCACCGCCTCATCCACCACGTCCAGCAGGATCACGTCCCGCAACCGTTCCGCCGGGATGACACCCCGGCGCAGCAGCCGCGGCACGGTCCCGGTCAGGTCGACGATCGTGGACGGCACGTCGCCCGGGCACGGACCGCCGTCCAGATACACCGAGACGGAGTCGCCCAGCTGGGCCGTGGCCTCGTCGCACGTGGTCGCGGGCGGGCGGCCGGACACGTTGGCGCTGCTCACAGCCAGCGGGCCGGTCCGCTTGAGCAGCTCGAGCGCGACCGGGTGCAGCGGCATCCGGATGGCCACGGTGCCCTTGGTGTCGCCCAGGTCCCAGACGAGGGTGGGGCTGGACCGGCAGATGATGGTCAGCGCGCCGGGCCAGAACTCGTCGATCAGGTCCTTCCCGGCGTTGCCGAGGTCCATGACCAGCGCCATGGCCGCGCGGACCGTCCCGACCAGCACCGGCGGCGGCATGTCCCGGCCGCGGCCCTTGGCTTTGAGCAGGCCCTCCACGGCGGCCGGGTCGAAGGCCTCGGCCGCGATCCCGTAGACCGTATCGGTCGGAATCACCACGAGTTCACCACGGCGCAGTGCCGTTTCCGCTTCCGCGAGCCCCTGAATGCGCTGGGCCGGGTCCGCGCAGTTAAACCGTGCGCTCATGAGTGTCCATCCTCCCACTGCTGAGCACCGGGCCAGACCGCGGTCACGAACCGGTCCCGGCGGGCCAGGTCCTTGTGGTTCCGCGGTGTCGCGCCAGCCCCGTTCCTCGGCGAAAACCCAGTACACGGCGGCTCCCTGGGGCGCGCCGTGCTCCACCGCCACCAGGCCTCCGGGGCGGAGCAACCGCCGGGCGGCCTGCTCAACGACCCGGACCGCGTCCATGCCGTCGGTGCCGCCCCACAGCGCGGTGGCCGGGTCGTACTCGCCCACCTCTGGCGGCACCGAGGCACCCCACGGGATGTAGGGCGGGTTGCTGATCACCAGGTCCACCGCCCCGTCCAGCTCGCGCAGCGCACGGCCGAAGTCCTCGCCGTGCAGCGTGACCCGGCCCGCGGTGTGCGGGGCCAGGCCGCGCAGCGGTCGATGTTGCGCTGTGCCCACTCCCGGGCCAGCGGGTCTGCTTCCACCGCGTGCACCAGGGACCGGGGCACTTCCTGGGCGATGGCCAGCGCGATCGCGCCGGACCCGGTGCCCAGGTCGGTCACGACCGGGCTCGGTGACGTCCATCTCGCGCAGCCGGTCGATGGCCCAGCCGGTCATCACCTCGGTCTCCGGCCGGGGCACGAACACCCCGGGGCCGACCTCGAGATCAAGGTACCGGAAGTAGGCGTGCCCGGTGATGTGCTGCAGCGGTTCACGCGCCTCACGGCGGGCGATCTCGTCCCAGAACCGCGGGTTGAACGCAGAGTCCGGCACCCGGTGCAGCTCGCCCGCGGCGGACGCCATGCACGTGCGCGGCGATCTGCTCGGCGTCGGCCCGCGGCGAATCGACCCCGGCCTCAGCCAGCCGGGCCGCCGCCACCGCGATCTCGTCGAGCAGCAGGCTCTTGCGCGGCTCAGCCGCCATCCGCCGCTGCCGCTCTCCCCGACCGGTCCGCCTCGCACCAGGGCGCTGATCACCGCGCCCAGGTCCCCGTCGATGACGTGATCGAGGTTGTAGGCCTTGTAGCCGACCCGGTGGTCGGAGATGCGGTTCTCCGGGAAGTTGTAGGTGCGCACCCGCTGCGAGCGGTCCACGGTGGCTACCTGGCTGCGCCGTTCCGCCGCCGCCTGGGCCTCAGCATCCGCCTGGGCCTGGGCGAGCAGCCGGGCACGCAGGATGCGCAGGGCCTGCTCCTTGTTCTGCAGCTGGCTCTTCTCGTTCTGGCAGGAGACGACGATGCCGGTGGGCTTGTGGGTGATCCGCACCGCGGAGTCGGTGGTGTTGACGCTCTGCCCGCCGGGCCCGGAGGAGCGGTAGACGTCCACCCGCAGGTCGTTCGGGTCGATACTCACCTCGACGGGGTCGGCTTCCGGCATGACCAGCACCCCCGCGGCCGAGGTATGTACCCGCCCCTGGGATTCCGTGACCGGCACCCGCTGGACCCGGTGCACCCCGCCCTCGTACTTCAGCCGGGACCAGACGCCGTCGCCGGCCGCGTGCCGGGGAGACTTCACCGCGACCGTCACGTCCTTGTAGCCGCCCAGGCCGGTCATGGTGGAGTCCAGGACCTCGGTCTTCCAGCCCTGGCGCTCCGCGTACCGCAGGTACATGCGCAGCAGGTCACCCGCGAAGAGCGCCGATTCCTCGCCGCCCTCGCCCGCCTTCACCTCGAGGATGATGTCCTTGTCGTCCATGGCGTCGCGGGGCACCAGGAAATCGTTGAGCTGCTCCTCGAGCTTTGCCCGGCGGCGGCCCAGTTCCTCGGCCTCGGCCGCGAACGACGCGTCCTCGGTGGCCAGCTCGCGGGCGGTCGCCTCGTCGGCGGCCGTCTGCTGCCACTGGTGGTACGCCTCGACCACCGGGCTGATCTCGCCGTAGCGGCGCGACAGCGCCCGGGCCCGGTCGGGGTCAGCGTGCACGGCTGAGTCGGCGAGGGTGCGCTCCAGGTCAGCGTGCTCCTCGGCCAGCTCACCCAGCCGGTCGAACACCGTTGTCCTCCTGCGGATTGCCTGCGGAAAGTTCCCGAAAACTGAAGATCACCGTGCCGTGGCCGCATGGTCCCGGTCCCGAAAGGCCGGCCATGCCATCCCGGCACGGTGATCCGTGAACGCTACTTGGAGCTCGAGCCCGTGGCCTGCTTGCCGAACCGGCGCTCGAACCGGGCCACGCGGCCGCCGGTGTCGAGGATCTTCTGCTTGCCGGTGTAGAACGGGTGGCAGCTCGAGCAGATGTCGGCGTGGATGGCGCCGTTCTTGGCCGTGCTGCGCGTGGTGAAGGTCTCCCCGCACGTGCAGGTCACCTCGGTCACCACGTACTCCGGGTGGATACCAGGCTTCACTGTGTACTCCTGCCTATGTCGGTCGCCGGGTCGCCGGCGGCGGCTGATGCCGCCGCGGCGTGAACCGGTACCGCGCTGTTGATGGCTACTAGTGTGCCAGACCCTGCAACATGCCGGAGGGCCTGGTGATTCCCGTTCCCTGCTAATCCGGGGGCGACCCCGGACCCTTGCGCACCGCCGGCGGAGGGGATACGCCTGCGGCGCCCCCGCCTCGCCGGCGAATTACTGGCCGACCGTGGTCTTCTGGACGTGCAGCAGGAACTCCGCGTTGCTCTTGGTCTCCCGCATCCGCTCCATCAGGACCTCGAGCGCCTGCTGCGGCTCCAGCGCGTGCAGCACCCGGCGGAGCTGCCAGACGATCTTCAGCTCCTCCGGCGTCATCAGGATCTCCTCCTTGCGGGTGCCGGAGGCGTCCACGTCGATGGCGGGGAAGATCCGCTTGTCGGCGAGCTCGCGGCGCAGCCGCAGCTCCATGTTGCCGGTGCCCTTGAACTCCTCGAAGATGACCTCGTCGGCGCGGGACCCGGTCTCGATGAGGGCCGTGGCCAGGATGGTCAGCGAGCCGCCGTGCTCGATGTTCCGGGCCGCACCGAAGAACCGCTTCGGCGGGTACAGCGCGGTGGAGTCCACACCACCGGACATGATCCGGCCGCTGGCCGGGGCGGCCAGGTTGTAGGCGCGGCCCAGCCGGGTGATGGAATCCAGCAGCACGACCACGTCGTGGCCCATCTCGACGAGCCGCTTGGCCCGCTCGATGGCCAGTTCGGCGACTGTGGTGTGGTCCTCGGCGGGACGGTCGAAGGTGGAGTGGATCACCTCGCCCTTGACCGAGCGCTGCATGTCGGTGACTTCCTCAGGACGCTCGTCCACGAGGACGACCATGAGGTGGCACTCCGGGTTGTTCTTGGTGATCGCGTTGGCGATGGCCTGCAGGATCATCGTCTTGCCCGCCTTGGGCGGGGAGACGATAAGGCCGCGCTGGCCCTTGCCGATCGGGCTGACCAGGTCCATGATCCGGGTGGTCATCACCGTGGCGTCGGTCTCCAGCCGGAGCCGGTCCTGCGGGTAGAGCGGGACCAGCTTGGAGAAGTCCGGGCGGCCGCGGGACTGCTCCGGGTCCAGGCCGTTGATCTTGTCCAGCCGGACCAGCGCGTTGAACTTCTCCCGGCGCTCGCCGTCACGCGGCTGGCGGACCGCGCCCTCGATCACGTCTCCCTTGCGCAGGCCGTGCCGGCGGACCTGGGAGAGCGACACGTACACGTCGTTGGACCCGGGCAGGTACCCGGTGGTGCGGATGAACCCGTAGTTGTCGAGCACGTCGAGGATGCCGGCGATCGGGATGAGCACGTCATCCTCGCTCACCACGGGCTCCGGCTCCGGCCCGCTGCCCCGCTCGCGGCGGCGGTTCCGGTTGCGGAAACGGTCGCGGCTGCGCCGGCGGCCCGAGCCGTCGTCGTCGTCCCCGCCGCGGTCCGCCGCCTGGCTGCCGCGCTGGCCATCCCGGCCGTTGTCGCGCTGGCTGTCCCGGCCGTCTGTCGCGCTGGCCCCCGTCACGCTGGCTGCCGTCACGCTGGCTGTCCCGCTGCTCTCCCCCGTCGCGGGGGGAGCTGTCACGGGAGGAGTCGTCACGCCGGCCGCGCTGGCGCCGCTCACCGCGGCGCTGCCCGTCCTGGCCGTCGGCCCGCCCGGCGCTCTCGCCGGCCCCGCTGGCCGCCTGGCCCGCGTCCGCGGTGCCGGTGTCGGCCCCCGCGGCGGACGGGGCGAAAGCGAGCTGGCCGTCGCCGCCGTTGGCCTGGGCACCCTGTCCGGGGGCGCCGGCCTGCCCGGTGCTGGCCTGTGCTGCGTCGCGGGAACCGCCTCGCTGTGCTTCGCGCGTCGTCGTGGCTGCTTCCTCCGCCGCGCCTGATGACTGCGCGGCGTTGCCCAGAGCGGGCTGTGCAGTGGTGTCTGACTCCATGGCGTCCTGCTCACGGTGGCGAGGCGCGCCGGCTCCCGCGGACGCGCCACGCTGGACTGAGTTGTCGAGTGCCCCACTCCCGTTGCCCGCCGGGGAGCCAGCCGGACGGCCGCTGCCGAGAGCCGGGGCGGCCCCGCCGCCCTGCCGGCCCTGGATGGCCTCGATGAGCTGGCTCTTGCGCATCCGGCCCGTGCCGGTGATACCCATCGACTGGGCGAGCCGCTGAAGGTCGGCCAGCAGCATGCCGGACAGCCCGGAACCGCCGCGGCGGGTGGGCTTGTCAGTCACCGTCTCACCGGCCGGGGCATTGGCGCCCGGCGCGCTGTCACCCGCACCCGCCGCAGGCGGGGACAGGCCAGGCCCCGCAGGCGGATAGCCAGGGGACGCCTCAGGCACGCCTGAGGAGCCGGTGAAGAGTTCGGTGGTGTCGCTCACGAGGGGTCCTTCCCAGGGAGCGGGCGCCGGCCGCGCACGCGGCCGTTCGACCCGGTGTCACGGCCCGGCGAAATCAGCCGGACCAGGTACTTCCTTATCTGTCTTGCCTTAACCGTCGGGGTCCGCGCGTCCGCCCGACCCTCGTTCCAGGACCCGGTCCCGGGGGGAGACCACAGGGTTAACCCGGATTCCGCGCCCGGAACTGGGGTTTCGGAACGAGCCCAGACGGCTGGGGTAGCGCGCCTCGACCTCCCGTCCGCTCCCGGTTCACCCCGACCGCTCCGCGTTTCGTGTATGCGGAGGGGAGATGGTGGCCCGGAGAGTTGACGGAGCGTCACTGACCCCGCCCGGCGGTCAAGCCGGTCACGAAGCAAGTGACGGGCGAGCACCTGGCCCCATGATGGGGTATCTGGTGCAGCACCCACCTTAACACTAGGAGAGCCCACAGCATTCCCTCGGCACCGGTCCGTGTGTCGCGGATGACCCTGTCCAGTCTTGCGGCGTCTCCGCGCGACCCTTCCAGGGCAGCCACGCCAGGCGTCCAGGAGGTCCGTGTCTGGGAGGTCCGTGTCCGGAAACTGTATCCAGGAACACTTCATCGCAGAACACTGCGTCCGGGTACGCGTCACCGCGCGCTGTCTCTGGGGCGTTCGCCTGGCACGGCGGTCTGGAGGGTTGCGCCTTGCCGGTCGATGGCCAGGGGGCTTATACGCCAAGCAATACCCGTTTCCGCAGCGATTGAATCCACCAGGTCAGGGCGCCCGGGTGCGCCCGCGACGGTGAATGCGAGCACGGAGGGCCCGGCGCCGGAGACCACCGCGGCCACCCCGGCCGCGCGGAGCCGGCCGAGCAGGTCGGCGGTCCGGGGCATGACGTGGGCCCGGTACGGCTGGTGCAGGAAGTCCTGGGTCGCGTCGAACAGCACCTCCGGGACCCGGGTCAGCGCGGCCACCAGCAGCGCGGCACGGGCGGCGTTGGCCGCCGCGTCCCGATGCGGCACCGCGGCCGGCAGGGCGCAGCGCGCCGTCTGCGTGGCCAGGCTTTCTTCCGCAACGAAAACCACCGGCCGGATCTCCTCCAGCACCGGCAGGCGGACCACGCGGGGACCGGGCGCCGCCGCCGGGCGCGAGCCGTCGGCCGGGCGGGCGGGATCCGGGGCCCCGGACTGCGGGGTCCCGGCTTCCGGGGTTTCACCTGCCGGGGTCCAGGGTTCCGGGATCTCACGCACGGCGGTCTCACGCACGGCGGTCTCACGCACGGGTCTCACGCACGGGGGTCTCACGCTCCGGGGTCCAGGAGATGGTCAGACCGCCGTGCAGGCACGCGGCTACGTTGTCCGGATGTCCTTCCAGGCTGGCGGCGAGGGCGAGCAGGGCGTCGTCCGGGAGCAGGGCGGCCCCGTCCCGGGCGAGCCCGCGGGCGGCGAGGATGCCGGTCACGATGGCGGCGGCCGAGGAGCCGAGCCCGCGGCCGTGCGGGATCGCGTTAAGGCTGCGCAGGCCAAGGCCGGGGGGGTGACCGCCGATCACGTCGAAGGTGGCCCGCATGGCCTGCACCACGAGGTGGGCCTCGCCCGCGGCAGCGGTCTCGCTGCCTTCCCCGGACACCTCGACGTCCAGTCCGCCGCTGGTCACCCGGGCCACGGCCACGTCGTACAGCGACAGCGCGAGGCCGAGCGCGTCGAAGCCGGGGCCGAGGTTGGCGCTGCTCGCCGGGGCCCGGACCACGACAGGCTTGTCCCGCCACCGGGATCCGCTCACAGTGCCTCCTGAGGCGTTGTCTCCTGAGGCGTTCGCGCCGTCCGGCCGAAAAAACCCCGCCGGTCACCCACCCGGGCCTCGCGGCCCACGCTCGCCAGCCGGTACCGCACGGCGTTCACGGGGTACCCCTCAGGCCAGGCCGAGGGCGGTGGCCGCGGCCGCGGCGTCCGCGGGCACGGTGATCGGGGCGGGCGCGGCCGACACCGCCCAGTCCGGGTCTTTGAGGCCGTTGCCGGTCACCGTGCACACCACCCGCGAACCGGGCGCGACCTGTCCCTGTTCCCGGGCCTGGAGCAGACCGGCCACCCCCGCGGCCGAGGCCAGCTCGCCGAACACCGCCTCCTTGGCCGCGAGAAGCCGGTACGCCGCGAAGATCTGCCGGTCGGTGACCGAGTCGATCAGGCCGCCGGACGCGTCCCTGGCGGCCTCAGCCAGCCCCCAGGAGGCGGGGTTGCCGATCCGGATCGCCGTCGCGATGGTCTGCGGAGCGCGGACCGGCTCGCCGCGGACGATGGGCGCGGCCCCGCTGGCCTGGAAGCCGAGCATCCGGGGGGTCTTGCTGGCCCGCCCGGCCGCAGCGTACTGGGTGTAGCCCATCCAGTAGGCGGAGATGTTGCCCGCGTTGCCGACTGGCAGGCAGTGCACGTCGGGAGCGTCGCCGAGCGCGTCCACGATCTCGAACGCCGCGCTCTTCTGGCCTTCCAGCCGGTCCGCGTTGACCGAGTTGACCAGCGCGACCGGGTAGTCGGCGGACAGCTTCCTGGCCAGATCGAGGCAGTCGTCGAAGTTGCCGTCCACCTGGAGCAGCTTGGCCCCGTGCACCAGGGCCTGGGCGAGCTTGCCAAGCGCGATCTTGCCCCGGGGCACCAGGACCGCGCAGGAAAGCCCGGCCCGGGCCGCGTACGCGGCGGCGCTGGCACTGGTGTTGCCAGTGGAGGCGCAGATCACCGCCGTCGCGCCACGGCTGACGGCCATGCTGACCGCCATCGTCATCCCCCGGTCCTTGAAGGAGCCGGTCGGGTTGGCCCCCTCGACCTTGAGGTACACCTCGCAGCCGGTCCGCTCGGAGAGCACGGGGGCGGGCAGCAGCGGGGTGGCGCCTTCGCCCAGCGTGATCACCGGGCTGGTGGCGGGCAGCGGCGGGAGCCACCCCCGGTACTGCTCGATCACGCCGCGCCAGGGCGCATACCGCAGCCGCCGCGCAGGTCGCATCCGCAGTCATTCGTCCCCCTCGCCTTCCACCCGCATGACGCTGGCCACGGCCCGTACGGAGTCCATCGTCTCCAGTTCGGTGACGCAGCGCGAGAGCGCGGCGTCCGGGGCGGCATGGGTCACGATGACCAGCTGGGCGTCCTCGCCGCGGCCCTCCTGGCGCACCGCTTTGATGGACACCTCGTTCCGCGCGTAGGTCTCCGCGACGGCGGCCAGCACGCCGGGCCGGTCCGCGACGTCCAGGGCGACGTGGTAACGGGTCCGCGCCTCGCCCATGGGCAGGGTAGGCAGCCGGGCATAGGTCGACGCGTCCGGGCCGCGGGTCCCGGCGATCAGGTTGCGGGCCACGGCGACCACGTCACCGAGCACCGCGCTGGCGGTCGGCACTCCCCCGGCGCCGGCCCCGTAGAACATCAGCCGCCCGGCCGCCTCCGCCTCCACGAACACCGCGTTGTACGCCTCGCGCACGCCGGCCAGCGGGTGGGTACGCGGGATCATCGCCGGGTGAGCCCGGACTGAGACGCCGCCGTCCCGGCGCTCGCAGATCGCCAGCAGCTTGACCACGTGCCCGAGCTCCCGGGCGCTCGCGATGTCCGCGGCGGTGACACCGGTGATGCCCTCCCGGTACACGTCGGCCGCGGTGACCCCGGTATGGAAGGCCAGCCCGGCCAGGATCGCCGCCTTCGCCGCGGCGTCAAAACCCTCGATGTCGGCCGTCGGGTCAGGCTCGGCGTAGCCGAGCGCCTGGGCCTCCTCCAGCGCGTCCGCGAACCCGGCGCCCGAGGTGTCCATCCGGTCCAGGATGTAGTTGGTGGTGCCGTTGACGATGCCCAGGACCCGGTGCACCGTGTCCCCGGCCAGCGACTCCCGCAGCGGCCGCAGCAGCGGGATGGCCCCGGCCACGGCCGCCTCGTAGTAGAGGTCGGCCCCGTTTTCCCGCGCCGCATCGTGCAGGGTGGCGCCGTCCTCGGCGAGCAGCGCCTTGTTGGCCGAGACCACGGACTTGCCGGATTTCATCGCGGCGAGCAGGACCGAGCGGACCGGCTCGATGCCGCCGATCACCTCGATCACGATGTCCACGTCCGGCCGGGTGACCAGTTCCATGGAGTCGGCCGTGAGCAGCGCGGGATCGACCGCCACGGAGCGGGCACGGCCCGGCCGCCGCACCGCCACCCCGGCCACTTCCAGCCGGGCCCCGATCCGGGCGGCCAGGTCAGCGGACTGCTGCGTGAGCAGGCGGTAGACCTCCGAGCCCACGGTGCCGCAGCCCAGCAACGCCACTTTCAACGTCCGCACTACGGCATCACCCTAGGTCTCGTCGTCTGCTGCTGGCTCATGCGCTGCTGGCTCTCCCGGTGCTGGCTCGTCCTGGCTCATCTGGTGCTGGCTAATCTATGGCCGGGCCGTCATCCGGCGTCCAGCCGGAGCAGGTCGTCGAGGGTCTCGCGGCGCAGCAGCAGCCGGGCCGCGCCGTCCCGGACGGCCACCACCGCGGGCCGGGTGACGTGGTTGTAGTTGCTGGCCATCGACCGGCAGTACGCCCCGGTGGCCGCGACCGCGAGCAGGTCGCCGGGGACCAGGTCGGAGGGCAGGTAACTGTCCCGGACCACGATGTCCCCACTCTCGCAGTGCCGGCCAACAATCCTGGACAGCATCGGCGGCGCCGCCGATTCGCGGGAAGCGAGCACGCAGGTGTACTCGGCGTCGTACAGCGCGGTCCGGATGTTGTCGCTCATCCCGCCGTCCACGCTCACGTAGGTGCGCAGCCCGTCCACATCCTTGACCGTCCCGACCTCATACAGCGTAACCGTGCCCGGTCCGGCGATGGCGCGTCCCGGCTCGAAGGTCAGCCGCGGCGTGGCCAGCCCCGCCGCGGCGCACTGGACGCGCACGATCTCATGCAGGCTCTCGGCGGTGACCTTGACGTCCGCCGGGTCGTCATCCGGCGTGTAGGCGATACCGAGCCCGCCACCGAGGTTCAGCTCGCTGATCACGATGCCGTGCTCGTCGCGGATCCGGACGGCGAGGCCCAGCACCCGGCGGGCGGCCGCCTCGAAACCCGCGGTGTCGAAGATCTGTGACCCGATGTGCGAGTGCAGCCCGGCCAGTTCCACCCCGGGGCAGGCCAGGATCCGGCGCACCGCCTCGTCGGCCGCGCCGGAGGACAGCGGGAACCCGAACTTCTGGTCGTCGTGGGCGGTGGCCACGAACTCATGGGTGTGCGCCTCCACCCCGGTGGTAACCCGGACGAGCACCCTGGGCCGCGGCGCGATCCCGGGCTCGCCTGGCCCCTTCGCGCCTGGCCCGTTCGCGGCGGCCCCCTGCCGGGCGGCGCCGTTTCCGGCGGCACTGCGTCCGGGGACCGGCGGATCGGTCAGGTAGGCGATGCGGGCGATCTCCTCGAACGAGTCCACCACGATGTGACCCACGCCCGCGTCCAGGGCCCGGGCCAGCTCACCCTCGAGCTTGTTGCTGCCATGCAAGGTGATCATCTCGGGCGGCACGCCGGCCTGCAACGCCACCTCCAGCTCGCCGCCGGTGCACACGTCAACGCCGAGGCCTTCCTCGGTGACCCAGCGCAGCACGCCGCGACAGCAGAACGCCTTAGCCGCGTAGAACACCCCGGCCTGCGCCCCGAACGCCTCCCGGTAACCACGGCAGCGCTGCCGGAAGTCGTCCTCGTCGCAGACGAACAGCGGCGTGCCGAACTCGGCGGCCAGGTCCCGCACGTCCAGTCCCCCGACCGAGAGCACACCGTCAGCCCGGCGGGCCGAATGCGGCCAGATCCCCGGGTACAGGGCGTTGAGATCCTGGGGCGGGGCAGGCGGGTGCTCGGCGGGCAGCACGTCGGCGTGCCGCGGTCCGGCGGGGTGGGCGACACGGCTCATGGCAGGGTCCTTGCTGCTCGTTCTGGCCTTGCTGCTCGTTCTGGCCTGGCTGCTTGTTCTGGCCTTGCTGCTCGTTCTGGTGCGTTCTGCTGCGGCCAGCGGGCGGCCAGGCAGTCGGGCGCAGGCAGGAGGCTGGCTACATCCGGCCGGGCGCGGCGATGCCCAGCAACCGCAGGCCGGTCCCGAGGACCGTCTGAGCGGCACTGGCCAGCTGCAGCCGGGCCTGGAACAGCCCGCCGCCCGCGGTGGGCCGCCCGCGGGTCGCGGGCCCGGGGACGCGGCGGGAGCGAGCCCGGCCCCATCACCGGGCAGGCCTCCTGCCAGTCGAAGTACCGGCCGGCCAGCTCCTCCAGGTAGGCGGCGACCACGTGCGGCTGCCGACGGCGCGCCGCCCCGGCCACCCGTTCCGGGAGCCAGGACATCGCGTCGAGCAGCGCCCGCTCGCTAGGGTGCGCGAGCAGGCACGGCTGGAACCGCTCCGCGTCCGGCCCCGGCAGCCCCAGGTCAGCGGCCTGCCGCAGCGCAGACGCGGCGTGAGCGTGCGCGTACCGCACAGCATAGGCGGGATTGCCCAGCTGCTGCGCGGCCATGGCCGCGGGGTCAAGATCGGGCCCGGTGCCGCCGGGGCATCCCGCTGGCCAGCCGGCTGAGCGCGAACCGGACGGCATTCTCCCCCGCGTACGCGATGGCCTCCGCGACCGGGCCGTCCGCCCCGGTCTCGCCGGCCCGGTCCCGCCCGCCCGGTCCCGCCCGGCCGGGCGGTATCCAGGTGACCGCGGCGCCCGCGGCCTCGGCCAGCCGTCCGGCCTGCTCCGCGGTGAGCCGCTGCCAGGCGTCCGGCCAGTCCCGCGCGCGGGCCAGCCGGGCGTCGCGCGGCGCGGTTACCCGCACGCCGTCGCAGGCCAGGCTCCGGGCGCATCCCGGTCCTGCCTGGGCGATCCGGACCGCCAGCCCGGCCAGCGCGTCCGGGGCGACCGTGATGGACAGGTAGCCGCCCCCGGTCACGCGGACGTCGCTGATACCGACTCTCCCCCGGCATCGACCGCAGCGCCGCGGCGAGCACGGCCGCGACCCGGGCCGGATCCGCCGCCAGGCGGTGGGCCAGCACGAACGGCAGCGTGGTCGCGTAACTGCCCGGGGCCGCCGCCGGCCCCGGGCGGCACCGGCCGCCAGGTGCCGGCGGCCAGGCCGGGAGAGCGGCTGAGGGGGCGTCACCGGGCAAGTCGCCGGAGGCCACGGCCAGGTCGGCCGCCGCCGCGAGCGCGGCGCTGAGGTCCCCGGTCATCACAGACGAGCAGGCTATCCGGGTGGGGCCGGGTAAGAAGGGCTCGCGTTGCGGCCAGGGAGCGGCCATGCGGCTCCAGTCAGGCGGCCCGGGCGGGCCGGGCGCAGGCGGACCCTGGGCCTGCGAAGGCCTCGGGCTAGTCGCCGGGGAGCTGGCCGGTTTCGTTATCTGGCTCGCTGGTCTCGCCGGGTGCGCCGGCCTGCGCCTTCGCGGCGTCGTCGGCCGCGCGGGCCTCGCTGGTCGCGGCGCCGGCCAGCTCGCGGACGACCCGGATCATCTCTCCCGGGTCGAACGGCTTGGTCAGGTAGGCGTCCACGCCGATCTCGCGGCCACGGTTCTTGTCGTCCTCCTGGGCCCGCGCGGTAATCAGGACGACGCGGATCCGGCTGGTCTGCGGGTTGCGGCGCAGCTGGCCCGCGGTCACCCAGCCGTCCAGGCGTGGCATCATCACGTCGAGCGTGATCACGTCCGGGTCGATCGCCGCGACCTTGTCCAGGCAGTCCTGGCCATCCACGGCCGTGGCGACGTCGAACCCTTCCAGGGTCAGGTTGACGGCGATGAGCTGCCGAATCACCTCATCGTCGTCTACCACGAGAACGCGTCCCAGAGCCTGCGCCACGGCGTGAGGCTAGCGTGTCCCGGCTGGTTCCGGCGACAACATGCCCAAGGCGCCGCCAAGCTGTGCCCACGGCGGTCCATGGTGGCGCCGGGGTACTGATACTCTTTTCCCGTCCTGGAGCCCCCGTAGCTCAGGGGATAGAGCACCGCCCTCCGGAGGCGGGTGCGCAGGTTCGAATCCTGCCGGGGGCGCCCAAAAGACCTAACTCACGCCCCGGTGTGCCGAGGGGTCAGGCTGCCTGGTGACGAACCCTCTTCGACACGTCAGACATCACGCGTCAAAACGTCGTGACCAGCAACAGCTAGGTCCTGGGCGCCACCGGGGAGTGCCCACTGGCCGGTACCCAGAGTCGCGCGGCCCAGACAGCGTCGAGACTCTCGGTGTATCTATCGAACCAGCCGTTGGCATCTGATCGCCGGAGGTGGAGAGCCGGGTTGGCGCTGGCCAGCTCGTACCAGCTGCCAGATGGGCAGCCGCCGGGAGCCGAGGTCATGGACCAGATCAGGGAGGGTCCGGGAGGCGACGTCTCCCAGTCATTTACTTGCTCCTGAAAACGTTGGCCAGGAACGAGCACACGGGTTCCACCAGTGCCGCTCCGAACGCCCGGATGGCTTCCCCGGCATCATTGAGACTCCCGCTGTCGCCAGTCTTGCCGACGAGATGCAGGCAGAAGAGCAGGTAGGCGAGGAAGCAGACAGTGATTGCTGCGATGGTCGCCAAGACCACACTGAGCACGGACGCACTCCAGTAGCTCGGTGGCGTCGCCCGGCCCGCGCACGATCCACTAGAGTCCGGCTGGCGGCCTCGTCTTGCCCACTGCTGAGCGGTTGATGCTTCCGCTCGCTGGACTAGCCTGTCGGTTCAATTCTTTGCCTCCCCCCAGGCTCCGGGAGACCCGTGGGGGCGGCCTTTACTAAGACGAGCGCCAACCGAGTGCGAGCATACCGGGGCTTTAGGAGTACCGTGACTCGGCGGCGCCTCAGTGTCATTCAGCCTCGGCGACCCTGGAGGCTGGCCGCACGCCTCGCACCGGATGCGCGGCTCGGCAGCGACCCCGACCACTCTCGGTCAGATGCGCGACTACGGAATGGTTCGCCGAGCCCGGAGGACGGTCGGGCGAACTCATCGCCGGTGTTCCGGTGGCGGCCCGGCCCCGGGATCGGCAGGATCGGGGGTATGACCTCCGAACCGCACCGGCAGACGATCGGCTCACTGCGGGCCGTGGCACTCGACGCCCCGGACATCGACCGCCTGGCCACGTTCTACGAGCAGCTCGCCGGCTGGCAACGCGTCCCCGACGACGACGATGAGTGGATCACGCTCGACACCGGTGACGGCTGGCGGATGGGCCTGCAACGGGCCATCGACCACGTGCCGCCCCACTGGCCGGACCAGGACCGTCCGCAGCAGGCCCATCTCGACTTCCGGGTACCGGACATCGACGCGGCGGCCGAACGCGCCCAGCAACTCGGCGCCACCCTGCTGCGCCGCAACGAGCGGTGGCACACGCTGGCCGACCCGGCCGGTCACCCGTTCGACCTGTGCCTCAACCCGGACGATCCGCGGACCACCCTGATGGGCGTCATGCTCGACTGCCCCGACGCGAAGGCGTTGAGCCACTTCTACGCGGAGCTGCTCGGCAAGCCGGTGACGTACGAGGCGGACGGGGTCGCCATGATCGGCGAGGACGGCGCGCAGCCGGTGATGTTCCAGCAGGTGGAGCAGTACACCGCGCCACGCTGGCCGGATCCGGCGTACCCGCAGCAGATCCACCTCGACGTGACGGTCCAGGACGTGGACGCGGCGGAACGGGCCGCCCTTGACATCGGCGCCACCCGACTGGACGGCGCCGGCCCGAACTGGCGCGTCTACGCCGATCCGGCCGGCAAGCCCTTCTGCCTGGTGTGGACGGTCTAGGACCTCCAGCTCGGCGCCAGATAGTGGACCGGTGTCCCCACCCCGCCCGATCGGGGCAGGCTACGGAACGAGGATCCGGGGCGATCCCGGCTCACGGGAACCGCGGATGCTTTCGTGGAGTCGGCCTCGGGCAAGGGAGCGCGTGTGGATCAGCTCAGCCTCGGAGTGATAGCACGGTCACGGAAGGAGAACGAGAGGCGGCTCGCGATCCATCCGCAGCACCTCGAGCGGATCGATGCCGACCTGCGGGAACGCGTCTATCTTGAGCGCGGCTACGGCGAGCAGTTCGGCGTGCCCGACGACCAGCTGGCATCGCGCGTGGCCGGGCTTCGCACCCGCGAGGAGCTCCTCGCGGAATGCGATGTCATCCTGCTGCCCAAGCCGCAGCCCCAGGACCTGGCGCAGATGCGGGACGGGCAGGTCCTGTGGGGCTGGCCGCATTGTGTCCAGGACGAGGAGATCACCCAGCTGAGCATCGATCGGCGGCTGACCCTGATCGCCTTTGAGGCGATGAACTACTGGAATGCTGACGGTTCGTTCAGCCTGCATGTCTTTCACAAGAACAACGAACTGGCCGGCTACTGCTCGGTGCTGCATGCCCTGGAACTCATCGGGACGACGGGTGAATACGGCCGCCGTCTCCGGGCGGCCGTCATCAGCTTCGGGGCTACCGGCCGGGGCGCGGTGACAGCCCTCAACGCGCATGGCGTGAACGACGTCAACGTCCTGACCCATCGTGACATCAACGCGGTCGCCTCCCCCATCCACTCGGCGCGCATGATCCACTTCGACCGGGACACCGACGACCCCAGCCGTTGCCACGCGCTGCTCGGAACCGGCCCGACACCGCTGGCGGCCTTTCTCGCCGAGCACGACATCGTGGTCAACTGCGTACTGCAGGACACCGACGCACCACTGATGTTCGTCACCACCGGCGACCTGGGCTCCTTCGCGGGTGGCAGTCTCATCGTGGACGTGTCCTGCGACGAGGGCATGGGCTTCAGCTGGGCGCGCCCCACCACCTTCGCCGAGCCCATGCTCACGGTCGGTAACAACGTCTTCTATTACGCCGTGGACCACAGCCCGTCGTACCTGTGGAACTCCGCGACCTGGGAAATCAGCGAGGCTCTGCTCCCGCATCTTCGCCCGGTGCTCACCGGCCCCCGGGCGTGGGACACGAACGAGACGATCCGGCGGGCCATCGAAATCCGCGATGGCATCATTCACAACCCGCGCATCCTGTCCTTCCAGCACCGTTCACCGGACTATCCGCACCTACCGCGCCTGCAGGAACGCCAAGCACCATGAAAACCGTTTGACGGCTCCGGACTTGCGATCAAGGCTGCCACCATGACCAGCCGTATCTCGCACACCTCGTTCGACGCCCGGGATGCCTACGCACAGTCGGTCTTCTGGTCCGAGGTGCTGGACTTCACCGAGGATCCTGACGACCCGAACAAGCCAGGGCATCAGGAGTGCCTGATCATGTCGCAGGACCGGAGCCAGCTGCTGCTCTTCATCACGGTCCCGACGGCAAGACGGTGAAGAACCGGTGCACCTGGACTTGCGGCCGGCAGACCGCAGCCGCGAGCAGGAGACCGAGCGGATCCTCGCGCTCGGCGCATCGCAGCTGGCCGACCACCGGCGCCCCGATGGCAGCGGCTGGATCACGCTCGCTGATCCGGAGGGCAACGAGTTCTGCATCTTGTCCAGGGAGCCCGCCGGCTCCGGAGCCACGACCTGACAGTCACTGCCTCCGCGGCAGGAACAGATGCTCCGCTACCGCGCCGGGCAGTGGCCGCGCCGGGCAGTGGCCGCGCCGGGCAATGGCCCTCGCCGGGTTGACCGGAGATCCGTCGGGCCAGGTGGGCGTTACCTGCCGGAGGCGGGGAAAGACCTTGTAGTGCGAGGACTAGTGTGCTGCGCGCTGTGAGGGGACTCAGCTGATGACCAATGATGAGCAGGGCACATCGGGCATGGTTCCCGGCTTGGTGGAGGCCTTCGTCGCTCAGCTGCGCGCCGTCACCGCCGGGCTGGAGGGCCTGGCCGGATCCGGTGCTGCGCACCTGCCGTCGGTACCTGGCCCATTCCCGCTGCCTGGTGGCTTGTCGGCGATGCAGCTGAGGTCGATCGCTCAGAGCGTCGCTGCGCAGCGGAGCAGCATCGAAGCCCTGCAGGCCCAGCTATCCGCGTTCGATGAGCAGCTGGCCATGCTGGAGCAGATCCTCGGCCCGCTCGCTGAGTGGAGCGGTACCTGGGCTGAGCTTGAAAAGCGGCTGCTGACCATACCCGGCCAGTCTCCGAAATCCCCGGGTGGGCGGCCGGTTTCCGGCCAGGAATAGCGCGGCGGCCGTCTAGGAAATATCGTCGCGGGCAGAATAGGGACGCCCGGGCCAGTAAGGCCACTCTTCGAACCAGGTGCACCGGCCATCGTGACCGGAGCCGGATGACCCACAGATCGCGGTATTCCTGCCGCACCGGGTTCCCGTAACAGACCTCGGCCCGGACTACCGCCGTGGGACCGTCGCAACGGCCAGGATCTCCGTGGCCATGGTGAAGACCTCGCCGGGTCCTTCCCGCGCTTCTTCCCACATCCGCTTGATCGCGTCCAGGCCGGTAACCGGCTGTTCGTAAGGCGATTGAAGGTAGGTGGCATCACCAGCGAACAGGTCCGCGAGGCCGTCTGTCCCGGTGCCCGCCAGCTGGCCTCATAGCCCGCCAGCCACCGGCTCACGGCCGCGCGGCCGGTCACCCTGGCCCATGGTGCCCGCAACCAGCCGGTCCAGTTAGGGCCGGGCGCCCGTGAAGTCGCGTGCGGCCCGGGCTGCCGCACACGGGGCGCACAACGGCACGTCAACATCTCCCAGCCAGTCCGAGCTGTACTGGGCCGTAATCACCGCGTCGAATACCTCGCAGACGCCACGGTCCGCCGGATGGGCCCTGGAGCAGGAGCGGAAGGCAGGGCCAGGCGCCGCATCACCTTCTCAGCGCGCTCGATCACCGAGCGGACCTCAGGACGGTTCGCCACCTCGGCGAGCGCATCAAAGGCCGGCCGCATGCGCTCCAGCGCATCAGACAAAGCCTGCCACACCGCCGGCCGATCTCCGCGAAATTATCGGCAAGCTGGTCCCGGTCATCACTCACAGTTGCATTCTCCCACTGTCACAGGAGCGCAGAATCCAGGGCACCGGCGGAATGGCAGGCGCGGGCCCGGGCCCGCGACCGCAGATCGGCCCCTGGTTCGGCGCCTGGCCCGACCGGGAGTTGCCGCCCGGGTGATCATGGCCGGATTGGGGGCCCTCGCGCGGCCTGCTACCTCACCGGGATGTTCACCGCCGCTGCAGCCTGGACCGAGACTGAATATCGTGATCACGGGCCCTTGATGACAGGCGCGCCCGTAAAGGAGAGTGTCATGAACGCATCCGAGACCAGCGCGGTGAGCCCGTCCCGGATCACCTGCACACCGTCACGCCACGCTTGGTGGTGGGGGACGGCGCCGCCGCGATCACCTTCTACTCCCGGGCGTTCGCCGCCCGGGAGCTGGGGCAGCGGTTCACCGGGCCGGGCGGCGAGCTGATCCACGCCGAGATCCAGATCGGGGACTCGGTGGTGATGATCACCGAAGACGGCGCGGACGGGCCCGTCGCCTCCCCGGAGCGCCCGGCCGGGAAGGTCACCTGCATCATGTCGCTGTACTGGGAGAATGTGGACGCGGCGTGGGAGCGCGCGGTCAGCGCCGGAGCCGAGGTCATCTATCCGCTGGAGAACCAGTTCTACGGAGAACGCGGCGGCCGGCTCCGCGACCCGTTCGGCCAGCAGTGGATGATGAGCCAGCACATCGAGGATGTCCCGGCCGACGAGATGGCCCGCCGGGCGGCAGCCCTTTTCGGCGGCTAGCCCCGCGACGATCGGTTGCCCCGGTTGCTTTATCATGCCTCGCTGCCTGCACCTTTTTCACGGGCACCAGGTGCGGTTGATCTGCTGATTAACTTTCCGCGTCCGCCGGGAGTGGCGTGGTATTTCCTTCGCACTCCTTCCGGCGCCTCCCCGCGCGGGATGGCCGCCGGACGATCGCCATCGGCTGTCCGCTCGGTCACTCTCGCCGATGATGTCCACGACCGGGGAGCGCGGCGCGGGCCAGCCCAGCTTCTCCGCGCCGACGTGGGCACCGTGGCCGGCCGGGCCCGGACGCCACCGGCGACCCGGGTCACCTGAGACGGCACAGTCATCCGCGCTTACGTAAGGCGGACCGCGATGAAGACAGGGACGCGAATACAACAGTGGAACTGAGGTAATGATGGGTGGCGTAGTCGAAAGCGCCGCCGCACGTTATCAGGCGCAGGGCCGCGTAGTCGGTCCCGCCATAAATAATTTTCGCCGGGAATTTGGATTTCGGGTACTCGACGTACGCCGGTGACGCGGAAAACAGCGGTGATCCCGTCGGCGAGCCTCACGTCGACGCGGTCCCCCGGGCGAAGGGCGCCAAGGCGGAAGAAGACAGCAGGCCCCTGATAACTGTCGACGTGGCCTTCAATGACCGACGCCCCGATCTGGCCCGGCGTGACCGAGTACTTGTACCAGGCCGCCTCATCAGCCCGCCCGAAAAGTGACGGTACCTGTATCGTCCCGTCGGGTTGACGCCGAGGTGCAGCAGATCCGAGTTCACGCCGATGGCCGGGATATCCACCGAGACCGGCATTGAGCGGCGCAGCGATGGGCCCCGGCCTGCGGACCCGAGAGCGCCCGCTGCCGCCAGGGAAGGCTGAGGCGCGTGCTCCTGAGCACCGATCGCGACGCCGACAGCCGCGACCCCGGCCACGATGAGAAGGACGCCGATCACCCCGGCCAGGCGGCCACGGAGGTTTCCCGACGAACTCGGCGGAGGGGCGAACCTGCTCTGCGGCCACGACACGACCACGCGGAACCCAGCTATACGCTGCCGCTCCGCCTCCCCCAATGCCTTCCCTCCCCCATCTTCCCCAGGGTGCCCCACACGCGTAGCCTAATATCCCAGTGATGAACGAGCCATTGCCTGTCCGTGCCGCCCGCGGCCTTTGCCTTTATGGTCGACGGCGCTTTCTGGGACTTGCCCGGCCCGAGCAGTACCCGGGCGGGGTACGCGCTTTCCGTTCCGGGGCCGGTTTGATGCCGGCACCGGGAACCGCCCAGGCACCTGCCGACGCATGAGGAGGTCCCATTAAGATGCGCACAACCATCGCGGGGACGCGGCTCAGCGGGACATTAAGGGCCATCGGCTGCGCCACCGTGACCGTACTCGCGTCCGTGTCGGTCTCGGCCTGCGGGGGAGGCTCGCCCTCGGCGACACCGCCGTCAATCTCACCCGGGGGCTCACCAACGGGAACCAGCTCGGGCGCGCCGACGGCCCAGCCTAGCGGCACGAGCCCAAGTGAGACCGCCACACCCTCGGCCAGCTCGTCCCCCAGCCCCTCAGCGACCCCGACCCCGACCCCGACCCCGACCCCGACCCCGACCCGCCGACGCCGACGCCGAGCCCGTCGGCCAGCCCATTCCCCGCCGCCGCCCCCGCCACTGGCGGCGGTGGCACGGCCGGATTCCAGGACACCCTGCTCCTCAGCCTCGGTGGAGCGGCGATCCTGGCCGGAGCGGGAAGCATCGCCTACCGCAGAAGGGCCGTCAGGAACCGCTGAGGCGCGGAACGGCATGCAGGATCATGCCGTGCCGCCCGTGTCGCGCACCGCGCCGCGGGCAGGGGGCGTGAACATCCCGCCCGCCTGTTCCACCAGCATCGTCATCTCGTACGCGACCAGGTCGAGGTCGGCTGCGGCGGTGGTGAGCACGGCGAGGCTGGTCCCGCCATCGATCGATATGATCACGAGGGTGGCCAGTTCCATGGTGACCAGGGCCTGGGTGACGGCATCCTCGCCGAATACCCGGGCTGCGGCACCGGCCAGGCTGATCAAGCCGGAGGTGATCGCGGAAAGCTGCTCCAGGTGCTCACCCTGTAGCCGCTCTGAGACTGCCACGCGGGACACCATCCGAGGCCACGACGACGGCGTGCAGCACACCGGGAACACGCGCGGTGAAATCAGTCATGAGCCGGTTGAGGTCCTGCGGGCTGGGGGCCGGATCCACGTGCTCCCCGCTCAGTGACCCTGGACCCGCTGCTTGGCCTCGCGCTCCGTCCGGGCCACGGCCCGCGCCCGTTGGGAGCCACGCTGGAAGCTGGCCAGCCGGGCCCGGGTACTGTCCGCCGGATCGGCGGCGGAGGCCCGGGATAGCGCGGCCTCAGGAGCTAAGAACGGCGGATCCGCGGGTCCCGTGTCGGCCCTCCCGGCCGCCCTGACCGGGAGGCCTTCGCCAGCCTGGCGCGGCCAGCCGCCGTCCGCAGGCTCCCGCGCGATCAGTGTGGCGGGCAGGCAGACCTCGGCATTGGTCCCACCGTCCGGCGGCAAACCCAGCGTCACCGTGATGCCGTGCCGCGCCGCCAGGTGCGCGACCGCGAACAAGCCCATGTGCCGGGTGACCGCCACGTCCGCGGCCGCCGGGTGGGCCAGCTCCCAGTTGAGCTGCCTCAGATGGTCTTCGGGCACGCCCGGGCCAGCGTCGGTGATGCTGACCAGCAAGCCGCCGTCGGGCGCGAGGTGCCCGGTCACGATGACCTGGGTCGTCTTGGGCGAAAACGTGGTGGCGTTCTCCATCAGCTCGGCGAGCAGGTGCGCGATGTCGGCCACAGCGCTCCCGCTCACCGAGTCACCCAGCTGGACGTCCAGAACGACCCGGTTGTACTGCTCGATCTCCGATACCGCGGCCCGGAGCACGTCCACCAGGGTGACCGGCTCGGTCCACTGGCTGGAGGTCTCGTGGCCCGCGAGGATGAGCGCGCTGTCGGAGTTGCGCCGCATCCGGGTGACCAGGTGATCTATCTGGAACAGGCTGGCCAGCCGCCCCGGGTCGTCCTCGCCCCGTTCCAGGCTGTCGATCAGCCTCAGCAACCGTTCCAGCAGGGAATGGCTGCGCCGGAAGAAGCTGGCGGAGATCGCACTGATACTGCGCCGCCGCCGGGCCTCTTCACCAGCCAGGCGCACTGCCTCCCGGTTCACGCGCACCATGGACCGGATCATGATCAGGGTGGCCAGCAGGACGAGGGCGAGCACGGCCAGCGCGGCGCCGCCGGTGATGACCGCGGACCGCATCGCGGACCGCTGCAGGGCCTGTGCGCGGGCGGCGATCCAGCCCGACAGCTGCCGATCGGCCTGACGCATCCAGCCGACCGTGAACGACATCCCGGCCGACCATCGCTGGCTGGCGGCCGCGCCGAGGTCCAGCGATCCACCGCCAGCCGCCGCCGCCTGCTGTTCCACCGTCCCGGCCTGGGCAGCCACGGGGCTGGTCAGGGTCTTGGTGAGAGCCCAGCTCTCCTCCCTGGTCGCCGCGATCCGGAACCAGGCGAGGTCACTGGCCTGCTCCGCCTGGGCGGTGATCAGCGCGGTGCGCGCCCCGGGCGCGAGCTGGCCTTCGGCGAGCGCTGCGCCCAGGATGGCCTGCTGCTGCGACGCCTGGTCCGTCATCCTGGACAGGGAGCCGAGCGCACGCACGCTGGAGATCAGCGTGGAGTTGCCGGTCAGGTCCGCGATGCCGTCGCCGGCCGGGAACAGGCCAGCCGTCGCCGCGGAGTAGCCGTTGATCATGGCCAGCGCGGAAACATGGCCCTGCACTGCCTCCCTGCGCAGGCCAGGCAGTTCGGCGACGCTAGCCGAAACCGTGGCCGTGCCGGCCTGGGCGCGGGCCAGGTAACCGCGGTCAGCCTGGCGGATCAGGTGGCGCACTGTGGCCGCCCAGCCATCGGTGATCACGTACTGGCGGTGCAGGGTCAGGAGGCCCGCGGCCGGGCGGCCGGCCGCAATGAACGCGGCCGTGTCAGCCCGCTCATCCTCCATCGCCTGCGTTAATCCGGCGACCTCCTGGCCGAACACTGCGAGCCGGCTGACCTGGCCGTATGCCGCCGCGCTGCGCGTTGCGGCGGCGACCCGCAGCCCGGTCAGCGCCACGCCCAGCAGCGTCGGAATCGCCACCAGGACGATCAGGCCGAAGGCCACCCGCCAGTTCCGAGGGGCCGGAGCCGGGTCCGCACCACGCCACGCGGGTACGGCGACCGGAGGGGCGGCCTCGGCAGAACGGGGCTGGCTCATTGCGCTCCCTCGCTAATCCGGGAAACTCCTTTCAAGGCAATCCGGTTATTCGCAGAGCCTCCTGAGACAAGAGACGCGAGCCGGTCACCTTTCCCCCGTTCTTCCACAAGACGATACCTCCGTGCCTGTCTGCCGGGATACGGCCCGGCTGGGTTGTGTGTTCCTGGCCAGGGCAATACCTGCACCCGCGTCCCACTGGCCACGGCAGCCTTCCGCCAGGCCAGGCCACCCACTGCGGACGCCGCCCTGAGCACGGTCCCGATGCGGCGTCCGCGATAACGGCCCGCCCGCGGAGGGGTCCTGCCTCGGTGCGGGGGCCGAGTGGCCTGAGTGGCCACAAGAAATTCAATAGGCGAGGTGGGTCTATGGTCGCCAGATCACGCGGTCTCGGCCTGGAGGCTCTCGCCCACCGGGCGGCGAGCGCCGAGCCGAGATGGAATGGAATGGTAGTGAGAGCGACAGGGTCACGCAGCCGCTGAGTCCGGCAACCCCCCGGGTATAGGGTCGGCCGCCAGGGAAAGCCGCTGCAGGCAGGAACAGCCGCACAGACAGGAACAGCACAGTGAAGGTGCAGATCGACCCCGAGCGCTGCCAGGGGCACGGCCGTTGCTACGACCTCGCTCCTGGCCTGTTCGGCGACGACGACGAGGGCTACGGCCAGGTGCTGGGCGACGGCCTCGTCCCGCCCGGCCAGGAGCACGAGGCACGCCTCGTGGTCGCCAACTGTCCAGAGCAGGCGATCACCCTCGTTGAGGGGGCATGACTTGGCCGTCGATGATCGCTTCGGCCCGGCACTCCCGGGAGCCAGGCGACGACCGGCCCCCCGGAACACGCAGCGAGATCATCACCGGCCCGGTCGCAGACTGGGCGACCGACTTCTCCCATCTCGAGCCTGAGTGGTCCGCTGATCCCTACCTCATCCAGGACGACTTGCGGCAGCGGTGCCCCATCGCGCACACCGGGCGGTTCGGCGGTGCATGGCTGCCGACCCGGTACGAGGATGTCGCGGCGATCGCCTACGACACCGAGCGCTTCTCGTCGCGATCGATCATTCTGAGCAACTTCCGGCCGCCCCGGGAGCTCGCGCCGGTCGGCGGCTCGCCCCCGATTTCCTCCGACCCGCCGTTCCACCACGACGCGCGCAGGCTGCTCCTCCCCGCGTTCACCAAGACCGCCGTCGGAAGGCAGGAGCCGGCCACCCGGGCGTTCTGCCACTCCCTCATCGACGGGTTCGGGGGGCGGGAGGTGGTCGACGCGGCCCGGGACTACGCCCAGCACATCCCGATGCGGGTCATCGCGGACATGCTCGGCTTCCCGCCACAGGACGGGCCGCAGTTCAGTGAGTTCGTCGAGAACCTGCTCGAAGGCATCAATCTGCCACCCGAGGAGCGCTTCGACCGCGTCGGCAGGCTGTTCGATTACCTGCTCGACCAGGTCAACGAGCATCTCGAGAACCCGCGCGAGGACCTCACCACCTACCTCCTCAACGCCGAGATCTACGGCCGCAAGCTCGATCCGGACCACGTCGTCGGCACGATGGCCCTGCTGCTCATCGCCGGCATCGACACGACCTGGAGCGCGATCGGCGCGTCCCTGTGGCACCTGGCCAAGACCCCGCAGGACCGCGAACGGCTCGTCGCCGAGCCCGGAAGGCTCCCGGCCGCGATGGAGGAGTTCCTCCGCGCCTACGCGCCTGTCACCATGGCCCGGCTGGTGAAGGACGACATGCAGTGGCATGGCGTTAACATGAAGGCCGACGACTGGGTCCTGCTGTCCTTCCCGGCCGCCAACCGCGACCCGGCGCAGTTCGACCGGGCCGGCGAGGTCGTCATCGACCGCGAGATCAACCGGCACGCCGCGTTCGGCCTGGGCATCCACCGCTGCGTGGGGTCGCATCTGGCCCGCATGGAACTCCGCGTCGCGCTCGAAGTCTGGCTCGAACGGATCCCGGTGTTCGCCCTCGCGGACCCCTCGGCGGTGACCTGGGCCGCGGGCCAGATCCGCGGGCCGCGCCGCCTCCCGCTCCGCATCCGGCAGGGTCTCGCGCGGGTTCCCTAGTGCCCCCTGGTCCGCCTCTAGTCCCGGACGAGGGCGAGCGGGGGTCACTGGTGATGACACCCGGCGATGCTGGGATCTGACAGATGGGCGAGCACGGGAGGGGAGCGGGGGATGCGGGTCGTCGTGGCAGGAGCCGGGTTCGCCGGCCTGATGGCGGCGTACCGGGTCGTCCAGGCGGGCCATGAGGTGGTCGTGCTGGAGGCCCGCGACCGGGTCGGCGGCCGCGTATGGTCGCAGGAACTCGTTCCTGGTGACCCCCGGACCGTGGTCGAGCGGGGGGCGGAGTTCGTGCTGGACGGCTACCACGTGATGCGGGCGGTGGTGGCCGGCCTGGGCCTGGGCCTGGCGGACACCGCGATGTCGTACTACCAGCGGGAATACCGCGCCGGCCCGGTGGCCACGGGCCAGGCCACGGACCAGCCCACGGGCCAGGACGTGGCCCGCTGCGCGGCCGCGGTGGCGGCCGCTGCGGCCACCGCGCCGCCGGGCACGTCGCTGGCGGACGTGGTGGCGGGCTGGGAACAATCCCCGGCCCTGGCCGCGTACCTGTCACGGGTCGAGGTCACCAACGGCGTCGGCGCCGGCGTGCTCGCCGCCGCGGCGGTCGGCGACGTCACCGAGGGGTTCGAGCGCCGCCCCTCGTGGCGGGTGGCCGGCGGCAACCAGCAGGTGGCCCGCGGGCTGGCCAGCGGCCTGGGGGCGTCGGTGCGGCTGAATAGCCCGGTGCGGTCCATCGAGCACGTCGGCGCGGGCGTGCGGGTGCTCACCGACGACGGGGAGGCCACCGGCGACGCCGCGATCGTCGCTGTGCCCATGGCCGTACTGCGCGGCCTGTCCTTCTCACCGCCGGTGCCTGACGCCGCCCGGCGCGCGTGGCAGCGCGCGGGCCTGGCCCACAACGCCAAGCTGCATGTGCCGCTCACCGCCGCGGCGGTCCCCTCCGCCGTGCAGAGCGTGCCGGGGAAGTTCTGGACCTGGACCGCGGCCGGCGCGACGGGCCAGGTCCAGCCGGTCGTGCACGCCTTCGGCGGTACCGAGGAGGGCCTGGCCGCCCTGGCCGTCTCCGGCGGGCCCGCGGCCTGGGCGTCGCGGGTCGCCGCCCTCCGCCGCGAACTGGCCATGGATACCGGCCGGGCCCTGCTCACCACCTGGAACGATGACCCCTGGGCCGGTGAGTCGTACTCCGCGCTCACGGTCGCCGCGGCGGACGGCGACGACGAGATGCTCGCCGCCCCGGCCGGCCGGGTGCACTTCGCCGGCGAGCACACCGCGGGCGACTGGGCCGGCCTGATGGAGGGAGCGCTCCGGTCGGGCGAGCGAGCGGCCCGCGAGGTGCTCGCGGCTACGCTCCGCCGTTAACCCGCGCGGCGGATCCTGACCACGGCGGCGGTGGCGGCCCGGACGGTCAGGCTGATTCCGCCACCCGGATCGGCGGGCAGCGCGCTCCACTCACCGGCCCAGGCGCTGTCGCCGGTGATCGCCGCGCCGCCGAGCGTGACCGTGGTCCCGGTGGCATCCCCTGGCTCCCCGCCGGCCAGCGTCATGACCTCCGCGCCGTGGCGCCCCGGCCCGGGCGGTGCGATGGTCACGGCGGCATCCGCTGCCTCCGCCCCCTGGGTCTTGTTGATGACGGTGACGTGGTCCTCGCCGTCTCCGCTGACCCAGTAGGCGCTCAGGTTGATGCCGCCGGTGTTCCCGATCTCCACGGGCATCGCCTGCCCGGCTGAGCCCAGGGTGAACGCCGTGATGCCGTACCCCTTCGGGGTGGTCGCGAAGCGGCCGGGCGCGGCCGGGTCCGGCACGATCGTGTCGGTATCGAGCCACTGCTTGTTGTGGAAGTTCACGCCCGCGGCGCCGTGCGCGGCCCACCAGTGCAGGAAGTCGAGCGCCCACAGCGCTGAGGCGAACCCGTTGCTGGCGCCCGGGACCCCGCCGAGGTAGTCGTTCGCCTCGGTGAGCCGGTAGCGCCGCCCCGCCGCGGCCACCGGGGCGAGATGGCTCTCGTAGAACCACGGGTAGGGCGTGTACGTGGTCCCCCGGGGCTGCGATCCGGGCGCGGTGCCGTGCACCCACTCGGGCGACAGCATGTTCCTGATCGCCTGAGCGGCGGAGGTCTTCCCCGGGCCGCCGCCCACGTAGTAATGCTGCGTGAGGTCGGCGATCCGCTCCTGGTCCGGTTCGTCGCCCGCGAACCGCTGCGTCCAGGACACGCCCCGGCCCGGGTCGGGAGTCCAGGTCATCGCGCTGTACGCGCCGGTGTCCGGGCCGCTCAGGGGCGCCCCGGGCGCCGCCTCCCGGACCGCGTCCGCGAAGCTGCGCCAGGTGGCCAGGAACGACGCGTACGCGCTCCCCGGCACCCCCGAGACCTCCTCGTAGATCGCCGGGTCGCGCGGACGGCCCGCGTAGGAGTGGAAATCGTGCCAGTCCGGCTCGTTCCCGATCGCGAAACTGGCCAGGTGCGCCCGGTACCGGCTCCAGATGTAGCCGGCGGCCTCCGCATTGACCGATTTCAGGTCCGCCACGGCCGCCGCGGCCGGGTTGAGCAGGCGGAACGTGTAAATGACTTTCACCCCCGCCTGGGCGGCAAAGGCAAACAGGTGATCTATCCCGCGAAATCCGTCGGGGCCGGTGCCCACCGGGATGCGCTGGTCCACCGAGCCGCCGCCGACCCGCAGGTTACGCAGGCCCAGAGAGCGGAACAGGGTGACAAGCGAGTCGTTTTCCGCGCTGAACAGGTAGCCGCGGACGCCGGCGTTGCCGGGATTGAGCGGCCCCACCTCGAAGCTCAGGCCCGCGAAGCCGTCCGGGATGTCCGGCCCCGGCGGCCCGGCGCCCTTCGTGATGGTCACGGGCGAGGGAGCGCCCCCCGTACCCCGGGACCCGGGCCTACTGTCAGGGCGCCCGGCGTGGAACCACCGGGCCGCCCAGCGCGGCGGCATGACCAGGTCATGCCCCTGCGCGGCAGGGGCCTAACCGGCCCTCAGGCTCTGAGCAGGGCCGCGAGCTGGCGGGCGTTGGTCTGGGCGTAGTCGCGGTAGCAGTTGTTGAACAGCACATGGGTCTCGCGGGCCCCGCCCGCCAGGTCGGCGATCCTCGGGGCCCATTCCTCCAGCTCCTCCCCGGTGTAGCGGTAGCCGAAGCGTTCGTGGATGTCCTTGCTGTCCCATTTCTCCGAGTGGCCGTGCAGCCGGACCACGGCCAGGTCGGGGTCGGTGGCCGCCAGCACCGGGGGAATCGAGTCCCGGTGCCCTTGCGGCATGTCCACGCACACGTACGGCAGCCGGTGGGCGGCCAGGAAGTCCAGCGTCTCCGCCTGGTTGTCCGGCTTCATCCAGGTGGGGTTGCGGAATTCCACGCAGACCCGCCGTGGCGCGGCCTTCGCGGCGCAGGCCACGATGTACTCCTTGCGGGCCCGGGAGATGGGGAACCAGAACGGGAACTGCAGCAGGATCGAGCCCAGCTTGCCCGCCTCGCGCAGCGGCTCGAGCGCGGACAGGAACCGCTCCCACGCCTGGTCGGTGACGGCGGGGTCGAGGTCGGAGAGGTAGACCCGGTCCTTGCCGGTCCTCTCCGCCGCCGGGCGCAGGTCCGCGGGCAGGGCCGCGACCCGGGTGGGGTGGTGGGTGAACAGGCTGAACGCCTTGACGTTGAAGGTGAACCCGGCCGGGGTCCGCGCGGCCCAGGCCGCGGCGGTCTGCTCGGCCGGCAGCGCGTAGTAGGTGGCGTCCACCTCGACCAGGCCGAACTGCCGGGCGTAGTACCGCAGCCGCTTCTCCGGCGTGTCCGCCTCCGGCGGGTACCAGCCCGACTCGATCAGTGTCTTATCTGTCCACGACGCCGTGCCCACCCGGACCTCACCCATACCCGCAGCATAGGAAGGCCGCCAGCCGCCCGCGCCGCCCGCGCCGCGATGATGGCCTGCCGTTCACGCTCAGCCTCAGCTGCGGGGCCTGGGGCGGAAACATCACCACCGAGAACGTCAACGCGCGGCACTTCGGGCCGCCGGTGACGCCCGGGCACCTTATCGGGTAGATTGTGCGCCGCCCGGCGGGGCAGAACCTACCCCGATCATGGGATGCCCGAGACGGTGGCCACGATCCAGGCCCGCAGCCGATCCAGGCTGGCCGGCTCGCCGCGCAGGTAGCGGGCCGCCATGCCTCCACATCGACCGGACAGTACCGCCGCCCGTAAACCAGCGGGGGGTGCTCGCCGTCTAGTGACGTACCGCGCATTTGCGGCCGTCAGGCAGGATCACCGGGCCAGTCCAGCGAAACGGGCCCAGCACAGGGGAGGACGAGCATACCCATGGCCGCCACGCTTCAGGAGATCCTGCTCGCGCCGCAGACCCGGCCGCAGGTGACAGCCGACTGCTTCACGCTGATCGAGCAGGAACTCGCGGGCAAGTCCGGGGTCTCCGGGACCGCGGTCAAGCTGGCTTACAAGACGGTGAACACGTTCATGCCAGGCCACGTCCGGCACATGGTCGGGGTACTGCTCCCGGACATGGTGGCCAGCCTGGATCCGTTCTGGGCGGACTTCACCTCCTCGGGGGGCTCCGAGTTCGGTGACTACCTGGCCAAGCGCGCCGACGAGGTGTCCGAGGCCCTGCTGTCGGTGACCGACGCCCGGGCCGCGGGTTCCGGCCGGCCCATCGTCCTGCGGGCCTACGGCAGCGTCCGCGGCCAGGCCGTGAAGCACATCCAGGCTGCGCTCCCCCGCGTCGGCGACCTGGTGATGAAGTACGCGGCCTGATCATGAACGGCGCCCGCATTTCCCCCGCTCCCCAGCGACGTGCGGCAGGGCGGGTGATCCGCCCGATCCGGGCGGACGTTCAGCGGGCAATGCGGGCTGGAGTCAGCGGGCGCCGCGGCTCCAGGCGTCGGTGCTCTTGCTGCAGGCGGCGTAGCGCACCGCGGCGCTGACCACAGCCTGGTCCGACGGCAGCCCCGGGCAGACGTCCTTGGTGGCCAGGATGCTGAGCATGAGCACGCCCAGCAGGCTGAGCACCATGAGGCAGATGATCACCGTCCGCCGCGCCGACCGGCGGGCGACGACCTCGGTGCGCGGCACGGCGTCCCGCGGCGCCAGGCGGGCGAAGGCCGCGAACATCGATTTCAGCCGGGGGTCAGCCGCCTGGAGGACTTGCTCGATCTGATCCAGAATCTGCTGCTGACGGGGAGGCAGGCTCATCTGGGATCTCCGGGGCGGAACGCAACGCGAGGTTCTGCGTTGCACGTTAGCCGGCGGGAGCCTCGGTGCCGGCCCCCCGATGGCCAGCACCGTCCCGGAAAGGCTGTGCTCACGGACCGCCCGGCCGCCCGGCGCCCGGATGGCCGCGGCGGGTGACGGCTGGCATGCTTGGTCGTGTGGCGATGCGGGTATCGAGCGCAGTCCTGGTCGGCCGGTCCGCCCAGCTTTCCGTGCTGGATACGGCGCTCGGGGAGGCGGGCAGTGGCAGCCCGTCCGCGGTCCTGATCGGAGGCGAGGCGGGGGTAGGCAAGTCCCGGCTGGTCAGTGAGTTCGCGGAGCGGTCACGGGGCAAGGGCGCGCGGGTGCTGACCGGGGGGTGCCTGGAGCTCGGCGTGGACGGCCTGCCGTTCGCCCCGTTCACCTCGATGCTGCGTGAGCTGGTGCGTGATCTGGGCACGGACGGCATCGCGGCGCTGCTGCCCGGGGGCACGACCAGGGAACTGGCCCGGCTGCTCCCGGAGTTCGGTGAAATGGCCGGGACCGGGGATGCGGCCGAGGCCCGGGCCCGGCTGTTCGAGCAGATGCTCGCCCTGCTCGAGCAGCTGGCCGACGCGGGCCCGGTGGTCCTGGTCATCGAGGACGCGCACTGGGCCGACCGTTCGACCCGGGATCTGCTGGCCTTCCTGATCCGTAACCAGCAGGCCCTCGATGGCCTGCTGATCATCGCGATCTACCGGTCCGATGAGCTGCACCGCTCCCATCCGCTGCGGCCGCTGCTCGCCGAGCTCGACCGGGTCAGCTGGGTCACCCGGATGGAACTCGGCCGGCTGTCCCGCCCCGACACGGGCGAGCTCGTGGCCCGGCTCGCCGACCACGATCCGGGTGAGGACGTGCAGGAGGCCGTGTACCGGCGGACCGAGGGCAACCCGCTGTTCGTGGAGGCGCTGCTCGCGCAGGGCGAGCTGGGTTCCGGCCTGCCCGAGTCGCTGCGGGACCTGCTGGTCGCCGGGGTGCGGCGGCTGCCGGAGGACACCCAGGAGCTGGTCCGGGTGGCCAGCGCGGCCGGCGAGCGGGTCGGGTACGAACTGCTGGCCGCGGTCACCGGGCAGGACTACGCCGGGCTGGCCCGGGCGCTGCGGCCCGCGGTGGCCGCCAACGTGCTGCTGACCGACGCCGACGGCTTCGTGTTCCGGCACGCGCTGATTCGCGAGGCGATGCACGACGAGCTGCTGCCCGGCGAGAGCGGCCAGCTGCACAGCCGCTTCGCCGAGGCCATCAGCGCGGATCCGGCGCTGGTCCCGCCGGGTCGCGCCGCGGCCGAGCAGGCTCATCACTGGTACGCGGCCCACGATCTGACCCGAGCGCTGACCAGCGCGTGGCAGGCCGCGGCGGAGTCCGGCCACGCGCTGGCCCACGCCGAGCAGCTCGGGATGCTGTCCCGCGTGCTGGAACTGTGGGATCAGGTCCCCGACGCGGAGCAGCGTATCGGCACCGGCCAGCTGGGGGTCCTGGAAACCGCGGCGCGGACCGCCGAGGTGGCCGGGGAGTTCGACCGCGGGATGACGTTCGCCAAGGCCGCCCTGCGGCAGATCGACATCGAGGCGGACCCGGTCCGGGCCGCGCTCCTGCTGGAGACCCGCGGCCACCTGTCTTACCTGCTCGGCCGGGAGGACTACGCCGCTGATCTGCGGGAGGCGGCCAGGCTGGTGCCCGCCGACCCGCCGACCCCGGCCCGGGCCCGGGTCCTGGAGGCGCTGGCGCACGACATCCACCACCGGCCGGCGGCTGGGACTACGCCGAGTTCCGCGCGCACGCCGAGGAGGCTGTGGCCGTGGCGCGGCAGGCGGATGATCCCGCCACCGAGGCGGCCGCGCTGATCACCCTGGCCTGCGCCGAGCCGCCCAGCGGGAACATGGAGCGGGCCTGGGAGTTGCTGGCCGAGGCCCGGGCCGTCGCCGTCCGGGCCAACGCCTATCAGCCGCTGCTGCGCGCGGCCATCACCGAGTCCGACATGCTGGAGGGCCTGGGCCAGCACAACCGGGCCGCGGCGGTGGCCCGGGCCGGGATCGCGGACGCCCGGGACTATGGGCTGGCCCGGACCTCGGGTGCTGTGCTGGCCGTCAACCTGGCCGAGCCGCTGGTGTCGCTGGGCCGGTGGGACGAGGCCGGGGAGGCCATCGAGCGGGCGCTCCAGCTCCTCCCGCCGCGGCTGAGCAGGTCCTCGTTGTGGCGGCTGTCAGGTGACATGGCCCTCGCCCGCGGCGACCTGGCCACGGCGGCCGGCTGGGCGGCCTCGATCAGGGACGTGCTCGCCCACGCCCGGTACAAGGACGAGCACCAGCTGCCCCTGGCCCGCCTGGAAACCGAGCTGCGGCTGGCGCAGGACAGGCCCGCGGACGCCCTGGCGCTGGCCGAGGACGCACTCGACCGCTTTGATCTTGTACGCAGCCCCCGCTACGCCTGGCCACTGCTGGTGGCGGGGGCCCGGGCGTGCGCGCCCGCGGCCGCCGCCCGCGACCGGGGCGCTCCTCGCCAGGGTCACGCTGCTGCGCGACCGCCTGCGCACCGCGGCCGGCAAGCTGGCCGCGGAAGGTCTGGCGCAGCGAGGCCCACCAGCTGACCTTCACCGCCGAGATGATGAGCGCCGACGCCTTCCCCGGCGGCCCAGGGCCTGCCCGCGCCCCCGACCCCGGTGGCCTGCGCGCCGCCTGGGACGATGCGGCGCAGGCCTGGGAGGCTGCGGACCAGCCCTACCCGCTCGCCGCCACCCTCCTCCGGGCGGCCGAGGCGGCGCTCAGCGCCGGCGACCGCGACGCGGGCGGCACCCGGCTGCGCCGGGCTAGCGCGCTGGCCCAGGAGCTGGGCGCCCGGCCGCTGAGCGCAGACATCGCCCTGGTCGCCCGGCGGGCCCGGATCTCGCTCAGCGCCGGCGACGAGCCGGGAGATCAGCGGCCGGGGCGGGCAGCACCGCCCGCCCGCAGGGTCCCGAGCCCGCGCTGGGGCTCACGGCCCGCGAGTACGACGTGCTCCGGCTCCTCGCGGCCGGCCACAGCAACCGGGAGATCGCCAGCGAGCTGTTCATCTCCGTGAAGACCGCCAGCGTGCACGTGTCCAACATCCTCGGCAAGCTGGGCGTGACCAGCCGCGGCGAGGCGGCCGCCACCGCGCACCGCCTCCGCCTCTTTACCAGCTGATTCACCGAGGCGGCCGGCTGGTCACTGACGGTCCGGCCCGGCGGGGGTGAGCAGCCCCCGGTTGAACGCCTCGGCGACCGCGGCCGCCCTGTCACCGACGCCGAGCTTGGCGTAGATGTGCAGCAGGTGGGTCTTGACCGTGGCCTCGCTGATGAACAGCCTGGCCGCCGCCTCGCGGTTCGTCGTGCCTGGCCGCCACCATTTCCAGCACCTCGAGTTCGCGCTGGCTGAGCGGGTCGGAGCCGGGGACACGGACCCGGCTCATCAGCCGGGTCGCCACCGAGGGTGAGAGCACCGCCTGGCCGCGTGCGGCGGCCCGGACGGCCCGCGGCAGCTCGGCCCGGGGCGCGTCCTTGAGCAGGTAGCCGGTGGCGCCCGCCTCGATCGCGGGCAGCACATGGCTGTCGGTGTCGTAGGTAGTCAGCACCAGGACGCGGGCCGGGACGCCCCGCCTGGCCAGCTCGGTGATCGCGGTCACGCCGTCCATGCCCGGCATCCGCAGGTCCATCAGGATCACGTCGGGCCCGAGAGCCTGGGCGAGACGGACCGCCTCCGCGCCGTCGGCGGCCTGGCCGAGCACCTCGAACCCGGGGTCGGTCGCGAACATGCCGCTCAGCCCGTCCCGGACCACGGGATGATCATCCGCGATCAGCAGCGTGATCGGGGCGCTCACGCCGGGACCTGCGCCGGGGCCTGCGCCGGGATGGCTGAAGCGGTCGCCGGGACGCAGGCCGAGATGGCCGTGCCGCCCCCTGGCTCCGACTCGACCTGCAGCGTTCCGGACAGGCCCTCGATGCGCTGCCGCATCGCGGCCAGGCCAAACCCGCCGGCGCTCGCGGCCAGGCCGGGCCGGGCGTCCCCCGCACCGGCCCCGGACCACCCCGGTCGGCCAGCGGCCGGGCGGGCCACCGGGGCCTCGTTGCGGAAAAGATTGTCCGTGAGCCGGCCGGGATCGAAGCCCCGGCCGTCGTCGCGCACGTCGAGGGCGACCTCGTGTTCCATGTAGGACAGTGTCAGGCCGACCCGGGTGGCCCGCGCCGTTGGGGCCGAGGATCCCGAAGATCTCGCCCTCCTGGACGGTGAAGGAGACGTCGTCAACCGCCACGGTCTCCCCGTAGCTCTTGTGCAGGTTCCGCACCTCGATCACGGCTGGCATGTGCGCGTCCTTCCGGCCCCTTGCGGCTCATTCCCTGGTGGCTGCCTTCAGGCTCGCAGCGGACCTCCCGGGGGCGCATCGACCGGGCAGCCATACCTCACCGGCCGCTGGCTGAGCCTCCTGATCGGCCGGGCGGCGGAGCCGTATCCACCGATCGGCTGACCTGCACCGCGGTCATCGGGCCGGCCCCACCGTGGTCAAGCGATGGGCCGACTCCCGATTGCCGCCTTGACCAGTGGGTATGTCCGCAAGGTGCCGCTTCAGGCGTGGATAGGGCTGGTGCTCGCGTTCGCCTCGGCGATCGTGACCAACACGGCCTACTCATTCGAGCACGATGCGGCCGCGGCGCTGCCGCCGCTTTCGCCGCGCCGCCCGTTCCGGTCGGTCCAGATGCTGATCGACGACCGCCGCTGGCTCAAGGCGTTCGGGACCGAGACCGCGGGCTGGCTCATGTACGTGGCGGCGCTGCGGCTCGCGCCGCTGGCGCTCGTGCAGTCGGTCACCGCCTCTGGAGTCGCGGTCCTGGCGTTCGTGACGGCGCGCGGGCATCCGTCCCGGCTGGCCCGGCGGGAGCAGATGGCCGTCATCCTCGCCTTGGCCGGGCTGGTCCTGCTGGGGCTCTCGATCGCCGGCGCGGAGCCCACCCAGCACCGCCCGCCGGTCTTCGGCATCATCATCTGGTTCGCGGCGTGCGGCGCCGGCGCGGCGTTTCTCATCGCCATCCCCATAGATTTCGGCCGGGCCGCCTCGCTCGGCCTCGCGACCGGCCTGCTGTTCTCAATCGGCGACATCTCCGCGAAGCTCATCGGGTACGGCGGGGCGTGGCTGCTGGCCCTGGTCACGCTCGTCATCGGGTATGGGATCGGGACCAGCGTGCTGCAGTCGGGCTACCAGAAGGGTGACGCACTGACCGCCGCGGGCACGGCCACGATGGTAACGAACGCGGTGCCCATCGTGGCCGGTTTCGTCCTGTTCGGCGAGACGCTGCCGCACGGCATCCGGGGCGCAGCGCAGATCGCGGCGTTCGCCTGCCTCATCGCCAGCGCGGTCTTCCTCGGCCGCAACGACGCGCCGAGCACCGCCGCGACCCCCGCGAGCGCGGCACCTGCCGGGGAAAGCCCGGGCGGCTAGGGCGCCGCCGGCGAGGGGCTAGCGAGCGGTGACGCGGAGGCGGGCCCACGAGTTGTTGGCGTAGCCCTTCGGGTTCCACAGCTGCTCGGCGGACTCGGGCTGGACCCCCGCGGCGGTGTCCCACGCCCGGGCGGTGATCTCGGTTTCCCCGGCGGGCAGGTTGATGACCGCGCGCCAGAACCGCCAGGCCCAGGGGCCGTCCTGGCCGTCCAGCCCGGCCTGCCGCCAGCTCCGGCCGCCGTCGGCCGACACATCCACCCGGGCGATACCGCGGTCATCCCCGGCGTAGGCGTAGCCGGTTACCTCGGTCGGTCCCGCGGGGAGGACGCCCCGGCCGTCAGGCCGCAGGATGTCGGCGTTGACGGCGACCGCGCCCAGGGCGAATCCGTCGCCCGGACGGGCGGACGCCAGGTCGGCCCCGGGCGGGAGAAGCCGGTAGGCGGTGGCCTGGAAGTAGTTGTCCGATGGGTGGTCCTGGACGGTAACCTGCTCCACCCACTTGACGCTCCGGGCGCCGATGTAACCAGGCACGACCACGCGGACCGGGGCGCCGTGCGCGGCGGACAGCGGCTGCCCGTTCATCGCCCAGGCCAGCATCACGTCGCCTGCGAGCGCCTTGCCCAGTTCGATCGAACCACCGAAAGGCTGAGGCGGATCGGCGTCCTGTGAGACGTCCGGCGCCGTGAAGGCCACATGCGCCGCGCCGCGCCGCACCCCGGCCGACCCCAGGACGGCGGCGAGGCTGACCCCGGTCCACTGCGCGGTCGAGATGGCCCCCGGCCCCCAGGCGGCCTCGCCCGGGATATCCCGGACCTGGATCAGCCCGGTCCGCCGGTTGCCCGCGCATTGCAGGGTCGCGGTCAGCCTCCGGACCTGGTAGCGGGACTTCAGATCCTCCAGCGTCAGTTCCAGCGGCCTGGCCACCAGGCCGCCGACCCGCAGGCGCCACGCCTGCGCGTCCACGACGGGGATCGGGCCGTGATTGCGGCTGTAGAAGGCTTCCACCGGGGTGAGCACGTGGCCAGCCAGGGCGGCCCGGGATGATTCGGCGTTGTAGGGGTCCGCCTCGTGCACGATCATGTCCGCGCGCTTGCCCCACATGCTGGTCACCTGCTTCCCCCGGGTTCACTTCCTGCCCGGGACGAGGGCGGGTAATCCCGGGCGGGTGGCAGTTCAGCCGGGGGGCGGGCGCGAGATCTGGGCCTCGGCGTAGGCCGCGGGGGTCTGGCCGATCGCCGCGCGGAAATCCCTGGTCAGGTGGGCCTGGTCCGCGTAGCCCAGGGCGGCGGCTACGTCCGCCCACGACACGGGCTTCCCCTCGCGGACCAATTCGGCCGCCTCCAGCAGCCGGTAGCGGCGGATCACCCAGGTCGGCGAGACGCCCGCGTACTGCAGGAACATCCGCTGCAGGGTCCGCGGGCCGACACCAGCCCGCTCGCACAGGTCAGCCAGCCTCCGCACGGCCCGGTCGGCCTCGGCGAGCCGGGCGGCCCCGGCGACCGTGGCGGCGGGAAGCCTGCGATCCGGGTCCACGGCCCGCTCCAGCGCCGCCTCCAGCAAGGCCACGCGGGCGGCCTCGCCCGGCTCGGCGGCCACCTCCCGCAGCAGCGCCCCCTCGTCCGTGCCGAGGGCCCGGCCCAGGGGCACGACCCGGTCGGTGAACTCCGCCGCGGATCCGCTGACGAACGCGCCCAGCCCCCCGGGCCGGGTCATCGCGGCGACGGTCCAGCCCTGGCCGACCAGCACCCGGGCGGACAGACCGCGGGCGACGCCGTACAGGCGCGCTTCGACCGGGCCCGGCTGGGGCTGTCCCGGCTGGCCATTGGCGTGGCCGACGCTGACGTTGGCGCCCGGATGGGTGAGAACCTGCTGCTGATGGGTTGTCCCGGGCGGCAGGTCCCAGCGGACCGCCCAGAAGCGGTTGACCAGCCCGTCGAGCGCCGCCCCGGCCGGGTACCGGGTCAGCTGGACCCGCTGGCGCAGCAGCCACGGATCGAGGATGCCGCGGGTGTCGCGCTCGACCGGATCCGGCGCTGAACTGCTCATCTCCGTCACCCTAGCGGCTGGCGCTGACGCAAATCTTCAAGCCGCAGCCCGCCCGGGCTCCGTAGGGTCGGCGTCATGACCGAAGCCACGGAGAAGACCACTGATCTGCTCGTCGCCGTGCTCGCCGACCTCGGACCCATGGTCGGCCGCATCACCGGGGAGCAGTTGCACGATCCGACGCCCTGCACCGAGCTGGACGTCGGGCAGCTCCGCACGCACGTCCTGGGCTGGCTGACGACGTTCGCCGCCGGTTTCGCCGATCCCGGCGGCCAGGCCCCGCTGGACCGGCTCGAGGGGTACACGGTGCCCGCGGACCCGGCCGCGGAGGTGCAGTCCGCGTCCGCCACCATGGCCGCCGCGCTGCACGGCGGCGCGGCGCCGGCCCATGCGGCTCGGGGACAGCGCGATGCCGGGCGACATGGCGCTCAGCATGATCCTCTGGGAGTACCAGGTGCACGGCTGGGACCTGGCCCGTGCCACCGGCCAGCCCTGGTCGCCGCCGGCCGCGGCGGCGGAGGAGTCGCTGGAGTTCGCGCCCGGCATGCTGACCGACGACTACCAGGGCGACGGCAAGGCCTTCGCACCGCGGGTCGAGGTGCCCGCCACGGCCCCGCCCCTGGACCGCCTGCTGGGGCTGTCCGGCCGCGACCCGGCCTGGGCCGTCCGCTCCGGGGCGGCGGCGCGATGACGCTCATCGCCCGGACGGGAACCCGCGATTTCCCGGGCTGGTCCGGGTCCGCGCGGATCATCCGCGACGGCCAGGGACCCTGCTTCGGGATCACGCTGGCCTGACGTCCCGCCAGGAGCCGGGGCCCTGGCGGGACCATGGGCGCCGGTCACGTCGGCCGCTTGAGCTTGCGCCAGCCGCCGGCCCGGTTGTTGGCGATGATGTGCCGGACCATGGTGGCGAGGGCGTCCGCGTTGAGAGTCTCGCCCGCGCGGACCGCCACGGTCCGGGCCGTCTGGTTGTCGTGGCCGCCGGTGATGATCCCGTCCGGGTCGGGGACGATCGCGCCGTCATAGAGGAAGACGTTGACGTGATCCTTGGCCGCCAGCAGCGCGCAGATGTTGCCCTGCAGGACGAAGTAGGGCAAGCGGGTGCGCTTGATGGTCTCGGTCACCTCCGGGTCGGCTGCATGGACGAGTTCGCGGACCTGCTGGCAGATGGCCTGCTGCCAGCCGGGGAGCGACTCGATGTAGGCGTCGACGCGCGGGTCGGTGGTCGCGGTCATGACGGTCCTTTCCTGGCGCCCGCGGGCCGGGCAAGCCCCGCCGACAAGGCTAGATCCGGTTGCCCTCGCGGTCCCGCCGCCACGGGGGTTCGGCACCGCCAGCAGGGCACGCGCGCGACTGGTTCACCCGGCACCTGGCCTAGCCCAGGCCTAGCCCGGACAGTCAATCTAGAGGCGGGGCGCTCGCCCTGGCGGACGGGAATCTGGGAGGCTGGGACCGGAGACACCGCGAGGAGGGCGCGCCCGTGCGAGCTGTGGTGCAAAGGGTCAGCCAGGCCAGCGTGATGGTGGATGGGCAGACCGTCGGCGCGATCTCCGAGCCGGGCCTGCTCGTCCTGGTCGGCGTCACCCACGACGACTCGGCCGAGAATGCCGCGAAGCTGGCGGCCAAGCTCTGGGGGCTGAGGATCCTGGAGGGCGAGAAGTCGTGCTCCGACGTGTCGGCTCCGCTGCTGGTGATCAGCCAGTTCACGCTCTACGCCGATACGCGTAAAGGCCGCCGCCCGACCTGGCAGGCCGCTGCTCCCGGTCCGGTCGCCGAACCGCTGGTGGACGCCGTCGTCTCGTCCCTTCGGCAGCTGGGCGCCGCGGTGCAGACGGGGGTTTTCGGGGCCAACATGAAGGTCAGCCTGGTGAATGACGGCCCGGTGACGATCGTTATGGAAATCTGAGCCGCCAGAGCCTGGCGACCGGCTAGACGGGCTGGTGCGGCTTGATGGCGCGGGTGGCGATGTAGCCAGGCATGTAGCGCCGGGTGGCGTCCGCGTGATGGGGGGCCTCGGCGAGGTGAGTCAGCGAGAACCCGGCCGCCATCTGCCCGCCCAGCTGGCTGGTCAGCGAGTGGCTGTACTCGACCGGGCCGTCCCCGTAGTACTGCCGCCGCTCGGCATCCGGCAGGTCAAGGGTGGTGAACGGGAGCGCGTGGCGCACCACGAACTCACCGCGGTCCAGGGCACCGACGTCGAAGAGGTAGATATCCGGGTTCATGAACCCGGCCAGCAGGACACCACCCGGGCGCAGCACGCGGAACGCTTCGGGCCAGACCGGCGCCAGGTCCGGGCAGAACACGTTCGACACGGGGTGGAAGACCATGTCGAAGCTGGCCCCGGGGAAGGCGCTGAGATCCCGCATGTCACCCAGCACGGTCTGCAGGACCAGTCCCTCCCGCGCGGCCACCTCCTGGTCGCGGGCCAGCTGCCGCGGTGAGTTGTCGAACACGGTCACCCGCGCGCCCGCCGCGGCGAGCACCGGGCCCTGCTGGCCTCCCCCGGAGGCCAGGCACAATACCGTCACCGCGGTCAGGTCGGCCGGGAACCAGTCGCGTGGCACGGGTTGGTAGCCGATGAGCACCACGGACCAGTCGCCTTCCCGGGCCCGGGCTATCACCCCGGGCCCGACCGGGCGGGTCCACTCGTTGCCGGCTTCTACCTCGCGGTCCCAGGCGGCGCGGTTATGCGCGACGGGATCAATATCATCAGCCACATGCGCAGCCTAGGGCCCGAGCCGCCGGAGGCGAGCCGCGCGGCACCGCGCCAAGGAGGGCTGCCTGCCGCCGCCGGCGACCTAAGCTCCTCTGATGTGAGCAGGCATGAGGTCGTGCTGTTGCACGGCCAGCCGGGTTCGGCCGGGGACTGGCGGCAGGTTACCGACCGGCTGCCGGGCACGCTCCACGTGGTGGCGCTCGACCGGCCCGGGTACGGGACGAGCCGGTCGCCCGCCGGGGGGTTCGGCTACGGCGCCCGCGCGGTCCTGGCTGAGCTGGATGCGCGGGGCATCGGGCGGGCGGTTCTGGTCGGCCACTCCTACGGGGGGGGCATCGCGCTGTCGGTGGCCCAGCTCGCGCCGGACCGCGTCGAGGCCCTGGTCCTGCTGGCCAGCGTCGGCCCGGACTGCCTGACCGGGTGGGACCGCCTGCTGGCTGCCCCGGTGGCCGGGGAAGTGTGCGCGGTCGCGGCCTGGTGCCTGACCCCCTGGCTAGCCCGGGCCCGGCTGGCGGCCATCACCCGGCTGCGCGGGCGGCCCATCACCGCCGATGAGCATGTCAACTGGGACATCTGGGGTCACGCCCATCACGATCACGGGCCGCTGTGGCGCAGCTTTCTCACCGAGCAGCGGGCGCTGGTCCGCGAACTGGGCGGCCTCACCGCGTCCCTGCGGGGCGTCAGGCAGCCAACGCTGCTGATCGCCGACCCGGATGACACGCTCATTCCCGTCAGCACGACGTATCGGCTGGCGGGCGCCCTGCCTGATGCCAGGGTGCAGCTCCTGAGCCAGATCGGCCATCATCTGCCGCGCCGCGGGGCACCCCAGATCGCGGCGGCGATCACCGATTTCCTGGCCGCGCTGGACAGCGGGCCGCGCCGGCCTGACCCGGGTCCGGGCGGCTGTCCCTCCCCCTCAGCCTGGCCAGGGTTTGATGCCCAGGGCTTTGATGCCTAGGGTGTGATGGCCAGGGTTTGATCGCCGGCCTGATGGGGGACGCGAGCAGTGTGGCCATAGCCAGCGAGACGCCCGCCGCCAGGCTGGCGGTGCTCATCGACGCGGACAACGCGCAGCCCAGCATCGTCGAGGAACTGCTCGCCGAGGTGGCCAAGTACGGCACCGCACACGTCAAGCGCGCCTACGGCGACTGGACCGGCTCGAACCTGAAAGGCTGGAAGGACCAGCTCCTCGCCCAGTCCATCCAGCCGATCCAGCAGTTCGCCTACACCAGGGGCAAGAACGCCACCGACGCGGCGATGGTCATCGACGCGATGGATCTGCTCTACTCGGGACGGTTCGACGGGTTCTGCATCGTCTCCAGCGACAGCGACTTCACCCGGCTGGCCGCGCGCATCCGGGAGTCCGGCCTCACCGTGTACGGGTTCGGCGAGCGGAAAACGCCAAAGCCGTTCGTGGCGGCCTGCGACAAGTTCATCTACATCGAAAACCTCACCTACGCCGAGACGGCCGCCGTGCCGGCCGACGAGGCCGGGAAACCCGTCACACGGCCCTCCGGGGCCCAGCTGAAAGCGGACAATGCGCTGATCAACCAGCTGCGGAACGCCGTGGAAGCGGCCTCCGACGATGACGGCTGGGCCGCGCTGGCCTCCGTGGGCCACATCATCACCAACCAGCGCCCGGACTTCGACTCCCGGACCTACGGCTACGCGAAGCTCAGCGACCTGATGATCGCGACCACGCTGTTCGAACTGGACCGCCGCAGCCCGGGCGACGGCAAACCGGAGATCATCTACGCCCGTACCAAGCGCCGCCGCCGCTCCCCCGCGCGGCCCGCCCGGGCCAGGGCCGACGGGGCACCGGCTTGACTTGAAGTCAGGTTGAGGTTCCAGCGTCGTCACCGACGGCAGGCCGCCGCGGCGGGAGGAACGGGGATGAGCACGCTCAGTCTGGGGCCGGCCGGCCGCGCCTGCCCCGGGCTGGCCGGGAAGGATGCCGGTGATGGATTCCGGTGATGCCGCCGGGCGGGCCCGGCACCGCGACGTGGTCCGCCGCGGCTACGACGCCATTTCGCTGGCCTACCGCGGCGACGACGAGCAGGCGGCCTCCTCGTCCGCCGAGGACGCCGGCCGGTACACCGGCTGGGTGGCCGAACTGGCGGGCCTGCTGCGCCCCGGTGCCCGGGTCGTGGACCTGGGCTGCGGCGCGGGCATACCGGCTACCCGCCAGCTGGCCGATCACGGGTTCCAGGTGATCGGCGTCGATTTCTCCGCCGTCCAGCTCCGCCGCGCCCGGCGGCTCGTCCCCGCGGCGGGCCTGGTCCAGGCCGACATGACCGCGCTGCACCTGAAGGCCGGCCAGCGCGGACGCCGTGGTGTCCTTCTACGCCCTGATCCACCTGCCCGTCGCCGACCAGCAGGCGTTGTTCCCGCGGATCCGGGGCTGGCTCCGCCCGGGCGGCTACTTCCTGGCCATCGTCGGGGCCACCCGCTGGACAGGCACCGAGCAGTATCTCGGCGCCGATATGTTCTGGGACCACGCCGACACCGACACGTACCTCGGCTGGTTCCAGGCGGCACGGCTCACGCCCGTCTGGCACCGCTACATCCCCGAGGGAGATAGCGGGCACACGCTCATCCTGGCCCAGGCCTCGTGACCCGCCGGCCACTGACGGCTCTGGGGGAGATGGCACGGGGCGATGGCCACCCGTACCTCGCGCCGCACTCACCGGCTGCCCGGCCGGGCGTCCTGGGTAGGGTGCGGTCTCATGGACCCCGCCACTTACCTGGCCCACTTGGGCCGCGAGCTCGGTGCCTTCGAGGCGTGCCTGGCCGGTGACCTGTCGGCACCAGTCCAGCATTGTGGTGACTGGAGCCTGTACGACCTGGCCGACCATCTGGGCCAGGGCAATATGTGGGCTGCGGTGGCCGTGACCGAAAAGCGCGGCGACTATGAGGGGCCGGCCGCGCCCCGCGAGCGGGCGGCCCTGACACAGTGGTTCCGCGGCACGCGCGGCGTCCTGCTCGCTGCGCTGGACAGTGACCCTGCGGCCCGCGCGTGGACCATCGCCCCTCCGCCTACCGTCGGCTTCTGGCAGCGCCGCAGGTGCCTGGAAACCCTGATCCACCGCTGGGACGCTGAGCGCGCGCTCGGGATGCCTGGCCGGCTTGACCCGGCGCTGGCCGCCGACGGCATCGCCGAAGTCGTCGAGACCATGGTCCCCCGCCAGGTCCGGCTCGGCCGTGCGGCCGCTCCCCGGCACGCGGTCCGCCTCCGCGCGGGTGAGACGGGTTCCTCCTGGACTCTCGGCCCTGGCGAGCCGGTCGCCACCATCGGTGGCACGGCCGCCAGCCTGCTGCTCTTGCTGTGCGGGCCGGTTCCCGCCGGCGATCCGTCGATCACCTGGGACGGGGACCGGCGGAAGGCCCAGGCCACTCTCAGCCGGGCGCTTGTCCCCTGACCCCGGTCATCGGCGCGGGCCGCCCGCGGGCCCGGCACAGGCATCGCAGGCGCGGGGCGCCCGCGGCCCGGTACGGGCAGCGGGGCGCCCGCGGCCCGGTGCGGGCATCGCACGGCCGCAGCGCACTACGTGCCCCGCTCCCGGTGGCAGGTTCAAGGGCGGCGGCGCCCCCAGCGGCGCCTCAAGTACCTGATGAGTCTGCGGATCAGGAAGTACATCGGGGCCACACCTTTCTTCGGTAGCGCCGCCGCGAACGGTACAGGACGGGCTGGGCACGGGGCCACCCGGGTCACCCACAGCCTGTCCATGCGCTCAGTCTGCCTGCCCGCCAGATAATCGTTCGCGCTGGCGGGCCCTCACCCCGGCTTATGGCTGCCAGCATTGAGTGATGGAGATGACGCTGCGCTTTGAGATCTTTCCGGACGACCTGGACGCCACCGTTGACTTCTACACCAGGGTGCTCCGCTTCGGCATCGTGAAGGATGAGCGCGACGATGCGAGCCCGTACGTGTCGCTGACGCGCGGCCATGTCCACGTCGGCGCGCTCGCAGCGGCGCCCGCAGACGGTGCCCGCGCGGCGCGGCGGCCGCCCGCGGGAGTGGAACTCGTGCTGGAAGTGGACGATGTCGGCGGTGAACGCGACCAGGTAGTGGCGGCGGGATGGCCGCTCAGCGAGGATCTCCAGGACCGTCCCTGGGGGCTGACAGACTTCCGGATCCTTGATCCTGCCGGTTACTACCTGCGGATCACGGACCGGGCACCCTGACCCGCCCCCGGGGCCGCGCGGCGGCCGACCCTCCGTGGTCTCTCATCTGGTGATCACTCGCCGGTCGGGCCCTGAGCGAGTTCGCTGGCGATGTCGAGATGACCGACGTGACGCGCGTACTCCTGCAGCAGGTGGAACAAGATCCGCTCCAGGGGCGGCGGATCGGCGCCGTCCCACCGCGCGCCCGGCTGGCCGATCTCAGCCAGATCATGGGACGCCACGATGGCCCGGGTCCGCGCGGCCTGGGCGTGCAGGGCCGCGGCCAGCCCGGCGAGTGTCTCCTGCGGTCCGACGTACCAGCGGTCATCACGGCTGTCACCCCAGGGATCCGGGACATCGCGGCCTTCGAAGCCCCATTCGAGCCACCGCATCTCCACGAAGGTGAGGTGCTTCAGCAACCCGAGAGGTGTCCAGCCGGAGGGCAGCCGGCTGCGGCGCAGTTCACCGCTGGGCAGGCCCTCCAGCTTGCTGACCAGCCGGGAACGGAAAAAGTCGAGATAGCCGAGGAAGACCTCGGCGCGTGACCGCACCGGGATGGTGGGCGACGGAAACGGGATGCTCACCTCCCCAGCCTGCACCATAGGATTCGGGCCGGCCTGACTTAGCGGCGTGATCGCCAGGCCCCCGGGCGCCCGCGGCCTCGCCCGCTCCGGGCCGCACGCCGGGCGTTATGCGAGACTTGGCCCTATGGATTCCCGGCCTGGCCATCAACGTGGCCAGTCGGGGAGCTTCCCCGCCCGCGAGCCCCGGCTGGCCCGGATCCGCACTTCATGAGGGTCGCCGCAGCCGGCCGAGCGTGCCCGTCGGGGAAGATCCCACGGTCCGCAACGCGAGGAATGCTGTCTACGCCGTCTTCTTCAGCGCGGGCTTCATCTTTGCCAGCTGGGCCTCCCGGATCCCCCAGGTCCGCGCGGAGCTGGGAGTGGGCCCGGGGGTCCTCGGGCTGGTGCTGCTGTCGGCCGCGGTCGGCTCGGCCCTCGGGACGACCCTGTCCGGGCTGCTGATCGGCTGGATCGGCGAGATCCGCACGGTGATCTCGATGTGCTGGACCGCCGCGGCCGGGATGCTCGTCGTCGCGGCCGGGTGCCGGCTGCGGCTGGCCGGGCATCCCCGAGGTGGCGGCCGGGCTGTTCCTCTTCGGCCTCGGCAACGGGGCCTGGGACGTGGCCATGAACGTGCAAGGCGCGGCGGTGGAGCGCGCGCTTGGCCGGGCCATCCTGCCCAGGTTCCACGCCGGGTGGAGCATCGGCACCGTGGCCGGGGCCGGTGTCGGGGCGGTCATGGTCGTGTTTCAGGTGCCGGTCACGGTGCACCTGATCGCGGCCACACTGGCGGTCGCCGTGGCCGTGCCGATCGCCGCCCGCCAGTTCCTGCCCTCCAGCCGCACCACCGAGCACGAGGCCGCCGGGACTTCGCGGCGCCGGGCGCTGGACGCGTGGACCGATCCGCGGACCCTGCTCATCGGCCTGTTCGTGCTCTGCATGGCGTTCACCGAGGGAACCGGGAACGACTGGCTCAGCCTCGGGGTCATCGACGGCTACCACGTGCCGGCCGCCCTGGGCACCCTGGCGTTCGCCTTGTTCCTGGCCGCGATGACGGCAGGACGCTGGTTCGGCCCCCGGCTCATCGACCGCTACGGCCGGGTCCGCGTGCTGCGGGTCTGCGCCGCCACCGCCCTGGCCGGCCTGCCTCATGATCGTGTTCGGAGCGTTCCTGCCGGTCGCGCTGGCCGGCGCCGTGCTGCTGGGGCTGGGGACGTCGCTGGGGTTCCCGGTCGGGCTCAGCTCGGCCGCCGACGATCCCCGGTACGCGGCTCCGCGGGTCAGCACCGCCGCGTCCCTGGGCTACCTGGCCTTCCTCGCCGGGCCACCGGCCATCGGCTTCCTCGCCGACCAGGTCGGGGTCCTGCGCAGCCTCACGATCGCGGGCATCCTGATCGCCGCCGCCTTCGTCCTGGCCCGTTTCACCGCGCCGCTCCCCCGGTCCGCCGGGCGAGGACCGGCCGACCCGCCGCATCCCGGCTGATCCAGCGCGGGACCAGGTCATCGGCAACGCGATGCGCGGCGCGTCCCGCCAACGCCGGCGCGGGCCCGGGGTGACCAGGGACTACAGGGAGAATCCGATCGCGCGCAGCTGATCGCGCCCGCTGCCGGTGATGTCGGCGGGCCGCCAGGGCGGCAGCCACACCCAGTTGACCTGGAAGCCGGTGATGTCACCGAGCCCGGCCAGCTCCACCCGGATCTGGTCTTCCATGATGCTGGTCAGCGGGCAGGCCGCGGAGGTCAGCGTCATCGTGATGACCGCGGTCCGGTCCTGCACTTCGACGCGGCGGACGAACCCGAGGTCGACGATGTTGACGCCGAGGTCGGGGTCGATGACCTCGAGCAGGGCCTCGCGGACCGCCATCGCCCGCGCGTCGGCTGGCGCCGCGGGCCCCGGCCCAGCGGCCGCGGGCCCCCCGGCGGCACCCGCCTCGCCCGCAGAAACCTCGCCCGCAGAAGCCTCGCCCGCAGGCATCCCGTCGGCGGGCGCCCCCGCGGTATGCCCTTCGCCCCCGAACGGCTGACCGGCGGAATCCTCCCCCGGGCTGGCATGCAGCCCGGCGGGCCGCAACGTCATGGCCACCCGGCACGTCGGGCTGGCGATCCAGTCCGCGGTGCCGTGCGCCTTGCGGCGGACACGGACGATGTCCTCCCCGGACTCGACCCGGCCCGCCACCAGGATGAGCCGCGCCGGGCTGAGCCCCGCCTGCTCCGCCCGGACGATGACGCGGTCGAGCAGCCGGGCCACCGGTTCGCAGGTCCGGCCGGGGCCGAACCGCAGCCGGGCCTGGGCCTGGACCGCGTCCAGGCCCATGATGGCCTGCAGCGCCGCCCGCCCGTCCGGCTCGGCCAGCCGGACCTGGTCCTCGTCCACCCGCAGCTCGGCGCTGAGCGTCACGGACTCATTCACCGGCCGATATCCACCCGGATCGTGCCGTCGTCCCCGACCTGGCAGCCGAAGACGGTCAGCCGGGCGTTGTCCGGGTTGATGCCGCAGCCCGTGTCCGCGTCGAACTCCCACAGGTGCCGGGCGCAGATCAGCGTCTCGCCGTCGAAGTCGCCCTCGTCCAGCGGCCCGGCCTGGTGCGGGCAGGTGTTGGCGTAGGCGCGGACCTGCCCGCCCACGTTGATGAGCAGCACGTTCTCGCCCTCGACGGTCACGGAGGTCATGTCGCCCTCCCACAGCTCGTCGAGGTTGATCGTCTCGCGCCACTGCGCGGGCTGGTTAGCCTGCGCCGTTTGGGTGGCCTGGGCAGGCTGCGCGGTCCGGGCGCCCTCCACGGTCAGGCCCTCCCCGCGGCCGCCTCAGCGCCCGCCCCGGTGGCCGGATCAGTGGCCGGATCAGTCGCCGGATCGAGCAGCGGGGCCAGGAAGCCCTCCCGGGCCGCGCGGGCGTGCGCCGCGACCTCGCCGGCGGACCTCCCCTGCTCTGGCAGCGACTCCAGGAACTGCCCCAGCCCGTGCGCGGCGTCGTCGGCGAGCGACGACCAGCGCGTGATCCACCGGCCGAGCACGCCCCGGTTCTCCTCCCGCTGCGTGACCGCGAACTCCGCCAGCCGGCGACTCCAGCGGCCGCGCCGCTGGGCGTCAGCCGCCAGGAACGAGGTGAGCAGCCACGTGAGGTCGTCGCCGTTGGCCCTGGCCACCTGGCCGAGCTGGGTGAGCAGCACGTCGTCCAGGGTCGGGGCCAGGACCAGGTTGAGCGCGGTGAACGCCTCGCCCCAGTCGTAGCTGGCCAGCGCGTATTCGACGGCCTTACGGGCGGGCTGCCATCCCGCGTCCCCCTCCCACAGCGACCGTTCCGCGGAGCCGATCCCCGAGTCCGGCCAGGCGATCTGCAGCTCACGGGTGCGGTAGGCGATCGTGGTCACCCGGCGCAGGAAATCGGCGGTCGAGAAGCCCGCGGCGTTGGTGATGTAGGAGCTGGGGGCCATGTAGCCGACGTAGGCCTCCACCTGCTGGAAGCCGTGGCACAGGTAGCGCGACGGGGTCAGCAGGTGAGCCAGCAGCGCCACCGACCCCGCGGACAGCGCCGCGTCCGAGCCCGCGTCGGCGTGCGCCTCCAGCGCCCCCTGGACCTTGGCCTCCGCATCGGCCTGGAGGCCGACGTAGGCCCGGTAGGTGAGCGCGTCCGGGTCGCGGTACCCGTCCCAGTCCCCCGCCTGCAGCGGCGAGTTGTCCCGGTAGGTGAGGAACCACAGGTTGGGCGCGGAAGAGGGGTTCTGCTCGAACGCCGCGGCGCGGCCGGAGCGCAGCGTCCAGTTCTGCTTGTGCGTGACGATCTCGTACTCGCTGGGCATCTTGCGCACGTCGCCGAACGCGCTGAAGGTCCGGCGCGGGCGGGGCTTGCGCGCGGGGGTCTCGGTCATGCCGGTACCTCGTTCTCGCTCCTGGGGGCCGCGCCGCGGGCCCGGCCGAAGGCCTCCCACGTGATGGCATCACTGCTCGTGATGGCCCGGCCGCTGAAGGCCGACATCATCGAGCCGAACGACGCGATCTCGAAGTCGGCGCCCAGGTAACGGCGCAGAGTCTGCTCGGTCACCGTGATCCGGTCCTCGCCCTGCACGCGGACGTACGCGCCGCGGTCGATGACCTCGATATCGGTGCCCGGATTG
>CAVQEM010000040.1:0-147493 GCA_963711485.1 uncultured Actinomycetes bacterium
CGCCGAGCGGGCGGGTCAGCACGTAGGCGAACCAGAAGGCGAAGATCGAGTTCATCCGGAGCTTCCAGTACCCGACCGCCGGGATGCAGGATGAGCACGGTGAACAGGAGCCCCGAGGCCAGGTAACCCAGCCCCAGGGTCGTCGCGGTCAGGTCGCCGAGTGCCGTGCCGAGCGCGAACGTGGCGATGACCGTGGCCCAGTAAAAGAGTTCCCGGCGCGGGGTGTAGATGCTGTGGATGGACAGCGTCCCCTCCACCGCGTACCAGACCGCGAAGACCACGGCCAGGCAGACGGCGAAGAACACGGTGGACACGGTGTAAGGCACGCCGAGCTCGATATGCATGCCGTCGGCGGCCATCGTGCCAAACACCGCGACCATGGCCACCGCGAACCAGTACACCCAGGCCATGTAGCGGCGGACGCGGAACTGGAGCACCAGCGCGGCACGATCGCCACCGTGCCACCGTCCCGGCCACCACTGCGCCGTACCGGAAGGCCAGGAAGTCGGAGAGGGCCTCACCCATCGCGGTGCTCAGGATCTTGATGATCGAGAATACACCGTGATCTGCGGGACCTTGCTAGCAGCGTATTGAGCGGAGACGCTGACCCGGCCCCGCGGATCTGAGGTGATGCCACGCTGTCAGGATGCCATGGGCCCCGAGCGCCCTACCTTTCCTTTACCAGCACCACACCATCTGCCGGCCTGCCTCGCCAGCGCGGCCATCGCCGGGCACGGGTACGGGCCTGGGTGCAGGCACGGGTGCGGGCACGGCCCCCGGCCACGCGGCCCCCGTCCTGGTACCAGGACGGGGGCCGCGTGGTCACGCAAGCCATGGCGCGGATCAGGTCCCGGGGACGTGGCCCCGGATGTAGATGGGCGTGCCGTTGGTCTCGTTGACGTGCACCAGCCGGTGGAAGAAGGCGGCGATGTCCATCGGGATGCGCACGCAGCCGTGCGAAACCGCCGCGAGCGGAACCGGGATGTCACCGTGGATGGCGTACGCCCCGCCGATGAAGAACACCGGGTTATACATGGTCCCCAGCGGCACCTTCACCCAGCCGCTGGCGAACCAGTGCGCCCGGAAGTTCCCGTCCGGGGTGATCGCGGGACCGCAGGTGACACTCGGATCGCCGCCGCAGGGATAGTAGTAGCCGCCCCCCGGGGAGATGTGGCTGATCAGCTCGGGCACGTTGTGCCGGTACAGCACCAGGTAGCCCAGACTCTGGTGGACCTCGATGCGCCAGCTGCCGCCCTTGGGCACGAGCACCATGGGCTGCCTGGGGTGGACCAGTGCCCGCTTCATCTTCCCGGTGACGTCATTGGGGGCGACGGCGGTCTGGATGCCCTGGACTTCCTTGAACGCCCACACAGCCTCCAGCGTGTCCTGGCCGAATTGACCATCGATCGTGCCCGGGTAGTAGTGCAGGTAGGCCAGCCGTTCCTGCAGTCGCCGCACCGCCGGGCCGCGCATGCCGTAGTCCAGGGGACCCTTCGGCGGCACGTACCCCGAGGCCTCCGCCGGGGTGCTGCGGGCCACCGGCGACGTCACCGCCGCGCCCGCCATGCCGCTCTGGCTGACCACTGACGCGCCCACCACGGCGGCCACCCCTGCGGTGCTCAGCCATCCTGCCACTCTTCGCCTCATGGCGATTCCTCGCTTGTCCGTCCTCAATGGCTGGCCGCCAGCCATGCCGCGCGCACGCGGAACGCTGACGCCGACAGCGCGACCCTTAGTAAGGTTTCCGACCACTTTCCTAGACGTCCGACCCGTGGTCACGGTTGCCCCGTGGACCACACCAGTAATCATGCCCACTTACGCGGGAATGCCTCCCTTGACCACGCGCCGACATCGCCCGGAAGCGCGATCGCAGGAGAGTACCGGTCGGCGCGGGCAGCTGGCGACCAGGCGCGCCGTGCACGCCACGCCACTCGCAGGAGGCCGCGGAGCGGCGGGCTGCCGGTGACTAGCGGGTAGCATGCCGGTCGTGCCGCCAGGTAGCGTGCCGGGAACCGTCCCGGGGATGCAGGACCAGGCCAGGACGTGGCTGCAGCGGCAGACCACGCGCTGGCAGGACTGGCCGCCCGAACGGCTGGTCGAGGCCAAGCGCCGCGCTGGCACGCGGATCAGCGTGGTGATCCCGGCCCGGAACGAGGAACGCACGGTGGGCCGCGTGGTGGGCACGCTGCGGCAGGCCCTGCTGGTAGGAACGCCGCTGGTGGACACGCCGCTGGTGGACGAGATCGTCGTGGTCGACTCCGATTCCACCGACGAGACAGCCCAGGCTGCGGAGCGGGCCGGCGCCATCGTGCACCGGGCCCGTGACATCGCCCCCGCGCTCGGCTCCTACGCCGGCAAGGGCGAGGCGCTGTGGAAGTCCTTGCTGGTCACCGACGGTGATCTGCTGGTCTTCGTGGACGCCGACCTGACCCGCTGGGGGCCTCACTTCGTCACCGGGCTGGTCGCGCCGCTGCTGGCTGACCCACAGGTGCAGCTGGTCAAGGGGTTCTACGAGCGGGTCCGGACCGAGCGGGACGGATCGACCTCGACGGAGGGCGGCCGGGTGACCGAGCTGGTGGCCCGCCCGCTGCTCAGCCTGTGGTGGCCGCAGCTGGCCGGGGTGGTCCAGCCGCTGGCCGGGGAGTGGGCGGCCCGGCGCGGGCTGATGGAGTCGCTGAGCATCCCGGTCGGCTACGGCGTGGAGCTGTCCACGCTGCTGGACACCTTCACCCGCTACGGCCTGGATGCGCTGGCCCAGGTGGACCTGGGCTCCCGGGCGCACCGCCACCAAGCCGACCACGACCTGGCCCTGATGGCCGCGGAACTGCTGGTCGTCGCGGAAGCCCGGCGGGATCACCCGGAACCGCCCGGCCGGGAGCTGCACCAGTTCGTCCGGGAGGGCGGCGGGGTGCGGCCACGGTCCCGGGCCATCCCCACCCACGAACGGCCCCCCGTGGTCACGATCAGGCCATGGTCACGATGAGGCCGTGGCGACCGTCAGGCCATGGTCACGGGGAAGCCGTCGCGACCGCCAGGCCATGGTCACGGAGAGGCCGCGGTCAGGATGAAAGGCCGGTCATGGTGAGAGGGCAGGGCGACAGCGAAGGCGGCGTGAGGTGACCGCCGGGACCGCCCAGCGGGACCTCCGGCTCGGCAGGCACTCCTTCGCCCCCGACCAGCGGCTGGTCATGGGCATCGTCAACCGCACCCCCGACTCCTTCTACGACCGGGGCGCGACCTGGAACGAGGACGCGGCCATGGCCCGGGTGCACGCCGTGGTCGCCGAGGGCGCCGACATCCTCGACATCGGCGGGGTGGCCGCCGCCCCCGGCGCCCCGGTGGACGTGGCCGAGGAGATCCGCCGGACCGTGCCGTTCGTGGCCGCGGCCCGCGCCGCCTACCCGGACCTGGTCATCAGCGTGGACACCTGGCGCCACCAGGTCGGCCGGGAAGCCTGCCAGGCCGGCGCGGACCTGCTGAACGACACCTGGGGCGGCCAGGACCCGGAACTGCCCGCCGTGGCCGCCGAGTTCGGCGCCGGCCTGATCTGCGCGCACGCCGGTGACCAGGCCCCCCGGACCCGGCCGTTCCGGGTTGCCTACGAGGACGTGATGGCCGACGTCCTGGACCGCACCCTGGCCCAGGCGTCCCGCGCCACGGCGGCGGGCGTGGATCCGGCCCGGATCCTGATCGACGCGGCGCACGACTTCGGCAAGAACACCTGGCAATCGCTGGAGGTCACCCGGCGGCTGGGCGAGATGGTGGCGACTGGCTGGCCGGTACTGGTGTCGCTGTCCAACAAGGACTTCATCGGGGAGACGCTGGACGCTCCCCCGGACCGGCGGGTGACCGGGACCCTGGCCACTACGGCCATCTGCGCCTGGCTGGGCGCCCGCGTGTTCCGGGTGCACCAGGTCCCCAGACCCGGGAAGTCCTGGCCATGGTGTCGGCGATCCAGGGTGAGCGGCCTCCCGCCCGGACCGTCCGCGGGCTGGCCTGATGCGACCGTGATTACCAGTGCGGCGCTCTGCCCCGGGCCGCCGCTGCTCGTCCGCGAGCTGACCGGCGCCGACCCGGTGCTGCCCGAGTTGCGCGCCGCGTGCGCCGGCGCGGTCGCTGCGCTGCTGCGGGACCGGCCCGCCGTGGTCGCCGTGGTCGGCCCCGGGACCGCGACCGCCCCGTGGCCGGCTGACGGGCGGCTGAACGTGGCTGCGTTCGGCGGCCCGCGGGTGACCACCCCTGTCCCCGCCGGCCCTGGCGGGGAGGGCGCGCGGCCGAGCCGGTCCTGCCGCTCGCCCCGGGGATCGGGGCTTACTTGCTGGACCAGGCGGGTTACGCCGGGGAGCGGCTGATCTGGTCGGTCAGCGCGGACGAGCCGGCGGCCGGCTGCCGGAAGCTGGGTGCGGACCTGGCGGGACACGACGCCCGCGTCGCGCTGCTGGTGATCGGCGACGGCAGCGCCCGGCGCGGGCCCCGGGCGCCCGGGTATTTCGACGAGCGGGCCCACGCCTTCGACGCTGAGGTGGAGCGGGCCGTGCGGGCCGGCGATACCCGCGCCCTGCTGGACCTCGATCCCGGCCTGGCCCGCGAGCTGATGGCCACCGGCCGCCCCGCCTGGCAGGTCCTGGCCGGTGCGCTGGAGGGGTGCACGGGCCTGTCCGTGGAGGTTCCGTACGCGGGCGACCCGTTCGGGGTGGCCTACCTGGTGGCCACGCTCCGGCCGTCCTGACCGGCGTTCCCTGTTCATTGGCGTCCCTGTTAAATCGCTGGTTGCGGGGTAGTAGTCAGGCTCGATGAATGCCGTGAAAAAGCTGATCGCCGCGCTCGACCGGCTGCAGCAGGGCAGGCCGTGGCTGGCCTTCCCCATCGCCGTCTGGAAGAAGTTCGGCGACGACCAGGCCGGGAACCTCGCCGCGCTCATCGCCTACTACGGGTTCGCCTCGCTGTTCCCGCTGCTGCTGGTGTTCGTCACCGTGCTGGACATCGTCCTGGCCCACGACCCGACCCTCAAGACCAAGGTGCTCGACTCGGCCTTCGTCCATTTCCCGGTGATCGGGGACCAGCTCAAGCACCAGGCGCAGGGGCATACGGTGAGCGGTACCGGCGTGGCCCTGGTGATCGGGATCGTGCTGACCTTCTTCGGCGCCCGGGGCGTGGCCGCCGCCGCCCAGAACGCGCTGAACACGGTGTGGGGCGTGCCATTGTCCCGGCGTGCGGGCTTCCCGTGGTCGCTGCTGAAGCAGCTGGCCATGATCCTGGCCGTGGGCATCGGCCTGCTGGCCACGACCCTGCTGTCCGGGCTGGCGGGCGCCAGCGCCAGCGTGCTCGGCGGGACCGCCGCCCAGGTCGGCACCGTGCTGGTCTCGCTGCGTGCTGAACGTGGGAGTGTTCTGGCTCGGGTTCCGGCTGGCCGTGCAGCCCGAGATCAAGGCCCGGCAGATGCTGCCCGGAGCGGTGCTGTCCGCGATCGTGTGGCAGATCCTCCAGCTGCTCGGCACCTACCTGGTCTCCCACACCGTGTCCAAGAGCTCATCGACCTACGGCGTGTTCGCCGTGGTCCTCGGCCTGCTCGCCTGGCTCTACCTGCAGGCCCAGTTCACCCTCTACGCGGTGGAGGCCAACGTGGTCAGCGTGCGGCGGCTGTGGCCGCGCAGCCTGGCGCCGCCCCCGTTCACCCCGCAGGATGTCCGTGCCTTCGACATATACGCACGCATCCAGGCGCGCCGCCCCGAGCAGGAGATCGAGACCCGGATCGTGGGGGCGCCCGTCCGGGACGTCAGCGACCCCGAGCCAGCGCAGTCCGCCGGAGATCCTGCACCTAAGGGACCTGCTCCCGCTCCTTAGCGGCCAGGCGCTCACGCTGGGGGCCGACGGTGTACTTCGGGTCGCGGGCCGAGGCCATGCCCGCTTCGAAGATGCCGAACCTGGTCAGCGCGGAGGAAGCCACCAGCGCCGCGCCGGACAGCATGATGGCCGTCCGGCTCCGGCCGGCCAGCACCGCCCCGGCCAGCCCCGCAGTGGTGAGGACCTCGGCCACCTCCATCAGCTGTCCGGGCCGGCCGCTCTGGTAGGGATCGGCGATCTCCCCCAGGCGCCTGAGCAGCAGGCTCTTCGCGGTCAGTTCGGTGGCCGCGCCCAGGACCGCGAACCGGACGGCCTGCCCGGCGTCCTCGATGGGCACCATCATCATGCCCAGGCCGCCCGCGGCGCTGGCGGCCGACCCGGCGAACAGGTACGGCATCTCCCGGTGCGCGTCGTGCCAGGCGGGCACCGCCGTGTCGCAGATCAGCGCGGCGGTGTACGTGCAGATGGTCGGGCCGACGAGCGCCGCGCCGGCGGTCGCGGCGGCCCCGGCCTTCGGCAGCCGGCCGGTCACCGCGCAGGCGGCCGCCGCCGCCGACGCACCCCCGAACGCGGAGATCAGCCACGAGCCGACGCTCATCGGCGAGGTGACCTTGACCACGCGCAGCATGTTCACGAACCGCTCCGGGCGGCCGAGGTCGGCCACCAGGGCCACCCCGGACAGCCCGATGGCGCCCAGCGCGGCGATCTTCGACGCCTTGGCCTGCCGGTGGTTGCCGGCCGCCTGGGCGAAGCCGGCCAGCACCGAGGAGGCGCCGGCCAGCCCGCCGAGGAAGAGGTAACCGGGGACTTCCGGGGACCGCCAGACCGGCGGCTTGATGATCGGCTTGCCGTAGTAGGAGTCCGGCCGGGCCCGCGGCACCACGAGCTGCTCGCCGCCGCGCCCGCCGCGGCCAGGGCGCCCCCCGTGGCCGTGGCCACCTTGGCTGCCGCCGCGGTGCGGTGCCGCGTCCTGCACGTCCGCGGGCCGGCTGCCTGCCCGGGCCCGCTCATGCTGGCCGCGGCCGTGCACGCCGAACCGCTCACGCATGCGCGCCGCCAGGGCCGGGACCGTGCCACCCGGGACTGTGCCACCCCGGACTGTGCCACCCAGGACCGTGCCACCCCGGACCGTGCCACCCCGGACCGTGCCACCCCGGACCGTGCCACCCGGGGCGCCGTTCCCCTCGGCCGGCCGGCTCCGCCCGCCCCGGGTCCCCCGGCCCGGCTCATGGGCGCAGATCCCGTCGCAGCGCCGCGATCAGGCCGCCCGCGAGCAGGGCGCCTGCCGCCGCGGCCACATGCCGCCACATCCGGGGCAGGTCCCGCGTCGTGACCACCGGGTCCGGCGGCAGCCCGTACACCTCCGGCTCGTCCAGGAGCAGGAAGAACGCCCCGCCGCCGCCGATGCCATCGCCGGTGTTCTCCAGGTAGAGCCGGGCGCCGGACTCTCCCGCCTCGTGCAGCTCGCTGACCCGCGACTGGGCCCGCGCACGCAGCTCATCCACGGGCCCGAACTGGATCGACTCGGTGGGGCAGGCCTTGGCGCAGGCGGGCTCCAGCCCGTCGCCGATCCGGTCGTAGCACAGCGTGCACTTCCAGGCCCGGCCGTCCCCCTCACGCCGCTCGATGACCCCGAACGGGCAGGCCGGAACGCAGTACCCGCAGCCGTTGCAGACGTCCGACTGGACCACGACCGTGCCGAACTCGGTACGCATCAGCGCGCCGGTCGGGCACACATCCAGGCAGGCTGACTCGGTGCAGTGCTTGCACACGTTGCTGGCCATGAGCCAGCGGGACCCGTCCGCGGAGAACTCCCCCAGCACCGACTCCGTGAGCACCGACTCCATGAGCACCGACTCGCCGGCATCACCCGGGCGCCCGGGGACCGCATCCCCCGGGCGCTTGATCTGCTCGATGAACGCCACGTGCCGCCAGGTGGAGGCACCCAGCCCACCGGTGTTGTCGTAGGACATGCCGAGCAGGTTGATCCCGTCCTCGGGGACCTCATTCCATGTCTTGCAGGCCACCTCGCAGGCCTTGCAGCCGATGCACACCGAGGTGTCGGTGAAGAAGCCCATCCGGGGCGGGTGCTCCCCGAAGCCCGCGTGCGCCGCCGGATCATCCGGCGGGGCGAGGGGAGCCAGGGCGGATGGTTTTCGTTGCGGAGAATTTGACTGTGAATTTGACTGTGAATTTGCCTGTGCGGTCATGCCTGCGTCCCAGTCTCATCGGTGATGCCGGCCCGCTGCTGGTAGGAACGGATGAGGTCGCGCAGCGCCGGCCCGCGCGGCCGGCGGCCGGGCTGGATGTCGACCGCCAGCGCCTTGACCTCCTGAATGTGCACGTTCGGGTCCAGGGACAGATGGGACAGCTCGTTGGCCGCGTCCCCGGTGGTCAGGCCGTTCGGGCCCCAGTGCCAGGGCAGGCCGACCTGATGCACGGTCCGGCCGCCCGCGCGCAGCGGTTTGATCCGGCGGGTGACCATCACCCGGGCCTCGATCGCGTTCCGCGCGGTGATGATCGTCGCCCAGCCCATGTGCTCCAGCCCCCGCTCGGCCGCCAGCTCGGGCGACACCTCGCAGAAGAACGCGGGCTGCAGCTCGGCCAGGTACGGCAGGAACCGCGACATCCCGCCCGCCGTGTGGTGCTCGGTGAGCCGGTAGGTGGTGCTCACGTACGGGAAGATCTCCGACCCGGGCTCGGCGCCGCTGGGCTGGAACCGGTCCTGCGGGTGCGCGAGAATCTCGCGGACCGGGTTGTGCTGCTGGCGGTAGAGCAGGTTGGGCAGCGGGGATTCCTGCGGCTCGTAGTGCGCGGGCAGCGGCCCGTCCACCAGGCCGGCCGGGGTGAACAGCCAGGCCTTGCCGTCGGCCTGCATGATGAACGGGTCGATGCCGGAGATCGCCGCCACCCCGGTGGCGCCGTCCGGCGGCCGGTAGGACGGCGGGCGGTCGCCGACGAAGTCCGGGATGTCGTGCCCGGTCCACTTGCCGTTCTCCTCATCCCACCAGACCAGGGCCTTGCGCTCGCTCCACGGCTTGCCGTCCGGGTCGGCCGAGGCCCGGTTGTAGAGCACCCGCCGGTTGGCCGGCCAGGCCCAGCCCCACTCGTTGGCGACCCAGTTCTGCTCCCGGCCGGGCTTGCGGCGGGCGGACTGATTCACCCCGTCCGCGCGGACGCCGCAGTAGATCCAGCAGCCCGCTGCGGTCGAGCCGTCGGATTTGAGCTGGGTGTAGGAGGAGAGCGGCTGGCCGTCAGCGTCCCAGCCGTTGATCTCGGCCAGGACCGCGTCGGCGACCGGGTCGTCTTGTGAGCCCTCGGTCGGGTAGTCCCAGGTGAGATCCAGGATCGGGCGGTCCATCTCCAGGGCCTCGGCCTCGCCCAGGATGGTTTCGGCGTCCGCGGCCTTCTCGCGGGCCGCGGCGGCCAGCTTCTCCCGGATGCGCCGGCCCAGGTGGTAGGCGAACCACAGGTCACTGCGCGCGTCACCGGCCGGTTCGACCGCCGTATGGTGCCACTGCAGCATCCGCTGGGTGTTGGTGAAGCTGCCGCTCTTCTCGGTGTGCGCCGCCGCGGGCATAAAAAACACCTCGGTCTTGATGTCCTCGGTGCGCATCTCGCCGGTCTCGATCTCCGGGCCGTTCTGCCAGAACGTGGCGCTCTCGATCATCACCAGATCGCGGACCACCAGCCAGTCCAGGTTGGCCATTCCCATCCGCTGCATCCGTGCGTTGGCCGAGCCGACCGCGGGGTTCTGGCCGAACAGGAAGTACCCCGTGCAGGTTCCCTCCATCTGGGCCAGCACCGTCTCGTAGGTGCTGTGGCTGCCCGTCAGCCGGGGCAGGTAGTCGTAGCAGAAGTCGTTGCCGGCGGTGGCGGCGTCGCCCCACCAGGCCTTCAGCAGGCTGACCATGTAGTCGCGGGTGTTGGCCCAGAACCCGTTCGGCACGCTCTCGTCCTGCACATAGCTGTCCAGGTCGTCGTCGCCGTGCGCGAACGGCATCGGCAGGTACCCGGGCAGCAGGTCGAACAGGGTCGGGATGTCGGTCGAGCCCTGGATGGAGGCGTGCCCGCGCAGGGCCATGATGCCGCCCCCCGGCCGGCCCATGTTGCCCAGCAGCGTCTGCAGGATCGCAGCCGTACGGATGTACTGCACGCCCACGGTGTGCTGGGTCCAGCCCAGGCTGTATACGAACGCGGTGGTCCGGTCCCGTCCCGAGTTCTTCGTGATAAGCCGGGCCACCTTGAGGAACTGCTCCTCGGGTACCCCGGCCACCTCGGCCACCACCTCCGGCGTGTACCGGGCGAAGTGCCGCTTGAGGATCTGGAACACGCAGCGCGGGTGCTGCAGCGTGTCGTCCCGGTCCGGGTCGGGGTGGGCTTCCGCGCCCCCCGAGCCGTGCGCCTCGCCGCGGGCCGCCTGCCGCACCTGCCGTTTGCGGCCCGGCTCCATGCCCCGGGCGCCGCTGGCGGGCGCCACCTCGCCCCCCTGGTAGCGCCAGCTCTCCTGGTCGTAGACCCGGTTCTCGGCGTCGAACCCCGAGAACAGCCCGTCGAGGTCCTCGGTGTCCTCGAATTCGTCAGTGATGATCACCGGGGCGTTCGTGTACGCCCGCACGTATTCGTCGAAGTACTTCTCGTTCTGCAGCACGTAGTTGATCAGCCCGCCGACGAACGCGATGTCCGCCCCGGCCCGGATCGGCACGTGCAGGTTGGCGACGGCGCTGGTCCGGCTGAACCGCGGGTCAACGTGGATGATCGTCGCGCCGCGCTTCTTGGCTTCCATGACCCACTGGAAGCCGACCGGGTGGGCCTCGGCCATGTTCGAGCCCTCGATCAGGATGCAGTCGGCGTTGGCCAGGTCCTGCTGGAAACCGGTCGCGCCGCCGCGGCCGAAGCTAGTTCCCAGACCGGGAACTGTGGAGGAGTGTCATATCCGCGCCTGGTTCTCGATCTGGATCGCGCCCAGCGCGGTGAACAGCTTCTTGATCAGGTAGTTCTCTTCGTTGTCCAGGGTCGCGCCGCCCAGGCTGGCGAAGCCCATCGTGCGCCTGGTCCGGCGGCCCTCGTAGGTGGACTGCCAGCCCTTGCGGCGGGCGTCGATGACCCGGTCGGCGATCATGTCCATCGCCGTGTCCAGATCCAGCGCCTCCCACTCGGTGCCGCCCGGGCGGCGGTACAGCATCTGGTACTGGCGGGCGTCACCGGTGGTCAGCTGCAGGCTGGCCGAGCCCTTGGGGCACAGGTGGCCGCGGCTGACCGGGGAATCCGGATCGCCCTCGATCTGGACGACCTTCTCGTCTTTGACGAATATGTTCTGGCCGCAGCCGACCGCGCAGTACGGGCAGACCGACTTCACGACCTTGTCGGCGGTGGCGGTCCGGGGCCGGAGGGCCTCGGTGCGGGCGCTCTTGGTGGCCGCGCCAATGCCGAGCGGGTCCGTCCCGGTCAGCTGCCGGTAGACGGGCCAGGACTCGATCCAGGTACGCGCGCCCATGCTCGTATCCTCTCGCGGAGCGGCCGGCCTTGCCTACCACTACCTAATCACTGCCCTATCGAACACTTCAGGCGGGGTTTGGACAGTGATCGCTACCCGGCCCGGGCCGGGGCGACCGGGCCGGGTAGCGACCGGGCTGGGGCATCCAGGACGGGGCGTTCAGGCTGGGGCGGGCAGGCCGGGGCGGGCAGGCCGGGGCGGGCAGGCCGGGGCGTTCAGGACGGGGCGGCAGGCCGGGGCGGGCAGGCCGGGGCGTCGGAGCCAGGACTGGTGGGCCGGGCGGCCTGGCTCAGCAGACGGCCCGAGGGGCCCGCCAGCCCCTCGATGATGAAGGTGCCGCCAGCCCGCCGACGGCGATGCCCTCGTTCCAGATCACCCTGCCCCGCCCCGTTGTGCGGCAAATGGCGAGGAACTTTCCGCTGAAGGTCGCACCGTAGATGGCGCCATTTCTGGTGACGAGTCCGTAGACATCGCGGTAGCCCGTCGGCCCGATAAGGTTCGCGGCACCTGTCCGGATGTTGACCGTGGCGAGAAATGACCACTTCGAGCCATGCCGGTCCACGGTGGCATACAGGCGGCCGTCCGCGAAGGTAAGGTCCCCCGCGGAACCGAGCCGTCCGCCGAATCTGCCGATGATGGCGGCCCGGCCGGTCCGGGTATTGATCGTGAACAAGTCGCCCGTGCGGTCTGCGCCATAAAGGGTATTCGTCTTCGGCCTCGTCGCGAGGGCGTTGGCGCTGCTGACGCCAAGCCGCCCGATCTTGTGCCGGGCGCCCGTCCTCGTGTTGAGCCAGTACAAGTCGGTAAAGCTGATCGCGTACAGGGTCCTGCCCCGAACCGCCACGTCGGTGAGCGGCACGCCGGTGCGGCCCTCCAGGGTCGCCCTGTGCCGCCTCAGGTTCAGCCGGTAGAGGGCGCTATTAGCAGAAAACGTTATGGCATAAATACCTTGAGGCCGTTTTGCGCGGGCGTCGGCCGCACTGACCGTTGAGGCGCCAAGCAAAAGGCTGCCTGCCATGGCTAGTACGAGCACGCCGGAAACCGGGCGGCACAGCCTCCTGATCCGACTCTTAAGCAGGTTCTTGTCGCACATTGATATCCAGCCCTCACTATCCCTGAGTCGCCACTATTCCGAGACCCGGGGGGGCGTCAGGAATCATCCCTCAGGCCGGTGGAATGTAAACACCCGGCTCCCGTGGATAACCATCGGCCGCGTCGAGCCTCACCGTGGCGCGCGGGCCTCGGGAACCGGCCGCCCGCGACCAGCGGTAGAGCGCAAGGTTGTCGTCCGCGCGGGAAACCAGTGGCGGGGGGGGACCTTGCGATGGCATTACTCATCGTTCACCCGGATGCCAGCTTGCGGTCGCGGCCGTGCCACGTCAGCCCGGTAGGCCTGGTGATCCATTCACTACGCATATTTGCCCAGGGCACGATCCCGCCGTGGGGGCTGCCCCGTCCCCGCCGGCGAACCCGTTACCGGAAAGAGGCCGCATGCTCCCCATCGACCGCCGTAGAGCGAGAAAGCCGAAGGCACGACGAGCCGCTAAGAAAACCATCACCCTGAGCGCGATCAGCGCGGGCGCCATGGCCATCGCCGCCACTGCGCTCAGCGCGGGCACGGCCAGTGCCGCCACTGCGCTCAGCGCCGGCACGGCCAGTGCCGCCGCCTCCGGGGGCCATCCGGGGTTTTCCGCGCGGGTGATCCTGTCCGGAGCCAGCCTGCGGCATACGTTCGTCAAAGCCGGCTCGGCCAAGCCCCACACGGACCCGCTCACCCTGCCCGACGACATCACCGCCGCCGGCCCGTACCTGTTCACCGCGTTCCAGAACGGGGTCGGCCCCAGGGGCAGGCGGCCACGGACGGCAACCGGGATAGCACGGTGGTGGAGTTCACCCGCAGCGGCCGCCCGGTCCGCCAGTGGGACGTCCGCGGCAAGTGCGACGGCCTGACCGCCGACCCGGTCAGCCACCAGGTCATCGCCACCGTGAACGAGGACGCGCACTCCAGCGTCTACACCATCGACCCGTGGGCGGCCTCTGCGGACCAGGTGCGTCACTACGCGTACAGCGCGCCGCTGCCCAGCAAGGGCGGCACCGACGCCATCTCGATCTTCCACGGGAGGGTGCTGATCAGCGCGTCCGCGCCGGGGACCACCGGAACGGCCGCACCTCAGCCCTCCTACCCGGCCGCCTACCAGGTCACCTTCCACCCGCGCCGCCTGATCGCGCAGATCCGGCCGGTGTTCTACGACGAGGCGCGCGCGACCGTGGCCAACGCTGGAGCTGCGCGGCCAGGTCCGTCTGGCGCTCACCGACCCGGACTCCAACGAGGTGGTCCCGGCGAGCGCGGTCCGGTTCGCCGGCGACTTCATGCTGACCAGCCAGGGCGACAAGGAGCAGATCTTCCTCCGCGACGCCGTTGTGCGGCAGCCGGCCCTGCTGGTGTTGCGGCTGAGCCAGTCGGTGGACGACACCGCGTGGGCCACCAGCCAGGCTGGCCACTGTACACGACCAACAACGGCGCGGGCACGGTGGACGAGATCAGCGGGCACTTCACTGCCCGGCTCGGTATTCGTGGCGGTCACCCCGTGCGACGCCAACGGCGCCCCGGCCACATGCCCGGGGCCCGGCTATCCCGGCGAACTACCTCGGCGTGCTGAACCCGTGGACCGGGCACATCACCCGGGTGCCGGTCCACGGCGCGGCACTGGCCCCGCAGGGCATGCTGTTCGCACCCGCTCAGTGGTAGGCGAGGTTCGCTGAGCTCCTGCTCACCTGGGCGGCCGCTGGACTACGGCGCTGCTGGACTACGGCGCCGCTGGACTACAGCGCCGCCGAACCTCGGCATGGCGGCGCGCGCCCGGGACCTGACCGCCCTCCGCACCGGAGTTTCCTCTGGTGCGGAGGGCGGCTCCACGTGGGGTGTCCGTGCACGTCAACACCCTCTGGCGCACTGGGGGTGTACATCGCCCGCGGCACGCCACCTTCAGCACCCGGCATCCGGATGCTCATCATCGCACGCTAGGAAGTGTTATCGAATATATATGTGAATGATGGCCATGCGGTCATACTATTCGATAGTATGTTCCCATAGCTGAGTGCCCTTGAGCCTTCATGACTCGTCGGCACCCGGACCGGGAGGTGAGTCCCACGCCAGCTGGACCCGCAGGGAAAGAGCCGTTGTCTGACCCGCCGGATTCCGCTCCGGTCGCGCGGCCACGCCGGCCAACGGGGGAGTGGGCATGTGCTGGACTGGGGACATCGCGATGGAGGAGGTCCTGGCCGCCGGCGAGCGCCTACGGCGCACGCGTGCGGGCCAGGACCTGCCCGCCTGGGGTGAGCCTGAGCGGCCAGCCAAGGCCGCTCCCGCTCGCTTAGCCAAGTCGCGTCCAACCACAGATCAGCCAGCCGGAGAGTTGGATTCACGCCGTCCCGGCGCCTCCCAGCCGGCAGACGGGCGACGGTCCCAGGATCGGGCCGCCGCCGAGGCGCGCCCCGATGATCCGGCCGCCGCCGCGGCCCGCCAGCCCGAGGATCCGCTAGTCGAGGATCCGGCCGGAACGAGGACGCGGTTGACGAGGACGCGCTGGCCGAAGACGAGTTGCGGGCCACGGAGGCGGCCGTCTGCCCGCCGATGCCTGCCTCGGAGATAGCGGGCCACGTTCGCATGCTGCCCGGTCCCGCTCTGGCCGCCTGGCTGAGTCAGGCCCGGCCAGGCCAGATGGACGAGGCGGCCTTGGTCGAACAGCATCACCGGCTGGCGCAAGCTCACCTCGTGGGCCCAGGCGCAGGAACTGGCCGCGGTCGCCGAGCTCGGCCGCCGCCGGGGCGTCATGGATGATCCCGAGCTGGAGCGGGACCCAGCCCGGGAACTGTCCGCGGAGTTCGCGCCTAACGAGGTCGCGCTCGCGCTCACCCTGACGCACTGCGCCGCTCAGTGGTGGATGAACCTGGCGGTCAGCACGTCCCGCAGGCTGCCCGCGACCTGGTCCGCGCTGAGCGAGGGAACGATCGACCTGGGGCGGGCCAAGCTCATCGATCTGTGGACCACTCCGCTCGACGACGACCTGGCCCGAGCGGTAGAGCGCAAGGTTCTTGTCCGCGCGGGAAACCAGACCACCGGCCAGCTTCGTGCGTCCCTGCAGCGCGCGGTGATTTCCGTGGACCCTGCTGCCGCCGAGCGGCGGCGCGCTGAAGCAGAAAAGAACGCCCGCGTAGAACTGAGCGGCGAGGACAGCGGAACCGCGGCCCTCTCCGGGCATTTCCTCCCGGCTGCTCAGGCTTCCGCCGCGTGGGCGCGCATCAGCGGCCTGGCCGAAGCGATGAAGCTTAACGGATCTGGCGGCGGCATCGACCTGCTGCGTGCGCAGGTGTTCATCGGCCTGCTGCTGGGCACTTCCCCGCAGCCACCCGACCAGGCGCCCCCTGGGAACCCGGGCCCACCTGGCGCGTCCCCGGACGGCGGTGGTATGCGACCCGGGGACGGAAGCACCAGACGCACCCGGAGGCGACTGCGGCGAGGATCCGGGCCGCGGGACACAGCGGAAGACTGGCCGCGGCGCCAGGACCGGGACCTCGTCCGGGACCTCGTCCGGGACCTCGTCCGGGACCTCGTCCGGGACCTCGTCCGGGACCTCGTCCGGGAGCGAGTCTGGTTCCGAGACGGGGACCGGCGACAGTACTCCTGGTGGCGTCACTCCTGGGGGCGTCAACTCTGGCAGCGAATGTCCGCCGTCCTGGAATGACGAGGCCGACAACAGCCAGCCGCCTGGCCCGCCGGATGAGCCGACATGGTCCTGGCCACCGATCCCGATACCGGACGAGGTCCCATGGCCCGGCGCAGGCACCGGGACGACGAAGATCCGGCGCCCCGAGCTCAACGTGTCCTGGCGGACCCTGGCCGGCTGGTGGGACGAGCCGGGCCAGCTCACACGGATGGGTCCGATCACCGCGGCGGTCGCACGGGAACTAGCGCGGGTCGCGGCGGCCGATCCAACCTGTGTGTGGCGGGTCGTCGTGACAGACGCCAGCGGTCAGGTGATGGCGGTGACCCGGGTCCGCTGGCCAGGCCGGCCCCACCGGAAAGCAGGTCATCCTCCGGGGTCAGGTACTCCCCCACCGGGCGCAGATGCTCATCCGCCCGGACCTGCCGTCGGGTCTGGTGTGACGGGACCTGGGGTACTCGGGCGGATCACCGTGACCGTACCCGGTCATGCTCCTGGGGGAGCCACCGCCCGCCGCCTGGGCTGGGTCGAACGTGAGCGCAGGATCAGGCACGTCACAGGAGCTGTTTGCCGCTCTGCGGGCCATCCTGACGGCCGCCGCGGCGGCGGCCCGGGAGGTTGGTCATCTGGACGAGGACCACGTGGACGGCGATCGCGGCGCCCCCTGCCTACACGCCAGCGCTGCCCCCGGATACCGGATCCCCGACCGGATGCGGGACCTCATCGAGGTCCGCGATCAGGACTGCGGGTTCCCGATCTGCCGCCGGCCAGTGTCCCGGTGCGACCTCGATCACACGGTCCCCTACGATCAGGGCGGTCTCACCTGTCCCTGCAACATTTCCGGCGGATGCCGCCACGATCACCGGATGAAGGGCTCGACCGCCTGGCGCCTGCAGCAGCCCCAGCCGGGCACCTTGATCTGGACCGCGCCATCCGGGCTGTCCTGGACGGCCGAGCCGCAACCACACGTCGCCTGAGCTAGCGATGCTGGGCGAGGCATCAGTGTCAACTCTCGCATCACTGGATACAGAGGGCAGTCAGTATCTGACGCTGTGATTACGGACCAGGCGGGTGCCCGGCGGACGGCCAGCGGCGGCCGGTAGCCTGAGCGCTATAGCCACATCCCGGCCGCGAGCCGGTTGGGAGTGCTTGGCTGCGGAACCGGACCTGGGAAAGCCCCAGATGGGAGATCAGCCGTGAGCCTGCCGGCGAGTCAGCAAAGGATGCTGGACCGGATCGACCGGATGCTGAGGGATTCAGATCCCCGCCTAGCCGCACTGTTCTCCATCTTCACCAGGCTCACCTGGGACGAGGAAATACCCCGGATCGAAGAAGTGCGGGCCAGGCTGACCCGGCTTGGCAGCTGGATCGCGCGGCGTGCGGAGCCGGTCCGCCGGCGCATCCCCCGCCCGTCCGACCGGGTGAAAGCGATCCTGTTCTTTCCCGCGGCGCTCGCGGCGGTGGCCTGCGCCCTGGTCTTCGGGAGCAGCGGTCCGGCCGTGCACCGGTGCGCGGCCACGGTCCGGGCTCCTGCCAGCGAACTCATCGTCAAGGCCCGGCAGTGCCGGCTCACGATGGCGCGGAACCCGGCCCCGATCTTCGCGCATTAGCTGATCCGCGGCTTACCGAGTCGGCGCGGGCCGGTCGCGCCGCGCCAAGCTAGTTCTTGCCGCGGCCCTGGTTCAGCTCGTCATGCCCGACGAAGCTGAACATCTGCTCACTCGCGGACAGCGGCCTGGGTGTTCCCGCGAAACGGTGCGCGCCGACCCCCCAGCGGGTCCCCGGCTCTGATACGCCGACCAGCTCGAAGCCTTCCGCCGCGAACCAGTCGCAGATCTGCGGGATCAGGTCCGGTTCACCGCGCCCACGGGTCCACACCACCGTGCCGCCCGTGGCGCACAGCCCGGCACAGCACCGGATGGTCCGGGCGATGTCCTCGTCCGTGATGTTGCCGAACACGCCACAGGCCAGCACCAGGTCGGCGGGAACCAGCCCGGCGTACGCGCTGGTCTGCGCCGCGTCCCCGGTGATCACCTCGACCTGGGGCAGCCCGGCGTCCGTGGCGAGCTGGCGGGCGGTGTCCGCATTGCGGGGATCCAGCTCCACCAGCCGCGCGGTCACGTCACCAGCGCGCGGGTGCTCGCCAAGCACACCGATCAGGTCCCGGCCCTGGCCGGCGCAGATGCTGACCGCCCGCAACGACCCCCGGGGGGCCTGATCGAGCGCTTCCACGATCCGGCCCTGCACCGCGCTGAGCCGCTGGGCGAGCGGCGACTGCGGGTCGTCGTAGGAGTCATGCCAGGCGACCCAATCCCGCCCAGCACTCACCGGCTCCGCTCTCCGCTCACGGCCCGCACCCGCTCACCGGGCTTCCGTTACCCGCGCTCACCGGCTACCGTCATCCGCGCTCACCGGGCTTCCGTCACCCAGACCATGCGGCGGCCCCGCTCCCCTGGCGCCTCCGGCTGGTGCGGGTCGATCCGGTCAAGGCGGTAGCCGAGTTTGCGGGGGATGGCCGCGCTGGCCTGGTTCGCCTCGTCACAGTGGATCTCGGCCCTGGTCACGCCGGGCAGGGCGAGGGAGACCTCGGTCAGCATCCGCGCCGCTTCCGTGCCCAGGCCACGGCCGGAATACCGGGCGTCGATCCAGTAGCCGATCTCGATCCCGCCCTCTCCCACCCGGCGGTGCAGGCCGATCTCCCCGATGACGGTCCGGTCGGGCGGCAGCAGGATGGAGTAGATGAAGTCGGAGCCGGTCTCCCAAAGCTCGTCAGCCTCGGCTACCCGGATGAGCTGAGTCCGCGGCTGCGCCGCTTCCCGGGTGGCCCAGGCCATCCAGGGCTTCAGGTGGTCAAGGCTGGCACCGACGGCCAGCGCGATACCCTCGGCGTGATCCGCGTGCACCCGTCGCAGCACCAGCCGCGGCGACAGCACTTCTTCGGCAGGGATCCCTACGTGACCCACTGATCGCTCAGTCGCTGGGGGCATGCTTCATAGTAAGCAGCCCGGGATGGCTAGGCCGCGGAAGGGCCTGTCTCGTGACCGCGGTCACTACCCACCGGGGGCGGGGTATCCACCAGGAACAAGGCTGGGTCGTCGCCGACGATGACACCGCCGCCGTGGCCCCAGGTCAGGTAGCGCCACGACAAGTTGAGCAGGGCGGAGAGGCGGTTGCGATTGCCCAGCAGCGTGAGCAGGTGCAGGCCCAGCCACGCCAGCCAGGCGAGCGTCCCCCGGATCTTCACCCGGTGCGGCAGTTCCACCACCGCCGACCGGCGCCCGATGGTGGCCATGATGCCCTTGTCGCGGTACTCGAACGGCAGGGCAGGCTGGCCCGCCGTGAGCCGCCGGATCTGCCGGGCCGCGTGCCGTCCGGCCTGCAGCGCGGGCTGCGCCAGCTGTGGCAGCGGCTGATCCTCGATCACCGCGACGTCACCCAGGGCGAAGATGCGGTCCTGGCCGAGCACCCGCAGGTCGGGGGCGGTCAGGATGCGCCCGCCACGGCCCTGCGGCAGTTGCCAGCCGGCCACCCCGGACGGAGCTGACACCCCGGCGGCCCACACGGTGACGTCGCTGGGCAGATCCTCGCCGTCGGCCAGGATGACCCGGTCGCTGCGCACTTCCCGGATGGCGGTGTTCATCCGGACCTCCACGCCGCGATCCTCCAGCTGACGGCGCGCGTACTCGCGCAGGCCCGGCTCGAAGGGCAGCAGCAGCGCGCCGGCCTGCTCGACCAGGCGGATGTGCACCGACGCCAGGTCCACCTCGGGGAACGCGGCATCCAGCGCCGTGCCGCGAAGTTCGGCCAGGGCGCCGGCCAGCTCGACCCCGGTCGCGCCGCCGCCCACCACGGTGAAGTTCACGCTCTTGCCGGGACCGGCAATGTCCAGCCGTTCCAGCCGGGCCATGATGTGGTCGCGCAGCTCCACCGCGTCGCGGCGGGTGTACAGGCCGAGGCTGTGCTCAGCGGCCCCGCTGATCCCGTAGTAGGCCGCGGAGACCCCGGTGGAAATGATCAGGTAGTCGTAGTCGAAATGGCCGCCGTCCGCGAGCGTGACCTGCCGGCGGTCCGGGTCTACCCCGATGACCTCGCCCAGCCGGAACCGCGCGCGATGGCGGCGGGTGAACGCCCGGGCCGGGTAGGACACGTCACCGGGATTCAGTCCGCCCGTGGCCACCTGGTAGAGCAGCGGCTGGAACGTGCTGTACACGTTGCGGTCGATCAGCAGCACCTGGGCTCCGGCCCGGTCCAGCTCCTCCACCGCGGCCAGCCCCGCGAACCCGGCTCCCACCACGATCACCCGCGGTGCGTCGCCGGCTGCCTGCCGGTGCGTGCGCCACCACATTGCCGCCACCTCAATCCCCGATTTCCTGCTCACCACTTGTTACAACCGCGCCGACGGCCCGAACATGCCCCGGCGCGAGCGGCCCATGACATCTCCCCGGACCCGTGCTGACCTGCGCGGATTCCCGAACCGGGGGCAGGAATGGATCACGGCGTGGAATCAATGGCCGACGGCATGTTTATCTTCTGCTCAGCGGGCACAAATGGGGCGCCTGCGCTCCCCCCCGGAGCACAGGCGCCGGAGGTGATCATGACGAGGACGGCCCTTCGCGGTCGCCCGGCTGGCGCGGATGCTCAGTCTTTCCCTGGCTCGTCCGGGGAAAGCGGAGATCTGGGCCTGCCGCCGCCGTGGTCGCGTGCGGACTTGCTCAGCCGCAGCGACAGCGAACTCTTGGAGCTCGTTAAATCGGAACCAATCGGGAGTGCCGTGCGCAGCGCGGCGTGCGAGATCCTGGTGACCCGCTACGAGGCGCTGGTCCGCTCGTGCGTGCTCCGTTACCGGGACAGCCCCGAATCAGTCGAGGAACTGATGCAGGTCGGATACGTCGGCCTGCTCAAGGCGATCAATAACTTCGATCCCGCGTTCGGCGGCGCCCTCGCCGCCTACGCACAGCCCTGCATCAGCGGGGAGATCAAGAGGCATTTCCGCGACAAGAGGTGGCAGGTCCGGGTGAAGCGCTCGGCCCAGGAACTGCTGCTCGAGATGAGGAAGGCCACCGGTGACCTCGCGCAGGAACTGGGCCACGCCCCCGCCGACGCGGAGCTGGCCCGGCACCTGGGGGTCACCGATGAGGAACTGCACGAGGCCCGCCAGGCCGACATGTTCTTCCACACGTCCTCGCTGGACGCCCCGCTCAGCCAGGCGGACGGCCCGGCCAAGCTCGCGGACCTGATCGGGGCGGACGACCCCGATCTCGAGCGGGCCCTGGACATGGACGCGGTCGGCGCGCACTGGAACGAGCTGCCGTCGCGGGAGCGGCTGATCCTGCTCATGCGGTTCTACGGAAACCTGACCCAGGCCGAGATCGGCGAGCGGCTCGGCATCTCCCAGATGCACGTGTCCCGCCTCCAGGCCGCTGCCCTCCGCTATCTGCGAGGATGCCTGCTCGGCGGGACTCCGACGACGACATCGCGCCTGCTCGCCTCAGCGGCGCGTCATTAAGCGAAACAAGGAGAACGGCATGAAGACCGCCACGGGTCTCGCCCTGGTCGCCATCGGCGCCATCCTCGCTTTCGCCGTCACCGGCCACCCCGGCTGGCTGAACGTTCAGGCCGTGGGCTGGGTACTGATGCTGGTCGGCCTGGCCGGGCTGTTCATCCCGCGGCGCGGTTTCGGCTGGCTGCGGCGGCGCATGGTCGTGCGGCGGCCCGCGCCGCGCCGGCCCGCCGCGCGCCAGGCCGTGGTGGCCAGGAGCGTGGACGACAGCAACGTGGTGGCGAGCAACGGCACTGCGCTGCCGCCCGGCGCAATCGTGCTCACCCCGGAACAGGCCGAGGCGGTCCAGGCCGGCGCTCTCCTGGAGACCGAGCCCGAGGTCTTTCCCGGCCTGGCAGCTGAGCAAGGCCGAAGTGGAGGAGCAGATGACGTCGGCCGGCCCGCTGAACTCCACGTCAGAGACCATCGAGGAATACCTGGAGGAGTAGCGGCCGGGCTGGCGTTCCGTGCGGCCGGGCGCAGCACCGGGCCGCAGTCGGGGCGCTGGGTCCCCCACCCGGTCACTCCCCCAGTAACCGGGCCGCCGGGCCGGTGCGTGGCTTCACTGGTCCGGCGGCTCGGCCACCCGCAGCACGAGCATGGTCATGTCGTCGCGGAGCTCGTTGCGGCAGAACTCGACCACCAGCGACTGCAGCCCGGCCACGATGTCCCGCGGCGCCTGTCCGGCCAGCCCGGCCAGCGCATCGGTGAGGCGGTCCTCGAAGTAGGTCAACTCCGGGCTGCGGGCCTCGGTCACCCCGTCGGTGAAGAAGAACAGCACATCCCCCGGATCCAGGTCGATCTCCTCACGGCCCGCCTGCGCCGTGGGAAACAGGCCCAGCGGCAGCCCGCCCGGGCTCATGATCGTGGTCCGGCCATCCGGGCGCACCAGCACCGGGCCAGGATGACCGGCGCTTCCCAGCACCACGTGCAGCCGCCCGTCGCGCCAGCGCAGGTGGGCGTTCTTGGCGGTCACGAAGCGGTCGCCGAACTCCTCGGCCAGCATTACCTCGTTGGCCTTGCCCAGGACCTCGGCGGGATCAGCGGACCAGTGCGCCAGGACCCGGATGGCGTGCCGCGCGGCCGCAGTGACCGCCGCCGCCTCCTCACCCTTGCCGCAGACATCGCCGATCGCCACGCCCCAGCCGCCCGGGGTCCGGTAGACGTCGTAGAAGTCGCCGCCCACCTCGAGGCCCTCGGTGGCCGCGACGTAGGCCGCAGCGATCTCCACCCCCGGGACCTGTGGCAGCTCGCGGGGCAGGAGACTCGACTGGAGCGCGTCAGCGATCTCGGTATGCCGCCGGAACATCCGGTCTACCTTGATCGCCAGGGCCAGCTGCTCGCCGAGTTCCTCCACCACGCCGAGGTCGGCCATCTCGAAGTGACCCTCGCTCGCGTTGCGGGCCAGGGTCAGCGTGCCGTAGATGTGCTCCCCGTCGGACAGCGGCACGCAGAGCACGGAGGTGGCGTCCAGCATCATCATGACCGGCACGCCCTGCGGCCCGGCGCCCAGGATCGCGGCGTCCTCCGCGTGCGCGATCAGCAGCGAGCTGCCTGACTCGTGGACCTGGCGCGGCGTCGTGCCCGGCGCCGGATCCACGCCGGCCACCGCGTTGGCCAGGTCCGAGGGCTGGTCCTCGGGCCCTATGACGAACTGCCGGCGCAGCCGCTGACGCCGTTCCACGTCCACGATCACCCACGCGGCGAGCTCGCTGGCCAGCAGCCGGGCACAGCGCTGCAGGGTCACCGACTCGCTGTACGTGGCGTTCTCCAGGAACAGCCGGGTCGCGGACGTGACCAGGTCGTAGCGGTGGATCATCGCCTCCATGAGACGGGCCGGGCTGTCCGCTCCCGCTCCCTGCCCGGAGGTCACGTCCGGGGCGGCGCCCACGTCGGGAGTGGTTCCGGCGTCCTGGCCCGCTCCCCCGCCGGGCGAGCTGGCCACCACCACGAGCTGGTCGCCGTCCCCCCGCAGCCGGGCCAGCCCGGCGGTCAGCTCCGCGCCTGACGGTCCCTCCGCGCGGAGCACCCGGCACTGGATCCGCCGCGTCCGGCCGGTCCGCGCGACCGCCGCGAGCTGGCTTTGCACCGCGGCCCGGGAGGGCAGGTCCACGAACGCGGTGAAGAGCTTGCCGACGGCGTAGCCGGGACCGGACCCGAGCAGCTCGCTGGCCCTGGTGTTGACCCGCTGCACGGTAGCGTCCGGGCCGAGCAGGAACATGGGCACCGGCGCATCCTGGAACACCGCGCGCAGCAGCCGCTGCTCCGCGAGCAGGGCCTCCGGGCCCGGCCCGCCGGCCTGGGCCGTGCCCTTGGCGGGGCCGGCCCGCATCGCGCCGAGCACTTCCAAGGCGGCGTCCAGCTCTGCGAACGATGCCTCCAGCACGGCCGCGGCGTCCGCACCCGGCACCCCGGCGGCCTGCCGGAGCCCGGCGTAACGCTCCTTGAGCGCGGCCACCTCCAGGTCAAGTTCCGGTGGGCCGGAGGGTTGCGGCATCGAGGTCCAATCGCGGCGGGGGGACGATGGCAAGGATGTCGCAGAGGCTAGGTCGCGACTCCCGGAGTAGCGGACGGCTGACGATCCAAGCTAACCCGGGATCACGGTAGCCCGGTCCCGGAGGTGGCCTGATCGTCACCTTTTGCGGCTGACCGTATGGCGGCTGACCGAAGGGGCCTGAGGCTGGCCCGTGCCGCGGCTGACCGCGGGCCGCCCTGTGGCTACATCCGCCACTGGCGGCTGACCGCAGGGCCTGAGGCTGGCCCGCGCCGCCGCGGCTGACCGCGGGCCGCCCTGAGGCTACATCCGCAGGTCCGCCGGCGCGCCGGGCGCATGAGGTTGGCAGGGTCCGGTTTCGGGGTTATATTGCTACCAGTGTCTACGACGCAGGCACGCCCCCACGCCGTCTGGCGTGGCTGGAGAGGCGTGCTTGCCATGGAAATTTTTCCTCCGGCTCAGCCTGGACTTTCGTAGTCCGCACTTTTCACTGCCTCTTCAGCGACTCGTGGCGTACCCGCGTGGGCGACCCCCCAAGAGGAGGCACCTCCCATGAAAATTGCCCTGGTCACACTGCAGGGGAACCCGTTCGGCCGGACCCCGGAGGCTGGACCAGATAGGCAGGACCGCCGGCTGGCTTCCCTGGTGTCCGCGCTGGCGGAGCAGGACAACGAGGTCACCGTCTACGCACGCCGCGACTCCGACGCCCAGCCAGAGAAGTCGGAGCCCTCGCCGGGCGTCACGGTCGAGCACGTGCCCGCCGGGCCCGCGAAGGAACTCCCGGCGGACGGCCTGGCCCCGCACGCCGCGGAGTTCGGCCATTACCTGGCGCGGCACTGGCAGGACAAGGCGCCGGACGTGGCGCACGCGTACTTCTGGACCAGCGGGCTCGCGGCGCTGGCCGGCGCCGCGATCTGGGCGTGCCGGTCGTGCAGACCTTCCTCTCGCTCCAGGCTGGCGACCCGGCCCCCGCTCCGGCCCCGGCCCCGCCGGCCCAGTCAGCCCGGGCCCAGGCCCGCGCCGCCGCCGGGGGCGCGGCCCGGCTCCGCCTGGAGCCGGTGATCGCCCGCAGCGTGCGCGCGGTGCTCGCCAGTTCTTCCAGCGAGATGTCCACGCTGGCCCGGCTGGGCGTGCGGCGGGACTCGGTCCGGCTCATCCCGCGGGGTGTGGACACCGGAACGTTCTCCCCGGAGGGTCCCGTGGCGCAGCGCGGCAGCCGGCCCCGGCTGCTGTGCGTGGCCCCGCTCGCCCCGAACCAGGGCGTGGATGTCGCAGTCCGCGCGCTGGCCGATATCCCCGAGGCCGAACTGGTCATCGCGGGGGGCCCGGAGCACGGCAACCTTCGCGGGGACAAGGCGTACCGGGCACTGCTCCGGCTGGCCAGCGACCTGAACGTGCGGGACCGGGTCATCTTCCACGGCGGCGTCAAGGACGCTGACCTACCCGCGCTGCTGCGCTCCGCGGACCTGCTGGTGGACGCCCCGACCGGCGAGCCGTTCGCGACCGTCGCGCTGGAGGCCATGGCCTGTGGCACCCCGGTCGTGGCCTCGGCGATCGGCAGTCACCTGGACACCATCATCGACGGCACCACCGGCCTGCTGGTCCCGCCGGGACGCCCCGGGCTGATCGCCCAGCGGATCCGGAACCTGCTGGCCAGCCCGATGCTCCTGGAAGGCTTCGGCATCGCCGCCGTGGACCGGGCCCGGGCCCGCTACTCCTGGGACCGGATCGGCCAGGAGACGATGGCCATCTACGAGCGCTCCGCCGCCGCCTAGATCCGCACCCCGCCCCCCGCTCGCCCCGCACCCCTCTGCGGCGTGAGCGGGACCCGGAGGCCGGGACGGGCTCAGCCCGCCCGGCCTCCGGCGTGCCCGCCCGGCCCTCCGGCGCATCCGCCGCCCTGGCCCCGGGGTCAGCCTGCCTCGCCCGCCGACCCGGGGATCAGCCCGCCCCGGCCTCCGGCGCATCTGCCCCCTGCGACGCGATGACCTGCTGGGCCACCTCAGTCATCGTGATGTGCTGCGCCGCGGCCATGTCGCGCATCTGCTGCCAGGCCTCGTCCGCGGTGCAACCACGCGCGTGCATCAGCACGCCCCGGGCCTGATCGAGCACGGCCGAGGACTCGACGGAATCGCGCAGCCGCAGCACCGTCCGCTGCACCCCGTCGTAGGCGGCCGCGTTGCCCATGAGCGCTCCCCCGAACGCGACGAGCAGCTCGGCGAGCGGGAGCTGATCCGGATCCAGCGATCGCGGCCGGGCCCCGAACATGGTCAGGGTGAGGGCCCGTTCCCCGGACCGCTGGGCGAGCGAGACGCAGCACCGGACACCACGCGCCAGCGCCGCGGCCGCGAACCCCGGCCAGCGTTCCTCTTCGAGGGTGTCCAGGCAGCTGACCGTGCCGTTGCTGGCCAGGGCGTCGAGCCAGGGCGCGGAGCCGGCCGTGAGCTGGAGCTCGAACAGCTGGGCGAGGTCAGGATGGCTGGCCGCCCGGACCACTGGCTCGGCGTCGTGCCATACGGCCGAGGTGGCCCCCGAGCAACCCGGGACCTGCCGCGACACGAGTCCCACCAGCTGGTTCAGCGACCGGGGGGCCGACCCGCCGGTCAGGCTGAGCAGCTCGCGGGCCCGGCGGGCCAGGTCCTCTGTCGCCACGCCGCCTCCTGTCCTGCCGCCTGCGGGCTGCTGCGGGCTGCTGCTTGCCAGGGCCACGCCAAGCCGCGAGCGTGAGACTGCCTAACTATTGCAGGATGGCACACTACTCACAATTAGCCACGGCACGAAGCCACAACCCGGAGTTGAGACCGGTAATTCACCAGTTCAGGGCGACTAGTTCGGGTCGATCGCAGACCAGGCCGTTGCTGCCGTGCGGCACGGCTCCGGCCTGCCCGCAAGTCGCCAGCAGGATCCCGCCTGACCTCGGGCCGGTGCTGCCGCCGATGCCGGACAGATCCACGAAATAGTGCGGCCACGGCACGTTGGGATTGGTCCAGAGCACCCGGCCGACGGTCACGCCGTAGCCCCACGCATCTCCCTGGGCCCCCTGGTCGAGACCCAGTACCACGCCACCCCGGACAGCATAGAAGCCGGACGTCCCGGTGGTCGATCCGCCGGACACCTCGGCCTCGGTCCGGCCCGTCTCCGGGTCCACGCCCGCCAGGCTGCTGCCGTCGGTGAGGTAGAGCAGCCCGCCGAGGGCATCCGCGTTCTCCGGCACCGCGCCCAGCCGCCGCCAGAGTCTGCGGCCCGTCGTGGCGCTGTAGGCAATAGTGCCCTTGGCGTCGGCGAACACGGCAACACCGTCGAACACGCGGCTCAGCACGCCGCGGAATGACCTGCCGGGCGGGCGGATCAGCCGCTGCACGCCGGACCGCAGGAATATCTTGCGCAACTGCCGGACCGGGCCGTTGCTGAGATAACCGCCTGCGGACACGGTGAGGTAGAGATCGTTGCCGCTAACCTTCCAGGCCTGGGCCGCTGGCCCGGTCGGGCGGCTCCACTGCACGGCCCCGGTGCGGTTGCTGTAGCTGGTCACCGCGGTGCTGCCGACGATCACCGTGCGGGCGGAATCCGCCGTGACGGCCCCGCCGAACGGGGCGGCAGGGAAGGAGCGGATCAGCCGCCCGGTGGCGCTGTCCAGGACCACCTCGTGCCGCGCGGCGGCGTCTCCGCCTCGCCTGCCCGGCACGTCGACACCGGCGGTGACCACGCCTGGCCAGACGCGCACCGACACGATCCGGGAGCCGGCCCGGAAACCGGCGAGCGAGCTGTCCCAGGCCGGCGCGCCCGAGCGGGACTGGTAAGCGAACACGGTGGTGCCGATGCCGATCGCGGCGACCCGCGCGCCCATGGCCGCGTACGCGTCGCCCTGGGCTGGTGTCGTGCCGGCCAGCCCGGGCTGGGCCACCCAGGCGCCGGGCAGCGGCCGGGCCCACCGCACCACGCCCGCGGACTGGCAGGCCTTGCTGGTGCAGGGCCGGGCCGCGGACGCCGGCCCGTGCACCACCGCAATCGCCGCGAGGATCGCGATGAACGAGCCGCGGCGCAGCCACGTCAGCGAGCCCGCATCGGCGCCGCGGCGCAGCCACTTCGGTGAACCGCGGCGCAGCCACTTCGGTGAACCGCGGCGCAGCCACGTCAGCGAGCCGGGCGTCACATCGATGTCTCCGTTCGGGGCCAGTAAGGTTTTCCCGGGATGCCGCTTACCAGAAGTCCTGAAAAGAAGTCCTGAAAAGAAGGTAGGGAAATCATGGCCGATCGCGCGCCGCTTCCGTACGACTTCCTCCCGCCAGTGCCGGCGTTCACCGTCGAGAGCGATCACGTGGCCGACGGCGAGCAGATGGATAACGCCCACGTCTATAACAACTTCGGCCTGTCCGGGGGCAACGTCTCCCCGAGCCTGCGCTGGTCCGGCTTTCCGCCCGAGACCAAGAGCTTCGCCATCACCGCCTATGACCCGGACGCCCCGACTGGGTCAGGGTTCTGGCACTGGGTCGTGCTCGACATTCCTGCTTCGGTGACCGAGCTGCCGGCGGGCGCCGGCGCAGCCGGGGCCAAGCTGCCCGGCGGCGCGTTCTCGGCGCGCAACGACTACGGGACCAAGGACTTCGGCGGCGCGGCGCCGCCCCAGGGCGACCCGCCGCACCGGTACGTGTTCGCGGTGCACGCGCTCGACGTTGACACCCTCGGGGTCGACTCCGACGTCACTCCCGCGCTGGCCGGCTTCAACCTGCGCTTCCACACCATCGCCCGCGGGCTGCTGATCCCGGTGTATGGGCACTGACCACGAAAAGTTCCGTTGCGGGCCCTGAAAAAGGCACCGGGCGCCCGGGTGGTGCGGTGACGGTCACCCGGGCCGGCCGGGGGCGGGGACGCCGGTGAGCCGGTCCCCGTTCGACCCGGTCGCGGCCGATTACGACGCCGGGCGCCCGTCCTACCCCGACGGCGTGTTCACGGCCATCGAGCGCACCGCCCGCCAGCTTCGCGGCGCGGTGGTGCTCGACGTGGGCGCCGGCACCGGCATCGCCACCCGGCAGCTGGCCGCCCGCGGGGCCCGGACGGTCGCGATCGACTTTGGTGAGCTCATGCTGCGCCGCGCCCGGGCCCGCGACCCCGGCCTCACCTGCCTGCAGGCGGACGGGAACACGCTGCCGATCCGGTCCGGGTCCGTCGATCTCACCTGCTTCGCCCAGTCCTGGCACTGGTTCGACCAGCACCGGGCCAGCCGCGAGGTAGCCCGGGTGCTGCGCCCGGGTGGCTGCTGGGCGGCCTGGTGGAGCCACGCCTGGGCGGACGGGGAGGACTGGTTCGATACCTACCAGGGCCTGATGGAGACGGCCTGCCCGGGCTACCGCCGACACCACCGTGACCCGGACTGGAGCGAGGAAGGGATCGCCAGCACCGGGCTGTTCGAGCCGGGAGTCCGGATCGTGGTGCCGTGGACCCGGCAGGTGGATCCGGCCACCTGGATGGCCGAGGAGCGCAGCAAGTCCTACATCGCCCAGCTCGCGGCGCCCATCCGGGCCCGGCTGCTGGGCCGGATCGAGGAGCTGCTGGATACCCATTTCCCCGGGATCCCGATGATCGTTCCCTACCGGACCCGGATGTGGCTGGCCCGGCGGCGCTGACCTCACCGGACACCCCGCCCCGGACGCTCCGCCCCGGCCTCAGCCCGTATCCTCGACGGCCGCGTAGTCACCGAGGAAGTCCTGCAGCGCGGCCTGCCGGTCCAGCAGCCTGGGCAGGGCCTCGCCGTCTTCCCGCGAACGGAGTTCCAGCACGCGGAGCTCCTCGGGGCCCAGCTCGAGCAGGTCGGTCCGGACGTCCGTGATCACCCGTGACATCCCGGCCACCAGCGCCCGCGGGTCCGCGGTGCCCTCCAGGTCACGGTCGGCCCGGTCCAGGATCTCCGCCCGGACCAGCAGGTCAGCCAGCTCCTGGGAGCAGTCCAGGCCCGCTTCGAGCAGATCGGCCCAGCCGCGGCAGAGCGTGCGCCGCCCTCGGCCGGTCCGGTAGGCGGTGTACACGGCGTCCCACTGACGGCGGATGAACTCCTCCCAGCCGAGGTCGGCGAGCTCACCCTGATCGTGGTCGTACACGCGCTTACCTTAACCGGCCAGCCAGCGTGGCCACATGCTCGCCGCAGCGGCCCGGGTCGTAGCCGGGCAGGCCGCCCAGCTGGGCGGCCAGCCAGGGTGAGGAGAGCACCCGCAGCAGCCCGTCCACCTCGCGCGAGCCGAGCCGGGCCGCCGGGATGACCAGGTCGAAACGTTCCTCGGTGAGTGGCACGAAGCCCAGCCCGTAGGCCAGCGCGGCCGGCTCGCTGGCCACCCCGGCGTCGGCCAGACCTGCCGCCATGGCCGACGCCACCTGCAGATGCCCGGTGGCGCGGGTGTCGTAGCCTCGCAGCGCGGTGCCCCTGACCCCGGCCCGGTCCAGTTCGCGGTCCAGGACGCGGCGCGCCTCGGATCCCTGCTTCGCGGTTCACCAGCCGCAGCCCGCGTTCGGCCAGGTCCCCGACCCCGTGCACGCTGCCGTCAAGCTCCGGCCGGAGCACCAGGCCCTCCCGCCAGGACGCGAACCCGACCACTTCGGCACCGCCCCGGGCCGGCTGCCCGCTGTCCGGTTGTCCGGCGGCTAGCAGTTCACGGGCCGGGCCGGTGTTGTACTCGCCGGAACGGCCGAGCAGGTGCGCGCCGGCGGCGTGGACCAGCCCGGCCGCGGCCAGCCGGAGCGCCTCGCGGCTGCTGCACGGCCACCAGCTGAACCCGATGGGGGGGTCGAGCAGCGCGAGCGGTGTCTCCAGCAACGGCAGGGCCGGGTCACAGCCCGCCACCACCAGCGTCGGCCGGGGCGGGCCGAAGGGCCGGACCGGGGTCGCCGGGGCGGGCCCGGACGGCATCGCGACGAGCCCGCCCGCCGGGAGGAAGCCGGGCCGGATGGCCGAGTCCGCGGCCAGCGGCAGCGCCACGAATGAATCCCCCACCTGGGCCAGGGTGACCCGGGCCCCTTCCTCGCCGAGCGGCGCCACCGGCCGGGCCCCGACCACGGGGGCGGGAACGCCCGGCCCGAACAGCTCCTCGACGGTCACGCCCAGCGCGCTGGCCAGGGCCAGGGCCACCCGCAGCGACGGGTCGGAATGCCCGGCCTCGACCGCCGACACGGCCTGCCGCGACACGCCCGCCATCCCGGCCAGCTGCTGCTGGGAGTAGCCGCGGGCCTGGCGCAGCACACGGAGCCGGGCGCCTCCCGGCTCGGGTCCGGCTGGCCCGGGTCCGGCTGGCCCGGTCCGGCTGCCCGGGTCCGGCGGGCCCGGGTCCGGCTGGCCCGGGTCCGGCTGGCTCTGCGCCGGCTGGAGTCAGCCCGGCCACGTGCGCACCGTCATGTTGGTACCTCCTCGGGGCGGCTGACCCGCGTCCCGTCGGGGCCGAAGCACGGCGGATCCAGCACCGTGAACTCGAAATCCCGCCCGGCGGCGGGCTGCTCGCGCAGCCGGACCGGCACCAGCGTCCCGGCCGTCTCGACGCCCGCCTCCCAGCCGGCCCCGGAAGGGCGGCAGGACCGCACCGGGCCGGCCAGCACCACGCCCCGGCCAGGCCGCCGGCCCGCGACCACCCGGTCCGGGTGCACGCCCGCCACCACCCCCGCAAGGCCGCCCCGGTGCAGCGGCACGCCGTCGGGCACCGGCACGAAGCTCCGGTAGCCGACCAGCTCCGCCACCCGGCGGGCCGCGGGCGCCACTACCACCTCGGACGGCGGGCCGAGCTGCAGGATCTGGCCGCGGTCCAGGACCGCCATCCGGTCCGCGAACGCCTGCGCGGCCTCCAGTTCGTGGGCCACCAGGACCGACGGCACCTGCCGGGCCGCGACCAGTTCGCGGACCAGATCGGTGAGGTCGCGCCGGAGGCTCGCGTCCAGGCCGGTGTAGGGCTCGTCGAGCAGCAGCGCGTCACAGCGGCTGGCCAGCAGCCGGCCGAGCGCGACCCGGTGCGCCTGGCCGCCGGACAGCCGGGCCGGGCGGTCGTCCAGCATCCCGCCGAGGCCGAGCCGGTCCGCGATCCGGGTGATTTCCTCCCGGCCGGTGCCCGGCGCGGGCGCGTAGGCCAGGTTCTGGCGCACCGACAGGTGCGGGAACAGCGCCGGATCCTGGCGCAGCAGCCCGACCCGGCGCTGCCACGGCGGCACCTGGCGGCGCGGCGCGGCGGTCCGGGTCAGCACCCGGCCGTTCAGCATCACGGTGCCACAGCGGGGCTCCAGCAGCCCGGCGATGGCCTCGAGGATCGTGGTCTTCCCGGCACCGGATGGGCCGAACAGGGCGAGCCGCTCCCCCGCAGCCACGGCGAAGGCGGCCGACAGCCGGAACTCGCGCCGGTCAACCTCGACGTCGGACTCGAGCACGGGCGCTCCAGATGTAGGCGGCCAGGGGCAGCGGCAGGGCGACCACGAGCAGGACCAGGGCGAACGGGAGCGCCGTAGGCAGCCCGGTCTCCTGCAGGGTCGTCCAGATCTGCAACGGTATCCCGAACGGGTGGTACGCGATGATCACCACGGCGCCGAACGCGCCCATGGCCCTCGCCCAGGCCACGGCCAGCGCCATGGCCAGGCCGGGCGCGGCGAGCGGCAGCGTGACCCGGCGGGCCACCCGGGACGGCCGGTCGCCGAGCAGCGCGGCCTGCTCCTCGAAGGCCGGCTCGACCGCGGCGAACGCGGCCTGCGCCCCCAGCACGTAGTACGGGGCCGATTCGTACACCTCCGCGATGACCAGGGCCAGGAACGTGTTGGTCGCGGACAGGTGGACGCGTCCGAGCAGCTCGCCGATCGGCGTGTACGGGCCGACCATGAAGATCAGCAGCAGCCCGATGACCAGGGGCGGCAGCAGCAGGCTGCACAGCACGCCGGCCTCCCAGAAGCGGGGGAACGGGAGCGACCCGCGGGCCAGCTTCCAGGCCAGCGGGGTGCCCAGGAGCACCAGCACGCCCAGCGTGATCGCGCCTGACTCGACCGACACGACCAGCGGGTCGAGCGCACCGGGGACGGACAGCGCCGTCGTGATCTGGGGCCAGGACAGGTGGGCCAGCAGGGCGATCACCGGGCCGAGCAGGGCGACCCAGATGACCGCCGCGCCGGCCAGCGAGGCGGCCCCGCTGGCCGAGCGCACGGTCCGGCGCAGGGCCGACCCGCGGCCTGGGCCGGCGGGCTAGCCGCCCAGCTCACTCTTCACGGCCGAGGGAACCGCGCTGGCATCGCCGGTGACCGTCGGGGTGATCAGCGTGAACCCTCCCTGCTTGTACTGGGCCAGGCCCGCCGGGGACAGCGTGTACTTGACGAACGCGGTGCCAGCCGGGGTGGGCTTGCCGATGATGGTGATGTCGATCACCTGCGGCGAGCCCGACTTGGTCGTCTTGGGGCCGCCCGGCGGGGTGATGGTCACCGTCGCCTTGGCGTACTGGTTCGCCAGCGAGGCATCGCCCAGGTTAATGGCGGCGGGCAGCTTGATGTAAGGCAGGTGCAACTCGATCGCCTGGGTGATGAATGCGCTCGAGGCGTCGAGCTGGCCGGACTGGAGCGTGGAGTCCAGCGAGGACTCGGCGTAGATCTGTGGCGAGTTGGACGTGCCGTAGTCCGAGGTGCCGAGGATCTTGCTGACCGTGTCCGCCGGCAGGTGGTAGTACATCTGGGCCAGCTCCAGCATGTAGATGAAGTCCCGGCCCTGCGGGTCGATGTTCGGGTCGGTCCGGCCGAGCTTGAAGCCGGGTGTCTGCATGAGCGTGAACAGGCCCTGCAGTGGCTTCGAGCCGTCCGCGTAGGCCTTGAAGTCGCTGGCGTACTTGCTCTTGGGGTTGTAGGCCACCACCATCTGGGTCCCCGCGTAGGGGATGTACCACGTGGTGAACTTGGGCTGCAGCGGCGTGATGTTGTCGCCGCCCACCGCCTCGAACACGTTCGGGCTGATCTCCTTGCTGGCGATGTCGGCCTCCAGCGCCCCGGAGGAATCGCCGCGGCCCGTGTACTTGTACCCCGTGGCCTTGGTGAAGGCCGGGCCGGCCACCTTCTCGTTGAGGAATTCGAGCGACGAGGCGTAGGCCACGCTCGCGGTGCCCTTGGCGGTGGCGCTCGGGGAGGCGGAACTCCCCGAGGAACCCGAGGAGGAGGAACCGCATCCCGCGGCCACCAGGCCGGCGCAGACGACCGTCAGCACCGGGAGCCGCCAGGGCCGCCTGCCCCGGCCCCCGCTCCCCGGCCGGGCCTGCGAATCCATGTTCATGCGCGCCTTCCGGCGCGGGATAGCGACCATGCACCGAAAATAGCTATCTGTGATTGCGCGGCGCAAGAAGATCTAACATCAAGATCCCGCAACGAAGACCGCCCGGACCGCTCATCCCCGCCGGGCCGCAGGCGGCGGCCCGCACGGCGCCCGGGGCCGGGGTGCGGGGATCCGGGGCCGGGGGTGCGGGGAGCCGGGGCCCGGGACGCAGGGTCTGCGGAAACGGGCGGGTCCCCCGATTCAGGGACTAGCCCAATTCACACCGGACTGCCAATGTGGGTACTGCAACGAAGGTCATCCATCCCGGCAGCATCAGCGGTACCCAATCGGATTCCCGCCAATACCCCGCATAACTGACTGTTCAGGCAGTTATCACGTTACGACTCAAGGGTGCCTTACGCGCATCAGATGCCTATACTCGCAGGCCAGGCCCTACTGGCGGCGGGAGCACGGGATGCGACACTGACCGTGAGTGGGCAATCCTGTCTAAAGGGAAATGGAACGAGAGGCACTGGAATCACAGGCACTGGCGGCTCGGCCGCCTGAGGAGCCAAACCGGTTCATCGGGCGCGAACTCGAACTCGGCCACCTGAGCGACACGCTGCACCGCACCCGGGCCCTGACCCTGTGCGGCGCGGGTGGCATCGGGAAGACCCGGCTGGCGCTGCGGCTGCTGGCCAGGGCGGCAGGGGACTTCGCCGACGGCGTCTACGTGGTCGAGCTGGGTGACTTGCGGGAGACGGACCTGATCGTCTCCCGGGTAGCCGCTGTCGTGGGCATCGACGGCGAAGCCGGGCGCCCGCTGGCGGAAACGCTGGCTGACGCGCTGGAGTCGCGCCAGGTGCTGATCATGATCGACAACTGTGAGCACCTGGTCGGCGCCTGCGCCGCACTCTGCCAGCGACTTCTGGCGGCCTGCCCGGAGCTGCGCATCGTGGCCACCAGCCAGGAACCGCTGCGGATCCCGCAGGAAGCCGTATGGCAGGTCGCGCCGCTCGCCGTGCCGCCCCCGGACGCGCCCCGGGACGCCGCGGAACTGGCGGGCTTCGAGTCGGCCGAGCTGTTCGCGGACCGGGCGGCGGCGGCCCGGCCGGGGTTCGCGATCACCGAACGGAACGCGATGGCGGTGACGGCCATCTGCCGTGCCCTGGACGGCGTACCGCTGGCCATCGAGCTGGCCGCGGCCCGGGTGAGCGTGCTGTCCGCTGAGCAGATCGCCGCGCGGCTCGGCGACCGCTTCACGCTGCTCGGCCCGGGCGACCGGACCGCGCCGCCCCGGCAGCGGACCCTGCGGGCCACCATCGACTGGAGCCACGACCTCCTGTCCGCCGCGGAACAGACCCTGCTGCGCCGCCTGTCCGTGTTCTGCGGGTGGTCCCTGGAGATGGCCGAGCAGGTCTGCACGGATGACCGCCTGCCCACCGAGGATGTGGTCGGCCTGCTCTCGGCGCTGGTGGACAAGTCGCTGCTGGTGGTGGAGCCGGAGGTGCTCGGTCAGGCCCGCTACCGGATGCTGGACAGCATCCGCGCCTACGCCTCCCAGCGTCTCGCCGAGGCCGGCGAGTCTGCCGCGATCCAGTTGCGGCTGCGCGACTACACGCTGGAGGTCTGCGAACGTAACGAGGCGGTCGGGATGGCCACGATCCCGTCCGGCTGGCCGGCGGTGGTGGCCGTGTTCCGCCGCTACGACGTGGACGTCGCCAACCTGCGCCAGGTCCTCAGCAACTGCCTGGCCACCGGCGACGCCGAGGCCGGGCTGCGTATCTGCGCCGTGGTCCGGCCATCGTGGATCGTCCGGGGCTCGTTCACCGAGGGCGAGAGCTGGTTCGGCCGCTTCCTCGGTCTCGGCCGCCGGGAGGTGTCCGACCGTGTGCTGGGCACCGCGCTCATCGGGCGCGCGCAGCTCGCCCTGCCCAACGACCCGGCGCGGGCCCAGGAGTGGGCCAGGGCCGGGCTCGAGCTGTGCCAGGCCGCGGGCCTGCTCCTCTGGGCTGCCACCGCGCAGAACGTGCTGGCCGAGAACGCCCTGCAGACCGGCGAGCTGGCTGAGTCCGCGCAGTGGGCGGCCAAGGCCCTGGCCACGGCGCGGGAGGCGGGGAACGCCTGGAACGAGGGGTACGCGCTCGGAACGCAGGCCGCTCTCGCCGCGGCCGAGGGCCAGCTGCGCCAGGCCCAGCGGCTCGGCGAGGCCGCGCTCGAGGTGATGCGCGGCGTCGACCAGCGCTGGGGCATGGCCCGCACGCTGCTCGGCCTGGGCGCCCTGGCCCGGCTGCGCCGCGATCCGGCCGGGGCCATGGCCTGTTACCAGGCCGCCCTGCCTATCCTGCGCGAAGTCGAGGCCCGGCCGGGCATCGCCCGCTGCCTGGCCGGTATCGGCCGGGTCGCCCTGGACCAGGGGCAGCTCACCGTGGCCCGGATGCACCTGGCGGAGAGCCTGCGGCTGAGCCAGCTGACCGGAGCCCGGATCGGCGTGGCCCGCGGCCTGGAGGCGTTCGCGGCCCTGTGTTCTCAGGAATATCTGTGTTCCCAGGAAGATCCGTGTTCCCAGGAAGATCTGTGGTCCCGGGATGATCAGGATGTCCGGGGAGGGCGGGAAGGCCTCGCGGTCCAGCTCTCCGCGGCCGCGGCCGCGCTGCGCGAGGCGGCCAGGCCTGCCCGCGCCGCCCGCCGGGCGGACCCAGCAGTGCCTGGACGCGGCCCGCAGCCTGGGCCAGGAGGCGCTGGCCGAACTGTGGGAGCAGGGCCGGAGCCTGACTCTGGACGCCGCGGTGACGCTGGCGCTCCGATCGGGGCCTGAGGCTCCCTGGCCCACGGCGGAGGTGCCGCTGACCCGGGCGTCGCCGCACTCTGGGCCCGCCGCCCCGCACTCCGGGCCCGCCGCCCCGCCGCACTCCGCGCCCGCCGCCCCGCCGCACTCCGGGCCCGCCCCGCCCTTCCCGACACCCCTGCACTCTCCGCTGACCCCGCGCGAGCGCGAGATCACCGCTCTTATCGCGCAGGGCTACAGCAACAAGGGCATGGCGGACGAGCTAGTTATCAGTCCGGCTACCGCGGCACGCCACGTTGCGAATATCCTGTCCAAGCTGGGCTTCACCTCGCGGGCCCAGATCGCTGCCTGGGCTGCGGGGAACGGGTCAATCCAGCCGTCCGCGGCCCACGAACGGGGCAGTCTCATCCCCTGATGCCGCCTACGATGGACCCTGGCCGGGCCACCACTGGCACCATTCATAGGACGGGTAATGGGCAAGGCGAGCAGGAACAAGCGGGAAAGCGCCCGCGAGAGGATCGCCGCGCAGCGGGCGGCGCAGCGGCGGGCGGAGCGGCGCCGCCTGATGTTCATCACCGGGGGGAGCATCCTCGGGGTCGTGGTCATCGTGGTCGCTTTCATCGTGTTCAAGACCACGCAGAGCCCGCCCGCCAAACCCGCGAAGTCCACCGCCGCGGCCGGCACCGTCCTGCCGGCCAGCGTGGTCAAGGACATCACCAGCGTCCCGTCCTCCACGCTGGCGTCCGTCGGCATCGGCACCGCCGACGCCAAGAGCGTGTCCCTGGTGTCCTCGGCCAAGGCGCTGACTTCCGGCGGCAAGCCGCAGGTCCTCTACATCGGCGCTGAGTACTGCCCGTACTGTGCGACCGAGCGTTGGGCCATGGCCGTGGCTCTCAGCCGCTTCGGCACCTTCAGCGGCCTGCATGGCATCCACTCCTCCAGCGCCGACGTGTACGCCAGCACCCCCACGCTGACCTTTTACAAGTCCACCTACACCAGCAAGTACCTGACCTTCACCCCGGTCGAGACGCAGACCGAGAACGAGGGGACGCCGCTGCAGAAGACCACGGCCGCGCAGAACGCGCTGATCACCAAGTACGACGGCCCGCCGTATGTGTCCAAGACCGACGCGGGCGCCATCCCGTTCATCGATTTCGGTGGCAAGTACTTCGTGCGCGGCGCCCAGTACGACCCGCAGATCCTGTCCGGCCAGACGTGGGCTCAGGTAGCCGCCGCGCTCAAGGATCCGTCAACGCCGATCGCCAAGGGCGCGGACGGCGCGGCCAACATGATCACCGCGACGATCTGCAAGGTCACGAACGACCAGCCGTCGAACGTCTGCACCTCCCCGACGATCAAGACCATCCAGGGCCAGATCTGATGGCCGCGCCCAGGCCGACTGCGGGCGCGGGTGCGAAGAAGAACAAGGGCACCCGCGGCGGGCGGCCGGAGCCCCAGCCGGCCGCGGCCCAGGCCCGCCGGGCGGGGGGCCAGGCGCAGCGGCCTGGCCAGCGCCCCGGCCAGGCGCCGCCGCCAGGCCAGGGCCAGCGCCCCAGCCAGGCGCCGCGCGCCCGCGAGCGCAAGGCAGTCGCCGCCGCCGCCGTCCCGGCCGAGCCTGGGATCAAGATCCCGCCGCTCTGGTACCAGGTGGCCACCTGGGCGCTGGCCATCGCCGGCCTCGCCGTCTCGACCTACCTGACCATCACCCACTACGACTCCTCGGTCCCGCTGGCCTGCTCGGACAACGGCGTGATCAACTGTGCCCTGGTCACCAGCAGTGCCGAGTCCATGGTGTTCGGCATCTTCCCGGTGGCCGTGCTCGGGCTGGCCTTCTTCGTGCTCATGACCGCCGCCGTCTCGCCCTGGGCCTGGCGGCTGGCCTTCCTGACCTGGGTCCGGGTGGCGTCGGTGATCGTCGGCATCGGGTTCGTGCTGTACCTCGTCTACACCGAGCTGTTCACGCTGGACGCGATCTGCCTGTGGTGCACCAGCGTGCACGTGCTCACGTTCCTGCTGTTCGTCCTGGTCGTTGGCGGTGTCGCCGCCGGGTACGGCCTCCGGGAGCGGGACTACTCCTACTGACGGAGCCTCCGCCCGGGGACGACCCCGGTCCTGCCGCTGAGGACGCTCAGGCCGGTGGCGAAGGCAGTCCGACGTTACGCTGAGTATCAGCCCGGTCGCGCGGCGGCCTCCACGGGAATCGCCTGCCCCTGGCCATTGTTAGCCCTGCTAACTGAAAATTGTTAGGCTGCCTAACTGTGAGCGAGGCGCACAACATGCCGGGTGAGGCCGACATGTCCCCGGCCATCATGGTGATACTCCGGCTGTTCCGCGGCCTGGAGTGCGTGGACACGGGGCTGACCCCCTCCCAGTACCGGATCATGAAGCTGGCCGGCGCCGGGGGTGAGCGCTCCACCCGGCTCGCGCAGCGGCTGGCGGTGGCCAAACCGACCCTCACCGCGACCGCGGATGGCCTGGTGGCCGCCGGATACGCCAGCCGGGCCGCCGAGCCGGGCGACCGGAGGGTCGTGCGGCTGTCGCTGACCCCGGCCGGCCGCGCCGCCCTTGACCGCGCCGACGCAGCGTATTCGGCCTGGCTCGGGCAGCTGCTGGACGCCACGGGCGACCCGGGGAGCGTGCTGGATGCGCTCGCGCTGCTCGGCTCGGCGATGACCGAGGCGAGACGGGCGAGGATGGGGCTCGCCGCTCAGGACGACGGGGACGCAGACGGGGACGCAGACGGGGACGGAAAGGAACGGGCCCACGGACACCGAACGGCACACCACGAACACGCTGCTCAGCAGGAGGGCGGTGGATAAGGCGCGCAGAGCGGGCCGGGATGGCAGTGGCACGGGCGAGGGCTGGCTGCGGCGGCTCGCCGCTTACTGCTGGCGCTACCCGCGCCATGTGGTGCTCGCGCTGGGCGGCACGCTGGTCGTGACCGCGGTCGCGGCGGTTGTCCCGCTGATCCAGCGGCAGATCGTGGACGACCTGGTCGGCCCGGGGCACCCGGCGGTCTGGCCCCTCGCGGTCCTGTTGCTGGGCGCCGCGCTGGCCAGCTTCGGCGGCCTCTACCTCCGTCGCTACCGCGGCGGCCAGGTCTCCCTCGATGTCCAGCACGACCTGCGGACCCAGATGCTCGGCGCCCTGTCCCGGCTGGACGGGACGCGCCAGGATCAGCTGGCCACCGGCCAGATCGTCAGCCGCTCCATTTCTGACCTGTCCATGGTTCAGGCCCTGCTCAGCATGATCCCCATGCTGCTCGGCAACGCGGTGCTGTTCGTCGCCTCGCTGGCCATCATGCTGTTCCTCTCCCCGCTGCTGACCTTGATCGCCCTGGCCGTGGGCCCCGCGCTGTGGCTCATCTCGGTCGCCTCGCGCCGCACCCTGTTCCCGGCCAGCTGGGACGCCCAGCAGCAGGCGGCCGCCGTGGCCGGGGTGGTGGACGGCGCCGTGACCGGCGTCCGGGTGGTCAAGGGCTTCGGCCAGGAAGACCAGGAGACCGGGCGCCTGGAATGGGCCAGCCGCCTGCTCTACGCCTCGCGAGTGCGCGCGGTGCGGCTGATGGCCCGGTACAACCCGGCCCTGCAGGCGGTGCCCGCGCTCGGCCAGGTTGGGGTGCTCGCGCTGGGCGGGTGGCTGGCCATCGAGGGCTCCATCACCCTGGGCACGTTCGTGGCGTTCTCCTCCTACCTGCTTCAGCTGGTCGGCCCGGTCCGCGCGCTGGCTGCGCTGGTGACCACCGGCCAGGAAGCGCGGGCCAGCGTGATCAGGGTGTTCGAAGTCATCGACACCGAGCCTGGTGTCACCGACCGGCCCGGCGCGGTTCCGCTCGGACCGGCCCCGGCCGCCGTGGACCTCGACCATGTGAGCTTCGGCTACCAGCCCGGCCAGCCCGTGCTGCGCGGGCTGTCGCTGCACGTCGCGGTCGGTGAGACGGTCGCCCTGGTCGGCACCTCCGGGTCGGGGAAATCGACCATCGCGCAGCTGCTCCCCCGCTTCTACGACGTGACCGGCGGGGCGCTGCGGGTCGGCGGGCATGACGTCCGTGACCTCACCCTGGACTCGCTGCGGGGGTCGATCGGGCTGGTCAGCGAGGACTCGTTCCTGTTCTCCGACACGGTCCGGGCCAATATCGCCTACGGGCGTCCGGACGCCACCTGGGAGGAGGTCCTGGCGGCAGCCCAGGCCGCCGAGGCGGACGAGTTCATCACCGGGCTGCCGAAGGGCTACGACACGGTCGTCGGCGAGCAGGGACTGACCCTGTCCGGCGGGCAGCGCCAGCGGGTGGCTCTCGCCCGCGCGCTGCTGACCGATCCCCGCATCCTGGTCCTCGACGACGCGACCTCGGCGGTTGACCCGCGGATCGAAGCCGGCATCCACGGCCGGCTCAAGCAGATCATGGCCGGGCGGACCACGCTGCTCATCGCGCACCGGAGGTCCACGCTCCAGCTCGCCGACCGGATCGCCGTCCTCGACCAGGGCCGCCTGGTTGACGTGGGCACCCACGCCGAGCTGGAGGCCCGCTGCCCGCTGTATCGTGACCTGATCACCGGGCCCGACGACGACGCCGAGGGCACCGACGCCGTGGTGGCTCACGACTACGGGCAGGCCGGCGGCCCGCACGAGCCGGCCGCCGCGGCAGCCGGGAGCGCCATCACGCCGCGGCTGTGGCCCCGCGAGGCGGTCGCTGACACCGCCGGGGCCGGGCGGCCCCCCGTGGCGGGCAAGACGGCGGACGGGCTGGTCCCGGCGATTCCCACCCAGCTGGCGGGCCTGAGCGCGCTGCCCGGCGCGGCGGGCCCGGCCGGCCGGGTCGGGGTGCGCGGCGGGCGGGCCGGCGGCCGCGGCGGCGGTGCCGGCGGCGTGAGCAGCATGATGGCGGGCATTCCCGCGTCACCGGAACTGCTGGCCAAGGTCGACGCGCTGCCGCCGGCCCGGGACGTACCCGGCGTGGACATCGGGTGGGCCCGCGCCCCGGCGCCCCGGTTCAGGCTGCGGCAGGTTCTGCGGCCGTTCGCGGTGGGACTCATCATCGGCCTGGTGCTGGACGCCCTCGACGCGCTGGCCAGCCTGGCCATGCCCGCCCTGGTCCGCGGCGGCATCGATCATGGCGTGGAGACCAAGGTCACCGGCGCCGTGCTGCTGATCGCGGGCCTCGCACTGGCCGTGGTTCTGGCGGACTGGGTCGTCAACGCCGTCCAGACCGTGGTCGTCGGGCGCAACGGCGAACGGGTCCTGTACTCGCTGCGGGTGAAGATCTTCGCCCAGCTGCAGCGGCTCGGCCTGGACTTCTACGAGCACGAGATGTCCGGGCGCATCATGACCCGGATGACCACCGACGTGGACGCGCTGTCCTCGTTCCTGCAGACCGGGCTGATCACCATGGTCAACTCGGTTCTCTCCTTCGCCGGCGTCATGATCGCGTTGCTGGTCATCAATCTCCGGCTGGGCCTGACCGTGCTGACCCTGGTCCCGCTGGTCGTGCTGGCCACGCTGGTGTTCCGGGTCAAGTCCTCGCGGGCCTACGGCGAGGCGCGGGAGAAGGTCGCCGCCGTGAACGCGGACCTCCAGGAGAATGTGGCCGGGCTGCGGGTCTCCCAGGCGTACCGGCGGGAGCAGGTCAACCTGGCCCGGTTCACCGGGCTCAGCGCCGCCTACCGGCGGTCCCGGCTCCGGGCTCAGCGCTATATCGCGGTGTACTTCCCGTTCGTGCAGTCCCTGTCCACCGCGGCGACCGCGCTCGTGCTGCTGGTGGCGGCGGGCCAGATGCGCGCCGGGCTGCTCAGCGCCGGCGCGCTGGTCGCCTACCTGCTCTACATCGACATGCTGTTCTCACCCGTGCAGCAGCTGTCCCAGGTGTTCGACGGCTACCAGCAGGCCGCCGTCGGGCTGCGCCGGATCAGCGGGCTGCTGCGCACCAAGACCAGCACGCCGGAATCCGGGGCGCCACGCCCGGTGACCCGGGGCCGCGCCCGGATCGAGTTCCGCGACGTGCGCTTCAACTACGGCGGTGGTGACCAGGAAGCGCTGGGCGGGGTGAACCTCACGGTGGCGCCGGGCGAGACCGTGGCCCTGGTGGGGCAGACCGGGGCCGGCAAGTCCACGCTGGTCAAGCTGGTGGCCCGGTTCTACGACGTGACCGGCGGCGCGCTGCTGGTGGACGGCGTGGACGTGCGCGACTATGACCTCGGCAGCTACCGGCGGCGGCTGGGCGTGGTGCCGCAGGAATCCCACCTGTTCGCGGGCACGGTGCGCGACGCGATCGCGTATGGCAACCAGGCGGCCAGCGACGCGCAGGTGGAGGCGGCGGCCCGCGCGGTCGGCGCGCTCGACATGATCGCCGGGCTGCGCGGCGGCTTCTATCACGAGGTCGCCGAGCGGGGCCGGAACCTGTCCGCGGGCCAGCGCCAGCTGATCGCGCTGGCCCGGGCCTACCTGGTCGATCCGGACATCCTGCTGCTGGACGAGGCGACCGCCGCGCTCGACCTGGCCGCCGAGGCGGCCGTGGTGTCGGCCACCGAACGGCTGACCGCCCGGCGGACCACGATGGTAGTGGCGCACCGGCTGAGCACCGCGGCCCGCGCCGACCGTATCGCCGTGGTAGACGGCGGCCAGATCGTGGAGCAGGGCACCCACGACGAGTTGCTCGCCGCCGGCGGTACCTACGCCATGCTCTGGGCGGCGTTCACCGGCGCTGCTCTGGTTGGCGTAGCGGGGCCGGCCAGCGGGAGCCCGGACCGGGCCTGCCCGGCCGGGGACGGCTGGCCGGCGGGCAGCGAGAGAGCCGGCGATGAGATAGCGGTCCCGGGTGCCCGGCGGCGGGCGACCCGGCAGAGCGCGGCCAGGTCCTCGGCCAGCTGCCCCGCCTCCTCGCCGGGCCGGTCCCGGAACTCGGCCCGGACCCGCCGCCCGGCCGCGTCCACGTGCACGGTGGCCAGGGACAGGACGCGCTGGACTGGGCCGGTGACCATCCGGATGCTCTGCACCTTCTCCAGCGGCACCCAGGTGGTGACCTTGCGGAGCCGGCCGGTGACCCCCATCGCGGTGGCCGCGTCGTGCCCCGAGGCCAGGAAGTGATAGCTCAGCGGGGCCTTGCGCCGCGCCCGCCCCGGCGGCCGGACCAGCGGGGGCGGGTCAGCGGCCATGACCAGCCGCATCAGCTGCCAGGCCGGCTCCCGATGGCCCACGGGGAGCAGGGTCTTGCGCATCCGGCCCGACCCGTCGGCGTGGTCCCGTCCCGGCGAGCCGGCCACGTCGATCTCCAGGCGGCACCAGCCCAGCGGCCGCCACAACACCGGCTCGACCATCCGCACCGCCTGCACCCGGCGCAGCGGGATGGTTTCCGCCACCGTGCCGAGCAGCCCGCGGCGGATCCGGATGCCGTCCGGCGACTGCGCGAGGGTGAACCCGTACTCGGTCGCGAGCCGCCGCCACACCATCGGCACCAGGGTGAGCAGGAAGATCAGGAACGTGCTCCCCGAGGCGGCCAGCACGGCCGGGGCCACCAGGATCACGACGAGCTCGGCCACCAGCAGCGCGATGAGCAGGCTCGCCCCGGAGGCCAGCACCGACCCGGCCAGGCGGCCGGTGGGGACACTGGCCAGGATCCGCTCGCCGGGTTCGGGGGTGGCCGGGTCGAGCCCGTGATGCGCGGCGAGCAGCCGGGCCCGCAGGTCGAGGGCGGCCTGCTCAGGCAGGTAGGCGAGCCGGCCGTCCGCGTGACTGGACCCGGCCAGCCGGACACGTAGTTCGGCCAGGCCGAGCGCGCGGGCCAGGAACGGCCGCACCACGTCCACCGCCTGGATCCGGGCCACCGGCAGCTGCCGGGAGTCGCGGCGAAGCAGGCCGGTCTCGATTCGCAGCGTGGCCCCGTCCAGCTTCCAGCGGGTGACCAGCCAGTTGACCACGGCCCCGATCACGACGGCCGCGGCCAGCGCCCAGTCGAGCAGGTGCGACCCGTCGTGGCCGAACTGCCCGGACGCCGAGATGCCGACGATGGCCAGCACGCCGATGGCGGCGCGCCCGGAACGGACCAGGAGGCGGAGAGCGGGTGCAGCCGGTGCCAGCCCGGGCTGGCCCGTCACAGGCCCCCCGGGCTGGCCCGTCACAGGCCCGCGGCCTTCGCCTCACCCAGGGCGGCGAGCCGGTCCCGCAGCCGGGCGGCTTCCTCACGTTCGAGACCGGGGATCCGCGCGTCGCTCGCCGCCGCCGCGGTGTGCAGCTTGACGGTGGCCAGCCGGAACGCACGTTCGACGGGGCCCGCGGTCACATCGACGAACTGCATCCGGCCGTAGGGCACCACGGACAGACGGCGGACCAGGACGCCTCGCGCGACGATGAGGTCATCCTCGCGCTCGGTGTAGGTCCAGGCCCGGACCCGGTTACGGACGAACCAGAAAGCGGCCAGCGCGGCCACCAGGACCACGGCGACCGCGATGGCGGCGGCCGGGGCGCCCGCCGCTAAGGCGGCGGCCGTGCCCGCGACCAGGGCCGCCGCGGCCGCCGTCCCGGCCACCTGCCAACGGCGCATCCGCCACAGCCGGGGAGACGGGGACTTCGGCGCGGGCGCCGCGGAGCCAGGCATGGCCAAACGGTACAACCCTCACCGCCGCTGACCAAGTGCATAGCATGAGGGCACGGAAGGGAGCAGAGTGAGTGACACTGGCATCCCGATGGCCATGGTCGGCGACATAACCCCGCATGCGATCTCGTCCGTGACCACGCTGATCCGGCCCTACGTGCTGTGCACCCCGGTGGCCTTCCTGGACCGGGCCGCCTTCGGGCTGGAGCCCGGCCCGCTGATCCTGAAGCTGGAGCAGCTCCAGCATTCCGGGTCGTTCAAGGCCCGGGGCGCGTTCGCCAACCTGCTGCTCCGCCCGCTGCCCGGCGCCGGGGTGGTGGCCGCGTCGGGCGGCAATCATGGCGCGGCGGTGGCGTACGCGGCCCAGGCGCTGGGCGTGAGCGCCCGCGTCTTCGTCCCGGCGGTCTCGTCCCCGGCCAAGATCGAGCGCATCCGCGGATACGGCGCGGAGCTGGTCGTCGGGGGGGCCAGCTACGCCGAGGCGCTGGCCGCGAGCGAGGAGTGGGGGGCGGCGTCGGGTGCGCTGCCGGTGCCCGCGTTCGACCAGATCGAGACGATCCTGGGGGCCGGATCGCTGGGCGGCGAGCTGAGGAGCCAGGCGCCCGCGGCCGGCACGGTGCTGGCCAGCGTGGGCGGCGGCGGGCTGCTGGCCGGGATCTGCGCGGCCTACGCAGGCCAGGCCCGCGTGGTCGGGGTGGAGCCTGAGGGCGCGCCGACCCTGACCGGGGCCCTGCGGGCGGGCCGCCCGGTGGACGCGGAAGCGGGCAGCGTGGCCATTGACTCCCTGGCCCCGCGCCGGGTCGGCGAGCATACGTTCGCGGTGATCCGCGAGCACGTGCGGCGGGTGGTGCTGGTCAGCGACGAGGACATCCTCCGGGCCCAGGAACTGCTGTGGGACCGGCTCCGGCTGGTCGCCGAGCCCGGCGGCTGCACCGCGCTGGCCGCGCTGCTCTCGGGCCGGTACTCCCCCGTCCCCGACGAGACAGTCGCGGTCGTGATCAGCGGGGCGAACACCACCGCGGTCGATTTTCGCCGCTGACCAGGCCGCCGCCGGCACCCGGCGAGGATAGCGGCGGACCGGGTCCCCGGGGGGGTTGGGACCCGGCCCGCCGCGGCACCCGCCGCGCGACAGGAGGCGGCGGGTGGTCAGGGGGAAGGGCTCTGGGTGCCGCCAGCAAAGGGGCGGTGCTCGCCGAGGGTGACGGCTGCCGGGTGGGGTAGGCACGGGCGAACCGCCGGGGCTGCCCTGGCGGGGGCTGCCCTGGCCTGGGCTGCCCTGGCCTGGGCTGCCCTGGCCTGGGCTGCCCTGGCGTGGGCTGGGGGACCGGCCAGGGCCGCCCTGCCGCTGGCGGCCAGATGTGCTGCCCGGCGTCCGTGGCGCGGAACTGGACGGCCGGCCGCGGTGGTGCGGGGAACCGGACGGGGAACCGCGGGACATCCGGCGGTCCGGCTGGGCCGACCCGTGACCGGACGGGGAACCGGCCCCGCCAGCCGTGGCTGGCGGGCGAGGCGGCCGCGCCGAGCCGGCCGGGTCCGGGACGGCCGAGCCGGGTCCGGGACGGCGGCGCCGGGCCGGACTGCCGCGGGGGCGTCGATGGTGTCGTGAGCCAGCCGCTGGGCCGCGGCCGGCAGATCCCCGGCGTAAGCCACCGCGAGCAGCCCGCCCGTGAGGACGGCTCCGGCGGCCGCTGCCACCGCGGGCCGGGAGCCGCGCCGCCAGGTCACGAAGCCAAGGCCCCGGCGGCGGGCCGGGCCCGGCCGCGGCACGGGGCGTGGCCGGGCCCGGAACTCCGCGAGGGCCCGGGTCTCCCCGCTGAGCTCGCCGCGGCCCGGTCCCGACGTCAGCGCGGTGAGTACCTCGGTGACCGGCAGCCACCAGGCCGGGGCGTCGTGCGGCAGCGGGCCGCCCTCGAGCAGCCCGTCCAGCAGCACGTCAGGGGACCGCTCCAGGCTGAGGTGGTCCGCCCGGCTGCTCCGCTCGCGTTTAGTCATGCCGTCCTGCGAAACGACGAGCCGGCCCGATCCGTTACAAGCTGCCCGCGGGGTCGTGCGTGATGCCGGCTTCCCGGAGGGTTTCGGCCAGCCGCCGTAAACCCCGGTGCGCGGCGACCCGGACCGCCCCCGGGCTGCGGCCCACCAGCCGCGCCACGGCCTGGGTGTCCAGCCCGGCGACCACCCGGAGCAAGATCACCTCGGCCTGGAACCGGGGCAGCGAGGAGATCATCGCGATCGCCGCCTCGGTGCTCAGTTTTTCGAGCACCAGGTCGGCCGGGTCCGCGCTGGCTGGCCCGGCTCCGTCCGGCGGGTCGGGCACCGGGACCGCCGGCCGGCGGGAACGGCGGCGGCCCTCGTCGATGGCGCGGCGGCGGGCGGTGGTGAACAGCCAGGCCCGCCAGGCGGCTTCGTCACCGCGGAAGGCGTCCAGCCCCCGGACCACGTGCACCCATGTGTCAGCGGCGATGTCCTCGGCGGCCTCCGGCGCGACCACCCGCAGATACCGCACCAGGGCGGGGTTCGCGTCGCGCCAGAGAACGGCGAAGGCCCCGTCGGCCTCGCCTGTGCCGCCCTGCGCGGCCAAGAGCAGGCGCTCGAACATCTCGCCGATCACGATGCCGAGTATCAGCACCAAGTGCACCGATCCGCAGCGGATCGGCAATCTGTGTCTGAATCCTCCCCGAAATGGCGGAAGTGAACCACCCGGATGGGCGGCCCGGCCCGCGCGGCCGGGGCTACCGGCCGCCGATATCCTCGCTCCAAACGGCCGGGTAGCGCTCCTGGAATTCCCGCATCACTGCCATGCAGCTCTCGTCGTTGAGCAATGTCACCGAGACGCCGTGGTCGGCGAGGAAGCCCAGGTCACCGGCGAAAGTCTCGGCCTCCCCCACCACCACGCGCGGGATCTGGAACAGCAGGATCGCGCCGGTGCACATCTGGCACGGGGAAAGGGTCGTGTACAGGGTCATGGCCCGGTAGGAGGATTGGCGGCCGGCGTTACGCAGGCAGGCGATCTCACCGTGCGCGACCGGGTCGCCGAGCTGCACGCGCTCGTTGTGGCCGGCGGCCACGATCTCGGGGCCGGCGGCCAGGACCGCACCGACCGGGACACCCCCGGCGGCCAGGCTGGCCCGGGCCTGAGCCAGTGCGGCCGCCATCATCTTCTGGTCCAGCTCATCCGGTCCGGTCGTCATGCGCAGGAGGGTACCCCGCCCGGCGATCACGGGGGAACCGGGCACCCAGCCTGATCCAGTGGTCATGGGTCTCACCTCCGGGTCAGCCGGCGAACGTCGCGTACAGGAGGTAGACGTTCAGCGCGATGATCATCACGGTGACCAGGGCGGCCGATGCGGTGGTGAGCCTGCGGTTCACCAGCGGGCCCATCACGTCCGCGCGCCGCGTCAGCACCACCAGCGGGACCAGCGCGAACGGGATGCCGAACGACAGCACCACCTGGGAGATGACCAGGCTGCCGGTGGTGGGCAGGCCGAGCTCCAGCACCAGCAGGGCGGGCAGCATGGTGAGCCCGCGGCGCAGGAACAGCGGGATGCGGCGGTCGATGAAGCCCTGCATGACCACCTGGCCCGCGTAGGTGCCCACGCTGGAGGAGGACAGGCCGGAGGCGAGCAGCGCCGCCGCGAACGCCAGCGCGGCCCCGCCGCCGACCAGCCGGGCCAGCCCGGCGTGCGCGGCCTCGAGCGAGCCCAGCTGGAGCCCGCCGGCCTGGCTGGCCATCGCGGCCGCCACCACCAGCATGGCCAGGTTGACCAGGCCGGCCGCGCCCAGCGCGATGACCACGTCGAGCCGCTGGAAGCGGAGCAGTTCGCGGCGCTCCGCGTCGTCGGCACAGACCACACGGGACTTGGTCAGCGCGGAGTGCAGGTAGACCACGTGCGGCATGACGGTGGCCCCGATGATGCCGGCCACCAGCAGCGGGCCGCCGGGCCCGGGGAAGCCCGGCACCAGGCCGCTGGCCAGCGCGGACGGGTCCAGCCGCACCGCCGCCAGGTCGTAGGCGAAGCCCAGGAAGATGATGCCGAGCAGGCCGCACACCGCCAGCTCGAACCGGCGGTAACCGCGCTGGTCGAGGGCCAGGATGGCGAAGGCCACCACCGCCGTCATGGGGCCCGCGGCCCGCAGCGGCACGTGGAACAGCAGGTTCAGGCCGAGCGCGGCGCCGACGAACTCCGCCAGGTCGGTGGCCATGGCGATGAGCTCGGCCTGGGCCCACAGGCCGCCGGTCACCGGCCGCGGCAGGTAGGCCCGGCACAGCTCGGGCAGGTCGCGCCCGGTGGCCACGCCGACCTTCGCGGACAGGTACTGCACCAGCATGGCCATCAGGTTGGCGATGACGATAACCCAGGCCAGGGCGTAGCCGAACCTGGCCCCGGCGGCGAAGTTGGTCGCGAAGTTGCCGGGGTCGATGTAGGCCACCGAGGCCACGAAGGCCGGCCCGAGAAGCGCCAGGCCGCCCCGCAGCCGCCCGCGCGAGCGCATCAGGCGCAGCGGGCTCAGCTGCTCCGGCGAGGCCAGTCCCGGACCCGCCCGCGGCAACGGCGCGGGCGGGCCCGGTGAGGGGCCCGGAGATGAACCAGCGGGCGGGTCTGGAGGCGGGGACGGCCGCAGCGCGGGATCTGCCGCCATGGACCAGCTGCCCTAGCCGACCGATGGGCCGAGGCCGAGAGACTGCGGCGTGCTGGAGTCGGGCGACGGCTGGTTCAGGCCCTCATCGAGCGGCCCGAACTGGGTCATCAGCGCGGGGCTGCCACCCCACGGCGTCTGCTCCTCAGCGACCAGCGTGTTGGTGGTGAGCAGCAGGCCCGCCACGGACGCGCCGTTCTCCAGCGCAGACCGCGCGACGCGCAGCGGGTCGATGATACCCATGTCGATCATGTTGCCATACCGGCCCTGGAGTGCGTCAAAGCCCTCGTCCGGGCCGAGCCGGGACAGCTGGGCCACGACTTCCTCACCGGAGTAGCCCGCGTTGGCGGCGATGAGGTAGGCCGGGGCGGTCAGCACCCGGCGCACGATCTCCACGCCGGTCGCGTAGTCGTCCTTGACCTGGAGGTCATCCAGCGACCCCTGGGCGTGCAGCAGCGCCGCACCGCCGCCGGCCACGATGCCCTCGGCCATGGCCGCCCGGGTCGCGGCCAGCGCGTCCTCCACCCGGTGCTGCAGTTCCTTGAGCTCCGCCGGGGTGGGAGCACCCACCCGGATCACCGCGACCTTGCCGGACAGCGCGCCGATCCGCTCGCTGAGCACGTCCTCGTCGATCCCGAACCTGGCCCGTTCCATCTCGGCGCGCAGCTGCCCCAGCCGGAAGTCGATGGCCTCGGATGAGCCGTCGCCGCCGATGATGGCGGTGTTGTCGGCGGTGACCCGGACCTGGCGGGCCCGGCCCAGCTGCTCCAGGGTCATGGTCTCCAGCGAGAAGCCCGAGGTCTTGCTGCACACTTCGCCGCCGGTCACCGCGGCGATATCCTCCAGCTTGCGCAGCCGCCGGTCACCGAAGCCGGGCGCACGGACAGCCACGCACTGGAACATCCCGTTGACGTGGTTGTGCACCAGCATGGACAGCGCGGTGCCCTCGACATTCTCGGCCAGGATGACCAGCGGCCGGGGGGCGCGCATGATCTTGTCCAGCAGCGGCATCAGCTGCTGGACCTTGGTGATCTTCTCGCTGCACAGCAGCAGGTAGGGGTCGTCGAGCACCGCTTCGAGACTGGCCGGGTTGGTGACCAGGTACGGCGACAGGTACCCGTTGTCGAACTGGAAGCCCTCGACGAAGTCAACGCCCATCCCGTTCGTGCTGGACTCCTCCACGGTGACGATGCCGTCGTCACCCACCGTGTGCAGCGCCTTCGCGATCACCGCGCCCACGACCTCGTCGTCGTTCGCGGAGATGGCCGCGACCCGGCGGTAATCCTCCTCGGTGGCCACCGGGTGCGCCACTCCCTGCAGGTGGCTGACCAGCCGGTCTACCGCCACGTCGATGCCCCGCTTGACCAGCACCGGGTTGGCGCCCGCGCCGATCGCCTGCATGCCCTCGGTAATGATGGCCTGGGCCAGCACCGTGGCCGTGGTGGTGCCGTCCCCGACCACGTCGTTGGTCTTGATGGCCGCTTCCTTGACCAGCTGGGCGCCCATGTTCTCGAACTGGTTGGCGAGATGAATCTCGCGGGCGATGGTCACGCCGTCGTTGGTCACCACCGGGGTTCCGGTGATCTTCTCGAGGATGACGTTACGTCCCTTGGGCCCCAGCGTTGACTTCACGGCTTCGGCCAGCTTGTCCACACCGGCCAGCAGCAGGCTGCGCGCTTCCGCGCCGAAACGCAGTTCCTTAGCCATCAGTCCTCCTAGGACGTGTTCTCAGTCAGTGGCGGTAATCAGGGGACGAGAATGGCACGGCCGCGCACCCGGCCCGCATCGAGATCCGCGAACGCCTCCACGGCGCTGGTCAGCGGGTAGGTCCGGGTATGCAGGGTGACCTTGCCCGCCTCGGCCAGGGACATCAGCTCGGCCAGGTCGTTATAGGTGCCGACGATGTTCCCGATGATGTTGCGCTCGGTGGAGATGATGTCGAGCGTGGGGATCTCCAGCGTACCGCCGTAGCCGATGACGAAGTAGGAGCCGGCCGGGGCCGTCATGTTCCAGCCGTCCATCTCGGCGCCCTGCTCGGCCACGAAGTCCAGCACCACGTGGGCGCCGGCCCCGCCGGTCAGGTCCTTCACGGCGTCCACCTGGCTGCCGTCGGCGACCACGGTGTGGTGCGCGCCGAGCTGCTCGGCCAGCTTGAGCGCGTCGGGGTTCCGGTCCACCACGACGATGCTGGTAGCGGACAGCGCGGCCAGGCACTGGATGCCGATGTGGCCCAGCCCGCCCGCGCCGATCACCACGGTCGTCGTGCCCGGGTAGAGCAGCGGGAGGGCCTTGCGGACCGCGTGGTAGGCGGTAATGCCCGCGTCGGCCAGCGCCGCCACGTCCTGCGGCTGGGTGGCCGGGTCCAGCTTCACGCAGGCCCGGGCCGTGGTGAGCAGGTACTCGGCCATCCCCCCGTCCCGGGACAGGCCTGGGAACGAGCTGTCCCCGGTGCAGTGCATGTCGTCACCGGCCCGGCAGGCCCGGCACAGCCCGCAGGTCGGGGTGGGGTGCAGGATCACGGTGTCGCCCAGGGCCACGTTGGTGACCGCCGAGCCGATCTCGTGCACCCATCCGGCGTTCTCGTGACCCAGGATGTAGGGCAGCGGGGTGCCCATGGCCGCGTCCCACTGGCCCTCGATGATGTGCAGGTCGGTACGGCAGACGCCGGCCCCGCCGATCTTCACGATGACCTCGAGCGGGCCGTGGATAGTCGGCTCCGGTACCTCATCGATCACCGGCTGCTGGTGGAAAGCGTGCAAGCGGACGGCCTTCATTGGTCCTCCTCGGCCTGGGGCTTATGACCCAGCCCCGCCGTGTTGTCGTATCGGTGCTGCAGCATGCCGCGGCAGATGCTGCCGTTCGCTTCGATGCTGGTCCGGGTCAGCCTGGCCCGTCCCAGGTGCATCCGCAGGGAATCGGGGCTCACGGGAGCCCCGGTCTTCGGGTCGATCAGCAGCCACGCGTCATCACCGGCGGGCAGGCCGAGCTCGGCCCGGCGCTCGCGGAGCCGCTGCAGCGCGGCGGAGGGCGGCACCTCGCCCAGCGTCATCCCCGGCAGGCTGGCCGGATCGGCCCCGGCGGCGAGCAGCGGCAGGCAGACCTGGTCGGTGCCGGCCAGGACCGCCTTACGGAGGAAGTCGGCGCGCAGCTCATGCAGCTCGCCGACCGCCTCCCCATCGAAGGACTGGGCGAATCCCGCCCGCGCGGCCACACCGCCATTGATCGCGTCGGAGGCGAAGTGATCCTCGAGCACGATCTCCGCCCGGCGCACCCCGGGGGTGGCGGACACCGCGTCGTAGGCGTCGGCCACCATCAGGAACGCGAAGTTGGGCGCGCAGAAGTACGTGGGCAGCCGCAGCCGGACCTGGGCGTCCCCGTCCGGGGAGACGGTGCACGAGGCCACGAAGCCGAGCGAGGTTACCGGCTCATCCAGCTCCGGGTCGCGCACCGTCTCCAGCGCGGCCAGCACCGCCGCTGGCGCAGGCGGACCCGCCGGTCCGCCTGCGCCAGTGTTGCTCGCCGGCGAGGGAGGGCACGCCGGAGGCGTGTTCCCCCGAGCCGGCGGGCGCGGGGGCTCCGGGGGGTCGCCCCCCCGGGCCGGCACTGCTCGTTGCGGAAACAGTCATGCTCCCGTGACCAGCTGCGGATCGTCTTCGACCAGCTTGGCGTCATCCTGCGACGCCGGGGCGCTGGCGTCCTTGATCTGGAACTCGGCCGGGACCTCGATGTCATACAGCTTGGCCGCGTTCAGCCCGAGGATCTTCTTCTTGGTATTGGTGTTCACCCTGGGGAAGTCGGAGAACTCGTCGCTGGGGTAGTCCCAGTCCACGAAGCCCTCGATCTGCCACTTCGGCTCCCAGATGCCGTAGTCGCTGCCGAAGGTCATCTTGTCCTCACCGACCCAGAACAGCAGCTCACCCATGACCTTGGCGAAGAACTTCGGCCGCGCGTACATCAGGCCGCCGATGACCACGGACAGGCCGGCGTAGACGTTGGGCTCCTGCGTCGCCATGAAGCAGAAGTCCTCGATCCGGGGCAGGCCCACGTGCTCGACGATGAAGTTCAGGTCCGGGAAGTCGGTCGCCGCGTGATCGACGTCGGAGACGTCGAAGGCGTCCTTGTCCAGCGGCCAGATCGTCGGGCCCTTGTGCACGTGGATGTTCTTGATGCCCAGGTTCTGGGCCGCCTCGAGGAACCGGTAGGCGCCGGGGTCGGACAGCTTGTAGCCGCGGGAGCCGTTGTTCCACTCGGCGGTGTAGAGCTTGACGCCCTTCGACCCGTAGGTCTCGACGTTCTTCTTCAGCTCTACCAGGCCCGGGTCGCCGTCGCGGGGGTCGAACCGGGTGTTGTAGATGAACTTGCCCGGGTGACGCTTCCCCATCTCGGCGTTGCGCTCGGTGGTGTTGAAGCCCTCCGCGTACCACTCCTTCAGGTACGTCGGCTGGAAGACCGCCACGTCCACGTAACCGTCTTCGAAGACGTCCTTCATCAGGTCGTCCTCGGAGTACTTCTGGAAGTGCTCGATCGACCAGTGGGTCTCGGGCGGGCCCAGCCCCTGGTAGGCGTGGAAGCACTCGATCCAGCCCTTGGCGTACTGCTCGGCGCCCTTGACCCAGTTGTCCGGAGCGGCGTTCCAGTAGTGCATATGGCTATCGACAACGAAGTACTTCTCGCCGTCCTTTTCGTACACGGTTCCTCCCTCGTCGGGGTCCGGATGTGAGGCGCGGTGGCCGCTGGCTAGCTGGATGCGGTGAGGTCGAAGCCGATGTACTCGGCGGCGTCCTCCGGGTTGGCGAACATGATCGTCCGGTCGTCCAGGTGGATCATCCGGCCGTAGTGGGTGGACATGTTCTCCTCGAACTCCGCGGCGTCGAAGAAACCGGGCTCCTCGCCCAGCGCCTCGGAGACCTCGTCGTAGACGACGTCCATGCGCCGGATCGCGTCGACCCGGATCATGGACGGCAGGGGGGTCACCGTCACATTGGATTCGGTGCCCATGACCTGGGCCACGACCGCGCCGACCTGATTGTTCATCAGGGTGAATCCGCACATGTTGGACGCCGTGTTGTCTACCTTGTACGGGCTTTCCGCCGTCTTGAACTTGGTCACTGGGCCAGCTCCTTCGGTGCTTCCAGACTCAGATCGGACAGGATGCCCCTGAACCGGTGCTTCTGCGCGTCCAGGGCGTCCTCGAACCGGGGGGGCTTGTACTCGGGCTGCGACCACAGGGGCTGCAGCGTCCGGGAAGCGGCGATGGCCCGGGGCACCCAGACCGCCAGCCATTCCTGGAGCTTCGCCTTGTTCAGATCGCCGAACTCGCGGTCGCTGGTCAGCAGCTCGAACATCGGCCGGGTGTAGCGCAGGTCGCGCTCGGCGTAGTCGTACTCTTCGGCGCCGACCACCGTGGGCGTGACGAAGTCGCCGTTGCGCGGGGCCGCGTGCTGCACGAGCTGGCTGCGGAACAGCTCGCCGACCAGCGGCTCGAATACCACGTTGGCCGCGAAGATCGCCTCGCACCAGTCGTCGATGGCGGTCAGCTGCTCGGCGACCTCACGGACGCCCTGCCAGGCCGGATCACTGTTCCAGGTCTCCAGGTGCGCCGTGCCGTCGAAGCCCTCGATCTCCTCGGTCAGGCTCAGGTTGTACAGCGCGAGGTCCTGGGCGGCCCGGATCCGGTGCATGCTGTTCACCGAGATCGCGTTGTTGTGCATGTTGGTCGGCGCCCGCCGGTTGGCGTTAGCGAAGAGGTACAGCCCCAGCCCGTGGTCCACGTGCATCCAGGCTCCGACGTTGCGTTCCACGAACGTGACCCAGCTCCGGTTCCACTGCTCGAACGCCTTCGACTGGCGGGCCGCGTCGATGTTCTGGTTCAGCTGCCGCACGACGTTGGAGTTGTAGCGGTAGAACGTGAGCTCCCACTCCTCGTTGGGGTCGCGGAACTCGTGCCAGCCGAGCGCGGGCCAGTCGTAGCCCTTGCCGCCCGAGCCTGGGTAACGCTCCGGCTCCGGCCGGTCCGAGCCCCACGCCTTCAGGGACGTCCAGTCCAGCGGGTACCCGCCGCGGCCGTCGGAGAAACCGTAGAGCCACCCTTGCGCCAGGTAATGCCGCGGGTCGGGCTGGACCTCGACGGTCACGTCCTCGTAGTGGGACTGCTTGCGCTTGGCCGGCGTGTAGTAGTTAAAGCGGCGGGCGGTCGAGTCCGGGAATGTCTTCGCCCCGGCTTCCGCATCGGTGAAGACCGGCTTCGGAACACTGCGCTCTTGCGTGGTGTCAGTCATGAGGTCCTTCTTTCGTCGTTCCCGCTGGCTTCGCTGCCTGCCGGGCCGTCATGGCTCCGGGCACCTGTCTCAGTCCTCCGGTTCGCCGGTTGTGGTGAACTTGTCGTAGTAGATCCGCTTCTCCTCCACCCCTAGCTGCGCGAGCAGCGGCAGGGCTGCCTCCACCATCGGCGGGGGACCGCAGACGTAGGCGTGGGCCCCAGTCAGGTCGCTGGCATGCCGCTTGACCACGTCGGTGACAAAGCCGGTCTCGCCGTCCCAGTCGTCGTCCATGTCCGCGTCGGACAGGGCCGGGATGTAACGGAAGTTCGGCAGCTTCTCCCCGAGCTCGCGCAGCTCGGCTTCGAAGCAGAGGTCCCGCTTGGCCCGCGCCCCGTAGAAGAAGGTGGCCTTGCGCTGGATGCCGCGCTCCCCCAGCGTTCGCAGCAGCGACAGGATCGGCGCCATGCCCGCCCCGCCGCCTACGAAGACCAGGTCGTTCTCCCCCTCGCGGAGGGTGAAGACGCCGAACGGGCCGGACAGGTCCAGCCGGTCACCCTCGGCCAGCTTCTCGGCGAGGAACCTGGAGAACAACCCGTCCGGGTAGACCTTGATGATGAACTCCAGCAGCCCGGTTTCGCGGCTCGAGGTATTCGCCATCGAGAACGACCGGCTGTCCTCCGTCCCGGGAACGGTGATGTCCATGTACTGGCCGGGAAAGAACTTGATCTCCTCCGGCTCGATCAGCCGCAGGATCAGGTGGCGCATGTCGTGGGTGACCGCGTCCTTCGACACCACCTCCGCCACGCCCTCCTGGATGGGCAGGCCGGAGCGGATCATCTCCTCGTCGTAGTTGAGCAGCTCGATCGTGACGTCCTCGTAGGCATGCGCCCGGCACAGCAGCGTGTAGCCCTCTTCGAGCTCGTAGTCGGGGAGCGCGAACGTGGAGTACCTGTCGAGCTCGATGTCCTCACCCTCGAGCACGAACGACTTGCACGAGGAGCACTGCCCCTCCTTGCAGCCGTGCATGAGCATGATGCCCTGCTCGGCCGCGGCCCGGAGGATGTTCTGGTCCTCGCTGACCTCGATCTCGATGCCGACCGGCTCGAAGCGGACGACATGCTTGTCGGCCATGATCCCTCGCGGATTCTGGAAATCGCCTCGGAGAAGTGGTTGGGAGGGGGCCGCAGGGCCTGGCCTGCGGCCCACCTCCCGGTCTAGCTGGGGTCGGTCAGGCGTCCGCTGGCGCAGGACGGCCCGCCGGGCCCTGCCGGTTGTAGTCGGCCTGGAAGGCCGCCCGCTCTTCCGGCGTCATCTCGTTGAGCAGGACGTTCGGGCTCTGCACCGGGCCCATCCGGCGCAGGTGGTCCAGCGTCCACATCTTCTTCGGGTCCAGGTCCAGGTGCGGCTGGGCGACCAGGGTCTTGCCGTCGTCCCGCACGTAACCCATGTCGGACACCACGTCGGCCCAGTTCCAGCCGTGGTACAGGGTCTCCCATTCGCGCTTGCCGATGAGCTGGCCCATGTTCGGGGTGGCCCGGCCCTGGTAGGTCGGCCGGAACGCTTCCGCGTCGGTCCACCGGCAGACCTCGTGGCAGTAGGTGCGGACCTGGCCGTCGACCTCGTCGATGACCATGTCCTCGCGGACCAGGCAGGGCACCATGCAGGTCCAGCAGCGGTGCGGGTACACGTAGTCGACGTTCTCGGCCACGATCGGGTGGTGCCCGTTCGGCCGCGACAGCCGGTTGTAGTTCTCCCACCACTTGCCGTACCGGTCGTACCAGCCCGGGTACTTGTACTCGAACCACTCGAAGTCCGCGTCGGTCATCGGGTCGATCCGCCAGTAGTTCGCCAGCCAGCCGGTGGCGAAGAACTGGGCTACCTCGTGCACGTAGCCCTTGTTCCAGATCTGGTTCCACGCCTCCTCGATGAGGTCGTGGGGGATGACCAGCCCGTACTTCTCCAGCGGCACCAGGTAGCTGCGGTAGTAGTCGTCGTAGATCCACCGGCGCCACATCTCGGCGTAGGACTCACGGTCCTTGCGCCGGTCCTTGGTGCCGTACTCGATGAACGTGCCGATGGCGGCGTCCACCACGCGGTGGTTGTTCCACCACGCGTAGCGCAGGTCGCGCTCGAGCAGCTGGTGGTTCTCCTCGTCGGCCAGGGCCATCAGGAGGGTGGCGTACCCGTTGCTGATGTGCCGCGACTCGTCCGACTGGACCGAGTGGAACACCGTCGGCAGCAGGTAGTCGCCGTTGGCGGCGGCTTCGGCGGGCATGGCCACGAACAGCGTGTTGGTGAACGCCGTCTCGGCCACGATCGTCAGGTAGATGCTCGCCGCGGTGATCGCGTCACCGGTGATGAACCCCTCGGCGAACTGCCGCCCGATCGTCCCGCAGTAGTCGTTCTGGAAGTTCCGGAGGCTGTTGTTGAAGCCCGCCGGGTCGATGTAGTTGTTCATGTACAGGCGCTTGAGGTTCTGCTGGATCGTCGAGTGCCGTACCTCGTCGATCATCTGGATCGCCTGGCCGTTGTGCAGTTCCGGGTTGGGCACGGTGCGGAACAGCAGCGGCATGGCCCGGGCCGCCGAGATCTCCGGGAGCGGGATGATGGACAGGAACAGCTTCTGCCACTCCAGCCAGCGCTCCTGCACCTGGCGGAACATGTTGCCGCGGATGGCGCCGTCCTGGGCCCCGTAGACCCGGTGGTCCTTCTCTTCCTGCATCGGGAAGTAGGAGCGCAGGACCTGCTTCAGGGGGTCCTTCTTGTCTGCCTTACGGAACGAGTAGTCCGTCCCGTACTGCGACACCGGTTCGTGATACATGGGTTCCCAGGACAGTTCCTGGATCTTCTGGTGGGCCTTGGCCACACTCTGGCGACTCATGGTCACCCCTTCCCCTTTTGTGGGTTCCCGCTAGGCCTCGTACCTGCGGTCTGGCTCTTGTCTCCGCTGCCCAGCGCCTCACCGGCGGGCGGATGCACGAGTTCCTGACGCTCGAAAGTCCCTGTGCCGAATAACAACCTGTAAAAGCGGGGGCCGGGCTCTCAACATGAGACAGGCCCGTCTGATCCACCCCTGACCTGCGCGCCGGGCGTCCCGGGCTGACGACCTCAGCGCTCACCGAAGAAGATGTTCCTGAGCTCAGCGAGCTGATCCTGGATGTCCTGGGACTGCCGCGGGTTCCCCTCGGCGGCCGGCGCGATCCCCAGCGCGCGGAGCAACTCGGCGGCCGGGGCGCCGGGGTCGCCCGATTCACCGAGGACCGGATGCAACCCCTGGTCAGCCAGGTGGTGAAAAACCAGGTTGACTACACTCCAAGGGTTGAAGGTCTCACCGGGGTGCATACCTGGGCGATCCATGGCGGCTCCGGATTCTTCAGCGGCAAGCGCAAGACAGCCGGTGTCCCTCGATGAAAACGCCGCGCAGTGAGGGGCGCTGGTCTCAACTTGAGACAGGTATCGGTAACGCCACACATATTTTGGGTAGGTAAGACGCGAACTCGGGATGCCCCGACCGCGAGCTGAGCGACCGGCTTGCGCGAGCGGAACCGGGAGGTACGGAGGCGCGATGGTGCCCACAGCAGTGCACCTGCCAGCGTTGGCCGACAGCAAGGCGCTGGCGGACTCGCGGGAGCGGTTTCTGACGGCTGAATCGGTCCGGCCGAACGAAGTCCGCGAGCCGATCCTGGCTTCCTGGTGGCGTTCACGCCAGTGGAAGGTGGCCGCCGACCGGGTGACGCTGCCGTACGTCCGTGATCCAAATCTTGATACCCCGCTGACTCGCAACGCCATGCCCGTGCTGCGCAACCTTCGCGAGCACCTGGAGGGGCAGCCGATCAGCGTCATCCTCACCGACGCCGCGGGCGTCGTGCTCACCAGGATGACCGCCGACCACGACCTGGAACGTCACCTGGACGGGGTCCAGCTCGCCCCCGGCTTCAGCTACGCCGAAGAGTACGTCGGCACCAACGGGATCGGCACCGCCCTCGAAGGCGGCCAGCCCGCGTGCGTGTTCGGTCACGAGCACTACGCCGAGGACCTCGAGGACCTGGCCTGCGCCGGGGTCCCGATCCATGACCCGATCTCCGGGAAGGCCGTGGGCGCGGTCGACCTGACCTGCTGGCGCAAGGACGCCGACCCGCTGCTGATCGCGCTGGCCAAGACCACCGCAGACCAGATCACCCAGGCCATGCTGGCGGACAGCAGCGCGCGGGAACTGCAGCTGATGCAGGAATACATGCGGGCCTGCCGGCGCACGAGCGGCATCGTGCTGGCGCTGAACAACGACGTCGTGATGATGAATGAGTACGCCCGCCAGGTACTCGACCCAGGCGACCAGGGCGTGCTGCTCGGCCAGGCCGCCGAGATGCTGGCCACCCAGCAGGCGGGCGCGGTGTCCGTCGAGCTGCCCAGCGGGATCCAGGCCCGGATGTACTGCCGGCCGGTCCGGGGCGACGATCACGTCGCGGGCGGCGTGGTGCATGTGAAGCTCATCGAGCCGGCCAGCCAGCGCCCGGCCGCGGACTCCGCCGTCAAGCCCCCCATGTCCCTGCCCGGCCTGGTCGGCAGCGGGGCGCTCTGGCTGCGCGGCTGCCGGCAGGTCGAGTCCGTGTACGACTCGGGAGACTGGCTCGCCCTGGAGGGCGAACCGGGGGTGGGCAAGCTGACCGTGGTCCGGGCGGTGCACCAGCGCCGCAACCCGGCGGAGCGCTTCTACGTCCTCGATGCGGCCGACGCCGCCGACACGGACTGGCTGCTGCGGGCCCGCCGCGAGCTGCTCGACGGCGAGGGCTCCCTGGTGATCCGGCACGTGGACGCGCTCAACGCCCGGCAGCTGAACGCGCTGACCTCCGCGCTCCAGGAGGCCAGGACGGCCTCGCCGGCAGGACGACCTGTGGGTGGCGGTCACCCTGGACCGCACGCGCACGCACGGTGACCTGACCAAGCTGCTGCGCTTTTTCCCCAGCACGGTGGAGCTGCCGCCGCTGCGCCATCACATCGAGGACCTGCACGTGCTGGTCCCCTTCTTCGTGGCCAAGCTGGGCCAGCACGGCCGGCTGACCTGCTCGGCCGAGGCCATGCAGCTGCTGCTCCGGTCGAAGTGGCCGGGCAACACCGAGCAGCTGTGGCAGGTGCTCAAGCGGGTCATGCAGAAGCGGCGCACCGGGTCCATCCAGCCGGCCGACCTTCCGCCGGAATGCTGGACGGTGAGCAGGCGGCTGCTGTCCCCGCTGGAGTCCATGGAACGCGACGCGATCGTCCAGGGCCTGCTCGACTACCAGGGCAACAAGGTCAAGGCGGCCAAGTCGCTGGGGATGTCCCGCGCGACCATCTACCGGAAGATCCACGAATACGGGATCGTCACCCCGGCCAGCTGACGACTACGATGGGCCCGTGCACCGGCTCTTTCCCATCACCCCGCCGCCCCGCTTCTGAGCGGGGTGCCGCGCACGCGCGTCCAGCCGTCTAGCTGACGCTCGCTCACCGCCGGGCTGGTTGCTTCTCCCCTGGCATGCTCACCCCGCTTCCGCGACCCCTCACCCCCTTCTCGTCGCAGGAGCGATCTTCCATGACAGCTGGCACTACGCCTGCTCGCACCACGGGGCCTGCTCGCACCACGGGGCCTGCTCGCACCACGGGGCCTGCTCGCACCACGGGGCCTGCTCGCACCACGTGCCCGCGGCCCCGGCGCCGACCCGGAACCGACCTGGCCTGCCTGATGGCGGCCGGGCTGCTGTGGGGAACCGGCGGCCTCACCGGCAGCCTGCTGGGCCGGGACTCCGGCCTGCCTGCCCTGTCCGTGGCCGCCTGCCGGCTCGCCTCGGGCGGTGCGCTGATCATCGTTTTCCTCGCGGTCACCCGCAGGCGCTGGCCTGCGGGGCGTGCCGCCTGGATGCGCATCGCCGCTATAGCCGGGCTGGCCGCGATGTTCCAGGGCTGTTATTTCACCGCCGTGTCGCTGACCTCGGTCAGCCTGGCCACGCTCGTCACCATCGGGAGCGCCCCGGTCCTCGTGCTGGCCGCCGAGCGGGTACGAGGCCGGCGGGCTGGCCGGCTCGCGGGCTGCGCCACCGGCCTGGCGCTGGCCGGCCTCGGCCTGCTGGCCGGCCTGCCGTCCGGCGGTTTCCCCGAGACCGCGGTGCTGGCCAGCGCGGGCATGGCGGTCCTTGCGGGTGCGGGGTTCGCCACGCTCACGTTGGTCAGCGCCCGGCCGGTGGCCGGCCTGGATGATCTGACCGCGACCGGTTTCGGGTTCAGCCTCGGCGGCCTGGCCCTGCTGCCGGTGGCCGCGGCGACCGGCCCGGTCGGTTTCACCCCGGACCCAGTCACGCTCGGCCTGCTGGCCGCGCTCGGCACCGGCCCGACGGCCGTGGCGTACACGCTGTACTTCCGCGGCCTGCGAACCGCCCCGGCGGGTACCGCCGCGCTGCTGTCCCTGCTCGAGCCGCTGACCGGCACCGTCCTTGCGGCGCTGATCCTCGGCGACCGGCTCGGGACCAGCGGGATGGCGGGCGCCGTCATCCTCGGCGCGGCGCTGGTCCTCGCCACGGTGGCCGGCCGGGGGGCCGCGCCACAGGGACGGTGGCCGGCCGGGGGGCCGCGCCACGGACAGTGGCCGGCCGGGGGGCCGCGCCACAGGGCACAGTGGCCGGCCGGGCCACGGCGTCAGGCCACGGCCCGGCGGACCACGGCCGTGGCCCAGCTCAGCACCACCGCGCACAGCGGCGTGAGCACGGCGAAGGCCTGCCACACGGCGGCGCCGGCCAGGGTGCCGGCCGCTAGTACCCGGGCGGCGCTGACCGTGTAGTAGAGGGGGTCGAGATGGGCCAGCACCCGGATCCACTCTGGCCCGAGTGAGATGGGCAGCAGCACCCCGCCGAGCAGCAGCACCGGCAGGTTCAGCCCGTTGATGATGGCGGCGAAGCCGCTGATGTCCCCGGTGCTGAGGGCCATGGCGATGGAGAAGGCCGCCACGGTCGCCATCAGCAGCGCGAGCAGCGGGCTGAGCAGCAGCAGGCCGCCGGCGTGCACCCCGAAGCCGAACCCGGCCCCGATCGCGACGACCACCGCATCGAACACGAACATCAGCAGCATCGAGGCCAGGATCGGGCCGGTCAGGATCGCGAACCGGCTGGCCGGGGTAACCCGGAACCGCTCGATGACGCCGGAGCGCAACTCGAAGATCGTGCTGAAGCCGGGCCCGGAACCGCTGGCGAAGGCGAGCAGGGCCAGGATGCCCGGCAGGAACAGGTCGAGCACGTGGCCGGCGGGGAGGCCAGGGGCGCCGACGAGGTTCCGGAGCAGGGGGGTGAACAGGGCCAGGTAGAGGATCGGCGTGGAGAAGCCGACCACCAGCCAGACCGGGTTGCGCAGCAACTGGATGAGGTAACGGCGGAACAGCAGGCCGATGTCGGTGGCGGCCTTCATGCCACTGCCCTCTCGGCCTCGCGGTCCTCGCCGCCGGACGGCCCGGTCGCCGGCATCCCGCAGCGACCGGCCGGTCTGGCGCAGGAACACGTCGTCCAGGCTCGGCTCGGAGAGCCGGAGCGAGCGCACCGGCAGGCCCGCCCGGTCGAGCAGCCGGAGCAGCGCGGGCAGCGCGGCCGCGCCGTCGCGGACGTACAGCCGCACCGTGTCCCCCTCCACGGTGAGGTCGTGCACGCCGGCCTGCCCGGCCAGCCCGGTGCCGGCCAGCCCAGTGCCGGCCAGCCCAGTGCCGCCAGCCCAGTGCCTGGCGCAGCCCAGTGCCGGCCAGCACGGCGGCGGCCTGCCGCCCGGCGTCCTCGTCGCGGGTGACAAGGACGATCGCGTCCCCGGCCACCTGCTGCTTGAGCGCCCGCGGGGTGCCTTCCGCGACCACCGTCCCGTAGTCGATGATCATGATGCGGTCGCAGAGCACGTCGGCCTCGTCCAGGTAGTGCGTGGTCAGGAAGACCGTGGTGCCCCGGTCCCGCAGGCCGCGGACGTGGTCCCAGAGGCTGGCCCGGTTCTGCGGGTCGAGTCCCGTGCTTGGCTCGTCCAGGAACAGGACCTCCGGCTCGTGCACGACGCCGAGCGCCACGTCGAGGCGGCGGCGCTGGCCGCCGGAGTAGGTCCGGACCCGGCGATCCGCGAACCCGGCCAGGTCGAACCGCTCCAGCACCTCCCCGACCCGCCGGGCGACGTCCGCGCGGCTCCGGCCGTACAGCCTGCCCTGCAGGGTCAGGTTCTCCCGGCCGGTGGCCAGCTCGTCCGCCCCGCCCAGCTGGCTGACGTAGCCGATGCGGGCCCGGACCTGCCCGGGCTGGCGCCGGACGTCCAGCCCCGCGACCGTGGCGCTGCCCCCGTCGATGGGCAGCAGCGTGGTCAGCATCCGCAGCGTGGTGGTCTTGCCGGCCCCGTTCGGGCCCAGGAACCCGACGATCTCTCCCCGGGCGACCTGCAGGCTGACGCCGCGGACCGCCTCGATCGCCTGGCCCCGGCCCCCCGGGAAGCGCTTGCGCAGCTCCCGGGCGTCGATGACCGCGGTCATGATGCTCCTTCCCGGCCGGCCCTGGGAGGCCGGCATCCAGAAGCCACTATCAAACACCATCGAGTTTTGTCAACCAAATGGATGACTAGCTGTGTCAGGTCATTGGCTGATAGCGTGGAGACATGAGCAGGACCAGCACGGACGGCAGGCGGCGCCGGGTCGGTGAGCCCGACGTGGCCGCCGGCGAGAGCCCCAGCCCCGACGTGGCCGCCCGCAAGAGCGCCAGCCCCGACGGGACAGGCCGCAAGAGCGCAGGCCCCGGCGTGGCCGCCCGCAAGAGCGCAGGCCCCGACGGGCAGGCCCGGCAACGGCTGACGCCACGGCTCCCCGGCGGCCACGACGCGCCCCGGCCGGAGCCGGACCGGCAGCGCGACGCCGAGCGCTCACGCCAGGCCCTGCTGTCCGCCGCGCTGGACGAGTTCTCGGTCCACGGCTTCGCGGGCGCCCGGGTGGCCGACATCGCACGCCGGGCCGGGGTGAACAAACAGCTGATCAACTACTACTTCGGCTCCAAGGAAGGCCTGTACCTGGCCCTGCAGCGGGCCTGGCTGGAGCGGGAGGAGAGCTTCGCCCCGCCCGACCTTCCCCTGGCCGACCTGATGACCCGGTATCTCTCCGACGCCCTCACCGATCCGCGCTCACTGCGCCTGCTGCTGTGGCGCGGCCTGGCGGACGATTCCGCGCCCGACAGCGGGACGGGCCGCCAAGGCGACCTGGACCAGATCGGCCGCAGGCAATCGGCCGGGGAAGTGGCCCCGGACCTGGACCCGGCGGCGGTGCTGCTGGCCGGGATGGGCATGATCGCCGCGCCGGTCGTGATGCCGCAGGTCGCCCGGGAACTATTCGGCGTGGACCCCTCCAGCGCGGAGTTCCGCGAGCGCTACACGGAACAGCTCCGCCGGATCGTCGGCCGCCTGGGGCGCGGCCCGGCGGCGAACCCCCGCCCGGCAGTCCTTAGCCCGCCTTCCGGGCGGCGAGGGATGACGGCATCTTGCAGCCGACGCGCGCGGCGGCGATCCCGGTCATCTGGGCGTGGCCGTAGGCGGGTGCGACCTCCACGATGTCGGCACCGACCAGGTTCAGCCGGGCGGACGACCGCAGCGCGGCGAGCCGTTCCCGGCCGGCAGGCCGCCGGCCAGGGGCCGGTCGGCTCGCTGTTCCAGGCGTCGAGAGGTGGTCCGGCGCGGCACGGGCCGTCAGGCCAGGTGCTTGCGGGTGGGCAGGTGGCGGCGGAGGAATTCCTCGGTCCGCCGCCAGGCCCGGGCGGCCGGGCTCGGGCTGGTGGAACGTGGGCGCCTTGCGGTTGTGAAAGGCGTGCCCGGCCTCTTCTTCCACGTAGATGACCACATTGGGCTGCCCGGCCGCCGCGTCCTGCACGGCCTGGACCTGTTCACGCGGAAATGTACGGGTCGCTGCCGCCGAAGTGGAATAGCAGCGGCGCGGTGATCTGGTCCAGCAGGCCCAGCTGGTCCGGCACGGCCGAGCCGTAGAACGAGATCACCGCGTCCAGCGGCGTCCGGACGGCGACCAGGTAGGCGATGGACCCGCCGAGGCAGAACCCGATGATGCCGATGCCGCCGTCCACCTCGGGCAGCGCGGCCAGCACGCCCAGCGCGGCGATGGAGTCCGCGACGCCCTGGGCGACGTCGAACCGGGACCCCATCTCCAGCGACGAGGCCAGGCCCGCATCGTCGTGGGCGGCCTGGTAACCAGGCTGGAGGCGCCAGAACAGGTCTGGCGCCGCCACCACGTACCCCAGGGCCGCCAGGTCCTCGCGCCACGGCCCGGATGTAGTCACTCACCCCGTAGATCTCCTGGATCAGCAGCAGGCCGGGGCCGCTGCCGCGATCCGGGACCCACACGGTCAGGTCGAAGGACCCATCGGCGGTTTGGACCGAGTCCACGCGCTGCTGCATGGGCATGATCCTAGATCCACGGGAGACGCCTCAGGTGGCCACGACCGCGAAGGACGCGGGCGGCATGCTGAGCTGCTCTCCCTCGATGCTGACTGCGGGACTGGTGGCGGCCAGGATCGTGGTCCCGGGCGCGCCGAGCGGGAGCAGCAGCGGCTGCTCGCCCAGGCTGGCCGCGATCCGCAGCCTGCCGCGGTGCATCACCAGCCAGCGCTGCGCCTCGTCGTAGTCCGCCTTCATCCGGTCCAGCCGCGGGTCGGTCAGCTCCGGATTGGCCCGGCGCAGCGCGATCAGCTCGGTGTACCAGGCCAGGATCTCCTGATGCCGCGGCGTGTCCCGCTCTCCCCAGTCCAGCTTGGACCGGAGGAACGTCTCCTTGTCCTGCGGGTTCGGCACCTCGGCGGGACCCCAGCCGTGCGCGCCGAACTCGGCCCGGCGGCCTTCGGCGACCGCGTGGGCCAGCCCCGGATCAGTGTGGTCGGTGAAGTACTGCCACGGGGTGGACGCCGCCCACTCCTCCCCCATGAACAGCATCGGCGTGAACGGCGCGGTCAGCACCAGGCCCGCGGCCACCTTGACCAGGTCGGCGGATAGCCCGCTGGATATCCGGTCGCCCGTGGCCCGGTTGCCGACCTGGTCATGATCCTGAAGGTAGCCGAGGAAGCGGAAGGCGGGGATGCGGAGCAGGTCCACCGCCCGCCCGTGGCTGCGCCCACGGAACGAGGAGTAGTTGCCGTCGTGGAAGAACACCCTGGTCAGCGTCTTGACCACAGCCCCCATCGAGCCGAAGTCCCCGTAATAGCCCTGCCGTTCCCCCGTGACCGCGGAGTGCACCGCGTGGTGGAAGTCGTCGCTCCACTGGGCCGTGAGCCCGAACCCGCCGGCCTCCCGGGAGCTGACCAGCCGCGGGTCGTTCAGGTCGGATTCGGCGATGAGGACAAGGTCCCGGTTCAGCAGGGTGCCGAGGGCCTGCACCTCGACGGCCAGTTCCTCCAGGAGGTGCAGCGCGCGGTGGTCCTCGAAGGCGTGCACCGCGTCGAGCCGCAGCCCGTCCAGGTGATAGTCGCGCAGCCACATCAGCGCGTTGCTGACCAGGAAGCCGCGGACCTCGTCGGAGCCGGGCTGGTCGAGGTTCACGGCCGGTCCCCAGGGGGTCACGTGCGCCTCGGTGAAGTAGGGCCCGAAGTCAGCCAGGCGGTTCCCGATGCCCACATGGTTGTAGACCACATCGAGCAGGACAGCCAGCTGGCGGGCGTGGCACGCATTAACGAACCGTTTCAGCCCGTCCGGGCCGCCGTACGGCTCGTGCACAGCCCAGAGGTGGATGCCGTCGTACCCCCAGCCGTGCTGGCCGGGGAACGTGGCCACGGGCATCAGCTCGATCATGTCCACGCCTAGGTGGCAGAGATGGTCGAGCCGCTCGATCGCCGCGTCGAATGTCCCCTCGGGGGTGAACGTGCCGACGTGCATCTCGTAGATCACCGCGCCGCGCAGCGGGCCGCCGCGCCAGCCCCGGTCGGTCCAGTCGAACGCGCCGTGATCGTAGGTGCGGCTCGGCCCCTCGCTGCCCAGCGGCTGCCAGGGCGAGCGCGGGTCCGCCAGTGGCTCGCCACCATCGACCCGGAACGCGTAGTCGGTGCCCGAGGCGGCCGCCTCCGCCACCTCGGCCTCCCACCAGCCCGGGGTAGCCGCCGGGTGCATGGGCTCCGGCGGGGCGCCACCCATGGCCTCCGCTCCCAGCTGCACCTCGACCCGCTCGGCCGTCGGGGCCCAGACCCGGAATACGCTCACTCGTGGACCTCAGAAGGCAGTGCGCGCGCCCCGACGAGCAGGGCCACAGGGTTTCGTTGCAGAAGATCGGACAGGAGCGGGCGCGCACCCTCATGGGAGGCACCGGTCAGCAGGTCCCGCCAGGGGCCCGCGTGCGGCAGGGGCAGCGCGGAGCCGGCCCAGCCGCCGCGCTGGCGCAGGCCGGCGGGCAGCCGGGTGGCCACGGTGACCGCCTGCCCGCCGCGGGCGAAGCTCACCGCATGCCGCGCCGCGGGACCCTCGGCGGCCAGCGGGGTGTACTCCCCCGCGAACCAGCCCGGGTGTTCCCGGCGCAGCCGCAGCGCGGCCGCCGTGACCAGCAGCTTGCCCATGTCCAGTGGCGTCGCGCCCCGGCCGGCGGTCAGTTCACCCGTACCCGGGCCGACGGGCAGTTCACCGGCACCCCGGCCGGCGGGCAGTTCACCCGCACCCCGGCCGGCGGGCCGTTCACCGGCACCCCGGCCGGCGGGCCGTTCACCGGCACCCGGCCGGCGGGCGGTTCACCGGCGTCCAGCGCGGCGAGCAGGTCCCGGCGGCGGGCGAAGTCGGCCGGGGCGCGATTGTCCGGGTCGACCAGGCGCAGGCCGGCCAGCTCGCAGCCCTGGTAGGTGTCGGCCACGCCCGGCATGGTGAGCTGCACGAGCTTGGCGCCGACGGCGTTCGCCCGCGCGTCACCGTCCAGCCCGGCCGCGAACCGGCCGATCTGCCCGGATAGCTCGTCGTCGTCCAGCACCAACTCGGCGAAAGTCAGCACCTGCGACTCGTACTCGGTGTCCGGGTCGGTCCAGGAAGTGCGGCTCTTGGCCTCGCGCATCGCCTTGCGCAGGTACCCGGTCAGCCGCTCGCGGTCCAGCGGCCACGCCGCGGCCAGGGTCTGCCACATCAGGTACGCGGTGTCCGGCTCAGGCGCCGCCCCGCTGGCCAGCGCCACGGCCCGCTCCTGCCATCGGTTCACCTCCGCCGCCCAGGCCCGCGGTATCTCGGCCAGAACGGCCAGCCGGGCCCGGACATCCTCCTGGCGCTTGGTGTCGTGCGTGGAGAGGGTGGTCATGCTGGCCGGCCAGTCACGGGCCAGCCGGGCCGCGAACTCATGGAACTCCTCCGGGCTGATCCCGAAGGAGTCCGGTTCCCCGCCGACCTCGTTGAGCGCGAGCAGCCGGGACCAGCGGTAGAACGCCGTGTCCTCCACGCCCTTGGCCATCACCGGCCCGCAGGCCTGCTGGAACGCCACGATGAAGCGAGGGCTCTGGTGAACAGCGCCGCCGTCAGCAGCGCCGCGGCCGAGGGCGAGGTCCACGGTGGCGTCCAGGGCGGCGTGCAGCCCCCCGGGCAGTCGCGGCCGGGCCGCGGCGGCGGCCCGGGCCACGATCACGGCCGAGACCGGGCGGGCCGGCTCGCCGGGCACCACGTACGCCCGGTACACCGGCATGGCGGTGAGCAGTTCGGCCAGCACGGAGGTCCGGTCGTCCAGGCTGACCCCGTCCAGGTCCGGGTGCCCCGCACCGCCGGCCAGCCGGGCCAGCCGGCTCACCTCGGCTGCGAGGGCCTGGCTGGCCTCCTCGCGCTTGGCGGCCTCGGCCACCCCGGCGAAGCGGGCGGGGCCGCCGGTGAGGCGCTCGTAGGCCGCGGTCAGCGGCGCGGCGCCGGCCGGGTCCAGGAACAGCCCGCCCACCACGCCCAGCGCGTCGTAGCCGGTGGTCCCGGCGCACGGCCAGTCCGCGGGCAGCCGTTCCGGCCCGGACAGGATCTTCTCGGTGGACACCCACAGGCCGCCGGTCCGGTCCGCGAGCCGCCGCAGGTAGCCGCGCGGGTCGGCGAGGCCGTCCGGATGGTCCACCCGCAGCCCGTCGATGAGGCCCTCGGCGACCAGCCGGAGGATCACCTCGTGGGTGGCCTCGAACACGGCGGGGTCCTCGACCCGGACCGCGATCAGCGAGCTGATGTCGAAGAACCGCCGCCAGTTGAGCTCCGTCGCGGCCAGGCGCCAGTCGGCCAGCCGGTAATGCTGGGCGGCCAGCAGCTCCGGCAGCGGCAGGCCCTGCGGGCCGGGCCGGACGGGCAGCACATGGTCGAAGTACCGGAGCACCGGCTCCGGGCCGCTGGTGTCCACCTTCAGGTCACCGAGGCAGTCGCTGACCGGGCCGCCCAGGACCGGCATCAGCAGCCGGCCGTCCTGGGCCTCCCAGTCCACGTCGAACCAGCCCGCGAACGGCGACCCGGTGCCATCCCGGAGCACCGACCAGAGCGGGCGGTTGAGCGATTCGGGGACCGGGACGGCCATGTGGTTGGGCACGATGTCCACGATCACGCCCAGCCCGAGGGCACGGAACCGGGTGACCATGTCCCGGAACGCGGCCTCGCCCCCCAGGTCCTCCGACACCCGGGAGTGGTCCACCACGTCGTATCCGTGCGTCGAGCCCGGGGTGGCCTGCAGGATCGGCGAGAGATACGCGTGGGTCACGCCCAGGTCAGCGAGGTAGCCCGCGATGGCGGCGGCGTCGGTGAATCCGAACCCCGGCTGGAGCTGCAGCCGGTAGGTGGAGACCGGCGCCGCCGGCGGCGAGGCGCGCCGCGCCGCAGGCGTGTCCCTCCGAGCCGGCGGACCGGGGGGGCCGGGCCAGCGGGGGCCCGGGGGTGTCCCCCGGGCGGCAGAATGCCCCCCCGGGCCAGCACTAGACACGCCCGAGGACCTGCATGGAGCGGCTGGGAATGGCAACCGCGTCACCGGGTTTGGCCGCGGGCGCGTCCGCCAGGGCGCTCAGCGGGAGCGCGGTGTCCAGGACCTTCACCCACTGCTCCCCGTAGTGCTGCGGCGGGATGGTGAACTGCAGGTCCAGCTCGCTGGCGTTGAACAGGAGCAGGAACGACTCGTCCTTGGTGCGCTCGCCCCGCGGGTCGGGCTCGGTGATCGCCTCCCCGTTCAGGAACACGCTGAGGGATTTGGCGAAGCCCACGGCCCAGTCGTCATCGGTCATCTCCTCGCCCGCCGGGGTGAACCAGGCGATGTCGCCCAGCTGATCATGCCCGCCACCCTTGCCGCGAACCGCGGGGCCACGGAAGAAACGGCGGCGGCGGAACACCGGATGCTCGGCGCGCAGCCGGATCAGCTTCGCGGTGAAGTCGAGGAGATCCTGGTCCCCCTCATACCCGTCGGGCATGGGCGCGTCCGCCGACGGCGGCCAGTGCACCCAGGAAATCTCGGTGTCCTGGCAGTAAGCGTTGTTGTTGCCGTGCTGGGTGCGGCTCATCTCGTCCCCGCCCAGCAGCATCGGGATGCCCTGGGAGAGCAGGACGGTGGACAGGAAGTTGCGCTTCTGCCGGTCGCGCAGGGTCGTCACGGCCGGGTCGTCCGTGGGGCCCTCGGCGCCGCAGTTCCACGAGCGGTTGTCGTCGGTGCCGTCGCGGCCGTCCTCACCGTTGGCCTCGTTGTGCTTGTGGTTGTAGGAGACCAGGTCCGCCAGGGTGAAGCCGTCGTGCGCGGTGACGAAGTTGACCGAGGCGACCGGGCGGCGGCCGTCGCTCAGGTACAGGTCGCTGGAGCCGGTCAGCCGGGAGGCGAACTCGGGCAGCGTGGCGTGCTCGCCGCGCCAGAAATCGCGCACCGTGTCCCGGTACTTGCCGTTCCACTCGGTCCACAGCGGCGGGAAGTTCCCGACCTGGTAGCCGCCCTCACCCACGTCCCACGGCTCGGCGATGAGCTTGACCTGGGAGACGACCGGGTCCTGCTGGACCATGTCGAAGAAGGCGGACAGCCGGTCCACCTCGTGGAACTGCCGGGCCAGTGCGGCGGCCAGGTCGAAGCGGAAGCCGTCCACGTGCATCTCGGTCACCCAGTACCGCAGCGAGTCCATGATCATCTGAAGCACGTGGGGGTGGCGCATCAGCAGGCTGTTGCCGGTGCCGGTGGTGTCCATGTAGAACTGCGGGTCGTCCGCGGCCAGCCGGTAGTAGGAGGCATTGTCGATGCCCCGGAAGGACAGCGTCGGCCCCAGGTGGTTGCCCTCGGCCGTGTGGTTGTAGACCACGTCGAGGATGACCTCGATGCCGGCCTGGTGCAGGGTCCGGACCATCGACTTGAACTCCTGCACCTGCTCGCCGCGGGCGCCGCTGGCCGCGTAGGCGTTATGCGGGGCGAAGAAGCCGAGCGTGTTGTAGCCCCAGTAGTTGGCCAGCCCCCGCTCAGCCAGGATCGCGTCGCTGACGAACTGGTGCACCGGCATCAGCTCGATCGCGGTCACGCCCAGCCGCCGCAGGTGGTCGATGACCGCGGGATGGGCCAGCCCCTGGTAGGTGCCCCGCTGCGCCTCCGGCACCTCGGGGTGCAGCTTGGTCAGGCCGCGCACGTGGGTCTCGTAGATCACCGTCTCGTGGTACGGCGTCCGCGGGTGCCGGTCAGAATCCCAGTCGAAGAAGGGATTGATCACGACCGAGCGCGGCACGAACGGCGCGGAGTCCGCGTCGTTGCGCTGGTCGGGGGCGCCGAATGGGTAGGCGAACACCGCCTGGTCCCAGTCCACGCTGCCCTCGACGGCCTTCGCGTAGGGGTCGACCAGCAGCTTAGCCGGGTTGCAGCGCTGCCCAGCGCCGGGGTTATAGGGGCCGTGCACGCGGTAGCCGTAGCGCTGGCCCGGGCTCACACCGGGCAGGTAGCCATGCCAGACGAACCCGTCCACCTCGTGCAGCGCGACCCGGGTCTCGGCTCCGCCCTCATCGAACAGGCACAGCTCCACCCGCCCGGCCATCTCGGAGAACAGGGCGAAGTTCGTGCCCACCCCGTCGAACGTCGCCCCGAGCGGATAACTGTTGCCCGGCCAGATCAAAGCCTCGTGCGCCACCATGTCCGTCCCTGGTCGAAGTAGCGATCCGCCGCGGCCACGAGCGGGCGGCCCGGCGATGCTCCGTAGCCGGGCGTGTTCACCGCGTTGACCATGCGACCATAACGCCTTCTGCTTCGGCACGTGTGCCCGCGCCCCTGGCCCCGGTGAAGTGCCCCCGGCCGGTGCAGGCAAACGCAGGCCGTCACAGAGGGACATAACCGCGGCGAACTGGCACGGCGAAGCGGGCGGGACCGCCTACGTGTCCTTGATGATGTCCCTGATCAGCCGGGTGGTCCCGGACGGGGTGAGAGCCTCGGCACTGAGCCGGTTCATGATCTCCATGTAGTGGTCCACGTCGGAGCGCCGTTCCAGGTACAGGGCGCTGGTCAGCTGCTCGATGTAGACCACATCCGGCAGGTCCGGCTCGTCGAAGCGCAGCACGCTGAACGAGCCGCCCGCGGCCGCGTGCCCGCCCCGGCGGAACGGCACCACCTGCAGGGTGACCTCGGGCATCGTGGCCACCTCCTCGAGGAGGTAGACCAGCTGGGCGCGCATCACTTCCCGGCCGCCGATCGGGCGGCGCAGCGCCGCCTCGTCCATGACGGACCAGACCCGGGGCGGCTGCGGCCCGGTGAGCAGGTCCTTGCGGGCCATCCGGAGGCTGACCCGGCGGTCGATCTCCGCCTCGGGGGCAGCCCGGTTGCCGAGCAGGGTGACGGCCCGGGCGTAATCGGGGGTCTGGAACAGGCCGTGGACGAACTGCAGCTCGAAGGTCCGGATCAGCGAGGCTGCGGCCTCCAGGCCCAGGTAGTTCTCGAACCAGTCCGCCAGGATGTCACCGTACTGGGTCCACCAGCCGTGCTCGTTAGCCTTCTCGGCCAGCGCAAGCAGGCCGAGGCGCAGCTTCTCGTCGGTGACCCCGTACAGGGTCAGCAGGTCCTCGACGTCGCGGATCTTGAAGCCCACCCGGCCGTGCTCCAGGCGGCTCATCTTGGACCGTGACGCGCGGATGTCGTCGCCGGCCTGCTCCGGGCTGAGCCCGGCCGCCTCGCGGAGGCGGCGCAACTGGGCCCCGAGCACCATCCGGACTACCGTGGCGCCGGCCCGCGGCCCGGTCAATGACGCGTTCGCCGTGTCACCGGCCGGATAGACAGATCCCGTCTCAGCTTCCGGCTCCATGCCACTCCCGACCCAATGGATGACCTGCCACTCCCCAGCCCCCAGCCGATGTCAGACGCTCAGCCCCAGTGGCATCATTGCGGGCGCATGGTATCTGCCAGCAGCATCGTGAACCACTACTAAGCGGAACACACAGAGCACAATATCACCGCACCCGCCCGCTGTCCCGTGGCCAATTTCGCGTTGTTTACCCGGACGGGCGGGCTCTCACAGACCGTCGAACTCGCCGTTCTTGACCGCGGCCAGGAAGGCGGCGATGTCGGCTCGCGTGTAGATGAGGGCCGGGCCAGCCGGAAACCGGGAGTTGCGCATCGCGATCGAGCCTTCCGGGAGCTCGGCCAGCTCCACGCAACTGCCGTTCGGGTTGCTGGCGGTGGACTTCCGCCAGCGGGCGCCGAGTTCGCCAGCCGGCATACCGTTCTTGACCTGCAACTTTCCTCCCGGAGCGAGGGGAGACCAGGGGCGACGCGCGGAGTACAGATAACGGGCGGATGGGCTAAAACCTCCCCCTGCACTGTGCAGCCTAACAGATCAGATGCACGTGCAGACGGCAGTGCACCAGGCGTTGCAAAGGTAACGTGCATGGGGCAAGATGACCCCTATTGGCCGCTCCCGGTAACGACAGGATCGCTTGGAAGGCAATGACGGCACAGCCATTAGGCCTGGCAGGTCACGCACTAAGCGACGTGGGCTGGCACTGGCTGGCGCCCGCGGTGGCCATGGCAGCCGCGGCGAGCGGTGTCCGCCAGCGGACCCCTGGGCTGGCCCCTACCGACTGGAGCTGTTTTCCGCGGCTCGCGATCCGGACGCCGGGCACCGATACCAGGTCGGTCGGCACCGCCCGCGACTTCTGCCTGTCCACCCTGCGGCGCTGGGGAGTGACGGACCGCGGGGACGATGTGGCGGTCGTAGTGTCGGAACTGCTGACCAATGCCCTGCGGCACGCGCTGCCCCCGGCCGGGCCCCCCGGCGGGACCGCGGGAGGTACGGGCCGCGGCCGCTGGCCGGTCCGTCTCGGGCTGGTCCAGCCGGGCCAGTTCGTCCTGTGCGCGGTGGCCGACCCGAGCCCCCGGCCGCCGGAGCCGAAAGACCCTGACTACCTGGCCGAAAGCGGCCGTGGCCTGCACGTGATCAGCGCTCTGAGCGACCGGTGGGGATACACCGTCCCGACCGAGACGGGCAAGGTCGTGTGGGCCCTGTTCTCGGTCGGCCTCGACCGGCAGCCACCGGACTGGGGCTGGTTGGCGGCGCGCCGGCTGGACCGGGCGCGCGGCGCAGTGTGAGCGCTCTCACACTGAATTGGTCAATCACTGTGGTCCCTGGGGGCACTATGGTCCCTGGGGGCACTGTGGTCCCTGGGCGCACCGTGGTCCCTGGGCGGTTCCGCGGTCGGCCAGCGGCGCTCGGAACCACGGGCAGGATCTGGCGGGGCAGCTCCGGCGGGGCGGGCCTGCGCCGCCACTCCCGCGGGTAGCCCAGCGACACCTCCACGAACGGCACCCCGTCCCGCCAGATCGTCCGCGGGATGTGCAGATGACCGTAGACCACGGCCGCCGCGCCGAACCGGACGTGCCAGTCGTCGGTGCGCGTGGTACCGCACCACTGCGCGAACTCGGGATAGCGCAGCACCCGGGTGGGCTCCCTGATCAGCGGGAAGTGATTCACCAGGACCGCAGGCGGGCCGGGCGGCAGGGCCGCCAGCCGCGCCCCGGTCGCCTCGACCCGGGCCCAGCACCACTCCTCCGCGCTGGGATACGGGTCCGGGTGCAGCCACCGCTCGTCGGTGCACACCACGCCGGTCTCGTAGGCGCGGGCCAGGCCCTCGGCCTTGGTCCGTGCGCCGTCGGGCCGGAACGAGTAGTCGTACAGCAGGAACAGCGGCACGATGCGGACCGGGCCGCCGGGCGCCGTCCCACACCGGGTAGGGGTCCTCCGGGGTGAGCACCCCCAGCCGCTGGCAGAACTCCACCAGCCGCCGGTAGCGGTCCTCGCCGCGCAGCCGGACCGGGTCGGTGCGGTGCGTCCACAGGTCATGGTTCCCCGGCACCCAGATGACCCGGGCGAAGCGCTCGCTGAGGGTGCGCAGCGCCCACTCGATGTCCGGCATCCGCTCCCCCACGTCGCCGGCCACCAGCAGCCAGTCCGCCGCCGAGCGCGGCCGCAGCTCCTCGACCAGCTGCCGGTTCTGCGGGTATCCCACGTGCAGGTCGCTGACCCCCAGCAACACTGGCTCAGCCGACATGCGCGAGCTCGCTGGTCCACATGACGATCCGGGTCCGGTCGCCGCGGAACAGGTCCCGGGCGAACTCGACCGGGTGGCCCGCCTGCGCGTAGGCGATGCGCTCGACCAGCATCAGGGGGGCACCCTCGCGGACCTCCAGCGCCTCGGCCTCGCGGACCCCGGCGGTCACCGGCTCCAGGCTCTCCCGCGCCCGGCAGGGGCGCTGCTGGTACTTCTCGTCCAGCAGGTCGTACAGCGAACCGTCCAGCCGGCACGTCAGCAGCCCGGGGAACCGCGCGGCCGGGAAGACCGAGCACTCGACCGCGATGGGGCGGCCGTCGCCGAGCCGGACCCGGCGGATCTCGCAGACCGGGTCGCCCGCGATGATCTGCAGGGCGGCGGCCACGCCCGGCCGGGCCGGCCGCTCCGCCGCGGACAGCACCCGCGCGCCGGCGACCATCCCGTGCCGCCGCAACTGCTCGGAGAACCCGGCCAGCGTGGTCCGGTCCTGCTCCAGCTTGCCCTGGGCCACGAACGTGCCGCCGTTGCGGCCCACCGCCCGGTCGACCAGGCCGCGGCGGGCCAGCGTGGCCAGCGCGTGCCGGAGCGTCATCCGGCTGACCCCGAGCCAGGCGGCCAGGTCCTGCTCGGTGGGCATCCGGTCGCCCGGGGCGAGCGCCGCCTCGATCGCCTCGGCCAGCCAGTCCTCGATCTGCCCGTGCGCGGTCGTCCCCGGTTCCCGGACGATCACCGGGGGCGTGAGCGCCAGCAGCTCCTCCCCACGTTCCAAGGGCTCAGGACTCCGGCTGGGCCCGTGGTCCAGAGGCGGGCGCCCCGGCCACCAGCGGCTCGTCGTCCCCGGCCGGCGCGATCACCGGGGCGAACCGCTTGCGCCGCCCGACGGCCAGGTAGTAGATCACGCCGATCAGCGTAATGACCACGGCCACGGTCCACAGGATCGGGATCCGGTCCACGAAGCTGATGCCGAAGCTGAGCAGCCCGCCGGTCTGCTGGGGCTCGGGGTTGCTGGCCGGCCGCGGCCAGGCGAAGTTGACCAGCATGGCCCCGCCGTACAGCAGCGCGAGGACGTTGACCACCGGGCCCCAGCGGCGGAGGCTGAACGGCGCGCTGATCTTCGGCCAGCCGCGCAGCCGGGCCCGCATGATCACCAGGTTGCCCAGGAAGTAGCTGAGGTAGATCATGCCGGTCGCGGCGATGGCGATGATCCCGGCCCCGGAGTACTTCAGGAACGGCACCGCGGCCAGGACCGCGACCACGACGCAGGCCCACACCGGGGTGTGCAGCGTGGGCGAGACCCTGGACCACGCCCCGGAGAACGGCAGCTGGTTGTCCCGGGCCATGCCGAAGCACAGCCGGATGGTGGCGGCCAGGATGGACAGGCAGCAGACGAAGATGGCCGCCGACACGACCAGCAGGTAGATGGTGGCCAGCGCGGACGGGAAGTTGGCCTCGATGACGTTGGCCGGGTTCCAGCCCAGGCCGCCGTTCCCGGTGATCGCGGTGTGCAGGTTCGGGATGGCCATCAGCGTGCCGAGCAGGAACACCCCGCCGATGATGAACGCGCCGATCACCGAGAACAGCACCGCCTTGGGCGCGGCCCGGCGCGGGTCCCGGGTCTCCTCGGCCAGCGTCGAGGCGGTGTCGAAGCCGTAGATGACGAACAGGCTCATGAACATGGCGGCCAGGAACGAGCTGGGCCCGACGTGCAGGCCGGCGCTGTTGGTCACCACGTGGAAGCCCTGGTGGTTGTGGAAGATCAGGAGCACGATCGCGAACACGAACATGCCGAGGATCTCGAAGATCACCCCGGTGTTGTTGATCACCGCGACCAGCCGCACGCCGTAGATGTTCAGCACGGTGATGATGACCAGGACGATCAGGGCGACCACCAGCTGGGTGTGCAGGCTGGCCGCGTTCAGGCTGTGCCAGCCCAGGCCGTTGAGGGCGGGAATGAGCGCGATCGGGATGGTCGCCACCACCGCGGTGACGGTCAGGATGCCGGCGAACAGGTAGATCCAGCCGGTGAACCAGGAGTACGTCCGGCTGGCCAGGTACTTGGTCCACTGGAACACCGACCCCGCCACGGGATAGTGGCTGGACACCTCCGCGAAGTTCAGCGCGACCAGGAACTGGCCCAGCGCCACCACCGGCCAGGTCCAGATGAACACCCCGCCGATCGTGGTCAGGCCGAGCGCGAACAGGGTGAAGATGCCGGTCAACGGCGAGATGTAGCTGAACGCGACCGCGAACGAGCTGCCCAGGCCGAGCGAGCGCTTGAGTTCCTGCTTGTACCCGAACCGGGCGAGGTCGGCGGAGTCCCGTTCGTGCGCGGCGGAGTCGGAGGCGGTGGTCATCGGCGGACCCTCCCCTGGTTGTGGGGCCACTGCGATGCGCGCAGGTTGACGCGTAGCGTAAGTTCCGTGCGAAGTTACTGTCTAGACCCAATCGTGACAGCAGCCGCATCCGAGACAATCCCGTGATTTCGTCTAGACCTTATGTCTCGCCAGCCCTTAACCTGCGTGGCCATGGACGCTCTGTTTGACCAGGTGCCCTGCCTGGCCGGCACGCCGCGCACGGTGGAGCCGCTGCCCGGCGGCCTCACCAACCGGAACTACAAGGTGACCACGCCGGCGGGCACGTTCGTGGCCCGGGTCTGGTCGCCTGGGGACCTGCTCGCGATCAACCGGGACCACGAGCACCGCAACTCGGTCGCCGCGGCGGCCGCGGGGGTGGGTGCGCCGGTGGTCGCCTACCGTCCCGAGCACGGCATGCTCGTGCTCGGCTACATCGAGGGACGTACTTTCCGCAACGAAGACCTCGCCGACCCGGTCACCATCCCCAGGGTCGCGGAGGCGTGCCGCCGGCTGCACGCAGGGCCGCGATTCGCCGGTGACTTCGACATGTTCGAGGTCCAGCGGCGCTACCTGGACGTGGCCACCGGGCACGGGTTCCCGGTCCCGCCGGGGTATGCGGAGCTGATGCCGCAGGTGACCGCGGCCCGCCGGGCTCTCGCCGTCCGCCAGCCGGCCACCGTGCCCTGCAACAACGACCTGCTCGCCGCGAACTTCATCGACGACGGCGAGAAGATCTGGCTCATCGACTACGAGTACTCGGGCAACAACGACCCCTGTTTCGAGCTCGGCAACATCGGGGCCGAATGCGGCCTGTCCCCGGACGCGCTCGCGGCCCTCGTGAGTGCGTACTACGGCGGTTCGTTGCGGAATAAGGTCGCGCGCGCCCAGATCCTGGGGCTGATAGGCAGGTACGGATGGACGCTGTGGGGGGCGATTCAGCAGGCCAGCAGCCCGATCGAGTTCGACTTCTGGGGCTGGGGCATGGAGCGCTTCGAGGCAGCCGCGGCCGCGATGACCAGCCCGGCCTGGGGGCGCCTGCTCGACGAGGCGGCCCGCGATGATTAGTGCTGAGCGCTACCGCGTCGTCATCATCGGGGGCGGGGTCATCGGCACCAGCGTGGCATATCACCTGGCCGAGCGCGGGTGCACGGACGTGCTGCTGCTGGAGCAGGGGCAGCTGTCCTGCGGGACGACCTGGCACGCGGCGGGGCTGGTCGGCCTGCTGCGCGCCACCGAGAGCGGCACCCGGCTGGTCCAGTACTCCACCGAGCTGTACGCGCGGATGGAGGAGGAGACGGGGCTGTCCGCCGGGTTCCGCCGCTGCGGCGGGCTGATCGTGGCCCGCACCCCGCAGCGGCTGACCCAGCTCCGGCGGACCGCGGCGGCCGCCGAGGCTTTCGGCCTGCGGGCCGAGATCCTCACCCCCGGGCAGGCCCGGGAGCGGTACCCGGTCATGGAGACCGGCGACCTGGCCGGGGCGATCTGGCTGCCCGACGACGGCAAGGCCAACCCGGCCGACCTGACCTACGCGCTGGCCAAGGGCGCCCGGAACCGGGGGGTCACCATCCGGGAGCGGACCCGGGTGACCGGGATCCTGACCGCGGACGGGCCTGCTGGGCGGGCGGTGACCGGGGTCCGTACCACCGACGGCGGCATAGAAGCCGAGATCGTGGTCAACTGCGCCGGGCAGTGGGCCAGTCAGGTGGCGGGCTGGTGCGGGGTGACCGTCCCGCTGCACTCCTGCGAGCACTTCTACGTGGTCACCGACCAGATCGACGGGATACACCGGGACCTGCCGGTGCTCCGCGACCCGGACGGCTACACCTACTTCAAGGAAGAGGTGGGCGGCCTGGTCGTGGGCGGGTTCGAGCCGGACGCCAAGCCGTGGGTGTCGCCGGACGCGATCCCGTACCCGTTCGAGTTCCAGCTGCTGGGCGAGGACTGGGAGCACTTCGCGCCGCTGATGGAGCAGGCGCAGCGGCGCATCCCGGCGCTGCGCGACGTGGGCATCAAGAAGTTCTACAACGGGCCGGAGAGCTTCACCCCTGACAACCAGTTCATCGCGGGTGAGGCGCCCGGGCTGCGGAATTTCTTCGTCGGCGCGGGCTTCAACTCGGTCGGCATCGCGTCCGCGGGAGGCGCCGGGCGGGCCCTGGCGGAATGGATCCTCAGCGGCGACCCGGGGCTGGACCTGACCGCCGCCGACATCCGGCGGTTCGCGCCGTTCCACGGCAACACCCGGTTCCTGCGCGACCGGGTCGGCGAGGTGCTGGGCCTGCACTACGCGCTGCCGTGGCCGAACCGGGAGCTGGCCACGGCCCGGCCGCTGCGCCGCTCCCCCGTGCACCACCTGACCGCGGCGGCCGGCGCGGTCTTCGGCAGCCGGATGGGCTGGGAGCGGCCCAACGTGTTCGCCCCGCCTGATCTGACCCCCCCGGGGACACGGCCCGTCATCGAGTACAGCTGGGATGCGCCGGGCTGGCTGCCCTGGTCGGCCGCGGAGCAGCGGGCCGCCCGGCGGGACGTGGCCCTGTTCGATCAGACGTCGTTCTCCAAGTACCTGCTGACCGGGCCGGACAGCGAGCGCGTGCTGCAGTGGCTGTGCACCGCGGACGTGGCCGTGCCGCCGGGCCGGACCGTGTACACCGGGCTGCTGAACGAGCGGGGCCGCTACGAGTCCGACCTGACCGTGACCCGCCTGTCCGCGGAGGAGTTCCTGCTGGTCAGCAGCTCTGCCACGACCGAGCGGGATCAGGACCACATCCGGCGGCGGATGCCGGGGGACGCCGGCGCGCGGCTGGTCAACGTGACCTCGGCGTACGGGGTGCTCGGCGTGATGGGCCCGAGGTCACGGGATCTGCTGGCCGCGCTGTCCACGGCCGACCTGGGCGATCAGGCGTTCCCCTTCGGGACCAGCCGCGAGATCGACGTGGGCTACTTCCGCCTGCGGGCCACCCGGATCACCTACGTGGGTGAGCTGGGCTGGGAGCTGTATGTGCCTGCCGAGTGCACGGCCGGCGTGTTCGAGCTGCTCACCGGGGCGGGCCCGGAGTTCGGGCTGGTCCAGGCGGGCTACTACACGATCGAGTCGATGCGGCTGGAGAAGGGATACCGGGCCTACGGCCGCGAGCTGACCCCCGAGTACGGCCCGGCGGAGGCGGGGCTGCTGTTCGCCTGCAAACTGCGCGGCGACGTCCCGTTCCTGGGCCGGGAGGCGGTCCAGCAGGCGCGGGCGGGCGGGCTGCGGCGGCGGCTGGTTTCGGTCCTGGTCGGCGACCCGGACCGGGAGCCGGGCCCGGGACTGGATGGGGGGCCGGCCCCGGGCCCGGGCCGGGAGCCGGATCGAGACAGGCGCGGTCCCATGCTGTGGGGCGGCGAGCTTGTGCTGCGCGATGGGGTGGCGGTCGGCCAGCTGACCTCGGCGGCCTGGGGCGAGACCGTCGGCCGGGCCGTGGGCCTCGGCTACCTGCGGCACCCGGCCGGCGAGGTGGTCACGCCCGAGTTCCTGGGCAGCGGCCGCTACCAGGTCAACGCCGGCGGCGACCTGTACCCGGCCACCGTGTCCCTCCGCCCGCCCTTCGACCCTTCCAGCGCCCGCGTCCGGGGGTTGTGACCCCCGCCGCTCAATCCCACCAGCCCCTTCCGTCCACGTTTCCCGCGAACGGTGCGCCCAGACCGGGCAAATCACCCGCTCCGGCGCACGTCGCGCGGGAAACGTGGGGGAAGCGCCCGGCGCACGGTCCCCTTCCGCGGCGAGGCAGGGGCATGATTGCGCCAACGGGACGGCGAGCCGGGGGGAGACCGGATGAGGTCGGTGGCCGGGCGGGCACGGCGGCCGCTCAGGTGGCCGGTGCTCCAGGGGCTGCTGCCGCTCCGCCGCGGCCAGGTGCCCGCGGACCTGCTCGCCGGGGTCACGCTGGCCGCGCTGGGCATCCCCGAGGTGCTCGGCTACGCCCGGATCGCCGGGATGCCTGTAGTCACCGGGCTGTACACGCTGCTGCTCCCGATGGCCCTGTTCGCCGTGCTGGGCGCCTCGCGCCACCTGGTCGTCGCGGCGGACTCGGCGACCGCGGCCATCCTGGCCGCCGCCCTGCTCCGGCTGGCCGAGCCGGGCTCGGCGCAGTACGTCCGGCTGGCTGGCCTCGCGGCCCTGCTCACCGGGGGCCTGCTGCTGCTCGCCCGGCTGGCCCGGCTCGGCTTCCTGGCGAGTTTCCTGTCCCGCACGGTGCTGCTCGGCTTCCTCGCCGGGGTCGGGATCCAGGTCGCGATCGGGCAGCTGCCGGACATGCTCGGCGTCAGTGCACCCAGCCCGCGCACCGTGATCAAGCTCGCGCAGACCGTCGAGGCCCTGCCGCGCGCCCAGGGCGTCACCGTCGCCGTCTCGCTGAGCGTGGTGGCGGTGATGATGGTGGCCCGCCGGATCACCCGCCGTATCCCGGGCGCGCTGATCGCCGTGGTCGGCGCGATCATCGCCAGCAAGGCCGCCGACCTGGCCGCCCACGGGGTCAGCGTCGTCGGCCACGTTCCCCGCGGGCTGCCCGCCTTCGGGCTCCCGGCCCTGGGCCTGCACGACGCTGTCTCGCTGCTGGGCACCGCGGCATCCATCTTCATCGTCATCCTGGCCCAGAGCGCGGCCACGGCCCGCGCCTACGCAGCCAAGTACGCCGAGCCGTTCAGCACGGACACCGACCTGATCGGGCTGGGCGCCGGCAACATCGCCGCCGCGTTCACCGGCACCTTCGTGGTGAACGGCAGCCCCACCAAGACCCAGATCGTGGACGACGCGGGCGGGCGCAGCCAGCTGGCCATGCTGACCACCAGCGCGGTGGCCCTCGTGGTCCTGCTCGTCGCGACCGGGCCGCTCAGTTACCTGCCGAACGCCGCGCTGGCCGCGGTGGTCTTCCTGATCGGCGTCGAGCTGGTGGATGTCCGCGGCATCCGGCGGCTCCTGCGGGTCCGCCGGCACGAGTTCGCGGTGGCCGTGATCACCGCGGTGGCGGTGGTCGGGCTCGGTGTCACCGACGGGATCGTGGTGGCCGTGGTTGCCTCGATCATCGACCACCTGCGGCACAGCTACCGGCCGCACAACAGCGTGCTGGTGAAATCCGCGGCCGGGCACTGGCAGACCACGCCGGTGACGCCCGGCGCCCGGACCGAGCCGGGGCTGGTCATTTACCGGTTCGGCACCAGCCTGTACTTCGCGAACGGGTCCCGGCTGCTGGAAGACCTCATCACGATCAGCGCCCAGGGCGGCCCGCTCCGCTGGTTCGTCCTCGACGGCGCGGCCATCGGCGACGTGGACTACACCGCCTCCGCGATCCTCAGCGGCACCATCACGCAGCTGCACCAGCGGCATGTCCAGTTCGTGGTGACCAGCCTGATGATGCCGGTGCGCGAGCAGCTCGAGCACTACGGGATCACCGGCGCCGCCGGCCCGGACGCCTACTACGACACGCCGGGCGAGGCCCTGGAGGCGTTCCGCGCCCTCCGGGGCGGCGCACCGGCCTAACCCGCAACCTGGCTGACGACCTGGCCGGACGCGCTCCCGAACTCGATCCGGGAACCGTCCGGTCCGGGCGCTGACCCGGACAACGTGACCGTGTCGCCGTCGGCCAGGTAAGCGCGGGTCTGGCCGTCCGGCAGCGTGATCGGGTCCCGGCCGCCCGCCGTCATCTCCAGCAGCGAGCCCATCTCGTCCCGGCGGAAGCTGGACACGGTGCCCGAGCCGTACAGGTCGCCGGTGCGCAGCGCGGCACCGTTCACGGTCAGGTGCGCGAGCTGCTGGGCCCCGGTCCAGTACATGCTGGCGAAGCGCGGCCGGGAGATGACCTGGCCGTTGATGCTGACCGCGAGGTCGATGTCCAGGCCCCAGCGCCGGCCGTCCCGCAGGTAGCCCAGGGGCTCGGGCTCCTGGGCGGGGGACGGCACCCGGGCCTGCTCCAGCGCGGCCAGCGGGATGACCCACGGCGAGATCGTGGTGGCGAAGGACTTGCCCAGGAACGGCCCGAGCGGCCGGGACTCGAACGCCTGGATGTCGCGCGCGCTCCAGTCGATCAGCAGCACCACGCCGAACACGTGCTCGGCGAACGCCCCGGCCGGCACGGGCTGGCCGGGCGCCGACCCCACTCCCACCACGAAGCCGATCTCCGCCTCGAAATCCAGCCGGCGGGTCGGCGCCAGCTCGGGCCGCGCGTGGCCGGGGGCCAGCTGGCCGCGCGGGCGCGGCACCGGCGTGCCGCTGACCACCACGGTGCCCGCCCGGCCGTGGTAGCCGACCGGCATCTCCCGCCAGTTGCGGTGCAGCTGCGGATCACCGGGCCGCAGGACCCGCGCGGCGTTGGTCGCATGCTCGAGCGAGGAGTAGAAGTCGGCGAAGTCCGCCACCTCGAACGGGAGGTGCAGGGTGGCCTCGGCGATCGGCACGAGCTCGCTGATCTGGCCGCCCCGGACGGACCCGAGCAGCCGTTCCCGGGTCCGCTGCCAGGCCCGCGGCCCGCGGCTCATGAAGGCGTTGAGCGAGGACCCGGCGAAGATCGGGTCGCCGAAGGTCCGGTGCAGGTCGACGAGGTACGCGCCGAGGGCGGCCCCCACCCGGGGGCTGTCCGAGCCGCGGGAGAACACGCAGTACGGCAGGGCGTGCTCGGTGAAAGTCGGCAGGGTCAAGGAATGTCCAGGGAGATCGCGAATGTGAAGAGGTCGCCACGGTAGTGGATCCGGGCCACATCCACCGGGGTAGCGCCGGCCGCGTAGGTCACGTTTTCGGAAACCAGCACCGGGCTCAGCGGCGTCGATCTGCAGCAGCGCGGCCACGTCGGCCGGCGCGGCGCGGGCCGAGACCTCGTTGTCGATCCTGGTGAGCGGCAGCGACAGCTCGTCGCGGAGGATCCTGGTGACCGGGGACCGGGCCAGCGCCGCGTCGCTGACCCGGGCCGCGTGCTCGGGACTCAGGTAGTTCTCGGCGTAGCTGACCGGCACGCCGTCGTCGAGGCGCAGCCGGCGGATCAGCACCGCCTCCCGCGCCGCGCCCAGCCGCGCGGGCAGCGCGGCCGCCGGCACCCGGGTCCGGCCGAGGACCCGGACCTCGTCGCTGGACTGCTGGGCCATGACCGCGTCCGCCGAGCCCAGCACGCGCAGCGCCCGGGTCCGCAGCGCGTCGGCGTTGACGAACGTGCCGCGCCGCCGGTGCCTGCTGATCAGGCCCTCGCCGGCCAGGGAACCCAGCGCCTGGCGCACGGTGGCCAGGCTCACCCCGTAGTGCCGGGCCAGCTGCGCCTCGGTCGGCAGCCGGAGCGCGCCGTCCCGGTCGAATCCCAGGATGGCCGCGCGCAGGCTCTGGGCCAGCTGGTACCACAGCGGCAGCACGCTGGTGAAGCGCGGCGGCGGTCCGGCGAGCAGCGCATCGCCCGGGACCTGCGGGACGGCCTGGCTCGACCGGGTCATGCTGGGCGCCGGCGAAGGAGCGGGTCAGCCCGGCCCAGACCGAGTCATAGTCGGGCTGGCGGTGCGCGGCCTCCATGGCCTGCCGGGTCGGGACGATCATCCAGCGGCTCTCGAACATGAACGCCAGCGTGTCCGCGACCTTCTGCGGCGCCAGTTCGGCGTGGCTGGCCCGGGCGAACGTCTCGGCGTCCGGGCCGTGCGAGGTGAAGGTGTTGTGCAGGCTCGCCCCGCCGGGCAGGAATCCCTCGGCCTTGGCGTCGTAGGCCCCCTGGACCAGGCCCATGAACTCCGACATCACGTTGCGGTGGAACCAGGGCGGCCGGAAGGTGTCGTCGGCGACCAGCCAGCGCGGCGGGAAGATGACGAAGTCCACGTTGGCCAGGCCCGGCGTGTCGGACGGCGAGGTGAGCACCGTGTAGATCGACGGATCCGGATGGTCGAAGCTGACCGTGCCCAGCACCATGAAGTTCGCGGTGTCGTACTTGACCGGCACGTAGCTGCCGTGCCAGGCCACGACGTCGAGCGGCGAGTGATCGTACCCGGCCGCCCACAGGTGGCCGCCGAACTTCTGCACCACCTCGACCGGGCCGCTGCGCTCCTCGTAGGCGGCCGTGGGTGCCAGGAAGTCACGCTCGTTCGCGAGCCCGTTGGCGCCGATCGGGCCGCGCTCCGGCAGGGTGAACGGGGCGCCGTAGTTCTCGCACAGGTAGCCGCGCGCCGGGCCGCCGGGCAGGTCCACCCGGAACCGGAGGCCCCGGGGAACGACGGCGATCTCGCCCGGGCCCAGCTGCAGCGGGCCCAGCTCCGTGCGCAGCACGCAGGGTGCCCTCTTGCGGTACGAACAGCAGTTCCCCGTCCGCGTCCACGAAATAGCGGTCGGTCATCGCCGACGTGGCGGCGTACAGGTGCACGGCCATGCCGCTGCGCGTCCGCAGGTCGCCGTTCCGCCGACGGTGTAGAGGCCGTCGACGAAGTCCACTGGTCCGGCGGGCAGCGGCAACGGGTCCCAGCGCAGCCGGTTGGGATCCGGCTCGATCTCGTCGAACGGCGTGCCGCGCAGTGATCCGTTGCCGATCCGGTCGAAGCGCGGGTGAGCCGCGGACGGCAGGATCCGGTAGACCCAGGTCCGCCGGTTGACCGCGCGCGGCTCGGTGAAGGCGGTCCCGCTCAGCTGCTCGGCGTACAGGCCCAGCGGAGCACGCTGCGGCGAGTTGCGGCTCCCGGGCAGGGCGCCCGGGACCGCTTCGCTGACGAACTCGTTCCCGAAACCAGGCTGATAGTGATGGCCGTCCGGGTGCCTCTCCGCCATGGCTGCTCCCATATCGTCCGATTCCTCTGCTCAATCAGATCATTGAGGAGCGGGAGCGTCAATACACGGCAGCGGAGCTCGCGTCAGCGGGGGGCGCCGGGCAACTGCGGTACCAGGCCGTGGCCGACCCGCAGCAGAGCCTCGGCCTCGTTCGCGGGCATCGGGGCGGCCAGCAGGTAGCCCTGCCCGTACCGGCAGCCCATGGAGACCAGCATGTCCCGCTGCACCTCGCTCTCGATCCCCTCGGCGATCACGGCCAGCTCCAGCGTCCTGGAGATCCGGACGATCACTTCGACGAGAGCCAGCCGCTGGGTGGACACGGCGATCCCGTCCACGAAGGACTTGTCGATCTTGAGCAGGTCGATCGGCAGCTCGCGCAGGTAGCTCAGGGACGAGTAGCCGGTACCGAAGTCATCGATGGCCAGCCGCACCCCCATCCCCTTCAGCTCCTCCAGGTCGGCCCGGAGCCGCTGGTCCGGGCGGAGCAGGCCGCTCTCGGTCAGCTCCAGCACCAGGGACGACGGGGCCAGGCCGGATTCGGTCAGCCGCCGCCGGACTCCCCGGACGAAGCCCGGATCCCGCAGCTGGCGGGCGGCCACGTTCACGCTCACATAGACCGGCGGGTGGCCGCGGGCACGCTGCAGCCAGCGGGCGAGGTCGGTCGTGGCCTGCTGGAGAACCCAGGCGCCGAGCGGGACGATGTGGCCGGTCTCCTCGGCCAGGGCGATGAACTGGTCCGGCTGCACCATGCCCCACTCCGCGTGCGGCCAGCGCAGCAGCGCCTCGAACCCGGCCACCGTCCCGGTGCTGAGCTCCACGATGGGCTGGTAGACCAGGGTGAAGGCGGACTCCGCCACCGCGCTGTCCAGGGCGGCCTGCAGCTCCCGGCGCCGCATCATGCCGGCACTGAACACCGGCTGGTAGCGGCGCCATTGCCGCTTACCCGCCGCCTTGGCGGCGTACAGCGCGAGGTCGGCTTGCCGGATCAGGTCGCTGGTGCTGGTGGCGTCCTCGCTGGTGGCGACGCCGACCGTGGCGTTGACGATCGCCGAGCCGATGGCGAGCGTGAACGGCTCCTGGAAGGCCACGACGATGGCCTCGGCCAGGTTCTCCACGGCCGCACCGTCCATCGCGTCCTCGATAAGCAGCCCGAACTCGTCCCCGCCCAGCCGGGCCGCGGTGTCGTGGCCCGTGGTCAGCGCGGCGAGCCGCATCCCCGCGGCGGCCAGCAGCTCGTCACCGACGCTGTGTCCCATGGTGTCGTTGGTCACCGTGAAGTCGTCCAGGTCGATGAAGAGCACGCCGACCACTATCTCGGTACGCCGGGCGCGGGCCATCGCGCGCACGACCCGCTCCTGGAACAGCATCCGGTTGGGCAGCCCGGTGAGCGAGTCGTGGAAGGCCCGGTACTTGAGCTCCCGCTCCAGCTGGCGCTGCTCGGTGACGTCCCGCAGCGTCAGCACCAGGCCCCCGACGGTGGGCTCGTGACGAAGGTCGCTGCAGCGGACCTCCACCTCGACGTAGGAGCCGTCGCGGGCGGTGATCTGCCAGTCCTCGTCGGCGTCCGGGCCCTGGCCGGCCCGCATCCCGGCCAGGGCCCGGGCGACCTCCTCCCGCTCATCCGGCTGGACGAGATCCCACAGGTACTCCCCGTCCACCGGGACGTCGCCGAAGATGCTCCGGGCCGACGGCGTGGCGTACCGGATACGGCCGGAGTCGTCCACGATGAGGATCACGTCGGACGTGTCGTGGACCAGGGTCCGGAAGTACGCTTCGCTGTTGCGCCGGATCACCTCGCCGCTGAGCACCACCCGCTCGATCACCAGGGCCGCCTGCTGGGCCAGGACCTCGAACGTCCCGGCCAGCTCGGCCAGGTCCCGGCTGTCGCCGGACACGGCGAGCACCCCGATCAGCGGATCACCGGCTGGCCGGTCCTGCAGGGCCAGTGCGCAGAGCAGGACGCCCGGCTCGTCGCTGTCCGGCCCGCTCAGCAGCTGCGGACCAGGCCCGGTCAGCAGCGACAGCCACCTCTCCGCCTGCGCGTCAGGCCGCTCCGTGGTCGCGGGCGGCTCGTCCGGCGGGGAGCCCACCACCCGCAGGGCGCCGCCCTCGCGGACGGCAAACAGGACAGGCCCGCTCTGGCGGTTCTCCATCAGCGAGGCCACCCCGGCCCGGACGGCGCCGGCCGCCTGCTCCACCGTGGCCGCCGCGGTCAGGGCCGCCCCGGCCAGCCGCAGGACCTGGGCCCGGGCCAGGCTCCGGCGGAGCGCGGCGGCCACGTCAGCGAGCCGGGACAAGACCAGAAGGTACAGCAGCGTGGAGCAGACCGCGATGACCCCGGCGTCCCGGACCCGGTGTGTGACGGCCTCGCCCAGCAGCAGCGCCGGGGCGATCAGCGAGGCCAGCATGATCAGGGTCAGCCGGACCGCCGAGCTGGGCGCCCGTTGGCCCGCTGCCGGCTGGGTCAGTTCCGTCATGCTCGGGTGCAGCGCGGCCGCGCCCCAGGCCGCGTAGAACACGGCCCAGCCGGAATCGATGAGGGTGCCCAGGGGGAACGAGCCGTGCAGCTGGGCCAGGCCGAAGGCCACATCCGAGGCGAGCAGCCCCAGGCTGCCCAGGGTGAGCAGCTGCAGTGAGCGGGCCCGCCAGGTGCCGGGGGCCAGCAGCCGGGCCAGCATGGCGAGCACGAGCACGTCGCCCAGCGGGTAGGCGATCGCGACCGCCTTCTGCTGCCACGTCAAGGTGGCGTTGTTCACGTTGGGCAGGATCAGGAACACCCAGGACAGCAGGGCCAGGCCGACGGTCAGGGTCAGCGCGTCCAGCAGGCTGCGCCGGTCCTGCCCGGCCGAGCGGCGCCGGATGAAGATCAGCAGGCCGATCGCGTAGAGGGGATACGAGGCCAGGTAGAAGAGATCCACGAAGGACGGGATCGGGACGGCCTGGTGCCTGACCTGGGTCAGGACCAGGAAGCTCTGCTGGCCCACCGCGAAGCTCAGGTTGGCCGCGGCCAGCAGCAGCCACGGCGCCCGGCGGGCGGGACGATTGAGGATCACGCCGGCCACGATGGCGGCGACACCGGAGAGCGCCAGGACCCCCCACACGCCCGCCCGGAGCGCCGGCAGCGCGTAGTAGATGACGACGAGCAGCGTCATCCAGGCGGTGTACGCCGCCATGATCCCCCGTCGCCACGCCAACACACACCACCCCCGCCCCGCCCAGGCCCCGCCCGGGATTCCGCCCAGGCCTGAGCCTGGGCGAACGAGAACCTTCCTGGCCGCGACCCTCGCCTGCCCTCGGCCTGAGGAGAGCGGGCCCCGCCCTGGCCAGGGAAATCCCGCGAGCCCGCATCGTCGGGCTACGCCTGCCACAGTAGGCTCAAGTTGAACAATCAGTAACGACACTTTAGACAGAGCGTGATCAGGAGTCTTGATCCGCGCGGGCGATAGGGCGTTTCCGCTGCGGATCCGGACCGTTCAGGGCCGGTCCGCCCCGCTGGCCGGGGCGCTGGTCCGCCCCGCTGGCCGGGCCGCTGGTCAGCCCCGCTGGCCGGGGCGCTGGTCAGGCTGGTTACCCAGCAGGCCAGCCCGCCGGAGTGCGTCGGCCATGGCCCCGTGCCCGGCCTGCGCTGCCCGGGTCCGGGCGCCCGCGCTCCCGGCCGGCCCGCTGCCCGCCGCGGCCCGCGTCACCGCCACCCCGGGAGCCGCCCCGCTCTCCGGCACCGCCTCCGCCGGCCTGGCACCCGCGGTCCTCCGGCGCCGCCTTCCCGGGCGGCTCCCCGCTCTTCCGCGCCGCCTTCCCGGGCGGCACCCCGTCCTCCGGCACCGCCTTCCCGGGCGGCACCCCGCCCTCCGGCGCCGCGGCCGCGGGCTGCGTCACCGGCCCCGCCCTGGCCCGCTGCCTCGCGCCCGGCCTCACGGCAGGCGCCGCCCCGGTCCGCCGCCTCGTCCTCCAGCCGCAGCGTGAGTGAGATCCGCTTGCGGGGGATGTCCACGCCCAGCACCCGGACCCGGACCACGTCACCCGGCTTCACGATCTGGCGGGGATCAGACACGAAGGTCCGCGACATCGCGGACACATGCACCAGGCCGTCCTGATGCACGCCAATGTCCACGAAAGCCCCGAACGCGGCCACGTTGGTGACCACGCCTTCCAGCACCATGCCGGGGACGAGGTCCTCCAGCGTCTCCACGCCCTCGGCGAAGGCTGGCCGTGGTGAACGCGGGCCGCGGGTCACGGCCGGGCTTCTCCAGCTCGCTGAGGATGTCGGTCACGGTCGGCAGGCCGAAGCGGTCGTCGGTGAAGTCCTGCGGCCGCAGCGAGCGCAGCACGGACGTGTTGCCGATCAGCCCGGGCATGCCCGTCCCGGCCGCCCGCAGGATGCGGCGGACCACCGGATAGGCCTCCGGGTGGACGCTGGACGCGTCCAGCGGGTCGTCGCCGCCGGGGATGCGCAGGAACCCCGCGCACTGCTCGAACGCCTTGGGGCCCAGCCGCGGCACGTCCTTGAGCGCCTGCCGGCTGCGGAACGGGCCGGCCTCGTCCCGCCGGGCCACGACCGCGGCCGCCAGGCCCTTCGCTGATGCCCGACACGCGGGCCAGCAGCGGGACCGACGCGGTGTTCACGTCCACGCCGACCCCGTTCACGCAGTCCTCGACGACCGCGTCCAGCGAGCGGGACAGCTTGGTCTCGGCCAGGTCGTGCTGGTACTGGCCGACCCCGATCGACTTCGGGTCGATCTTGACCAGCTCGGCCAGCGGATCCTGGAGGCGCCGGGCGATGGAGACCGCGCCGCGCAGCGACACGTCCATGCCGGGCAGCTCGCGGGAGGCGTAGGCGGACGCCGAGTACACCGACGCCCCGGCCTCGGAGACCATCACCTTGGTCAGCTTCAGCTCCGGGTGCGCCTTGATCAGGTCCGCGGCCAGCCGGTCGGTCTCCCGCGAGGCGGTGCCGTTGCCGATGGCGATCAGCTCGACCTGGTGGGCCGCGGCCAGCCGGGCCAGCGTCGTGATCGACTCCGCCCACCGGGGCGAGCGGCCCCGCCGCTGCCCCGCCGCCGCTTCAGCTCATGCGGGTAGATCGTGTCGGTGGCGACCGCCTTGCCCGTCCCGTCCACCACCGCGACCTTGACCCCGGTCCGGAACCCCGGATCCAGGCCCATCGTGGGCCGTGCCCCGGCAGGCGCGGCCAGCAGCAGGTCCCGCAGGTTGGCCGCGAACACCGCGACCGCCTCGTCCTCGGCCCGCTGCCACAGCCGCATCCGCAGGTCCACCCCGAGATGCACGGCGATCCGGGTGCGCCAGGCCCAGCGCACCGTGTCCCCCAGCCAGCGGTCCGCCGCGACGGCCCCGGTCGGCGACGTCATAGCGCCGGGCGATTTTCGTTGCGTAATCGGACGGGGCGGAAGGAGCCAGGCCGTCAGCCGGGGGCTCACCCGGATCCATGGTCAGGTCGAGGATCTCTTCCTTCTCCCCGCGCATCATGGCCAGGATCCGGTGCGAGGGCAGCGCGGTGAACGGCTCGGCGAACTCGAAGTAGTCGGCGAACTTGGCGCCCGCCTCCTCCCGGCCCTCGCGGACCCGGGAGACCAGCCGGCCGCGCGACCACATCTGCTCGCGTAGCTCGCCGATCAGGTCGGCGTCCTCGGCGAACCGCTCGACCAGGATGGCCCGGGCGCCGTCCAGCGCGGCGGCCCCGTCGGGCACGCCGCGCTCCGCGTCCACGTACGTCCGCGGCGGCCTGCTCCGGGACGGTCTGCGGGTGGGCGAGCAGCTGGTCAGCGAGCGGCTCCAGCCCGGCCTCGCGGGCGATCTGGGCCTTGGTCCGGCGCTTCGGCTTGTAGGGCAGGTAGATGTCCTCCAGCCGGGCCTTGGAGTCGGCGGCCATGATCCGCGCGGCGAGCTCGTCGTCCAGCTTGCCCTGGGCCCGGACCGACTCCAGGATGGCCGCCCGCCGCTCTTCCAGCTCGCGCAGGTAGCGCAGCCGCTCCTCCAGCGTGCGCAGCTGCGCGTCGTCCAGGGCGCCGGTCACCTCCTTGCGGTAACGGGCGATGAACGGCACCGTGGCCCCGCCGTCGAGCAGCTCGACCGCCGCGCTGACCTGCCCCTCCCGCACTCCGAGTTCCTCGGCGATCCTGCGCTGGACTCCGGGGGTGGCGGGCGGCTCCGGGACGGCGGGAACGGTTGCGGTCACGATGGGCTCTGCCTTCCGGGTCGGGGGTGCGCACCATAGGGTAGGCGGTACGGGCTGGCTACCACGGGAGATAGCAATGGCACGGACACCGCAGGAAGTTTTCGGCCACCACGTCGAGGCGCTCGGCGCCGGCGACCTGGACGAGATCGTCGCCGACTACGCCGAGGATGGGGTGCTCATCACGCCCGCAGGCGCGCTGCACGGAAAGGGCGGGATCCGGGCCGCGTTCACCCAGCTGCTCGCGGACGTACCGAACGCCAGCTGGACCCTGAAGACCCAGATCTACGAGGGTGACGTGCTATTCCTGGAGTGGGCCGCGGACGCCGGCGCCACGTTCGCGGACGACGGCATCGACACGTTCGTGTTCTCGGACGGCCTGATCCAGGTCCAGACGGTCCGCTACACGCTGCAGCGCCGCAACTGACCGGCCCGTAGGCCGGTCAGCGAAGACACGCCTGTAGGCCGGTCAGCGGCCAGCCCGTAGGCCGGTCAGGGGGACGCGGCTGAGCGACCCCGGGGCTGTTTAGCCAGATCTGCCCCGGGCAACTGGACCGCGATGAATAACACCGCGGCCGGGGCAGTCCGGCCATGACGTCCGGGACAGGACAGGGGCGGGCGGAGCAGCAAGCCGAGTCGCGGCAGTCCACCTCCCGCACGGTGCTCATTGCCGGCGGGGCCAACATCATTGTCATGCTGGCCAAGCTGGTGGCCGGGGTCCTCACCGGCTCCAGCGCGATGCTGGCCGAGGCGGCCCACTCGTTCGCGGACACCCTCAACCAGGTCTTCCTGTTCACCTCGGTGCGCCGGGGCCAGCGGCCGGCCGACGAGGAGCACCCGTTCGGGTACGGGCAGGAGCGGTACTTCTGGTCGCTGCTCGCCGCGTTCGGGATCTTCATCGCCGGCGCGGGATTCTCGATCTTCGAGGGCATTCTCTCGCTGCACAGCAAGACCAGCGACTTCGTGATCGCCTACGTGGTGCTGGCCGTGTGCGCCATCGCCGAGGGCACCTCGTTCCTGCGGGCCTACGGCCAGCTGCGCGGCGAGGCCCACCGCTCCGATACGCACACCCTGGAGCACGTCAAGACCAGCCGGGACACGACGGTCAAGGCCGCGCTGTTCGAGGACACCGCGGCCGTCATCGGGCTGGCGCTGGCCGCCGGCGGCCTGCTGCTGGAGCAGATCACCGGTTCCCCGGTCTATGACGGGGGGGCCTCGATCGCGATCGGGGTGCTGCTGATCGTGGTGGCCTTCCGGCTCGGCCTGGACAGCCGGGAACTGCTCATCGGCCGGTCGGCCGATCCCAAGGTCATCAAGATCATCCAGGACGAGATCGAGCAGACCCCCGGCGTGGAACGGCTGCTCGAGCTGCAGACCATGCACGTGGGCCCGGACAGCCTGATCGTCGCGGCCCGGGTCGCGCTGGGCGACGACTCCAGCGCGAACCAGGTGGAGGACCTGGCCGACGACATCGACCGGCGGCTGTCCGAGCGGCTGCCGGTCACGCCGTACGTGTTCATCGACCCCACCCAGACCGCGGCGGGTGAGGATGGCGTCAGTCCCACCCGCCGGGCCGCGGTCCGCCAGGCCGCCGGCCGCCGGGACAGCCAGCAGCCCCGGGCCTGACGGCCGCTAGGCCTCCGCGGGGGCAGCCAGCCTGGCCAGCAGGTGGCTGAAGCCGTGCGGGGCCCGGGCGCCGCGCCGGGCCGAGGTGACCACGCTCACCGTGGTGGTGCGCAGCACCCGGCGGCCCGCGGCGGCCAGCGCGTTGACGAGCGCGTGGTCCTCGGCCGTCCTGGCCGGCCCGAACCCGCCCGCGGCCAGGTACGCGGCCGCGCTGAACCCCAGGTTGGCCCCGTGCACGTGCGCGTGGGTCGCGCCGCCCGTCCCGTAGAGCTGCTGGAACTGCGGCGGCACCGCGGCCGGGTACTGGCGCCAGTCGGTCACCGTGACCGTGCCCACGACCGCGTCCCAGCCCCCCTCGGCGTAGCGGAGCTGCCGGATCAGCCAGCACGGCGGCACCAGCGTGTCCGCGTCGGTCGTGGCCAGCCAGACTGAGGCCGGGTCGAGCGGCCCGGTCCGGCGCAGCACCTCCGCGACCCCGGCGGCGCGGGCGGCGCCCACGTTCCGGGCCCCGATGTCCAGCGACCGCCGCTCCCGCAGCCCGGGCCAGCCCGGCGGTCTGATCGGTGCACGCGTCCGCCACCACCACGACGTGGACCGGGATGCCCGCCAGCGGCGCGGCGGCCAGCCGCACCGCGGCCAGGCAGGAGGGCAGCAGGTCCTCCTCGTTGTGCGCCGGGACGACGATGCCCACCGCAGCGATCACCGGAGCCACAGCACCCCGCTGCGCCAGGCCTCACACCGCCGCCTGTTGCGCCAGGCCTCACACCAGGCCCTCGGCCTGGGCGACCGAGACCAGCTCACGGCCGGCCCGCTGGTAGACCCCGGCGGTGAAGTCGGTCTCGGTGTGCCCGACCCGGCGGGCCAGGTCCCGGCGCGCGGCCAGGACCTCGTGCACCTCGTCGCCGCCGCGCGGATAGTCGGCCACCGGGTGCCGCCAGTGCACCGCGAGCAGGGAACCGCCCGGCCGCAGCGACGCGACGCCGCGGTCCAGGACCCGGTCCAGCTCGTCGCCGGCGAAGTAGTAGAGAACCTCGGAGAAGACGATGAGGTCGAACTGGCCCGGCGGCCAGTCGCCGGGGATCGCGCCGCGGCGCACACGCACATTCGGCAGCGCCGCGGTCCGGGCGGCGGCCGCCCGGACGGCCGCACCGGAGGCGTCCCAGGCCAGCACCCGGCCACTGCGCGCGGCCAGCATCCCGGTCAGCACGCCCACCGAGCAGCCCGGCTCGAACACGTCCTCATAGTGCGGGTCGGGCAGCAGCGCCAGGGTGAGCGCGTACTTGCGCGCCTCGTACCAGCGGCTGGCCAGCCCCCACGGGTCACGCGTGGCCGCGTACATCCGGTCGAAGTACCCGGCGTCCAGGCTCATCGGCCTGCCGCCCGGAACAGCACCTCGTGATCACGGGTGAAATGGGCCACCGTGTCCGGGGTGAGGACGGGGCCGGTGCCGGGACCCCGGGGTTCCAGCTGGCTGGCGAAGCAGCGGATGGCAGCGCGTTTGCGGGCGGCAACCGAGGGCCGCAACGAGACGCGCTCGGCGTGCTCCCACGGCACGCGCGGGTCACCCGGGCGGGCCCAGTGCCAGGTCCACACCGGGTACCAGACGGTGAGCGGGCTGGCGCGCCGGGCGGCCCGGCCCACCGCCTCGTGGTCGGCGTGCACGTCCTGGTCCCAGGGGGCCAGGACCGCGTCGCAGTCCGCGGCGAGATCGCGCAGCCGGGCGGCGAGGTCGTCCTCGCGGGCCGCCACGCGGGTATCGGGGAAGCCGAGCCGGATCACCTCGCTGGCCTGGGCGCCGAGCACCCGGAGCGCGCTGGCCGTCTCGGCGGCCCGGCGGGTGGCCAGCGCGGCCGGGTCGGGGTGACCGGGATGGGAGGCTTCACCGTCGGTCACCGAGACCAGCCGGAGCCGGGTCCCGGCCGCAGCCAGCAGCGCCATCGTGCCGCCCACGCCGAGCACCTCATCGTCAGGATGGGCCGCGAGCACCAGCACGCGCGCCCAGCCGGCCCGGTCGGCCGCCGGGAGACGGTCCAGGCCCGCCCAGGCCCGCCAGTCCGCCTCGTCGGTGCCGGGCTGCTCGATGGCGTTCACCACGCGGCGCCCCGCTCCACGACTTCGGCGCCCAGCTGGGCGAGGTCCCGTTCGGCGTGATGCTGGCGCAGGTACACGGTCAGGTCGGCGACCCGGCGGCCGTGCGCCTCGTCGTGGGCCAGAGGGCCGGCTCCCAGCGCCCGGCCGACGCGCCCCATCACCTCGGTCGCGGTCGCCTCGACCTGGGCCCGGACCCGCAGCGCGCGGACGGTCCCGGCGCCGCCCAGATCGCAGGGGTCGGCGTCGATCTCGTCCGCCGCCTGGTCCAGCGCCACCCGGGCGCTGGTCAGCGCGATGTCGGCCGCGCCCAGGTGAGCCAGGGCGTGCGGGCCCACGTCACGGCGGCGGGCCGCCCCCAGCAGGGTGTCGGCCACGGCGCGGGCTCCGCCGTACCAGCACGCCGCCACGCCTGCGCCGCCGTGCGCGAAGCCCGGCCGGCCGGTGTAGCCGCCAGGCGGCCCGACCGGCTCGGCGGGAACGTCGTCGAACTCGACGTCCAGGGTGTCGCTGCCGGCCATCCCGGTGGCCGGCCAGGTGCCCGGCACCGGGGTGAGAGCGCCGGATTCCACCGCGAACAGCCGGATCCCGTCCGGCGCGGCCGCGGTGACCAGCGCGCAGGTGCAGGCCCGGGCGCCCGAGCAGTACGGTTTGCGGCCGGTGAGCCGCCAGCCCGGCGCCTCGCGGGTCGCGGTCAGGCCGCGGCCCGGGGGCTGCGCGGCCCAGACCCCCACCGGCTGCCCGGCTCGGGCGGCGGGCCGCCCAGCTCCGCCAGGATGGCCACGGCGTCGGCGTGCCCCTCGCCTAGCCGGACCAGGGACAGATCCTCGGCGGCCAGGCCGGCCAGCCGGGCCCAGCGCTCCCGGGTCCGGCCGCCGCCCGGAAGGGGCAGGTCCAGCCGCCCCGACTCCACCGCCGCGGCGAAGGCGGCGGCCGTGGCACGCCACGGCCGCGGGCCGTCCATGCCCACCTCTCCCCACGCTGTCTCGATGCTCGTCATGGTGTGCGGTGCTCCTTCTCCGGTCGCGGGACCCCCGCCTCTACCCGCGGCACCCGGCTTCATACCGTTTGACCTCAGTTTCACGGGAAGCATGCGCGCAGCCGGTCTTCCGCACCCGGATCCCCGGCGGCGTCATCCAGGCCTGCCTGCCCGACGCGGGCTGACCACGCTGACGGCGGACGGCGGACGGCGGACTCGGGACGGCCGTTTAATCCGCCGCCTGCGGGTAGCGCTAGGGCCAGCATCTGATCCGGAGAAAAGCCATGACCCTGCCTGGCCGCCAGCAGCACGCGCTTGACGCGATCGACGACATCCTCCAGTCGGCGGAGCCCCGGCTCGCCACCATGTTCGGCCTGTTCAACGACCTCAACCGGCTGGAGGCGATGCCGGCCGTGGAGACCCTGCGGCCGGGCCGTTGGTGGGCCCGCCACGGGCGACCAGGACACCACTACCGGCCCGGCTGGATCGGTCAGCCGGGGCATCACCACACGCGGCGCTCTCAGCCAGGGCGGCCCGGCCGGGAACGGCACCCGCGCGGGGGGCGGCTGGGGCGGATCGCGCTGGTCCCGTTGCTGTTCATCGCGGCCGCGAGCCTGGTGATCGTGGGCCTGGTGGGCAGCGGGGCGGCCGGGCGGCGCGGCTGCGGTCCGGCCGCGGCGGCGGCGGCGGTGATGGCCGCCCGGCTGCGCGGTACGGTCATCGACGCCACGGGGGGGACGGGTTCGGGTGGCACCGGCTGCCCCTCCGGCCGCACGCAGCGGGCCGCCGGGAAAGGATAGCGCCGCCCGCTGGTTACTTGTCCAGCCCGTGTGACCGTTATATGCCTGGCCGTGACCGCCTGGCCGTGACCTGCCCGGCCGTGACCCGCCTGGCCGTCGCGGCTCTCGCTTCACCACGGGGCCGGGGACGGCGTGCTCCCCCCGGCAGGAATGTGTGAAGCGGCTGCGGGAGGGCAGCTTGGAGCCTCACGGCCCTGCCGCTCCCGCCTGGCCTCCGGTCAGCCGGGCAGCGCCTTCAGGAGGATGCGCGACGTGAAGCGCGGCGACCTGGGCCAGCCACGCACCAGCGCTCCCGGCCACCCGGACCAGCAGGGAAGCGACGGCGCCAGCGAGCCGGCCATCGCCACGCGACGACGGGCTGCTTGAGCAGAGCACGGACGGGGGCGCCCCGGGCGGCACCAGCCCCGGCGGGGGCAGCGGGGGCAGCGGCCCGGACCGCCCGGCTGGCCAGCCCGGTAACGGGAAATCAGCGGACCGCAGGCCCGCCGAGGACGAGCCCGCGGGCGAGCCGCCCGACCACATGGAGCGGGCGGTCGCAGCGGCCGCCGCGATCGCCGAGGAGACCGGCGGCCTGGGCCGGCTCGGCCGCCCCATGAACCGGCGCTCACCTTTCTTCGTCGGCATGGCCGCCGCGGCGGGCGTGGCGGTCACCTACGGCCTGGTGGAGTTGTTCATCAGGGCGCGCTCCGTGCTCGTCCTCATCGGCCTGGCCCTGTTCATCGCGGCCGGGCTCGACCCCGCGGTGAACTGGCTGACCCGCCGCCGCCTGCCGCGCTGGACCGCCGTGATCGTGATCCTGCTCATCGTGGGCGCCGTCGTGGCCGGGTTCGTGGCCTCCGCCGTCCCGCCGCTCACCGCCCAGGTCACCGCGCTGGTTCACGAGCTGCCGCACTACATGACCACGCTGAAGGACCACAACTCCGAGCTCGGCAAGCTGAACTCGCGGTTCCAGATCCAGCAGCGGCTGGCCAAGCTGCTGTCCACCAAGGGCACCGCGCTGGTCGGCGGGGTACTCGGGGCCGGCGCGCTGGTGCTCAGCGCGGCCAGCTAGATGCTGGTCGTCATCGTGCTGGTGGTCTACTTCCTGGCCGCGATGCCGCGGATCAAGCTCTTCCTGTACCGGCTGGCCCCGCACTCCCGCCGGTCCCGGGTGATCCTCATCGGTGATGAGATCTTCGTCAAGGTCGGCGGCTACATGCTGGGCAACTTCCTGACCTCGCTGATCGCCGGGGCCGGTACCTGGGCCTGGCTGCAGATCTTCGGCATTCCCTACCCGCTGCTGCTGGCCCTCCTGGTGGCCCTGCTCGACCTGATCCCGGTGATCGGGTCCACGGTCGGCGGCGCGATCGTCTCCCTGGTGGCCTTGACCGTGTCCCTCCCGGTGGCCATCGCTACCCTCGCTTTTTACATCGCGTACCGCCTAGCGGAGGATTACCTCATAGTGCCGAGGATTATGGGGCGGACGGTGGAGGTGCCCGCGGTGGTGACGGTGGTGGCGGTCCTGCTCGGCGGGGCGCTGATGGGCCTCATCGGGGCCCTGGTCGCTATCCCCGCCGCGGCGGCGATCCGCCTCCTGCTGAACGAAGTCACCTTCCGCAGACTGGACAGCAGCTGACTGCGCCGCAGGAGCAGCGAGCGGGGGACCAGCCGCAGGGCGGGGGCGCTCCCCCGGTGCCGCGCTGGATCCACGCCAGCTGGCTGCGGGCCGCTAAGCGGCCGATCCGCCGGATCGTGCTCCTGTTCATCTTGGCCCTGATCATCGAGTACCTCGTCATCCCGGAACTGGTCGGCGCGAGCAAGAACCTGTACCTGCTCGGCCGGGTGAGCATCCCCTGGATGATCGCCGGGCTGGTGCTGGAGGCGGCGTCGCTGTTCTGCTACGCGCTGCTGACCCGGGAACTCCTGCCCCCCGAAGGCCGGCCTGGCATCTCACGGCTGTTCCGGATCGACCTGGCCGCAGCAGCGGTGGCGCACATGATCCCGGCGGGCACCATCGGCAGCGCGGGCGTCGGCTACTCGCTCTTCACCTCGGAGGGCCTGGACGGCACCGACGTCGGCGTGATGATGGCCACCAAAGGCATGGGTTCCACCATCGTGCTGAACGTCCTGCTCTGGCTGTCGCTGGTGATCTCGATCCCGCTGTCGGGGTTCAGGGCCATCTACGCGACGGTGGCCATCGTCGGCGCGGTGTTGCTGGCCCTGATAGCTGTCCTGATCATCGGGCTCACGCGCGGTGCCCCGCGGGCGGGGCGCATCCTGCACACGGTCGGCGACAAGATCCCCGGCGTCGGCGGGGACCGGCTGGAGAAGATCGTGCTCCAGGCGGACGAATCGCTGCGCAGCCTGGCCGGCAACCGGCGGGTCATGATCGGCTCGCTGACCTGGGCCTCGCTGAACTGGCTGCTCGACGCGGCGTCACTATGGTGCTTCATCGCCGCGTTCGGCGCCTTCGCCAGCCCGGTCGGGCTGTTCGCCGCGTACGGGATCGCGAACGTGCTCGGCGCCATCCCGATCACCCCGGCCGGGCTGGGCGTCATCGATTCGGTGACCCCCGTGCTGCTCGTCAGCTTCGGCCTGACCCGCAACGTCGCCACGCTGGGCGTGCTCGCCTGGCGGCTGGTGAACTTCTGGCTACCCATCCCGACCGGGATAGCGGCCTACATCTCGCTCAAGGTGCCGCGCGGATCGAACTGGGCGGAGAGGCGCCGGGCGCTGGCCGACATGTTCGGGCGCAACCATTCTGACGGCGAGGACGCGGACGGAGCGGACGCGGACGCGAGGCACCTCGCACGCGGACCGAGGCACCTCGCACGCGGACCCGAGGCACCTCGCACGCACGACGACCAAGACACCACGCACGCCAGCGGAGACACCACGCACGCCAGCGGAGACACCACGCACGCCAGCGGAGACACGGCGCACGCCGACCGGGACGCCGGGCACGACGACGGCAGCACCACGAGCTCGCCCGCAGCAGACGACCACGCCAGCGACCGGGCGTGACCGGCCACGCCTAACACCGGGCCGGAGCGTCCGGGTGGCGGAGAAACGCCGGTCACCGCCTGGGCAGCTTGACCACCGACACGAAGAACTCGTCGATCTGCCGGACCGCCGAGATGAACTGCTCCACGTCCACCGGCTTGGTGACGTAGGCGTTGGCGTGCAGCTTGTAGCTGCGCAGGATGTCCTCCTCGGAGGAGGAGGTGGTCAGGACGACCACCGGCACGTGGGAGAGCTCCGGGTCGGACTTGATCTTCTCCAGGATCTGCCGCCCGTCGTACTTGGGCAGGTTGAGGTCGAGCAGGATCAGGTCGGCGGCCGGCGCGTCGGTGTGCGTGCCGCGGCGGTACAGGAAGTCCAGCGCCTCTTCCCCGTCCCGTGCCACGTGCAGCCGGTTGCGGATCTTGTTGTCCTCGAAGGCTTCCCGGGTCATCAGCTCGTCGCCGGGGTCATCCTCGACGAGCAGGACTTCGATCTGTTCCAGGTCGCACATGCGGTGTCCTTTCGGGGGTGATGCCGGTGGTCTCGTCGCCCGGGTCCGCCGGGGCGCTGGCGCCGGCCGAGGGCAGGGTGAGCGTGCCGATGACTCCGGGGCGGGCGGCCGGCCCGGCGGGGCTGGCGGGGCGCGGGCAGCGTGAAGTACATCCGCGTCCCGCCTGAATAGCCGGTGTCCAGGAACATCTGGCCGCCGTGCTGCTCGACGATCCGCCTGCACAGGGCAAGGCCGATCCCGGTGCCCGGGTAGGAGTCCCGTGCCATGCAGCCGCTGGAAGATGATGAAGATCTTCTCGGCGAACTCGGCCGGGACGCCGATGCCGTTGTCGGCCACGCCGATCTGCCATCCCCCGTCCGGCTGCTCGTCCGCGGTGATCCGGATCACGCGGGGGCGGTCCGCCGCCCGGAACTTGATGGCGTTGCCGATGAGGTTCTGCCACAGCATGCCGAGCAGGGTCGGGTCGCCCATCACCTCCGGCAGCGGTCCCGGGCGCTCGATGATCGCCCCGGTCTCCTCGATCGCAGCCGACAGGGCCATGGCTGCCGCGTCCAGCGGCTGGTCCAGCGGCACCGGCACACGCACCTCGCTGCCCCGGCCGACTCGCGAGAAGGTCAGCAGGTCGTTGATCAGGATCTGCATCCGCTTCGCGCCGTCTACCGCGAACTCGATGTACTTCAGGCCCCGCTCGTCGAGCTGGTCGCGGTAACGCTTCTCCAGCAGCTGGCAGAATGACGCGATCTTGCGCAGTGGTTCCTGCAGGTCGTGTGAGGCAACGTAGGCGAACTGCTCCAGCTCGCCGTTGGACCGCCGCAGCTCAGCGGCCTGGGCATCCAGGTCGGCCGCCTGGCGGCTCGCGACGGCCTGCGCGGCGCGGCTGGTCTCCAGCGCCGTGACCAGCTCGCTGCGCATCCCCTCGACGGCCGTGGACAGGGCCCACAGATCCGCCGGGCCGCTGGGCTGGATGTGGTGGCTGTAATCACCGGCCGCCACCTCGTCGGAGGACGCGCGCAGCCGGTGCAGCGGCCGGATGACGCTGCGGTCCAGCACGACCGCCAGGGCCGCCGCCGCGAGCAGGAAGACGACCAGGATGGCCGCGTAGACCCAGTTCTGGAAGACCCGGGCCCGGTCGAGGGCGGCCCGGTCGGAGGCCGCGACGGCCGCCAGGTGGGCGTTCTGGGCAGCGAACAGCACCCGGAGGTGGTCGAAAGCGGCCTTGCCCCGGTCCAGCTGCGCCAGGTCGGTGCCGGCCAGCGGGCCGCCGGCGGGCCCGGCTATGGATGGGATCGCATACCCCGTCCGCCAGGCCTGGGCGGCCCGCTCGATCCGGGCCGGCCTCCCTGGCCAGCGGCGCTTTCCCGGCGAGCAGGGCGCGAAGCTGGGCCGCGGCCGCCTGCTCGGTGGCCCGGCCGGCCGTGTACGGCTGGAGGAACCGCACGTCGCCGGTGAGACCGTAGCCTCGCACTCCGGTCTCCTGGTCGACCAGGGCCCCCTGCAGCCGGTAGGCCTGGGCCTGGGCGGGCAGGATCGAGTTGGCGAGCTCGTTGGAGGTCCCCCGGGTCTGGGCCGTCAGTCCGGCGACGATCAGGGCCGCGACGACGGCCAGGAGCGCGAGCACCGCGAACACCAGCCGGAACCAGCCCTGGACCGTGAGGTCCCGGGGCCTGCGGCCGGCGTTCCGGCGCCCCGGATGCGCTCACTGCGTTGCCTTCCAGCCGAGGTGAACGATGGCGACGTCGTCGGCGAGCCCGCCGTAGGGGGCGGCCGCGGCCTCGGTCGTGTCCAGCAGGCTATCCACGAAAACCGATGGTGGCGCTGCCGCGAGGCCGCGGGCCACAGCCAGCAGGCCTTCCTCGCCGAGCCGCTGGCTGCCCGGCCCGGCCCGGCCCTCGAACAGCCCGTCCGTGAACAGCACCAGGCCGGCGCCCGGGGGCAGCGGCAGCTCTTGCTCCGGCCAGGACGCGCTGGGCTCCAGGCCCACCGCGGGCCCGGCCGCTCCCTCGACCAGCTCGACGTGTCCCGGCGTGCGCACCAGCAGGCCCGGATGGCCCGCCCGCAGCACCCGGACGCTGCCGCGGTCCGGGCTGAAGACCAGGTGAGTCAGGGTGGCGAAGAGGTGATCGTCCTCCCGCTCGGCCATCAGCAGCTGCTCGAGCAGGCCCATGAGCGCCGGCGGGGCCGCTCCCGCCAGCACCAGGGACCGCCAGGCCACCCGCAGGCAGACTCCGATAGCGGCCTCGGCCGCTCCGTGCCCGCAGACGTCCCCGATGACCGCGTGCACGACGCCGTCCGAGGTCTCGACCACATCGTAGAAGTCGCCTCCGAGCAGTGCATTAGCCCGGCCGGGCCGGTAGCGGGCGACCACCTCGAACGCCCCGGTGCGGATCAGCGGGGTGGGCAGCAGCGCCCGCTCCAGCCGGGCGTTCTCCTCCGCCCGCAGTGCGCTGAGCTGCAGCGCCGCTGAGGCCTGCTCCACGTGCTTGCGCTGGGTGGCGTACCGGATCGCCCGGCCGAACACGTCCGGGGGCGCCTGGCCCTTGATCAGGTAGTCCTGGGCGCCTGCGGCGACCGCGGCGAGCCCCGCGCTCTCCTCGGCCAGGCCGGTCAGCACCACCACGGGGGCGCCCGGGGCGGCGGCGAGCATCTGGGTGACCGCCTCCAGCCCCTGCACATCGGGCAGGTGCAGGTCGAGCAGGACGCAGCCGGGCGTCGTCCCCGCGCCGAGCAGGCCCGTGGCCTCGGCGAGCGAGCGCACCGCAGGTCAGCGAGGCCTGCATCCCGCTGTCGGCGAGCAGCTCCTCCACCAGCAGGACGTCGCCGGCGTCGTCTTCCACCAGGAGGATGGTGTCCGGGTCGCCCAGCCAGGCCAGGCGCGCGGGATCCAGGCTGCTGCTCTCCTGCGGCAGGCTGGCCTGCGGGAGACCGGCCTGCGGCAGGCTGGCCTGCGGCAGGCTGGCCTGCGGCGGGCCCGCCTGCAGAGAGCTGGCCTGCGGAGAGCCGGCCTGCGGAGGGCAAGCCTGCGGAGAGACAGCCGGGCCGCGCGGAGCGGGCCAGCGCGGAGCGGGCCCAGGCCAGGCCTGCTCACGGCGCGCCTGCGGGACGTAGCCTCAACCGACGCTCCTTAATGACAGACCGCTAGCCTCGTACCCGAGGCTAGCGGCTTCTTCGCTCCCTGTTCCGCGACAGGATAGTCGGCGCCCCACGGAGGGAAACTTCCGGTTTCACAGCGTGCGGCGGCCCGGACGGAGAGGCCGCCCACCGTGAGCGTGGCACGGGCCGCGATCCGGGGCGCCGTCGTCTCAGATCGCGACCAGCCCGCCGTCGGGCGCGCCTGCGATCCGCTGCCGGAGGATACTGAGCGCGTGGGCAAGCAGCCGCGACACGTGCATCTGCGAGATGCCCAGCGTCCGGCCGATCTCGGCCTGGGTCATGTCGCCGTAGAAGCGCATCAGCAGGATGCGCTGCTCCCGCCGGGGCAGCTCATCCCAGTGCACGGCCAGCGCCTCCATGGACAGGGTGTGCTCCATCTGCGGGTCGTCGCTCGCCGAGCAGGTCGGCCAGGCTGGCCGTATCGGGCTGGCCGGACAGGGGCGCGTCGAGCGAGGCCGGCTGCAGGAGCATGTCGGCACCGTGCGCCTCCCGCACATCGGCTTCGGTGACACCCAGTTCACTGGCGAGTTCGGCGTCGCTGGGCGCGTGGCCCAGCTGCTGGGTGAGCTGGCGCGCCGTCTCGCGCAGCGCCAGCAGCCGCTCCTGGACCGGCCGCTCGACGTGCACCTGCCAGCGCTTGTCGCGGAAGTAGCGCTTGATCTCCCCGGTGATGCACGGCTGGGCGTAGGCGGCCAGGTTCCGGCCGACTCCCGGGTCGAAGTTGTTGATCGCCTTGAGCAGGCCCACGTAGCCGACCTGGATCAGGTCCTCGGTCGGCTCCGGGCTGCGCCGGTAGCGGTTCGCACAGGCCCGGACCAGGCCCCGGTACCGTTCCACCAGCACCTCACACGCCCCTTCGCGGCGCGGGCTGTCGGGCGGGTACGACCGGATCTCCCGGAGCAGTTCCTCGTCGTCTAGCTCTTCAAGCTCGCTCGCAGCTGCGTCAGCGGGCCGACCCATGTTCCGGGGCGGGCGCCCAGCTGCCTCACCTGCGGCAAGTATTTCCATAGTGCAAGGATGCCACGAGCATGCCGCGTAAAGCAAATGTTTACATATGGAAATACCCAGTGCTTGGAATTACACTGACATGTTTGCGCAGCTCAGCGCGCAGCGATTGCTCAGCCGACGTCGGCGGCCAGCCTCGCCGAGCGCCGCGGACCAGGGCGTCACGGCCGTCCGGCGTCATGGCCTGGAGCATCTCGGCCAGGGCCGCGCGCCGCTGGTCACGGACCCATCCGGCCAGCCGCCGGCCCGACTCGGTCAGCAGCAGCGACGATCTCCCGGCGGCTTTCTTCCGCCCGGTCCCGGGTCAGCAGTCCCGCGACTTCCATCCGGTCGCACAGCCTGCTGGTGGCCGACGCGGAGGCACCCACCTGGGTCGCCAGCCGGTTCAGGTTGAGGCTCCCGGCCCGGTCGATGATCAGCAGGGCGCGCAGCTGCGCAGGCGGCACCGATGAGCCGATCTTCTCAACGGCCCGCTCCGCCACCTCGATCAGGGCGGCCAGTCCCCGCTCTGCGGTACTCACCTCGAGCTGCTCATCCCTGGAACCCCGGAACATGTCGTATCCCATCAGGATCACCACCGGCCCAGCGCATGCGCCCGCCTGTGATACCGGCGCAGAGCCTATCAGCGCTGACGTCGCTTGCTTGGGACCGAACTGTGCTCACCTCTCTCGAAGCCGCGGCAGAACCTGCCGTCAGCAGAACTCAAAGAACCCCTTGGCGTCCGGGCCGGCCTGGCCGATGCACACCTCATCGAAGGTGGTCATCGTCGCCATCCTTCCCGGCCCAGTTGCTGGCTGCGCCGCGCTCGCTGGGAAAGCCTTGGCCCCCGGCACTACCCGCGGGCCGGTGACCTACACCAGTCGGTGACCGGGCCGCTCACCCCGGGACGAAGCGCGGGCAGGCCCCCTCCGCTGACACTGGCAGATGGCAAGCGTTTCTCACTACAATGTTCTGTCGTGGAAATACCCGGCGGGCAGGCCCCCGCCCTGGCGGCTGGTTCCCTGGCCGCCGGCCCGGAATTCGGGGAGCAGGTGGAAGCGCTGCAGGCCGCGACCCGCGTGCTGGCCGGGGTGGCGCTGCGGAGCCTGGATGCCCTCGACGGCGTGATCACCCTGCCCCAGTTCCGGATGCTGGCTGTCCTGGCTGAACTCGGCCGGGCCCGGTCGGCGCGGGTGGCCCGGGTCCTGGGCCTGGATGCCTCCACAGTGACCAGGCTGGCCGACCGGCTGGTCGCGGCGGGCCACGTGGCCCGGGGCAGCGACCCCCGGCACCGCAGCGTGGTGACGCTGGAACTCACCCCCAGCGGGCAGAGTCTGGTCAGCGCGGTATCCGGGCGGCGGCAGCGTGAGCTGAGCCGGATCGTCGCCGCGCTCCCGCCGGCCATCCGGGTCGAGCTCACCAGCGTCCTGCGGCAGCTGGTCACGGCGGCGGGCGAAGGGTACGGCCTGGCCGCCGAGCCCGTCGTCCCTCTCTGAGCCGGGTCCGCCGGTAAGACCGTTTGGGCCGGTCGGGCTGGGGTAGCCGACGGGCGACCCGGCGGATGAGGAGAGCATGGCGAGCCACGATCCCGGTGCGGCCGACGAGTTTCCCCCGCACGTGCTCCGCGAGTACGCGCTGGTGGCGGACGGGGAACGGGGCGCGCTGGTCGGCCCCCGCGGCGACTTCGCCTGGCTGTGTGCCCCCCGGTGGGATTCCGGCGCCGTGTTCTCCTGCCTGATCGGCGGGCGCGGCGTATACGCCGTGACCCCGGAGGAGCGCTTCGTCTGGGGCGGGTACTACGAAGAGGGCTCTCTCATCTGGCGCAGCCGGTGGATCACCGGCGGCGGGTTCACCGAGTGCCGCGAGGCCCTGGCTTACCCGGGCGACCCGCACACCACGGTCGTGCTGCGCCGGGTCGTGGCCCTCGACGGTCCCGCCCGCGTCCGGGTGGTCCTGGACCTGCGGGCCGGCTTCGGGCGGTACCGGATGAGCCAGCTCAGGCAGGCCGGCGGGGTGTGGACCGCCCGCAGCGGCCCGCTCCGGCTGCGGTGGTCGGGTGGCGCGGGCGCCACGGTGCGGGCGGACGGTGCCCTGGAGCTGCACCTGGACCTCGGCGAGGGCGCCTATCACGATCTGGTGCTGGAGATATCGGACCAGGCGCTGCCGCGGGTTCCGGTGCGGGCCCCGGAAGCGTGGCAGGCCACCGAGGCGTCCTGGGCGGCGGCCGTCCCGGAACCGGGCCACAGCCTGGCCGCCGCGGACAGCAGGCACAGCTACGCCGTGCTGACCGGCCTGACCAGCCGCAGCGGCGGCATGGTGGCCGCGGCCACCACGTCGCTGCCGGAGCGCTCCAAGGCCGGCCGGAACTACGACTACCGCTACGTCTGGATCCGGGATCAGTGCTACACCGGGCAGGCGGTCGCCGCCGACGGCCCGCACCGCCTGCTGGATGACGCCGTCTCCTTCGTGGCGGAGCGCATCCTGGCCGACGGCCCCGACCTCAAGCCCGCCTACACCGTGGCCTGCGGGCCGGTGCCCGGGGAGGAGTCGCTCACCCGCCTGTCCGGCTACCCGGGCGGTGCGGACAAGGTCGGGAACTGGGTCAACTGCCAGTTCCAGCTCGACGCGCTGGGCGAGTCGCTCCAGCTCTTCGCGGCCGCGGCCGGCCATGATCACCTGGACACCTGGCACTGGCAGGCGGCCGAGGCCGCGGTGAAGGCCATCGAGACGCGGTGGAGCGACCCGGACGCCGGCGTATGGGAACTTGACAACCATCACTGGGCCCATTCCCGGCTCATGTGCGTCGCGGGGCTGCGGGCCATCGCCGCGGCGGGGGCGGCTCCCGCGCCAGGCGGCGGCCTGGGAGACGCTGGCCGATACCATCCTGGCGGACGTGGCCGCCGACAGCGTGCATCCGAGCGGCCGGTGGCAGCGCGCCCCCGACGACGAGCGCGTGGACGCCGCCCTGCTGCTGGCCCCGATCCGCGGGGCCGTGCCCGCGACCGACCCCCGCAGCCTGGCCACCCTCGACGCGATCGCGGCCGGCCTGTCCAGCGAGGGCTACCTGTACCGCTACCGGCACGACCAGCGCCCGTTGCAGGAGGCCGAGGGCGCGTTCGTGCTCTGCGGGTTCCTCATGGCGCTGGCCGCCCACCAGCTGGGCCGGACCAGCGAGGCGGTCGGCTGGTTCGAGCGCAACCGCGCCGCGTGCGGCCCGCCCGCGCTGTTCACCGAGGAATTCGACACTCACCAGCATCAGCTGCGCGGCAACCTGCCGCAGGCCTTCGTGCACGCGGTGATGTTCGAATCGGCGGCGCGGCTGGCCCGCCCGTGGGACGGTCGCTGACCGCTGGCGCAGAGGCAACCGCCATCGCCGCCGGACACGTATTCACGGGTGAGAGGTCGCCCAGCCTGGCTGGGCACCGCCGGTGCCCCTGACCCCGGTCCCGGCCCCGGCCGCGGTCCCGGCCCCGGTTCCGGTCCCGGGTCCCGGGTCCCGGGTCCGGGGTCCCGGTCATCTCACTGCGTGCGGGCTGGCCGGCGTTATTCTTCATTCCGCCCCACCTGGCAGCAGGTGCCACGAACCGGCGCGCGAGGGAGGTAGATCCGTGAGGGCTGAGCGTCATCCCGCTTATGACAACGGGGTATTGCGGATCACCCCGATGGCCTCCCCCGACGGGCTGGCCATCGCCGGGGAGATCGACGAGGCGACGTACCCCGCCCTGGTGACCACCCTGCACGAGCTCGCCGAGGCACATCAGGTGGTGCACCTCGACCTCGGCGAGGTGAGCTACTGCGACCTGGCCGGGCTCCGGGCCATCGTGCGGCTGGCCATCGGGGACGGTACCGAGGTGCCGCGGCAGGTGGTGCTGTACCACCTGCCGCGGCACATCCGCGCCGTGCTCGCCATCACCGGCTGGGACGCGCTCCCCGGGCTGGCCGTGACGTAGCGGGTGCAGGCCCACGGCCGGCCGGGAGCCACGCCGGGACCGCGGTGGGCCGCCGGCCGTCAGCCAGGCCAGCCTGATCCGTGCGGCGAGCGGCGCCGCAGGTCCTTGCGCACGACCTCGCCGAGCCGGCGGGTCTCGTGCCGGTTGAGCATCGCCCCGGCGGCGGCTCCGGTCAGCAGCGGTCCCAGGGACACGGCGCTGCGGCCTGCCCGGGCCAGCAGCCGCCGCTCCAGCTGCCTGCGCAGCGGGGACCCACGGCCAGGGCCAGGCCTCCCGGCACCAGGGCCACGCCGCGCCGGTGCGCCCAGGCCGCGACGTAGCCCAGCATGCGTTCCGGGGCCGACCCCGGGGCCCTCATCCCGTAGACCTCGTGCAGCTCGGCCACGAGCTTCAGCTCGATCCCGACGACCGCCAGGGTCTCGAACGCCACCTCCACCGGGGCGGACGGCAGGGGCAGCAGCATGGATGCGCCGACCGCCGCGCCGACCGACGCGGCGGCCCGGGACGCGCCCTTGATCAGCTGGTCCGCGACCTCCTCCGGGCCGAGGCCGGGAAACTGGGCGCGGAGCTTCCGCTGGTCCCGCACGGGCAGCCGGGGCGCCATCGCCAGCACCTGGGAGGTCAGCCAGCGGCCTCCCGAGGCCGCTCCCGACCAGCCTGCCCGGCTTCCCCGGCGGGCGACCCGGGACGTGGCCGCCATCACGCGGCGCCGCCGGGACAGGTCGCTGCCCTCGCTGATCTCGCCGACCAGCTCGGCTACCTCGCTGGACAGCGCGGGCGGCCCGGCCGGTTCGGCGGCGTGTCCGGCGCCGTCAGTGGTCTTCTCCACGTTCATCCAGCTACCCCCGGCCGGGCCTGGCTACGCGGAAGATCGCCGAGGTTCTGGCCACCCGGGTGCGTGCCCGGGCCCCGGAGGGCCACGCCCAGGCGGGTAGGGACCGGGGCATGACCGGGTAGGGACCGGCCATGACACAGTACGGCTACACGGCGATGTGCGAGCAGAGTCCGGTCCGGCAGCTGGTGAGCGACCTGCAGGCGGCCGAGCAGGCGGGGTTCGATTTCTCGGTCATGTCCGATCACTACTTTCCCTGGCTCGAGGACCAGGGACATTCCGGCTACGCGTGGGCGGTGCTCGGCGCCGCGGCACAGGCCACCCACCGGCTTCCCCTGATGACGATGGTGACCTGCCCGACGTTCCGCTACCACCCCGCCGTCGTCGCCCAGAAGGCCGCGACCATCGGCGTGCTGTCCGGCGGCCGGTTCACGCTGGGCCTCGGGTCCGGGGAAAACCTGAACGAGCACGTGGTCGGCGGCGGGTGGCCCAGCCCGCGGGTCCGTCACGAGCGGCTGGGCGAGGCCATCCGGATCATCCGCCACCTGTTCACCGGCGACTACGTGAACTTCAGCGGCCGGTACTTCCAGGTGGAGCGGGCCAGGCTGTACGACCTGCCGGACACCCCCGTGCCGATCGGCGTCGCGGCGTCCGGCACGGAGTCCGCGCAGCTGGCCGCGGACGAGGGCGAGTGCCTGATCGCCACCGAGCCTGACGCGTCGCTCGTCCGGGACTTCAACCAGGCCGGCGGCGAAGCCAAGCCGAAGTACGCGCAGCTGCCGATCTGCTACGACCCGGACGAGCAGGCCGCCCGGGCCCGCGCCCGGCGGCTGTGGCGCTGGGCCGTCCCGGGCTGGCCCGTGATGTCCGAGCTCCCCGAGCCGCGCTCGTTCGATGCCGCGTCCGCGCACGTCCGCGAGGAGGACATCACCCCGCTGGTGCCCTGCGGCCCCGATCCGGCGGTGCACGTCAGGGCGGCCAGGAAGTTCACCGAGGCCGGCTTCACCCACCTGGCCCTGGTCCAGGTGGGGGCGGAGCAGCAAGGCCAGTTCATCGCCTGGGCCGAGGATGAGCTGCTTCCGGCCCTGCGCGATAGCGGGTGACCAGCCGGGTTGGCGGCCGGCTGATACCGCGGGATCCGGGTCAGGCGGCCCGGCGGCCCTGCACCTGCGGCTGCTCCGGCTCCTCGGCGCGGGACGCGCGCCGGGCAGCAGTGCTCCCCCGGCGGCCGCGAGCAGGCAGGCCGCACCGCCGACGGCGAGGCCGCCGCGCGCCCCGGCCAGGGCGATGATCGCGCCGATCGCGGGGGCACCGACCGGCGTCGTCCCCTGGAAGGCGACCTGCCAGAGCGCGATAGCCCGGCCGCGCATCTGCGGCTCCGCGCTGAGCTGGATCGTCGAGTTCCCGATCGCGATGAACGAGACACTGGCCCAGCCCACGAACAGCAGCGCCGCGTAGGCCAGGGCGATCACCGGGGCGAACGCCGTGACCAGGATGGCCACGCCGAACCCCACCGAAGCGATGATCATCGGCCGCAGGCCGGTCCGGCCCCGGGCCGCCGTGAACAGGCCACCGATGACGGCGCCGATGCCCATCGCCGCGGTCATGAAGCCGTAGGCTTCCGCACCGCCGTGGAACGTGCTGCGGGCCAGCACCGGGAGCGAGACCGGGAATTCGTAGGCGAGCAGGCCGACCAGGCTCATCATGGCCAGCGGGATGGCGATCGTGGGGGTGCGGCGCGCGTACCGCAGGCCCTCGCGCAGCTGCCCAGGGGCCCGCGGGGCCGGGCGGGAAGGCTGCAGGGCGGCGCGGTCCATCACCAGCAGCGACGTGACCACGGCCACGAAACTCGCCGCGTTGACCAGGAAGCACGTGCCGATGCCCACGGTGGCGATCAGCACGCCGCCGATCGCGGGCCCCACCGCGCGGGCCGCGTTGACCGTCACCGAGTTCAGGGTGACCGCGTTGCGCAGCTCGTCTGGGCCGACCATCTCCCGGACGAACGCCTGACGGGCGGAGTTCTCGAAGGCGTTGTTCAGGCCCAGGATGACGGCCAGCAGGCCGACCTCCCAGAAGCGGACCACCCCGGCGACAGTCAGCAGCCCGAGGACCAGGGCCTGCAGGCCCATCGCGATCTGCAGCACGACCATGAGGCGGCGCTTGTCCACCCGGTCGGCCACCACCCCGCCGTAGGGCGCGAGGAGCAGGATGGGCAGGGTCTGGAGGGCCAGCACGAACCCCAGGTCGGTGCTGGAGTGCGTGAGCGTGAGCACCAGCCAGGACTGGGCGGTCATCTGCATCCAGGTGCCGGCGAGCGAGACCGACTGGCCGGTGAAGTACAGCCGGTAGTTCGGGATCCGCAGTGAGGAGAAGGTGCTGCGCCACAGGCCGGGGCGGCTCACGGCCGCCGCTCCTTGAGGTCGCGGGCCAGCTGCTCGAGCACCGGCAGGGCGGCGTCGAGGGCGTCCCGCTCGGCCGGGCCGAGGTGCTCGATCAGCTGGCTGAGCGCGTCCGTGCGCTCCGCCCTGATCCGCTCGTGCAGGCGCCGCCCGGCGGGGGTGGCATCGACCAATGCGGCGCGCCGGTCGCGCGGATCGGGCCGCCTGGCGAGCAGCCCGGCGTCTTCCAGCCGCCACACCACCCGGGACAGCATGGTCGGGTTCATCCCCTCCTCGCGGGCCAGCCAGGACAGGCCGACGGGTCCGTTGCGGGCCGTGGTGGCGAGCACGGTGGCCTCGGTCAGGGTCAGGTCCGCACCGGCGCGGGTCGGCCGGATCCTGCGGGCGAGCCCGGCCGACCGCCGTGCGCAGCCGGGCAGCGGACTCAGTCCTGCCCGCCATCTCGGCGCCGCCCGGGGCTACCGCCCCGGCATCGCCGGGGGCCACGGCCGCCGCGTCGCGCGGGGCCACCGGCCCGGCATCGCCTGGGGGCCCGGCCTGAGCGCCGGCACCGGTCACGGGCTGCACCCCTCGCTGTAATTGCTTGCTGTATAGCAAAGCACTTTACCGGGTGGCCCGGCCCGCCCGTATCGCCCCCGGGTGTGACCCCGCCGTAGGCGGGCATGGCAGGGACGGGTGGCAGGGAGGCGGGTGGCAGGGAGGTGGCCAGTGCCCGGGAAGCTCACTCCGTACCAGCGCAAGCGGGATTTCCGGCGCACGCCCGAGCCTTCCGGCGAGACCGCCGCCGCGACGGCCGGCCAGACCCGCGGGACAGCCGGCCAGCCCGCCGGGGAGGCGGCCACCGGGGTGCGGCGGTTCGTCGTGCAACGGCACCGGGCGCGGCGGCTGCACTACGACCTCCGCTTCGAGATCGGCGGCGTGCTGGCCAGCTGGGCGGTCCCGCGGGGTCCCACGCTGGACGCGGACGTGAAGCGCACCGCGGTGCACGTCGAGGACCATCCGCTCGAGTACCTCGACTTCGAGGGGGTGATCCCGCGCGGTGAGTACGGGGCGGGTGACGTGATCGTATGGGACCGGGGCACCTGGGAGCCGCACGCGACCGACGACCCGGCCGCCGCCGTGGCCGCCGGCGAGCTGCACGTGGACGTGCATGGCGACAAGCTGCGCGGCCGGCTGATCCTGGTGCGCCGCGGCCGGGACGGCGCGGGCGGCCCGGGCTCGGAGCAGTGGCTGCTGGTGCACAAGCACGACGAGTACGCCGTCGCGGGCTGGGATCCGGAGGACCACCCGGCCTCGGTGCTCAGCGGGCGCACCAACGAGGAGGTCAAGGCCGATCCGGAGCGCGATGTGGCGGGCGGACCTGCCCGGCCGCGTCCGCGTCGGTCCGGCTGCGCCCGGGACCCCGCCGTCAGCGGGCCCGGCCCGGGCGAGCTGGCCGCGCTGGACGCGCTCGGCGACACGGTACCTGGGAGGTGTTCGGCCGCTCGCTGCGGCTGACCAACCTCGGCAAGGAACTCTTCCCCGGCCGCCCCGGGGAGCCCGCGGTGACCAAGCGCGAGCTCATCAGGTACTCGGCGCAGATCGCGCCCGGTCGTGCTGCCCTACCTGACCGGCCGCCCGCTCAACATGCACCGTTTCCCCGGTGGCGCGCAGTCCGCCGGGTTCTGGCACAAGCAGCTGCCTGACCACGCGCCGGACTGGCTGCCGCGCTGGCGCGACCCCGCCGCCGAGCCCGGCAAGACCACCACCTACCTGGTCGCCGACGAGCCGGCCGCGCTGGTGTGGGCGGCAAACTTCGGCGCCCTGGAGTGGCATGCCTGGACCGCCCGGGCCGGCCAGCCGGACCGGCCCAGCTACGCGCTCATCGACATCGACCCCGGCCCGGCCACGTCGTGGGACGAGGTGCTGGTGCTGGCCCGGCTGCACCGCACCGCCCTGGAGCATCTGGGCGTGCGGGGCCAGCCCAAGCTCACCGGCAGGCGCGGCATCCAGATCTGGATCCCCGTCGCCCCGCGGCTCAGCTTCAGCGAGACCCGGGGGTGGGTGGAGCAGCTGTCGCGGGCCATCGGCGCGGTCGTGCCCCAGCTGGTGAGCTGGAAGTGGGACGTGCATGACCGGGGCGGGCTGGCCCGCCTCGACTACACCCAGAACGCCAGCAACAAGACCCTGGTCGCGCCCTACAGCCCGCGGGCCGCCGCCGGGGCGCCGGTGTCCGCCCCCCTGGCGTGGGACGAGCTGGACGATCCGGCGCCGCGGCCCGACGCGTTCACGATCCGCGACATCCCGGCGCGGGTGGCCCGGCTCGGCGACCCGTTCCGCACCGTGCTGGACGACGGCCAGGTGCTTCCCCCGATCAGCTAGCCAGCCGATCGGCTAAACCGCCAGGAACGCGGCCGCCGCCATTCCTGGGAGGTGCCGGGTACGCGAACCGCGGATAAGCGTCACAGCACGGACTCCATTGCCCGGAGCAAAATCGCGGCCGGTCCCGGCCGGGGCGGGCATTCAGCTGCGCGTGCCGCACCGAAAGGCGTAACCCCGGCCGCCCGGGACGCCACGAGCCTTTCGGCGCGGTAGGCCGTGAAAGGCCAGCCCGCGCGCCGCGGCGGGACCCCGCGTGCCCGCGCCCATCGAATGGGACGAGCTGGAGGCCCCGCCGCCGCGGCGCCGTGCTGGCCCTGGTCCAGGCCTGCTGGGCCTGGACCAGGGCCCCCGGTCAGCCAGCCAGGGTGAACCCGCCGTGCAGCGGCAGCCCGGCCAGGGCCGACGAGTCACCCACGTAGACACCGAACTGCCCGGGCGGGACCACCCACCCGTTCGCGGCGCTGTTCCAGTAGGACAGGTCGTGGCTGTTCAGGCTGAACCGCACGGTGGCCGACTGCCCGGGCCGGAGGGAGACCTTCTGGAAGCCCTTCAGCTGCCGGGGTGGCTCGGTGGCGGCCGCCGGATCGCTCAGGTACAGCTGGGCGACGTCGGACCCGGCCACCCGGCCGGTGTTGGTGATGGTCGCGGACACCGTCACCTGCCGGCCCGCCTGGCGGCGGTGATCCTCAGACCGCTGAACCTGAAGCTGGTGTAGGACAGCCCGTAGCCGAAGGGGAACATCGGCGTCTCGTGGTGCGCGTCGTAGTAGCGGTACCCGACGTCGATCCCCTCGGAGTACAGCACCTTGCCGTTCACCCCGGGGAACTGGGCCGGGGTGGACGCGGGGACCTGGGACAGGTCCGCGGGGAAGGTGACCGGCAGATGGCCGGACGGGTCGACCGGGCCGAAGAGCACCGCCGCGAGCGCGGTGCCGTTGCTCTCGCCCGGGTACCAGGCGTCCACGACGGAGGCCACCTGGCTGAGCCAGGGCATGGCCACCGGGGCGCCCGCATCCACGACCACCACGGTGTGCGGGTTGGCCGCGGCCACCGCCGAGACCAGCTCGTTCTGCGCCGACGGCAGGTTGAGGCTGGGCCGGTCGGCGGCTTCGGTCTCGGTGTCGTCGGACACCACGACGACCGCGGTGGACGCCGACTTCGCCGCGGCGACCGCCTGGCTGATGCCGGGCGCCAGGTCCGATGGCGTGGCCCAGCTCAGGTTGGCCGACTCGCCGCCGCCCGACAGCTGCAGCGAATAGGTCTGGCCCGCCACCAGGTTCACGCCCACCGAGTACGTGGACACCGGCGGGGTGCCCGGGTTGGCCAGGAGTTCCTTGCCGTTCAGGGACAGGTCCACCGAGGAGTAACAGCCACACGGGTTTTCGAAGGCCAGCACGTAGGTCCCGGTCTCCGGCGCGGTGAGCGTGCCGGTGTAGCTCCCGCCGAAGCTGGTGGGCGCGTAGGCCGGGCTGAGCGCCGAGCCGGGGATGGGCGTCAGCGACGTGTCGGTGGGCAGGCCCTGGGTGTACGAGACGCTGGTCCCGGTGCCCGGCGGCGGCCTGGATGCCCTGCAGCGGGGTGACGTGGAACGTGGAGGTGACGTAGGCGCTGCCGCCGCCGGTGTACACCGGCGCCGCCGAGGCCGCGGGTCCGATCACCGCGACCGATCCGCCGCCGGCCGCCTTCAGGGGCAGCGTGCCGCCGCTGTTCTTCAGCAGCACCGTGCCCGCCTCGGCCACGGCGGCCGAGGTGGCCTGGTGCGCCGGGGTGGTGACGGTCGCGCTGGTCGTCCCGGTGGGCGGGTTGTTGAACTCGTTGAAGCGGAACAGCTCGGTCAGGATGCGGGACACCATCCCGTTCAGCGTGGCCATGCTGACCTGGCCCGCCTGCACGGCGGCCTGCAGCGCCGGACCGTAATAGACGGCGCTGGGCATCTCCTGGTCATTGCCGGCGTCCGCTGAGGCGACGGTGGAGTGAGTCGCGCCGTAGTCCGAGGTCACGAACCCGGGGAAGCCCCAGCGCTGGTCGAGCGTGGTGTGCAGCAGGTAGTCGTTCTGGCAGGCGTACTGGCCGTTGATGGTGCTGTAGGAGCACATCACCGAGGAGGCGTGAGCCAGCTTGGTGGCGGCCCAGAACGCGGGCAGGTAGATCTCGTGCTCGGCCCGCTGGCTGACGATCACATCATCGGCCGGCGTGTTCCGGTTGGTCTCCTGGTTGTACAGGGCGAAGTGCTTGACCTGGGACATCTCCCCCTGGCTCTGCACCCCGTCGATATCCGACACGGTCATCGCGGCGTTGAGGTACGGGTCCTCGGTGTAGGCCTCGAACGAGCGCCCCCAGCGCGGGTCCCGGTCGATGTTCACGGTCGGGCCCAGATTGATCATGGCGCCCTTGCCGCGCTCCTCCGAGCCGACGACCTGGCCGTACTGGGTGGCGAGGGACCGATCCCAGGTGGCGGCCAGGGAGACGGCCGAGGGCATCTGGGTGACGCCGGCCAGGCCATCACCCACCCCGACGGGCCCGTCTTCCTCGCCCATGGCCGGGATGCACAGGCTCGGGATCGCGGAGATGTAGAAGACGTACGGCTCGCTGGTGCCCGCGCCGGTGACCATGTTGATCTTGTTGGCCAGGGTCATCCTGGCCAGCAGCATCCTGACCCGCTGGCTCACCGTCAGGGACTGGTTCAGCCAGGGACAGGAGGCGGACGAGGCAGCTACCCCGGCCGCGCCGCGCGCGGGGGCCGGGCCCGCCGCGGCGGAGCCGGCCGCGGCGGAGCCGGCCGCGGCGGAGGCGGCCGAGGCCAGCCCGGCGGGCAGTAAAACGGCCAGGAACGCGGCGGCCGCCATTCCTGCAAAGCGCTTGGTGCGTGAACCGCGGATACTCGTCATAACGCAGCCTCCATTGCCCGCAGACACAGTCGCGGCCGGTCCCACCCGGGGCGATCCTTTTCCGCCCGTGCCGCATTGACCAGTCAAACCCTGGACTCGCCGGGCTGCCAAGAGCCCCGCAGCGGAATAATTCGTAAAAAGGCCGCCGATGCGGCCGTCCCCGTCCCGGGCCGCGCCCGGCAGATTGGTCACGGACAGGCCGGTGACCGGCCACGATAAGACCGTTATTTAACGAAGTCCCGCGAACAGGTCGTCCTCGGGCACCGGGGCGCCGGTGGTGTCCAGCGCCCGGATGAAGCTCTCCTCGCCGAACACCCGCTCGCCGAGCTCGGGCGGGATCTTGCTGAACCACGACTCACTGATCTGGCTGGCGTGCGCCAGCAGCGCGGCCTGCTTGCGGGCCAGCACCGGGCGGATGTCGATGGTGGTCGTGATGCGCTGCTCGGAGGTTTCCATCTGCCGCCGCGTCTCGGGGCTGACGCTGCCCCCGTCGGGCAGGTCCACGCCTGCTTCCTTCAGCGCGGACCACAGTTCCTGCCACTTGCTGATCGGCATCGCGGTCAGGTACAGCTTCGCCGGGATGCCGGTGAGCCTGACCGCCTCCGCCGCGGCCAGGCTGGCGTGCACGTGGTCGGGGTGCTCGTACCCGCCGTCAGGGTCGTAGGTGACCACGACCTGCGGCCGGTACCGTTCGATCAGCGCGCCGATGCGGGCCGCGACGTCGTCCAGCGGCACGTTGCAGAACGCGTCGGGCCGGCTCTTGTAGTCCCACTCCACCATCCCGGAGTCGTGATAGCCGAGCAGTTCGAGGTCCGTGACCCCCAGGTGCTTGGCGGATTGCCTGAGCTCAGCCAGCCTGAGCTCGGCCACTTCCTGCTCGTCATGGCCGTCAGCGCCGGGCTTGATCCCGCCCGGGGAGTCCCCGAACTCCCCGTTCGTGCAGGTGACGACCACCGTGCGGACGCCCTCGGCGCCGTAACGGGCGAGCACTCCCCCGGTGCTCGAGGCCTCGTCGTCGGGATGGGCGTGCACTGCCATCAGGGTGAGGTTGTCCGCCATGACACCAGCCTGCCCGACCGGGATGCATCCCGGCAGGCCGGCCCGCACTTTGGGCCCGACGCGGCCCGCGGCCCGGCGGCCTTAACCTGGTTCGTCGCTGAGGGCAGGGCCGGCGCGGCTATCGTGGTGCCCGGTCCGCGGACCCGCTGTCCGCGGCCGCCCAGCGGGAAAGGCCGGCCCATGAGCCACGGCAGCATGCGCCGGACGAAGCGGCGGACCCTCATCCTCGTGGTGGCCGTGATCGCGGCCGTCGTGGTGGCGACGGGCGCGGCGGGAGGCTACGTCCTGCTGACGCGCACCCAGGGCAGCCCTCAGCAGACGGCCGCCAGCTACCTGCGTGACTGGCAGCAGGGCAGCTACGCCGCGATGGGCGAGGTCAGCGTGAACGTGCCGTCCTCCGGCCTGGCCGGCCCGCTGCGGCAGACCGCGGCCGAACTCGGCCTGCGGGGCATTCACCTCAGGCTCGGCCAGGTCAGCCAGAACGGCGGAGACGCCCGGGCCCATTTCACGGCCACCGACGAGCTGGCCAGCGGGCACACCTGGACCTACCCGGGGCAGCTCCAGCTGGTCACCCGGAACCGGCACTGGCGGGTGGACTGGAGCCCGGCCGCCATCTATCCCCGGCTCCGGGCGGGCGAGCGGTTCGTGCAGAGCGCCGTCTGGCCGGCCCGGGCCGCGGTCCTGGCCTCCGACGGCACCGCGCTGAGCTCTCCCTCGGTGATCGCCCAGTCGGGATCCATCGCGCTGCTCACCGGCACGGTGGTGGCCGCCACGGCGGCCCAGGCCAAGGCGCTCGGAGCGCCCTACCAGGCGGGTGACCTGATCGGCCAGGGCGGCGTCGAGCAGGCGTACCAGGCTCAGCTGGCGGGCAGGCCGTCCTTGACCATCCGCCTCGAGGGACCCGGCACGCGGGTGGACGCGACAGCCGCCCGCTTCGCGGCCACCCCGGGCCAGCCGGTCCAGACCAGCCTCGACATGCAGGACCAGATGGCCGCGTCGGCGGCCGTGTCCGCGGCCCCGACGTCGAAGCCGATCGACCTGGTGGCCATCCAGCCGTCCACCGGCAGGGTGCTGGCCGTGGTGGAGCGCCCGGGCGGGTTCGACCGGGCCCTGGCGGGCATCTTCCCGCCCGGCTCCACCTTCAAGGTGGTCACCGCCTCGGCGCTGGCCGCGAAGGGGATGCGCCCGGCCAGCACGGTGCAGTGCCCCAGCCAGGTCACCATCGGCGGCCGGACCTTCCACAACGACAACAACGAGCAGCTGGGCACGACCAGCCTGCAGACGGCGTTCGCGGTGTCGTGCAACTCGACCTTCGCCATGCTGGCCTACCAGCGGCTGGGCGGCGCCGCGCTCGCGTCGATGGCCGCCACGTTCGGCTTCAACGCCCCGGCCAACCTGGGCATCCCCGCCACGCTGGGGAAGTTCACCACGCCGCACCAGCCGGTGGACGTGGCCGCCGACGCGTTCGGGCAGGGCACGGACCTGGTCAACCCGCTCAGCCAGGCCAGCGTGGCCGCGGCCATCGAGGACGGCACCTGGCGGTCCCCGATCCTGGTCACCAGCCCGCAGCCGCGGCAGCCGGCCCCGCCGCACGCGCTCAGCCCGGGCATCCTGAGCACGCTGCGGCCCATGATGCGCGCCGTGGTCACCAGCGGCACCGCCGCCGGGGTCGGGTTCCCGGCCGGCGTCTACGGCAAGACCGGCACCGCCCAGTACGGCACCGGAACGCACTCGCACGGCTGGTTCATCGGCTACCGCGGGGACCTGGCCTTCGCGGTGCTGGTCGAGGGGGGCGGTCTCGGGGCCGACAGCGCGGGCCCGGTGGCCAACGCGTTCCTGCGCAAGCTCTGACCCCGCTCATCCCTTCTCCGCGGGTGGCGCGGCCGGGCGGGTCAGCCTGTCTTCGCCGGTGGCGCGGCGAAGGTCACGGTGACCCGCTGGAAGCCCAGCGAGTGCATCATCCCGGTGAGCATGCTGGCCGTGTTCCGCTGGGCCTGCGCGATCAGCGTGCTCTGCCGGGCCGCGGTCTGGATCTTCTGCTGGGCCAGGATGTACACCTGCTGCTGGCTGTTCGGGTTGCCGGAGAAGAAGTTCCCGATCCGGTTCAGCAGCCCTTGCTGCTGGGCGAACACGTAGGACTGCCTCACGTTGAGCACCGCCGGCTCGAGCTGGGCCCGGGGCAGCCGGATCGTGACCGCCGCCCGGTTCGCCGAGACCTGGATGGCCGGGCTCTTCAGCTGCCCGAAGTCAACGTACGCGATCTCGCTGCCCTGGCCGACGAACAGGGTCTGGCTGCCTTCCAGGAAGGCCGGCAGCAGGTTCGCCTTCTGGGTCAGGTCCACGACGACCTGGAACGACCCGCTGGCCGCCTGGTAGCGGCTCAGCGCGGTGATCGACTTGAGCAGCACGGGCCCGCTGCGCGCCGACGTGGTCTCCCCGAACGGGTTGCGGAGCCGGGGCAGCAAGTTCACGGCGGCGAGCGCGACGATCAGGACCGCGACGGCGGCGATGACGGCCGCGACCGCCAGCAGTTTCCCGATGACCCCCGCGCCGCGCGAGACGGGAGGCGCCGTGTCTCGATCGTCAGTCGTGGTGATGCGGGCCATGGTCCCTCCAGGCTACGGTCGGCCGCTGCGGCCACGCCGGCGTGGGCAGCGCTGCGGACCCCGTACCCCAGCGTGACCGACTCATTCCGGCTGGCCAGGCTGACCGCCAGGCCGGCCGCGCGGCGGCTACCAGCCGTAGATGCGCAGCGGAAGCTCGTGAGCCGGTACCTCGTCGGGGCCAGGATAAGTGATCATCACGACCGTGTCGTCCGGGTCGTGGCCTTCCACCACCATGATCCCGCCGCTGCTGCGCGTGTCGCGGTGCGCTGAGTGCGCCTTCAGCAGCCGCTCGCACCGCTCGAAGTCCTCTTTCCCGTCCGCGGTCCAGATGACGTACTGCAGGCCGACGCCGCCCAGCGGATGACCCGCGTTGCTGCCCATCGCGCGCAGGATCAGTTGCGATCCGCCCGGGCTGACCAGCAGCGCGGCCGTCGCGCTCTGATCCACGACCTGCATGGCGAGGAGCTCGGTGTAGAAGCTGACCGAGCGGTCGAGCCGCTCCACGAACATGACAGCTGAGCCGATCCGGGTACCGTGCGCCATCCGCTGACCTTCCAATCCTGGTCACTGGGCCTAGCACGAAGTCTTCCCTACGATTACCCTGCCTGGACCCGGGTGGTGACGGGTATCCCGAGCTCGATGGTGCGGCTGACCGTGCAGAGCCGGTCGTGCGACCGCCGGACCGCGTCGGGCAGCAGCGCGCGGGCCGCGTCGCCGCCCTCTCCCGCCGGGAACACCACCCGGAAGGTCACCTCGATATCCGCCAGGTGACTGCCCGCCCCGTCCCGGACCTTTTCCGCTCCCACCTCCACACCGAACGCCTCCGGCTCCGCCCGCCGGGAGGTCAGGATGTCCACGTCGATCGCGGTGCACCCGCCGATCGCGGCCAGCAGCAGCTCGACCGGGGTGAAGTCCTCGTCGCCGCCGGTGCCGGTGGCGATCCGGCCCCCCCGCTCGTTGCGGGCCGTGAAACGGCCGGCCGCGACCCGCTCGATGGATACCCCGCGGTGCGCCGGATCAGTCGACATGCCGTCAACTCTGCCAGACCTCCCGGTGCAGCCACCTGAGCAGGTCCGGCGGGGCCAGCTGGGCGGCCCGTTTCTGGTAGTCAGCCTGCTCCGCCGCGCTGAGCTCCTCCCGCCCTGCCCCCGGGGTGCCCCGCCGGAAGAAGGCCGCGCTGCTCTTCAGGACACCGGGCGGCCCGATGATGCGCTCGGCGCCGGCCCGCATCTCCTCGAAGGTGGCCGCCCGGACCAGTTCCGGCCAGGTCCCGGCGGGCACGGTGATCGCGAGCCGGTCCGCCAGGCGGCGCATCTCGCCGGCCAGGTCGGCCGCCAGGTCGTCGTAGTGCGCGAGCACGATGTTCGGCTGGCCGCGCCGCGCCCAGGCGTCCGAGAGGTGCCACATCACGCCGGGCAGCGAATCCATCTGCTGCTGCGGGGTCGTGTCCTCCTGGATCCAGGCGATCAGCCAGTCGTGCAGCGGCGGCCGCGGGCGCGGCGGCTCGCTGGGCTCGGGCTGGCCGGTGAGCTGCCGCAACCGCTGCCGGTCGATGTTGCTGCCCTGGTGGTACAGGGATACGGCCATATCGAGCGGATGCCTGGCCACCACGATGTAGGTGGCGCGCGGGTCGATCGGAAGACCGTCCAGCGGCGTGTGTGACTTGATGAACCGGCGGTGCGGCTGGGCGGCGAGCCGGGCGAGCAGCTGCTCGCGCGGCACCGTCAGCCGGTCCAGCCAGGGTGACAGGTCGCCCAGCGGCTCGGGCAGCCGCGGGGTCTGGAACACCAGCAGGGCGCAGATCATCTGCATCCAGGTGGTCCCGCTCTTGGACCGGGTGCTGATCACGATGTCGCCGTCGCGGAACGGGAACCCGGACCACCGTCCGCTGTCCTCCTCCGGGGACTGGTAGCGGACCGGTGCGGACACCATCCGACGATCTTAGGACCGCGGGGAGCACTGAGGGCCCGCCTGGGGCCAGCAGCCCGCTCGGGCCGCTCGGGCCGCTCGGGCCGCTCGGCCCGCTCCGGCCGCTCGGGGCCGCTCCGGCCGCTCGGGCCTGGCTCAGCCTGCTCAGGCCGCGAGGTCGGAGTAGCGGCTGGCGTCGCCCTTGCGGACGATGCTGGTGTCCCCGTTGATCCCGACCGGGATGTCGCCGGCGATCGTGATCCGGTGCAGCAGCCGGGGCTGGTCGTCGTAGTCGGCGACCGCGTAGTGCTGGGTGGCCCGGTTGTCCCAGATCGCGATGTCACCGGGCCGCCAGGTCCAGCGGACGGTGTTCTCCAGCCGGGTGATGTGCCGCTGCAGCAGCCCGAACAGGTCGTTGAAGTCGGCCGTGCCCAGCCCGGGGAACGACCGGACGAAGTGGCCGAGCAGCAGCGCCGGCTCGCCCGTCTCCGGGTGGATGCGGACGACCGGGTGCTCGGTCTCGAACTCCAGGTGGCGGAACTCCTCCCGGTACTCCGCTTCCCTGACGTCCATGCCGCCAATCTGCGGGCGCTCGGCCGCGTAGTCGTACAGGTTGGTGTGCACCGCCCGCAGGCTGCCCGCCAGCGCCTGCAGCGCCGGGTGCAGCCGCCAGTAGGCCTGGGCGGTGTTCGCCCACGACGGTCGTCCCCCCGTAAGGCGGCAGCGTGATGGCGCGCAGCACGCTGATCGCGGGAACCCGGTCCACGAACGTCACGTCCGTGTGCCAGCTGTTGGCCTTGCCCTGCTCGGCGTCGATGGGCAGCACCGCGCCGCCGTCCCCGGCGACGGTGGGGTGCGGCTTGGTGAGGGGGCCCAGCAGCCGGGCGAAGGCCCGCTGGTCGGCGTCGGTGGCGTGCTGCTGGTCACGCAGGAAGACGACCTTGTGCCTGAGCAGCGCGGCGCGCAACTCGGCCACGGCGGCGGGGCTGACGTCACCGCCGATCCGGATGCCGCCCACGACGGCACCGATCACGCCGCCCACCTGGGTAACGGCGACGTGCCGGTACGGGCCGTGACTGCGGAGAGCCGTCGAATGGTCCTGGACGCTGGTCATCGGAGAGCACCTTTCGGATGGCTGGTCCCCGGCGGCCGCCGTCGCTGCCGCGCGGGCGGGCCGTCGCGGGGTCTCTTACCAGCAAATCTGCGCCGCATCCCCGCTAATGTCAAGTATTCCGGTAGGTTTAATATGAAATAACGAGGACCGGGCCGTGGGACACGGGATGCCCGGGAATCGCCCGGGCCCCGGGCCGCCAGGCAGACAAGGGGCCAGCCGGGGAGCGCGGCACCGCAGCGGGACGGGGATGCGCCGCGGGCCCGCGGGCGAAAGACCCGGCGGTCAGGCCTGGCTGGCGGGCTCGAGCACGAACACCGGGATCTCGCGGGAGGTCTTCTCCTGGTACCCGGCGTACGGCGGGAAGGCCGCGACCGCGCGCTTCCACCAGTCGGCGCGCTCGTCCCCGGTCACCTCGCGGGCCACGAACTCCCCCCTGACCGGCCCGTCCTGGAGCTCGACCTGGGGGTAGGCCCGGAAGTTGTAGTACCAGAACGGGTGCGTCGGGGCGCCGCCCTGCGAGGCCACGGCCGCATAGCGGCCCTGGTGCTCGACCCGCATCACCGGGGTCTTGCGCAGCTTGCCGGACCGCGCCCCCCGGTTGGTGATGATCACCACAGGCAGGCCCGTGCCGCGGAGCGTCGTCCCGCGCGTGCCACCCGAGCTCTCGTACTCCTCCACCTGGTCCCGGACCCAGGCCGCCGTGCTTGGCTCGTACTCACCCTCGATAGGCATAGCGTTAGTCAACACCATGAAGCCAGCGGACCTGCGCGCACATGCCGCGATCCGGGCGGAGCTGAGCCGGCTCGCCCGGTACGACGACCAGTCGCTCGTGCATGACACCTGGATCAGGCAGCGCTACGACTGCGGCTGTTACCCGAGCCTGAGGCCGGCCCGGGAGGCCACCGTCGAGACCGCCTGGCACGAGGCCGGTCATGCGGTCGCCGCACTCGCGGTGGGGGCGCTCTTCAGCTCGGCCAGCATCCACCACAGCCCGCGCAGTGAAGGCCGGGTGCACGGCATCCGCGGCGGAGGTGAGCTGGCCTTCGTGGTGGACGCGGCCGGGCAGATCGCGCAGCGGCTGAGGGACTGGACCATGCTGGAGCGCGACGACGACCTGCGCGCCTGGCTGCCCGGGTGGAAGAGCGACGGCGGCGACGCGCGGCACTTCCGCCAGGCCATCGCCCCCCGCTACGGCCGCGACGAGCTGGGCGCGTGGCGGCACAGCGAGGAGGTGCTGGTCCCGCTGCGGCTGCGGATCCGCGAGGTGGCCCGGGCCCTGCTGGTGCACCCGCGCCCGCTGCGCTACGACGTGGTGGCAGCGCTCGCCGATGGCCGCTGACCACCCGGGGGCCGCAGTCCTCAGGGGACAGGTCCTCGGCGGACGGGTCCTCGGGGACGGGTCCTCGGGGACGGGTCCTCGGGGACGGGTCCTCGGGGACGGGTCCTCAGGGAACGACGGTGACCGGCCAGCGGCTGGCCCGGACCAGGTGCACGGCCAGGGAACCCACGAAACGATGGCCGGCCTTGGTCGAGGCGCCCACGATCACCGCGTCGGCCCGGATCTCGTCGGCGAGCCGGACGATCTCGGCGAACGGGTTGCCGTCGCGCTCAACGAACACGATGTCGATCCCGAGCCGCGCTCCCTGCTCCTCGGCGGTCTCCCGCAGCTCCGCCGCGACCGAGTCGTGCGCCTCCTGCATGGAGACGACCGCGCCCGCGCCGATCCCGGCTACCGCACTGAACGGCCGCACGTACAGGCAGACCAGCCTGGCCCTCTGCCGCCGGGCCATGCCCGCCGCGTACGCGCCCGCGCGGAGCGAGGTATCCGAGCCGTCCACCGCGACCAGCAGCACATCGGGCCCGTCCCTGTCCTGATCCCTCACCCCCGCCCACAGTGTCTCACAGCGCCGTCTCACTGCGCCGTCTCACTGCGCCGTCTCACTGGGGCACGATGGAACCAGCCCCCGGAGCGTCAGGAAGGGACGGTGACGTCATCAGCGTCGACGAGGAGCGGGACGGCGTATCGCTGACCAATCTCGGCGAGCCACTGTTCAGCGGCGCCGAGGCGACCAAGCGCGACCTGGTGGACTACCTGGACGCGGTCCGCGGGCAGCTCATCGATGAACTGCGCGGCCGGCCGCTGTCGGTGATCCGGGTGCTGCGCGGCCAGGCACCGTTCATGCAGAAGAACGTGCCCAAGTACACCCCGCCGTGGGTGCGGACGGTCCGGCTGTGGGCGGAGAGCTCCCGGCGCGAGGTGTCCTACGCGCTCTGCGACGACCGCCGCACGCTGCTGTGGTTCGCCAACCAGCGGGCCGTGGAGTACCACCCCACGCTGAGCCTGGCCGGCCAGCGGAACCATCCCGACTACCTGGTTCTCGACATCGACCCGCCGTCCGGCGGGGAGTTCCGGCTCGCGGTCCTCGCCGCCCAGCTGGTCCGGGAGGCGCTGGCCGGCGCCGGCCTGGCGGCCGCGGTCAAGACCAGCGGGGCCAAGGGGGTGCACGTGTTCGTGCCGATCACCGGGGCCGGGGCCGAGGACGCCGCGGCGGCCACCCGCGCGGTCGCGGCCCGGGCCGAGCGGCTCGACCCGGCGCTCACCACCACCGCGTTCATCCGGGCGGACCGGGACGGCAAGGTCTTCCTCGACTCGACCCGGGCGGGCGGGGCGACCGTGGTGGCGGCCTACAGCCCGCGGGTCCGGCCGGGCGTCCCGGTGTCCTTCCCGGTGCCCTGGGACGAGCTGGACCGGGTGACCCCGGCCGACTTCACGGTGCGCACCGCGGCCCGGCTGATCACCCCGGGGCCCGCTGGGCGGGCCAGCTGCCGCCGCCCGCAGCCGCTGCCCGGCCGATCTCGTCGCGGAGGGCCACACGATCCCGGTGGCCCGGGTCCAGGCCATGCACGAAGGCAAGCGGCGGGCCCGGGCCCGCCGCACCGCGGGCACGGGCCCGGCTGGAGATGGGCCGCCCACCGGGGATCGCCCGCCGGCCGGGGATGGCTAGCGGGCCGGGGGCGCCCCCGCTAGCGGCGATGGCGCCGGGGGCCGTAGCGCAGCCAGCAGAAGATCAGCAGCGCGACGCACAGCCACCACGCGGACCCGAACCACAGCCCGGGCCAGAACGGCCGCCCAGAAGAACGGCGTCACCGCGTGCCAGGCCACGAGGCCGAGCACGATGAGCAGCACGACCGGCAGTATCCGGCGCTGCCGCCCGGACTGGGACCGCGGCGCGGGCGGTCCTGGGCGCTGCTGGCGCGCGCCGCGGCGGCGGCGGCTGCCCGGCCGCGGGTCGAGGTGGGGCAGGTCGGCGGTGATCCCGGCCAGGTCAGCCTGGGTCTTGGCGCCCATCGCCCGGCCGAGGCGCTCGTCCAGCTCGGCCTGGTCGAGGCGCCCGTCCCCGTAGTGCTGGGCCAGCTGGTCGGCGACCTCGGCCCGTTCGGCGTCCGAGACTCGCATGGTGGCATCGGCGGCACGCTGGCGGGTGCCGTATCCCCGTGTTTTCAGTGACATGTGGATGGGGCCTCTCCGCTCAGCTGGCCCGGGACTGAAACAGGCCTGCCGCGATGGACTGGTCGGCGCCGTCTTCCGGGATGAGCAGCCAGGCCGCCAGGTAGACGAGCACGGTGGCCCCGCCGAGCACGGTGAGCACGGCGAACAGGATGCGGACGACGGTCACGTCCACGTCGAGGTAACGGGCGATGCCGGCGGCGACTCCGCCGAGCATCCGGCCGTGGACCGGGCGGCTGAGCGCCCGGGGCGGCGCGGATTCGTAGGGTGCGTGTGGGGTCTCGCCGCCTGCGGTGGGGCTGGTCGTTGTGTTCATGGCTCCAGCCTGCGGCCGGGCGCCGCGCGGCACCATTGGGAACAGCCCCGACCTGTCCCTGAATCCCGGCCGGCCAGGATCAGGGTTATCCCCGATAGCCGGCAGGGGCCGAGAGGACCATGATGGGGGGATGGCGGCAGGCACTGATCCGGGGCCGACCGCGCGCACTGATCCTGGGCCGCGGGCCCGCGAGGCATGGGACCAGCAGGAGGCCGAGCGGATCCCCGGATGCCAGGCACTGATCCCCGGCACTCGGCACTGACCCAGAGCGCGGGCCGCCGGGGACGCGGACTCCGCCGATTTGGCAGGCCTTCCTGGATGCGTCAGCCGCCGTGCTGCGGGCCGCTGCGGCGCAGCCGCGAGAACCGCCTGGCGGGCGGGGTCGCGGCCGGGCTGGCCGCGCGCACGGGCCTGGACGTGACCGTGGTCCGGACCGGGTTCGTGGTCGCCACCGTGTTCAGCCTCATCGGCGCCGCGGTGTACGTCGTGGCCTGGCTGCTGATCCCCGCGGAGGGCGCGGACAGCAACATCGCCGCCAAGGCGGTCACCGACCGGCGCGGCATGGCCCTGGTGGCCGGGCTCGCCTCGCTCCTGATCGTGCTGCTGGTCATCGTGTCCGCGCTGCAGGCGGCCTGGGTTGGCTCCCTGGCCTGGCCGCTGGTCATCAGCGTCGCGGGCCTCACCCTGATCTGGCGGAACGCACCGCCGGACGAGCAGGCGGTGCTGCGGCGCCTCGCGGATCCGCTGCTGGGCCTGGCCGACGGCCACACGGCAGCCGCCGCCGGATGGCGGCGCGGGTGGCGGTCGCCGCCGTGGCGCTCGGCCTCGGCCTGGACTGGCTGCTGACCGGGCATCCGGACCAGGGTGCCCTGCGCGAGCTGTCCGGGGTGCTCCTGCTGGTGGCGGCCATCGCCATCCTGCTCGGTCCCTGGTGGGTGCGCATCGCCCGGGACCTCGTGGTCGAGCGGCAGGCCCGGATCCGGGCCGAGGAACGCGCCGACATGGCCGCCCGGGTCCACGACTCGGTGCTGCAGACGCTCGCCCTGATCCAGCGCCGCGCGGAGCACCCGCAGCAGGTGATCCAGCTGGCCCGGGCGCAGGAGCGCGAGCTGCGCGCCTGGCTGTTCGACGGCCGGGCCCCCGGCGCGCTGGACGGCCAGGGCATGACGCTCGCGGGCGGGGTCCGGCTCATCCAGCAAGAGGTCGAGGCCCAGCACGAGGTCCCGGTCGAGGCCGTCACCGTCGGCGATTGCGAACTCGATGACGACCTGCGCGCGCTGCTGGCCGCAGCCCGCGAGGCGACGGTCAACGCGGTGAAATGGTCCGGCGCCCCGGTGGTCTCCATCTTCGCCGAGGTGGAGCCGGCCGAGGTGACGCTGTTCGTGCGCGATCGCGGCCGGGGCTTCGACCCGGCGGCCGTGTCCCCGGACCGCAAGGGCGTGGCCCAGTCGATCCACGCCCGGATGGCCCGCCGGGGCGGCACCGCGGCCGTGCGCACCGCGCCCGGCGCGGGCACCGAGGTGTCGCTGACCATGCCCCGCCGCGCCGCGGAACACCCGCCGGGGCGACCGTGACCAGCCCGGCCGCCCGCGGCCGGGCCGGGCCAGGCCCGGCGCCCGCGCGTGGTCATCGTCGATGATCACGGGCTGTTCCGCTCGGGCGTCCGCTCCGAGCTGGGCGACGAGGTGGAGGTGGTGGGTGAGGCGGACGACGTGGAGCCTGCGATCGCGCTGATTTCCTCGTGCCTGCCCGACGTGGTGCTGCTCGACGTGCACCTGCCCGGCGGGGGCGGGCAGGCCGTGCTCTCCGCGTTGCGGGCGGTCCAGCCCCAGGTTCGTTTCCTGGCCCTGTCCGCGTCGGACGCGCCGGAAGACGTGATCGCGGTCATCCGGGCCGGCGCGCGGGGCTACGTGACGAAAACGATCTCCGGCCCCGATCTGGTGGACGCGGTCCGCCGCGTCGCGGGCGGGGACACCGTGTTCTCCCCCCGGCTGGCCGGGTTCGTGCTGGACGCGTTCGCGGCCCTGCCCGGCGACGGCCCGGGTGTCCCGTCGCTTGACCCGGAACTCGATCAGCTGACTCCCCGGGAGCGGGAGGTGCTGCGCCTGATCGCGCGGGGCTACACCTACAAGGAGATCGCCCGCGATCTGTTCATCTCCGTGAAGACCGTGGAGAGCCATGTGTCCTCGGTGCTGCGCAAACTCCAGCTCTCCACCCGGCATCAGCTCACACGCTGGGCCACCGAGCGGCGTCTGGCCTAGGGTGGCTGCTAGCGTAAGCGCGGCCGGTTATGGGCGGCGTGACCGATTACGGGGCCTGGCGCGCGCCAGGGGTCGAACGCTGGAGGCGACGGGTGGCTGAGGACTTCCCAGCGGGATTAGCTGATTCCGGCTCCCCTGTGCCCGGTCGTCCAGGGCAGGTCGCCAGCTACCAGATCGTGGAGGAGATCGGCCGCGGCGGTATGGCCGTGGTGTACCGTGCCCGCGATGTCCGGCTGGACCGCTGGGTGGCCCTGAAGGTCCTGGCCGAGGACCTGGCCCGGGACGATGGCTTCCGGCGTCGTTTCATCCGGGAATCCCGGGCCGCGGCCGCGGTGGATCACCCGAACATCATCCCGATCTTCGACGCCGGCGAGGCCGGCGGCGTGCTGTTCATCGCCATGCGCTACGTCGGCGGCCAGGACGTGCACAGCCTGCTGAACCGGGTCGGCCCGCTGCCGGCGGCCCGCGCCGCAGGCATCGTGACCCAGGTGGCCTCCGCGCTGGACGCGGCGCACGCGTGCGGGCTGGTGCACCGGGACGTGAAACCGGCCAACATGCTGCTCGGCGGGCTGGCCGAGGACGGCTCCGAGGATCACGTCTACCTGTCGGATTTCGGTATCAGCAAGACCTCCCAGGCGACGACCAACCTCACACTGACCGGGCAGGTCCTCGGCACGCTGAACTACCTGGCCCCCGAGCAGATCGAGGGGCGTTCGGTGGACGGGCGCGCGGACGCCTACTCGCTGGCGTGCGCGGCCTTCGAGATGCTGTCGGGCGCGCCGCCGTTCCGGCGCGATCAGAGCATGGCGGTCATGTGGGCCCAGCTGTCCGCGCCGCCGCCCGCGCTGACCAGCCAGCGCCCCGACCTGCCCGCCGCGGTGGACCAGGTCATGTCCCGGGGCCTGGCCAAGGCCCCCGAGGACCGGTACCCGAGCTGCCGGGCGTTCGCCGCGGCGCTGCAGGAGGCCTGCGGGGTCAGCATCGCCGACCTGCCCGCCCGGTCGGCGGTGCAGCAGGCGCTCGCGGGTGTTCCCCCCTCAGGCACGGCCTGGCCGGCAGTGGACCTGGCCGCCCCCGGGCTTGACCGGGCCGGGCCACCGGCGGCGGGCCAGGGAAGGCCCCAGGTGACTCCGGTCAGCCCGCCGGTCGGCTTCCCTGCGCCACGGCCAGCCCCGCCGCACCCGTGCCGATCCGCCCTACTCGGTCCCGGTCCCGCCGGCAGGCGCCGGCGTGTCCCGCCCGGCCCCGCCGGCCAGCGCCAGCCCGGCCCCGGCCGCCGGCATCAGCCCGGCTGACCTACGGCCGGCCAGCGCCAGCCCGGCCTGGGCCGCCAGTGCCAGCCCGGCCCCGGCGGCCAGCGCCGGCCCGGCCCCGGCGGGCAGGGTGGGCACGCCCGGCCCGGGGCCAGCAGGCGGGCCGCCGCTATCGCCCAGACCAGCCGGACCCACCCGGCCGCACCCGCCCCGCAAGCGCCGCGGCGGGCTGGCCGTGGTCGCCGCCGGCGTAGCCGTGCTGGCCGTGGTCGCCGCCGTGCTAGCGCTGGTGAAACACAATTCCCTGCTGCACAGCGGAACACCTGGAACCGGCGTGTCCAGCGCCTCCGCGTCCATCCCGGCCGGCCTCTCGGCGTCCGCCACCCCGCCCACCGTGGTGAAGCGTTATTACGCGGCCATCAGCCGCCACGCCTACCAGCGGGCCTGGGTCCTGGGCGGTGATCACACCGGGGCCACCCACCAGCAGTTCCTGGCCGGTTTCCGGGGCACCCGGCGGGATGCGGTGATCATCCTGACGTGGACCGGCGATCAGGTGACGGCCAGCATCACCGCGTTCCAGACCGACGGCACGGTCAGGAAGTTCGCGGGCAGCTACCTGGTCGACAACGGCGTCATCACCTCGTTCAACGTGCACCAGGTCGGCTGAGCCCCATGGAAGTTGTCGCGGCGCAAAAGCGTTAGCTAAGCAGGGCCTGGACTGGCACCCTGGCGTACGGCCGTCCCGCCCTCCCCATCAGCTTCCCCGTTCCGCCATGGAGAATTCCGCCGTGACACCCTCGCTCGCTGAGCAGACCCGGGTCCAGGCCCGGCGGGCCAGCGTGCCCGTACTGCGCTACCCGCCGGAGCTCCCGGTCAGCCAGCGGAAGGACGAGATCGCCGCGGCCATCCGGGACCATCAGGTCGTGATCATCGCCGGGGAGACCGGCTCGGGGAAGACCACGCAGCTGCCCAAGATCTGCCTCGAGCTCGGCCGCGGTGTGACCGGGCAGATCGGGCACACCCAGCCGCGCCGGATCGCCGCCCGCACCGTCGCGGAACGGATCGCCAGCGAACTCGGCACGGAGCTGGGCACCACCGTCGGCTACAAGGTGCGCTTCACCGACACCTCCAGCGACAGCACGCTGGTCAAGGTGATGACCGACGGCATCCTGCTCACCGAGATGCGCCGCGACCGGCAGCTGCGCCGCTACGACACGCTCATCATCGACGAGGCCCACGAGCGCAGTCTCAACATCGACTTCATCCTCGGCTACCTCAAGCGGCTGCTGCCCCGCCGCCCGGATCTCAAGGTCATCATCACCTCGGCCACGATCGACCCCCAGCGCTTCAGCGACTATTTTGCCGGAGGCGAATCAGAGAGCAGAGCGCCGGAGGCGAAAGATCAAGAGAGCAGAGCGCCGGAGGCGAATCAAGAGAGCAGAGCGCCGGAGGCGAATCAAGAGAGCAGAGCGCCGAAGGCGAATCAAACAAGCAGAGCGCTGGAGGCGAGCCAACCGGCAGCGCGCCGGGGCGCCGGTCATCGAGGTGTCCGGGCGCACCTACCCGGTCGAGGTGCGCTACCGGCCGCTGGCCGACCCGGACAACCCGGACGAGGAACCGCGCGACCAGCTCCAGGGCATCCTGGACGCGGTCACCGAGCTGAGCGCCGACGGCCCTGGCGACATCCTTGTCTTCCTCAGCGGCGAGCGGGAGATCCGCGACACCGCCGACGCTCTGGACGGCCGGGAAGGCCTGGAAGTGCTTCCGCTGTACGCCCGGCTCTCGGCCGCGGAGCAGCACCGTGTCTTCTCGTCGCACGGCCCGGCCCGGAGGGTAGTGCTGGCCACCAACGTCGCCGAGACCTCGCTGACCGTTCCGGGCATCAAGTACGTGATCGACCCGGGCACCGCGCGGATCTCCCGGTACAGCCAGCGGACCAAGGTCCAGCGGCTGCCCATCGAGCCCGTCTCGCAGGCCTCGGCGAACCAGCGGAAGGGCCGCTGCGGGCGGACGTCGGACGGCGTCTGCATCCGGCTGTACAGCGAGGAGGACTTCGAGAGCCGCCCCGAGTTCACCGACCCGGAGATCCTGCGCACCAACCTGGCCTCGGTCATCCTGCAGATGGCCGCGCTGGACCTGGGCGACATGGCCGACTTCCCGTTCGTCGAGCCGCCCGAGTCCAGGAACATCGCGGACGGCGTGCGGCTGCTGGAGGAACTCGGCGCCTTCTCGCCCGGGTCAGGCCCCGCGGCCGGGGCCAGTCCCGGCTGACCGAGGTGGGCCGTGAGCTGTCCCGGCTGCCGGTGGACCCGCGCCTCGGCCGGATGATCCTCAAGGCCGGCCGGAACGGCTGTGTCCGCGAGGTACTGATCATCACCGCGGCGCTGTCCATCATCGACCCGCGGGAGCGGCCCGCCGACGCGCGGCAGGCGGCGGACGAGATGCACGCGAGGTTCGCCGAGCCCGGGTCGGACTTCCTGACCCTGCTCAACCTCTGGGACTACCTGCGCGAGCAGCAGAGCCAGCTGTCCGCGTCCGCCTTCCGGCGGCTGTGCCGCCGCGAATACCTGCACTACCTGCGGGTGCGCGAATGGCAGGACGTGTATGGCCAGCTCCGGCAGGCCGCCGCGGATCTTGGCGTCAAGGCGGGCCGCGAGCGCCGCGGCGCCAGCCAGTCCGCCGGGCAGGCGCCCGTGCCGCCAGCTGGCCGCCGCCCGGCGCCAGTGCGGCCGCTCGGGCCGCGCCGCCGCCTGCGCGGCAGAACGGCCAGGGCCGGCGGCGGGCCGGGCGGACCCGGCCGCGGGCCGGGCGGACCATCCCGGCCGCCGCGGCCCAGGCCCCGGCCGGGGACGCCGAGCCGGGCAGCCGGGTTCCCGGCCGGCCTGGCCGACCGGGTGCACATGTCCGTGCTCGCCGGGCTCCTGTCGCACATCGGCATGCAGGACACCGACAGCCGGCCGCGCGGCAAGCGGCGGCCGCTGACCGAGTTCGCCGGGGCCCGCGGCGCCCGGTTCGCCATCTTCCCCGACTCGGCGCTGGCCCGGAAGCCCCCGCAGTGGGTGGTCGCGGCCGAACTGGTGGAGACGTCCCGGCTGTGGGCCCGGGTCACGGCCCGCATCGAACCCGAATGGGCCGAGTCACTGGCGGTGCACCTGGTCCGGCGCAGTTACAGCGAGCCGCGCTGGGACGCCCGGCGCGGGCGCGCGGTGGCCACCGAGAAGGTCAGCCTGTACGGGCTGCCGATCGTGGCCGCCCGGACGGTCATGTACGGCCGGATCGACCCGGCGGCGGCCCGCGACCTGTTCATCACGCATGCCCTGGTGGAGGGGGACTGGCGGACCCACCACAAGTTCTACGCCCGCAACCAGCAGGTGCTCGCCGACGCCGAGGATCTGGAACGCAAGTCCAGGCGGCGCGGGATCGTCGCCGACGACGCGGTCGTGTTCGAGTTCTACGACCGGCGGATCCCGGCCGAGGTGACCTCGGCCCGGCACTTCGACACCTGGTGGAAGACAGGCCCGCGCCGACGAGCCCGGCCTGCTGGACCTGTCCCCCGCCGACCTGATCGCGCCCGCGGCCGAGGAGATCAGCGCGGACGACTACCCCGCCCGCTGGGCCGACCTCCCCCTGTCGTATGAGTTCGCACCGGGCCAGCCGGACGACGGGGTGACCGTGGACATCCCGCTCGCCCGGCTGAACCAGGTGAGCGCGGAGGAGTTCACCTGGCAGGTACCCGGGCTGCGCCAGGAGATGGTGACCGAGCTGATCCGGTCCCTGCCCAAGCAGCTGCGGACCACGTTCGTGCCGGTTCCGGACACGGCCCGGGCGGTGCTCCCCAGGCTCGGCCCGGGCCGCGGGGACCTGCTCGACGCGCTCGGCACCGAGCTGTCCCGGCTCGGCGGCGTGCACATCCCCCGGTCCGCGTGGGATGAGTCCCGGCTGCCCGCCTACCTGCGGATCACCTTCCGCGTGGTGGAGGACGGCCGGGTGCTCGCGGCGGGCAAGGACCTGGACGGGCTGCGCCGCCAGCTGCGGCCCCGGCTGCAGGCCACGCTGAGCGAGGCGGCCACCGGGATCACCCGGACCGGGCTGCGGGCCTGGGACATCGGCACGCTGCCCCGCGTGTTCAGCCACGGGCGAGGTCCGCGCCTACCCGGCGCTGGCGGACACCGGCGACGCGGTTGACGTCCGGCTGTTCGAGACGCGGGCCCAGGCCGACGCGGCCATGCTGCGCGGCACCCGGCGCCTGCTGCTGCTCCAGGTGCCCTCCGGCGCCCGGGCCGTGGCCAGCCGCCTGCCGGTCAGCGCCAAGCTGGCCATGAGCCGGCACCCGTACCCCGGCACCGACGCGCTGCTGGAGGACTGCGCGGCCGCCGCGGCGGACCAGGTGATCACCGACGCGGGCGGCCCGGCCTGGGACGAGGCGGGTTTCGCCCGGCTGCTGGAGGCGGCGCGGGCAGGGCTGGCCGCCCGCACCGCGGACGTGGTGGCCCAGGTCGCCCGGGCCCTCGGCGAGGCGCACCAGGTCGAGTCGGGCCTGGCCGCGACGCCCAGTCCCCCGGTCCGGGCCGCGTTCGCCGACCTTCGCGCCCAGCTGTCCGGGCTGGTCTATCCCGGGTTCGTCGCGGAGACCGGGGCCCGGCGGCTGCCGGACCTGGTCCGCTACCTGCGGGCCATGAGCCGGCGGCTGGAGAAGATGGCCGAGGCGCTGGGCCGCGACGCCGAGCGGATGGCCGTGGTCCAGGCGGTGACCGAGGACTACCAGCAGACCCTGGCCGACCTCCCGCCCGCGCGGCGGGACGATCCCGACGTCCGCGCGGTGCGCTGGATGATCGAGGAGCTGCGGGTCAGCCTGTTCGCCCAGACGCTGGGCACCTCCGGCCCGGTGTCGCAGCGGCGGATCGAGCGGGCCCTGGACCAGCTGCACGGCTAGCCGAGCGTGTCCCGTAGATCGTGGCGGGTCGTTTCGGCTTGGATTGCGTGGTGGATGAGGATCGGCTGAAGCGGCATGATCTGGGTGATGTGGAGTGGGCGCGGCTGGGGCCGCTGCTGCCGGGGCATCCGCGGCAGGGACGCCGGTGGGATGATCACCGGCTGGTGATCGGCGGGGGCTTCGCCCGGGCCCGGGCGGGGGCCCGTGGCGGGACCTGCCGGAGCGGTCCGGGAACTGGACGACCGTCTATCACCGGCACCGCCGCTGGCCGGCGACGGGAGGTGGGAGAAGATCCTGGGCCGACTCCGCGCCGGGCGCGGTGAAGCGCACGGGCGGGCGTGGACGGCAGCGGCAGGCGCGACGGTGGTCCGGGCGCGTCAGCACGCGGCCGGGGCCCGGCGCCAGCCGCCTTCGTCCCGCTGATGGAGCACTCACCTGGGTGGTCCCGGAAAATCCGGCCGATCCATCCAGCAGAGCCCGGCTGACCGTGCGGCTGAAGGTCACCCGGCGGGGCCGGGCGGGCCGCGGCCCGGCCGGGCCGGGTTCTGGGTGACCAGGCTTACTCCAGCGCCGCGGTCCGTGCTCAGGCGCGCAGACGCGGGATGAGGGCGACCATCCCCGAACCCGCGGGCCAGGTCCGCAACCGGCTCCGGCGTGGCAGCAGGGGCGACCGGCCACCCGCCTTCGACGGCGCAGCCGATAAGCAGCGCACCACCGCCGGGCGTGCCTTCGGGCAGCTCCGCCAGCACCGCGCTGTCGCGACCCGGTACGGCACACGCGACTTCGTCTGGCGCGGACCCGCCGACGTCGCCTCGATCAGGACCTGGCTCCGCCATCCCGTCCCATGATCTACGGGACACGCTCTGGCCGGCCCGGCTGCGGGCGTGCCGTGATCGGGGTAGGTTTTGCGCCGCGGGTGACGCACAACCTACCCCATTGACACGGAGCTGCGAGTGATGGGGCAGGCGGGGCCGCAGGGGCCGGGGGGTGGCGTGCCAGCCGCGGCCCTGGAGCACTCCGGCTACCTGCGCGGCGACCTGGCCGGGGCGCCGCCGGCGCGGAACCGCAGGCGCAGCCTCGATCAGGCTCCGGCTCCGCCACCCCGGCCCATGATCTACAGGACACGCTCTGGCCGGCCCGGCTGCGCGTGCCGTGATCGGGGTAGGTTTTGCGCCGCGGGTGACGCACAACCTACCCCGTTGACACGGAGCTGCGAGTGAGGGGGCAGGCCGGGCCGCAGGGCGGGGGGTGCCGTGCCAGCCGCGCCCCTGGAGTACTCCGGCTACCTGCGCGGCGACCTGGCCGGGGCGCCGCTGGCGCGGACGCCGGCGCAGCCTCGATCAGGACCTGGCTCCGCCATCCCGTCCCCTGATCTACGGGACACGCCTACGGGACACGCACTAGCCTGCAGGACGGCCCGCTCCGGCAGGGCCCCGGCGCCGGTTAGTTTCCTGGCGGCCGTGCGTCATCACGGATGTCAGCCCGGCGACCTGAGAGAGGTGACAATCATGCCTGGCCTGCTGACCGCGGACGGCCTGGCCCGCTTCAGCGCGACCGCGGCCGCGCACGTGGGCGACGAGACGGTCCCCGGCCTCGTGGCGCTGGCCGCCCGGGGCGATCAGGTGCACGCCGAGGCGCTCGGCTCGCTGTCGATCGGCGGCCCGCCGGTCCGGCGTGACTCGCTGTTCCGCATCGCGTCCATCACGAAGCTGGTGACCGGCGCGGCGACCCTGGCCCTGATCCAGGAGGGCCTGCTGGATCTGCACGAGCCGGTGGCCAGGCTGCTCCCGGAGCTGCGCAGGCCCGCGGGTACTGCGCCGGATGGACGGCCCGCTGGACGATACCGTGCCGGCCCGGCGCCCGATCACCGTGCGCGACCTGCTGACGTTCACGTTTGGCCTCGGTTTCGTGGCCGAGATGTTCGGCGCGGAGCCGCCGTGGCCGGTCGTGGCGGCGTCAGACGAACTGCACCTGGCCACGCTCGGGCCCCCGGACCAGGCCGGGCAGCCCGATCCCGATACCTGGATCGCGCGCCTCGGCTCACTGCCGCTGCTGGCCCAGCCCGGCGAACGGTGGTTGTACAACACCGGCGCGTCGGTACTCGGGGTCCTGCTCGCCCGGGCTGCGGGCCAGCCGTTCGCGGACGTGCTGCGGACCCGTATCTTCGAGCCCCTGGGCATGCGTGACACGGGATTCTGGACCCCGCACACCGGCCGCCTCGCGTCCGCGTTCCGGTCCTCGCCCGGCGGCGGCCTGGAGGTGTGCGGGACAAGCCGGACGGTGAACTCGGGGGCCAGGCCCACCGCGTTCGGCGACGGGGCGGCTGGCCTGGTCTCGACCGCCGACGACCTGCTCGCCTTCGCCCGGATGCTGCTGCGCGGCGGTGTTCCGGACCGGGCCTGACCTGGCCGCCGCCATACCCAGGACCAGCTGACCCCGGCCCAGAAGGCGCGTGGCGGCTTCGGGCCGGATTTCTCGCCGTGTCGGCTGGGGCTGCTGCACCGCGGTGGTACCGCCGGGCCGCGGGCGGGCGCGGCCGGTGGGCCGGCGTGTTCGCCCACTGGCTGGCCGACCCGGGCGCGAGCTGATCGGCACCGTGCTGACCCAGAGGATGTTCGACACCTCCACGCCACCGCCGGTGCACGACGCACTCCAAGACGCCGCGTACGCCGCCCTCGCCTGAGCCGCGTCCCGGTCCACGGGCGGCCGCGGCCGGGCCGGCCGCGGCACCCCGGCCCGCTCCAACCGGCCCGGGACCGGCCCGGGCTGCATCAGCGGAATATAATGCCGCCCCGGCGGGAATGGCTCATTGCCGTCGCAGACCGCGACCGATAGGCCCGAAGCGACAAATACTCCGACGAGGTTTCGCACCCGGCCGGGCGGCGGTCCGGAATATCGCGGGCGCCGGCGCGGTGGTGGCCAAGGGGTGGTCCTGAACGCGTTCCTGGTGCCCGGCGTGCACTGGGGGCATCGCCGGCTCAGCCTGGGGCAACGGTCTGCGCGCCCGCGCGTCGCGGTGGCTGGTCACCGGAGCGGTCCGCCGGTAGCGGGGCGGCCCGGGCGCCGCCTGTTCCTGCCCGGCCTGCTCCCCCCCCGGCCTCAGGAGTCACTTTTGCCCCATCCGCTGACTCCCGCCTGAGGGTAACGAGGAACCCCGTTTCTGGTCACCGTGGCGGTTTTTACCCAGCCATGGAGCAATGCATTGCGGATACAGAACAATAGTTAGCCTGCTCACGGATCTTTAGTTTCTGTCCTATTCATGCGGGAGTTCCGGCTATTCTCACGTCTGCCGGACGTCATCTGCGCCTGGCCCTCACGATCAGCCACGCACCGACCGCCAGGGGACAATGAGCAGCGACACCAGCGCCACCGGGGAGATGCCGGCCCTGGAGCCGCAGGCCAATCCCGGGGGCCCGGCGGCCAGCCAGGGCTCCGGCTTCGGCCTGGCCGCCCTGGCCGCCGGGCCGGCCCACGAACCGGCCACCCGCGATCCTGCCGCCGGCGCCCCCGGGCGCGGGGGCCGCGGGCTCACGATTCTGGCCGCGGCCGGGATCGGCGTCGCCATCCTGATCATGGTGGCCGTCTCCCTGGTGCGCGGCGGCTGGATGCTGCCACCGGTGGTGATGCCGGCCACTGGGCCGCCGTGGGAGATAGCGGTCAGCCACGTGTCGGCCGACCTGGTCACCTACGGGCTGTGGCTGGCCGCCCTGCTCGGCGCCGGCGGTGTGGCGGCGGGCCTGCTCGCTATCCACCGCGGGGCCCGGCTGAGCGCGCGGGTTCTGCTCATCGCCGGCCTGATCACCGTGGCGGTGCTGACCGTCCTGCCGCCCGCCGGTTCCACGGACGCACTGGACTACGCGACCTACGGGCGGCTCATGGCCCTCGGCCACAGCCCGTACGTGACCACCCCGGCGCACCTGCGTGACCTGCACAACGCGTTCGCCCACTCGATCCCCCGCATCTGGGACCACTTCGTGAGCGTCTACGGCCCGCTGGCCACCATGGAGCAGTTCGTGGCGGCCAAGCTCGGCGGCGCCTCCGCGGCCCGGATCACGTTCTGGCTCAAGCTGGGCAACTCGGCCGCGTTCGCGGTCGTCGCCCTGGTCCTGGACCGGCTGCTGCGGCACAAGCCGGCCCAGCGCGTGCGCGCCCACCTGCTCTGGACGGTCAACCCGCTGCTGCTGTGGGACCTGGTCGCGGCCGGGCACCTGGACGTGCTGGCGGTCATGGCGGGCCTGCTCGGGCTGCTGGTGCTCGGTGAGCAGCATGGCGCGGCCCGGCCTGGCCTGGGGCGGGTCGCGGCGGCGGGCGCCCTCCTCGGCATCGCCGCCGACATCAAGATCGACTACGTGCTGTTCGGCGTCGGCGCGGCCTGGGCCCTGCGCCGGTCCCTGCGGCCCTGGCCCTGGCGGGTGCCGCCGCGCTCGCCGTGCTCGTGCCCAGCTACGCCTACTTCGGGATGCCCGCGGTCCGGGCCCTGGTCAGCCCGGCGCAACCAGAGCAGCGCCGACAACTTCTACCGGGTGTTCCTCCCCCACAGCTGGCATTCCCACTTCGGGACGATTGCCACTGTCCTGGTCATCGCCGTCGCCATCCTGGCCCTGCGGCGGCTGCCCCCGGGCGCGGCTGCGCGCCCGGCTATCCGGCCCACTGTGGCCGTGTGCGCGGCCTGGCTGTTCCTGTGGCCCTACCAGCTGCCCTGGTACGACGCGATGCTCATCTGCGTGCTGGTCCTCTATCCCGCTTCGCGGCTGGACTGGCTGGTGCTGGTCCGGCTGACCGCCGGGACGATCTCCAACATGCCGGGCAACCCGTACCTCCAGCACAGCCATCTGCTCCGGGTCGCCGACCACTTCGCGGTGCGGACTGCCGCCCCGCTGGTCATGCTGGCCGCGGCGATCGCGCTGGTTGTGCTCTGCATCACCGGACGCTGGAACCTGAGGGATTCTCCCGAACCGGAGCGCGCGGTACCGGGCGGTGCCGGGCTGGCCCCGGCCGCCAGTCCACCCGGCTGAGCCAGCCACTCCCACGGTGTCTGAGGTCCCGGCTCGCCGGGGCTTACGACCTCTGCCCGAGATGCCGGCCGTGCGGCAGCCTGAAGAAGGCATCACGGTGACGGGCAGAGGAGACGACCAGCATGGCCTCGATGAGCGACTCAGGCAGGCACGGGGAAGGCAGTTTCCCTGGATTCCCTGGCCCGCGGGCTCATCCTGAATGGCCGAATCCGGGGTGGCCTCATTCTGGGCAGCTGCCAGCACAGTCGGCGGAGCCGCTTTCCCGTCGGGTGGTCGCGGTGGTGGTGGACGGCTCTCCGGGCTCGGGCGAGGCCCTCCGGCAGGCCGCGTCCCAGGCCAGGCAGCGCAATGCGCTGCTCGACATCGTCCGCGTCGTGCCGCCGGGCACCGGGGAGGCGGCGTCCATCGCGGCCAGGGTGAGGCTCGGTGAGTTCACCCGGCGCGAGTGCCCGTACGGAACGGGCGCCCCGGTGCGCCTCCGGGTGGCGTCAGGTGATCCGCTCGGCATACTGGGCCTGGCCGCGGCCGAGGCCGAACTGCTGATCAGCGGCTTGCCCAGGCCGCCAGAGTTGGACGACGAACCGGAGACGGCGCCCGCCGCGCCGTCCCCGAAGAGGCTCAGGCGCTGGGTACATGCGGTGATCCCCGATCCGTCGGCTTAATGCGCACGGGTCCCTGAGCGCACGGGTCCCTGAGCGCGTGCGATCCTGAGCGCGTGCGATCCTGAGCGTAGGGGTCGCTAAGCCCGCACCGTGCCCCGGTCAGCAAAGGTCATGCTGCGCTGAAGCGCCGCCACCCGCAGGTTCTCCGCGATCTCGACCGGGCCCCCCAGCGCGGCCGCGTTGATACCGGCCTGGGCGGCCTCCTCGACCACGCCGCCGACGGTGATGGCCAGCTCCGGCGAACGATGGAAGACCAGCACGCCATGGTTGGCCAGGAGCACTGCTGGCACTCCCGGGACGACCGCCGCCCGGATACCCGCGATCGCCTCCTCCGACCCGCGGGGCCCGTATTCCGCGACGGGAACCCCGGCGGCCAGGCCGAACATCGCCAGGGCCTCGACCCAGCAGCCGATCGGCCGGCGGGCTACAGCGTAGGCCGTCGCGTACGGGGAGTGGGTGTGCACCACGCAGCCGACCTCAGGCTGGTCGGCGTACATGGCCGTGTGCATGGCCACGACCGCACCCTGGATGGGCGGCAGTTCCCCTTCCAGCAACGTTCCATCCAGCGCGACCCGCACCACCGCGCCGGCCGCGTGGTCGCGCAGCGAGGGGCCCGCGGTGAAGTACATCTCGGCCGCCCCGGGCACGCGCAGGCTGACGTTCCCGTGTCCGTTCGCGGAGATCGCCCCGCTGGCCACCACCCGCTGGGCGGTGTCAATCACGCGGTCGACCAGGTCCTTATCCAAGATCCCCCCTAGCGTGGCCGGGCCGCCCATCCGGTCGCCAGGGCCGGGGGCCGGGGCCACATGCTCCGATGGATCAAGTTAGCGCGGCCCGGCCCCGAATTCCCGGGCCTGGCTGGGAGCCTTGGCACGTTGTGCCAGCTGAAGGGCATACATGATCTTTACTCATGGGTTAGTTGATTTCTTATCATTGGACGCATGAATGCTTCCCGGTGACACTGGATATCGAAGACCTCAGCCCTGAGGGAAGGGAACATGGACATCAGCACTTCGCCCGTCACCCAGCTGTGGGCCACCGTCCGGGACGAGCTCCGGGACGCCCGGGCGGCACGCGCCGCACGCAAGGCCCTCGAGCACGACCTGTCCGGCTACACCTCGCAGGCCGACCTGAACGACCTGGGCGCGATCCTCGACCGGCACAGCGAGGAGGAGACGGCGGAAATCCGCCGCATCCTGGCCTCCCGCCCCGCCGCCTGACCAGCCACCTGGCCGCCGCCACCCGGCCGCCGCCACCTGGCCGCCGCCACCCGGCCGCCGCCACCCGGCCGCCACCACTCGCGGCCTGGCCCCAGCCGGCCGGGAAGGATCCCGGCCCCCTGCCTCGCCCCAGCCGGGCAGGGAACTCAGCCGGCCCGGCGGTAGGCGCGGATGGCGAGGGGCACGAACACGATGAAGATGCCGGCCAGCCAGGCGATGCTCCGCCACAGGTCGGCCGTGAGGTTGGCTGAGAAGGGCTCGCCCAGGGCGAGGGCACGCATCGTGTCGACCACTGCGGTGACCGGCTGGTGTTTGGCGAAAGCCTGCAGCCAGCCCGGCATGCTCTGGATCGGCACGAAAGCCGAGCTGACGAAGGTGAGCGGGAACAGCCAGATCAGGCCGAACGCCTGCACCGACTCCTCATCCCCGATAGCCAGCCCCGTGAACGCCGCGATCACGCAGATCGACAGGCCGAACACGGTGGCCAGCACGACCATGGCGACGGCCGGCCCGAAGCCGTTATGGAACCGGAAACCAACCGCGTAGCCCACGGCGACGATGATCAGGATGGTCAGCAGCATCCGCCCGGTGTCGGCGACCAGGCGGCGGCCAGCACCGCGGAGCGGGCCATCGGCATCGACCGAAGCCGGTCGATCACGCCCTTTTTCAGCTCCTGGGCCAGCGCTATGGCCGTGCCGAAGCTGGCGAACGCCGCGGTCTGCCCGATGATCCCGGGCATCAGGTAATTGACGTAGGTCGTGCCCTTGACCGGGATCGCGCCGCCGAACACGAAGGCGAACAACAACACGAACATGACCGGCTGGATCACGGTGAACACGATGTAGGCGGGCACGCGCATCCAGACCAGCAGGTTTCGCCGGGCGATGGTCAGCGTGTCGCTCACCGCCCAGCGGGCCCGGGTGAGCAGGCCCGGATCCCCGACCGGGGGCTGGGCGGCGGGAACGGTGATGGTGGTCATGAGGCGGCCCTCGCGGTGTCCTTCTTGCCGGACCGGCGCCGCCGCGGCGGCCGGGCGGCGGCTGCCCGTCCTCTTCGGCGGCGTGCCCGGTCAGCGCCAGGAAGACGTCGTCCAGCGAGGGCCGGCGCAGGGCCAGCCCCTGGGTCGGAACGCCCGCGGTGTCCAGCCCGCGCACGGCCTCGATGAGCGCCTCGGAACCGCGCCCCCCGACCCCCATGTTGATCACTCCCGTCTCCTCATCCACGTGCGGCTCGCTCTCGCCGAGCTTGGCTACCGCAGCGGCCGCGTCGCCGATCTTGGCCCGGTCGGGCACCGAGAACTCCAGTACGTCACCACCGACCCGGCTCTTCAGTTCCTCGGACGTGCCCGCCGCGATGACCAGCCCGTGGTCAATGACGACGATCTCGTCCGCCAGCTCATCAGCCTCGTCCAGGTACTGCGTGGTGAGTAGCAGCGTCGAGCCACCGGCCACCAGTGAGCGGATGATGTCCCACATGCCCAGCCGGGAGCGCGGGTCCAGGCCCGTGGTCGGCTCGTCAAGGAACAGCACCTGCGGCCGCCCAACCAGGCTGGCCGCCAGGTCCAGGCGGCGCTGCATGCCTCCGGAGTAGTTCTTGGCCGCCCGGTCAGCGGCATCGGTGAGATCGAACTGCTGGAGCAGCTCGGTCGCCCGGCTGCGGGCCTCCGGCCAGCGGAGGTGATAGAGCCGCCCGATGAGCCTCGAGGTTCTCCTGCCCGGTGAG
>CAVQEM010000041.1:0-265581 GCA_963711485.1 uncultured Actinomycetes bacterium
GGTGGCCACCGGCGACACGGTACGCAAGCGGACGGCCGAGACGGCCAGCGAGCTCACCGCCCAGGAGGCGTACATCGCCCGGCTCGCCGTCGACGGCCGCACCAACGTGGAGATCGGGGCCCAGCTATTCCTCAGCACCCGGACCGTCGAATGGCACCTCGGCAAGGTGTACTCCAAGCTAGGGGTCGGGTCACGCCGAGAGCTGCGGCGGGCCCTGGCCGGCCTCGGGCAGGCAGACCCACAGGCCTAGCCACCGGCGACCCAGAGACCTGCAAGTGTGACCGATCTCGTCACCTGCCGGGACAGGCACGCCGCGTGGCAGCGCGCTCGTCCTCGGCTATCGGGTCTCTGGGTTGCCTGCAGGTCATCCGGCCGTACCTGCCGGATCCGCACCACGTCACCGGAGCGGAGCGTGACAAGCTGCGGCTCGCTCAGTGCGGTCACCGCCGGCCCCTGCCTGCGCCGCGTGCCGCCCGGATCAGCCCCAACCACCGGGGGAGCTCACGCCGAGTCCCGGTCGACGCGGTCACGCGTCCGGCGGCGACGGCGGCGCTGAGGGCCTGGTGGTCACGCTCGTTCTGGTCGGCGTAGGCAGCGGCGAACTCGGCGATGGCCTGGTCGAAGACCGCGGACTGGCCGAGGTAGGCGGCGATGGCGATACGGTCCCCGGACCGGGCATGCGCCCTGGCCAGCGTCCAGCCGCATAGCTCGCCGTAAGCGCGCATTCCCGCCGCTGTCATTGTTTCGATGTCGGCCGAGAACTTGCCGTCCCGTAGCTGGCGGACGTAGAAATCATGCGGCCGGCCGTCGGGATCGACCTCACTGCGCTGCCAGCCGAGGAAGATGTCGCTAGCGGCCTGCATGAGCCGCTGCCCGGCCACCACCCGCTCCCCGTGGTTGGCGTATTCGCTGCCCCCGGCGAAGTCCTCGAGCACGGACCGTTCGGCCTCCTTCACCTGCAAGAACAGCGGGTCCGAGGGGTCGCGCCCGAGCATCAGGACGATCCAGCAGCGGGTCCCGACGCTGCCGACGCCGACCACCTTGCGGGCCATGTCGGCGTACCTGAACTGCTCCAGCAGGTAGCGGCGGTCGGTTTCCAGGGTGCGCCGGTAGTCGCCGATCAGCTTCCTCAGCTCGGTTTCCAGCTTGGCCTGATCGGCAGAGCCCGCGACCAGGTCGGACAGCGGCACGACCAGGGGCGGGTCGGCGACGATCCGCGGCCTGCCGTCCACCTCCTTTGTCAGCTTGGCGAGCGCCTGCAGGCTGTCCCGGGTCCGCGCTTTGGCGACAGCCCGGTCCGCCTGTTTCTGCTCCCGGGCGGCGAGCTGGGACCCGAACTGCTCGCGCAGCGCCCCGGTTTCCGCTCGCGCGTACCAGACGGTCATGTTGTCCTGACCGGCGAAAACGCGCATCGCCTCGCGGTAACGGCCGACCGCCGCGGTCACCACCTTGCGGCGCTGCCCGGGCCGGAAGCCGTTGCCGCGCCCGGCCACCTCCAGGCTGGCCGCCAGCCGCTTGACGTCCCACTCCCAGGGGCCAGGCAGCGTCTCGTCGAAATCGTTGAGGTCGAAGACCAGGGCACGCTCGGGCGAGGCGTAGACGCCGAAGTTGGACAGGTGCGCGTCGCCGCAGGCCTGCACGGCCAGTCCCGATACGCGGCGTAGCCGCGAGGTCGGCGGCCATCGGAAGGGCCGCGCCGCGGAAGTAGCTGAAGGGCGAGGCCAGCATCCGGCCGTAGCGGACCGGTACCAGGTCGGGCAGCCGCGTGGCGGCCTGGCGTTCCAGCAGGCCGACTGGATCCGGGCGGTCCGCGGGCGGGTCGAAGAAGGCGTGGCTGTCCCTGGGTGCCGCAGACCGGGCCGCCTTGCCCCGCTCGGCCCGTTCGGCCGGAGTCAGCCCTCCCGCCGCCGAGTCCAGGGCGAACCGCCGGCCGGACTCCCGCGGCGGCGAACTACGTATAGCGCTCATGTACTCAACTCTCTGCGGTCAATCGGCGCTTGGCCAGTTGCATGACCGATAAGTACATGGCCCTCAGCGCGGCTCGACCCGCCGGGCCGGACCGGGCGCGGGGATGCTCTCCGCCGCATCGAAGAGGATCTGCTGGAGAGGCCGGGGCAGTTCCTCGCTCCACACCAGGGCCGCCGTCGCCGTCAGCGGATGATGCTCGAGGCCGACGCGAACCATCTCGTGGATGACCGGCGACCGGGGCAGCCCGATCAGCCCGCGTCGGCTTCCGCCGATGACGCAGGGACCGGTCAGCACCGCAGTGGGCCGGTCCGCGGTCGCGGCGAAGGCCAGGTCCATCTGCAGCGAGTGCCAGAGCGGCGGATCGCTGAATTCGAAACGCGGATCCACCGTCCGCAGAACCTGTGTCCAGGCGTCGTACGTCCCCGGCTCCGCGCGGCGCGGCCCGTGGATGATGTCCATGCGGGCCAGTTCGGCCAGGCTGATTGTGTCGCGGCGCGCAGCGGCGTGCCCGGAAGGGAGCCACACGTCGGGTTCGAACTCTCCGAGACCCATGATCTCGAGCGGCGAGGGCAACGCCTCGGGGCCCGCCGTTAGCCAGCCGAGGCCGACGTCGGCCCGGTGCTGCCGGATCGGTGAGAACTCAGCGTCCAGCGGGGTTTAGCTGAGTGCGAGTACCGCGTAGACGGCCAGCCAGTGTTCCACCATGTAGTCGTCCCCGATGACGTGCGGCAGCGCTGCGTCCAGGTGTATACGCGCCGCAGCCAGCGCCTCGCCGATCCTCGCGTCGCCGTCGGCAGGTTCTCCGCGATCCGTCGCCAGCAGTAGGCGCGGCTCGCGTTGAGGCCATGCAGGTGGGCGATGTGCCCGTCGCTGGCGTCGGAGACGACGGCGGGCGTGAACAGCGTGACTGGCTCGCCGTCTACGATCCCCGGCAGGAATGCTGACAGCCAGTCAGCGAACTCCGGCCGCGCGAGCAGCCTGCTCATCAGCTCTGCCTCGGTCAGCGCGGGAGACAGAAAGTCGTGGCCCGACGGCTCGTAGCTGCCCGGATAGTCGGCGTCGTCCTCGAACCAGCCGAGTGCCTTGGCCTCGATCGCCGTGGCGAGGTCCGGCCGGCCGGCCTGTGCCTGTCTCGCAGCGAACGGCAGAGCGATGGACAGGCTGAACGCGCTATTGGCGTGCACGCCGTACCGGACGGGATAAGTGCCCTTGGGCAGCCAGTCCAGGAAGCCATTGGTCACAGCGTCGGCGAGCGGCGCGATCGCGGTCAGCCAGCGGCGCGCCTGGGCATCATCGAGGCTGGCGATCTCGTGCACCAGCGCGAGCGCCCAGGCCCAGCCGTACGGCCGCTCGTGCCATCCGTCGGCGCTGGCCACGAAGCTGGCCTCCGCCGCCAGCTTGTCCACGGTGAACTGGGCGTCCAGCAGCTCCCTGATCTCGCCGGCCGGCACCGAGTCGCCAGCCAGCCGCAGCAGCCGCACGAGCAGCCAGTGCATCTCGACGCAGGAGTGCCAGTCCAGGCTGCCGTAGAACACCGGCGTCCGCTCGGCGGGCCGGGCCGGGAAATCGCCAGGCCCCGACATCAGGTGGACAAGGAGCGACGGGAACTCCCTGCCGATGTTGGCGATCGCCACCTCGGCGTAGGCGGCCGCCTGCTCGTGCAGGATGTCCCGGCACTCCGCCGCGACCGCACCGGCCGGGCCGATATGGCTGTCACGCACGGCAGCAGCCTACGCGCTCTCGGTTCATGCGTGGCGCATGATTGACGCTACTGCAGGTATGAGCGAGCCTACGGATGCGGGTATTGTCCAAGTCCGCGACGTCAATCCGGCGACACACCAGTCCTGCGGGAACGGGCCAGGACAATCGGTCAGTCGCTGTCGGGATATCTGCGCGATCTGATGGACGCCGATGCCGCCGCGGAGACCAACGCCGAGGTAATCGCCCGGATCGCTCGTGACCGAGAACCAGTGGACCTGACCATGGACGACATCCTCGCGGCGCGCGACGAGGGGCGGCGTTGAGCCTCGACCTACGTGGTCGACTGCTCCCTGTGTGGTTGACGCGCTGTCCGCGCGGGAGGGGGATGACGTACTGCTGGAAGCGTACCCCGGCCCTTGTCTGCGCACGCTGCATGCTCCGCATCATCTCGACGTGGAGATCGCGTCCACTGTCCGGGGCTCGCCGGCCGGAAAGAGGATCACCGATTACCGCGGGGAACAGATGCTCGCTGATTACGCCCGCCTGCGGATCACTCGCCATCCCAGTCTGGCCATACCACCCCCGGGATGTGGGAACTGCGGCACAACCTGGGAGCGTACGACGCCGCCTACATCGCGCTGGCCGAGGCACTCGGCTGTGAGCTGCTGACCGGCGACGTCAAGCTGAAGAACGCCGCTGGGCACCACGTGGCAGTGATCGTCTCGCGTTAGCACTTCAGGGAGCCCGGTCAGGCCTTGATGAAATATCGACGGCTGCTATCGCATACCTGGCTTCGAATGCGGCTCAATCTCCGGCCGAGCACATGATCACAAGCTGCGCTAGACCGGCAAGAGCTTGAACGGGCTAGCCCGGCAGGTCCGGGCCGGACACGGCGAACTCCTTGCGGGCCGCGTCCAGCAACCCACCGTCGCAGAACAGGTCGGCGCCAGCCTGGCCAGCGCGGCGGCCATCCGGAGCATGGCCGGTGCGCCTCAATGCTGCTGGCCGCCTCGGTCATGGCGTGGGAATGGCCGGGCGTGCCGCGCGGCATGACCTTCATGTACTGGTGGATGGCGGGCAGGCGCAGGCTCACGTTCCCGATGTCCGAGGACCCGGTGCCACCGCGCAGCACCGGCACCTCGACCTCCTCGCCCAGTTCGGCGAGGTACCGGGCGACGCGTTCGGCGATGGCGTGGTTGTTCTTGCGCTCGGCGTAGACGAGGCCGCGGGCGACGTCCATCGTGGTGCCAGTGGCCAGGGCCGCCGCCTGCGCGCAGGCAACGACGCGCTCAACATGATCGGCCAGCAGCTCGCCGGTCGCCGCGCGGACTTGCATTACGGCAGCGGGTGTATTCGGGGATGACGTTGGGGACCTGGCCGCCGTCCAGAATGACACCGTGCACCCGGGAGATCTCCGGGAGGAACTGGCGCAGGGCGTCGACGGACACGAACAGCTGGATCACCGCGGCCAGCGCGCTGCGGCCGTCGGCGGGACTGCCGGCCGCGTGCGCCGCCACGCCGTGGAACTCGAAGGTCAGCGGCACCGACGCCAGGGCGCGCCCGGATCGGCACGGTGCGATCGCCGGGATGGAACATCAGCGCCGCGTCGACATCGTGAAAGATGCCGGCCTTCAGCTTGATGATCTTGCCGCCTGCTTCCTCCTCGCCGGGAGCCCCGATGACGCGCAGCGTGCCGGGCGGCTCGGGCAGCGCCTGCATCAGCGCGGTCGCCGCGCCGATCCCGCCGGAGGCGATCAGGTTGTGCCCGCAGCCGTGGCCCACGCCCGGCAGCGCGTCGTACTCCAGGAGGTACGCGATGACCGGTGAGCCTTGGCCGTACTCCCCGACAAACGCCGTGTCCAGGCCGGCCACGGGGGCCTGGACGCGGAAGCCCCGGTCCACCAGCCACTCGCACAGCAGCCTGGCCGAGCGGTGCTCGGCGAGGGCCAGCTCGGGGTGGCCGTGCAGATCGAGGCTGAGCGCGCGGAGCGGCTCGTCAAGCTCGGCTACCGCCGCGTCGATGGCGTCATGAATTGCGCTCAGGTCCCCGGTCAGGGGCTTCGGTACTACTTCGGGCACCGGGCTTTGTCCTCTCTGTCGTGATGTCGGGCTGGGCCGCGGCCGCGGTCGAGCGCAGGACCCGCAGTACGTTCCCGCCGATGACACGGGCGATGTCGGGCTCGGCCCAGCCCCGGTTCAGCAGCCAGGCGGTGACGTTCCGGGCCGCCTCGCCCGGGTTTTCCAGCCCGGCGACGTAACGGACCTCCTCATGCGGCGGCGTAGGCCACGCGGTCCGGTGACCGACCGCGTCGTAGAGGCCGATCGAGGTCAGGCTGCCCGGCCTGAAGGCGGGTGCCCAAGCGGCCGTGGCGTTCACCGTTCTCTCACTGCCGCTGTTCGCGGGATGGTATAGCGCCTACGGGATAACCCGGTCATGGCCTGGCATCAGCCGCCTGGCCGCCGCGGTGCGGCCCCTCGCCGCGACTGCGCACGGCGACGCCTACACCACCATCACCCCGAGCCTCCTGGATTATACAGCTGGCCGGCGAGCCTTCACCGGCTGCGGTGGAAATCCGCGATCACCCTGGACCCGCCGTCGCAGCCAGGCACGTGGGTGGCCTACTACCAGCACCAGCTCGCCGCCCAGAAACCACCCATCGCCGTGCGTGGATGCCCGGCATAATCAGAAGCCAGGCCCTGCCCGCCGACGTGCTCGCGGTGCTGGGGAAGCGGAAGAGCACCCCGGCCACGCTGGCGGCGCTGGCCGGGTCCAGCTCGCAGGCACCGGGACTGTACGCGTTCGCCGAAGCGCTCCAGACCGGCCGGACCTACCGGCTGGTAGCCACCGGACCGTATGACACGGGCTTCGGCTCGTACAGCGCGACGCCGGGCACGTTCATGGTCTGGCGGCGCGTGCCACCGAACTAGCCGGCATCCCGCCTTCACCGCGCTGCGAAGAGCCGCCGCACGTCTGATGGGCCGCACGCGCGCCGATCGTCCAGCTCAGCACGGCGGAGTCAGGCGGAAAGGCGGCGCGCCGCCGCGCCCATCACGGCGCAGGTGTCCCAGAAAGCGCGGTTGAGCACCCGCCGCGTCTGGTCCGGCGCCCGGTCTTCCGCATGTCTGGCCATCGTCCAGCCATTACGCTACGTCGCGAGCCGGTTGCGCTTGTCCGAAGCCAGGAGTACCCCTCAGGCAACCCGGGTCACCCTAGTTCCTTCCGATTGACTGCTGTCATACCAGGGCATAAGACGCAATTTCCGAATACCGGTAATAAAGCGTCAAAAGACCAGTGAGAAAAATATGGAGCGATCGTGGACATCAAAAGGTACTCGTCGCCTGGAATGGCCCCGGATTACTCCGGCCGCGGGGCGAGGGACGGCCCGAGCTTTCACCGTGTCCGGGGGCGGCGGCCGCGCACGACCCGGGCCAGGGCCGGCATCGCGGTACTGGCCGTGGCCGGTGCCACCGGCGTGGTGCTGGCCCTGGTCGCGGGCCTGGCCGGTGCCCCCGCCAAGCCGGTCTGGAGCATGACCGCCGGGAACGTCCAGCAGCTGAGCCAGACCGATCCCAGACTGGCGTCACACTTCTTCGACAGGTCCGCGGCCTACGGCGTGGGAGCCAGCCTGGTGCGGACCCCTGTCCGGACCGGGTACGCGACCACGCCGGTGCTGTCGTACACGTCCTACGCCCGGTTCGCCTCCGACATGCGGAGTGGCGCTATCACCTACCCGTACAAGTGGGTCATGTACGACCCGGAGAACTGGTCCTCGACCCCGGTCAGCGAGCGGCGGAACCCGGTCAGGTACATGACCCTGTTCGGCCGGCTGGCCCACGCCCACGGGCTGAAGGTCATCCAGGCTCCCGCCCTGACCTCGCCGATGTCCCCGGTTCGGTCCTCCCGCGGCGGCCCGGCGAGACGGCCGACCAGTGGTACGTGCGGGCGAATATCGCCGGGGCGGCCGCGGCGGCGGGTGACATCTTCCAGTTGCAGGACGAGTCGAACATCACCGCCGGGGGCCAGTACGCGTACATGTTCAACACGGCCCAGGCCCAGGCGCGGGCCGCGAACTCGAGCGTCCAGGTGTTCTCCGAGGTCTCGACCGTCAACGGGACCGCGGCCCAGATGGCCAGAGCGGCCGAATCCATCAGCCCAGCGGGCATGTACGTCGCGGCCGCGGGGAACATGGCGCAGGCTGACCAGTTCTTCCAGCTGATGAAGACCGCAGGCTACTGAGGAGGATCGCGACACAGGGGGAGGTTAGGCAGTCCGTGGTCACTGTTCGACTGCGGCCAGTGTCACTGTTCGACCGTGGCCAGCACGCGCCCGGCCGAGATGGCTTCGAGCAGCCGCCGGTAATCCTGCTCGTTCTGGTCGGCGTAGGCGACGGCGAAATCCGCGATGGCCTGGTCGAAGTCCTCGTTCGTACCCAGGTAGCCGGAGATCAGCGTGGCCCGCCCGGTCCGGGCGTGCGCCCGGGCCAGCGCCCAGCCGCAGAGCCTGCCGTAGTAGTTAAGCTGATCCGGGTCCATCAACGGGACGCTCATGCTGCCCTTCATGTCGCGCAGCTGGCGCACGTAGTAGTCCTTGGTGGCCGTGCCGTCGGTTGCGATGCCGCTCGTCCAGCCCAGGAACGGGTCGGCGGCGGCCTGCGTCAGCCGCTGGCCCCTGACCACCCGCTCACCCTGGTGCTTGTACTGGCTCTCGCCGGCGAACGGGGCTAGTACCGATTCCTGCGCCTCCTTGAGCTGGAGGAAGAGCGGCTCATCCTCGCGGTCGCCGAGCAGCAGCATAACGAAAGCCTCGGTGCCGACTGACCCGACGCCCACCACCTTGCGCGCGAAGTCGCCGAAGTAGTAACGGCGCAGCACCTCGCGCCGGTCTTCCTCCAGCGTGTCCTGGTAAAGCGCGACGGCGTGCCGCAGTTCCTCCAGCATGCCTGGGTAGCGCTCGATCGGGAAGCGGACTATCACCGGATGCGCCGGCCGGATCCGGTATTGCCCCTCGACCTGGTCGCACATCTTCAGGAACGCCTTAAGGCTCGTCCGGCGCTGGGCCTTGGCGATGTCCCGGTGGCGGCGGCGCACGGCCTCCTTCGGCTGCATCGCGTCAAACAGCCTGCTGACCTCGTCGACGTCGATCCGCGAATACCAGACCTTGAGAAACCGCATCCCGGCGTAGTTCGCCATCTCGGTGCGGTAGCTGCGGACGGCCAGCCTGGCCGCGGCATGCGCCGCACGGTCGGGGAAGCCATTGTCCCGGGCGGCGACGGCGAAGCTGGCCGCCAGACGCTTGACGTCCCAGTCGAACGGGGCCGGCAGCGTCTCATCGAAGTCGTTGACGTCGAAGACCAGACGCCGGTCCGGCGCGGCGAACATGCCGAAATTCAGCAGGTGCGCGTCCCCACAGGCCTGGACCCGGATATCCGTCGTGGGCGTGCGCGCGAGGTCCCAGGCCATCGGCGCCGCCGCGCCGCGGAAGTAGGCGAACGGCGACGCCGCCATGCGTCCGTACCGGATCGGGATCAGGTCAGCCACCCTGGCCTTAGCCTGCTCCTCGAGAGTGGAGATCGGGTCCGGCCGGTCCTCCGGCGGTGCCCACTCGGCGTGGCTCGACCGGGCCGTCACCTTGCGCCGCTCGCGCCCCCGGGCCCGCCACTCATCGGGTGTCAGCACTTCGTGCGGAGGGGCAAGAACGCCTGGCGAGGTCCTGCTCATGAAATAACCGCCCCCCGATCATGACCGCTGACCGCAACCGGATCCGCCACGGAAAGCCGCCGGGGCCCACGGCCAGTTGAAGCCCCTGTTACGACTGAACCTTATGTTGAAGGCGTCGTCAGGCAAAGCCCCGGGGGGCGCAGCGGCCAGGGCTCCTCCTCCTTCCCGGCCCTGGCTCCGTCATGGGCAAAACTGGCCGGTGCAAGGGGGCTGATTCCTCCATAAAGCCCAGCTCATCCGCCTATATCCGATGATGACCAATCGTCAGCAGCGGACCGGTTTTTTCGTTGTGCTCTTTGCATCCTGTTACTATCCGCGTACTCCCCGTATGATGTAGAGTCTCCGCCGAGGGGGGTCAGGACCTCGCCCGCCACCGCGCTGGACAAGTGCGAGAGGCGCCACCTGTGACCCGCATCCAGATTCCCCCGATAGTCATCGTCACCATCTCCGGCGAGATCGACATCGCCACCTGCCGGGCCATGCGGGACGCCCTGGCGACCGGCCCCGGCCCGGCCCGCCTGGAAGTTGACATGTCCGCGGTCACGTTCATGGACGCGTCGGGGATCGGCGTGCTGCTCGCTGCCCGGCAGCAGGCTATGGACGCGGGCGGGTCGCTCACCTTGCGGGCGCCCAGCTGGGCTGTGCGAAGGCTGACCGGGGTCCTGGGGCTAGATGAGGTTCTCGTCGCCCGGTGATCCTCCGGCGTGAGCCACCTGTTCCGGGGTGCGATTTCTCCAGGGGTGCGATGGAGGGCTGCTCTTGCTCCTCCCACTGGTCGTCATCCCGGTGCTGACGGTAGCGACGACGGACGTGCTTTTCGTCGGCATTGCAGGCAACCTCATCATCGGCATCGCGGGCGCCTATGTGCTGGTCGCGGCGCGCTGCATACGTCCCCGTCCGGCAGGGAACCCGGCCAAGGGGCTCTCTGTGCGGCGGCCCTGGCTGACAGTGATCTTGCCGTCAGCGGTGCCTAGCGGTGCTTGTGTCCGAGGACTTTGACGTTTGTCTTGAGTTTCCGGCCGGGTATCCGGGGATGAGCGCGGGTCGTGGCTGGTCAGGTGGCTGCCGGGAGTCGCGCTGCGGCGAGCCGGCTGATGACCTCGTGGTCGATGACGCGGAGCGCGTCGCGGAGCGGGGGCGGGGCCTGGGGCTGGTCGCCGGCCATCAGCGGGCGCAGGACGCGGTCATGGACCTTGGTGTAGAAGATCGCGAAGCGCAGGCCGTCAGGGGTCAGGACATGCAGGTTGCGGTGCGGGATGCGGGTGACGATGCCGTTGCGGGACAGGCGGGCCAGGTCGTAGGAGGCCTGGTTGACGCTGTAGGCGGTGCCGAGCAGTCCGGTCATCAAGGCGCGCAGGCTCTTGTTCGTGATGCCGGTGACGGCGAACAGCGTGCTGGCGAGGGTGCCGGCCAGGGCCATGACTCGAGGGTCGCCGAACGGTAGTCCGGGCGCCCTCCGGCCGTCCTGCGTCAGGGTGGGCTGCGATATCCGCGCAAAGACTGGACTATCGAAGACGCAACCCTGGCCGGCACGTTCAGTTTCCAGCAGCCGGGCGTCGATCGCACGCGCCCGGGCCTGCAACTCGGGCAGGTTGTGCAGGCGGCGGGCGACCCCCAGGTCATCGGGCGAGTTGACCACTGTCTCGATTCTCAGGGCACGGCTGTCCTTCAGGTACTGCTTCACCCTGGAGTGGCGCCAGAACGCGTTGATGGTGACGCCCTGGTTGCTGCGGTCGATCGCGGTCTTGAACGTCCCGCCGGCCGGGTCCGTGGGCTTGCGGCCGCGGGGCGAGCGCTTGAACAGGATCCCGGCGTGCTCGGGCCGGCCGAGGTCGAGGTTGTCAGCGACCAGGGCCTCGAAGAACGCCCGCGCATACCGGGGAGCGCCGAACACGATGGTGCGCGACACCTCGACCTGGCGCATCGACAGTTCCCACCAGTAGCCGCCAGCCCGGTCGGCGGGAGTCAGGGGCAGCGGCAGGCGGGACATCCACCGGCCGGAGAATGCCTGGATGTCCCGCGGCCCGAGCCGGTCGCAGATCAGCCGGAGGCCGTCGGGGTCATCGCAGGAGGCCGCCCAGCCGACCGCCACCACCCGCGGACGGCCAGAGCGGGCGGCCCGCGCCAGCAGCGGGCGCATCACGTCGATCTTCCGGATGCCTCTGCTGAACCTGACCATCGGGACGTCGTTGTCTTCGGCGAACCGCGCCACCGCCCGCCGGAACCGGGTACCGATCTGCTCGATCACGGCCGGGGAAGCGACTGGTTTTCCCAGGTGGCCGTGCAGGAAGGTGACGACCTGCCCGCCAACCTGGAGCGCGGGCACGTAGCCGTTGAGGTAGATCCGGTCCAGGCACTCGATGTCCAGCACCATATGACCATCCAGCAGCTCCGGGACCGTGACCACATGTGACATGGCAACCGCCTCCAGCAGGCACCGCTACCATCCCAGGATCAGCCCAGCCTGCCCGCACGTCCACGCAGGCAGAAGTATCAGCCTCGGCGGTCCGAGGCGGAGCCTCTCTGGCTAGCTAGAGGCAGATGTTCATCGCGCCAGGATGACGAGCGCGATCTGTTTCAGTAGTCCTGGATCAGGGACCAGAAAGCTCGTATTTCGACAGCTACCGGGCTTCCTGAGCGCATATCCCAACGAGACCACTTCTCACGGATAGTAGTCTATCGAGTACGAAGAGTAATGAGATGTGCAGCTCATCGCACGCTCACCTGGCGCGGGGGCCGCCTGATCTCGGAAACCGCCGCGGAGGTCCCGCGCCCGAATGAGGGGGATCGTATGACCGCCCAGGTTCCGCGGCCGGCCGCGCACAGGGGGCGCAGACCACGAGCGTTCTCCCCAGGATGGCACCGCTGGTTCCGCGGGGCGGTGATGGCTGGTCCCGGGGGCTGCCAGCTCATACAGCGGCTGGGCGGCCGCGACCGGATGGCCGAGACGGCGGCAGTCAAGACCAATGTGCGCGGCACGCTCCCCGTGCTGGAAGCCGCGCAGGCAGGCGGTGCCGAGTCATTCGTGAACATCTCGACGGGCAAGGCCGCCGATCCAGGATGCGTCCTGGGCTATTCGAAAGGGATTACGGAGCGGCTTACCGCCGATATGCCCAGCCGGGCTGCCACCGGAACCTGTCTGAGCGTCCGCTCGGCAACGTCCTCGGCAGCAGGAGTTCCATGCATCCCGACGGCACGCCAGACTAATTAGGGGGGAGTCATGGGGGTATTCGTTACGGGTGGGGCCGGGTTTATCGGGTCGCATCTGACTGATGCGCTGATCGAGGCCGGGCACGACGTCACCGTGATTGACGATTTGTCTACAGGCCAGCACGCGCGGCTGCCCCGGGCAGCCCATTTCGTCCGGGCGGATATCCGGGATACGTCGCTTGCCGGAGTGTTCCACCGGGAGCGGCCGAGCGTGGTCTATCACCTGGCTGCGCAGGTGGACGTGCGCAAGTCTATAATCTGTCCGGTCCGGGACACCGAGGTAAACGTGGCCGGGACGGTGAACATCCTGGAGCTGGCCAGCCAGGTCGGGTCCCAGGTGGTGTTCGCCAGCTCGGGAGGAGCCGTTTACGCCCCTGGGAGCATCCCTGCGCGGGTAGGAGACAGGTGCCTGCCTATCTCCCCCTACGGGGCAGCCAAGCTGGCTGCAGAGATCTACGTGACGCTGTACGCCCAGATGCACAGTGTGCCGCACATGAGCCTGCGGCTGGCTAACGTGTACGGGCCCCGGCAGGACACGCGCGGCGAGGGCGGGGTCATCGCCATCTACGCGGGGGCGGAGCAACGCCATGAGCAGCTCATCATCTACGGGGACGGACTCCAGACCCGGGACTTCGTCTACGTGGGTGACGTGGCCCGCGCGTTCCTGCTAGCCGGCAGCTCCACCGTGCCCGGAATCATCAACATCGGCACCGGGATTGAGACCCCCATCAAGGACCTGGCGAACCTGTTCCCGGTCCCCCAGATCATGTACCACGCGGCGCGCTCGGGCGAAGTGCTGCGCTCGGCGCTGGACCCCAGCCTGGCTGTGGCTCAGTTGAGCTGGATGCCGATGGTAGACCTCGTCCGCGGGGTCAAGCAGGTCCAGCACTGGGCGGCCGAGGGCGAGCCGGTACGACCGGTCTGCGGCCGGGGGAGAAGCATGTCGGCTGGGAGGGGCTTAGATGGCCACCCATCGATGGGGTGCCCGGAGCGGCCATGGGACGCAGAGCGGTCGCGTCAGCACCGGTCCCCGCTCAGCGCCCGACGCCGACGCCGACGTGCCCCATGTGGGTGCCTCCCCATATTCGCTGACGTCGACCCGCGGTCGTTCAACCTGAATCCCGAGGAGATAGCTAGGCCTTCCTCGTGATGCGTTCACCGTGACGAGGGCGATGTCCCTTCGCTACTTATGACATTCTTTTCCTGGTGCCGCTAATGCTTGGCTTGCACGAGTGCATCGAGGAACCTTTCGGCAAGAGCGGTTGCGCCGTGACTCTGATACACCCAGCGTCTGCCCCGTTCCCCCATCGCCTCGCGCTCCGCCTCATCCATTGAGGCCAGTTGAACCAGTGCATCGGCGACCGCCTCCGGGTTTTCCGGCGGCACGCAGATCCCTCCGCCGGATTCCCGGACTGGCATGTCCTCAATCGCGCACGCAGATATGACCGGCCGTCCGCTCGCCAGATAGTCGAATAGCTTGTTGCAGCTCAGCCCGTACTTAAAGGCAGAGAAGTCCCTGATTGAGAACAGCGTGATGTCCAGTGATCTGAGCACGGTAGGCACACTGTATTTAGGCAGGCCTTCCCAGAAGAGCACATTATTGAGGCCGTGTTGCCGGGCCAACCGTTCGTTTTGCTGTTTCTCCATCCCGTCCCCGACAATTACGAACGCGACCCTCGTAACACCGCGATCACGCAACGCGCGCGCGGCTTCGATGAGGGTGTCAACGCTGTTTGCATGCACGTGTGAGCCGACGTAGCCGGCCACTAGGCATCCAGAGTGGTGCAGCTTCTCGATCCTGGCCAAGAGTTCTGCCGTCTTCTCGTCCAGAGCTGGGATTCGCTCGTCATAATCGGCGATACCGTTGGGAACATTGGCAATCTTCTCGGCCGGAATGCCGAGCCGCGTTATATATTCCGATGCCTTCGGTGGCAGGATGACGATGACTCGTGCACGATGATAAAGAAAGAGCTCCAGTTTTCTGAGCGCTCGGGTGGCTGCGCTGTCATTCTTGAGCGCGCCGATGTCCACGAGCACCTGGGGCCAGAGGTCGCGTACCTCGAAGACGAAGGGCGCGCGGCGGACGCGTCCGATCAGGCAGGCGGCTGCAACGGCTGCCAGGTGAGGCGATGAGCCAATCACGACATCGGGGCGCTTCATCCTCCGCTGTGCCCGGATCGCGCCCGCCGAGTAACTCAGTATGTTCAGCAATCGCCGACCATCGTTCCTGGAATACGGCATCGTGCGAACCCAAACAAAACGGACACCGCCGACATGCTCAACGCGCACCCATTCATTCCCCCGTAGTCTTTCGTCCTGGAAAGTGACGTGGCTGAAGCTGCTGGCAAAGATCGTGACATCGTGTCCCTGGCCCGCGAGCACGCGCCCCAAGTCATAGTGGCGAGTTCCCACCGGCAGATCTGGCGGCGATGCGTAGTGGTTGAGGATCCAGATCCTCATCCGGGCAGCCCCCCTTCTGGCTCCCACGACCCGAGTTCCTCAGCGTCGCGCTCGGCCGTAGCACCGTCCCCGTAGAGCATCGGTGGCGGACCAGTCGGCTGGGGCCGCGACACCGCTGCGCTCAGGTCCTGCGGTTCGCCACCGAGGGCATTCGAGCCGCCTGGCAGGGTTTCGGGCCACACGGTCCACGAGCGCAGCGTGGTACAGGGGACCTCGACACGCTCGATCCGGCGGCCATATGTCAGGTCCTCCTGGCGGGGCAGTCCCGGCTGGGGGGTGCCGCAAATGATTACGCTGGAGAACAGGCCTGACCGTGCGACGGTCAGCGTTTCCTTGAAGATCCGGCCCGCGTTCACGATGGGGGCCGGAGAGATATGGATGTTCTCGGCCTTGGTCATGTGCGCATCTGTACTCCGGGGTGCCACGGAGGGGGCCCTGAGTCTGGGCATCAGGTACCGGCCTTGGCGACGGTGTTGACGGCGTCCGCGATTACCGCGAGGTCGTCGGCGGACAGGGCGGGGTGGACTGGCAGTGATAGTGCCTCTCGGGCGGCGCGTTCGGTTTCCGGGAGATCCAGGGTGAGGCCGAAGGACGGCAGCCGGTGGCTGGGGATCGGGTAGTAGATGCCGGTGCCGACGCCGTGTTCGCTGGCCAGTGCCCTGGCGAAGCCGTCGCGGTCCTCGGGGACCCTGATCGTGTACTGGTGGTAGACGTGGACGGCACCGTCGGCCACCGGAGGGACGATGACCCCGGCCAGGTTGGCGTCGAGGAACTTCGCGTTGTTCTGGCGCTGCTGGGTCCAGCCGGGCAGCTTCGCCAGCTGGACCCGGCCGATGGCCGCGTGGACGTCGGTCATCCGTGCGTTGAAGCCGACCAACTCGTTCTCGTAGCTGCGTTCCATGCCCTGGTTGCGCAGCAGCCGAATCGTGTGGGCCAGCTGGGCGTCCGCGCAGGACACCATGCCGCCCTCGCCTGAGGTCATGTTCTTGGTGGGGTACAGGCTGAACATCCCGAAGGTGCCGAAGGTGCCCACCGGACGGCCCTGCCACCCGGCCCCGTGGGCCTGGGCTGCGTCCTCATAGATCGCCAGCCCGTGCCTGCCGGCCACCGCGCCCAGCCGGGTCATGTCCGCAGGATGCCCGTACAGGTGCACCGGCATGATCCCTGTGGTGTGCTCGCTCACTGCGGTCTCGACTGCAACGGCGTCGAGGCAGAACTGGTCCGGCTCGATGTCGGCGAACACCGGGGTGGCGCCGGTCAGCGCGACCGAGTTGGCTGTCGCTGCGAAGGTGAACGACGGGACGATCACCTCATCGCCCGGCCCGACCCCCGCAGCGAGCAGGCCCAGATGCAAGCCGGCTGTGCCGGAGTTGACGGCGACGCAGCTACGGCCGGCGACGAGCTGGGCGCCGAACTCCTGCTCGAACGCGGCGACTTCCGGGCCCCCGGCGATCATCCCGGTCCGGAGCACCTGGTCCACAGCAGCGCGCTCCTCCTCACCAAGGAGAGGCCGGGCAGCAGGAATCATGATGCTTCCTCCCTGAGAATCTCGCCGGATTCGGCATACACGGGTGCCCTCTGTACCTGATGCCGCCGCGCGACGCTGCCAACCATGATCAGCGCAGTAACCAGTGCGATCAGCTTCCAGGAGTCCCGGATCAGGTGAGAGAAACCTCGTATAACCATGGTGTGTCGGGCCCTCCGGACATCGATTCGCACAGACGGCTTATTACTTATAGTAACGTAGCAAATACAAATAGTGACAGCTGATGTTGAAGGGGGATTCATGGACGTGGCGCGGCTGCCGGCCCCGGCCGGGTTCGCGAGCCTCGATCCACATCGGAAGGCAGGCAATCTCCGGGAGGATCTTGCCCGCCTCGCCGCCGCCGCTCCGGGGCTCATACCGGCTCGGGGGACCTACATGGCCACCCATCGATGGGGTGCCCGGAGCGGCCATGGAACGCAGGGCGGCCGCGTCAGCACCGGTCCCCACTCAGCGCCTGCCGCTGATGGCGCACGCCATCCGGGAAAGCGCGCTTTCGACCTGGCAGTACTGATCCTGGTGGCGCTCCCGGCGCTGGCCCTGGGGTCGGTCTGCGCCCTAGCCATATTGCTGACGGACGGGTCGCCCGTCCTCTTCCGCGAGGTACGCGCCGGGCGCGGCGGCAGGCCCTTCGTAGTGCTCAAATTGCGGTCGATGACGGCGGCCGGGCTATCCGATGACGTGCTTCCCCGATTCGGCCAGGATCACCCGGGTCGGGGCAATCCTGCGTCGGTTGTCTGTTGAACGAGCTTCCCCAGCTCATCAACGTGCTGCGCGGCGAGATGAGCCTGGTCGGACCGCGACCATCACCGTTCTACCACGTACGGCGGTACGACGTACGGCAGTATGGCCGCCTGAGCGTGCGGCCGGGGTTGACCGGGCTGGCGCAGGTCAAGGGCCGCAACCGGATGAGCTGGCCCGAGAAAATCGAGTGGGATCTGCGCTATATCGTGCAGCAGAGTCCGTGGCTGGACCTGAAAATCATCGTTCGCACATTCTGGACGGGTATGCGCGGTGAGGGCGTGACGTACTACGAGGGTGCCGATCCTATTGCGAAGGTTGAGAAGGACAGCAGATGATGCCCGAAACTGCACCGCACATACGGATAGCGCAACCTGGCTGGCATCGGCCAGGAGGAAATGCATGCTGTCCGCCACCTTACAAGGTGCCGCAGGCCAGCTCGCCGCACATGCTTTACACCCGCCTGGTGGACAAGGCGCGCATGCATGAAATGCAGCCGGGCCGAAGGCCCGGACGCGAGCTTGCGGAGTAACCGTCCTGGGGAGGACCCAATGAGTGGACTGCGCGCTGGCATTGTCGGCCTGGGAACGATGGGGCGTAACCATGCCCGGGTGCTGGGCACCCTTCCCGGCATCGAACTGGTCGGTGCGACCGACCCAGATCCGCTGGCCCAGGCCGCAGCGCATGGGTTCCCGGCGGTGGCTGACCTGGACGAACTGCTGGCGGCCGGGATAGACATATGCGTGGTGGCGGCGCCCACGCTGGCGCACAGTGATATCGGGCTCCGGCTGGCCGAGGCGGGCGTCCACACCCTGATCGAGAAACCGCTGGCCGCCGACCCGGCCAGCGGACACCTGCTGGCCAAGGCATTCGGCGAGCGCCGGCTGGTCGGATGCGTCGGGCACATTGAGCGGTACAACTCCGCCGCGCGCGCCCTTCGCGTCCGGCTGGACCAGGGCGAACTCGGCACTGTGTTCCAGGTCGCCACCCGGCGCCAGGGACCGTTCCCGCCGCGGATCCGCGATGTCGGGGTGATCATGGACCTCGCCACCCATGACATCGACCTGACGGAGTGGCTGACGGGCTCCCCGTACATGAGAGTGGCGGCATTCACCGCCGCCCCAAGCGGCAGGTTGCACGAGGATATGGTGATAGCGAGCGGGATGCTACGCGATGGCACCGTCACGAATCACCTGGTGAACTGGGTGTCTGCGATAAAGGAACGCGTTGTCACCGTGACCGGCGAGCGCGGCTGCCTGATCGCCAACACGCTCGGAACCGAACTGTGGTTCCAGCGCAACGGGTCCGCCCCGGCCCGCCGCCGCCCCGGTACGCACCCGTTCTGCGGCGCATCCGAAGGCGATCTGACCCGCTTTGCCATAGGCAGGCCGAAGCACTGGCCACTGAACTCGAGAACTTCCGTGACGCCATCCTCGGGAAGCCGGCCGATATCGTCACCATGCGGCAGGGGGCTGAGACGATCGAGGTCGCCGCCGCAGTCCAATCAGCTTCTGACGCCGCCTCCTCCTCAGTAGACATAGCCGCCGGCGAGCTGATGCTTTCCCCGGCGCTGATCCCGCGCTGGCCGGATCGGGCCGGGTGATCTCATGACCAGCCGGGTGACGGTGGTGGGTCTCGGCCGGATCGGCCTGCCGCTTGCCGTCCAGATTGCCAGCAAGGGATTGCGGGTGAGCGGCGCCGACATCAACCCGGAAGCCACTGCTCTCGTTTCTGGCGGCCGCGTGCCCTTCCCGGGTGAGCCCGGCCTGGCCGAGCGGCTGGCTGCGGCGGTCAGCGCGGGGCGGCTCACTGCCACCACCGATACCACCGGGGCGGTCGCGGAAAGCGACGTGGTAGTCATCGTCGTGCCGTTGGTGACTGACCCGGCGGGCGAGCCGGATTACTCAGCCATCGACTCGGCTACCGCCGCCGTGGCGGCCGGGCTCCGCCCGGGCACTCTGGTCAGTTATGAGACCACGCTGCCGGTGCACACGACGCGGCGGCGGTTCGCGCCAGCCCTCAGCGCGGGTTCGGGACTGACCCTAGGCCGCGATTTCGCCCTGTGCCACAGCCCGGAGCGGGTGTCCAGCGGCCGGATCTTCGCCGACCTCCGGCGGTACCCGAAGCTGGTGGGCGGAATCGACGCGGGCAGCGGTGCGAGAGCGGCGATCTTCTATGCGTCCATCCTCGACTTCGACGAGCGCCCCGACCTGGCGCGCCCTAACGGGGTATGGGATCTCGGCAGCGCCGAGGCCACCGAGCTCACCAAGCTGGCCGAGACGACCTACCGTGACGTCAACATCGCGCTGGCCAACGAGTTCGCCCGGTTCGCCAGTACCGCTGGTATCGACATCTACCAGGTCATAGAGGCGGCGAACAGCCAGCCGTTCAGCCACCTGCACCGGCCGGGCATCTCCGTCGGCGGGCACTGCATACCGATCTACCCGCGGCTCTACCTCGCGGGTGATCCCGGCGCGCGGCTCCCGGCTACGGCCAGGGAAGTAAATGAAGCCGTTCCGGCCCAGGCCGTGGAGAGGCTCGCCGAGCTAACCGGGGGACTATCGGGACTCCGGGTCGCAGTACTCGGCGCGGCCTTCCGCGGGGGCGTGAAGGAGTCCGCGTTCTCGGGCGTGTTTGCGGTCGTGCGTGAGCTTGCGCTGCGCGGTGCCTGTCCCGTGGTGCACGACCCGCTGTACAGCGACCCTGAGCTCCGCAACCTCGGGCTCGAGCCCTACCACCTCGGCGAGCCGTGCGATGCGGTGATCATCCACACCGATCACGCCAGCTACAAGGTGGTCTCGCCCGACGACTTGCCCGGAGTCAGGGCCTTGGTAGATGGCCGCGCTATAACCGAATCTGGGCGTTGGGGAGACATCCCCCTGCAAGTCCTTGGCATGCCAAACGAAAACCGGTCGCGGAGCGTATCACCGTAGGTGGGTGCGAACGCCCGACACCCCCCAGTCACCTTATACTTACTATAAGTAGTCAAGGTTATACACTATGGAGTCATGGGTCATACACGCCCCAACCTTCAAGAGGCTGGCATGTGCCCGGATTTACGCAGCGCCCGCTGGGTCCTACCCAGAGCTGCCGTCGGAAGGCACTGCCTGCAGCCGGGGTGCGAGCCCGCCGCGGGCGTGCCAGAAACTTCGGCGACTCTGACAAGGCGGAGTGTCCACTGTGCTATACGCAGCGAATAAGCGGCTACTCATGGAGACCGACTGGCCAGGCTGCCGCAAAGGAATGCAATTCGCCGCATTCCTTAGCTGCTACGGACTGCCCTGCTGGGCTGACCGAGTGATCCTCGCGCCACTGTTCGGTTACCAGGGGCTGATGTATCAGTCGGCAACGACCCGGGCGCAGAGACGTGTAGCGGGGCTGATCTTGCCATGCACGGCATTTACCGCGGTCCGTTACCGGCAGCCCTTCGATGGTGTGCTGTACATGCTTCTGCCGTTGGTTGTCATCCCGATGCTGACGGTCGCGACGACGGACGTGCTTTTCGCGGGAATCGCAGGAAACCTCATCATCGGCCTCGCGGGCGCCTATGTGCTACTCGCGGCGTGCTCTATGCTTCTCCATCCACCGGGGGACCCGGCCCAGTGGCTGTCTGTGCGGTGGCCCTGGCTGATAGTGATCTTGCTGTCAGCGGTCGCCTGCGCCCTGATGTTCTGTACGCTCGGCGTGCACGTCCAGCTCCTTTCATTCAGCAGTGTCAACGGCGTACGGGCCGCGTCGATCGAGCGGGCAGGGGGTGTGCTCACCTATCTGCTGAGCTGGCAAGCGAACGTATTCAATCCCCTGTTCATCATCTACGGCCTCCGCTTCCTTTGCGGTCTGCCCCTCATGGCCGCGATAGTCGGCGATCTCCTCATCTACACGATCACGGGCTACAAGTCGGTCCTGTTCTCCGCGCTGACGGTCGTGATTTTCCTGCTGGCGCTGCGCCAGACTCCCTCAACGGCGGGGTCGGCCGCCACAGGCGTACGTATCGGCTTTGCCGCTGCGGCGCTTGTGGCTGTCGCCACTGCACTCGGGAGGCACCATGCCACCGTCGTCAACTCGACCCGAACGCGAACATGTGGCCGGACGCCTATGCCAATTTCGGCGATCCCGGCGTGCCTCCGTTCACGCGCATCCTCGCCGGCTTTCCTGGATCTATGACCGGCTGGCACAGAATATCGACCGGCGAGCAGCGACGGTGCTGCTCATCGCTCCGGCACTCAACCTGGCGAATTCGGCGCTGCTGACGTGTCTTCTCACGCATAGAATGCTGCTCGCGCCCCTTGTCATTGCGCAACCGGCCCGTTTCGTCGAGCAAGCCGAAAGAGGGGATGGTCCGCATGCGGCATATGGCCAGCCCGCAGGTCGTGGTGCGGAGGCTCGGGCGCACAATACGAAGTATCTCTCACGGCCAGGGGGAAGTCCGGAAAGCTAGCTTCATCGTACTGATTGGCGGAGGGCTGGGGCTGGGGATTAGCACCCTGCTGACTCCTTTCATCACCCGTATCTTCGACCCAGCGGTGTACGGCAGTTTTGCCCTGGTCACAGCAGTCACATCAATATTCGTGGGAATCTCGACCTTTCGTCTCGAAGTCCAGGCACAGAAAGTCAGCGATAACGCCGAGGCCAGCGCGCTTGTCCGGCTTGGATTTGTCACCACATGTGCATGGGGAGCCGCCCTGACCTTGTCCGCCTGTGTGGCGGTGGCGCTGTGGCACGTGAATGTCTACTGGCTATCGTTGGGAGTCCTCGTTGTCCTAGCGTCCCTTCAGCTGCTCGGAAGTGCCGTGCTCACGCGATCCAGGGACTACCGTCGCCTAGCTATTGCCAACTTTGCCCAGAATGCAGGACTAGGCGTCCTTCAGCTATTCCTAGGCCTTTTCAGCGCCAGTGTTGGCTCCTTGCTCGCGGGCTTCGGGGCGGCGCGCCTATACTGGGTTCCCACCCTTAGCCAGCCCAAGAATAAGCGGCTGGGAATGGTCAGGCTGTGGAACGAGAACCGTCTGTTTGCGATCACCGCCGGCAGCAGCGCATTCATCAACAGTGTGACAAGCGTGCTTCCGGTTCTTCTCACATCCCTCTTCTTCGGCGCCACGGCAGTGGGGGAGCTGGCCATTGCAATGCGGATAATCGTTGTGCCGCTTACCGTCATAGGCACAGCGGCAGGCTCAGCCATAGTTGGCGAGGTCGGGCGCCTGCTGCGCAGCGGAGACCAATCTGCTGTCCGAGTCGTCAGGAGTGGCATGCGGGATCTGCTTGCCGTTGGCTTCATTCCGTGCGGCCTGGCTGCGGCTCTTGCTGTCTGGGCTGTGCCGTTCATCCTCGGGCGAGAGTGGCGCGAGGCAGGCCAACTGCTCGCGGTGCTGTCGATCGGGGCGCTGGCGCAGTTCGTCGTAGCGCCATTCTCTCTGCTAGTCAGCATGACCGGGCAGAATCGGCTTCTGCTGCTGTGGGATACCCAGCGCTGTTGCGCGACAGTCCTAAGCCTCTATATCCCGTGGATGCTAGGGCTGTCCTCAGTATGGGCAATTAGCTGCTATTCTGTTGCTTTGGTTGGAGTGTACATAAGCTTGGCGTGGCTGATCCTTCGCTCAGTCGCGTCATATGATGGTGGTAATTCCAGCATTGCGCCAATAACCCATAAGGGGCTAGTAGGCTGAAGTATGTATCAATCATCGCCTCGGCTTCTACGCCCCAGGTTGGTAGCCGGATGGCGGCAAGGTCAGCTTTTGCCTCAGCAATGGCGCTTGACGTGAGTCCTCTGACCACATCAGCGAGGTCGCGGCTCAGCGACGTGCCACCTATCGAATGATGGTCCCAGGAGACGCTTTACCTCGGGAAGATCTGTGAAGAAGAAGGGTATGCCCGCGGTTATATATTCGAATGCCTTATTCGGTAGAGACAGCTTGTATGAAAGGCAGCTCGGCTCGATCAGGCAAAGTCCAACATCGCATGCAGCAGCGTAGCGAACAACTTGCGTCGGTGGGACCGCCGCAAGCCAGTGAATGTTCGGGTACTTCATGCAATAGTCGCGAACTGTTTTCTCAAATTGACCGTTGCCAAGGAGAATCAGGTGGGCGTTGACTGCCGGTGAAGAGAACGCCTCAAGTATTGCTCTGATGTTGCGTCCCTCGACAAGGTGGCCAACGTGTATAAACAAATGCTTTCCTGCTGGGATCGATAGCATGCTCCGAACGTCGGTGGGCTGACCGGTACCCTCAGTCAACGGAATATTCCTTACTATCACGGGCCGCGTGCCCGGGTATCGCTTTCCATACCAGCTGGCGATTGATTCGTTAACCACAAATATGGCATCGCACTTAGCGATCAACAGTCGTTCGATGCCTTTGAAGATTATTTTTTGGATCCCTGTGGAAGCTACGCTTTCGGTCTCGAGCTCGTGGGTATCGTAGATCAGTTTCGCCCCGAGCCGACGGCTCAGCAGGTAGCACACCGGCAGAACGGCAACAGAATGGGCATTGACGGCGCCGACGTCGCTACGGGAGTAGAGCCTGAATACCTTCATGGACCAGGACAGCTGCTTCCGGATTCGTCCAAGCGCATGCGAGTTCCGGGTCGTGACCGCTGACCCGACACGCTCGATCCGGCGGCCATATGTCAGGTCCTCCTGGCGGGGCAGTCCCGGCTGGGGGGTGCCGCAAATGATTACGCTGGAGAACAGGCCTGACCGTGCGACGGTCAGCGTTTCCTTGAAGATCCGGCCCGCGTTCACGATGGGGGCCGGAGAGATATGGATGTTCTCGGCCTTGGTCATGTGCGCATCTGTACTCCGGGGTGCCACGGAGGGGGCCCTGAGTCTGGGCATCAGGTACCGGCCTTGGCGACGGTGTTGACGGCGTCCGCGATTACCGCGAGGTCGTCGGCGGACAGGGCGGGGTGGACTGGCAGTGATAGTGCCTCTCGGGCGGCGCGTTCGGTTTCCGGGAGATCCAGGGTGAGGCCGAAGGACGGCAGCCGGTGGCTGGGGATCGGGTAGTAGATGCCGGTGCCGACGCCGTGTTCGCTGGCCAGTGCCCTGGCGAAGCCGTCGCGGTCCTCGGGGACCCTGATCGTGTACTGGTGGTAGACGTGGACGGCACCGTCGGCCACCGGAGGGACGATGACCCCGGCCAGGTTGGCGTCGAGGAACTTCGCGTTGTTCTGGCGCTGCTGGGTCCAGCCGGGCAGCTTCGCCAGCTGGACCCGGCCGATGGCCGCGTGGACGTCGGTCATCCGTGCGTTGAAGCCGACCAACTCGTTCTCGTAGCTGCGTTCCATGCCCTGGTTGCGCAGCAGCCGAATCGTGTGGGCCAGCTGGGCGTCCGCGCAGGACACCATGCCGCCCTCGCCTGAGGTCATGTTCTTGGTGGGGTACAGGCTGAACATCCCGAAGGTGCCGAAGGTGCCCACCGGACGGCCCTGCCACCGGCCCCGTGGGCCTGGGCTGCGTCCTCATAGATCGCCAGCCCGTGCCTGCCGGCCACCGCGCCCAGCCGGGTCATGTCCGCAGGATGCCCGTACAGGTGCACCGGCATGATCCCTGTGGTGTGCTCGCTCACTGCGGTCTCGACTGCAACGGCGTCGAGGCAGAACTGGTCCGGCTCGATGTCGGCGAACACCGGGGTGGCGCCGGTCAGCGCGACCGAGTTGGCTGTCGCTGCGAAGGTGAACGACGGGACGATCACCTCATCGCCCGGCCCGACCCCCGCAGCGAGCAGGCCCAGATGCAAGCCGGCTGTGCCGGAGTTGACGGCGACGCAGCTACGGCCGGCGACGAGCTGGGCGCCGAACTCCTGCTCGAACGCGGCGACTTCCGGGCCCCCGGCGATCATCCCGGTCCGGAGCACCTGGTCCACAGCAGCGCGCTCCTCCTCACCAAGGAGAGGCCGGGCAGCAGGAATCATGATGCTTCCTCCCTGAGAATCTCGCCGGATTCGGCATACACGGCACCGGTTTGCGGGCAACGGAAGCGCGCATGGCCGGCTGCTAGCAGAGGGAGACCGGCCCGCCCCGTCCAGCGGACAAACCGGGCGGGGACACCGGCGACGACAGCGAAGTCGGGAACGTCCTTCACCACCACCGAACCGGCGGCGACGAGTGCCCACCGGCCGATGGTGAGGGGTGCGACGCACACCGCGCGGGCGCCGATCGATGCCCCGCGGCGTACCGTCACCCCGGCCGGTTCCCAGTCTTGGTCCGTTTTTAGATAACCGCCGGGCGTGATCGCCCTCGGAAGCCGGTCGTTGGTCAGGACTACGGCCGGGCCGACGAAGACGCCTTCCTCGAGCAGTGCGGGCTCGTAGACGAGGGCGTAGTTCTCGATCTTGCAGTGATCGCCGACCCGGGCACCGGCCCCGATGTACGCGCCACGGCCGATGATGCAACCGGAACCGATGTCGGCGCCCTCCCGGACCTGGGCAAGATGCCACACGGACGTGCCATCCCCAAGCCGGGCGCCGGGGTCAACGTCAGCGCTCGCCATTACGCGCGCAGCCATAGGCCACTCCTTCTTCGCACCCACAGTTACCCTGGCGTCCGTTAGCTTATGAGAGGGGTCGGCAGGGGCTGAGTGATTCATACGCTCCCCCCAGTTTTTGCCTGGTCTGGGTGCTCGTTGATCCGCTGCAATCTGGGGTCGTCGTGTGTCGGCTGATAGTCGCTGTACCCGTGGCCGTATTCCCTGCGCTGCCTGGGTGGGACCATGGTCAAGACGCTGCCGAGGAGGGAGGTTCCGGCTGCGCTCAGGGCTTCGTTGGCTTGCCGTACATCTGCCATGTGTGTCTTGCCGAAGCGGACTACGAGGATGGCGCCGTCGCTGGCCGGCGCGGTTGCGGCCGCGTCGGCGAAAGGCAGCAAGGGTGGCGCGTCAAGGAGAATTATGTCGTAGCGCTGCCTAAGCTGCGTGATGAGCTCGTTCATTCGCTGAGAGCCGAGCAGGTCGCTCGGGTTGGGTGGCGTGGGGCCGCTGTCTAGGAAGTCGAACGACGGCCTGCCCCACGTCTGGGTCGCCTCGTCAATATCCACCTTTCCGGTGAGAACGTCGGTGATGCCTGGGCTCCTCGGCAGCCCGAGATAGCTGGCTACCCGCGGCCGCCGCAGATCGGTCTCGACCACGACGATCCGCTGGCCGGACTGGGCCAGCACGATCGCCAGGTTGCAGACGACTGAGCTCTTGCCTTCATCGGGCACCGGGCTGGTGAATAGCAGCGCTTTGCAGGGCGCGGCGATGCTGATGAACTGCAGGTTGATGCGGATCTTGCGGTAGGCCTCCAGTGGGCGCTGAGGGACATCGCTGTTCGCGGCCAGGGGGTGCTTGCGTGCGCTGGCATCAAAGGGGACCGTGCCGATGACCGGTGTTCCGGCGGTCAGGGCGGTCAGCTGATCGGCCGACTTGATAGTCGTGTCGAGCGAGCGCCGGGCAACTGCGAACGCTATACCGATGACCAGGCCAAGAACGAGCGCGATGCCGACGTTCCTGGTCGGCTTGGGTGAGACAGGGGAGCCTGGACGGGTCGCAGGCCCAACGACTACCGCCTGGATCGTGGCCTGCTGGTCGCCCACCGGTCGCTGAAGTGCCGACACCAGCTTCACGAACTGCGCGCCCACGGCTGAGGCGATGAGCTGCGCTCGCCGCGGGGAGGTATCGGTCACGGTGGCGGTCAGCAGCACGGTCTGCGGAATGGGTGTCGCCTTGATCTCGGCTGCCACCTGGGATGCCGTCACGGGAAGCCTGAGCTGGCTGACGACAGAATTGGCCAGGCGGGGACTGTTGAGCAGGTCCGCATACGACAGCACGGCCTGCTGGCCGAACAGTATGCCCTGGTAGGCGAGGGACGGATTCGTGCTGGGCGTGTTGGTCGATACATAGAACGTCACGGTTGACGCATAGCGCGGTGTCATCCGCGCGGTAACCGCGATGCTGACCCCCACAGCTAGGACCGTAACCAGGGCGATCAGCTTCCAGTGATCCCGGATCAGGTAACCGAAAGCGCGCAGATCCACGGCGTCTCGGGCCTCCAGACCTTGATCCGTGCAGACTTTGTCGATTACTCCTTGCATCGTAGTATATACAGAAAGTGACAAGCTGTGAGACATGGTGCCGATCGTCCTCGGGGGCATCTGCCCAGAGCGGCTCACACGCGAGCGGCACGACTGTCTCGGGACAGGCGCGCAAGGGCATCTCCCGTCGGCGGGCACTGCCGTTCATCGCTGGCGCGTGCCGACATCTTGCTGCGTGACGGCAAGTACCACCTGCAAGGCGCAATGTGTAGATGCCCCAGCGGCAGCGCTGGGTCGCAGCTCAGTTCCTGGTCGCCGCCGAGATTTTGGTAACTAAGAGTTATATATTATAATCATTACGTGATGAATGAGCAGCTCGCGGACCTGCGCATCATGCCGGGTGCGGACGTCGCCCGGCGCCCGCCTCCGGCAGGGTACGTCTCTCTTGTGGCTTGCCCAGATCCGGGAGCCCGCCGAGACCGGGGGAGTCTTCGTGGGTCCAGCCGGTGTTTTCAAGAACGATCGCCATCCGCGGGGCCACGCCCGACGGCTCGATCAAGACCATCGCGGATTGGGAACCAGTCGGTGTCACCTGCACCACTGGGCGGCGACGAGGAGTGCACCGCGGTGGGCCGCGCTCTGCCTAGCGGGGTGATCGCCGGCCCGGAGGTCGCCGTCTTCGAGCGAGACCACGGCGGCCAATTGGCCGTCGGCCGTGACCGCGTTGCCCTCAAACCCGGTGTGACCGGCCTGTTCGGCGCCAGGGCCAGCCCGGGAGACGAGGTGCTCATCTCGGTCCGACTGATGCGCATCCAAGGCATGCAGCGTAGGTACGAATATGAGGTAGCAGGATTCAATGAGCGGATGCCCGACGTCCATGCCGTCGGCGCTATCCACGTGTATCACCAGTACACGATCAGGATCCCCTATGACCGCGACGGCTTCGCCAGGACGTTGGCCAGGGAGCATGGGGTCGGCACCGGCATTGATTACCCGGCCCCCAGCCACCGGCTGCCGTCCTTCGGGCGCAAGATGGACCCTTTGCGGAACCGAGCGCGGCGCGCGCGAGGTGCTGTCCCTCGCCGTGCACCCCACACTGTCAATCGGCGATTTGACGGCGCTTGCCTCGGCCGTCAATGCCGTGGCCACTGCCGAAGATTGATCCTGGGGATCCCAAGTGCCACATACGACCACGGAACCTGAAGTACCCAGCGCACCGCGCCTCTGGCCCAACTACCACCATCCGGTTGCTGGACGCCACCCTCGTGTGCGCCGCTGCTCCCGCGATTATGCGGCGCCCTTCACGGTCCTGATCCTTGTGTACGCAGGGATTTTCAAGGCTAATCCGTTTCTGTCGTGGATGCCGGTAGACCTAACGCTGCTGGGTGCCGTGCTGGTGCTCGGCGGGGTGATCGCGGTTGTGGTTCGCAGCGACGTGCCACGCGGGACGGGCGTAGTACTGGCGATCTGGGCGACTTTCGTTCCCGCCGCATTCCTGCACGCTCCCACCGCGTACGGATCCAGCAAGACCTTGTACCTATTCACCCTGACGCTCCTGGCCGCCCTAGGTCCGCTGTTCCTGCTCCAGTCGGAGAGGCGGCAACGGATCTGGGTGATCATGCAGATTGGACTGGGCTGCGTGCTGGCGGCCGGGGCCGCATTTTCGCCGGCTCCCCCCGCGTCCGACGGAGCGGTCTACCGGCTGGCTCTGGACGGGTCGAATGCCATCGGTGCGGGACGGACGGCCGGCGTCGCCGTAGTGGGCTTCTTGGTGCTGGCACTGGTCGGGCATCGCCGTCGCGGGTGGCTACTGCTGGCGGGCGCGGCCGTGACGGTCCCGCTGTTCCTGTCGGGCTCGCGGGGGCCTGTGCTCGCCGCTGCCATGGCCACTGCCGCCGTGGCAGTCGTCGCGCCCGTCTCAGGCGCACGGCGCCTTGTGCGCGTGGCCCTCGTCGCCGTTGGCGGCTTCCTGGTGTGGTACTGGCTGCGCGGTGACACGACGGGTGCTGTTGGGCGCATTTCCTCCACGCTGCTGGCCGGCAACGCGGCGGGCACGTCCTCGCAGGCGCGGGTGATGCTCTGGGGCGAGGCCTGGGGATACATCCAAGGCCACCCTTGGGGGGCGGGCTGGGGTGGGCTGGGGAACCTCGGCGCCCCCGGGCTCCTGGGCCAGTTCGGGCTGATGTATCCGCATGACCTACTGCTTGAGGTTACTGGTGAAGCAGGATGGATCGCAGGGATAGCTGTGATCGTGTTCCTATGGTGCGGGCTGCGGCGGCTACGCGCGAATGCGGTCAGCGCGTACTCGGCGGCGTTGCTCGGAATGGCCGTGTTCTTCACTGTTAATGCGATGATTTCCGGAGATATAAATGACAATCGTGCCATGTGGGCTTCTATAGCCATTGGCTGGGTGATTGTGAGTCGAGACGTAATGCACACACCAAGCGAGCCGCAGATAAGCGGCCCTCTGCGTGGAATGGAAACGACATGATAGTCGGCTCACCAACTGCTCCAGGCATCAAGCCACTACGAGAGTCAGCTGACGAATGTCAACATGGCCAAGCACCGCCCGTTAGAAAGAGAAGTGAAAGTATTGATAATCGCCGGACTGCGACGCCTATTCTTTGAGCTTTCTCCGGTTGACCGGGTTCTCGGGCAAAGCGGTCAAGAATAACTCATTGTGCACAGCGCCGGCACCATGATCGGCTGATGTCGCAGGCATTCTTCGACGATTCGCCATTTGTACCCCCCAGGCCGTCGAGGTCTGGGAGAACGTCCGGGAGAGGTTCATGCCATTCCTGGTGTTCACCCCACCGCTCAGGAAGCCGCCTTACACCACGAACGATGGAGTTGGCGTACTACCAGCTGGGGAAGGTGACCTAGGCCCACGGCCAGTTGGCCCGCGCGTTCGCGGCGGTCACTCTAGCCTCTCTAACGGTGCCGGAAATTAGCGACTTGCCCGGTTAAGGAGCCAGTCCTTGGTGAGTGGTGCCTCAGGTGGTCCGTTGACCATAAAGGCGTGGAGAGTCTGGATCAGGGGCTGGGATTCTTTCTTGAGGGGGGAAGGCGCGGCTGCTGATGTAGAGGATCCCCGCAGGTGCCCAGGTGTTGACTTCGTCATCGCTCATGGCCCGCAGTTCGGCGCGCTCAGCCGCAGCGATCACGTCCTGGCCCAGGTCGCATGGTGCAGCAGCGATGGCCGAGGGAGAACATCTCATCAGCACCAGGCGGCCAGTTCCCGGATGGCTCATGCGATGAGCTGCCGTTATACCCGCCATGCTTCCTCGGCCCGGGCCGACGCCTCATCAGCCTCGCTGATCTCGGCATCGATCTCGTCCCGGTAGTCCCCGTAGTAGCTGACGGCGGTGGCGACCCGGCTGGCGTTGACGGCGAACACCTCGGCTGCCGCGTCTAGCGCGGCTGGGCCGCGCTCGTCGACTTCACGCAGGAACTTGATGATTTCCCAGATGTCTGGCCCGTAGGCGAGGGCAGCCCGGCGGCCGGACGGCCCGTCTTTGAAGATCACCCCTGGGTAGTCAGCCATCCGCAGTCCTTCGTCGATGAGCCGCTGCGCTAGCGCGGAGGTCGTTGAGCCGGCCATGGCGCCCGCACGGCGCCGCAACCGCGCCCGCACGGCGCCGCAACCGCGCCAGCGGGACAGCGTCGAAGCGGATAGAAAGAGGCGTGGTCATGTAGCTCGCAGTGGGCTGAGGAGTGGTTGAGCCGACTGACGGTGGTTGCGCGGTGGGTGCGTTCGGCGTGCTCGCGAGGGTGACGGCGCTGCCGTTGCCCAGGTGTTTCGCTAAGCGTATGGTAAATCCAGTTGATTTCTTTCGCCCTGGGCTTGGTTGTAGTGGGGGCAGCCTGGTGACGTCGCTCTGGACCTCGGTGACGTGGTTGAGTTACCGAGGAAGGGCCTCATGAGCGTCCGCGAACGGCTGAGCGCCGAGTGGGTACCGGGCGGGATCGCCGCGAGCCGGGTGTCGTCAGGTCGTGGAACGGCATCCGGGGGTCCTGGGTCGACGGTGGGCCGGCCAGGCCTCAATCGGGACGCTCCAGCGACCGTATCGCCGCGATCTTGCATCACGGCTGCCTGCGCTCGGAGGCACACGCCCCGGCCCCGGAGGCACACGGCTGCCTGCGCTCGGAGGCACGCACTGCGCCAAAGAAATTGCTGACACGGTCGCCAAGGCGTCAGACCAAGCGGTCGGCGCGCTGTGGCATCAGGCGCCGTGGCTCAGGCTCCTGGTTGACAGAGGCGGCCGATGCCGTCGTGCCCCAGCGAAAAGGAGAAGCGCCGGATGCTTAGGGAAGCAGCGACCCCGCATTCGCGGCTGGTGGAACTGCCCGGCCGTGGGACGACGCGGGTGTGGGAGTGCGCCGGGCCGCCAGGCGCGGAGACCCTGATGCTGATCCACGGGGTGGCGTGCACGGCCGAGCTGAACTGGGGGAAGGTGCTCGCGACGCTCGGGCGCCATTTCCGGGTCGTCGCTGCTGACCTGCGTGGCCATGGTGACGGGATCCCGCTGCGTTCCCGGTTCCGGCTGGAAGATTGCGCGGACGATGTCGCCGCGCTGGCCGGCGTCCTTGATATCCCCCGATTGGGGCCGTGGGTTACTCCATGGGCGGCACGGTCGCCCAGCTGCTGTACCGGCGGCACCCCTCGCTGGTGTCCCGCCTCGTGCTGTGCTCCACCGCGGGCAACGTCGGCGGATCACCGATGGAGCAGATGGCCGCTCTGGCGGTCCCGGCGATGGCCGCGGCGCTGCGCTGGAACCCGATGCTGCACCTGATGGGCGCGGACTTCTTCGGCATGGGGCTGCTGGGCCGCATTGACGACCCGGCCACCCGCCGGTGGGTCCGCGCCCAGCTGAGCCGGACCACGCTGGCCACCACCATCTCGGCCATGCAAGCCGTCTGCGGGTTCAACTCCGACAGCTGGATCGGCCAGGTGGATGTGCCGGCCGCGGTGATCATCACCACCCGGGACCACGTCGTGCCGCCCGCCCGCCAGCTGGCGCTGGCCCGGGCGATCCCGGGCGCATCGGTCTGCTACGTGGACGGCGATCACGGGGCCTGCGTCAACGCGCCGCACCTGTTCGCCCGCGCACTGCTCGAGGCCTGCTGGTCGGCAGAACCAGCCCCCGCCAGCAGGCCGCGCACGCCAGCCTGACATGACCGGCGCCCGCCAGGCACCCTGGGCCAGGCACCCTGAGCCAGGCATCCTGAACCCGCCGCGTCCACCGCTAGTGAGCCAGGACCGCGGGCCGGGTCTGCGTCGGCACCTGACCAGTCATGATGTACCCGCTGCCGAGCGCTACCTCGCGGACGTGCACGTCCTCGAGCAGTTGCTCGAGATGATGCCACGGCCGGTCGAACCCCTCGAAGCTCCGCACATAAGGGGCGTGGAGCATCGTCACGGGCAGGTTCAGGCCGACCATCCAGGGCGCGGCCCACTTGCCGCCGCCAGCCGCCACCCCGGCGCCAGGACGCAGCTTGCCCAGGACGTTCCGCAGCGCGTCCGGGGACTGCATGATGTCGTGGACGGCGCAGAACAGGGCGGCGTCCGCGGTTTCCGCGATCTGCGCGTCCTCGGCCGACGACTGGACGACCGTGACGTTACCCCAGCCTTCCTGCTCGATGCGCTCGCGCGCCACCGCCACCATTTCCGGTGACTCCTCAATGCCGACCACGCCACCCTGAGGGCCGACCTTGTCCAGGAGCGAGTCGTGGCATAGTCCTGTCCCGCATCCCACGTCGAGGACCACCTGCCCGCGGCGGACCGGGAGCGCCTCGACGACTGCCCGGCGATAACCCCGGGCTACGCCCGTCCTCAGATCGTAGGAGCGGGCATGCTCCCGGTAAGCCGGCTGCGGCGCTGCCCCTCGTGCTGGCGCATGGGCAGCGGGCCGGGAGTTAGGCGATTTGGTCATGAGGCCTCACCTCTCATCACTCCTGGGGGAGCGCTTATTCTGACGATTTTCCACCGGACATTCGTGTCGGTGTCCAACGTACACAACGTTGCGCTTGTCTGTGTTAACGGCGTGTGACAGCTGACGTCCTGTTCTGCTGTCGTCCAAGAAACAGAAGGCAGCCATGATGCCGACGTGGCGGATGAGGTTTGTGAATGGCATGCGTATTCAGCCGCGCCCGCGCGAAAAGGAGCGCTCTAAGCTGCTAACTAACGGCTAGCCCGTCAGCCTGTCCCTGAGCAGCCGGGCTCCCTCGGCCGCGAGGGACAGACCAGCGATGCCGCGCGGGTCACTCAGGGACTGGCCGCTAAGTTCCTCAACCCGTTGCAGCCTGTTCCGGACAGTATTGCGGTGACAGTACAGCTCGCGCGCCGCGGCTGAGGTGTTGCCGCCGCAGTCCATCCATGTCCGCAAGGTGCCCAGCAGGAGATCCTGCTCAGCGGCGGCAAGATCGGCGACCCGGCCGAGGAGATGGCGGACAACCCGGACGGAGATGTCCGGCGCACTCGCCAGGACCGTCGCCAACGGTTCGTCGTCGATGGTGGCCACCCCGGTGCTGCCCGGCGGGAGGCAGCGGCGGGCCACCGCCGCGATCTCCAGCGACCGGCCCGCATCGAGGGCGTCGTCGAACTGGGGGCTGAGCCCCACCCGGCCGGTGGCTCCCTTCGCCAGCAATTCCCTGATCGCGGGAACGGCCGGGGCCCGGTTCACGGCGATCAGCCCCACTTGCTCATCGGGCCGGAGCCGCCAGGCGGACGCCACGCCGTGCCTGCGCAGATACTGGTCGGGGGCGCGCAGGTTCTCGAGACCAGCGTCCCTGGTCTCCGCTGAGACCACCAGGTAAGGGCCGTGCTCGGGCAGCCCGATGGCGTGCAGGCTGCCGCCGAGCAGTTTCCACTCGCCCAGCCGGCCTTCGAGCAGCGCGTCCAGCAGCAGCATCCGCTGCTGCTCGTCGTGCCGGGCGGAGTCGATCAGCGCCTCGTGGTACTCCGTGTTGACGGCCTCGGAGCTGGTATCCACCCAGGCCCAGACCGTCGTTGACTCACGGACCAGGCCATCGAGGCACGATTGGCCCTCCCGCAGCGCCCGGTCGCCGAGCGCCGCCCAGATCACCTGGAACCCGAGCCGGTAGGCGTGCAGCACCGAGCCAAGAGGAACGCCCTGCCGGGCCCGGCGCCTGGCGGTGTCGCGCGAGGAGACGGTGCTCGGGCTGCTCTGGCTGGCGAGATCGGTGAGGTAGTTGCGCAGGTTCGCGTGCACGGTGCGGCGCAGGTCAGCGACGTCGACCGGAAGGTAGGACTCGTCGGTCTCCCGCAGCCTGGTCACGAGCTGGTCGGTCAGGCGGTCGAGTTCGCTGATCAGATCCGCCGCGAGCCTGGCCACCACCGATCCGCCGGGCGCCGCCGATCCGCCGGGCGGCACGGATCCGCCGGGCGGCGCCGATCCGCCGGGTGGCACTGATCCGCCGGGTGGCACTGATCCGCCGGGCGGCGCCGATCCGCCGGGCGGGACAGATCCGCCGGGCGGCGGTAACCCGCCGGGCGGCGCGGCCGTTACCTGGGGCATGGCCCGCACGATATCCCCAACGCGGTGATCGCCGCTAATAGATCGGCTGCCTTTTCCCGGTCAGCCGCCCAGGGCGTGGACCATGTTCATGATGGCGACCATCTGCGGGGCGCCTTTCACGGCGAAATTGGGCCCGTCGTAGCCCCACCAGTCCCAGCAGCCTTCCGGGTTGACCGGGATAACGCTGGCGATCGCCTGCGGGTAAAGAATTACAAGGTGGTTGGTATCGGCGTAGGGGTCGAGATTGGCCTCCTCGGGGAACTCGTCGCCGAGCAGGTACTTGCCGCCCAGGCAGCCGTGCAGGGCCACGACGAGCGTGCAGGGTGCGCCGCTGGCGCACGCGGGCGGCGTGTAGAGCAGGCCGTCTTTGTCCATGCTCAGCGCCGGGGCGTTGCCTCCTGGCGCGTAGGGATCCTGGTCAAAGGACGAGAGCGTCCCCTCCGGGGTGCCGGTGTTCGGCGGGTTCACGCGGCCGAGCCACTGCGTGAGCATCTGGCCCTCGGGATCGTCTCCGCAGTTGACCAGGAATGGCGGGCTGGTCAGGGAGCAGGGCAGCACGCCGTCCGGGGTCGGCCAGCCGTGGCCCGCCGGGTCCGAGTCGTGATACTCGACCTTGGCCCCGAAGTGCCGGTAGAAGTCAACGCCGGACGCTGACACCAGCGCGTTCACTACCGGGTCGGCGGTGCCGTGGTAGACGTACACGGGCTTGCCCGCCAGGTCCGGGACGGGGTCGATGCGTCCGTCGTCCGACCAGGTGACCGCCTGCTGCTCCAGGGCCGGCAGGGTGGCGCCTATGTCGCAGGTGGCGAACTCGATCACGGTGCCCTGGCCGCAATCGTAGGGGCCGGCGGCCATGACGCCGGCCCCGTCGAAGGTGGCCGAGTAGGCGACCTGCAGCTGGGTGGCCATGAAGCCACCAGACGAGACGCCGGCGACGTAGACGCCGGTAATGTCAAGCCGCGGCAATGCCGACGAGCTGGCCCCGGCCGGGGCGGCGAGGCCCGGGGCGGAGAGACAGAGCGTGGCCAGGGCGGCCGCGGCTCCCAGCGCGGCGAGGCGGAAGACCCGGCGAATCATAAGCAGGCTCCATCGTGGGGCCCAGTTGGCTATCGTGCGGCCCTGTTGGCTGCCGCGCCTACAGGGCGGATGCCGGTGCTGCGTCGAGAGCCTCGATGGCCCGGGCGAAGGTGAGAATCTCGCCGTACATCAGGCGCTCGTCGATCTTATCGAGGTCGAGTAGTTGCGGATGCTGGGCATCCCCGGCCTGCAACAGGTAGGTGGGAAGGGGACACAGCGAGACAGTGCCGAGTCCGGCCGCGTAGAGCGACGAGCCCTCGCCCAGGTAGACGGGGAAGGCGATGGCGGGTCGCACGGCAGCCACTGGGTAATCCGGCCAGCCGCTCGCGTTGGTCGCCGCGACCGCGGCGAGGTACGCGGCCTGCTCGGTGTTAGCCAGGCTGAGGATGTCCCGCGGCATGGTGTACGTGACGCCCCACTCCGGGCCGCCGGTGGGGACGTACTGCCCGGTCAGGGGGTCGTTCGTCCACATGGTCGCGCCGAGGTGTTCCACGGTCACGCCCAGCGCGGCGGCCTGGTAGATGTCCGGGTGGTCCAGCATCCACACGCTGATGGCGCCGTTGCCGATCTCGGCGTTCTTCGGGTCCGGGATGGTCTGGGTGAACTGCGGAAGCTGGAAGTGCCCCGTGACCAGCGCGAAGTACATGTCGTGGTTGCGCGCGGGCAGGCTGGCCAGGTGCCTGGCCAGCGCGACGAGCCCGAGTCCGCCGTTCTCCTCCGTGGCGTTCGGGCCGTCGGTGTGGGTGTTGAGGATGATGTTCTGGCCGGTGTTTCCCGAGCCTTTCAGCGAGCCCCAGACGGTCTCGGTCGCGGCGCCCACGGTGATGTCCGCGGTGAGCACCAGCGTCGCGCTGGCCTGCCCGCTGGCGGCCAGTCCGGACAGCTCGGCCCCGGTCGAGTCGCCCACCCAGACCGCGGGGCAGCCGGGATCGGACGGGGTGGCGAGCCCGGAGGCGGCCGGATAAGACGTGGTGAACGGATTGTACTGGTTGATGACCTCGTCGTCGGGCATCCCGGTCCAGGCACAGACCACGCCGAGCACCCCGGCGTTCCTGGCCTCGCAGCAGCGGGACCGGCTCGAATATGCCCTGCCAGGCCGGATGGGTCAGCGCCGCCGCGTAGGCCGTGTAGTCCGCGGCGGCCAGAGCCGAGGGCTTCCCCGGCTCGTAGCCGCCCGTGGCCGTCTGGCCCAGGTCCAGGTCGAAGACCGACGGCGCGGTCCGCACCAGCGCGATCGCGCCCTGGGCCGGAGCCCAGAAGGCTGGGGTGCCGGGGGGCACGTAGGTACCGAGATCGACCAGCTTGCCGGTCACTCCGCCGGGCGGCGTCTGGCCGGAGTACGGGTAGTAGTAGGTCAGCGGGACCGGACCCGACTGGCCGACGGCCGCGGGGACGCTCACCCGCAGCGCGAAGTCGCGGGCCAGCCACCGGTTGAAGGTGAGCCGGTCGGTCTGCACGCTGAAGCCGGGTACCCCGGACAGCTGGGCGGTGAGCCAGTCCACGTAGGCGACATGACCGGGACTGCCCGTGTAGCGGGTTCCGAACCGGACGAGCTGCTCTTCCCACCCCCACACCTCGCTCAGGCCGGGCAGGCCCGTGGCCGGACCGCCCGTGGCCGGACCGCCCGTGGCCGGACCAGCTCGCCGGGACGCACTCGTGCGGGTCGCCGCCAGCGCGCTGGGGGTGCCCAGGCCCGCGGCGCTGGCCACGAAGGCGCCCGCGCCGGCGAGCCCCGCCCCCGTGAGGAACTGCCGTCGCGGCACGCCGGGACGCCGTGGCGCGCCGCCGTGGGAGGAGCCGCCGTGGGAGGAGCCGCCGTGGGAGGAGCCGCCGTGGGAGGAGCCGCCGTGGGAGGAGCCGCCGTGGGAGGAGCCGCCGTCGGGGGAGCCGCCGTCGGGGGAGCCGCCGGAACTGGCCGGACCGCTGGTTTTCATGGTCACCGTGCTCCCTTGCTGGAGGCCGGACGTGACGGACCGGGCGGAACAGAAGACGCAGACCAGGCAGCGCAGTGGGTGGAGTATGCACGCCGCGCGGCGCGCAATGCACTGTGCGCGGTGACACAAATCCGGGGGCCGCGTTGTGCATCGGGCGGCGCTGGCCGAGCACCTCCGCCTGCTCGGGGCCCGGTACCGCCGGGCAGCCGGCGGCTGAACCCGCTGACCGCTGAACCCGTCAGTGTGCCCCATCGCCGCGGACGATGACCACGGCACAGGGAGCGTGGTGCACGCAATGCTGGCTGACCGAACCCAGCAGCGCTTCGGCGAAACCGCCGTGCCCGCGGCTGCCGACGACCAGCAGATTCGCGCCCGCTGCGGCGTCGAGCAGAACCCGGGCGGCGTTGCCTTCCTTCACCAGGGCGCTGACCCGGACGTCGCTACCGCTCTCCACGGCGCCGATGGCATCGGTCACGACCTCGTCGGCGGCCTTCTCGAAGTCGGTGGTGTCCATGATCGCCCCGGGAGCCGCCGGCCCGAGCGGGACGGCGAGGACGGGATAGTGCCACGCGATCACGGCGTCCACGGTCGCGCCGGTCAGCCTGGCCTGCTGGATGGCCCAGCGGAGTGCGGCCAGGGAGGACGGCGATCCGTCTACTCCGGCCACGATCCGGGGACGAGTTCCATTCTGTCCAGACACGTGTTCGCCTTCTTCCGAGCCGCACTTCGGTTCCATCTTCCGGCCCCCGGGCCCGGACCGGCAGAGTCGTCTGAACTGTCCTGGCAGGACCTTCGCCGGCACCGGGAGGGATCCGGGGGCTCCGCTGATCACAGGGCTGCGGCTGGGCTGGCCCCGGGCCGGTGCTCAGGCGGGCCCAGCAGGCGCTGGCGGAGGTAGCCGAGGGCGTGGGCGCTCAGCCGGGAGACGTGCATCTGGGAGATGCCGAGCTGCTGGCCAATCTGGGCCTGGGTCATGTCGTCGTGGAAAGCGCATCCGCAGGATCCGCTGCTCACGCGGGGCCAGCTCGCCCCAGTGCGCGGCGACGGCCCGCATGCCGAGCATGTGCTCCACCGCGCGGTCCTCCTCGCCGAGGAGGTCCGCGAGGGTGATCTCGCCGGCCGGGCCGCCCACCGGCGCGTCGAGCGAGGACGGCCGGAGGGCCAGTTCGGCGCGCTGGGCGTCCCGAGCATCGTCAGCGCTGACGTGCAGGTGCCGGGCCATCTCGGACTCGGTCGGCGCCCGGCCCAGGTCCTGGGTCAGCTGGCTGGCCGCCTTGCGGGCCTCCAGGACCAGGTCCTGCATGGAGCGCCGGACGTGGACCGGCCAGCACTTGTCCCGGAAGTACCGCTTGATCTCGCCGCTGATGCACACCTGCGCGTAGGCGGCAAGGTTGCCGCCGACCGCCGGGTCGAAGCGGCCGATCGCCTTCATCAGGCCGACGTACCCCACCTGCATCAGGTCCTCGGCCGGCTCAGGCTGCCCCGGTACCGCTGCACGCACGAGGACACCAGGTTGCGGTAACGGGCTACCAGCAGCTCACACGCCGCGGCGCGCGACTCGCTGGCCGCCTCCAGCGACCCGACGATGCCCAGCAGTTCCCGGTCATCCAGGCGGTCCAGCGTTTCCCGGAGGACCCGGCCCGCCAGGGCCCGCGCGACCGTCGCCGGGGATACTGCTGGCGGGTAAATCGTTGCCATGCTCGCCTCGGCTCACGAAAAACCAGGAGAACCGCCGAGGTCCGGGGCAGTAGATGCGGCACCGTGCACGGGTGAGCAGGGTGGTGAAATTTCGTACGATTCCACTATTTCGTACGATCTGCTATGGCCATAATACAGTCACCCGGCGGCATTATCGCTATGCGGTGGTGACCGGCCGCGGGAAAACCGTTATGGGCGTGAAATGGCGGGGTGCGGGAGGGCGGGGCGGGGAAGCAGATCGTGCCCGGCCGCGTGATGCCTTCCTGGTTCCGAGCGCACGGTGGCCGGGCGCGTCTCGTCTCTGGTGCCTCGCGCCGCCGGGCGTGTCCCGCTGGCGGCGCGAGGCCGTCAGCGGGCACCGGCCGGCACCTCGAGCGCGATGCGTTGTTCTTTACAGCCAACGCTTTTTCCGGACTGCTGTCAACAGTGTCGGTCTACACTGTTACGGGATGTGCGGCGGCCGCAGAAGCCGGCGACTCGCAGACGGGAGCGGTGACATCGGCGAGGGCAAGATCACCCCGGATGTGGTGCTGGCCACCGCCCTGGAGATCATCGACCGGGACGGGGCCGGGGCGCTGTCCATGCGGCGGCTGGCGGCCGCGCTGAACCGGGACCCGATGATCCTCTACCGGCACGCGCCGAATAAGGCGGCCCTGCTGGACGGCGTGGTCGAGATGGTCCTGGACCAGCTCAGGGTGGACCCGGCGGATCCCGACTGGGCCGCGCAGCTCCGCGCGATCGGGCGGGACTACCGGCGGCTGGCGATGGCGCACCCGAATGTGGTGCCGCTGCTGGTCACCCGTCCCCTCGCGACCCCGCTGGCGCTCCGCCCGCCGGGCACCCTGCGCCCGCTCGAAGACGTCCTGACGCTGCTGACCCGGGCCGGTTTCAGCGGCCCGGACGCCTTGCACATCTACCGTGCCCTGTTCGGCTTCCTGAACGGCCATGTCCTCAACGAACTGCAGGAACTGGTCGAGAAGCCGGAGGAGACCGACGACGTGCTGCGCCTGGGCCTGCACCGGCTGCCGATCGGCGAGTTCCCGCTGCTGCGCAGCCTCGCCTCGGTGCTGGCTGGCTACGACGGAGCGGCCGAACTCGAGCGGGGCCTGGATATCCTCCTGGCCGGGCTGATCACCACGCTTCCTCCCCCGGGGGAGGAACCCCCGGGGGAGGAAGCCCGGGGAGGAAGGCCCGTAAGCGCGCCGCCCCGGTGCGCGGCCGGCTGGTGCTGGTTACGGGTGGCTGCCGTTCGCGGCTGATGCCGCTGGACTGGGCGAATCGGCGTGCGTGCCCTCGGCGGACGCGCCCTCGGCGGACGCGCGGGCGGCGGTGTCGCGCTCGTCGATGAGATGGTCGCGGGACTGGCGGACCGCCGCGGTCTCCTGGCGGGACTGCTTGAGGCCGCGCCGTGCGGCATGGCCGCGGCGGGAGGTGCGCCGTGCGCCGGCCAGCAGCAGGGTCAGGCCCAGGAAGCCGAGCGCCCCGATCACGATGCCGTACAGGAACAGCGTCCCGGTGGAGCCGGTCACGTGGTAGCCGAAGACAGCGAACCCGTGGGTGAGGGCATGCGAGCTGCCGCTATTGGCGAGAACACCGGCCACGCCGACGATCACGGCGGCGATCAGGATAACGAGCCCAACGATGACGATCATGCGACACTCCGTAGAAATACTCCGTAGATCTACAGTATGACGCTTTTCCGCACCGATATCTACACTGTAGGCCTACGTTATTTCCGCAGGTCGGCGCGGTGGCTGGCCGAGCAATTTGCCGACGCTGTTGAGGTGGCGCAGCGCCTGGGCGTAGGAGCCGACCAGGCTGGTCTCGCAGTAGGGCAGGTCCCGCTGCTGGCAGAAGGCCCTGATCAGGGCCTGGGAGTGCGGCAGGCTGGGCCGGGGCATGGAGGGAAAGAGGTGGTGCTCGATCTGGTAGTTGAGGCCGCCGAGGGCGAGGTCGGTCAGCCTGCCACCGCGCACGTTGCGGGAGGTGAGCACCTGCCGGTGCAGGAAGCCGGTCCGGTCGGTGGCGTCCAGGATGGGCATGCCCTTGTGGTTCGGGGCGAAGGAGGAACCCAGGTACAGGCCGAACAGGCCCTGCTGCACGAGGATGAACGCCACCGCCTTGACCGGGGAGAGCACCAGGAACACCACGGCGAGGTAGCCCCCGACGTGCAGCGCGAGCAGCCCCGTCTCCCAGGCCCGGTGCCGGGACGCGCGCCTGGCCAGGGACCGGACGCTCGCCACGTGCAGGCTGACCGCTTCCAGCAGCAGCATCGGGAAGAACAGGTAGGCCTGGAAGCGGAACGCCAGCCGGGCCAGGCCGCTGGCGTTGCGCGCCTGGCTTTCGGTGAACGCGAGCACGCCGATCACGATGTCGGGATCCGCGTCCTGCTGGTTGGGGTGGGCATGGTGGCGGTTGTGCTTGCTCACCCACCAGCCGTAGCTCAGCCCGATGCCCAGGTTGCCGAGCAGGACGCCGAGGACGTAGTTGGCCCTGCGGGAGCGGAAGATCTGGCGGTGCCCGGCGTCGTGCCCCAGGAAGCCGACCTGCGTGAACATGATGGCCAGGAACACGGCCACGGCCAGCTGGGCCCACGAATCGCCCAGGACGGCGAACGCCGCCCACCCGGCCGCCAGCAGCACGAGGGTGAGGGTGATCTTCCAGGCGTAGTACGACGGCCGCGGGTCCAGCAGGCCGGCCTGCTTGACCTGCCGGGACAGCTGGGCGTACTCGCTGCCGCTCCGCGGTGCAGCCGGCGCCGAACCCGGCCGCGCCTGCTGCCTGGGCGGGCTAGATGCTGCCTCAAGCGATGACACCAGGGACTCCTCGAAAGCACATCGTGACGGGTCTGATGATGTGCCGCCGGGGTCCTGGGCGGCGAGGCCGGGCCTGGTGCTCTGGTGAGAGGACACCTGGCCCGGGGATGCCTAATCCCGACAGTACCCTGCGGTGGCTGCCTGCGGCGCGGCCGGAATCAGCCAACCTCGCCCGGGGTCGGGCGGGGCCTGGTCCCGGGCGGCCGGGTCCCTGACCCGGGGGCGGCTGGGTTCCTGCCCAGGGGGCGGCCGGGTCTCTGCCCGGTCCCTGCCCGAGGGGCTACTGGGTCCCGGTCAGGGGGGTAGCGCCGGGCGCTGCCGGGAAATCTGCGGAGCTGCTCTCCACGAAGGCCAGGGCCACGTCGGTGAGCCGCTGGTTGGTGTTGCGGGCGTGGTCGCGGAGCAGCCGGAAGGCCTCGTCCATATCGGTGGCCAGGCGCTCGGCCGAGCTTGCCCTTGGCTTGCTCGATGACGACCCGGCTGTTGAGGGCGGCCTGGAGTTGCTCGGCCATGGTCTCGCTCCGGCGCAGGCTGCGTTCCTGGAGCAGGCCGATGGTCGCCACGTCGGCCAGGGCCTGGGCGATGCGCAGGTCGGCGGGCTCGAAGAGGACAGGGGTCGCGCGGAAGAGGTTCAGCGCCCCGATGACCTGGTCACGCAGCCGCATGGGCAGGGCCTCGACCGTGCGGAACCCCGCCTCGGTGGCGGCGGCGGCGAACCGGGGCCACCGTGTCCCCGGCTCGGACAGGTCGGCAGCGGTCACGGACCGGCCGGTACGGAAGCAATCCAGGCACGGCCCCTGGTCGTTCTGGATCTGGAAGAGCTCGACCATGCCGACGGCCTCGTTGGAGGCTGCCGCCACCCGCAGGACGCCGCGCGGGTCGGCCAGCACGACACCGGCCGCGGACGCGGTCAGCAGGGCGACACTGCGGTCGGTGAGCATGTGCAGGAAATCGATGATGTCGAAGTCGGCCACCATAGTGTCGGCCAGGTCAACGAAGGTGCTGGAGAGCAGTTCGGAGTCCATCAGGGTTCACCTTCTCGTTGCGGGGGACTGGGGGCCGCCTGCCGTGCGAGCCTGCCGGGCGCGGTCCGGTTGGGCGTACCGGTTGGGTCATGGCCCGGCGTCCCGGCCTGGATCGCGGTCCAGGCGAAGGCGGCGGGCGACGATGTCACCGGCCACGTCGGCGAGCCGCCTGTCCCGGGCATAAGCGTAGGCCCGGAGCCGGGCGAAGGCTTCCGCGGCGGTGACGCCGAGCTGCACGGTGAGCATGCCCGTGGCCTGGTCGATCTCAACCCGGTGGACGGCCAGATCGGGGGACTGGCCATCCGGCCAGTCCCGGCCTGCCGGGGGACTGGCCGCCCGGCCGGGACGCGGGCCCGCTCCCGGCCGCAGACGGTACGCCGCCGAGGCCGAGGCCGTCGGGGCCGCCGGGGCCGTCCAGGCCGTCGAGCAGCAGCACGGTCGCCGTGTCGGCCAGGTGGAGGCAGTCCCCGAGCTGCGGGCTGGACAGGGGACCGGGAGAGCTGCGGTACAGGCCGATCGACCCCGGCCCGGATCGCGCCGATCACCAGCGGGAACGCGAAAACGGCGGCGGCGCCGGCCTCGCGGGCTTCTGGCGTGAACGCGGGCCACCGGCGGCCGGATTCCTGGTCGCCCAGGTCGGCGGCCAGGACCGGCGCCGCGGTGGCCAGCACGTCACGGCCTGGCCCTTCACCGAGCGTCAGCTGGAGTTCCGCGAGCTGCTCGCTGACCTTGTCCGTCACGCACATGACAAAGTCCGGTCCCCGGCTGCTGGCCGCGGCCAGCCACGCCCCGCTGGCCTGGGCCGAGCAGACGGCGACCGCGCACACATCGGCCAGGGACACCCGGCGGCCAGCCGCGGCGGCGTGCGCCGCGATCAGGCCCCACAAGACCGTCGGCCGGCTGTTACTCCCCATTGGTGCCGCCTTCCTGCCACAGCAGCCAGGCGGGGGATCGACCCAACGGCTCATCATCGGCCTGCACGATGACGATACGCCCCGGGACAGCAGGCCGCTGGCGATCTTGCCGGTGTTGTGCGGGATGGACCATCTCCAGTCCACTGGAGCTCCGCCGTGCTGGCGGGCCGTACACCCGGCGGGCATACTCACCGGCGGGTGCGCGCCTGTTTAGGATCACGGGTATGCCGGAACCGACCGACGGGGTCGTCGAGATCTTCACCGATGGTGCGTGCTCGCCCAATCCGGGCCCGGGCGGGTGGGGAGCCATCCTGCGGTACGGGAGCCACCGGAAAGAGATCTATGGCTTCGAGCCGGCCACGACGAACAACCGCATGGAGATCATGGCCGCGATCCAGGGCCTGGAGAGCCTGACCCGGCCGTCGGCCGTGCACGTCCACACCGACAGCGAGTACCTGCGCAAAGGCATCACGCAGTGGCTGCCCGGCTGGAAACGGAACGGCTGGAGGACCGCGGACAAGAAGCCGGTCAAGAACGCCGACCTGTGGACGCGGCTGGATTCAGCGGCCCGCACCCACACGGTGCAGTGGTTCTGGGTCAAGGGTCACGCCGGGCATCCGGAGAACGAGCGCGCCGACGAGCTCGCCTGCCAGGGGTCCGCCGAAGCGGCCGCTCACGGCGCCGCCGGCCGGATTCCCCGGTCATCAGGGACGGAGGCCAGCCCGGTCCTCATGGCGCGGCCGCCGATACGGGATCTATAGGGCCAATCCCGATATTTCAGAATAAAGCCGATAAGGCACGTGAATGCCCCGGCGACGTTACCCGGCGGCGGGAGCCCGTGCGGTGCCCCCGCGGAGATTAGTGCCTTACTAGTTGCGCTGAGACGTCATGATGCGCCTTAATGTCATTGAGCGGCGGGCGGGTCGCGATAGCGGCGGCGGGGTCGCGATAATTTCTGGGCTGTCAGTCCTTTCTGGCACCGGGGGGCCGAGCAATGGCGTCTGCAGGCATACCGCCTCGACCAGGTGATTCCAACGGCATCTCGTGGGTTTTCAGGCCTCCGCCCGGTTGGCCGGCGCCCCGGCTGACTGGCAGCCGCCCGCGGGGTGGCGTCCCGATCCTTCGTGGCGGCCCGCGCCGGCGGGGTGGGACTTCTGGGCCCCGATGCCGGGCGGCAAGCCCCCCAGGTTCAGCACCCTGACCAAGATCGTTGCCGGAGCCTTAACCCTGGTCGCGACGGCTGCGGGCGTCGCGGGCGCGTACTTCGCGTTCCGGAGCCAGCCACCCAGTCCTACGACGGCGGGCTGGGTCACCCAGGCGAATGCCGCCTGCGACCGCGACATCGGTTCGCTGCATATGTCCATCTTCGAAGCGGCCCTGCCGGAAAGTGATCAGACCGCCGGCCAGAATGTCTCGGCAGGCCAGCAGAAGGCCAGCCGCCTGCGCAATCTGATCGCGGTCGAAGGCAGCCTCAGCAAGCTCAACGGCGATCTGGCCGCGCTTCAGATGCCCCAGGACAGCCGCGCGCCCGAGGTCCGCGCCGTACTGCGCAGCGGCACTGCGCTCGTGGACAGCATGGACAATTTTTCCGGTGCCATGCAGACCGCTGTCGAGAGTAACTCCACCGTTTCGGCCGTGCAGATCGCCGCCGAGGTCAAGGACGCGGACATGGTTCTGGTCAGCGCGGTGACGTGGGAGAAGGCGATCCGGGTTCTCGACCTTTCAAGCTGCCCGTTCTGGACCGCCAATCCGCCGAGCGTGGCGCCGACCGTGGCCCCGCCGACCGCACCCGTGACGCCGCCGACCACACCCGTGACGCCGCCGACCGCACCCGTCACGCCAGGTCCGGCGACCAGCCTCACGCCGGGCGAACTGCAGCTCGCTGACGAGCTGACCCCCACCGACCTCACGAACTGCTCCGGACGCCCGGATCTGGAGACCGGGGGTGTCGTGGCCGCCGTCAACTGCCAGAGTGTCCAGTCCGGGCCGACCGAGCGCCCTCTGGTCGTCCAGTTCGCGGACGCCGCTGCCGCGCTGACGTGGTTCCAGGACAACACGGCCGGCTTCGTCAATCAGGATGACTGCGCCGATGGCTTTGAACTCGGCACCTGGAACCACGATGGCCTCCTGGAGGGACCGTGGGGCTGCCACTACGCCAGCGGCAGCGACTTCCGGATGGTCTGGGTCGCCGATACCTCCCTCATCGGTGTCATCGCCGATGGCTCTGACGGCGCCACGATGTACTCCTGGTGGGCCAACTGGGGCTATGTCCAGTCCAGCGCCGGCTAGCGCCTGCATCTATGACGTGGCGCTTGGAGGCTGGCGCCGCCCGGCGGCGTGGCGCCCGGCGGCGTGGCGCGGCCGGGGCGCGGCGCGGCCGCCTGCGTCAGCGGATCGCCTTGAGCACCTGGTCGGGGGTCTCGAGCTGGGGCAGGTGGCCAGTGTCGGCCAGCACCTCGAACCGGGCCTCCGGGATGGCGTCCGCCCAGGCGCGGCCGTACTCGGGGGTGACGATCTGGTCGCTGCCGCCCCACAGCACCAGGGTCGGGATCTGCACCGCCGCGAGGCGCCCGCGGAGGGTGGGGTCGCCGCTCATCGTCGCTCCCCCCGAGTAGGTGATGAGGGCAGCCCGGTTGGCCGCCCCGATCCGCTGCGCGGCGGGGGTCAGCGTGGCGGGGTCAACGGCGAACGGCGCCGGGTTGTGGAAGCTGAGCGGGAACACCTGGTCCATCCGCAGCGAGAAGAAGTCGGTCGGCGGGTGCTCGGGAACCTCGATGCCGACGGCGTCGATCAGGATCACGCGGGTGATGCGGGGCGAGTTCAGGATGGCCATCTCGGCGGCTATCCAGCCGCCGAGCGAGTTCCCGGCCACCGTGACGTCCTCCAGGCCCAGCTGGTCCAGCAGCGCGATGTAGAGCGCGGCGAGGCCGCCGGCCGTGTGCAGGGCCTCCGGACGGGGGGTGCCGCCGAAGCCGGGATGGACCGGGCGGAGCACCCGGTGGTGCTCGTCGGCGGCGAGCCGTTCGCCGAAGCGCGCGGTCGTGTCGGGCCCGCCGCCCCCGTGCAGCAGCAGGAACGGCTGACCCTCGCCGTATTCGTCGACGGTGACGTCAACGGGGCCGATGCCGTCGACGTTCACGGTGCGGGTGGTGGCGGTCATGGTGTCTCCCTGGGTGGTCGAGGGGGCGCGGCTAGGCGAAGTCGGTGGCGGGAACGGTGGCGTACCGGCCCATCACCTGGATGGTTGACTCCGGGGTGAGTTCCTGGCCGGCGGCGATCATGTCCCGCAGATCCCGTGAAGTACTGCACGTAGAGATCGGGCGTGAAGGTATTCAGCAGCACGGCAGGCTCGTCGCCGGGGTTGGCGAACGTGTGCGGAACACCCGGCGGGATCATCACGAGGGTGCCCGCAGGTGCCTCGTAGGTCGTGGTCCCGACGGTGAAGCACGCGATGCCGGAGACGACGTAGAACCCCTCATCGTGCCGGGCGTGCCGGTGCTGCGGCGGGCCGGTGGTGCGGGGGGCGAGCCTGATTTCGGCCATCCCGAGCCGGTGCCCGGTGCTGTGCCCGTCCTCCAGGATGCGCAGCTGGGTGGGCCCGAGGTGGATCACCTCGCCGCCGCCCGGCCCGACCACTGAGACCTCGGTCATCTGCTTCCCTTCGCGAGAGTGAACTTTCATCATTGTAGGAAGCTAGCACCTGTGACGCAAGCTGACTATCATGAAGAGAGTTCACTAGCATGGAGGGATGGAGGAGGGGCCGGCATGGGGGACGGGCCGATGATGATCGGGGACGGCACCGGCCGGGCCAATCAGAAGAGGCGCACCCGCACGGCGATCGTGGAGGCGACCCGCGAGATCATCCGCTCGGGCTCTCCGCTGACCATGCCGGAAGTCGCCCGGGCGGCGCTCGTCTCGGAGGCGACGGCCTACCGCTACTTCCCTGACCTGCCCGGTCTCCTGAGCGAGGCCTTCCCCGGCCTGTGGCCCGCCCCGGCCGAGGCGCTCGCGCCGGTCGCCGGCTCGACCGATCCCGTGGAGCGGGTCGCGTTCGCGTGCGAGTTCCTGCTGCGCGGGGTGCTCGCGTACCAGGGGGCGGTCCGGGCCATGATCGCGGCCACCGTCACCCGCCCCGAGCTGGCCGGCACCCGCCCGGGGCTGCGGTTCGGGCTGATCGATCAGGCCCTGGCCCCGCTGGACGGCACGCTAATGGCCACGGATCCGGCGCGGCTGGCCCAGCTCAAGAACGACCTGGCCGCCGTGGCCAGCGCGGAAGCTCTCTTCGTCCTGACCGACCTGGCCGGGCTCAGCCCCGGCGACGCGATCGCCAGTCTCGTCCGCACCGCGACGACCCTCACCCGGGCCGCCCTCCAGTAGGCCTGGCCCAGGCGTGGGGTGAGGCCGCGCCTGCGGCTCGCTGGCATAAGGCCGCGCCTGGGGCCGGCTGGCATGGGGCCGCGTCAGCGGCTCGCTGACATAGGGCCGCGCCTGGGGCGGGCTGAGGCGCGGGACCTCCTCCGGCGGGCTGGGGTCGGGCCGCACCAGCGGCTGGGTGAGGTACGGCCGCGCCTGGGGCCGGCTGAGGCGCGGTACGGCCTGCGGCGGGCTGGGGCCGGGCCGCGCACGCTGCGTTCCGCGGAGGATCTCCCACTGGCCGGCCGGGCAGGCGGGCCGGGGGGCGAGCGGGGTGGCCCCCCGGTCCGCCGCGACATACCGCGGATGCGGTACCGGCACCCGTGGCGCTCGCGCGCCGAGCGCGGCGGCGATCAGCACCCCGGATCCCATGAACACGAAGAAGGCCGGGTAGACGTAGAGCAGCCGGGGTGCGTGGCTGCCCAGGGCCGGCAGGTCCAGCAGGCCGGCCAGGATGAACGCCTGCCAGGTCAGGGGGGTCTCCGAGCCCGGATGCCGGTACGCGCCGGCCATGACCAGGACCATGGCCGCTCCCTCAACGGCCAGGACGAGGCACATCGCGGTCCCGGGGGCGTGAGCGAACGGCCAGAAGGCCATGACGCCCACGGCGCCGCCCAGCAGGACCCAGCGGCCGGTCCCGAAACGCCATCCGCCGCGGGCCGCCAGCAGGGCCAGCACCGTCGCGGTGCCCGCCAGTTGCAGCGCGGCGAGGCACAGGGCCGGCCAGGGGGGATGCTGGGCGGCCTGGACCGCCAGCAGGACGCTGTACTCCACCGTCCAGATCAGCCAGGCCGCCGGATCGGGGGCGCTGGCCCGCCGCCAGGCGTCCCGCAGGTACGGGATGTAGCCGGCCAGGCCGGTCAGCCCGGCCAGCAGGCCCCAGATCGCCGGGGACAGGAGGTGGCTCACCGGCCGTCGCTCGCCTGCGCTCGCACCCGCATGGAAGGTGTCCTTCGTTAGCTGGCGGCCCGCGGTGCCCGCGGCCGGGACTGCGCCCTCAGCGTGCGCGGCCCGCCCGGACGGCCAGATTGCAGTCGCCTTGATGCCTCCCTTGCGGCGCAGGTCATGCGGGGGCGGTGTGTGCAGCGCGGCGTAGGTCATGCGGGGGCGGTGTGTGCAGCGCGGCCCAGGTCATTGCGGGGGGCGTTCAGCCCGGCCCGGTCATGCGGGGGCCGTGCGTTCAGCGCCGCTCAGGTCGCGCGTGGTGCGCCGCGCGGGCTGGCGGGACGCGGGCAGTGATCAGGGGCCGGGCCCGGCCGTCTGGGCCTGGCGGACTGGGCGCGCGGACGCCGCACCGGCCACGCTGGCGGGCGGCACGGGGGCTACGGGGTACCGCTGAGCGCGGGGTCCATGGCCTCGATCCGGATCCGCGCCGACTCGGCCTCGGGCACGCCGAGGCGCTCGAAGATGTCGAGCGCCTGCCGCAGGACGATCCGCGCGGCCTCCGGGCGCCGGGTGCCGAGAGTCGTTTCCGCGATTCCCTCGAGGATCTTGGCTTCCTCGTAGGGGTCACCGATCTCCCGGGCCAGCCGGAGAGCCGTCTGATACTGATCGAACGCCTCGCCGTACCGGCCGGATCCGCGGCTCACGCCGGCCATCCCGCGCAGCGCCGTTACCTGCTGGGCCAGGTTCCCGATCTCCTCGGCGATGGATTGCGCTTTCCGGTGCCAGGTCAGCGCCTCGTCGTAGCGCTCCGTGCTCTGGTAAATGGCGCCGATGTCGTTGAGGACGGCCGCCTCATTGGGGAGATCACCGATGTCATGGTAGATGGCGAGGGCCCGGCCGTACGCGGCGAGCCCGTCCTCGTAGCTGCCCTTGTAGTGGTAGACCGCCCCAATGTTGTGGTAGAGGATCGCCTGGTTCTGCGCGCCGCCTATCTCCGTGAATATTTCCAGCGACTGCTGGTACCCCTCGAGCGCGTCCCGGTGAAAGCCCAGGGACAGGTGTATCCGGGCCAGATTGTTCAGGGTCTTCGCCTGGCCCCGGCGCTCGCCGACGTCACCGTAGAGCGACAGCGCCTTCTGCAGGTACCCCTTCGCGTCGGGATAGCGCCCAAGCCACCAGGACGCGATCCCGGAATGGCTCAGCGTCGTGGCCACGCCCAGCGTGTCCGCCGCGTTGCGGTAAAGAATCCTGGCCTCGTGGAAATAGGCGAGGGCCTCACGGGAACGTCCCGCGCGCTGGTGAGCCATGCCCATCTGATCGAGAGCATCGGCCTCGCCCCGCCGGTCGGCTAGCGACCGGGAGATCTCCGCGGCGCCCTCGGCCAGCGGGAGGGCCGCCTCGTAGCGGCCCGTCTGCTGGCTCACCTCGCTGAGCTCAAGTGACGCCCGGGCGATCCGGGCCGGGTCGTCCAGGTCCCGCCCGGCCTGCAGGGCCAGGGTGTGAGCCGCGATCGCCTCGTCCCAGTACGCCCTGATCTCCATGAAGCCCGCCAGCGCGTGGGTGAGATCGGCGCACTGCTTCTTCCATTCGTGCTTGCCCGCGTAGCGCGCGGCCTGCAGGATGTTGCGCCACTCCGCTTCCAGCCAGCCCGCGGCGTCTTGCCGGGTGCTCAACGCCGTGCTCGTCGCAGGCGGGCGGGGACGCGGCACCGTCACCCGGCGCCGGAACGGATGAAGGACCCGGTCAGCCTCGTCTGCTGTGCGCAGGTAGTAGTCGAGGAGCCTGCCGACCGCCTGACGCTGCTCCGGCCCGGAATCCTCCTGGGCCGCGCGCGTGGCCGCGTACCCGCGGATGAGATCGTGGAAAAGGAACTGGCCGGCCGGGGCCCGCGCCAGCAGGTGATGATCGAGCAGGGCGGCGAGCCCCTCCTGCGCCTCGGCGAGGGTGCCTCCGCCCAGTGCCGCCGCAGCGGGCAGGCTGATGTAAGCGCAGGGGCTTACGCCCAGCCGGCGGAAGAACCGCTGGTGGCCGGGTTCCAGCGAACGGTAGGCGAGGTCGAAGGCCGACAGCACTTCCGGGCTGGGCGTGCCCGGGCCGCCCGCGCGGGCGGGGGATTGCGACAGCTCCTCGACCAGGTCCCCGATACTGGGCGGGTAGTCCTGCGCCAGCCCGCCCGCGGCGAGCTGGATCGCGAGCGGCAGGTGCCCGCACAGCCGCACGGCCACGGCGGCCTCCCCTTCGTCGTGCGCGCTGCCGGGCCCTGCGATCTTCTGGAACAGGGTGATCGCGTCGTTGACCGGCAGCGCCTCCAGGCTCAGCGCGCGGGCCCCCTCCAGGCCGGGGAACGTGCGCCGGGTGGTGATCAGGATCAGGCACTGGCCCGCCTCGGGCAGGAGCGGGCTGATCTGGTCATGCTGGCCTGCGTCGTCGAGGATCACGATGGCGCGGCGCCGGCTCAGCTGGGCCCTCAGGAGCGCGGCACGCTCGCCGAGCGCGTCGGGTATCTGGGTGGCCGGCGCGGTCAGCATCCGGAGCAGGCGGTGCAGGGCCTCGGCTGCGTCCAGCGACGGATGCCCGGGATCGTGGGTGTGGAGGTTGAGGTAGAACGTCCCGTCCGGGTACTGCCCGGACACGGCGCGGGCGGCCTGGAGCGCCAGCGCGGTCTTCCCCACGCCGGCCGTGCCCTCGATGACGTTGATCCGCGGGCTGGCATCGTGCTCGCGGGTGAGCATCTCGAGTTCCTCGGTGCGGCCCACGAACTCCGCCGTCCCGGGCGGAAGCGTGTCTGGCCGTGATACCCGGCCCTGACCCAGGCCGGGCCGCGCGGCAAGCCGGGGGTCGTGGCGCAGGATGCGCTGATGGAGCTCGGACAGCAACGGCCCTGGTTCTGTGCCCAGCTCATCGATGAGGCGGCTGCGGATATCGCGGTAGAGGGTGAGGGCCTCACCCGGCCTGCCGCTCCGGTAGAGGGCCTTCATTTCCTGGGCGATGAACGCCTCATCCAGCGGGTACTGGGCCAGCAGATGGCGGAGCTCACCGACCAGGTCGCCGTGGCGGCCTAGTTCCAGCTCGCACTCGACGCGCTTCAGGATGGCCGCCCGGCGTTCCTCTTCGAGGCTGTCACGCATCCGGGCCACCCAGTCGCCGCGGATTCCGGCGAACGCCTGACCGCGCCAGAGCCGGTCCGCCTCGCGCAGCAGCGAGACAGCCTGCTCGGAGTCGCCGTTCGCGGTCAGTGCGTCCGCCTGCCGGCGCAGGCGGCGGAACTGGTGCAGGTCGATGGTGTCCGGGGCCACGTCCAGTTCGTAGCCGCTGTCGCGCCCCGTCAGCCGGACGCTCTCGCCGACGGCCTGCCGGAGCGACGCCCGGAGCCTCGTGACGTAGACCGAAAGGCTCTCCCGCGCCTTCGGCGGAGGGTCGGTATCCCAGACCCTGTCAATGAGAACATCCGTCGGCACTAAAGTGCGCGGCGTCAGCATGAGGATGGCCAGGACACACCGCACCCTGGTCGATCCAAGATCACATTGCTGTCCAGCCGACCAAAGTTCAACCGGCCCGAGCACCCGAAATTCCATGATCGTCCTGGTTTTTCTTCCAGCCTGCGGGATCGCTCCGCCTGCTGGTGCCCGAAAAGAGAGATGTAGTTGTAAACGTCTCATCCCGCTGATACCCGTTTATGGTGCCCTCTCACGCGAATCCTGGACGAACTATAAGGGCGGGGAATAATCCCTGCCCGCCCGGGCGCTCGCGATGCAATTTGTCGTGCATATTGCAGATTTGGCCAGCTCCGTGGCCCTGAATGCCGTTATGCCTTTACATGAGAGCCGATGAGTGTGGCGGGTGGGGCAGCTGGTATCCGCTAAGTGACGCGTGATGGCCGGTACGGTGCGTGCTCGTGTGGTGCGTGACACGCCCGGCTGTCACCGTGGCGGCCGGGCGCCGCGTCTGCCGGGCTCGCAGGGGGAGGCTCCCGGTGCGGGGGCGCCGGGATGCCGATCACGTCACCGCGCGGGTGCCTGTCATGCACCTGGGATTATCGCCTGGATTACTCCAAATGCCATATCTGGTGACGCATTGGGGTGTAACTTCGCACTCGCAGATGGCCTGATGTCTAAGTCACCGACAAGAGGACATTCTACTATGAAGAATCATAGGTCGTTAAGGCACAGGATGGTGCCGGGCGGGAGGACGGCGGGCGGTGCTCACCGCAGTCCCTCGACGGGAATTGCGCATACCCGGGCTATGCTCGGGGTTCTCGTCCTCGCTCTCACCCTGAGCAGCCTCGGCGCGGTCGCGCTAGCCTGGCCGGGACACGTCAGCGCAGGCCACGCACAGGTCAGTGCCCAGCCGCGCGCCCACAGCCGGGCCCACCCGGGCGGGCTTCACCTGATGGTGAACAAGTCCCGGCCTAAGCCCTTCATGTATTAAGCAGGATTGCTTCAGGCGGACCAGGCCCGTGCGGCCTGATGTCATTCTCGCCAACAGTGCGCGACCGGGACGGTAAACGCCATGAATAGCCGGTTGAAAGTGGCGGCTTTTCTCTCGTCACGGTGCGCCGCATAGCCGTGAAATCGGCTATCCCGTCGGTGGGCCAGCCGTACCCGGCCGGGCCCGCCGGCGGCCCCGCGGCGGCGGGGACAGGCTGGATAACCCCGGCCAACTCCGGCCCTGTCTACGGCATCGGGGCCGGACTCGTGGCCACCGTCGCCGACGCTGCGTCCCGGGCCTGATCGCTAGAGCGAATCCCAGTGCGGCGGGCGGTCACGGGAGAGGCGCTCGTCGTCGTCCGGCTCGTCCGGCTCGCCCCAGGCCGCGTCTGTGTCCTCCCGGCTCTGCGCAGGAAGGACCGGCTCGTCATCGGGGTCCGTGGGTCGGGCGGCAGCCGTCTGCTTCGGCGTATCCATCGGGCCCCATCCTACGAGAGCGCCGTCCTGCCTGGCGCCGGCGGCGTCGCGGGGAACAGGCGAGCCTGGTGACCGCGGCGGGCGCAGGAGCCTGGCCTCGGCAGACGTTCATCCGCCCGTCGGGGGTGACCGTCCCGGGCGGGTCCCGCTAACGTTGGCTCCCGACGAAGATCGCTGCGCGGCGCTGGCCGGTCGGTCACGCGGAGGGACCCGGTGGTGGGAGTGAGCGAATCAGCCATGAGCGGACCAGAAGAGTGGAATTCGTTCCGCACCGATGACCCCCGGGGGATCGCCAGTGAGGTGATCACTTTTCCCGGCGGCGGCGGGGACTATATCCACGCCTACGTGGCTGCCCCGACCACCCCGGCCGGCCAGGAGGGCAGGCCCGGGATCGTGGTCGTGCACCACCTGCCCGGCTGGGACGAGTTCTACCGCGAGTTTTCCGACCGGCTCGCGCGGCACGGGTTCACGGTGATCTGCCCCGACCTGTACTGCCGCTTCGGCCATGGCACGCCCGACGACGTCGCGGCCACCGTCCGCTCCCAGGGTGGCGTCCACGACGACAGCGTCGTGGCCGACTGCGCCGCCGCGGGGCAATGGCTCAAGTCCCTGCCCACCAGCAACGAGAAGGCTGGCGTCATCGGCACCTGCTCGGGCGGCCGTCACGCCCTGCTGGCCGCCTGCCTGGCGCCCGGCTTCGACGCCGTCGCCGACCTGTGGGGAGGGGGCGTCACCATGGCGCAGGATCAGCTCTCCGAGGCCCAGCCGGTGGCTCCGATCGACTACATACCCCGGCTCGCGGCGCCCCTGCTCGGCCTGTTCGGCAACGACGACTCCCACCCCTCACCCGAGCAGGTGAACCTCCTCGAGGAGGAGTTGCAGCGGCACGGCCAGGCGTATGAATTCCACCGCTATGACGGCGCCGGGCATGCCTTCTTCTATTACCACACCCCCATGTACCGGCCTCAGGCTGCGATGGACGGCTGGGAGAAGGTCTTCAGCTTCTTCCGGCGCCACCTGGACTGACGCCACAGGACAGCCAGGTGCCGCCTTAGCGCCCGGCGCTGGCTGCCCGCGGGGGCTGGAGGCCCTCGCTGATCAGCGCGCCAAGGGGCCCGGGCGGGATCAGGGTAAGGCTGGGCTCGCCCAGCAAGGGCGCCATCCCCGCGGCGATGGTGAGCAGCCGGGCGGCGGCCTCATGCTCGGGCAGGGGCTCGCCCTGATGCTGGCTGGCCTGGGCGAGGTAGCGGGCGACCAGCGCGGCCATCTGCTCGTGCAACTCCAGGGCGCGGCTGCCGGATCTCCGGGTGGGCGGCGAGTTCCTGGATGATGATCTTGCGGACCGGGGAGGGCTCGCCGAGGACGCGGGACAGGTGCTGCCACAGCCCGGCCACGGCCCGGCGCAGGCCCTCATCCTCCGGCACCAGCGCCGGCAGGAGCCCGTCGAGAAGGGTGGCCTGGTCCTCCCGGATCACGGCGAGCAGGAGTTCCATCTTCGTCTTGAAGTGGTAGAAGATCAGGCCCTGCGGGACGCGTGCCTCCGCCGCGATCAGGGCGGTGGACGTGTGGTCGAAGCCGCGCTCGGCGAACAGCCGCTCGGCTGCGTCCAGGATGCGCCCGCGCGCCGTGCGGTCGCGCGCCTCGGCAGAAGCAGGCTGCTCCGGCTGCTCACCGCTCATGGGCTGCCCCGTTCCCCGTCCTCCGCTCAGATCTTGCGGTCCAGCGCGAACCCGTCGGGGACGATCACGTCATCGGGTGACAGGTCGCGGATGGAGGCCTTGCCCAGGCCCAGCAGCGTCTCGCTGAGTCCCTGGCGCAGGATCTCGATCACGTTGGTGACGCCGCGCTCGCCTCCGGCGGCCATGCCCCACAGGTACGCCCGGCCGATCATCACCGCGTGCGCGCCCAGGGCGAGCGCCTTGACGACGTCGCTGCCCCGCCGGATGCCCCCGTCCAGCAGCACCTCGATCTGGTCGCCGACCGCGTCCGCCACGCCCGGCAGGCAGCGGATGGTGGCGGGCGTGGTGTCGAGGTTGTTGCCGCCGTGGTTGGACACCGAGATCGCGGTGGCCCCGATGTCCACCGCGCGCCGGGCGTCGTCGGGCCGGGTAATGCCCTTGATCATGAACGGCCCGCCCCAGTGCTCCCGCAGCCAGGCGAGGTCCTCCCAGGTCGGCGGGGCCGAGCCCATCCACTGGCCGTAGGCGCCGAAGAACGTGGGGATCTGCGCGTCCCGGGCGCCCAGGTTGGGCACGCCGAGGTCGGGCAGTGAGCCGCTGCGGATCCACCGGGCCAGGTATGCCGGCCTGATCGCGACCTGCGGGATGTGCCGCACCATGGCCTCGAGGTCCAGGTGCTCCGGGATCCACGGGCTGCCCCAGTCCCGGCGGGAGCCGAAGACCCAGTCCAGCGTGACGATCAGGCCCTTGGCCCCGGCGGCCCGGGCGCGCTCGGCCCGGGCCAGGATGTCCTCACGGGTGCCCATCCAGTAGCTCTGGAACAGCAGCTTGTCGATGGCCTTGCCGACCTCCTCGACCGGCTTCGACGCGAACGACGACAGCCCCATGGCCGTGCCCGCCGCGGCCGCGGCCCGGGCCACGGCCACCTCGCCGTCCGGGTGCACGGCCTGGACCCCCGTGGGCGAGATCAGCACCGGCAGGCTGACCTCCTGGCCCATGACGGTGGTGGCCAGCTCCCGGGTCGTCGGCAGATCGGCCACGTGGGGCCGGAGCCGGAGCTCGGAGAACGCGGTGACGTTGTCGTTCATCGTCACCCCGGCCTCCGCGCCCGCGACCAGGGCCATGTACACCGATTTCGGCAGCCGCCGCCTGGCGCGCCGCTGGGCTTCGGCGACCGTTTCGAACCACGTTCTCGTGCTGGCCATCTCAGAACTCCGTAACAGCACTGCGCCAGAACCACGGCGGCGATCGCGCCGCCCTGACTGAGCACTCAGTTTAGTACCAGCCTCGCAACGCTAGACGACATGTGTCCGTTAGAGCTAGCTTAGATAACGTGAACGATCAGGCTGCTGGTCAGGACGCCGGTCACCGGCGTTCCATGATCGACAACAAGGATCCGCGTGCCGTCCGGACCCGCGAGAAGCTGATCTGCGCCTTCCACGAGGCGGTGCTGGACTCCGACCCGGGCAAGATGTCCGTCAGCGCCCTGGCCCGCGCGGCCGGCGTGAACCGCACGTCGTTCTACAGTCACTTCGCCTCGCCCGAGGACCTCGCGATCCACGCGCTGGGCGAGCTGTTCGACGTGGTGGGGAACGCGGACATCGTCATGCGCTCGCGGCACAGCGTGCCCGGTACCGAGGCCAGCAGGCGGGCCCTGCGTGACATCGTCGGCTTCGTGGACGAGCGCCGGGTCTCGTACGCGCGGCTGCTCGGCCCCGGCGCCGCGCCCCAGCTGGTGCAGGCGGTCACCGAGGCCTTCACCGAGCGGACCTTCGCGGCCCTGGCCCGGATGGACGTGCGCCCGGCTGACGCCGACCCCGTGATCACGGCGCGGTTCCTGGCGGGCGGGGTGCTGGGCGTGATCAGCGACTGGCTGGCCGGCCCGCCTGGCCAGTGCCCACCGGACGAGCTGGTCGAGGCGCTGATCCAGTGCCTGCCGGGCTGGCTGAATGACTGGACGTGACAGGGGTCACGATCCCGGCCGGCGCGGGCCACCTGATCCTTACGCGCATAAACCCCAGCCCCGTCCGCTGACCGCCCGGCCGGCTCCTGATGGTGCGATGGGTCAGCCCGCCTCGACCGCCCAGCGGGGCGCAACCCGCCAGAGCCGACAGGTCAGAAACCTGACCAACCTAATCTATACTTCTGACCATGACGATCGCTTCGACGCCGGTGCCGCTGTCCGAGGCCAAGGCCCGGCTGTCTGAGCTGGCCAGGCGGGTGCGCCTGCAGCATGAGCGGATCACCCTGACCCGCAACGGCGAGCCTGAGGCTGTCTTGCTGTCCGTGGACGACCTTGAGGGCCTAGAGATGACACTGGAGATCCTCGGCGACAGAGAAGCCGTCGCGCGTATCTCAGACAGCCTGGCCGCGCTGGGCCGTGGCGAGCCTGGTGCCGATCTGGCCACCGTCCGCCAGGACCTGGCCCGGCGCCGTGCCTCCGGCCGCTAACAGCGGACCTGCCGGGCGGTATGAGATCCGGTTCCAGCCCGCCGCGCGGCGCGCGGTCTCGGAGCGTCTCCCGGAATCCGTGGCCGCGGCGGTTCTGGAGTTCTGCGATGCTGCACTGGCGGTCAACCCGCACCGTGTAGGCAAACCACTGTTCGGACCCCTGGCCGGCTGCCACGGTGCCCGCCGCGGAACCTACCAGCTGGTCTACCGCATCGAAGAAGGCACGCGCACCGTGCACATCCTCGACATCGATCACAGAGCCGAGATCTACCACCGTACAGACCGCACCTAACTAGTTACGTAGATGTCGGGCGGGAGCGCCCTGGCGTCCCTGTCGGCACGTACCAGCTGAAGGCCACCAAGAGCGAGCCGAGCGACATCCCCGGCGGCCTGCCCTGGCTGGCATCGGCATCACAGGTCATCTCGGTCAGCCAGGCGTCGCAGAGCGTCGCGGTGACGCTCGAGCCCCCGTCCTTCGCGTACCGGGAGGTGACCATCGAGTCCTCGGTCACGCTGACGTGGACCTATTCGATTGCGGGCTCGACAGTCAGAGCCAGACGCAGGACGTCGGGATCTCGATCACCCTCGACGTCAGCCCGGCCAGCCCGGTCGCCACCGGCGGCACTCACACCGCGGTGCACAGCGCCTACTTTGACTACGACGCGACCGCCACGCTGGCGCCGGGCGGGGCGGGCGGTCAATGTGACCGTGGTGGGCACCATCGATGGCGACCAGAACACCCAGTCCGTCGTCTCGCGACCCGTCCGCGCCGACCAGCAGACCAGCTTCGGCTACGACGGCCAGTGGAGTGCGAAGAACGACTCCGCGACGATGTCCGCGGTGGTCATCACCAACGGGCGCCAGAACCGTGAGAACTAGGCTGAACGCCTGCTGGAGTGCATGCCAGCTGCAGTAGCTCGTCCACGGACCAGTGGTCGGCGGCGTGCCGGCCGTATTTGGCGGCCCGTACTCGTCCGTCTGGCTCGATGAGGAAGTCCGCGGGCAGGCCGAGGGCGGTGTCCCCGTGCCGGGGGGCAGGCGATCCGCAGGCCCGGATGCCACGCAGGATGGCGGGATAGACCCGCGGATTCAGCGGTGAGGTCCAGGCCTTCGGGTGCAGTACTGCCCGCGGTGAGGCGGTCACGCCGAATGCGTCGTAGAGCTTCCGGCCGGGGTCGCCGACCGCGACGAACGGAAGCTGGCCCTGGTAGGGCAGCATGTCCGCGGCGGTGGAGTGAAACACTACGATCTCCCGGATTCCCGCGGCGGTGATCTCATCGTGGCGGCGGGCCATCGCGTGCAGGTGCAGGTTGCAGATGGGACAGCCGGCGTAGCGCCGGAACTGCAGGTGGGTGAGGATGCCGGGAGCCGGCAGGAGGATGCGGTCAGACTGGATCGTGGTTAGTTCGCGGGCGGTGATGGTGTCGCCCGGCGCGACCCGGGCTGCGCTGCCGGGGCTGTCGGAGGTGCGTTTCCTGGTCATTGTTTCCTGCCTTCGCCGGGGTCTTTGCATCCTGAGAGCACCTGGCAGCCTGGAGTGTGACACTGGCCCCCGCCGGTGTCACACCCCGGGGCTGGTGATGGTCTCCGCCCTGCAAGCCGCGCCCGCGGCCAGAGGAGGAATACGCGATGTCCGGTATCGCGGCCGGCGGCCCGCCTGGAGAACCGGCGGAAAACCCGGCGCAGGCGGCGACGCGGGCCTTCGTCGATCACCGCGGGCTGCTGTTCTCCGTCGTGTACAACATGCTGGGCAGCGTCGCCGACACCGAGGACGTGCTGCAGGAAACCTGGCTGGCGTGGGTGGCCCGGGCGCAGGCGGCCTCCGGCGGGCAGATCACCAGCCCACGCGCCTACCTGGTGCGGATCGCGGTCAACCGCGCGCTGGCCGGTCAGGCGAGCATCAGCCGCCGCCGGGAGGACTACGCCGGCCCCTGGCTACCCGAGCCGCTGATCACCGGGGACCAGCCGGGCGACAGCGCCGAGACGGTAGTGCGGGGCGAATCAGTGTCCATAGCGCTGCTGGTAGTGCTGGAAACCCTCACCCCGCTGGAACGCGCGGTCTTCGTACTGCATGACGTGTTCGGCTACCCGCACACCGAGATCGCCGGCATCCTGGACCGCAGCCCGCCGGCGATCCGCCAGCTCGCCCACCGCGCACGCAAGCACGTGCAGGCCCGGCGTCCCTCATCACCGGCGACGCCTTCCGGCACCCCATCCCGGATCTGCGCATCCGCTACCGCCACGTCAACGGCCAACCCGCAGCACTGCTGCTGTCGGGCACCACCCCCTGCATGCTCGTATCCCTCGACCTCATCCCCGACGGCGACCAGGTCCGCGGCATCTACGTCATCACCAACCCGACAAGCTGTCCGGCCTCAGCTGAACACCGAAGACGCAGACGCGCTATCGATCACGGGCCCCCATGGAGGAAGCGCTAGCCGGCAGGAGCTGCTGCGTCGCAACACCTATCCAGTTACGGCTACAGCCAAATAACGCCGCCCTGGCCTATCCCTATAAAATTGCCTATTATTATAGGTAATACGGTGTCGTTTCCCGCGCCAGGCCTGGCCTGTGGGGTCTTCTTCCTTGCGAGCCGGGCAATGTCTATCTTTGAATCTTCGTTACTAGGGAATTACCGGGCGAGGCGGGGAGAGATGAGCCGGCAATGACCCTGAATCCCTACATCGTCCTCGGCAGCGCGGTCGTGGGGCTGCTGGTCGGGCTGACCGGCGCGGGCGGGGGCGCGCTGATGACGCCGATGCTCATCCTGCTGTTCGGGGTGAAGCCGTCGGCGGCCATCTCCAGCGACCTGGTCGCCGCCGTGGTGATGCGCCCGGTCGGCGCCACCGTGCACCTGCGCAAGGGCACGGTCAACCTGCGCCTGGTCGGCTGGATGGTGGTGGGCTCGGTGCCGATGGCGTTCGTCGGCGCGTACCTGCTGCACCTGCTCGGCGGCGGCTCCGCGCAGCAGAAGCACGTCGAAGTCGCGCTGGGCGCGGCGTTGCTGGTCGGGGCGGCCGCGATGGTGTTCCGCTACGTCCTGGACCGCAGATCCGGACAGCAGCGGATCGGCACGGTCCACAAGATCATCGTGCGCCCGGTGCCCACCGTCCTGATCGGCATGATCGGGGGCGTGATCGTGGGCCTGACCTCGGTCGGCTCGGGGTCCCTGATGATCGTGCTGCTGCTGTTCCTCTACCCGGTGCTCAGCGCCGGGCAGCTGGTCGGCACCGACCTGACCCAGGCGGTCCCGCTCACCGCGGCGGCCGCCCTGGGCGCCCTGATCTTCGGCACGGTCCAGTTCGGGGTGACCGCCTCCCTCGTGGTCGGCAGCGTGCCGGCCGTGCTGATCGGCTCCTATCTGTCGTCCAGGGCGCCCGATCGGTACATCAGGCCCATCATCACGTTCGTGATCTTTGCGTCGGGCCTGAAGTACGTGGGGGTCGGCACGACCGCGCTCGGCTGGATCCTCTGCGTGGTGGCGCTGGCCGGCGGGGGGTACTGGCTGGCCCGGGTCCGGCCCTGGCAGAACGGGCGGCTGCCGGCCCTCCCCGCGGACGGCGCGCCACCGCCGGCCGCGGACAGCGACCCGACAGCTGCCCTGGCCGGCGGGAACGCGGAGGCGCTGCCCGGCGGCCACAGACCGGCCGGCTGCCCGGCGGCCACAGACCCGCCGGGCCTGTGGTACGCCGGACGGGTGAACCTGACCTCGACAACGATTCCGCGCCAAAGGGGTGACCGATCGTCCTCAGGATGTGGCGGCCCCAGCGCGGGTGCGTAACGTCGGATCGTGGGCCGGAGCCTGGGCACGGACGTGCGTGACGCCGCCACCCGGCCCGGCCGCAGCGGGACGGCGCGCGGGTCCCGGCTGATGTTCGTGCTGCGGCGCACCTGGTCCGCGCCGCTGCTGCCCGCCAGCCTGCTGCTGGCCGTCCTGATCGCGGTGACCGTGACGACCGGGCTGGCCAGTTTCGGGGCCCGGGCGCTGCCGGCCGCCGTCCACCAGCGGCTGGCCACCGCGCCCGCCACGCCGATCGTGGTCAGCGGGCAGATTGGCGCGGGCCGGGCCGCGGCCGATCAGTCCGTCATCGCCGCCTCGATCCGCTCGGCCCTGGGCCCGGTGCCGTTCGCGCTGGCCAGTGGCCGCTGGTCGGATCAGCTGGCGCTGCCTGCGCCGCGCGGCGCGAGCCAGGCACCGCTGATCCAGGCGGCGGCACTGAGCGGCGTCCGGGCCCATGCCGTGCTGACCGCGGGCACCTGGCCCGGCCCGTTCCAGCCCGGTAGGCCGGTCAGCGTGGTGCTGCCCGTGCCCACCGCAGGGCTGCTCCATTTTTCGGTCGGCCAGGTCCTCGTGCTGCGCGACAGCCTGACCGGGGTCCCGGTCAGGCTGCGGGTCAGCGGCCTGTTCCGGCCGCGTGACCCGGCCGGGCCGTACTGGCGGCTCAGCCTGCTCGGCACGTCCGGCAAGCTGGTCCAGGGCACGTTCGTCACCTACGGCCCGCTGCTGGTCAGCCCCTCCGCACTCAGGGCCGGCGGCCTCCCGGTCAGCGCCGCGTCGTGGCTCGCCGCTGTGGATACCGGCCGGATCCCGCCGGCCCGGATCGGCGCTCTGGGGCGCCGCCTGAGCGCCGTGGTCGCCTCGCTGCACGGCCAGCAGAGCCTGGGCGGCCTGCAGGTGACCACCGGCCTGCCCCAGATCCTGGCCGCGCTGGCCAGCAGCCTGGTCGTGTCCCGCTCGCTGCTCCTCATCGGGTCACTGCAGCTGCTGCTGCTGGCCACCGCGGCGGCCGCCCTGGCCGCCCGGCTGCTGACCAGCCAGCGCGAGGAGGAGACCGCCTTGCTGTCGGCCCGCGGGGTCGCCCGCGGCCAGCTGGTGCTGGCCTCCCTGGCCGAGGCGGCCCTGCTCGCGGTGGGCGGCGCGGTCGCCGGGATCGTGGCCGGCAGCTACCTCGCCGGGCGGCTCCTGGCGGCCAGCGGGCTGGCCGCCGCCCGGCCTGCGGGCGGGCTGCCCGGCATGGTGGCCAGCGGCCTCACGGCCGGGGCCTGGTGGCCCGCCGCGGTGGTCGTGGCCGGCGTGATCGTCGTGGTCACGTGGCCCGCGCTGCGCCCGGCCACCCCGGGTGCCGCCCGGCTCCGGCGGGGCCGGCAGGCGGTGCTGGCCACAGCGGCCCGGGCCGGGCTGGACGCCGCGCTGATCGGCCTGGGGGCGCTGGCCCTGTGGGAACTGCACCGCTACTCGGCGGCGCCCCGGCTGTCCGGGGGGACACTCGGCATCGACCCGGTCCTGACCCTGGCCCCGGCGGTGGCCCTGGCCGGGCTCAGCCTGCTCCCGCTGCGGATCCTCCCCGCGGCCGCCCGCCTGCTGGACGGGCTCAGCCGCCGCGGCCGCCGCCTCGCCGGGGCCCTGGCCAGCTGGCAGGTCAGCCGGCGCGCGGTCCGGGAAGGAAGCCCGGTCCTGCTCGTCGTGCTGGCCGTGGCCACCGGCACGCTGGTGCTGGCCCAGCACCAGAGCTGGCGGCAGTCCCAGCTGGACCAGGCGGCGTTTGCCACCGGCGCCGACGTCACGGCCGGCCTGACCGCACCGGTCCCGCTCAGCCTCAGCGGAACGCTGGCCCGGGCGCGGGGGGTCCGCACCGCCATGCCCATCGCCGCCGTCAACAGCGGATTCAGCGTCATGGCCCTGGAGGCCACGGAAGCGGCCCGCACCGTCCTGCTCCGGCCGGACCTGTCCAGCCTGCCTGCGCGCGCCCTGTGGAGCCGGATCACCCCGGGCAGGTCCGGCCCGGGACTGGCCCTGCCGGGCCGCCCTGCCCGGCTGGCGGTCGGGGCCCGGGTCCAGCCGCCTCGCGGCGGCCGTCTCGGCCCGCTGTCGGCCACCGTGTCCGTGCAGGACAGCTCGGGCACTGTCTACTCCGTGCCGGCTGGCACGCTGCCGGCCGACGGCCGCTACCACCAGCTGGTCACCGATCTGTCCGGCTCCGGGGCCCGGCTGCGCACCGGGCAGCCGGCTTACCCGCTCCGCCTGCTGGGCCTGTCCCTGAGCTATCAGCTGCCGGAGTTCCCGGCCCCCCCGTACGCCACCACGGGCGCGCAGCAGGCGGCGCTGCGCACCGAGCGCCGGGCCGCAGCTACCCCGGCCACGCTGGAGCTCACCGGCCTGGCCGTCTCCCCGAAGACCTCGGGGAGGTTCCCGGCCGCCTTCGCCGGGCCTGCCCGGCTCGCCCGGTGGCACGCTGCCGCCTCCTCCGCGATCCTGGCCGATCCCAAGCTGGCCCAGGGCATCCCGCCCGCCGCCGGCTCCTGGCGGGTCAGCCCGGCCTCGGCCGCGCTGACGTTGCGGCCAGGGGCGGGGGACCTGATCCAGGTCGCCGGCGGCCCGGTACTTCCGCTGACCGGCCAGCTCGCCCTCACCGCGGGCTCGCCGAGCCTGCCGGTCCCGGGCATCGCGACGCGCGCGTTCCTGGCGGCGGCCGGGGCCCGCGTCGGCCAGACGGTCTCGGTGCCGGTCGGTAATGCGACCGTGCCGGTCCGGCTGGTGGCCACGGTCCGCGCCTTCCCCACCGCGGGGAGCGCCGGGCCGGTGGTCCTGGTCAACCTGGGCTGGCTGCAGGAGGTCCTCGCCGCGCAGTCGCAGCCGCCCCTGCCGGTCACCCAGTGGTGGCTGGCGACCGCGCACGGCGCCGTCCCGCCGGGCTTGCCCGCCGGTGCCACCGTGGTCAGCTGGTCCGGGTCGGCGGCGCACCTGCTGGGTGACCCGCTGCCCAACATCCCGCAGCTGTCGCTGCTGGTGATCGTGGTGGCGGCCGGGCTCCTGGCCTGCGCCGGGTTCCTCGTCAGCGTGGTGGCCGCGGTCCGGGAACGGCACCTGCAGAGTGCGCTGCTCGCCGCGCTCGGCGTGGGCCGGGCCGCGCGGGTGGGCCAGCTGTGCCTGGAACAGCTGATGCTCGCCCTGCCCGGCGCGGCCGCGGGCGTGCTGATCGGCGCCGCCCTGGCCTACCTGCTCGTCCCCGCGGTCACGCTGACCACGGGAGCCGCCGTGCCGTTCCCTCCGGTACACGTGGTGATCCCGCTGGGCTGGACCGCGTTGCTGGCGCTGGGCATCGCCGCGGTGCCGGTCGGCGTGGCCGCGGTGGCGGCCGCCTACCAGCCCGACCCGGCCGCCGGGCTGCGGGCCGGGGAGACGGGATGAAGGCCCCGCCGCCGCCGGGCCGCCTCCGCGCTCCGCAGCCGGGTCACCGCATCGGGGGCCACCGTGGCCGGCACCGGGGCGGCGGCCAGCCTGGCGCTGGCCATCCTGGTGCTGATCTGCTCGTTCGTGGCGGTCGCCGTGCCCCGGGCCAGCCTGGGCTACCGCACCCAGGTTCTGCAGCGGACGTTCCACGCCGCGTCATCGGCGTCGACCACGGTGCTGGCCGACGCCGACATCTCCGGGCTGGGCCAGGGCTACCTGAACGAGACCCAGCTCGACGCCGCCCGCGGTCAGCTCCTGGCCGGACTGCGCCATGACGGCGTGCCCCTGGCCCCGCCGGGTGCGGACTGGTCGGGGATGGTCACCGGCTCGGTCCCGTTCTCCGTGCCGGGCCGGCCAGCGCCCACCACCCTGGCCGCTCCCCAGCTGGAACTCCTTTACCGCAGCGGGCTGGGCCGCAACACGACGCTGGTCGCCGGATCGCTGCCCGGCGGTTCAGGGGCCGGCGCCCCGGTGGCGGGCCCGCCGGGCACCCTCCCGGTCGCGGTCACCCAGGCCACTGCGGCCCGGTTCGCCCTGCACGTCGGCTCCCGGATCCAGGCGGCCGGCCAGCTGGCGGTGGTCAGCGGGATCCTCCGGCCACGCCATCCCGCTTCGTCCTTCTGGACCGTGGACCCGCTCGCCCCGGCTCCCCAGCTGACCTATCCGACCCCGAACTCCCCGCCGTACTGGGCCGCGGCCGCCTTCGTGGGTCCTGACAACCTGGCCGCCCTGCAGAACTATGGCCGCTCCCAGCCGCTGCGGGCCCTGTGGAGCTTCCCGCTCGACCTGGGCAGTGTCACGGCCGACCAGGCGGCCGGGCTCCTGCAGGTGCTCCAGCGCCTGTCCTACCTGCCCGCCGCCGCGGCGGTGGGCACGAGCCTCAACGCCGCGGCGGGCGCGTCCGCGACGATCCAGATCAGCCTGAGCAATGGCCTGGTCACGACGCTCCCGTCCTTCGTGGTGACCGATGACGCCGTGCAGCGGGTGCTGTCGCTGCTGTTCGTGCCGCTGGCCGTGATCGCGGCGGTGGTGGTGCTGCTCGGTGCCCGGCTGGTCTCCGAGCACCGCCGCGGCGAGTTCACCATGATGCGGGCGCGTGGTGCCTCGCTGCGGCAGCTGGCCACGGCCGCCCTGGCGGGCGGGGCCGCGGTGGCGCTGCCGGCCGCGGCGGCCGGGGTCGGCGCCGCCGTCCTGGCCACGCCCGGGCCGGCCTCGACGCTGGGGTGGTGGCTGGCGGCCCTGATCATCGCGGCCGCGCTGGCCGGGCCGCCGCTGCTGGCCGTGTGGTGGTACCGCACCCGCCGTTCCGCGGGCCAGGCCGGATCCGCCCCGCCACCCGCCGCCGGATCGCCCGGACCCGGCGCTGGGTGGCCGACGCCACCCTGGTGTGCGCGGCCGTCGCCGGCCTGATCGTGCTCCGGCAGCAGGGACTGCCCCCGCCCGGCCAGGTCGACCTGTTCACCAGTGCGGCGCCGGTGCTGGCCGCGATCCCGGTCGCGTTGCTGATCATGCGGGCCTACCCGCTGGTCCTGCGCTGGCTGACCCGGCTCAGCCGGCGGCGCCGCGGGGTCGTGCTGGTGGTCGGCTTCGCCCGGGGCCGGGACGCCGCCCAGGCCAGCCTGCTGCCCGCCTTCGCGCTCGTCCTCGCGTTCGCCGTGATCGCGTTCGCGGCCATGGCCCGCGGGGCGGTGGCCCGCGCCGACGTGGCCGCGTCCTGGTCGGCCACGGGCGCCGACGCCATCGTCACCGCGCCCGAGGCCGGACCCGGGATCACCCCGGCGGCCCAGCGCGACATCACCGGGGTGCCGGGCGTCCAGCGCTCGGCCGCGGTCTCGGTGGCCATGGGCACCTCGGGCCAGGGCCTGCAGCTGACCGTCGTCATCGTCAACCCGGCCCGGTATGCGGCGCTGGCCGCCGCGACGCCCGGGCCGGCCTTCCCGGCGGCGGCGCTGGCCCGGGCCGGGACGGGCGGCGCCAGCGGCCGTGCGGCGCAGCCCGGCGTGGTGCCCGCGCTGATCTCGCCCGCTGCCCGGGCCATCCTGAGCCGGCGCAGCGGCCTGTATGTGGCCGGCCGCCAGCTGAGGATCAGGGTGGCGGGCACCGTGCCCAGCATCGCCGGGGCGCCGGCGGGAAGCCAGTTCGCGGTGGTGCCCCGCTGGGCGCTCGGGAGCCGGGCCCCGGTGCCGGGGGTGGTCGCCCTGGTCGGCTCCCGGCTGGACCAGGCGGCGCTCGGCCGCGCCGCCCGGCGGGCCGTTCCCGGGTCCCAGCTCACCCTGCGCTCGCGCGTGCTGGCCGCGATCTCGGCCGCGCCGCTGCCGCACGGCGGGTTCGTGAGCTTCGCCCAGGGCGCCGCGGCCGCGGCGGCGTTCAGCCTGCTCGTCCTGGTGCTCACGCTGGTGCTCAGCGCCCGGTCCCGGGAGCAGACGCTGGCCCGGCTGGCCACCATGGGGCTGGAGCCGGCTCAGTCCCGGCGCATCATGGCGGTGGAGATGCTGCCCGCGATCCTGGCCGCCGCCCTGGGCGGGATCGTGTGCGCGCTGGTGCTGGTCCCGCTGGTCGGGCCGGCCGTGGACCTGGCCGCGTTCACCGGCATGCCGGTGAACGCGGCGCTGCGGGCCGACCCGGGGGCGATCCTGGTGGCGGTGGCCGCGTTGCTGATCCTGGCCGGGCTGACGCTCGCCATCCAGGACTGGCTGGCCCGCCGCGGTACCACCCAGGCATTGCGGGTCGGTGAATAGAGCCGATGGTGACGAGCGGGTCGGTGAAGAGAGCCGATGGTGACGAGGGCGTAGGGCCGATGGTGACGAGCGGGTCGGTGAACAGGCCCAATGGTGGCTAGCGTGTCGGGGAATGAGCAGGTCTGGGGAATGAGCGGGAGGCCAGGCGCATGAGTGGAGCAGCCGACCGTCCGGGGGTCGCGGCCGCGGCCGGGCTGACCCAGCTGGGCGCCGAGGCTGAGCAGGCCCGTACGTCCTACGGCGACGGCGCCCTGATCATGTGCGACCGGCTGGTGCGGATCTACGCCGCGGAGGGGATCGAGGTGCAGGCGCTGCAGGGGCTGGACCTGCTGATCGCCGACGGGGAGCTGACCGCGATCGTCGGGGCGTCCGGCAGCGGGAAGTCCACCCTGATGAACATCCTGGCCGGGCTGGACACCCCCACCGCGGGCCGGGCCCGGGTCGCCGGGCACGACCTGGGCGCGATGACGGCCCGTGACCGGCTCGGCTACCGGCGGAGCACGGTCGGCTTCCTGTGGCAGCAGACGTCCCGGAACCTGCTCCCGTACCTGACCGCGCGGCAGAACGTCATCATGCCGATGCGGTTCGCGGGCGTGCGGCGGCGCCCCCGGGCCCGGCGCGCCGGACGAGCTGCTGGACATGCTGGGCGTGGGGTACTGCGCCGGCCGCAAGCCGGCCCAGATGTCTGGCGGCGAGCAGCAGCGCACCGCGATAGCGACCGCCCTGGCCAACGGGCCGCGGGTGCTGCTCGCCGACGAGCCGACCGGCGAGCTGGACAGCGCCACGGCGCGGGACGTGTTCGGGGCCCTGCAGGCGGCCAACGCCGAGCTGGGCGTGACCGTCCTGGTCGTGACCCACGATCCGGCGGTGTCGTCCGAGGTGCGGCGCACGATCGCCATCCGGGACGGCCGGACCAGCAGCGAGACACTGCGGCACGACAGCGCCGACGAGCACGGCAACGCCACCCGGCACGCGGTCGAGTACGCGGTGCTGGACCGGGCCGGCCGGGTCCAGCTCCCGCGCGAGATGACCGACGCGCTCGGCCTGAAGGACCGGGTGCGGCTGGAGCACGAGCCCGACCACATCGGGGTCTGGCCGGACCGCCCGGCGGTCTCATGAGCACCCCCGGCGCTGAGCCCCGCGCCCCGGCCGGCCGGGCCACCCCCGGCCCCGCCACCCCCGGCCCCGCCACCCCCGGCCGCGCCACCACCGGGCCCCGCCACCACCGGCCCCGCCACCCCGGGCCCCCGGCCATGGTCGCGGTCCGCGGGGTGTCCCGGACCTTCGGCAGCGGGCACACCGCCGTGCGGGCCCTCCGCAACGTGTCGTTCACGGTCCCCCGCGGCCACCTGGTCGCCGTCTGCGGCCGGTCCGGGTCGGGCAAGACCACGCTGCTCAACATCATCGGCGGCCTGGACCTCCCGACCAGCGGCCAGCTGGAGGTGGCCGGTCACGACGTGACGGGGATGCCGGAACGGGACCGGCTGGCGCTGCGGCGCAGCACGGTCGCGTTCATCTTCCAGTCCTTCGGGCTCATCCCGATGCTGTCCGCCGCCGAGAACGTGGGCATCCCGCTGCGCATCACCGGCACCGCGCCGCGGGCCCGCGAGGAGCGGGTCGCGACGATGCTGGCCACCGTGGGGCTCTCGGAGCACGCCGCGCACCGCCCCGGCGAGCTGTCCGGCGGCCAGCAGCAGCGGGTCGCGATCGCCCGGGCGCTGGCGGGCCGCCGGAGCTGCTCATCGCCGACGAGCCGACCAGCCAGCTGGACCTGGAGACCGGCCGCCAGATCATGCGCCTGCTGCTGACCGTGGTCCGCTCCGGGGGCCTCACGGCCCTGGTCGCCACCCACGACGAGGCGCTGATCGACCTGGCCGACGAGGTGCTCAGGCTGGAAGATGGCCGCGTGCTGGCTCCGGAGGGCGGGCTGGCTCAGGAGCCGAGCGGGCAGGGGTAGAACATCTTCCCGTCCAGGTCGACATCGAACTTGACCGCCGCGAACCCGTCCGGCGGGTCATACACGGCCCGGCAGAACTGCGCGAACGTCTTCTTCCCCTTCTTGCACGCCTGGCCGGGGCTGCACACGTAGTGGTCGGCCGCGTACTCCGCCTCGCCGACCCACTTGCCGCTGGGCTGGGCCGCGGTCCGGTCGGTGGTGAAGTCGTCCCAGCCGCACGGGGTGGCCCCGCTGCAGCGCGGTGCAGGTGATCCCGTACTGGGTGCTGCCGCGCAGCTGCGACGCGAAACAGCCGTGCGAGACGTAGCACTCCTCGACGATGGCCCCGTCCGCGTACTGCCGCCCCCACCAGGACAGGTAGGGCGAGTTCTTCCACATCCCGGTCATCCCGTCCTGGTGGACCAGGTTGAACGCGTAAGCCAGGAAGTTCTGCGCGTCACCAGGGGTGAGCCGGAACCCGGTGGTGGACGGCGGGTCGAAGCTGTCGATGTCGTCCAGCTCCACCGCGTCGAACCCCTTGCGGGCGCACATGCCGATCCGCTCGCGCAGCATCGGCTTGAGCGCGTCGAGCTGGCGGAAGTCCACCCAGCGTTCCTCGGGGTAGCCGTAGTACACGTTCCCGAGCGTGGCGGCCGGGAAGTACGAGCCGCGCGGCGCCGGGCTGGCGTCGGGCCGGTAGTCCTCCCAGGCCAGGTCCAGGTAGCAGACGGTCTTCGGGTGCGGGAGCGTGCTCGCCTGCCAGCGGGTTTCCATGGCGGCGACCTCGGCGCGGGTGGTCAGGAACCCGTCGACGTCGTAGATGTCCACGGCGTGCTTCCCGGTCCGCTGCAGCGGCGTGGTGCGGCCGATCTGCCAGTCCCAGCGCATCGGCCGGTGATCGGCGTTCAGGTGCGGCGGGAACCAGCACTGGTGATGCGCGGACGAGATGCAGGCCAGCGGCGCGGGCATCGGCACAACCTGCCAGCCGTAACCCGTCTCGGTGGCCCCGGCGCGGTTCGCGGTGCGCACGCGCACCTCGTGCGGGCCCACCCCGAGGGTCCCGGTGTAGAACACCCCGTTCGCCGGCATGGCCCGCCACCCGCCCTGGTCCACCTGGTACTCCTGGGTGGCCGTCCCGTCGGCGGCGTTGTAGTCCGGCGCGGCCACCTGGAAGTACTCCGAGGTCGAGGCGGTCCGCCGCTCAGGTGTTCCGTTGCGGAAATAACTAACCGGCCGCTGATGCCGCCGGTAGGCGCGGACGGGAACCCCAGCCAGCCGGCTCACCGAGCGCCGCAGGACCCGGAACGTGAAGGTGGGCGCCTGCGTCTGCACCACCTCGGACGCGGTCTCGGTGACGCGCAGCCACCGGCCCGTGTCGGCGTGCCCGGCCCGGTACCGGCGGGCGGCGAACGGTGTCGCGGTCGAGGCCGCGGCCGTCCGGCATCCCCGTCCGTCCCTCGCGCAGCTCTGCCAGGTGTAGGCGACCTCGAAGCTCAGCAGCCGCATGCCGCGCGGCAGCCGCGGCGCGGTCCAGGCCAGCCCGGAGGCCGTCACCACCGCGCCGTCCCGGGGCTGCCCGGTGATCCGCAGCGTGCCGGCGTGCACGGGCGCGGGGATCGGCGTGCGCGCGGCCGCCGGGCTCATGGCGCGGGACGCCGAGGCCGGGGCGCCGGCCGCGAGGGGCACGAGCGCGGCCGCCACCGCGGCCGCCGTGAGCCCGGCGAGCCGATGGGGCCGGTGGGACAAGGCGAGGCGCATGCCCGCTCCTCTCGCTGTGCTGCCCCGGGAGACGGCCCCGGGGTGGATCAGCCCGGGGGACGGCCCCGGGGTGGATCAGCCCGCGAACGCCGCGGGCAGCAGGTCGCGGTGCGCCGCGAACAGCTCATCGCACATGGCCACGGTCTGGGCCGTGGTGAGCGTGGCCGCGGTGTTCGGGTCGAGCAGCGCGGCCTGGTACACGTGCTCCCGCGACTCTTCCAGCGCGGCCCGGACGGTCAGCTCGACCACGTTGAGGAAGGTGCGGTTCAGCGCGGCCAGCTGCGGCGGCAGCGCGCCCACCGGCACCGGCCTGGCCCCGCCCGCCCCGACCACGCAGGGCACCTCCACGCAGCAGTCATCCGGCAGGCTGGTGATCAGGCCGCCGTTGCGGATGTTCACGTGCAGCTCGCGCTCGGTGCCGGTCTCCCGCGAGTGGATGAACAGCGACGCGAGCTCGTGGGTGGGGTCGGTGTCGAGCGGCTCGCCGGAGGCCAGCGCCTTCTGCAGCGACTCCAGCTCGCGCAGGTTCTCCTCGGACCGCTCCAGGTAGTCGCCCACGAAGATGCGGAACTGCTCGATCTGGTCGTCGTGGCGCATGAACCACGGCACGTACTCGGCGGAGTGCTCGCTGGACTCGGTCGGGAAGTAGCCGAACCGGCGGTAGATCTCCACCCGGACCCGCCGCTGCAGCTCGGGGGAGCCGTCGATGACCTCGGCCAGCCGCGGGTACAGGGACTGGCCGTCCTGCTCGAACCGGAGCACGAACGCCTGGTGGTTGAAGCCCGCGGTCAGGAACCGGACCCGGTCCGGATCGGCGCCGACCAGGCCGGTCAGGAAGGCCTGGGTGTCCCGCACCGAGTGGCACAGCCCGAACACCCGGCTAAACGGCGTGCCCTCGTACACCGACCAGGGCAGCATGGCCATCGGGTTGCTGTAGCTGAGCAGGGTGGCGTCCGGGCAGACGTCCTGCATGTCCCGGGCCAGCGCGGTCGTCACCGGGATGGTCCGCAGGCCGCGGAAGATCCCGCCGATGCCCAGCGTGTCGCCGATCGTCTGGCGGACCCCGTACCGGGCCGGGATGTCGAAGTCGGCCCGGGTCGCGTCGTAGCCGCCGACCTGCACCTCGTTGATCACGTACCGGGCGCCGTCGAGCGCCTCGCGCCGCTCCAGGGTCGCGCTCACCGTGGCGCCGGCGCCGGCCTGCGCGGCGATCCGGCGGGCCAGCCGCTCGGCGAAGGCCAGCCGCTCGGCGCTGATGTCGTACAGCGCGAGATGCAGCCCGCCGTGGAACTCCGGGTAGGCGCACAGGTCGGTCACCACGTTCCGGGTGAACTCGATGCTGCCCGCGCCGACAAAGGTCACCTTGATCACAGCTCGGTAGTGTTCCATTGTGCTGGTTTGCGCGCAAGAGCGCGCAAAAATTCTCCGCAACGAAGACCGTCCGGGGTGCTCCGGGTCCGCCACGGCGGGGAGAGTACGGGGCCGGTGGTCGTCCCGGCCCGTTACGCAGTCGAGATTTGTCCGTTACGTCCGGAGTTAGCGATCCCTGTCAGTCCGGTAACGGGTTGATGTACGGGCCTTGACACCGCGGGCCCGGTTGCTCAATATTGCGGGAAACATCCTGACTTCATGCAATTTTGGTCGCCCGCAAGGCGGGAAGTACGGCCGGGGCGGAAAGCGAGAGCAGCATGGCTAGGTATCGGCTGCGGGCCACCCTGGCAGGTCCGCTCGCAGGACTGACGGCGCTCGCACTCGGCGTGGCCGCCTGCGGGACCGACAGCAACAGCGGTGGTGGCGGCGGGGGTACCACGGTCTCGATCTGGGAAGGCTGGACCGGCGCCGAGGCCAAGACGTTCGCGCACGACGTGGCCGAGTACCAGAACCAGAACCCGGGCGTGAAGATCAGCAGCCTGTACGTCAACAACGACGACACGCTGCAGAAGGTGCTGACCGCGGTGCGGGGCGGCAGCCCGCCGGACATCGCCTACCTCTACGGGTCGTGGGCGCCGAACGTGGCGCAGATCCCGCAGGTGGTGAACCTGACCAAGGTGGTCCAGCGGCCCGGGGTCAACTGGAACGACTTCTGGGTCGGCGAGCGTGACGTGGCCACGGTCAAGGGCAAGGTGATCGGCGTCCCCGCCCTGGTCGACAACCTGGCCGTGGTCTACAACAAGACGCTGTTCGCGAAGGCCGGCCTCGCGCCGCCCGGCCCGGGCTGGACCTGGGACCAGTTCCAGGCCGACGCGAAGAAGCTGACCGACCCGGCCGCCAAGCAGTACGGCACCGCCTACGTGACCCCGGGCAGCGAGGACACGGTGTGGCACTGGGAGGCCCTGCTGTGGGAGGCGGGCGGCCAGATCCTGACCGCCGACAACAAGAAGGCCGCGTTCGACTCCGCGGCCGGCCTGAAGTCCCTGACCACGCTGCAGAGCATGGCCGTGACCGACAAGTCGATGTACCTGGACCCGACCGACCAGGCGTACGCCAACCTGTTCAACTCGGGCAAGATCGGGATGCTGGTCACCGGGCCCTGGGACCTGTCCGGGTTCCCCAACGTGCATTACGGCGTCCAGGTCATGCCGGCCTACCCGGGGTCGGCCGCGGGTCACCAGACCATCTCCGGGCCGGACAACTGGGTGGTGTTCAACAACGGCGCCACGCACGTGTCCGCGGCCGAGAAGTTCCTCCTCTGGCTGACCGCCCCCGCCCAGGTGAAGTACTGGTCGCTGCACACCGGGGACCTGCCGACCCGGCAGTCGGTCGGCACCGCGGGCTTCAGCCAGCAGATGAACTCGGTGCTGCCCGGCGTGAGCACATTCGTCGCCAACCTGGGCAACGTCAAGCAGGCCCGGCCGCAGATCCCGCAGTACCCGAAGATCTCCCAGATCCTCGGCACCATGATCGTGTCCGTGCTGCTGGGCAAGAGCCAGCCCCAGGCGGCGCTGAGCTCGGCGGCGCAGCAGGTCAACCAGGTCCTGGGCGCCGGCTGACGTGGCCGCGTCCGGAATCATCCTCCGCCGGAGGCGTCCGGGGCCAGGCCGGCCCGGGCGTCCCGGCGGCGCCCGGGCGGCCGGCCGCCGGGTCACAGCCTCGGAGCAGTTCGCCGGGTGGACGTTCGTCACCCCCGGCGTCGTGATCATCTTGCTGTTCGGCGCGGTGCCGATCGTCTGGTCGGCGATCATGTCCTTCCAGCGAAATAACCTGCTCTCGTCGAACACGCCGTTCGTGGGGCTGAAGAACTACCGGCAGATGATCCACGACCCGATCGTCGGGCAGGCCATCCAGCACACGCTGGTCTACACGGCGCTGTTCGTGCCCGGGACGATGATCGTCGGGCTGTTCCTGGCCGTGGCCATGAACCGGAAGATCCGCTTCATCTCCTTTTACCGGACCGCGGCCTACGCGACGATGGCCATCTCGACGATCAGCGAGGCGATCGTCTTCATCTGGCTGTTCGACCCCTCCTACGGGGTCGTCAACTACTTCCTCAGCCTCGTCGGGATCCCGCAGCAGCAGTTCCTGAACTCCCCGTCCCAGGCGCTGTACGTGATCGTGATCATGACGATCTGGGGCTGGACCGGGTTCGCGGTCGTCATCTACCTGGCCGCTCTGCAGGGGGTCCCGGCGGCCCTGCTGGAGGCGGCCTCGATCGACGGGTGCACGGCCTGGCGGAGGTTCCGCCGGGTGACCCTGCCGCTGCTCAGCCCGGCGTCGCTGTTCCTCGCCGTGTGGCTCACGATCAACGCGCTGCAGTTGTTTGACGAGGTCTACCTGAGCACCCAGGGCGGCCCCCTCAACGCGACCACGGTGCTCGTCTACTACCTCTACGACCAGGCGTTCGTGAACTTCAACTTCGGCTACGCCTCGGCCATCGCCTACTTCCTGTTCCTCATCATCCTCGTGGTCACCGCGATCCAGTTCCGGGTCGGCCGGCGATTCACGCATTACCGGTCATAGTGGCTACCTCCGCGCCCGCCCGCAGCGGGATCTCGTCCTCCGCCGGCGGCGGCGCCCCCCCGCCCGCCGCCGGCGGAGGCTGCCGTTCAGCCCATGGCACCTGGTCCTGCTCCCGGCCACGCTGGTGCTGATCTTCCCGTTCTTCTGGCTGCTGGTCACCTCGCTGGAGACGCCGTCCGAGGCGCTGCACTTCCCGCCGGTGCTCCTCCCGCACGTGCTGCGGTTCGCCAACTACTCCGACGCGCTGAACAGCGCGCCGTTCGGCCGGTTCTTCATCAACAGCGCCGTGGTCGCGGTGCTCACGGTGCTGTGCAACCTGGTGCTGTGCTCGCTGGCCGGGTACGCGTTCGCCCGGTTCCGCTTCCTCGGCCGCGCCGCCCTGTTCGTGGTGATCATGGCCACGCTCATGGTGCCGTTCCAGGTCACGATGATCCCGCAGTTCATCATCACCAAGTGGCTGGGCGTGCACGTGCTGGCCGCGGTGGGAATCGACCACATCGGCGCCCTCATCCTGCCCAACGCCGCGACCGCGTTCGGCATCTTCTTCCTGCGCCAGTTCTTCCGGACCCTGCCGCTGGAGTACGAGGAGTCCGCCCGGGTGGACGGGGCCAGCCGGCTGACCGTGCTGGTCAAGATCGTGCTGCCGCTGGCCATCCCGGCGCTGGCCACGCTGGCCGCGCTGACCTTCCTGGACTCCTGGAACAACTTCCTGTGGCCGCTGATCGCGATCACCTCCACGAACCAGATGACGCTGCCGCTCGGCCTGGCCACGTTCCAGGGCGCGCACGCCACCGAGTGGACCCTGCTGATGGCGGCCAACGTGATGAGCCTGGTGCCGATGCTGGCCATCTTCTTCCTGGCCCAGCGGTACTTCATCCGGTCCGTGGCCTCGACCGGCCTGGCCGGCACCTGAACCGCCACCCCGAGCAGGACCCCCCAGAGAAAAGAGGAAGCAAGCATGGGCGAGGAGGCCCCCGTGGTTGATGAGCCCACGACGACGGACGACGTGGCCAGCGGAGGCCGCACCGAGCAGGAAGTGGCCTCCCAGCCCGCCTGCTGGCGCCGGGCGGCTGAGCTGGCGGCCGACGTCGCGGGCGTCCTGCCGGCCCGCGGGGAACGGGTCGCGGTCGCGGGCTGCGGCACCTCCTGGTTCATGGCCCAGTCCTACGCGGCGGCCCGCGAGGCATCCGGGCACGGGGAGACCGACGCGTTCGCCGCGTCCGAGATGCCGCTGGGCCGGGCCTACGACCGGGTGCTGGTGCTGTCCCGCTCCGGGACCACGACGGAGATTGTCCAGCTGCTGGAACGGCTGCGCGGCACCGTGCCCACGGCCGCGATCACCGCGGTGCCCGGGACCCCGGTGGCGGAGGCCGCCGACGCAGTCATCGACCTGGGCTTCGCGGACGAGGAATCCGTGGTGCAGACCCGGTTCGCCACCACCGAGCTGGTCCTGCTGCGCGCGAACCTCGGCGTGGACCCCGGCCCGGCGGCCGACGCGGCCGAGCGGGTGCTCGCCGCGCCCTTGCCGGCCGGGATGCTGGCCGCCCGCCAGTTCACGTTCCTCGGCACCGGATGGACCTACGGCCTGGCCAACGAGGCCGCGCTCAAGCTGCGCGAGGCGGCGGGCATGTGGACCGAGGCGTACCCGGCCATGGAGTACCGGCACGGCCCGGTCGCGGTGACCGGGGAGGGCAGCATCGTGTGGGTGTTCGGCACCCCGCCGGACGGGCTGGACGGCGAGATCGCCGCGGCCGGCGGCACGGCCTGGTTCAGCGACGAGGATCCGCTGGCCGAGCTGGTCCGGGTGCAGCGGGTGGCCGTGGCGCTGGCCCGGGCCCGGGGGCTGGACCCGGACCGGCCGCGGAACCTGGCCCGCTCGGTCATCCTGACCCCTCAGTGAACTGGCGGTTCATGTGATCGGAGTCGTCTGCCTGAACCCGGCCCTGGACGTCACCCATCACGTGCCGGCCGTGGACTGGGCCGGGGTGAACCGGCCGTCCGCGGTGCACGCGCGCCCCGGCGGCAAGGGGCTGAACGTGGCCCGCACGCTGCACGCGCTCGGGACCGAGGTACTGGTCATGGGCCTGGTCGGCGGCACCACCGGGGAGGCGGTGACGGCCGAGCTGGCCGCCCTGGCCGTGCCCGCCGCCTTCACCTGGGTGCGGGGGGAGACGCGGCGGACGTTCACCGTGGTGGACGGGCGGACCGGGACCGCCGCCCTGTTCAGCGAGCCAGGCCCGCGGATCGCCGCGGGCGGGTACGCGGAGTTCTGCGACCGGTACACCGCGCTCCTCGCCGGGTGCGGCGGCCGTGGTGCTGTCCGGGAGCCTGCCGCCCGGACTGCCGCCAGGCACCTACGCGGAGCTGACCGCCATGGCGGCCGCCGCCGGGGTGCCGGTGCTGCTGGACGCGCACGGGGAGGCGCTGCGCCTGGGCGCGGCGGCCGGGCCCGAGATCGTCAAGCCGAACCTGGCCGAGCTGGAGGCTTTCGCCGGGCGCCCCGGCTGCTCCGCCGCCGGGCCGGGCTCGGGCCGGGTCCGGGTGGACCCGCGGCAGGCCGTGGCCGCGGCCGCGCACGAACTCCGGGCGTCCGGCCCGGCGGCGGTCGTGGTCTCCCTGGGCCCGGACGGGCTGCACGCCGAGACCCGCGAGGGCTGCTGGCAGGCGGTCCCCCCGGCCGTGGTGGCCGGGAACGCGACCGGGGCCGGTGACGCCGCGGCCGCGGGCCTGGCGTACGGGCTGGCCCTGGGCCACCCGTGGGACGAGCGGCTGCGGGAAGCGGTGGCGCTCGGCACCGCGGTGGCCCTGGCCCCGGTGGCCGGTGAGTTCAGCCCCGCGGACTACGCCACGGTCCGGGCCGGCGTCACGGTCACGCGTGAGGCGGACAGCTATGCGGACCGCCGGACCGGCGAGGCGGACGGCGGGACCGGCGAGGCGGACGGCGGGACCGCGACCGGCAGGCCGGCGCGTGAGGAGGCCTGCTGATGCCCGCCGCCGGCATGAGCGAGATCATCCCGTCCGCCCGGGCGGCGGGCCGGGGTATCGGCGCGTTCAACGTGATCGGCATCGAGCACGCCGAGGCGATCGTGGCCGGGGCCGAGGCCGCGGCATCGCCCGTGGTGCTGCAGATCAGCGAGAACTGCGCCGCCTATCACGGCGCGCTGGAGCCGATCGCGCGGGCCTGCCTGTCGATCGCGGGCTCGGTCGGGGTGCCCGTCGCGGTGCACCTGGACCACGCCACCCGCGAGGACCTGGTGCACGCCGCGGCCGGCCTGGGTGTCCAGTCGGTCATGTACGACGCATCGGCCCTGCCCTATGCGCGCAACGTCGAGGCCACCGCGGGCATGGCGCAATGGTGCCACGACCGCGGCATCTGGGTGGAGGCCGAGCTTGGTGAGATTGGCGGGAAGAACGGCGTGCATTCGCCGCTGGCCCGCACCCGGCCGGACGAGGCCGCGGCCTACGTCGCAGCGACCGGGGTGGACGCGCTGGCGGTGGCGGTCGGCAGCTCGCACGCGATGCTGACCCGCGACGCCGCCCTGGACTTCGGGCTCATCGCGGAGATCCATCGGGCCGTCAGCGTGCCGCTGGTGCTGCACGGCTCGTCCGGGGTGGCCGACGCCGGCCTGGCCGCGGCGGTCCGCGCGGGAATGACCAAGATAAACGTGGCCACCCAGCTGAACAAGGCCTTCACGGCGGCCGTCCGTGCGTGCCTGAATGGCGATGCGGGAATGGTCGATCCCAGGCGGTACGGCTCGGCGGGGCGCGATGCGGTCGCCGCGGAGGTCGCCCGCCTGCTTCACGTGATCGGAGGCGCCGATGACCCGGTATCGGCGGTGGAATGAGCTGCTGGAGCTGCTCGCGGCGGCGGGCCAGCTCCAGGTCGAGGAGGCCGCGAAGGCGCTCGGGGTGTCCGAGGCCACCGTCCGCCGGGACCTGGACCAGCTCGCCAGCCAGCAGATGCTGACCCGGATCCGGGGCGGTGCGGTCGCCCAGGGTGTCACCTACGACCTGCCACTGCGGTACAAGAGCGAACGGCACCCGTCGGAGAAACAGCGCATCGGGGCGGTCGCGGCCGGGCTGGTGCGGCCGGGCCAGGTCACCGGGCTGAACGGCGGCACTACCACCACCGAGGTGGCCCGGGCCCTGGCCACCCGCTCCGACCTGAACTCGCAGGCGCCGCCGCCTGCGCTCACCGTCGTGACCAACGCGCTGAACATCGCGACCGAGCTGGCCGTCCGCCAGCACATCAAGATCGTGACCACCGGCGGGGTGGCCCGGCCGCAGTCCTACGAGCTGACCGGGCCGCTGGCCACCGGCGTGCTGGAGCAGGTCACCCTGGACGTGGCCATCCTCGGCGTGGACGGGATCGACGCGGTGGCCGGCGCCACCGCGCACCACGAGGGCGAGGCCAGCATCAACCGGCTGATGGCCCGCCAGGCGGCCCTGGTCGTGATCGCGGCGGACAGCTCCAAGGTGGGCCGCCGCGCGTTCGCCCGGATCTGCACCGCCGGGGAGATCGACGTGCTGGTCACCGACGCCGGGATCAACGCCGAGGACGCGGCCCGCCTCGAGGATGCGGGAGTCGACGTTGTCACCGCCTGAGCCTGTACCGCCCGGCAGCGCCGTGCGCCAGGAGGCCGCAGGCCTATCCCGGAACAGCCCGTAGACCTGGTCGTCATCGGCGACTGCAACCCGGACGTGCTCGTCCTCGGCGACGACGTGACCCCCGCGTTCGGGCAGCAGGAGAAGCTGGTGCCCAGCATGTCGCTGGTCGTCGGCGGGTCCGCGTCGATCACCGCGGTGGCCGCGGCGCGGCTCGGGCTCAGCGTCGCGCTGGTCGCCGCGGTCGGCCCCGACCCGGCGGGCCAGTTCATGCTGGACCAGCTGGCCCGGGAAGAGGTGAACACGGACGCCGTGGCGGTCCGCGCGGACACGCCGACCGGGATGACCGTGGCCCTGTCGAACGGCAGCGACCGGGCCATCCTGACGGCCCTCGGGGCGGTGGGCTCGCTGACCGCCGCCGACGTCCCGGCCGTGCTCCTGGGCCGGGCCCGGCACGTGCACATCAGCTCCTACTTCCTGGTCGAGGATTCGCTCGGGCCCGGCCTGGCCACGGTCATGGCGACCGCGCAGGCCGCCGGGGCGACCGTGTCCCTGGACACCAACTGGGATCCGTCCGGACGGTGGGGCGACGACCGGCTCGCCGCCGCGCTGGCCCGGGCGGACCTGCTGCTGCCCAACGAGGCCGAGGCGGTCCGGCTGAGTGGCGAGCCGGACCTGGCCGCGGCGGTGCCGGTGCTCGCCGCGGCCGGTTCGCGGCTGGTGGTCAAGCTGGGCGCCCGCGGCGCGCTGTGCGCCGACGGCACCCGGCGGCACCGGGTCAGCGTGCCTCCCGTGCTGCCCGTCGACGCGACCGGGGCCGGTGACTGCTTCAACGCTGGCCTGATCGCCGGGCTGCTGCGCGGCCTGGGCCTGCCCGAGGCCGCCGCCCTCGGCTGCGCCGCCGGCGCCCTGTCCACCCGCGCCCCGGGCGGCACCGGGAGCTGCCCCGGCCTGCGCTCAGCCCTGGCCCTGGCCAGCACCGCGACCGTGACGGTCCCGGCCGTCAAGACGCCGGCCTCCTGAATCCCCGGGCGTCAGGCTGACTCCGGCCGCGCCGCGGGCCGGGGAGCGCGCGGCGTGATCGTATCACATATGATACGATCAACTGACCGTGCCGACCGAGAGCAGCCAGAGGATGACCAGACCAGGACCTGATATCCCGGGACTCGCGCGGGCCGATTTGGTGCGTGTCCTCGAATCAGCAGCACGGCTGCAGGAGGTTGTTCCTGACGCTGTCCTGGTGGGCGGCTCCGCAGCCGCACTCTGGGCCAATCACCGCTCCTCTTATGATCATGACCACGTACTGGCAGATCTGGGTGCGCACTTCGATGCCGTACTGGGCGCGATCGAAGAGACCGACGGGTGGGTCACTAACCGGGTTACCCCGGGGAAGATCATCCTGGGCGAGCTCGGGGATATTGAGTCCGGTGTTCGTCAGCTCATCCGGAACAGGCCGTTGGAAGTCGCGGAAGTGACCCTTCCGTCCGGGCATGTCCTCCGGGTGCCAACCGCCGATGAGACCCTGCGGATCAAGGGCTACCTAGTTGTGCGGCGCAATCAGGTGCGCGACTACATCGATGTCGCCGCTCTCTCCGACCGGTGCGGGATCTCCCATGCCGCAGAAGTCCTGGGACATCTCGACGATTACTATTCCGACCAGCGAGGCGCCGAAGCAGAGGGTGTCGCTACCCAGCTTGCGCGGCAGTTGGCCGATCCGCGGCCCGCGGATGCTCGGACGATCAAGCAGCTTCGGGACTACAAGGGCCTGGATACTCGGTGGACTGACTGGGGGAGCGTGACGGCCGTTTGCCGGGCGGTCGCGGTGGAGATGGCGGCATGACCAGCCCCCTGAGGTTCCGCAACATCACCGCGTCGCCGGAAGACCCGGTGGAAACCTGGCCCTTCGAGGGTGTGCTCGCCGCAGTCGAGCGCGGCACGCTCCCCGATTGGCGCCGCCTGGCGCGGGCGATCCGGGCCGACCCCTGGGGGCCAGTGGCCCAGCAGGTGCTGGAAGCCGTCCAGCTTTCCCGCCCTTACGGCACTGCCGAACTCCTTGAGGGGGTGGTCAACCGGGCCCGCGAGCAGGCTGCCGATTCCGAGCGCGCGGAGGTGGCCACCGAGATCCGGGATCTCGTGCGCGCATCTGGCCTGTCGCAGCAGGATTTCGCCGCACGTCTGGGCACGTCGCGGTCGCGCCTGTCCACCTACATGTCCGGGAAGGTTGTGCCCTCGGCCGCGCTGATCGTGCGGATGCGGCGAGTGGCTTCCCGGGCCTCAGGGAGCCTGCACGGCGATCTGTGACGTGCCCGCCGGCACCGGGCACGGCCGTTGTTTCCTCCGCCGAAGTCCCCTTTCCTCCGCCGAAGTCCCCGGGCCGTGGTGGGAAGCAGCCTGCTGCTGGCTGAAGCGGGTGATTTGCCGGCTTTCACACGGGGCCCGTCCCGGAACGTGGGTTACTTTGGCCTAGACGCACGCGGACTTTGGAGGGATGCGATGTCCCAGTACCCGGACGAGCTGGGGTCATGGTGGACGGAGTTTCCCGGCAGCGACCGGGCCGGCTGGCTCGCGCCTTACTCGTCTTCCCTGGGTGCTCTGGCCCCGGCGCAGGATGGTGTCAGGGGCGCTGTCTCCAGGCGGGCACTCAAGCGCAGGCTGGTGATTCCCCCTGGCAAGCGCGAGCGGGCCAAGCGCGAGGCGGTAGCGCAGTGGCGACGCCAGACGGTCGCTGCCATCCGGAAGCCATCCCTTAAGTCGGGCGTGATCACCCTGGGCTCGGGCTTCGGGGGGACCGGCAAGACTGACGTGGCCGTGACGCTGGCGGCGATCTACGCCGCCGCGCGGCCTGCCGACCGCGTCATTCTCGCCGACAGCAACGACGATATGCCCCATGGGTACATCAGGCTCGGCGGAGTACCGGTCGAGGCGCTGCCGCCGGACAAGCGGACGTTGTCCATCCGGGGCTTCTATCAAGCGTGCACGGACGCCAGCATCAAGGTTTACGCGGATATGCGCGATGCCGTCGCCTGGCTCCAGGGTGTGGCGGTGATCCGCGGCGACACGGCCGACGAGTGCGTGGGGATCGATTTTGGCGAGCATGAGTACCTGACGGTGCTGGAGTTCCTCCAGTGCATGTCCAACATCGTGATCAACGATGGCGGCACGGGACTGTTTGCCAAACTTCAGGTCGGCACGCTCCTGCATGGCGACAAATACGTCTTCGTGACGGAGGCGTCGCGGCTGGGCTTCTGGTCCATCGATGAGGTCTTCAGCCGGTACCGCAACTACGAGGGCGAAAAAGACAGGCCGCTCAGTGAGCGGGAGAAGAAGCACCTGAATGGGCTCATGGACGAGGCCACGATCGTGGTGGATAAGTTCAGCGAAAACGACCCCGAGCAGGCCCGGTGGCTGACCCGGATCCGCGAGGGCTTCGAGGGGACGCAAGTGTCGGTGGTGGCCAGCCCCTGGGACCAGGCGCTCGCCAACCGGGTGACCTTGGATCTGGGGGCCGTCGCCGGGGCCACGCTGGACGCCAAGCTGGCCATGGCCGAGGTGGTGCTGCGCGGAGTCGACCGCGCTAACCGCAGACGTCTCGGTCTTCCGGACGAGGAGGCCGATAGCACCGGGCCCGGCCCGGGGGTCCCCCCTGAGCCGCCACGCTGGTTCTCGGAGCCCGAGCAGCAGGCCTCGGCCACGGCATCCCAGGAGCCAGGCGACGACGCTGAGCCCGTGCGGTCGCCATGGCCAACCGCAGGGGCGGGCGGCTGAGCTCCCAGGCCCGGCTCCGCTGGCGAGGGTGCCGCGTACGACGAGGAGCAGGTCGCCGCGATACGCCGCTGGCCCATCGACGCGACGGAGAAGGGCTTCGGCGGTCCAGCGCACCAGTCGCCGGTGACCGCCGGGGAACTGGCCGGCGAACGTCTCAGCGCCGGGTACCTCAGCACCCCGCGGGTCCTGCTGCGCGAGCAGGCCCTGCGCCACAACATCTCGGCCATGGCCGCCTACTGCGCGGCGCATGCCGTCAGCCTGTTCCCGCACGGCAAGACCACCATGGCCCCGCAGATTCTCGCGGCCCAGCTGGACGCCAAGCGCCGGCGGCCTCACTGCGGCGTCGATCTCGCAGGTCCGGGTGTTCCGGCGGTTCGGCGTGCGGAACGTCCTGCTGGCCAACGAGGTCGTGGATGACGCTTCCGTCAGCTGGCTGGCCACCGAGCTGACCGAGGACGGGCAGTTCTCCTTTCTCTGCTACGTCGATAGCGTCATGGGGGCCGGGCGGCTGGACGAGATGCTCGCGGCACGTGGGTTCACGGGCCGGCTGCGCGTGCTGGTCGAACTCGGGCACGACGACGGCCGCACCGGCTGCCGTTCGATCGCGGAGGCGCTCGCCGTGGCGGCCGCTGTCGGCCGCGCGCCGCGACTCGAGCTCGCGGGTGTGGCCGGTTACGAGGGCTCCCTGCAGGCCCCCACGCCCGCCGAGACCGCCCGGAAGGCCCGGGCGTACTGCGCGGAACTCAGGCAGCTGGCCCTGTCACTCGCCGCTTCGGGACAGTTCGCGGAGCCCCCGGTGGTGACCGCCGGCGGCTCCGCCTACTTCGATGTGGTCGTCGAGGTGCTCGGCGGAACCCCTGACTGGAGCCTGGTCCTGCGCAGCGGGTGTTACGTCACCCACGACCATGGGCTGTACAGCCGTATCGCTCCATCCGGACGGGACACGCCGGCCGTCCCCATCCTGGAACCGGCGCTCGAGGCGTGGGCTCCGGTGCTCTCCCGGCCCGAGCGCGGAACCGCGGTGCTGGGAATCGGCCGCCGGGACATCTCGTTCGATGCGGGCCATCCCGTGGTCCTGCACGGGGTCGCGGCCGACGGGACGAGCCTCGACACCGGCGGCTCGGTGGTCAGGCGGCTCTTCGACCAGCACGCGGTGCTGTCGGTCCCCGCCGGCTCCGGGTTCGCGCCCGGCGGCGAGGTCTGCCTGGGCATCTCGCATCCGTGCACCACCTTCGACAAGTGGCGGTGGATCCCGGTGCTCGATGCCGGGGATCGCATGACCGACGTGATACGCACGTTCTTCTGATCACATGACGGCCGGCTGCCGGCCCGGCTGGCTGCCCGCCCGGCCGGCCAGCGGGTGGTGCCTGGTCGATCGAGGTCTTGCTTTGCGGGGTGGCAGGCGTACCGTGACATACGTCGCCGCTGAAGGGGGACAGCCGTGCGGAAAAACCGTTATCGGACCAAATTCGCGGCCCTGCTGGCCGTCCTGACCAGTATCGGCTTAGCACCAATCGCCCAGGCCCAGGCCCAGGCCGCGGGCCCTCGCCTTTCCGGGTTCAGTAGCCTGTGCGGCGCACTGGATAGCACCCACCCGGCCACAATCGCTCATGTCATGTTCATCGTGTTCGAGAACAAATCGTATGGCTCCATTGTCGGCAATAAATCAGCGCCCTATATCAACGGCACCCTGATTCCAGGCTGCGGGCTCGCCACGGATTACCACAACTACTCGCATCCGTCCACGCCCAACTACCTGGCCCTGACCTCAGGCGAGGTCCAGGGGAAAGCGGTCAGCGCCGACTGCCTCCCCTCCGGATGCCCGCAGTCGCAGGCGTCGATCTTCTCCCAGCTCGCCACCGCCGGGCAGGCCTGGCGCGAATATGCCGAGGCGATGCCGGGCAACTGCGACAAGAAGAATTATGACAACACGACCTATGTGAACGCTGACGGCAGCACCGGGGAGTATTACTACGTGCGGCATGCTCCGCCGGCGTACTACACCTCGCCGCCGGTGCCCGGGGACTGCTCTAGCTGGGACGTGCCGCTCGGCACGAGCAGCTCAGGGAACTTCCTGACTGCCCTTTCCCCGAGTAGCGACGGACTGCCGGCCTTCAGCTTCGTCACGCCGGGCGGGTGCGACGACATGCACGATTGCCCGGTCAACGTAGGCGATGATTGGCTGAAGGAGTGGATTCCGATCATCCAGCAGTCGGCCGCCTACCAGAGTGGCCAGCTCGCGGTCTTCATTACCTCGGACGAGGGCACCGGTTCCGACAAGGTGGACGGCGAGACCTGCTGGGACGCCACTCACTCGGATTCCGCGACCTATCCGTCGTGCCACATTGCCACCATCGTGATATCCCCCTATACCGCCCCGGCCACAAGGTCAGGCAGTTACTTCAACCACCTGAGCCTGCTCGGCACAGCCGAGGACCTGCTCGGGCTGCCCCGGCTGCCCACCACCGAGGGGTACACCGGGCTGGAGTCCGCGTTCGGGCTCTGAGGTCGAGCCGGTCATCACGTCAGCTCGTGCTCACTGCTGGCCGGCCGGGGAGCCGGTTCGCCGGCGGAGAGCCGGCCCGTCATCCCGGCGGCGGCCAGGATGAAGGCCAGGATCTCGGCTTCGTAGCGGAGCTGGTCGTAGCGCCCGGCCGGGCCCACGTGCGCCCCGGCGCCCAGCTCGGGCCGGAACAGGACCCGGCTGCCCGCGGTGCCTGCCGCGGCCTCGGCGGCCCGGAGCCGGGCCACCCACTTGGCCGGCTCGTGGATCAGCACCCGCGGGTCGTGCAGGCTCCCGGTGACCAGCAGGTCGGGCCGCGGGCCAGGCGGGATGTTGTCATACGGGCTGTAGGACCGCAGGTACGCCCGCACGGCCGGGTCGCGGGGGTCGCCCCACTCGTCCCACTCGGTGACGGTCAGCGGGATGGCCGGGTCGAGCATCGTGGTCACCACGTCCACGAACGGGACCTCGGCGACCACCGCCCGCCACCGGCCCGGCGCCAGGGAGAAGACCGCGCCCTGGAGCAGCCCCCCGGCCGACAGGCCGCGCGAGGAGATCCGGTCCGGGGCCGCCCACCCTGCGCCGGCCAGCATGTCTGCGGCGGCGATGAAGTCGGTGAACGTGGTGCGCTTGCGGTCCAGGCGGCCGCTGGTCCACCAGCGGCGGCCGCCTTCGCCGCCGCCGCGCACGTGCGCCACCGCGTACACGAACCCCCGGTCCAGCAGGCTCGGCGTGACCACGCTGAACTCCGGCCAGGAGCACGCCTCGTACGCGCCGTACCCGTACAGCAGGGCGGGGGCGGAGCCGTCGCGGTCCAGTCCGCGCCGGTACGCCACGGTGACCGGGATGGCGGTGCCGTCCGCGCCGGGCGCGCTGATCCGCTCGCTCACGTACGCCGCCGGGTCGTACCCGGGCACGTCCTGGCGCTTGCGCAGCTCCCAGCGGCCACTGGCCAGGTCCACGTCGTGCCAGGCCGGCGGCTCGGTCAGCGACTCGGTCCGCACCGTCACCGCGGTGGCGGCGTACTCCTCGTTGACGGCCAGGGCCAGCGCCCGCTCCGGGCCGCCTGCCTCGATCAGCCGCTGCGCCCCGCTCTCGCGGTCCACCACGCGCAGCTGGGTCGCGGCCCCGCGCCGCTGCTCCACCACCAGGTAGCGCCCGAACACGTCGCAGCGGACCAGCCGGGTGTCCTCGGCCGCCCCGATGACCTCCGTCCAGCTCCGCTCGGACCACGGGGCCCGTCCCGGTGCCGTGGCGGGCGCGCGGACCAGCCGGAACTCGGCCGCCCCCGCGTTGGTGACCAGGTACAGCTCGCCGCCGCCCGGCCCGTCCGCATGGTCCGCGTAGTACTCCGTCCCCCGCCTTCTTTTTTCCGCAACGAAGGGTTTCGCGCCACTGTCCCGCGCCGGGATCAGCAGGGTCTCGGTGGTGTCCCGGGACGCGGTCTCGATGAGCAGCCACGCCCCGCTGCGGGTGGCCCGGACGGACAGCTCGAACCGCTCGTCGTCCTCCCGGTACACCAGCGTGTCGCGGCCCGGCGTGGTGCCCAGCTCGTGCCGCCAGACCTCATGCGGCCGGTACGCCGCGTCGGTCACCACGTAGAGCAGCGCCCGGGAGTCCGCCGCCCAGGCCAGCCCGTAGTACGTGCGCTCGATGCGCTCGGCCAGGTCGGCGCCGGTGACCAGGTCACGGACCCGGAGCTGGTACACCTCGTCACCGGCGAAGTCGGCCGAGTAGGCCAGGTACCGCCCATCCGGGCTGACCTCGCGGACGCCCAGTTCCGCGTAGCTGCCGGCGCAGCCCGGGTCATCCAGCAGGAGGTTCTCGTCCAGCAGCACCTCGCCGGGGCCCTCGCGGTCCGCGGCGCGGCAGAACTGCTCCAGCTGCTGCCCGGCGACGGTCCTGGTGAAGTACCAGGACGCGCCCTGGCGCCAGCGGGCCGACTCCTCGGCCGGCGCCAGCCTGGCGGCCATCTCCGCGAACAGCTCCTCGCGCAGTCCGTGCTGGGGCGCGGTCTGCGCGTCGTACCAGGCGCGCTCGGCGGCCAGGTACTCCCGCATCTCCGGCCGGTCCCGGTCCCGCATCCAGGCGTACGGGCCGGTGTCCGGGCCGCCGGCGGCGGGCCGCCGCGGCGCGACGGGCGGCGGGCCGGGCGCCGGCGGCCCCGGCTGCGCCGGCCGTGATCCCGGGAGCCCGGACGGCGGCGCGCCCGGTCCCGGCGAGCGCTTTCCCCGTGTCATGCCGGACCCGCGGTGCGCTCAGCGACCAGCAGGCGCAGAGCGCCGGCGGGCAGCCCGTAGGAGGTATGGCCGTCCCGGCCGGTCACGGTCTCGGCCTGCAGCAGGCTGTTCAGCACGGCCTCCTCGGTGGCCTCGACCACGGCCGCGAAGTAGTCGTCCAGCGCGCTGCCGGTCACCGGGGACTGCGGCGGCGCCTCCCCGCGCGGCGCGCGCAGCCCGGTGGCCAGGGCCAGGAAGATCTCCCCGCTGGCATGGTGCGCGGTGCTGCCCACCCGGGCCAGGCCCAGCCCGGCCCGGCGGGCCAGCCGCTGGCAGGCCGCCGCGTCCAGCCGGCCGTCGGTCAGCACCACCACGATGCACGACCCCGCGGGCCCCGGCCGGGCACCCCTGGCCGCCGCGCCTTCGCCGGCCCTGGCGTCCCCGTCCTTTGCGCCCCCGTCCCCGCCGCCGTCCCTGGCGTCCCCGTCCCCGCCGGCCGCAGGATCAGGCAGCAGCCGCCCGGCCGGCACCCCGGCCACCGTGAGCCGTTCCCGGTCGCCGAAGTTGGTCATCGTGACCACCCCGACGGTCGCCCCGCCGGGCACGACCCGGGACGCGGTGCCGATGCCGCCCTTGTATCCCAGGCAGCTCATCCCGGTTCCCGCACCGACCGCGCCCTCGGCCGCACTCCCGGTCAGGGCCGCCGCCCCGGCGGACGCCCGGGCCGCCGCCAGCGCCTCCCGTACGTCGTCGGGCTGCACTTGCATCCGGCGGTTCTCGTTGAGGAAACTGTCGTCGCACTCCGCCACGATGGGGATGATCACGTCCTCGGCCCCGATCGCGGGCTGCTCGCCCATGAGCAGCTCGCAGGCGGCGTCGTAGACGCGTCCCAGTTGCATGGTCGAGGTCAGGAACACCGGGGTCTCGGCCAGTCCCCATTCCCGGGCGGCCAGCAGGCCGGTGCATTCGCCCGCCCCGTTGAGCACCGCGCCGCCGGCCGGGATGGGGAAGCGGAACAGGTCGCCGCCCGGGTCGATCACGGTTACCCCGGTCCGCGCCGTGCCCCGGCCAGGCGGGGGTGGCTCGTCCCGCCACACCGTGGCGTGCCCCAGCCCGGCCCCGGGCACGTCGAGCACCGACCCGGTCGGGCCCGGTGGCAGCAGCCCGAGGGTGATGCCAAGATCAGGAACGCGCGGCATCCCGCGATCGTAACTGCCGCCGCGCCGCCTGGGGAGGCCGCCCGTGAGCTTGCCGGTGCCGGTGGTGTGGAGCGAGGACTGCCTGCGGCACGAGCCCGCGGGCGAGGTGTGGCTCGGCCTGCGTGAGCCGGGCACCGAGGTTCCCGGACGCGCGCTGGTGCTGCGCGACGCGCTGGCCGCGGCGGGCGCGCCGGTCACCGCCGCGCGGGAGCACGACGACTCGGTCCTGCGCCGGGTGCACGACCCCGGGCTGCTCGACCACCTGGCCAGGGTGTGGGCCGACTGGGAGGCGGCCGGGCTGCCTGCGGACTACGGCCGGGACCGGGTGGTGCCCTACGTGTTCCCCACGCCGGGCCTGCTGGGCGGCCTGCCACCACGGACCCCGCCGGCCGTGCACGGCCGGGCCGGGCTGTACTGCTACGACACGATGACGCTGGTCGGCCCGGGCAGCTGGGCCGCGATCCGGGGCGGCGTGGACGCGGCGCAGACCGCCGCCGACCTGGTCAGCTCGGGCCTGCCGGTGGCCTACGCGCTGTGCCGGCCACCTGGGCACCATGCCACCCGCAGTGCTTACGGCGGGTCCTGCTACCTGAACAACGCCGCGGCCGCGGCCGAGGCCCTCCGGGTGGCCGGGGCGGCCCGGGTCGCGGTGCTGGACATCGACGCGCACCACGGCAACGGCACGCAGATGATCTTCTGGGACCGGGCCGACGTCTGGTACGGGTCGCTGCACGTCAACCCGGGGGCGGGCTGGTTCCCGCACTACGCGGGCTACCCGGACGAGCGTGGCGCCGGCCCGGGCGCCGGGTTCACCCGCAACCTGCCACTGGCCCCCGGGACCGGCGACGACGGGTGGCTGGCCGCGCTCGGCGCGCTGTGCACGGAGGCGGCCGCGTTCGCCCCGGACGCCGTGGTGGTGTCCCTCGGCCTGGACGCGGCGGTGGCCGACCCGGAGAGCCCGCTGCGGGTCACCGGGGCCGCCTACCGCGCGGCGGGGCAGCGGCTCGCCGCGCTGGCCCCGACGGTGCTGGTCCAGGAAGGCGGCTACCACCTTCCCACCCTGGGCGCCTACGCGGTGGCGACCCTGGAAGGCGCGGCCTCCCCCCGCCCGATTCCGTGATTGGGGTGGGTTTTGCGCCGCCCGCGGCGCAAAAGCTACCCCGATGATGCCGGGTCAGCCCGGATCACGCGAGGAGGCAGGCGGCCTCGTGGCCGGCCGCCACCGTGGCCGCAGGCGGCCGGAGAATGGGATCCTCGCGGCTGCACTGGTCCTCGGCGAGGGGGCAGCGGGGGTGGAACCGGCAGCCGGCGGCACATTGACCGGGTTCGGTGTCTCCCCCTGGAGGATCTGCGGCGTGCTGCGCTGCCGGGGGTCACGGTTCGGCACGACGGACAGCAGCGCCCGGGTATAGGGGTGCTGCGGGTTGCGGACCACGTCCCGGGCGGGGCCCTGCTCTACGATCCGGCCCAGGTACATGACCGCGATACGGTCGGCGAAGTGCGCGGCCGTGGACAGGTCGTGGGTGATCATGAGGATGCCCATGTCGCCGCCCCGGCGCAGGCTGTCCAGCAGCGACAGCACGCCCGCCCGGACCGACACGTCCAGCATCGACACCGGCTCGTCCGCGAGCAGCAGGTCCGGGCCGAGGACCAGGGCCGCGGCGATCGTGACCCGCTGCCGCTGGCCGCCGGACAGCTCGTGGGGGTAGCGCTCCAGGAACTGCTCGGCCGGGGCCAGCCCGGCCCGTTCCAGGGCGCTGATGACCAGGGCCCGCCGCTCGGCGCGGGACCCGCCGATGCCGTGCACCAGCATCGGCTCGGCGACGGCGTCCTGGACCCGGAACCGGGGATCGAGGGCCTCGTACGGGTCCTGGTAGATCATCTGCAGCTTGCGCCGCAGCGGGCGCATCTGCTGCTGGGACAGCCCGGTGATGTCGGTGCCGTTCAGCCGGATGGTTCCGGATGTGGAGTTCACCATCCGCAGGATGGTCTGGGCCGTGCTGGTCTTGCCGCAACCTGACTCGCCGACCAGGGCCAGCATCTCGCCCCGGGCCAGGCAGAAGCTGACCCCGTCCACGGCGTGCACCTGCTGCCGGGGTTCGCGCGCCAGCCGCTCGGTCAGGCCGCGCCGGACCGGGTACTGCGTGACCAGGCAGTCAACGGCCAGCAGGGGTGCCTGGTCCAGCAGCGGTGCCTCGCTCACTGGTTCCTCGCTCATGGCGCCTGCCCGGCGGTCTGGCGGGTGAGGTGGCAGGCGGCCTCGTGGCCGGGGCTCACCGACCGGAGCACCGGGCGCTCGTCCGCGCAGGGCGCGAACGCGGAATCGCAGCGGGGCCGGAACGGGCAGCCGGGCAGGTCCCGGTCCAGCCGGGGCGGGGTACCGGGGATGGAGACCACGTCGTCCTCTCCGTACAGGTCGGGAGTGGCCGCGAAGAGCAGCCGGGTGTACGGGTGGCGGGGCGCATGGTAGAGCTCCTCCATCGGCCCGGATTCCACGATCTCGCCCGCGTACATGACCGCGGCCCGGCCGCAGACCTGCGCCACGACCGGCAGGTCATGCGTGACCAGCACGAGGGCCAGGCCCAGCTCCTGGGACAGGCGGGTGAGCAGGTCCAGGATCTGGGCCTGCACCATGACGTCCAGCGCCGTGGTCGGCTCGTCAGCCAGCAGGATCTTCGGCTGGCAGGCCAGGGCCATCGCGATCGACGCCCGCTGCCGCATGCCGCCGGAGAACTCGTGCGGGTAGCGCTCGCCTGCCGCCGCGGGGATGCCCACCATCTCCAGCAGCTCCCCGGCCCGCCGCCGGGCGGCCGCGCCGTGCGCGATGCCGTGGAACGCCATCGGCTCGGCGATCTGCCAGCCGATCTTCTTGACCGGGTTGAGCGCGTTCATCGCGCCCTGGAAGATCATCGCGATGTCTTTCCAGCGGTGCGCGCGCACCGAGTCCTCGCCGCCGGCCAGGATGCTGGCGCCGTTCACCCGGACCTCGCCGGCCAGCGAGGCGTTGGGCGGCAGCAGGCCCATGAGGGCGAGGATGGTGGTGGTCTTGCCGCAGCCGGACTCGCCGACCAGGCCGAAGCGTTCCCCCGGGTCCAGCGCGAAGCTCACCCCGGCCGCCGCGTGCACCTGGCCGCCGCCCCCGTGGTGGGCACGCTGCGGGAGGTCGAACCAGACGTGCAGGTCCTCGACTTCGAGCAGGCTCAAATCGCGTCCGGCCCCCTTCCGACGAGCGGGCGCAGCCGCCAGCGGCGCACCGACAGGTTGGCCGCCTTCAGCCGCGGGTTCAGCGCGTCCTCGACCGCCTGGCCGAACAGGAAGCAGCCCACGATGACGGCGGCGATGACGAACCCGGCGGGAACGATGGCCCACCAGGCGCCGGAGGAGATCGCGGTCCGCTGGAACGCGTTCTCCAGGATCGTGCCCCAGGTGGTGACCGTCGGGTCCTCCAGGCCGAGGAAGGCGAGCGCGGTCTCCAGGTAGATCGCGATCGCGATGGTGAGCACCGTGTTGGCGATGAGCAGCGGGCCAACCTGGGGCAGGATGTGCTTCCAGATGATGCGCGCGTTGCTGGCCCCGAGGGCCCGGGTGCGTTTCACGTACACCCGCTCGCGCAGGCTCATCACCTGGGCCCGGATGATCCGGGCGGTCGAGGTCCACTCCAGGATGCCGATCACCATGATCACGTGGAACAGGCTGGCCCCCCAGACGTCGGCAATGACGATCATGAGCACCAGGTCCGGGATGACCAGCAGGTAGTCGGTGATGCGCATCAGCCCGATGTCGATCCAGCCGCTGAAGTACCCGGACAGCAGGCCGACCCCGCCACCGATGATCATCGCGACCAGGGTGGCCGCGAACCCGACCACCAGGGAGATCCGGCCGCCCTGCATGAGCTCGCTGAGCATGTCGATCCCGCCGTCGTCACAGCCGAGCCAGTGCGCGCTGGAGGGGGGCGCAAACACCGCGCAGGTCTGCTGGGTGATGCTGTACGGCGAGATGTACGGGGCCACGATCGACAGCAGCACGAAGAAGACGATGATCGACAAGCCGACGACGGCGGCCTTGCGCTCCCGGAGCACGGTGCGGAAGAAACCACTGCGGGTCGACGGCTGGCCCCCGGTCTCGACGGCGAGCTGCGGGTCCTGTAGCGGCAGGGTCACTGGGAGATCCTCGGGTCCAGGCGGAAGTAGATGAGGTCGGCGACGAAGTTCAGGATGATCACGGCCAGGGTCAGGATCAGGAAGCCGCCCTGCAGCATCGGGTAGTCGCGCTGCCCGATCGCGTCGTACATGGCCAGCCCGATGCCGGGCCAGCTGAAGATCACCTCGATCAGCAGTGCCCCGCCGACGATGTAGCCGAGGTCCAGCGCGACCAGGGTGACCATCGGCAGCAGCGCGTTGCGGAACGCGTGCCGCCGGACGATCCGGCGATCGGGCAGCCCCTTGGCCCGGGCGGTGAGCACGTAGTCCTCGCCGAGCGTCTCCAGCATGGAGGACCGGACCACCAGCGTGTAGCTGCCGTAGGCGGTCAGCATGAGGGTCGCGGCGGGCAGGATCATGTGCTTGCCGATGTCGATCAGGTGCTGCCAGAACGGCTCCGTGCCGAACAGGAAGGGGTCGCTCATGCCGGCGGCGGGCAGGTACCCCGCGAAGATGATCAGCAGAACCAGGCCGAGCCACTGGGTCGGGAACGCGTAGAAGAAGATCGCCCCGTTGGTGCTGAGGTGGTCTGGTACCGTCCCGCGCCGCCAGGCCGACAAGACGCCGGTCGCCACCCCGACCACGATCGCGGCCACGGTGCCCACGGTCACCATCGGGATCGTGTTCTTCAGGTCCGCCAGCAGCAGGTGGGTCACCGGCTGCTGGTAGGTGAACGAGATACCCATGTTCCCGTGGGCCAGCTCGCGCAGGTAGATGACGTACTGCTGCCACTTGGGCTTGTCCAGGCCGAACTCCACGGTCAGCGCGTGCCGGAGCTGGGGGCTGGAGTGCGGCACCCGGGACAGGTTCGTCACCGCGTTGCCGGGCAGCACCCGGAACAGGAAGAAGTTGATCGTGATCGCCACGAACACGGTGACGAGGGCGAAGAACCCCCGCTTGATGACGTAATCCGCGCTGCGCACCGCCTCAGCCCGCCTGGTGCACGCTCTCGAACGGGATCTTCGACATCGAATTCCACGAGATGCCGGCGACCAGCGGCAGGTCGGCCCAGGCGGTCGAGTGCGCCTCGATCGCGTCCGGGAAGTCGAGGACCAGATACGGCTTGGCGCTCGCGATCATCTGCTGCATCTGGTACACGATCTGCTGTCGTTTCGCGGGGCTGGTGGCCGCGCTCTGCGCCTGGTACAGGTTGTCGTAGGCCTTGCTGCAGTAGCCGGTGTCGTTCCAGACGTTCCAGGACCCGCAGGTCAGCACGGACAGCATGAAGTCCGGGTCGGTCAGCGGGTACCAGTCCCACATCGAGATCTCGAAGTTCTTGTAGTCGTTGGCCGTGATCGCGCTGTAGGCGGCCGAGTCGTCCAGCACCTTCAGGTTCAGCTGCACGCCGATCTTCTTGAAGTCGGTCTGGATGATCTGATACGACCGCTGGCCGTAGCTGTTCTGGATGTCGGTCGGCATGATCACCGTGTACGACATCGGATGGCCGTCGGCCATCCGGACGCCACCCGGGCCCATCTTGTAGCCCGCCTGGTCGAGCAGCTGGTTCGCCTTGCTCAGGTCGAACGGAGCTGGCTTGATCGCCGGGTCCGACCAGTGGCCGGTGGCGGGCGGGATGATCGACGCACCGGGCTCACCGTGGCCGAGCAGGGATGTCTTCACGATGGCCTGCCGGTCGATCGCGTCGTCGAACGCCTGCCGCAGCAGCGGGTTCAGCAGCTCCTTGTGGCTGGCCTGCTGCTGCGGGTTGGAGTTGATGATGAAGTCGTCGAACACCACGCCCGGGCTGGACCGCACCACGAAGTGAGCCGATCGCAGGGTGGCCACCGAGGTCGGCGGTACCACCTCGACCCCGTCCAGCTGGTTGCTCTTCAGCGCGGTGATCATCGCGTCGGTGGTCTGGAAGAACTGCAGGCCGAACCCGTCGATGTGCGGTCTGGGGCCGTAGAACGTCGGGTTGCGCTTGAACAGCGCGATCTCCTTCGGCGTGTACTTGGTCAGGACGAACGGGCCGCCCGACACGATCGGCGCGTTGTTGCTGAACCGGGTCAGTGCCTTGCCGCTGCCCGTGGCGTACTGGGCCCAGATGTGCTCGGGCAGGATCGGCACCTGCTGGACCTGGGACAGCACGTTCGCCACCGGCCTGGAATAGGTCAGCACCAGCGTCGTGGCGTTCGGGGCGGTCGCGCTCTTCATGTGCGCGACGTAGCCGGCGGAGTTGGCGGTGGGGCCGTCCTGGTACTTCAGGATGGTGCTGTAGGTCCAGGCGGCGTCGGCGGCGGTCAGCGGCTTGCCGTCGGACCACTTGGCCCCCGGCTGGGTGTGGAAGGTCCAGACCTTCCCGTCCGGGCTCTCGGTCCAGCTGCGCGCGAAGTCCGCCACGAACTGCAGCTTGGGGTTGTACTGGACCAGCATGGGATAGATGTACTCGAACGTCACGTAGGCGTCACCCTGGAAGGCGACGAACGGGTTCAGCGAGTCGATGCTGGAGTTGCTGCCCAGCCGGAACACGCCACCGTCCTTGACGGAACTCCCGGACCCGTTGCTGCCGCACGCGGCCACGGCGAGCATGACGACCGCCGCCGCCGCGATCAGCCGGGTCATCTGACGGCGCCGGCCCGGGTTTTCCCGGCCCGGGTTTCCCCGTCGCGGGCGCAGCATCCTTCCCAGCCGCTGGTGTCTCCCGGGCAGCTGACCGTGGCTTTCCATCCGCCCACCCTCGTTCCTGGAGACGTCCCGGGATCCGCCCCGCCAGGCTGACCGGGTAAACCATCTGAATAGCCGTTTAGGGTTGCTTATCTGGACAGACGCGTCAACCCCCGCGACCCAACCGCTGCCACGACGTGACCTAACGAAGGGCCATCAGTACCGTTCCGTAACGAGTGATCATCACGTGGGCGGGTAACTCCCAGATGTGGGGATGCCTGGGCTTGTGCTTCGGGGGCGGTACCGGCTAGACGTACTCATCGCGACCGGGGGGATGGGTGAGGTCTGGCGAGGCGCCGACCTGGCTATCGACCGTCCGGTGGCGATCAAGGTGGTGCGGCCGGAGCACGCCGACGACGAGGAAGGCCTGGCCCGGTTCCGGGCCGAGGCCCATCATGCGGGCTCGCTGTCGCATCCGAACATCGCGCAGGTCTTCGACTACGGGGAAGCCGCACCTCCCGAGCCGGGCTACCTGGTGATGGAGCTCGTGGACGGGCTGTCCCTGACCCGCATGCTGGACGACGGGCCGCTGCCGCCCGAGGACGTGATGGACGTCGTCGCCCAGGCGGCCCGCGGGCTGGCCGCCGCTCACCGGGCCGGGCTGGTCCACCGGGACATCAAGCCAGGAAACCTGCTGGTCAGGTCCGATGGGCTGGTCAAGCTCACCGACTTCGGGATCGCCCACGCGACCGACGAAACTTCGGTCACCCAGCCGGGGGTGCTGATCGGGACCCCGGCCTACCTGGCGCCGGAGCGCGTGGCCGGGGGGCCCGCCTCGCCCGCGACCGATCTGTACTCGCTCGGCGTGGTCGCGTATCAGTGCCTGACCGGGCACGTCCCGTTCGCGGGTGAGCCCCTGGTGGTGGCCTTGGCGCACCTGGACCAGGGGGTGCCCGCACTGCCGCCGTCCGTGCCACCGGAGGTGGCCGCGCTTGTCGCCGAGCTGACCCGCCAGGAGCCCGCGGCCCGGCCGCCGTCCGCGTGGGATGTCGCCATGCGGGCTGAGCACCTCCGGGTGCTCCTGTCCACCCCCGGGGCGCTCGGCCAGCATGGCACGGCGGCGGCCCCGCTGGCGGTTCCCGGGGCGCACGGTGCGCTGCTCGCGGGCTCGGCTCTGGCGGGCTCCGGTCCCGGTGCGGCGGGCTCCGGTCCCGGTGCGGCGGCCGCCCCCATGTGGCGGGCTCCGGTTCCGGCGCGGCCGGCGGCGACCCGCCGCCCCCGGCCTGGTCCCGGGCTTCGCGGCAGAACGGCCTCCCCCGCCGGACGGCGCCCCGCCGGGCGCAGAGCCGGACGAGCCTGCCCGGCCCGCGCCGCCCTGGCGGCGACCGGGGTGGCCGCGATCGCGTTTATCGCATGGACGCTGTCCACGCTGCCCGGGCAGGCCGGGGACCAGTTGCCGAACGTGGTGCCGCCGGTGGCCACCCGAAGCTCGGCGCCCGGCGTCCTGCCCCGGCAGAGCCCGCTCGCGGCCACGCGCAACGCGGGGACCGGCAGCAACGCCAACGTGGCACAGGCGGCCGCCACCCCCCAGCCGTCCACGCCGGCGTCCACCTCCGCGGCGCCCACGTCCGCGCCGGGCACGCCCAGCGGATCGCCGACGCCCCGGGCAGCCCGACCCCGACACCCACGCCGACGCAGAGTTCGCCGACTCCCACGCCCACGCCCACGCCAACGACGCCGTCCCCCACCTCGCCGGCGCCGACCACGGCCACGCCCACCTCGCCGGCACCGACTACGCCCAGCGGCACGCTGACCCCGTGCGACACCCCCGAGCCGTCGCTCGACGCGAGCGTCGGCCCTCAGTCGATCCTGCTGAGCAGGCCGGGCGGTCGCTGACGGCGTTCAGGGGTGCGGTTCGGGGGCGGCCGAGGGCTGGCCGGCCTGCCCGTCCCAGGCCCCGGTTACCCTGGCCAGCAGCAGCGCCGCATCGTCGTCGAGGGGCGCGCCCACGTGCCGGACCAGGTCGTCGCGCAGCCGGTCCAGCAGATCCCCGGCCGGCCCGCGGGGCCCGGCGGCCAGCGCGGCGACCCGCTGCTCCAGCGGGTAGAACTCGCGGCGCGCGTCACGGGCCTCGGTCACACCGTCGGTGTACAGCAGCAGGGCGTCACCGGGCTGCAACGGCACGGTGCGCTCCGCCCCGGACGTGCTGCCGAGCGACATCAGCCGCAGCGGCAGCGCCGGTGCGGGCACGTCCACCGTGATGACCTGCGCCGCGCCGACCGCCAGCCGGGCCGTCAGCGCCCGGGGTCAGCACGAGCGGCGGGGGATGACCGCAGTTGTAGACGGTCAGGCGCCCCGCGGCCGGGTCGATCTCGGCGAGCACCGCGGTGACGAACTCCTCGAGCGGGGCCGCCGGGCGGCGGGCCAGGCCCGCGTCGATCCGCCGCGCCACCTCGGCCAGCGTGTACACCTCGTGTGCGACTTCGCGGAACACCCCCAGGACGTCCGCGGCGATCTCCACCGCGTCCAGTCCCTTGCCCCGGACGTCCCCCACGATCAGGCGGATGCCGAACGGGGTCCGGGCGACCTCGTACAGGTCGCCGCCGACCCGCGCCTCGGCCGCGGCCGCCAGGTACACGACGTCGAGCTCCAGCGGCCCGACCTGCCGGGGCAGCGGGCGCAGCAGGGCCCGCTGCGCCGCCTCGGCCACCGAGGTGACGTCGGCCAGCCGCTGGCTCTGCTGCCCGCCCCGCGCGCTGCCGGACGCGCTGATGATGGTCACGGCCAGCACGGACACCGTAGTGGCCGCGGGCAGTTCCGGGGTTGTGGTGAACGGGGCCGTCGCGATCGCGGCCAGCAGCATGACGGCCCCGTAAGCCAGGGGACGCCGCGGGGTCGCCGCGCCGATGCCGGCCAGGGCTGGCGGCACCGCGAGCAGCGGCAGCAGCAGTTGCCCGTCCGGGGCGCTGCCGGCGCCCAGTGCGATCAGGGCTGCCACCGCGGGGAGGGCGCACAGGGCTAGCCAGCACGGGCCCAGCCAGCACAGGGCAAGCCAGCGGGCCGTCCACGGGGCGGCGCGCGCAGCCGAGCGTCTCCGCGCCAGTGGGGCCAGCATCTAACGACCGCGAGTGACGGCAGCCGCGTCACGCAGCATGGGAACGCTCCTCGCTGGCCGATCGGATACCGCGATGGGGGACCGGGATAAGCCCAAGAATAGACCGATCCGGCGCTGAATCCAGGGCGGGGCACCGGTCCGGGCCGGCCGGTCCGGGCCGGGCGAGCCGGTCCGGGCCGGGCGAGCCGGGGCGAGCCGGGCCGCGGGGGCGAGCCGGGCGACCCGCGGGCGAGCTGGGCGGCCCGGGGGCGAGCTGGGCGACCCGGGGGCGAGCTGGGCGACCCGGGGGCGAGCCGGGCGGCCTACCCCGCAGGGGAGGCCGGCGCTGAAGTCCGCCAGTCCGCCCCGGCCAGCGCGCGGAACACGAGCCTGGGCTCCCAGCCCAGGCCCCGGTGGCCGGAGCCGGGGCCGCCCGGCACCATGCTCACCACGCCGTAGCTGGCCAGGTCCAGGTCGTGGCGGGGATCAGGGTCGCGGACCAGGCTGTAGCCGGCGAACGTGAACCAGAACGCGAGATCCACACCCTCCGTCTCGAAGATCCCGGTGAGCTCCCGCAGGTAAGTGACCTGCTCGGTCTCGTCCCGGACATAGTCGCCGTCCAGCACGGGGCGCTCGGCGTTCTGGTCGATGATGGCCCAGCCCAGGCCGCCCCGGTCCGCCGCCCCCGCGTAGCCGCAGCAGCCGAACTCGGTGACCACCAGGGGCTTGCCGTGCCGCAGGTGCCGGCGGAGGTCCGACCGGAAGCGCCCGGCGTTGCCCGCGTCCCGGTACGCGTCCACGGCGGCCACGTCGAACGGGCCCCAGTCCACCGGCTCCCACGGGCCGGAGGCATAGGTCAGCGGGCCGCCGAACCGGCCGCGGGCGGACTCGGCCGCCGCGCCCAGGAAGCCGTTGAGCTTCGCGGGCAGCCCGGCGAACGCCGCGCGGAGCGGCCCGGCACCGGCCTGCAGCCCGGCGATCCGCTCGAAGACCGTGCCGCCGGGCAGGAACCCCGCACCGAACAGCGACAGCTCACAGCCGACGACCAGCGTGACCGCCGCCCCGGACCGGCGCAGGTGCTCGGCGCGGTCGGCGCAGTCCTCGAACAGCGGGGCCATCTCCTCGGTGCCCAGCTCGCACGGGAACGGCGCGAACCACACCTCCAGGCCCGCGGCTGCCGCCAGTTCGCCGGCCACGCTGAGCCGTCCGGGATCACCGCCGGAGATCCGCACCGCCGTGCAGTGCAGCTCGTCCGCGATCACCCGCATCTCGCGGCGGACGACGGCCGGATCGAACTGCTCGCGGCTGCTGACGCCGCCGGGGTAGAAGCCGGTGTCGTAGTTGATGCCCTTGCCGCGCACGGCGGGATCCTCTCTGGGCTGAGCTGATCCGTCTCCCGCCGGAGCCGGCCAGCTCAGCTCAGCTCAGGACGCCTCGGCCTCGGCGTCGATCATCTTCTGGATGGGGCCCGCGGCGACGCCGCCGATCACGATGGCCAGGCCGATCGCGCCAAGAGTGAAGACCGTGCCCAGCCAGACCATCGTGGTGACCGGCAGCGTGTAGGCGCCCACCAGGCGGGCGGCGCACTCGGCCAGCAGGGCCAGGCCCCAGATCGTGCTGAACATCAGCTCCAGCCGGCGGAACCGGCCTGAGGTGTCGGCGAGGCGGTCCCAGGCGGCGGTCCGCTCGGGCTTCCCTTTGGTCACGAACGGCTTGAGCCCGGCGGACATGAGCGGGCGCCGCAGCGCGACCGAGGCCAGGATGGCGACCGCGATGACGCTGCTGACCAGTGAATCCTTGGCGATCATGGCCCGCGGGTCGCCGGTCAGGAAGCTGACCACGATGCCCGCCAGGTTGACCCCCAGCATGAGCAGGGCCATCAGGTTGGCCTTCCGCTCGGCCGCGAAACCGGCCACCGCGCGGATCGCGGGCAGGATGCTGGTCAGCGCCAGGGACAGCCACAGGCTGACCCCGGCCACGTCGTGCAGCAGGTAGAAGGAGCCCAGCGGGACGCCGACGTCGATGGCCAGCGGCCTCAGGGACCTTCGCATGTCGGCGCGACGCTCGTCCGCCTGGCGGCTGCCTGGCGAAGCCGGGCCAGCCGGGCCAGTGGTGTCAGCCGGGCCAGTGGTGTGGCCGGGCCAGTGGTGCTGGCCGGGCCAGTGGTGTCAGCCGGGCCAGTGGTGCTCAGCCGGGCCAGTGGTGCTGGCCGGGCCAGTGGTGCTGCCCGGGGTGCCCCCAGGTGCCGGGCGGTTGCTGTCGCAGATCTGGGTCTCAGTCATGACCGCCAATCTAGGCTTGACCTAAATATGTGTCAAACCTAATTTTGTATCCGACCTAAGTTGCGCGTAAGCTGAGCGCATGACATCCGGACTCCGCGAACGACGCAAGCAGGAGACCCGGCACCTGGTCTCGGACATCGCGACGCACCTGTTCGTGACACGCGGCTTCGACGAGGTCACGATCTCCCAGGTCGCCGAGGCCGCCGGGGTGGCCAAGATGACCGTCACCAACTACTTCCCGCGCAAGGAGGACCTGGTCTTCGACCGCGCCGAGGCAGTCATCGGGCACCTGGCCGGGGTCGCCGCCGCCCGCGCGCCGGGGGAGAGCTTGCTCACCGCGGTCCGCGGGGACTACGCCGGCGCGGTGGCCCGGGCCGACGTCACGCTCGGGCTGTCCAGTCCCGCGTTCGCCCGGATGATCGCCTCCAGCCCGGTGCTGGCCACCCGGGAGCGGGAAATGCTGCTGCTGCGCGAGCGCGCCCTCGGCGACGCGATGGCCGCCGAGACCGGGGCTGACGGCCCGCAGCTGCGGCTGGCCGCCGCGCTGCTCGCCTCGGTGCACCGGGTCCTGTACGCGGAGGCGCGCCAGCGCAGCCTGGCCGGGCAGCCGAAGCCGGAGATCTGCACCGTGCTCGCCGCGGCGGCCACCACGGCGTTCGACCTGCTGGAGCCGGCCCTGGGGAACGCCTACGTCCGCGCCTGACGGCCCGGCGGCCTGCGCGGGCCGGGTTACGATCCACTGTGACCCAGGGCAGCCTCCAGTTCGCGATCTCGATTCCCCAGTCCGCCGCCGACGGCACCTTTGACCCGGCCGGTTTCCGGGCCTACCTGCGCCGGGCCGAGCAACTCGGGTTCCACAGCGGCTGGACCGGGGAGCAGGTCCTCGGTTCCATGCCGCACCTGGGGCCCGCCGAGACGCTCAGCTACGCCGCGGCGTGCACGGAGCGGCTCCGGCTGGGCTGCGCGGTGTTCGTCACCCCGCTGCACAGCCCGCTGCACCTGGCCAAGAGCATCAGCTCGCTGGACCAGCTCAGCCGCGGCCGGGTCGAGGTGGGCATCGGCACCGGCGGCGGGTTCCGCATGTTCTCCGCGTTCGGCGTGGACGGGCAGCACTTCGTGTCCCGGTTCACCGAGGGGCTGGAGCTTATGCGGGCGATGTGGACGCAGGACCGGGTGGATTTCGACGGGCGCTTCTGGCAGGTGCACGGCGCGGCGATGGAACCCAAGCCCTTCCAGAAACCGCACCCGCCGGTCTGGTTCGGCGGCAGCCACCCCAACGCGCTGCGCCGCGCGGTGCGGCTGGCCGACGGGTTCATGGGCGCGGGCTCCACGACGACCGCCGACTTCGTTGATCAGGCCCGTATCACGGCGGAGGCCCTCGCGGAGCAGGGCCGGGATCCGGCCACCTTCCGGGTGGCCAAGCGGGTATACCTCGGCGTGGACGATAATCCCCGCCGCGCCCAGCAGCGCACCGGTGACGCGCTCAACGACCTCTACGGGTACTTCGGGCTCAAGGGCATCGAGCGGGTCGGGGTCGCCGGCCGCCCGGGCGAGGTGGCCGCGCAGCTGGCCGAGGTGGCGGCGGCCGGGGCCGGGCTGATCCTGCTCAACCCGCTGTTCGACGAGGCCGAGCAGATGGAGCGGCTCGCCGCCGAGGTCATCCCCCAGCTAGCCTGACGCCGCCTCCCGGTGGCCCACGCGGCCGGGCATGCCGCTCTGGGGGACCCTGGACGATTTGAGAGCAGCTAGCCCAGTGGCGCGCCGACCCGCTCGCGCACCTCCTGCACCGCCCACTGGTTACCGTCCGGGTCGGCGAAGAACATGAACTTCCCGCCGTCCCGGGGGTCGAGCTGCTGGATCCCGGAGACCTCGACACCGCGGCCGGTGAGCTCGGCCCGGGCCGCGTCGATGTCGGTGACGACCAGCTGGACCCGCGCTCCCGCCCCGGCGGGGGCGTCCGCCACTGATCAGCGCGGGGCCGATCACGACCGAGCAGGCCGACCCGGGTGGCGTCATGTGCACCACCCGCATGTCCGGCGTGGGCTGCGTGTCCGCGTCGAGCTGGAATCCCAGCTTCCCGAGGTAGAAGTCTTTCGCCCGGTCGACGTCCGTGACCGGCATGACGACCACTTCCAGCTTCCAGTCCATGATGCACTCCTTACGGCTGCGGCGCCTGGGCGGCGCTCCTGACCCTAGGACGGAGCCGCCGCACCCGTTTCGACATCGCGGCCTGAAGCTTGCCTAAATTACTCCGGTCGGCAGCACCAGCCTGGTCGGGCCGCGGGGTCCGAAGGCGCCGGCGGAGCCGGACACGTGCAGGGGACTGTCACCTTCATGCCGGTCTGCCGGTCGTGAATTTCCTCGCGGGCAGCTGAGGGTGGGCCCAGGCCTACCCCTTTATTAGGTGCGACCCCATAGCGCCGGGCCCCTGGGCAGGATCACGATGGGTGACATGTGGATCCTCTTCCTCACCGTCGCGTGGCGGGTCATCTCCAGGATGCTGCGTTACCTGGGCCGGGGCGTCCTGCTGGTGCCGGTCGCGGCGATGGGCATGGCGCTGTTCGGGTTTCGCCCGTGGACCCTCGCGGCGGTCGTCCTGGCCGTGATCGCGGCGGTCTGGCGGCCGGCGCTGGCGGCGGTGCTGCTGCCGGTCACCATGGTGGTCGCCGGGATCAGCGGTCTCGTCGTCGCTGCCACCGAGCCCGGGTCGAACTTCTGGACGATTTCTGCCTTCGCCTCGCCCAGGCAGCGCGTGATCAGGGGCAAAGCCCCCTTCGCCTCGCTCAGGCAGCACGTGATCATGGGCACAGCCCGGCGTCCCCCGGTCGTGATGAAGCGGGCCATCGTGAAAGGCTTTCAGGTCGTGATGCCCCGGCCCGCCCCCGTGGGAGGATTCCGCCAGGCGCGGATTCCCGCGGGCGCCCGCGCGAACTGGTATGCCGGCCCGGCCACCCATGCCGTAACCGTCGCCGGTGGCCCGGGCTTCCAGGTCTCGGTCAAGGGACCGCCCCCCGCCCTGGCCCTGCAGGCGGCCGGCGGCCGCGGTGGTGTAGGCATGCACGTCGTCTCCACGGGCGGCCTGTGGCCGGGCAAGCTGCTGGTGCCGCTGGCCTTGCTGCTGCTCACCCTCGGCCTGTGGCTGCTGCCGCGCAGCGCCGCCGCGCTGCGGACCCACGCCGCCGGGCTGCTGTCCTCCTTGCGGCAGCGGATGCTGGAGAATCGCTGGGGCATTCTCCTGATGCCGGTGGCGCTGCTCGGCCTGACCGTGTTCGGCGTGCACCTGTGGACGGTCACGGCGCTCCTGGTCTCCCTCGTCACCGTGGTCCGGTGGCCGGTTACCGCCGCGGATCTCGTCCCCGTCGCGCTGACCGCCTTCGCGGTCCGGGGCTTCACGATCGCGGCGAGCTGGCCGTCGCTGCCCGGCGTGCTGGAGCGGCCCGGCGTGCTCTACGGCGCCATCCTGGTCACCAGCCGCGAGACGGCCATGCTGGCCGGTGCCGAGGCCAGCGCGTTCCTGGTGGTGGCCGCCTGGCTGGTGCCGCGCACGATCGGTGCGCACGCCCGCGCGGCCCTGGTTCCCGGGCGGGACCTCGAGCTGGAAGGCCGCGTCCAGCAGCTGACCGAGACCCGGCACCTGGCCGTGGACGCCGCCGCCACCGAATTGCGCCGGATCGAGCGGGATCTGCACGACGGCGCGCAGGCCCGCCTGGTCGCGCTGGGCATGAACCTGCGCGCGGTGGAGCGGATGCTGCCGGGCCGCCCGGAGGCCGCGCTGGCGCTGGTCGCGGAGGCCCGGGAGACCTCGCTGCGCGCCCTGGAAGACCTGCGCGACCTGGTCCGCGGCATCTGCCCGCCGGTCCTCGCCGACCGGGGCCTCGGCCATGCGGTGCAGGCCCTCGCCCTCGATACGCCGTTCCCGGTTGACCTGGACATCGACCTGCCTGGCCGGCTGACCACGCCGGTAGAAACCGCCTGCTACTTCGCGGTGGCGGAGGCCCTGGCCAACGCGGTGCGGCACTCCGGTGCGCGCCAGGTGCACATTCGCATCCAGCACACCGGCGGCCTGCTGCGGGTCCAGGTGGCCGACGACGGCGCTGGCGGCGCAGACCCGGCCCGCGGTACCGGGCTGCGGGGCGTGGAACAGCGGCTGGCGGCGTTCGATGGCATCCTGGCCGTGAGTAGCCCGCCCGGGGGGCCGACCATGATCGCCATGGAGGTGCCGTGCGCGTTGTCGTCGCCGAAGACCTGTTCCTGCTGAGGGACGGGCTCACCCGGCTGCTGACAGCGCACGGCTTCGAGATCGCGGCGTCGGTGGACAGCGCGCCCGGCCTGCTGTGTGCGCTGCTGGAACACCGGCCGGACGTGGCGGTGGTGGACGTCCGGCTGCCGCCCTCGTTCGCCGACGACGGGCTGCAGGCGGCGCTGGCCGCGCGGCAGCAGGTGCCCGGCCTTCCGGTGCTGCTGCTGTCGCAGTACGTCGAGCAGCTGTACGCCCGCGAACTGCTCGCCGACCAGGCGGGCGCGGTCGGTTACCTGCTCAAGGACCGGGTCTTCAACGACGACCAGTTCGTGGACGCGATCCGCACCGTGGCGTCGGGCGGCACGGTCATGGACCCCGACGTGGTGACCAAGCTGCTCGGCCGCCGTGCCCGCGACGAGCCAGTCACCCGGCTGTCCGCACGCGAACGCGAGGTCCTGGCCCTGATGGCCGAGGGCCGCTCGAACGTGGCCATCGCGCAGCGGCTGTTCGTCAGCGAAAAAGCCGTTAGCAAACACACGACGAGCATCTTCACCAAGCTCGGCCTGGCTGCGTCCGAAGACGACAACCGGCGGGTGCTGGCCGTCCTCGCCTACCTGAACGCCTGAAAGGGGCGGGTAGTCGTCAGTCCTTCCGTGCCACCGCCGGTCACCGCTCGCCTCCCCGGCCGGGGTCGTCCCCCAGCTGGCTGAGGGCCTGCTCGGCCACGACGCGGCGGGGCAGGCCGGTGGCGAGGGCCGCGGCGGCCACGTCGTCGTGTTCGGGCTTGGCCCGGTGCGGGCCGATCTTGACCCGGATCCGGTGCCCCTGGACGGTCACCTCGGCCTCCCGCCGGGGCAGCGCAGAGCGCTGGACGGGATGGCGCCGCGCGCCCAGGCTGCCCGTCTCGGCGAGCAGCCGCGCCTGGACCGGCTCGTCCTGGCCCGGGCGGCACAGCGCGGTGACGACATGCGCCGGCCGGCCCTTCTTGCCGGTCACCGCGGTGATCCAGGCGTCCAGCGCGCCCGCGCCGAGCAGCAGGCCTGGCAGGTCGCCGAGCAGCTCGCCGGTCACGTCGTCCACCGTGGTCTCGACCATGATCAGCGTCTCGGTGCCACCGGGGGACTCGTCCGCCGCCGCCCCGGCCGGCTCCCGGTCCTGCAGCGGCGCGCCCAGCAGGGCAGGCAGGACGTTGGGCCGGCCCGGCACGTCCCGGGCGCCTGCCCCGTACCCGCTGGCCGCCACCCGCATGGCGGGCATCGGCCCGTACCGGCAGCCCGCCGCGTGCAGCAGCGCCGCGCCCGTCGGCGTGACCGTCTCCCCGGCCGGCCGCCCCGTCTGTCGGGTGGACTCCGGTGACCTGCGCGCCCTCCAGCAACGCGACTGTGGCCGGCGCCGGGGCCGGAAACTGCCCGTGCCTCATCTCGATCACGCCCGCGCCCAGCGCGAGCGGTGCCGACCAGACCGTTTTCACTCGCAGCGCGTGGAGCGCGGCGGCGACCCCGACCGTGTCCACGATCGTGTCCACCCCGCCCAGCTCGTGCAGGTACACGTCGGCGGCGGGCACGCCGTGGATCCGCCCCTCGGCCTCGCCCAGCGCGGCGATCGCCGCGGCGGCCAGCTCCGCCGCGGCGGCCGGCACCGCGGCCCGGGCCAGCGTGAGCAGGTCCGCGGCGCGGCGCGCCGGCGCCTCCTCGTCCACCCGGACCCGGGCCCGGCAGGCGGCCAGGCCCGCGCGCCGCGCCGGTTCCGCGGTCAGCTCCCAGCCGGTGAGCCCGGTGCTGGCCACCGCCGCCCGGACCTCGTCGAGGGGCGCGCCCAGCTGCAGCAGCGCGCCGAGCAGCATGTCGCCGGAGATCCCCGAGAACGGGTTCAGCCACAAGATCATCGCCTGCTCACCCGGCCCCGTGGTGAAGGATCCCGTGGTGCCGGATCCGTGGTGCCGGCTGCGGTGGTGCCGGCTCGCGGTGGTGCCGGCTGGCGGTGGTGCCGGCTGCGGGCGGCGCAGGCTGAACGCCAGCCGGTGCGCGGCCATGGCGGCGCCGAACCCGGAGTCGATGTTGACCACGCACACGCCGGCCGCGCAGGAAGTCATCATGGCCAGCAGCGCGGTGACGCCCTCCAGCGCCGCGCCGTACCCGGTGGACGTGGGCACCGCCACGACGGGGACGCCGACCAGGCCCGCCACCGCGCTGGCCAGCGCGCCCTCCATGCCGGCGATCACGACCACCACATCGGCCGCGCCGATGTCGCCGGCCACGGCGAGCAGCCGGTGCAGCCCGGCCACGCCGACATCGCGGAACTCGGTGACCTCCAGGCCGGTGACGCGGGCCACGGCGGCCGCCTCGTCGGCCACCGGCCCGTCCGCGGTGCCCGCCGTGACCACCGCCACCCGGCACCCGCCGGGCGGGGCCGGCCGCCAGCACAGCAGCCGGGCCGGCGCGCAGTAGTCACCAGGCCCGTACTGGGCAGCCGCCGCAACGTCCGCCGACACCTGGGCCGCGGCGCCCGGCTCCAGCCGGGTCACCAGCACCGGCCCGGACGTACGGGCCAGCAGCGCGGCCGCGATGGCCGCGATTTCGCCGGGCCGCTTGCCCGGGGCGTAGATCACCTCCGGCAGGCCCTGCCGCCGCGGCCGGTCCAGGTTGACGGTGGCGAAACCGAGCGCCAGCGCCGGGGTAGGTACCTGATCGGGCCGGTCGTCTCCCGGCTGGCCCTGATCCGGCTGGCCCTGATCCGGCTGGCCCTGATCCGGCTGGTGCCAGCCCGGCTGGCCCTCGTTCAGCTGACCGGTGTCCACCTAGCCCGCCCGGTGGACCACGGACAGCGGCAGCAGCGCGTTCATGCTCCCGCTGCGCAGCCCGGCCAGGTCAGCGGTGACGAACACGAAGCCAGCCGCCCGGACCAGCCCGGTGATCTCCTCACGCCGGTCCAGCAGCCGCCTGAGGTCTTCCGGCGGCACCTCGATCCGGGCCACGCTGCCCGCCGCGTGCGCCCTGACCCGGCAGGCCGGGAAGCCCGCCTGGTGCAGGGCGTCCTCGGCCTGCTCGATCCGGCCGAGCAGCTCCGGGCTGACCGGGTCGCCGTAGGCGATCCGGGAGGAGAGACAGGCCGCGGCGGGCTTGTCCGCGGTGTCCAGGCTGAGCGCGCGGCTGATCGCGCGGACCGCCGCCTTGGACAGCCCGGCGTCCACGAGCGGGAACACCGCACCCCGGTCGCGGGCGGCCCGCTGGCCGGGCCGGTGGTCGGACAGGTCGTCGAGGTTGGTGCCGAGCGCGACCCGCGCGCCCATCGCCGCCGCCACCGGGGCCACCGCGTCGAACAGGGCGCTCTTGCAGTGGAAGCAGCGGTCCGCGCCGTTGCGGCGGTACTCGGGCCGGTCCAGCTCGTCGGTGCACACCTCGACGTGAGCCAGGCCGTGGGACCGGGCGAAGTTCCGCGCGGCGGCCCGCTCCGCGGCGGGCAAGCTGGCCGACACCGCGGTGACCGCGAGGGCCCGCGGCCCCAGCACCTGGTGCGCCGCGACGGCCAGCAGCGCCGAGTCGGCCCCGCCCGAGAACGCGGTCACCAGCCGCTCCTCCCGGGCCAGCCGGTCCTTCAGCCGGCCCGCCAGCCCGGCGATCTGGGACTCGGTCACGCTCTCGAACTCGGTCACACTGGGCTCCCCACGACGTCCGCGCTCACGAACGGGATGGTCTGCGGCCCCTCGGGCAGCACGCAGACCCGTCCGCCCGGCCCGGCCGCCTCCAGCTCGGCCGCGACCGCCGCGGCGATGTCCGGCACCGCGAACAGGTGCGCACTGCGCAGGTCCGCGTCGGTCAGCGCGGACGCGTGCACGCCCACCCGGGCCCGGCGCAGCACCCGGGCCAGCATCTGTACCTGCCACTGGTCCGGCACGGTCCGGGTGCGCTCGGCGATCGAGGCCAGCAGCCGTTCCGGCGTCGGTTCCGCGGCCAGCTCCGCGCGGAACGAGCCGTGATCGGGGAACCCGTCGGCGCACTCGGCCGCGCAGATGATCAGGCCGCCCGGCGCCACCACGGTGGCTGCCGCGGTCATCCCCTTGACCGCCTGGTACAGGTTCTGGTCCAGCGGGAAGCCGGCGTTGGTCGTCACGACGACGTCGAACAGCCCGTCCACCGGGCGCATGGACACCTCGCGGACGTACGCGCGGGCCGTCGCGTGCATGGCCAGCACTTCGCCGCCGAACGCCGCCACGACCTGCTGCTCCCGGTTCAGCACCACGTCGAAGGCGAAGTCCACCCCGGTCGCCGCGGCGATCGCGCGCACGTCGTCGTGCACCGGGTTGCCCTCGCACACCGCCCAGGTGGCCCGGTCGCTGCCGATCCGCCGGGCGTCGTGCAGGGTCAGCGTGGTCTCCAGGCCGGCCAGGCCCGGCGCGACCAGCTTGGGGCCGCCGCTGAACCCGGCGAAGAAGTGCGGTTCCACGAACCCGGTGGTGATCTTCACGTCCGCGTCGACCCAGTGCCGGTTGAGCCAGACCGGCACTCCGTCGCCGTGCTCGCCGCACCAGGTGAGCATGCTCTCGTCCCGCGCGTCGTGGTTGATCACCCGCAGCCGCCGGCCAGCTCGCGGCCCAGCATCTCGCCCAGCTCGGCCGGGGTGTTGCCCCGGTGCGTGCCGGTCGCGATCAGCACGGTCACGTCGTCCGGCGTGACCAGTCCCTCCAGCTCGGAGAGCAGTGCGCGGAGCATGGCCTCGCGGGGCTGCGGCCGGGTCACGTCGCAGACCGCCACGGCCACCCGCTGCCCCGGGCGCGCCACTGCCCGCAGCGGTGGCCCGGCGACCGGATGGCGCAGCGCGTCGCGCAGCACGGCCGGAACGTCCGTCGCGGCCGGATGATGCACCGGCGCGACGACCGTGGTCCGGCCGGCGGGCAGCGAGATCCGCAATCCCCGGCGCCCGTAGGCCAGGTCGATGTCCAGCAAGCCGTCAGCAGGCATCAAGCTCCATCCACGCCTTGTCCGTGACCACGGTAGCGAAGCAGGCCAGGGTCGAGGCAACCTGCTCGCCGCTGAGCATCCCGTCGTACGGGACCCGAAGCCCAGCGCCGGTCACGGCCGCCGGGGTCTGGCCCATCCCGTTCTGCTCCATCCCGTTCTGCTCCATCGCGTCCTCCTGGTGCTGTCCCGGACGCCAGGTTGCCCTGATGGCGGCTCAGTCCAGCGGGCTCAGCCGGTTGGCGGGCCGGGTCACGTCCGGGGCCGCAGCCGCAGGCCGCCCATCCCGCCATCCACAGCCAGCTCGGTGCCGGTGGTCGAGCTGGCTGTGGGCGACGCCAGGTAGATGGCCGCGGCCGCTACCTCGTCCGCCGACACCAGCCGGCCGTGCGGCTGGCGGGCCTCCAGCGCGGCCCGTTCCGTGTCCGGATCGGGGGCCGCGTCCAGGAGCCGGGTCACCCAGGGCGTGTCCGCCGTGCCGGGGCTGACCGCGTTGACCCGGATTCCGTCGGGCATCCCGTCGGCCGCCATGGCCCGGGTGAGTGCGGCCACCGCGCCCTTGCTGGCCGAGTACACGGCCCGGTCCGGCAGCCCGGCGGTGGCCACGATGGAGGCCGTGTTGACCACGGCCGCCTGGCCGGACTCGCGCAGGTACGGCCAGGCCGCGCGGGACACCCGGGCGGTGCCGATCACGTTCACGTCCAGCACCCGCCGCCACTCCTCGTCCGTGCTGTCGGCCACGCTGCCCTGCGCTCCGATGCCGGCGTTGTTGACCAGCAGGTCCAGGCCACCGAGCCGGGCCGCGGCGGCGTCCACGGCGGACCGCACGGCAGCGTCGTCGGTGATGTCGGCCTGAACGTAGCCGACCCCGTCGGGCAGCCCGGCCGGGGGCTCTTCCGCCATGTCCAGCACCACGACCGCCGCGCCCTCCGCCGCGAACGCCGCCGCGATCGCGGCGCCCAGCCCGGACGCCCCGCCGGTGACCAGCGCGCGCAGGCCCGTTAGCTGTCCCATCCTCATCCTTTCCTGGCTGCGTCCCGGGGAGCAGGCCGACGGACCCGGACCCCCGCAGGCGCAGCCTCAACGTCGGCGTGACCTCGTTCCCGTGCGGCGGCCCGGCATCCAGCCACGCCCCCGCAGCCTCTCAGCCGGTTATCCCGACATCATGACTGATGTACTCGGTGAGCGTCCCGGTCCACCCCGGCGCGGGCCAGGTGTGCCGACCGCCCGGCAGGCCGTCCCCGCGTCAGTCTTTCCCTGGCCTGAAGATGATCTTGCTGGCGGCGCTTTCCCCGTCGGCCAGCGAGCGGAATGCCTCGGGTGCACCCGACCAGCCGACCCCCGCGTCCACCGGCTGCTCGGGCTGGGATGATCGGCCCTGGCTGGCGCCGGCCGGTGCGGCCGGTATAGCCGTGGATGCCAGAGCCGGAGGTCGCGGTGGCGGTGGGCCGGGCACGGCGGTCCGGGGTGGTCGGCCAGCAGCCGGCGTCTGCCGGAATTCCTCGGCGAGAAGGAGAAGCTGTCATCAGCTGGCGTTCGCGCGGTGCTGGTCGCAGAGGCGTCGAGTTCCGGCCGGCGGCGACTGCATGCTGACCAGGCACGGCGGCTCTGTGCCTACGGTGCGGACCTGGGTAGGGCTCGGGGAACCGCGTGCGGTACGCCTCATTGAAGCCCGTGATGACTCGGAGATCGGCGAGATGGACTGTGGTCTTGATGACATCGGCCATGGTCAAGCCGACGGCTGCCAGTGCGCTTTCCAGATTCCGCAGTACCTGATCAGTTTGAGCGCGGATTCCGTCGGGGATCGCGCCGGTGGCCGGATCCTCCGGGCCGAGCCCCGCCGTGTAGGCGAAACCCCCGGCCTCGACCACATGGCTGTATGGGCCGCCGGGCGGCGGTAGCTGGCTGCTGATCGTCGCTGCCTTGGTCATTGTCCTCTCCGTCCACTTCGTCGGGAACTGCGCCGTCAGCCCTCATCGGCTACCGCAGAATCTGCCCGGACCCGTGCCCCTGCTGTCGGAGTGATGAATTCCTCGCGGATCTCCTTGGGCCGAAGGGCCACGAGTGCTCGATCCTGGCCCAGATCAGGAACGCGATGATGCCGAGGATGGTCCAGCCGAGCATCACCCGGATGGCCGACCAGCCGGATGCCTGGAAGACATAGATCCATCCGGCCAGGGCAAGGAGGCTGGGCACGGGGTACAGCCACTCCCGGTAGGGCCGCACCAGGCCTGGCTGCTTGTGGCGCAGGATGGTCAGGCCGACGATCTGCGCGATGAATTGGGACCAGAGCGTCAGGGCGATCAGGGCGTTGATGACCGTCGTCAGCGACAGGAAACATGCCACGGCTGTGACGAGGCCCATGACCAGCAGTGAAACATGCGGGAAGTGCAATCGCGGATGCAGCCGCCCGAACGGCTTGAAGAACAGCCGCTCCCGCGCCGCGTTGTAAGGCAGCCGGGAAGCCCCGAGCAAGCCCGTGTACACGGAGGCGAACGCGGCCCAGATGATCAGGATGCTGATGGCCGCCGCGCCCGGGGTTCCCCAGATGCGCTGCATGAACGTGGTCCCGATGGCCGTGGATTTCTCGGCCTGCTGCCAGGGGACGACGCCGATGATCCCGATGTTCATCGACAGGTCGATGACCAGGACGCCGATGATCGACAGGATGATCGACCACGGGATCACGCGGCCCGGGTCGCGGACCTCATCCCCGACATACGTCACCGTGTAGTAGCCGAAATAGTCGTAGACGGCCAGGACCAGGCCTGCGCCGAGGCCGCCGAAGAACTTGCCGGAAAGAGTGAACGCCCCAGCCGGGAACGTGAAGGCGAGATGCGCATTGAAGTGCGTGTACGCGGCGATGAGCACCACCAGCACGGTGACTATCATCCCGGCCCACAGAATTTTCGTCAGCTTGGCCACCGAGTCGATCCGCCGGTACAGCAGGGCGACGGTGACCACGGTGAAGGCCACCGCGACCCAGTGGCTCTCCGTGCTGTTCATATGCCAGAAGTAGCCGAGGTAGTCGGTCATCCCGATCATGCCGGTAGCCATGATCAGCGGGGTGACCAGCAAGGTGGACCAGACAAACATGAACGGCATGAGCGGCCGGTGGTGTACTGGAAGGACTCGCGGAGGAACGTGTATGTTCCGCCCGAGCGGGGCATCGCCGCGCCAAGTTCGGCCCAGACGAGGCCGTCGAACAGCGCGATCAGCGCTCCCACGATCCAGCCAAGTATCGCCTGCGGGCCGCCCATCGCGGCAATGATGAGCGGGATCGTGATAAACGGTCCGATCCCGACCATTTGTGCCATGTTGAGCGCGGTCGCAGGGAAGAGGCCGAGGGCACGGATGAACCCTCTCTCGGTCACTGGCTGCGCAGACGGGATCAGCGGCTCACTGTCCACGGCACCCTCCATTCTCTGAACCGTCAGGGCCCCGGCCGGGCCACGGGGTCATGCATCTACCCGCGGCGCCGCCCGGCAGGCGTTCAGGAGCAAGAAAGGCATGCGCCCAGTCCTTCTGCGGCTCTGCCCTGCGATGCATCACGGCGGCGGTGGCCAGGCCCCGCTCGGCCGGGCCTGGTGGCCAGGGCCCGCTGGGCCGGGTCCGCTGGGCCGTCGGGCTGCAGGTGGGCTGCCCCAGCCGTCGGGCTGCCCTCAGCCGTCGGGGGGAGGCGCCGCGTCAGATCAGCGACAGGGAGCCCGGCGGCCGCCGCCCAGGCGCCGGGAGAACGTCACCGTCCCTCCTCAGGCGTCACGGAGCCTGCCCGGGGACCGCGCCGCCACCCTGACGGACCCGAGTCGCGCCGCGGGTTCCGTCCTGCGCGCCGTCGCGTACGTGCGACCACTCGGCCAGTGCTGAGCGCAGGAACTCGCCCAGCTCGGTCAGCCGGGTCAGACCCGCCCTGGTCCCCAGCAGGGTGGTGCTGACCGCAGCCGCCGGGACGGCACGGCCGACGAAGACCGGCACCGCGGCACAGCGGGCGCCGGCCTCGTTCTCCTCGACGTCCACCGCGTAACCCTGCCGCCGGACCGCTGCGAGCTGGTCGGCAAGCTTTCCGCGGGGGAGGTGATGGTCCGCGGCGTGCGGGCTACCAGCGGTCCCCACTGCGCGGCCACGCCCGGATCGCCTCGTCCGTGGGGTAGGTCCAGGCGAGCAGCGCCTTGCCCACCCCGGTGGCGTGGGCGGATTGCGCCCGCCGATGACCGAGGACAACTTGATCGAGTGCGACGACTCGATCTTGTCCTGGTAGACGATCTCGGGCCCGTCCAGCACGGCCATGTGCACCGTCTCATTCAGCTGCCCGGCCAGCTGGACCAGGTAGGGATGTACCAGTGTCCGCAGATCCAGGGTGTCGCAGAAACGGAAGGAGGTGGCCAGCATCTCGGTCCCGAGCAGATAAGGGCCACCCGGTTCCGGCTGCGTGACGAACCTGCGGTACTTCAGGGCAGCCAGCAGGCGGTGCAGCGAGCTTTTCGGGACACCGAGCTTTTCGGGACACCGGCCGGCCGGACAGGTCGTCGGGGGACAGGCCCCGGGCCGCGCCGCTGATCTCGGTGAGGATCCGCAGCGCCCGGTCCACACTGCCCACCGGCGAACCGTGGCTGTCCGGCACCGGCACTCCTTCATCCAGCGGGCTGAGGGCCCGCGCAGCCCTCGCCGGGACATGGCCTGCCGGGGCGCCCGGTGTGGGTCCTGCCCGTATCCAAGGCCAGGATTCCGCTATGCGGAATCGCAGACCAGAATACGGATTCCCGGTAGCGTGATTCAGCCCGGCCTCCGCCCTGTGGCTGCCGGAACGGCTGCGTTCGGCCGGGCGGCCAGCCGCGTGCGCGCCACGGGTCTGTCCATCATGACGGAGGCAACCAGGAAGGCCGCAGGGATGCGCGGACTAGCGGGCAAGCGGGTTCTCATCAGCGGGGGCAGCAGCGGCATCGGGCTGGCCGCGGCCCGGCGTTTCCTGGAGGAGGGATGCCGGGTCTTTATCAGCGGCCTGGAGCCGACCGAAGTAAACCGCGCCGTGGCTGACCTGCGGCCGGCCGGTGATATCTCCGGCGCCGCCTGCGACGTCAGCCGGGAGGGTGACGTCACGGCCATGGTCCAGGCCGCCGACGACGCGCTCGGCGGGATCGACGTACTGGCCAACAACGCCGGCACCGCCCGGCGGGACCCGTTCCTGGCGATCACGCCCGAGCACTGGGACCGCATCATCGCGGTCAACCTGAGGGGCATGTTCCTGGTCGCCCAGGCCGCCGGCCGGCTCATGGCGGAACGTGGCGGCGGGGTCATCATCAACATGTCCTCGACGAACGGGCTGGCCGGCGAGGAAGACTACGCGCATTACAACGCGTCCAAGGGCGGGGTGCTGCTGCTGACCAAGTCGATGGCCGTGGAACTCGGGCCCGCAGGGATCCGGGTCAACGCCCTCTGCCCCGGGTACATCCGCACACCGCTGAACGCGGCGATCTCGACCGGCCTCGAAGATGGGTTCGAGGAGGCCTATGCGAGGGAGAGAATCCCGCTGCGCCGGGTCGGCCTTCCCGAAGAGGTGGCTGCGGCGTACGCCTTCCTCGCCTCTGATGACGCCTCGTTCATTCATGGGGCCAGCCTGTTGATTGACGGCGGCCAGCTCGCCGTGATGTGACGCCGTGCTCAGCTGGGCGATGGCCTTCTGCGGGGTACCGGGCCGGGAGATCGCCAGGGCCGTTCCCCGGCGCTGCCGCCAAAGAGCGTGGCCTGCGGGCCGCTGTCATTTTCCCGGGCGGCCAGGTCCGCCTCGGTCTCGGTGCGCCCATCGCGCCGGATGTGGGACAGTGCCACGCCACGCTCGTGCAGGACCCGCCCGATGAGCAGGTGGCGATGGCACCAGACCGGGTCCTCCTCGCTGCACAGCAGGGCGATGCGGGAGGCCTGGGCCGCGGCCAGCACCCGGCCGATGCCCTCTCCGAACGCCGGGCTCCCGGCCAGCCGGCCGTAGAGCACGTGGCCGTGCTCGTCGTAGAACTCATCGCCCGCCGGCCGGCCCCGAGCTCCGCGCCGAGCGGCACGTAGCCGATGGCCCGGCCGGCCAGGGCTTCGCGCAGGGATCTCGCGCTGAAATGCGGCACCCACCGGGACCACGGGACGGTGCGCACGTCGGCGACCGCGTCGATGCGGTGCTGCTGGAGGAGGGCCAGGAAATCGTCGAGGGCCAGGTTCGAATGGCCGATCGTGAACAGGCCTGCGGCGGCGTCCGCCATTACCGGGCTCCGATGTCCTCAGCCGTCCGGGGAGGCATCCGGGCCGGTGGCGGTGGCGGCGGCAATTGCCTCTTCCCAGTGCCGGAGGAATTCGCGATAGCCGGCCGCGAACCCGGCCAGCCCGGCGGCGCCCTCCTCAGACAGTGCCGTGAGGTCGTAGTCAACGGTGGCCACCCGTGACCCGCCCGGAACCGGGCCGCCGTCCAGGGTGACGGTCACCGTGCCGGCGTCGAGGCCGTGAGCCAGCCGCGCGTAGCGCAGGGACCGCCCAGGCTCCCGGCCGCAGACGATCCACGTCGTGCGCTGCTGGCCATGAGCCGTCTCGAAGACCGTGCCCGGCTCGGTGTCGTCACCAGCAGGAGCGGGAAACTGCGGGTCCCCGCGGCGGCCCACAGTTTCTCGCCCGCGGGGGTGAACAGGAACAGGGCGGGCTCGTAGCCGGGTGGCAGCCGTACCGGCCCGCTGAGCCGGGCGCGGTGCAGCGGGGCGCGGTGCAGCGGGGCGGGATCCGCCAGGCTGGGCGCCGGCGAGTTATGTACCATGGTACAAAGGTAACATGACAATGGTAGAGCGCGTCCAGACCGGGGTCCGGATGGAGCGTAGCCTGCTCAAAGTGCTCAAGGGGCTGGCCGAGTACCTCGACCTGTCCCTGGGCGACCTGCTGGAAGGCATCGTGCTGCACGCGTTCGAGGGGGAGCAGGCGTTCGGGGCGCCCACCCTGGAGGTCATCGCGGAGCTGAAGCGGATCTACGGCTGCACGCTGGCCGCGGCCGACAGCCACCAGCTGAGTGAGGCCGGGCCTGGCGGGGGGCCTGAGCGGGTACGCGGCTAGCCCTCTTCCAGCCAGCCGAGGCGGGCGGCCAGCGCCGCCTTGGCGGCCGGCCAGTCGTCGTCGGTCATCGCGTACTGGACCGTGTCCCGCCAGCTGCCGTCGTGGCGCAGCCGGTGCTTGCGCAGAACCCCCTCGCGCACCGCGCCGAGCCGCTCGATCGCGGCCTGCGACCGGGTATTGAAGATGTCGGTGTGCCAGACGACCCGGACCGCGCCGAGGGTCTCGAACGCGAACCCCATCAGCAGCAGCTTCGACTCGGTGTTGTGTCCGGTACGCCACCAGCGCTGCCCCAGCCAGGTGTGCCCGATGCCCAGTGCCCGCAGCGCGGGGTTCACCTCATAGAACGACGTGGTGCCGGCGAACTCCCCGGTAGCCGCGTCGATCTGGGCGTACGGGAGCCGGGCGCCGCGGGCCCGGGCCGCCAGGGCGTCAGCGATGTGCCGGGTCGCGTCCTCGAGGGTGACCGGCTGGGCGAGCGCGCCGCCCGGCGGGCTCATCCAGCGGAACACCTCGGCGGCCTGCTCGCCGGTGCCCGCGGCGGTGAGGTACCCGGGCACGTGCTCCAGCGCCAGCGGCTCCAGCCGGATCAGCCGCCCGGCCAGCACGGGCATCGCCCACCACAGGTCGTCACTCACAGGAGGCATGATCCCAGCCCTTGCCCGGTGGCCGCCGCTTATTTCCGCCCTCAAGCCACACTGACCTTCCAGTCATCCCAGTGGCCCCAGGGGACCCCGCCCGGCGTTCGTGATCAACTGATCAAGAACTCACCCGTCGCACTTTCGAAGGCACATAGTCATGAAGCTGCTCCGGCGGGCAGTTTGCGGCCATGTTTGGCCCGCCCGCCCGGCCACACTGGGCCGTCATCCCGCAGCCTGGTTCTCCTGTGACCTGCGTGGCTGGTGTTACGGGTGTGCCGCCCGGCCGGGCCTCCCGAGTTCGTGATCAAACGATAGGTGTCGCCAGGACAGCACCAATCGTTTGATCACGAACCTACCCACGCAACCGGCAGGAGAGCCTCAGCTGATTGGTGCTGGCAGGGCGGCCCCAATCGGTTGATCACGAACGCAGGGCGGGATGTATGAACAGAGGTGGGGACAATGGGGCTGGAGGGGCAGGGCGGGGTAGTCAAGGAGTAATCGACCCGAGGGGGCGGCGAGGTCGGCGGGCCGCCGACGGGCGACGGCCCGGACGGGCGGCGGCCGGGAAAGGCGTGCGGCCGGGAAAGGCATGCCGCCGGGTCAGGTCCAGGCCGGGCCGGGGCCGGGAGCGTCGTCGGCCAGCACGGTGCCCTCGATCAGGCCGTAGGGCCGGTCCCCGGGGTAGTAGACCTCGTTGTCATTGGGCAGCCCGAACGGGGCCAGGTCGACCAGGTAATGATGCTTGTTCGGCAGCGCCAGCCGGACCTCGCACACCTCCGGCACGGCCTCGATGATCCGCTCGCCGATGGCGTACAGCGTCTGCTGCAGCGAGTAGCTGTAGGTCTCGCTGAACGCGGTGAGCAACGCCTCCCGGGCGACCCCGAAGGCCGCGTCCCAGTCCAGGCCAGGCGAGCCTGCAGCGGGCCGTCCGGCACCGGCGGCCCCCCATCCCGGTACCGCCACCAGGCGCTGACCTGGGTGGCGAGCATCCGGTCCCGGGTCTCCGCCAGCGTCGTGTACTCATCGCGCGGGAAGCCCCAGAACTCAGAGTTCGTGGTGTTCAGCACGATCAGGTCCTCGATGCCGGCCAGCACGGTCACGCCTGACCCGGAGTCGTGAATCACCCGGCAGCCCCGGGTCAGCTCGCCGGTCCGCGCGAACGAGTGCCCGCCTCTCGCCGACCGGGGCCCAGCCGTACTCCTCGATCGCCACCCGGGCCCGGGTGACCTGCGGCTGGCTTCGCACGAAGTGCGCGGCCAGTTCCATCCCGAACACCTCGGGCGGCACCGGCCCGAGCCGCTGGGCGAACGCGTACACGGTGTTCTTCTGCGTGTCGGTGGCCAGCACCGCGGAGTTGTCGCCGGTCAGGTGGGTCGCGGCCAGGTCGCCCGACAGGCTGGTGGATACGTTCCAGTCCCGGATCACGTCGCCGCCACCGGGGCCGGTGCCGCGGGCCACGCGCAGTACCCGGACCTCGGCCTTGCCGTACTGGTTCGCTCCTAGCTGGACCATGGGCGGAAGCCTTTCTGTGCTTACTCCGTTGCGGCCGGATCCGGATTCAGGGCCAGGTACACGCGGTCGGGGCTCATCGGCAGCTCGGTGATCCGGACCCCGGTCGCGTCGCGCACCGCGTTGGCCAGGGCCGGCGCCACCGGGTTGAACGGGGCCTCGCTCATCGACTTCGCGCCGAGCGGGCCGAGCGGGTCGGCGGTGCGGGCGAAGTACACCTCGGTGCGCGGCACGTCAGCCAGCACCGGGACGTGATACTCCCGCAACGTCCGCGTGGTCACCCGCCCCGTCTCGTCGATGTCCACGTGCTCGAACAGGGCCGCGCCGAGCGCCTGCACCACGCCGCCCTCGATCTGGCCGCGCAGCTGCACCGGGTTGATGACCGTGCCGGCGTCCGCGGCCTGCACGCTCTGCAGGATGGCGATCTCGCCGGTGGCGGGCCGCACCGCGACCCGGAAGCCCTGCACGTTGAAGGTGACTGAGCGGGCCCGGCCGTCGCAGGACCCGTCCGCCTCCATCAGCTTGCCGTCCGCCCCGGAGTCCGCCCGGGATCCGCGGGAGTCCGTCCCCGAGTCCGCCCGGGGAGTCCGCCCCGGCGTCCGCCCTGATCCCCGCGAGCAACTCCGCCAGCGCCCCGGCGGCGCGCAGCGTGGCCATCCCGGCCACGAACGTTCCCGTCGACCCGTACGCGCCGGTGTCGTGCTCGACCTCGTCGGTGTCGGCCGACACGATCTCGATGTCGTCCACGCTGCAGCCCAGCGCGCCCGCGGCGAGCTGGCGGTGCACGGTGGTGGTCCCGTTGCCGAACTCGGCCGTGCCGACCGCGAGCCGGTAGCCGCCGCCGTCCCGCTGGGCGATCCGCACGTGCGCGCCGTGCCCGCCGGGCGGCACGGTGTCCAGCATCGCGACCGCGATCCCGGTCCCGGTCCGCCACCCGTCCCCCGCGGGCACCGGCTGGCCGCGCCCGCTGGCCAGCGCGGCGGACACCAGGTCCAGGCACTCGGCCAGCCCGTAGCTGGCGATCTGCGCGTCCCCCGGCTCGGCGCTGGCCGACAGCAGCGGGTCGCCCGGGCGGACCACGTTCCGGCGGCGGACCGCGAGCGGGTCGAGGCCGAGGATGCGGGCCAGCTCGTCCAGGGCCGACTCCACCGCGAACACGGACTGGGACAGCCCGTAGCCGCGGAACGCGCCGGCCGGGACCGTGTTCGTGTAGGCGGACCAGGCGTTGACCCGCTTGGCCGGGCAGCGGTACATGCTGACCGCCTCGTTGCAGCTGTGGAACAGGACGCCGCCCGCGTGGTTGCCGTACGCGCCGGTGTCCGCGACCGTGCGCAGCTGCATCGCGGTCAGCGTGCCGTCCCGGCGGGCTCCCAGCCGCACCGTGATCCGCATCGGGTGCCGGGTGGTGGCCGCCGTGAACTGCTCCTCCCGGGTGAACTCCAGCTGGACCGGGCGGCCCAGCCGGAGCACGGCCAGCGCCACGACGTCCTCGGTGAGCATCTCCTGCTTGCCGCCGAAACCGCCGCCGACCCGCGCCGCGAACACCCGGACCTGGCTGCGTGCCAGCCCGAACAGCCCGCACAGCGCGTCCCGGGTCAGGAACGGGGTCTGCGAGCTGGTCCGCAGCACCAGCCGCCCGCCGTCCATCCAGCCGATCGTGGCGTGTGTCTCCAGGTGCACGTGCTGCACCCGCTGCACCTGGAACGTCTGCTCATAGGTGGTGTCCGCGGCCGCGAAACCTGCGGCGATGTCCCCGCTTCCGCCGTGAACTTCCGCCGCAACGTTCCGTCCCGGGTCACTCCTACCCGGCTCCGGAGGAAGCGCGGGGTGCAGCACCGGCGCGCCGGGCGCCATCGCCCGGTCCGGGTCCAGGACGGCCGGCAGCACCTCGTAGTCCACCCGGACCAGGGCCGCGGCCCGGCTGGCCGTGTGCGGGCTGTCGGCGACCACCGCCGCGACTCGCTGGCCGGAGAACCGCACGGTCCGGTCGAACAGCACGGTGTCGCACGGGTCGTCGCCGGGGTTGTGGTGGCGGGCGGTGGAGAAGCGGACGCCGGGGTCGTCGGCGTAGCTGAACACCGCCGCCACCCCGGGCAGCGCCAACGCGGCGGCCGGGTTGACCGAGCGGATCCGGGCGTGCGCATGCGGGGAGCGCACCAGCTTCATGTGCAGCAGCCCCGGGATCGCGGTGTCCAGCGTGAACCGGGCCCGGCCGGTCACCACGTCCGGGCCGGCCGGAGCGGGCAGGCCCGCGCCCACGGGGTGACCCGCGCCCGTGGGGTGACCCGCGCCCACGGGGTGACCCGCGCCCGTGGGGTGACCCGCGCCCGTGGGGTGACCAGGGCCCGCGGGGCAACCCGGGCCCGTGGGGTGACCAGGGCCCGTGGGGTGACCAGGGCCCGTGGGGTGACCAGGGCCCGTGGGGTGATCGGGGCCCGTGGGGTGACCGGGGCCCGTGGGGTGACCGGCGCCCGCGGGGTGACCGGCGCCCGCGGGGTGACCGGGGCCGGCGGGCGGGCCCGGGGCCGCGAGCCGGGCCGGCACCACGGGGGAGGGGGCGCTCGTTGCGGAGACTTCCGGGGCCGTGCCAGCCCGCAGCCGGCCGGCCAGCGCCTCCGCGATGGAACCGTAGCCGGTGCACCGGCAGATACTGCCCTTGAACGCGCGGGGCAGGTCGGCCCGCTCCTCCTCGGTCAGCGCCGCCGCCGTCATGATCATCCCGGGGGTGCAGAAGCCGCACTGGAAGCCCTGGGCGGCCAGGAAATCGGCGGCCGGGGGCCCCGGGGCCAGGCCCTCGATCGTCGTCACGTCGGTGCCCAGCGCGCGCATGGCCGGGTAGATGCAGCTGTGCACCGGGACCCCGTCCACGTGCACGGTGCAGGCGCCGCAGTCGCCGGTGTCGCAGCCCTTCTTCACGCCGTGCCAGCCCTGCTCGCGCAGGAACGTGCGCAGGCACTGGCCGGGCCGGGGGTGCGCGCGGCCGGCTGCCCGTTGATGCGCAGGCTCATGGCGGGTCTCCGGGTCCGGCGGCGCCCGGGGCCGGGGGGACGGCCGGGGTGTCGCGCAGGCCCGCGGCCGTGGTGTCCTCGCGCAGCTCCGCGGCCCTGCTGTCCTCGCGCAGCTCCGCGGCCCTGCTGTCCTCGCGCAGCTCCGCTGCGACCTCGGCGACCAACCGGCGGGTCATCGCGGCCCGCCAGGGCGGCGCCCCGTGCACGTCGTCGTGCCAGCTGAGCCGGGCCGGATCCCGGGCGGCCCAGTCGAGTGCCGCCGCGGCTTCCCCGGGGACGGCCGGCCGGGGAACCGGAGCTGGACCGGCCGCGGCGTGGCCGCGGTCACGGTGATGACCAGCCCCGGGCCGCTGGTCCGGCCGATCACCAGGGCCGCCGACCGGCCCATCCGGGACAGCGAGGCCTGCCGGAACGCGGTCCGGCCGCGCAGCGAGGCGGCCGGGAGGGTGACCGAGCGGAGCAGCTCGCCCGGACCCAGCACGGTGGTCCCGGGGCCGGTGACGAAGCTGCTGACCGGCACGTCCCGGACCCCGCCGCCCGGCGACCAGACGGTGGCCACCCCGTCCAGCGAGGCGGCCAGCGACGTCATCGCGCCGGCGGGCAGGGCCAGGCAGATGTTGCCGCCCACGGTGGCCATGTTCTGCACCTTGAACGAGGCCAGCAGGGCGTGGCAGCACTGCAGCAGCAGCGGCACCGCGGTCCAGGCGCCAGCGCCGTCCCCGGCCGGACGCCAGCGGGCCAGCCCGGCGAGCGTGCAGGTCGCGGCGATCTCCAGTCCGGCGGGGCGCTCGACCAGCGGATCCCACCCGAAGCCGCGCAGGTCCAGTAGCCGGCGCAGCCCGGGCTGAGGCTGCGAGAAGAGCCAGGTGCCGCCGCCCAGCCAGGCGTCGCCCGGCCGCCAGGCGGTGCCGGGCGCGGGCCGGAACTCGGTGATGGTGTCGATGTCCACGGGCGTGCGTTCAGTGTCTGATCATGGGGGCCCGGCGATCACGGCGCTCGCCTTGGCCGCGGCCGCGGCGAGCTCGGCGGGGTCGGCGGTGCGCAGCTCGCCGCCCGCCACCACCTGCTGGCCGCCCACGAACAGGTGATCCAGCGCAGGTGCCCCGAACACCAGCGTGGTCACCGGGTCCGCGATGCCGGCCGCGGGCAGCTGGTCGATCCGCCACACGGCCAGGTCGGCGGCTTTGCCGGGCTCCAGCGAGCCCAGCTCGGCGTCACGGCCCAGGCAGCGGGCCCCGCCCATGGTGGCCATCCGCAGGCAGTCCCGGGCGCTCATCGCCTGCGGGCCGCCGGCGTAGCGGGCGGCCAGCATGGCCTGGTGCAGCTCGTCGATCATCCGGCCGGACTCGTTCGACGCGTTGCCGTCCACGCCCAGGCCCACCGGGGCACCCGCGTCGAGCAGCTTGCGGACCGGGGCGATGCCTGACCCGAGCCGGCCGTTGGAGGTGGGGCAGTGGGCCACGCCGGTGCCGGTCGCCGCGAACCGCGCCACCGCCTCATCCGACAGGTGCACGCAGTGCGCCAGCCACACGTCCGGGCCCAGCCAGCCCAGGTCCTCGGCGTACTGGGCGGGTGTGCGGCCGTAAGTCTCCAGGCAGAACTCCTCCTCGTCGCGGGTCTCGGCCACGTGGGTGTGCAGCCGCACGCCGGCCGCGCGGGCCAGCGCGGCGCAGTCCCGCATCAGCTCCTCCGTCACCGTGAACGGCGAGCAGGGGGCGACCGCGATGCGGGTCATGGACTCGGGGGACGGGTCGTGCCAGCGGTCGATCGCGGCCTGCGAGGCGGCCAGGATCGTGTCGTGGTCCTCGACCACCGAGTCGGGCGGCAGCCCGCCCGCCGACTGTCCGAGGTTCATCGAGCCGCGGGTCGGGTGGAAGCGGACGCCGATCCGCCGGGCGGCCATGATCTCCGCCTCGAGCAGGTCGCCGGCGCCGGCCGGGAACACATACAGGTGGTCGGTGCTGGACGTGCAGCCGGTCAGGGCCAGCCAGGCCAGGCTGGCCGTCGCTGCTGTGCTCAGCAGCTCCGGGGTCAGCCGGGCCCAGATCGGGTACAGCGTCTCCAGCCAGCCGAACAGGGTGTCGTCGGTGGCGTAGCCACGGGTGATCCACTGGTAGAGGTGTGAGTGGGTGTTGACCAGCCCCGGCGTGACCAGCCGCCCGGAGCCGTCGATCCGGGTCGCCCCGGCGAACTCCGGTGGCACCGGCCCCGGCCCGGCCGCGACGACCCGGCCCTGATCCATGACCACGTGACCGGAGGGATACTCGCTGCCCGCCGGGTCCACGGTCGCGACGTAGCAGTCCTGGATAGCCACGGGTGCGGTCACGCCGCCTCCTTATCTTCACGGGTGTCTCTACCCGCGGCGGGCGTCATGAGCCACGGCGCTGACTCACGAGCCACGGCGCGGCTCATGAGCCACGGCGCTGACTCATGACCACGGAGCCGGCTCACGAGCCACGGCGCTGACTCATGAGCCACGGTAGGTCGAGTAGGCGTAGGGGCTGAGCAGCAGCGGCACGTGATGGTGCGCGGCCGGATCGGTGACCCGGAAGATCACCACGACCTCGGGATAAAACGTCTCGAACGCCGGGGACTGGGCCTTCAGGTAGGCCTCGGTCAGGAAGACGATCTGGTAGACGCCCGGGCTGGCGCCGGGGCCCGTCGCGGCGGCTGGGGCCGCCGGGGCGTCGGAGCCCAGGTCACCCACCCGCCCGTCCGCGTCGGTGCGGCGCCGGGCCAGCTCCTGCCAGCGGTCGCCGTCCTGCCGGCTGAGGACCAGCTCCAGCCCGGCGGCGGGCCGTCCCGTGGTCGCGTCCAGCACGTGCGTCGAGATGCTCATGCCGTGGTCATGCCCTCCATGGATGGGCGGTGGCTTGCGGGTGGGCGGTGGCCTGCGGATGGGCGGTGGCCTGCGGATGGGCGGTGGCCCGCGGATGGGCGGTGGCCCGCGCCGCGCCGTGAGGCGGGCTTCACTCGAACGCCTTGGCCAGGCGGAGCCGGACGATCTTCATGAGCTCGTCCCTGACCACCTCGCGCTCGGTCGCGGGATCGTGGCCGATCCGGGCCTGGAGCGCGGCCAGCATGCTGGCCGCGGACATCCCCGTCGCGCAGATCAGGAACACGTGCCCGAACCGCTCCTCGTACGCGGCGTTGCCGGCCCGCAGCCCGGCCAGCACGTCCGCCGGGGCATCCTGGGCCCCGGACTGTTCCTGCCGTGACCAGGCCGCATCGGTGTCCCCGCCAGCAGCCCCGGACTCCGGACGGCCGCCGATCCGCGGGTGGGCCGCCAGCGCCTGCTGAATGTCTGGCCAGCCCAGCGCGCTGATCGTGGCGTCGGACGCGGCCACCAGCGCCGGCCGCGTGCCGTAGGGGCGCCCGCTGACCAGCCGCGCGATCCAGCGGGCGCTGGCGCACGACGGCCGCAGCAGGGTTGCGGCCGTGGCGGCGGTGGCCCGGTCCAGGTCGGCGACCGGCACCCGGGGGGACTCGGTCATCCCGACGACCCTAGCGCCGCCCTCCCCCGGGAGCACGCTGTGCCAGACTCGCAGGCATGCTCGCCATCCTTATTGGGGTGCATTTTGCCCCGTATACGGAGGCAAAATGCACCCCAATAACGCGACGGCGGTCCGCGGGGGGCGGGTCGTTACGCCGGACGGCGAGCGGGGCGCGACCGTGCTCATCACCGACGGGGTCGTCGCCGGTGTGGTCGGCTACCTCGATGCGCCGGCAGGCACCCTCACGCTCGCCGCCGACGAGGTGCTGCTGCCCGGCCTGGTGGACAGCCACGTGCACGTGAACGAGCCCGGGCGGACCGAGTGGGAGGGGTTCGCGACCGCGACCGCTGCCGCCGCGGCAGGCGGGGTGACCACGATCGTGGACATGCCGCTGAACAGCATCCCGCCGACGGTGACCGTGCCCGCGCTGCGTGCCAAGCAGGCCGCCGCGGCCGGCCAGCTCGCGGTGGACGTGGCGTTCTGGGGCGGCGCGGTGCCAGGCAACGTCGCTGACCTGCGTCCCCTGCACGAGGCGGGCGTGGTGGGTTTCAAATGCTTCCTGCTCCCCTCCGGGGTGGACGAGTTCCCCCCGCTCGATCCCGCCCAGCTCGGTGCGGCCATGGCCGAGATCGCCAGCTTCGGCGGCCTGCTCATCGCGCACGCCGAGGACCCCGAGGTGATCGCGGCCGCGCCCGCCGCTGGTGGCCGCCGGTACGCGGACTTCGTGGCCTCCCGGCCGCCCGAGGCGGAGCAGCGGGCCATCGCGACGCTGCTGGAGCAAACCCGGCGGACCGGGTGCCGGACCCACATCGTGCACCTGGCCAGCGCGGCGGCGCTGCCGGCCATTCGCGCGGCCCAGGCGGCCGGGCTGCCGGTCACCGCGGAGACCTGCCCGCATTACCTCACCCTGCGCGCCGAGGACGTCCCCGACGGCGCCACCGAGTTCAAGTGCTGCCCGCCGATCCGGGACGACGCCAACCGTGAGGCGCTGTGGGCGGGGCTGCTGGACGGCACCATCGGCTGCATCGTGTCCGACCACTCGCCGTGTCCGGTGGCGGCGAAGCGGCTGGACACCGGGGACTTCGCTGCGGCCTGGGGCGGCATCGCCTCGGTCCAGCTCGGCCTGCCCGCGGTGTGGACCGAGGCCGCCCGCCGCGGCGTCGGCCTGGACCGCGTGGCGGCCTGGATGGCCGCGGCCCCGGCCGCGCTCACCGGCCTGGCTGACCGCGGCTCGATCAGGCCCGGGCTGCGGGCCGACCTCTGCGCATTCGCCCCGGACGAGGAGTGGGTGGTGGACCCGGCGGCGTTGCGGCACCGCAACCCGGTCACCCCGTACGCGGGCCGGCCGCTGCGCGGCGTCGTCCGGCGGACCTGGCTCGCCGGGCGGCCGGCCGGGACGGGGGAGCGGGCCGGGCAGCTGTTTCGGTGGCTAACGCGACAGGCCAAGGTAACGGATACGGAGACCGTCCTGGCCCGGCGCGGGGAGGCGGAACATGAGCGGTCCGGCGCGGGCCAGCGGTCCGCGGGGGGCGGGGCATGAGCGGTCCGGCGGGGGGCGGGGCATGAGCGGTCTGCGGGGAGGCGGGGCATGAGCGAGAATCCGGCGACCGGTCCGGGCGGCCTGGGCGGCGCCGGGGCGGCGGACTTCCGCCTCCTGCCCGACGTGGCCAGCCGGGCGCTGGGCGGCGCGGTGCTCTGCGCGAACGACGAGTTCTTCGCAGACGCGCACCACCTCATCGACCCGCGGCCGCCGGTGCACGACCCGGCGGCCTTCGGTGCCCGCGGCAAGGTCTACGACGGCTGGGAGACCCGGCGGCGCCGGGAGCCCGGTGAGGACTTCGTCATTGTCCGGCTGGCCGCGCCCGCCATCGTGCGCGGCGTCAACATCGACACCACGCACTTCCGGGGCAACTACCCGCAGTTCGGCTCGGTCAACGGCGCCACGCTGCTCGGCTACCCCACAGCGGCCGAGGTGCGGGCGGCCGCCTGGACTCCGCTGGCCGGCAAGACCGATCTCGGGGGTGACCGCTCCAACCTGGTGCCGGTCACCGTCCCGGAGCGGCTCGTCACCCACGTCCGGCTGACCATCCATCCCGACGGGGGCGTGGCCCGGCTGCGGGTCTTCGGCGAGGTGGTGCCCGATCCCCGGTGGCTCGGCGGCCGGGTGGACCTCGCCGCGACAGCCGCCGGCGGGCGGGTGGAGGCGTGCAGCAACATGTTCTTCTCCTCGCCGGCCAATGCGCTCGCGCCGGGGCGGGCTCAGGTCATGTCGGACGGCTGGGAGACCGCTCGCCGCCGTGACGACGGCCACGACTGGCTGGTCGTGCGGCTCGCGGCGCCGTGTGTGCCGCACCAGGCGGTGATCGACACCAGCCGTTTCGTCGGCAACGCGCCCGGCCACGCCCGGCTCAGCGACGCCGAATCGGGCGCGGAACTGCTGCCCAGGACCCGGCTGATCCCGGACACCGAGCACCGTTTCCGGATCCGGGCCGGGGAAGACCCCACCAGGATGCTGCGGCTGGACATCTACCCCGACGGCGGCATCTCGCGGCTGCGGCTGATCGGAGAGGTGCCGCCGGACGGTCGCGAGCAGATCGCCTCCCGCTGGCTCAACCTGCTGCCGGGGAACCTCGCGGCCAGTGTCAACCGCGGTGAGTTCTTCGCCTGATCGGCCGGATGAGCCTTCGGCTGATCGGCGCAGGTGAGCCCTGCGCTGGCGGCCGCTCAGAGCTGACGGGCCAGTCACCACCTACGGCGGCGTGGCCGTGAAACCCGGAGCGAAACCCTGAGCCTCTGCGTCACGCAGGGCCTCCGCGAGGGCCTCGGCGTCCATCCGCTGCTCCGCCCCGGCCGCCCGGGCCGCCAGCCAGAGCGAGCCGCCCACGGCGGGCAGCTTCGGCGCCGCGAAGTCCCGGCCGCCGGTCACGTGCCGCAGGCGCTCCCGCAGTGGGCCGATGAACACCTCCCCGGCCCGGAAGCCGCTGCCGATGAGCGTTACCTCAGCCGGGCCGCCGAAGTCCAGGGCCGTGTAGACGGCGCTGATCTGCTCGGCCAGGGCCGCCGCGGCCTCGTGGTAAATCCCGGCGGCCACGTCATCGCCCTCGTCCGCGGCCTCGGCCACCTGCGTGGCAAAGGCCGAGATACGGGCCTTGTCGAAATTCCGGTATATGACCGGCTTGATGTCCTCGATCTGCCGCAGGCGGTAGAAATCCAGGAGGCGCGGGATAAGTGCCGTCCAATCTTTCCTGCCGTCCCGGTAGGCGAGGACGGCCCGGATCGCCTTCACCGCGACCATGTACCCGGAACCCTCGTCGCCGACGATATGGCCCCATCCGCCGCAGCGCCAGGACCCGCCGTGCGAATCAACCCCGAATGTATTGCTTCCGGTGCCGCAGATGGCGGCGATCCCGGGAGCGGCGAGCAGCCGGCCGCCCAGGCGGCGACGACGTCATTGACGGCCAATTTTACTTGTGCTTCGAGTCCGGACACCCCGGAGAGCAGGCGGTCGCGTTCGTCATCGGTATCTATTCCGGCGATGGCTAGTACCGCCCCCGCTACCGGAGTGGCCCGCCCCAGCACCGCGCTAATGGCCTCATTAATGGAAGCCGCGGCTTCCTGGAAACCAACAGCCTCGGGATTGCTCGGCCCGGTTTCCGCGGCCAGGGCTTTTCCGGTATCCAGATCGAATGCTGCGGCTATCGTCTTCGTGCCCCCGCCATCCACCCCGATCAGGAGGCCGTTCACCGCCGCGCCGCCGTTACTTCCGGTGGCCATGGGCAGCAATTCCGCGGGCAGCGTGACGAGGCTGTCCTTACGTTGTTGCCCGCTATCTACTGATGTACTATGCATCGAGTCCCATCGGCCAATCTACGAGCGGATCACGGTGCGCCTAGACTACCTTGCTTTGGGTAACCCAACCCTGGACGTCCAGGCGGGGGGTTCTTACTTGCTGGGCGGATCGGTAGTCTACTCCGCATTGCAAGCGGCCAGGCTGGGGTTTCGCGCCCAGATCGTGGGACGGGCGAATCCGGCCCAGCTAGGACCGTACTGGCAGCCGTACGCCGGTGAAGTGGCGATGCACCTGGAGCCCGCCGAGTCAGACCACGATGTTCCGGAACGTGTCCGCCGGGGATTCACGTGAACAATGGCTGGAAGGCTGGGCCGGCGAAATCCAGGACCTGGGTCACCTGCCGGATAGTGACATTCTCCATGTAGCGCCCGTGTCCCAGGAAATAACGCTTGAGAAACTGGCCGGGGAATGCCGGTCACGTTTCGTCCTGCTCACCCCGCAGGGGCTGGTCAGGCGCTGGGACGGCCTCGGCGCGCGCGTCGAGCTTGTGCCGCGCAGCTTTGCCGCCGCGGTCTCGTCGGTGCTGGACGTGGTGGTGGTGTCCGAGACCGAGGCGCCCTACGTGAGCGAGCTCCTGGCCGCGGTACCGCAGCACGGCGGGCTGGCTGTCGTGACCCGGGGACGGCGGGGGTGCGAGGTCTTGACCAGGGAGGGTTCGCGGGAGTACACGGCTGCCCCGGTCCCCGCCGTCGTCAACCCGACGGGCGCGGGCGACTGCTTCGCCGCCACGCTGACCACCGAGGTGTTCCAGGGGCGGCCGGTGCCGGAGGCGGTCCGCCTGGCCACGGCCGCCGCGTCCTTGTGCGTCAGCGGCCGGGGAGCCACCACCATCGGCGGCCGGCCGGAGATCACGAGCGAACGCGAGGCTTCCCCGGCGTCGTCGGGTTCCTGGAGCATCCCCGCCGGGCCGGGGAGCATCCCCGCCCCGGCGGATAGCGGGCGGAGCGGCCCCGGCCGGGGAACCATGCTGGCCGGCCGGGTAGGCCCGGGCCCGCGCGACGAAGATGGCGTGCAGATCCCGGGCGGCCAGCGGGACAGAGCCAGACCGGGCCCGCTGGATGACCAGCTCCACCTCGGTGTCGTCGTCCGCCAGCGGCCGCCAGGTGATCACCCCGTGCTGCTCGAGCGGGTCGCCGATCACGCTGAAGTCCGGGAGCACGGTCAGGCCGAGTCCCTCGGCCACCATCAGCTTGCCCATCTCGGCGCCGTCGGTGGAGTAGGAGAACGCCGGCGGCTGGCCCTGCAGCAGCCGGTGCAGATAGCGGTGCATCACATAACCAGAACGCATCACGATCAGCGGCTCGGCGAGCAGGTCGGCGGTGGACACCGCGGAGTGCTGGGCCAGCGGGCTGTCGGCCCGCAGCACGACGACCGGGCGGCCGCGCAGCAGCGGGGTGGTCTCCAGCTCGGGAGGCATGTCGTCGCCGTCGAGGTAATTCACCAGGCCCAGGTCGAAGCTGCCCTCCAGGACGCCGCGGTGGATCTCGGCCTGCTGCGCGCCGATCACCTCGACCTGGGTCAGCGGGTGGCTCTGCCGGAACTGCTGGATGGTCGGGGCGAGCAGCGGGGCCGTGGCCGCGCTGACCGTGCCCAGGCGGACCAGCCGGACGCTGCGGTGCTGCTCGCCGGCGGCGTGCCGGAGCCGGTCGAACGAGTCGAGCAGGGTCAGGATGTACGGGAACAGCTCGCGGCCGGAGTCGCTCATCCGCGCCCCGTGCCGTCCCCGGTCGAGCAGGTCAACGCCCAGTTCGCGTTCCAGGCTCCGGACCGAGCCGCTCAGCGCGGGCTGGGAGATGTGCAGCTCGTCGGCGGCGCGGCGGAACGAGCCCAGCCGGGCGACGGTGGCGACGTATTCAAGCTGCTCGATCCGCACACCGACCCCTCTCGCCCGGCGCCCGCCAACGCCAGGATAGCGATCGTTTTAATAGGAAAACCTTACCACGCCCCCGCCGATCGGTATTGGACGCGGCGTCCGGGCCGGCCGCATGCTGAAGCTAGTTCCGCTGGCGGGGCCCGGGACGCTGGTGGTGGCCCGGGAAGGATGCCGCCAGCCGGCCGCCGTGACCCGCCTTCCGGAACCCGCCCCCGATCGCCGGAGCCTGTCCAGTCACCCGAACTTCCTATAAATTTGACCGACAAACGCAGGAAGCATCGAGCCTGGGCCAGCCGGGAAGCCAGCCCGAACCCAGACCAGGAAGTCCCCGGCCTGACCGGCCACGACCCCGAAGGAGGTCGCCGCCCATGGGAGTGGTCCTGCACTGGTTCCTGCCCACCAACGGTGACTCGCGCACCGACCTGAGCCTGGGCAACGCGGTCGGCGCGGCCGGCAGCCGGGCGCACCGAGGGCGGCACGCGAACGGGCGCCCGGACATCGGCTACATCGGCCAGATCGCCCGGTCCGCCGAGCAGCTCGGGTTCACCGGCGCGCTGACCCCGACCAGCTCCTGGTGCGAGGACGCATGGATCATGACCGCCGGGCTGACCCAGGTCACCGACCGGTTCAAGTTCCTGGTCGCGTTCCGGCCCGGGCTCATGTCGCCCACGCTCGCGGCCCACATGGCCGCGACCTACCAGCGCATCTCCGGCGGGCGGCTGCTGCTCAACGTGGTCACCGGCGGCGACGACGTGGAGCAGCGGCGGTTCGGCGACCACCTGGGCAAGGCAGGCCCGGTACGAGCGGGCCGGCGAGTTCCTGCACATCGTCCGCGAGCTGTGGCGCGGCGACCCGGTGACGTTCACCGGCCAGCACTACGACGTGCGCGGCGGGCAGATCATCCCGGCCCGGGTCTGGCCCGAGATCTACCTGGGCGGGTCCTCGGCTCCGGCGCTCGACGTCGCGGCCAGGTACGCCGACGTGTACCTGACCTGGGGTGAGCCACCACGGGCCGTTGCGGAAAAACTGGACGCGGTGCGGACGCGCGCCAAGGCGGCCGGCCGGGAGTTGCGCTTCGGGATCCGCCTGCACGTGATCACGCGGGACACCGCCGCCGAGGCGTGGGCCCAGGCCCAGCGGCTGCTCGACGGCCTGGACCCGGCGGCGATCGAGCGGGCGCAGGCCATCCAGCGGGCCTCGCAGTCCGAGGGCCAGCGCCGGATGGCCGCGCTGCACGGCGGGCGCACCGACGCCCTGGAGGTGTCGCCCAACCTGTGGGCCGGTGTCGGCCTGGTCCGCGGCGGCGCGGGCACCGCGCTGGTCGGCAGCCACGACGAGGTGGCGGAGCGGATCGCCGAGTACTACGCGCTCGGCATCGACGAGTTCATCCTGTCCGGCTACCCGCACCTGGAAGAGGCCTACCAGGTCGGCGAGGGCCTGCTGCCGGTCCTGCGCCGCCGCGGGCTGATGGCGTCCCCGCACTACGACGACAACTCAACTCATGGAGGCTGACCCATGACCACCGATCCCGCCACCGAGCCGCTCCGCTTCGCCTACTGGGTGCCCAACGTCAGCGGCGGCCTGGTGACCAGCACCATCGAGCAGCGCACCGACTGGTCGTTCGAGTACAACCGCGACGCTGGCCCGGCTGGCCGAGCGGGCCGGCTTCGACTACGCGCTGAGCCAGGTCCGGTACACGGCCAGCTACGGCGCGGAGTACCAGCACGAGTCGACCAGCTTCAGCCTGGCGCTGCTGCTGGCCACCGAGCGGCTCAAGCTGATCGCCGCGGTCCACCCCGGGCCTGTGGCACCCCGGGGTGCTGGCCAAGTGGGTGGCCACCGCCGACCACCTGTCCGGCGGCCGGGTCGCGGTGAACGTGGTCTCCGGCTGGTTCAAGGACGAGTTCCGCCAGCTCGGCGAGCCGTGGCTGGAGCACGACGAGCGCTACCGGCGCACCGCCGAGTTCATCCTCGCGCTCAAGCGGATCTGGACCCAGGACGAGGCCAACCTGGCCGGCGACTTCTACCGGATCCGCGACTTCAGCCTCAAGCCCAAGCCGCTGTCCTGGCCGGGCCGCCCGCACCCGGAGATCTTCCAGGGCGGCAACTCCTCCGCCGCCCAGCGCAACGGCGGCCAGCTGTCCGACTGGTACTTCTCCAACGGCAAGGACTTCGACGGGGTCCGCGAGCAGCTCGCCAACCTGCGGCAGATCGCGGACGCGGCGGGACGGACCGACGGGCCGAGGTTCGGGCTCAACGGGTTCGTCATCGTCCGCGACACCGAGGCCGAGGCCCGGGACACGCTGCGCGAGATCATCGCGAAGGCGCACGTGGAGGCGGTCGAGGGGTTCGGGGCCGCGGTCAAGCAGGCCGGGGCGTCCACCGGCGACAAGAAGGGCATGTGGGCCGACTCCTCGTTCGAGGACCTGGTCCAGTACAACGACGGGTTCCGCACCCAGCTGATCGGCACCCCCGAGCAGGTGGCGACCCGGATCATCGAGTACCGCAAGCTCGGCGTGGACCTCATCCTGACCGGCTTCCTGCACTACCACGAGGAGATCGAGCGGTTCGGCCGGGACGTGCTGCCGATCGTCCGCGCCCTCGAGGTGGAGGCCGGCCTCGACCCGGCCGCGGTCCCCGACCCGGCCGCGGGCCTGACGGAGCCTGGTCCCGTCCTCGTGGGCGCGCGATGAGCGTCACCTCCACCGCCGCGCAGCCTGACGTTCTTTTCTCCGCAACGGAAGCGCTCGCGGCCGCCCGGTCCTACGCCAGCTCGATCGCCAGCGGAGTGATCGAGCGCGACCGGGCGGGGACGGTGCCGTACGCCGAGCTGGCCGCCCTGGACGCCAGCGGGCTGCTCGGGATCACGGTCCCGGCTGCTTACTTCGGCCCGGACCTGTCCCCGGTGGTGCTGGCCGAGGTGATCCGGACCATCGCGGCCGTGGATCCGGCGATCGCCCAGGTCCCGCAGGCGCACTTCCTGTTCGTGGACGTGCTGGCCGTCCACGGCAGCGCGGCGCAGCAGGAGCGGCTGTTCGGGGACGTGCTGGCTGGCGCGCGGCTGGGCAACGGCCTGGCCGAGCGGGGCGGCCAGCACGCCCAGGACCTGAAGACGCGGCTGGTGAAGGGCCCGCGCGGCCTGCGCCTGGACGGGCGGAAGTACTACTGCACCGGCGCGATCTCGGCCCGCTGGATCGGGGTCAGCGCGCTGGATGACGACGACCGCCTGGTCCTGGCCTTCGTCGAGCGGGACGCCCCGGGCGTGCGGGTCGACGACGACTGGAACGTGATGGGCCAGCGCGCCACGGTCAGCGGCTCCGCGGTCTTCGACCAGGTGCCGGTGGACCCCGGCCTGGTCATCCCCTACGGCAGCGCGTTCGAGGTGCCGCAGCAGCTCGGCGCCCGGGCCCAGCTGGTGCACGCCGCGATCCAGGTGGGGATCGCGGGCGGCGCGCTGCGCGACGCGGGCGAGTTCGTCCGGACCCGGGCCCGGCCGTTCTTCGAGGCCACCCGGGCCGGCTGGGCCGAGGTGGCCGCCGCCGACCCGCACACGATCCACCGCTTCGGCCGGCTCGCCACCCAGGTGCGCGCGGCCGAGGCGCTGCTCGCCTCCGCCGCCGCCACGCTGGAGGAGGTGGGCCGCGTCCCCCGGGACGCCGGGGAGGCGGCCCGCGGCTCGATCGCGGTCGCCGAGGCCAAGGCGTTCGCCAGCGACGTCGCGGTCGAGGTGGCGAGCGACCTGTTCGCGCTGGCCGGGGCCAGCGCGGCCGACGAGCGGCACGACCTGTCCCGGCACTGGCGGAACGCCCGCACGCACGCCAGCCACGACCCCGTCGATTGGAAGTATCACCATGTCGGCAACTTCCGGCTCAACCATGTCCTGCCGCCGAACCACGGGCAGCTCTGATCATGACCACCCCGATGACCATGACCACCACTGACCCGCGGGTGGCCGGCGGCGATGCGCTGGCCAGGATCGAGCCCGGCGGACTTCCGGCACGCGATCGGCCACTTCGCCACCGGCGTCACCGTGGTCACCTCGGTCGGGTTCGACGGCCAGCCGGTCGGCACCACGGCCAACGCGGTGAGCTCGCTGTCCCTGGACCCGCCGCTGATCCTGGTCTGCTTCGACCGCTCCAGCCAGACGCTGGAGGCGGTGCTGGCGCACGGCGCGTTCGCGGTCAACGTGCTCGGCGCCCGGCAGCAGCACCTGTCGGCCAACTTCGCCCGCCGCGGCCTGGCCGCGGCCTGGGACGGGGTCCGGCACCGCCGGGGCCGGACCGGCAGCCCGCGGCTGGAGGACGTGATCGCCAGCCTGGAAGTGCACGGTGGAGCACCGCCTCGACGGCGGCGACCACGAGATCATCGTGGGCCGGGTCCGGGAGGTGGAGACGAGCGGGAGGACGCGGCCCCGCTGGTGTTCTGGCGCGGCAGCTACATGTCACTCGGAAGCTGATCTGGGCCAGTCCCACCCTGAACCATGAACTAGTCCCCACCCAACCCGGCGCCCGGGCGCCCCGCTACGACCACACCTTCTAACCCTGTGTTACCTGAAAGGATCCGTGCCGTGACGACCACCGAGAGCAGCACCGCACCGAGCACTGCGACCCGTACCACCCCCCTGCCCGGCATCGAGCTGGACGACCCGATCCGGGTGGCCGAAGAGCTGCGCGATCAGTTCCGCGCCGGTGCCGCCGAGCGTGACCACGATCGCGCGTTCCCCTACGAGCAGTGCGCGGCGTTCCGCGCCTCCGGCCTGCTCGGCCTCATGGTCCCCCGCGAATACGGGGGCTACGGCGGCACGTTCGCGGAGCTGATGCGGGTCGTGATCGCCGTCTCCGCGGGCGACTCCAACATCGGCCAGATGTACCAGCTGCACACCGGCGGCATCCGGCTGCTGCAGGAATTCGCCTCCCCCGACGTGCAGGCGAAGTGGCTGCCCCGGTTCGCGAGCGGCGAGCTGTGGATCACCAACGCGTACTCCGAGGTCGGCACCAAGAGCGTGAACGACTTCAAGACCACCATCACCCGGGACGGCGCGGGCTGGCGGCTGAACGGCCGCAAGTTCTACTGCACGGGCAGCCTGGCCGGGGACCTCACGTTCGGCCCGTGCCGCATCGAGGGCACCGACGAGGTCCGGGTGTTCTACACGCCGACCGACGCCGACGGCGTGACCATCCACGACGACTGGACCGGGTTCGGCCAGCGGACCACGGCCAGCGGCACGACCGAGTTCCGCAACGTGTGGATCCCCGACGAGCTGATCCTGGGCAGCCCGGACACCGAGGGCGGCGGAGGCGGGGACATCACCTCGCTGAACTACCAGGCCGTGCACACCGGCGTGTTCGTGGGCATCGCCAGGAACGCGCTCGACGACGCGGTCGAGTTCGTCCGGACGAAGGCGCGGGTCTGGTACGAGAGCAGTGCCGAGCGCGCCGCGGACGACCTCTACACCCAGCTGCGGGTCGGCGAGATGAAGACCGCCGTGGACGCCGCCGAACTGCTGTCGCTGCGCGCCGCCGACCTGTGCGACGAGGCCGTCGCGCATCTCGGTGACGCCCGCATCCGCGGTGAGGCGTCGCTCGTCACCGGCCAGGCGCGGCACGCGGCCGCCGAAGCCGCCCTGTTCAACGGGTCGTACCTGTTCAAGGTCTGCGGCGCCGGGAAGCGTCCTGGAGAAGTACGGGTTCGACCGGCACTGGCGGAACGCCCGCACGCTGTCGCTGCATAACCCGCTCGACTTCAAGCTCCTGCACGCGGGCGACTACCTGCTCAACGACACCCTGCCGCCCGTCAACTCGTACAACTAGCCCGCCCGGCAGCATTAAGGAGACGATCATGTCCGATGTAGGACTGATGTTCGTGGGAGCGGTGCTGTTCGTCAACGGCCTGCTCTTCCTCGGCCGGATCGACGGCAAGGGCGCGGCCACGTTCAACCTGTTCGTCGGCGCCCTGCAGGTCGCGATCCCGTTCTACCTGATCGCGACGGCCCCCACGGCGGACGACATCCTGCTCGACGCCGGGATCTTCCTGTTCGGGTTCACGTACCTGTACGTGGGCATCAGCAACCTGGCGGGCCAGCCGCTCACCGGGCTCGGCTGGTACTCGGGGTGGGTGGCGATCATGGCCGCCGCCTTCGGCATCACGAACATCGTCAAGTTCCACGATCCGACGATCGGCCTGCTGTGGCTGCAGTGGTCCGTGCTGTGGGCCGTGTTCTGGCTGGTGCTCGCGATGGGCGTGACCCGGCTCACGGTGCCGGCCGGCTGGCTGACGCTGATCCTGTCCTTCACCACCTGCACCATTCCCGGCTTCCTGCTGCTGCTGGGGGAGTGGGGGCGCGTGCCCACCTGGGCCGTGCTCGTCGTGATCGCGGCGACCGCGGCCGTGGTCGTGCCGATGGCCGTCCGGAGCCTGCGCGAGGCTCCCGTCGTGCCGGACCAGGCCGAGAGCGAGGTAGCGGTCCCGGTGTCCTGAGCGCGGCCCGGTAGCGCCTGGCCCGTGCGCCGTACCCGGGCAGGCGCGTGCCGCGCCGGGCAGGCCCGTGGCGCCGGGCCGTGCGGCGGGGCTGGGCCGTCCTGGGGTAGGTTGCGCCGGTGACGACGATCGCGGATCTGCTCGAGACTTACCAGCCGGACGGTGAGGCTGAGGCCACGGACGTCGCGCGGGTGCGCGCGCTCCTCGAGCGCTCGCCGGACCCGTACCCGCGGTCGCTGCCCATGCACGTCACCGGGTCCGCGCTGATCGTCGCGCCGGATAGTGGCCGGGTGCTGCTGCGCTGGCACCCGCGCCAGCAGGCCTGGCTCCAGGTCGGCGGGCACGGCGACCCGCGGCGAGACGCGACCCGCTCGCGATCGCGCGGCGCGAGGCGGCCGAGGAGACCGGCCTGGCTGACCTGATCCCGTGGCCGGACCCGCGGCTGCGGCACGTGGTCATCGTCTCGGTGCCCGCGGCCGGGACGGATCCCGCGCACGAGCACGCCGACGTGCGCTTCTTCCTGGCCACCAAGACTCCGGGCGCGATCGTGGCGGAGCAGCCGGATGCCCCGCTGCGCTGGCTCACGATCCCTGAGGCCCTGGAGCTGACCACCGAGGCCAACCTGAGGGAGACGCTGAACCGGGCTGAGCGATTGCTACCCGATCGTCCCTGAAACAGCCATGTCTGAGCTTGTTTCTACTTTTTGTCCGATTTAGCACACGCTGAGGCTCTTGTGCTGCCATGCTGCCGGATGAGCGAATGTCAGGCCCGGTGAGAGGCGCAGGTTGCCGCGTAGCTGGGCGCGGAATCGGCGTAAGGCAGGACCTTGAAAACAGGAACGTCGCGCAGCACGAACAGGAAGTTCCGCAGGACCGGGCGGCACACGGCGCCCTCGCAGACGCAGAAGATGGCCCGGCGGGCCGGCCAGGCCGCACCGGCCGTCGTGGTGGTGGGCGCGCTGGCCGCTGCCCCGCAGACCGCGTGGGCCTCCACGGCGGCGCACGCGTCGCCCGCGGGGCACGCCGCGCCGGTCACCCAGCAGCACCAGATCGCCCGGGACCATCTCACCTCGGGACACCTGGTTCCGGGACCACCTGGTTTCCCGGGATCACCTGACTTCCCGGGACCACGGGGACGCGGCCAGGCACCCCGGCCGCCAGGCGGCGCGGACCTACACGGTTCGCACCGGGGACACGCTGAGCGGGATCGCGCAGCAGTTTTACGGCCACGCCAGCGACTGGGAGTGGCTGTTCGACATCAACCAGGCCAAGATCAGCGACCCGAACCTGATCTACACCGGGCAGGTGTTCAGCGTCCCGACCGACCCGCCTGCCTCGGTCCGCAACGGGACCTACCAGGCCCGGCACGCCTCGAGCGCGGCGGCCAGCACCGGGACCAGCAGCACGGCTGACAACCAGTCGTCGGCCAGCAGTTCCGGCCAGGGCACCAGCTCGCAGGGCAGCGGCACCCAGGGCAGCGGCTCGTCCGGCACGTCCGGCGCCCGGCGGGCAGCGCGTCGGACACCACGCACGGCGACCAGCCACGGCGGGACGTGCTCGGGGTCGGCGGGCGGGATGGTCCCCGCGAACTACGCGGCGATCGTGAACTTCCTGACCTCGCACGGCTACACCGGGAACGCGGCCGCCGGGATCGCCGGGAACATCTGGCAGGAGTCCGGCGGCAACCCCGAGTCGGTCGGTGACGGCGGCGGCGGGCTGATCGGCTGGACGCCGCTGCCCGGCGGCGTATGTGACCGGGAACTACGCGGCGGACCTGCAGACCCAGCTGACGGCGATCCTGGCCTTCAACCAGATCTGGTCGCAGTACATCCCGGCGCTGAACGCCGCGTCCTCCCCGGCCGCGGCGGCCGCGATCTACGTCACCGATTTCGAGCGGGCCGGCATCCCGGCCGTAGGCAACCGCGAGGCAGCCGCCGAGGCCGTGGCCTCGGCCTGCGGGATCTGAACCAATCTCGCAGCCGCCCTACTGGGCCCGGCGTCCCGGCGTATCCGGGGCGGCCGGGCCCAGTTGCGTAGGATCGGCGCCGGGGTGACGCGCGGTGGGAATCGACTACGTCCACGGGTACTCGGCCGGCGAGGAAACCCGGCTGCACGAGTCGGCCCGTCGAGTGCCTGACCTTGATCCCTACCGCCGGCGGTAAGCAGTCGAGCGAGGCTGTATGTCCAGCACGACCACAACGCGCTTTGATTCGTCGATCCGGTACAGGATGCGCCACTGGGTACCGAGCCGTGCGCTGTGGAAGCCGGCCAGCTTGCCCCGGAGTGGCTTGCCGACCCGGTAGGGCGCCTCCAGGAGCGGGCCGGTGACGAATTCGACGGCTGCGGCGGCCACGTCCTCCGAAAGCACTTCGGAGATCGCGCGCCGGGCTGGGCGCGTCAGTCCGAGTTCATAAGGCTCGGCCCTCACCGCTTGCGCGCAGTGAGCAGCGCACGCGCGGCCTCGGCTCCGTAGACCACGTCGCCAGCCTGCTCGGACTCGCGGGCTTCGGCCAGGCCCCTGAGTGCGGCCGGGTCGGCGAGAATCTCGGCGGTCTCGCGCATCGAAAGGTACTCCTCGATCGCGACAAGAACCGTCTGCTGCACGCTGCGGTGCTCGGTTTCAGCTATCTGCTTGAGCTGATCCACCACCTCAGGCGGCAAACGAAGTGTCATAGCCATACCAGTATGGTACCACAACGGTGCGGCTTCGTTGTTTCTTGTGGAATACGCGCACTACTGCTCTGGACTGACGCCAGCGGGTCTTCGTTATCTGCGGTTATCGACAGGAAACTGCCCGCGCTCGCGGGCCAGGTGGATGAGCAGGTCAGTGGCGCGGGCGTGGTCAGAGTCGATGGCCCGGCGCTCGACCGTGGTTAAGCGGCAGACGGACCGCCAGGCGTTACGTTCCCGCCGGCCGTCAACGTGACTCAGCCGATACTGGACTTCGCCGTCGGCCCGCACGACCCAGACCCAGGAGAACGTGCCGAGGTCGCTGGTGTAGGTCGTCTCGATGCGGCTGATTTCGCGTGCGTTGAGGCCAGGCACGGCGGATCCCCTTCCGGGCTGCTTATCCGATCCCGATGGCCCCCGGTTCCGGATAGTCACGCTCTGTACCACTATGACAGCACGCCTGGGGCGGGGCTCGCAAAAGAATGGTTCACAATTTCCGCATCACACAGCGCCAACCCGGCCTCACCTGACGGCCGGGCAACTGTGACCCTGCGGTGATACTGGGCAGGTGAGAGTGCACGCTGCGGCCAATTCCGTCCGGCGCCATATCGGCGCGTCGATCTTCGAGAAGGTCGCCGGCCCCGAGGGACCGAACCGTCGCCAGGTGATCCACCTCGCGGAGGGTGACCGCTGGTTCGCCGAGGACAGCCCCATCCAGCGGGTGCACGGCGACTCGTCGATGTTCGTGGGCGGTATCCGCGCCCTGCTGCTCCAGTCGCTGCACCCGCTGGCCATGGCCGGCGTGGACGCGCATTCCGGTTACAAGGGCGACCCGTGGGGACGGCTGCAGCGGACCAGCTACTTCCTCGCCGTCACCACGTTCGGCCGGGCCAGCGACGCGAAGGCGGCCACCGAACGGGTGAAGGCCATCCACCGCCGGGTCACCGGGACCGCGCCGGACGGCCGGCCCTACGCGGCTTCGGATCCGCAGCTGCTGACCTGGGTACACATCGCCGAAGCGGACAGTTTCCTGCGCGCGCACACCCGGTTCGGGGCCGAGCCCCTGGACCAGGCCGGGCGCGACGGGTACGTCGCCGACGTGGCCCGGATCGCCATCGAGCTCGGGGTGCCCGACCCGCCCCGCACCGAGGCTGAGCTCGCCGACCGGATCAGCCAGTACCGCGCGGAACTGCGCGGCACCCCCCAGGCCCGCGCGGCGGCACGGTTCCTGCTGCTCACCCCGCCGCTGCCGCTGGTCGCCCGGGCGCCGTACGGGGTCCTGGCCGCCGCGGCCACCTCGCTGCTGCCGGGCTGGGCCCGCCGCCCGCTGTACCTGCCGCACCTGCCGCTGGCCGAGCGTGCGGTGGTCCGGCCGGCCGGCCACGCGGTCATCCGCGGGATCCGCTGGGCGATCAGCCCGCCGGCCAGCGTTCAGGCCAGCCCGTAGCCGGGCCCGGTCAGGCCGGCTGGTCGTGCGGGCCCGGTCAGGCCGGCCTCCGCGAGCCGGGCAGACCTGGCATGGCCTGCTCGAGGACCGCCCCCGCGGCGAGCAGGCGTTCCTCGCCGCCGCCCGGCCCGATGATCTGGATGCTCGCGGGCAGCGGGCCGCCGGTGGGCACCGGCAGGGCCAGGGCCGGCACGCCTGCGAGGTTGACGGGAGAGGTCAGGCCGCGGATGCGGACCATCTCCCGCGACCGCTCCAGCGGGGGCGGGAACCCGAGCAGCGTCGGCAAAGCCAGCAGGTCGACCTGATTCCAGAGTGACGACAGGGTCGCCCGCCACTGCTCCGCCTGCTCCCGGGCCGCGCTGACCGCCGCGGGCGTGATGGCGCTGGCCTCACGCAGCCGGGCGAGCACGTCACGGCCGATCTTGTCCGGGGCCCGGTCCGCGTGCCCCCCGTCAGACGCCCAGGCTTCGGCGTCGAGCACGGTCATCGCGGCGGCGCTCGCTTGGTCGAGCCCGTCCAGGCCGATCTGGACCACCGCCCAGCCGGCCGCGGCCAGCGCCGTGTCGATCGCTTCGTCGATGATGGGGTCGGCGCCGATCACGACCCGGCCGACGACCAGGGGCGCCGGGTCCGCGACCGAGAACCCCGGCTCCAGCAGCTGCATCCCGGCGATGAGGCCCGCCACATCCCTGGCCATCGGCCCCACGGTGTCCATGCTCGGCGCGAGCGGCCAGACGCCGGTGAGCGGTATCCGGCCCCAGGTGGTCTTGAGGCCGGCTATCCCGCAGCACGCGGCGGGGATCCGGATGGAGCCGCCCGTGTCCGAGCCGTACGCGACGTCGGCCTCGCCGCTGGCGACGGCCACCGCCGAGCCGCTTGACGAGCCGCCCGGCACCCGCAGCGGATCGAGCGGGTTGACCGGCGTGCCGAAGGCCGGGTTGATCCCGCTGATCCCGTAGGCCAGCTCGTGCAGGTTGGTCTTGCCAGCGAGGTGCGCCTCGCCACGGTCGATCGCGGCCCGCAACCCGGCCAGGCAGAGTGCGTCAGACGCGGCGGGCGCGGCCTGCTCGGCGATGGCCAGGCTTCCCGCCGTGGTGGGGAGGCCTGCGACATCGATGAGGTCCTTGACGGCGACCCGCAGGCCGGGTCCGGGCGCAGAGTCCTGCCAGATCCACGTTGACATAGCCGACAATTATCCCATCGCCGGCTGACCGCCAGGCATCCTCGCGGGACCGGGACCGGGACCGGGACCGGGACCGGGACCGGGACCGGGACGGGCGGGGCGGCGCGGCGGGGGCTACTGCGCGGCGCGAGGGCTGCATGGGGGCGCCGCGGGGCCCACGCGGCGCAGCCCCGGACAACGGCCCAGGGGGAGGCCATTGCCCGGGACGTCTGCGGTCGCCCCGGGAGCCGGGCGATGCGTTCGTTCCTCGTGCTCAACTGTTCCGGACGGTTCCGGACTGTTCCGGACGCTGGACAGCTAACCCCTGCGCCGTCGGGTAAACATCCGCGGCCGGTGTCTTTCACGGGGGCGGGAACCATGCTGCGGCGCTCCCGGGTGCGCAGGCCGGGATCGGCTGGCCGGCGTAGCGGGCTGATCCGCCCGCTCCCGCCCGCTCACCGACCGGCCCCGGGTCAGCTGCGCGCGGGCTGGTACCGCAGGCCGTCCATGAGCAGGTCGAGCAGGCGGCCGGCCTGCGCCCGCTGGGCTGGCTCACCGGCCGTCAGGGACACGCCGCCGAGACTGGCCAGGACGTCGGCGGGGTCGATGTCGCGGCGCAGCGTCCCGGCCTCACCCGCCGCCCCCAGCAGCGTGGTGATCGCGGCGATCAGCTGGCCGCGGCTGTGCTCGTAGGGGTTGCGGCCCGAGGCGATCACCGCGCGCAGCGCATCGGCCATGCCGCGCTTGGTCGTCATGTAGTCCACGAAGAGGTCCATCCAGCGTCGGGTGGCCTGGTCGGGCGGGAGGTCGCCGAGCAGCTCCGGGACCGCGTCGCAGAGCCGCGCGAGCTCGTTACGGTAGGCCCCTTCCACCAGGGCCTCGCGGGTGGGGAAGTGGCGGTACAGCGTGCCGATGCCGACCCCTGCGTCCTTGGCGATCGCGTCGAGCGTCACCTCGGGGCCGTCCTGGGAGAAGGCCCGGACCGCCGCCTCCAGCAGCCGCGCCCGGTTGCGCTGGGCATCGGCACGCATCGGCCGGGCCATGGTCTCCGCCACGGCGCACTCCTCGGGATACCGTCGGATTTGCTAAACGGAGGAGGCTCCGTTTAGTCTGGAAGTCGTACTGGAGGCTCCTCCGTTTCCATCGTACCGGCTGGTCTCCCGCAGGGAACCCGCGGGCGACCGGGGGCGAACGACATCACAGCACCGCGACCCAGACTGGGGCACCATGACTGTCAGCACACCCATCACCACGCCGTTCACCGCCGAATCGACGGCCGCCGACGTCGTGGACGGCATCGATCTCACCGGCCGCCGCGCCATCGTGACCGGCGGCGCATCGGGCATCGGCGTCGAGACCGCCCGCGCGCTGGCCCGGGCGGGCGCCGAAGTGACGCTCGCGGTCCGCAACGTCGAGGCCGGCGAGCGCACCGCCGCCGACATCATGAGGACCACGGGCGGCACGGGGACCACGCCCAGCACCGGGACCACGGGCGGCAAGCAGGTGCTCGTGGCCCGGCTGGACCTGGCCGACCGGGGCTCCGTGGCCGCGTTCGCGGCGGCCTGGGACGGCCCGCTGGACATCCTCATCAACAACGCCGGGATCATGGCCTCGCCGCTGATGCGCACTCCCGAGGGCTGGGAGATGCAGTTCGCCACCAACCACCTGGGGCACTTCGCCCTGGCCACCCGGCTGCACCGGGCCCTGGCCGCCGCGGCGGCGCCCGGGTGGTGTCCGTCAGTTCCAGCGCGCACCTGCAGTCGCCGGTCGTGTTCGAGGACATCCACTTCCTCGAGCGCCCCTACGAGCCGTGGGCCGCCTACGGGCAGTCCAAGACCGCTAACGTCCTGTTCGCGGTGGAGGGGACCAGGCGCTGGGCCGGGGACGGCATCACGGTCAACGCGCTGATGCCGGGCGGGATCCGGACCGGCCTGCAGCGCTACGTCAGCGAAGAGGAGCTGGACCGGCTCCGCCGCCAGGCCGGCGGGTCGGCCGCCCCCCGCTGGAAGACCCCTGAGCAGGGCGCTGCGACGTCCGTGCTGGTGGCCACCTCGCCGCTGCTCGACGGCATCGGCGGCCGCTACTTCGAGGACTGCAACGAGGCCAGCCTGAATGAGCCGGGGACCCGGCGCGGGGTCGCAGCCTACGCCCTGGACCCGGGCGACGCCGCGCTGCTCTGGCAAGTCTCGGTAGACACCCTGGCCAGCTGAGGGCCGGGCCCGGGCCGGGACACGGTCAGGGCCCCGCACCTCACCCAGGTGCGGGGCCCTGACCGCCAGGTACTACTTCACGACCATCTGGTTCACGTTGTATGCCTGCTGCAGCATCCCGAAGTTCAGCATCAGGCTGGCCAGCCGCTGGAGCAGGACCGGATTCTGCTGGGTCGGGTACTCCGGCGCATCCGCGATGGACGCGACCACCCGCGGCGTGCCCGCGAACTTCTCCATGCCCTGCTGGACAGCGGCGGGGTCCACGGCCGCGATGCCCTGGGCCTTGAGGATCGCCGTCCGGAACGCCGCCGCGGTGTTCGGGTACTTCTTCAGCCAGCTCGCGGTCACCATGTACCCGGCGATCGGCAGGTTCTGGCTCGAGCCCTGGTTGGCGTCGGCGAGCGGCACCGCACCGGTGTCCTCCTCCGCCTGGGTCACGAACGGCTCGGGCATCCAGGCGGCATCCACCTTGTGCTGCGCCATCGCCTGGGCCATCTCCGGGAACGGGATGGGAACGAATTGGCTCTTATTGACCTGGACCGCATTGTCGCTGAGCACCGAGCTGATCAGCAGGGTGCCGATGTTATTCCGGACGTTGACGGCGATGGTCTTGCCAGCGAGGCCCGCAACGGTGTTGATCGGCGAGTTGCGCGGGACCAGGATCTCCTGGTTGTCGGCCTGCATGATGGAGCCTGCCGCGAGTACCCGGAAGTCGGCCTTGGGGTTCGCCGCGTTCTCGGTGATGTACGAGACATAGTTCCCGACCGTGACGTCGAACTTGCCCGCGAGCTGGTTGCCGATGGCGGTCGCCCCGCTAATGGCCGGGAGGATCGTGACGTTCAGGCCCTCGGCGGCGAACAGCCCGCGGTCCTTCGCGATGTACAGCGCGGCCGAGTCGAGCGCCGGGACCGCCGCCACCGTCAGGTTGGTCTTCTCCAGCCCGCCCGGTGCGGCGGAGCCACCTCCGCCGCCGCTGCAGCCCGCGGCGAGCAGCCCGAGACCCACCATCGCGGCCAGCCCGGCGAGGGGCCGGCGCCGGAACAGACGTGACATGGGAAACTCCCTGATCGCAGCGTGGAATCACGGGCAGACTAGCGCATGAAAACGGGTCAAACGGCCGAGATGACGTTTATATAACCCCGGGCGGGGGACCTGTGCTTTCCCTGATCACCAGGGTGGTGGCGAGCTCGATGTGGTGTGGTTCCCCCCGTCCGGACGGCCCCCGGCCGGGCAGCTCCCCGCCTGACCGGCCCGCTCCTGATAGCCCCGTCCCGGGGGCGTGCAGCATCCGGAAGGCGGTCGCGGCCATGGCTGCGAGGGGCTGGCGGATAGTAGTGAGCGCGGGAGTGGCCCACGAGGCGACCGGGACGTCGTCGAATCCCACCACGCTGAGTTCCTCCGGGGCCCGCAAACCCCGTTCGCCGAGCGCCTGCAGCACGCCGAACGCCTGGGCGTCGTTGCCGGCCACGATCCCGGTGGGTGGCTGCGGCAGCGCGAGCAGTTCGCGGGCCTGCTGACGCCCCCCTTCCGCGCAGAAGTCGTCCCGGCGGATGAGCTCGCCGGCCAGGGGCAGCCCGGCTGCCTCCAGCGCCGCGCGGTAGCCGGCCAGCCGGGCGCGGCTCGACCACAGGTGCCCAGGGCCGCCGATGATGGCGATGCGGCGGTGACCCAGCTCGATCAGGTGCCGGGTCGCGGTCAGGCAGCCCTGCCAGTTGGTGGTGCCGACGGACCGGATGCCCGGGCCCGGCTCCTCCGGCGGGTCGATGACCACCAGCGGGATCCGCGCGGCGGCCAGCCGCTGCAGCTCGCTGCTGTCCGGCAGGTGCAGCACCAGCAGCGCGCCGTCGGTGCCCCGGGCAGTGGCCCGGTCCAGCCACGCGGTGAACCCGGCGGGGGTGTCCACCGTGCTGACCACGACGCTGGCCCCGGCCTCGTCCGCGGCCTGCACCGTGCCGTGCAGCAACTCCTCGGCCCACGGGCTGTGCACGCTGGCGATCAGCAGGTCCACGACGCCGAAACCGAGCCGGGAGGCGACCTGGTAGCCGTCGCGCCGCAGCAGCGCGGCGATGCGGGCCCGGGTGCCGGCCGCGACGTCGGTCCGCCCGTTGAGCACCTTGGACACGGCGGATACCGACACGCCTGCCTCCGCGGCGATGCCCGCCAGCGTGCTGCGGCCGGTCTCACGGGCCACGGCGGCTCCTGTGCATCGTGATTTTCGAAACCTGGGCTCGCCCAGCGTAACGCGGCGGGACGATCCGCCGGCCGCGCCACCGGGCTGGCGCCGACCACGCCGCCCGGCTATTGACCGGCCGCGCGGCCGAATCTAGCCTGAACCGAGTAGCGAATAATTTTCGAAAACGATCGTTTCGAAACACGGAAATACCGACGCACCGGAGCCTGAGCCACGTGACGACCAGCCACCCCAGCGACCCTGCCCCCGGCCGCCCTGCCCCCGGCGACCCTGCGCCACGGCCGGCCGCCCTGCCCCCGGCGACCCTGCCGCCGGCCACCCCCCGGCCCTGCAGCTCTACACCGTCCGCGAACAGCTGGCGGCGGACCGGAAGGGCATCCTGGACCGGATCGCCGCGTTCGGTTACGTGGCCGTGGAACCGTTCGACATCCTCAGCGATCCGGCCGGGCTGGCCGCTGACCTGGCGGCGGCGGGCCTGGCGGTGTGCAGCGTGCACGCCACCCCGGCCGGCGAGCAGGCGGGCCCCGTCGTGGCCGCGGCCCGGATCCTCGGCGCGGACACCGTCATCGTCCCTTACCTGCCGCCCGCCCGGTTCGCCGACCTCGACGGCGTCCGGGCGGTGGCGGCGGACCTGAACGCCATGGCGGCCCGGCTCGCGGACGAGGGCCTGCGGCTCGGCTACCACAACCACGACCACGAGCTCGCCCCGCTGCCCGGCGGGACCGGCCTCCCAGAGGGGGCCGCCTCCCAGAGGGGACCGGCCTTCACGGGGGCACCCCGGCGCTGGAGGCCCTGGCCGCCGAGCTCGACCCGTCGGTGCTGCTCGAGGTGGACACGTACTGGGCCGCGGTCGGCGGCCAGGACGTGCCTGCGCTGCTGGGGCGGCTCGGCGAGCGGGTCCGCTACCTGCACGTCAAGGACGGCCCGGTCACCAGGGACGGCCCGATGACCGCCGTCGGTGCGGGGCGGATGCCGGTGGCGGAGATCCTGGCCGCCGCCCCGCCCGCCGCGTGGCGCGTCGTCGAGCTCGACCGCTGCGCGACCGACATGATGACCGCGGTCGCGGACAGCCTGACCTGGCTGGCCTCCCAGGGCCTGGTCCAGCCGGCGCGGCGAGCCGTGGCGGGTGACCGGCCGTGAGTGATCCGGTCGGTGTCGCCGTCATCGGCTGCGGCAAGATCAGCGACGAGTACCTCCGCAACCTGACCTCGTTCCCGGACGTGCAGGTGCTGGTCTGCGCCGATCTCGACCTGGAGCGGGCCAAAGGGCAGGCGGCCCGGTACGGCGTGCCCGGGGTGGGCGGCCCGGCGCAGGCCACGGCCCACCCGGACGTGGAACTGGTGGTCAATCTGACCATTCCCGCTGCGCACGCGGAGGTGGCGCACGAGGCGGTCGCGGCGGGCAAGAGTGTCTGGAACGAGAAACCTCTCGCCCTGGACACCTCGGCCGGGCGCGGCCTGCTGGCGGCGGCGGCCCGGGCCGGCGTGCGGGTCGGGTGCGCCCCGGACACCGTGCTCGGCGCGGGCCTGCAGACCGCCCGGCGGCTGATCGCCGGCGGCCTGATCGGCGAGCCGCAGGCGGCGCTCGCCCTGATGCAGGATTCGGGGCCGGAACGCTGGCACCACGACCCGGAGTTCCTGTTCCGGCGCGGCGCGGGCCCGTTGTTCGACATGGGGCCGTACTACCTGAGCACGCTGGCCACCCTGTTTGGCCCCGCGGAGCAGGTCGCCGCGGTCGGCCGGCGCAGCCGGGCCAGCCGGGTCATCGGCAGCGGCCCGCGGGCCGGGACGGTGTTCGAGGTCGAGGTGCCGACCCATGTCGCGGCGCTCATCGGGTACGCGCGGGGCCCGGCCGCGACCGTCGTGCTCAGCTTCGACTCGCCGCTGCGGCGGCACGGCTTCGTCGAGATCACCGGAACCGAGGCCACCCTCTCACTGCCCGACCCCAACGCGTTCGACGGCGACATCCGGGTCCGCGCGGCCGGCCGCGACGACTGGGAGACGGTCCATACGGCGGGGGCCACGGCGGGCCGGGGCCTCGGCGTGCTGGACATGGCGCGGGCCCTCCGCGCCGGGACGGCCCACCGGGCGTCCGGTGAGCTGGGGCTGCACGTGCTGGACACCATGGAAGCGGTCACACGCTCGATCACGGGGAGTACGTTCGAGCGCGTCGGGACTACCTTCGACACCCCGGATGCCCTGCCGGCGGACTGGGATCCGTATGAGCAGACCTAGGGAGGCGCTGTGGAGACACTGGGCGTGGGGATGGTCGGCTACGCGTTCATGGGCGCGGCGCACTCCCAGGCCTGGCGGACCGCCCCGCACGCGTTCGACCTGCCGTTGCGGCCGGTGCTGGCCGCGCTGTGCGGCCGGGACCGGGCGGCGACGGAAGCCGCCGCGCGGCGCTACGGGTTCGCCGGCGTGGAAACCGACTGGCGTGCCCTCCTGGAACGCGACGACGTGCAGCTCATCGACGTGTGCACGCCCGGTGACTGGCACGCGGAGATCTCTGTCGCCGCGCTGGAGGCGGGCAAGCACGTGCTGTGCGAGAAGCCGCTGGCCAACACGGTCGCCGAGGCGGAGGCCATGGCCGGGGCGGCCACCCGGGCCCAGGCCCGGGGGGTCCGCTCAATGGTCGGCTTCAACTACCGCCGGGTGCCGGCCCTCGCGCTGGCCCGCGAGCTGATCGCCGGCGGCCGGGTCGGCGACATCCGGCATGTCCGGGCCAGCTACCTGCAGGACTGGCTGACCGACCCTGCCTTCCCGCTGACCTGGCGGCTGCAGAAGGAGCACGCGGGCTCGGGCGCCCTGGGTGACCTGGGCGGGCATATCGTGGACCTGGCCCAGTACCTGACCGGGCAGCTGATCGCGGGCGTCTCCGGGTCCCTGGCCACGTTCGTGCCGAAGCGCCCGCTTCCGGGCGGCGCCGGCGCTGGTCTCCGAAACCACCGGAGTCTCCGAAACCATGGGCCTGGTCACGGTGGACGACGCGGCGGCCTTCACCGGCCGGCTCGAATCCGGGGCGCTGGCCTCGTTTGAGGTGACCCGGTTCGCCGCCGGCCGCAAGAACGCGCTGCGGATTGAGGTCAACGGCGCCCGCGGCAGCCTCGCGTTCGACCTGGAGCGGCTGAACGAGCTGGAGTTCTGCGATGCCGCGGGGGACCCCGCGACCCAGGGCTTCCGGCGCATCCTGGTCACCGAGCCTGGCCACCCGTACGTGTCGGCCTGGTGGCCGCCGGGGCACGTGCTGGGCTGGGAGCACACGTTCATCCACCAGGTGCGGGACCTGGTCACCGCGATCGGCCAGGGCACCGACCCGGAGCCCTCCTTCGCGGACGGCCTGCAGGTCCAGCACGTCCTGCAGGCCGTCGCGGCCAGCGCCGCGCACGACAGCCAGTGGACGCCGGTCTGAAGCCCGGAAATTCAAGAGCCAAAATCGCCGCAACGAAAACCACCCGGAGCCGATCATGTCCCGACCGTTCACGTTGTTCACCGGGCAATGGGCCGACCTGCCGCTGGAGGAGGTCTGCCGGCTGGCTCGCGACTGGGGGTACGACGGCCTGGAGCTCGCCTGCTGGGGTGACCATTTCGAGGTGGACCGGGCCCTGCGTGAGGACGGGTACCTGGCCGGGCGGCACGCGCTGCTGGCCAGGCACGGGCTGCGCTGCTGGGCCATTTCCAATCACCTGGCCGGGCAGGCGGTCTGTGATCATCCGATCGACGTGCGGCACCAGGGCATCCTGCCCGCCCGGATCTGGGGCGACGGCGAGCCCGAGGGGGTGCGGCAGCGGGCCGCCGCCGAGCTGGCCGACACCGCGCGCGCCGCGGCCGCGTTCGGCGTGCAGACCGTGGTCGGGCTTCACCGGCTCCTCGATCTGGCACACGGTGGCGATGTTCCCGCCGGTACCGCCGGAGATGATCGAGGAGGGGTACGCGGACTTCGCCCGGCGGTGGAACCCGATCCTGGACGTGTTCGACGCCGAGGGCGTGCGGTTCGCGCACGAGGTGCATCCCAGTGAGATCGCCTACGACTTCTGGACCACCCGGCAGGCCCTGGACGCGGTGGGCAACCGGCCCGCGTTCGGGCTGAACTTCGATCCGAGTCACTTCGTCTGGCAGGACCTGGATCCGGTGGCGTTCCTGGCCGCCTACCCGGACCGGATTTACCACGTGGACTGCAAGGAAGCGCGCAAGCGCCTCGACGGCCGCAACGGCCGGCTCGGCTCTCACCTGCCCTGGGGGGATCCCCGCCGTGGCTGGGACTTCGTGTCCGCGGGGCGCGGTGAGGTCGCGTGGGAGGACGTGTTCCGGATGCTGAATTCGATCGGCTACCAGGGCCCGATCTCGGTCGAGTGGGAAGACGCGGGGATGGACCGGCTGGCCGGGGCGCCGGAGGCCCTGGCCTACCTGCGTCACTTCGACCTGGAGCCACCCCGGGCGTCGTTCGACGCCGCCTTCAGCAGCGGGGGCTAGCCCAACAGCTGAGCCAGCGAGTCCAGCCTGCGCGCCAGCGCGGCGGCCGTGGGCTCGGCGATCAGGGCCGCGGTCGCGGAAGCCTGCTTGGGGATCGCCCACCACTGCCGGGTCCAGTGCCCGAACCAGGTGTACCAGCCCTTGTAGCGCTCGGCCAGGTCGGCGGCCTCGGCCGCGGTGGACTGCTCCGCGGCCAGCGGCACCGTCGTGGCCGCGGGCGCGCTGTCGCTGCTGGCCAGGAACTGGGCCCAGACCACCCGGCCGCGGTGGTCGCCTTCGGTCCCCCAGCGGGACGACAGCCGGGCCAGCAGGCCGAGCCCGCGCTCGGGCTGGGATGCGGGCACGGTCCTGTCCGGGGCAGTGGACGGCCCGGTGAACGGGACCGTGTCGGCGCCGCCGTCCGACACGGCGACCCGTACCGTCTGCCCGGTCCAGGTCACCTCGGTGGCAAAGAAGCCGTCCCGGCCGCTGGCGGTGTGCCGGATCGCGTTGGCCGCCAGTTCGGCCGCGCAGCGGGTGATGTCGTCACGGTCAGGGTGGCTGCCCAGCAGCTGGGCCACGAACGCAGCGACGTCGGGGATCTGGTCTTCCTGGCCGGGAAAGACCTTGCACCATCTCATGACAAGGGACACGCACGCGGGGTCATATTCCGGCCCTAACACAGATTCACCGGACCGTCCAGGCCTGGGCCGGTCGCTGACTGCGCCGCTGGCCCCGCGGTGCTGGTCCTCGCGGCCTCGGACAAGCCGGTCCCGGCGCGGGACGCGATCCGCGCTGGTGCGCTGGGCTATGCCGTTAAAAACGAAGAGACTTCCGAGGTCCGGCGGCCATTAAGGCGGTGGCCGCGGGAAAGGATTGGATCTCATCGCCTGGCCTAGATCTTCACCACTGACGACGCCCTTGACCGGCCTGTCCTAAGCGTGCAGGAAACGCGCGCCCTTGCAGCTTTACACCGCTGGCATGCCGATGAAGGCCGTGGTCCGGCGAATGTGCATTAGTGATGAGACGGCCTAGCAGTATGTCGGCCGCGCCCCGGGAGAAGTACGCTAGAGCAAGACGGGCGGCACTCTCGAAATTGGACCTGTACTATCGAGCCGTCGAGGACGGGCATCTCCCCCCTCACCCCTAACCGCGGACCCCCCCTCCCGGTGACAGGGGTAACAGGAGATACCCGTCCTCGACCCTTGTTACGAGACATGATCTTAAGCTGCTCGTCAACAGGCGTCATGACCCCCCTTGGGGGGTCAGCGACACCCTTACTTGCGGGTCAGCGACTCCTGGCGGGTCAGCTACTCCTGGCAGGTCAGCGATGGGGCGGGCTAGCGGCCCAGTGCGCCGTCGATGAGCCGCAGTACGCACCGGTCGAAGATCTCGTCCGCGTCCCGGGGCGGCGAGGGCGGCCCGGCCAGCGCCGTGGCCAGATTCGGGTAGCCGCCGCTGGCCGCGGCGGACACCAGCCCGGCCACCTGGGCGGCGGCCTGCTCCTCCTCGGTCACCCCGGTCCGGGCGCGTTCCCCCGCCAGCGCCGCCTGGACTCCCCCGTAGGAGATCGCGAACCCGTTGACCATGCCGAGGACCTCCATCTTGGCCCCGGTATCGAGGCCCGAGCCGCTCAGCAGGCCGAGGAAGTGCTCCACGTAGCGCAGCGCGCTGGGCCCGATCACCGGCGGCCGCTGCATCTCCCGGGGGAGCCACGGGTGCCGCCGGGTGATGTCCCGTCCCTGCCGGGCCAGATCCAGGATCCCGGCCCGGGGCTCCGCCGCGTTCGCGTCCACCGCGGCCGGCCCGGGGTAGCGGTACTCGCCGGCCACGTGGTCGATCATGAGCTGGACCAGGTGCTCCTTGGACGGCACGTAGTTGTACAGCGACATGGTGCCCATGCCCAGGTCGGCCGCGACCCGCCGCATCGTGACCGCGTCGATGCCCTCGGCGTCGGCGACCGCTACCGCGGCGGCGGCGATCGCGGCCCGGCTGTGCTTCGGCCTGGGTCCCCGCCCGCCGTACTCCGGTATCGCCCAGATCGACGCCGGGACCCCGGCGCGGGATCCCGGGCGCGGGCCTGACGTGGTCACTGACATCTCACCTCCCCCGCAGCTTATCTACGTGCACTGTACGGAGTATCGTGAGGAAGAGAAACACCGTACGGCGTACGTATCTCTGCTCGGACGAGCGGAGCTCTCCAGCGAAGGAGTCACGATGACCGAGGCCTCCCGGGGCCAGGGCGGCGCGCGGCCCGGATCCCCGGACCGGGGTGCCGCGCTGCCCCGGCACGTCCGGCTATGGATGCGGCTGTCCCGGCGGGATCTGCGGGACCTGCCCCCCGAGTGCGCGGTCCGCGTCGACGCGGGCCTCATGGTGCCCGCCGCCGACGGCGTGGCGCTGCGCACCGACCACTACATCCCGCAGGTTGACGGCTCACGGCCCACGGTGCTGGTCCGCACCCCGTACGGCCGCGGCTTCCCCTGGGACCATCTGTTCGGCGGCCTGATCGCCGAACGCGGGTTCCACGTCGTGATCCAGAGCTGCCGCGGCACCGGCGGGTCCGGAGGGGAGTACCAGCCGTTCACCCGCGAGCGAGCCGACGGCCAGGCCGCGGTGGCCTGGCTGCGCGAGCAGGACTGGTTCAGCGGGGCGCTGGCCATGATCGGCCCCAGCTACCTCAGCTCCGTCCAGTGGGCGCTGGCCACGGACCCGCCCCCCGAGCTGCGCGCACTGGTGACCCAGGCCGGGGTGTCGGACCCGTACTCGGTGGTCTACCCCGGCGGCGCCTTCGCCCTGGAGAACGTGTTCGTGGCCGCCGCCGCTACGCTCAGCTTCGAGCGCGGGATGGCCGCGCTGGTCCGGGCCGGGCTGCGGGTGCAGCGGAAGATGCGGCGGGTCTCCCGGCAGCTCCCGCTGATCGACGCCTACCCGCAGGCGCTGGGCACCCGGGTCGGGTATCTGGACGAGTGGCTGGCCAGCCCGGACCCGGCCGCCCCGTGCTGGTCGTCGCTGGAGATCGGGGCGGACCGCCCGCTGCCGCCTGTCCCGGCCAGCCTGCTCACCGGCTGGTGGGACGCCTGCCTGGACCAGGTCCTGGACCGGTACAGCCGGCTCCGGGCCCGCGGCACCCCGGTGCGCCTGGTCGTCGGCCCGTGGACGCACTCGTCGGCGTTCAACAAGGCCCTTCCGGTCGTCCTGGGCGAGGCGCTCAGCTGGCTGCGGGCCTACACGGGCGACGCCCAGGCCCCCGGTCCGCCGGTCCCAGACGGCCAGGCCCCCGGGCCGCCAGCCCCGGACCAGATCCGCAACGAGGACCTCCCCGTGCGGGTGTACGTCGACGGTGCCGGCGAATGGCGGGACCTGGCCGACTGGCCGCCACCCGGGCTGGCCGTCCAGCCCTGGTACCTGCGCGCCGGCGGCGGCCTGGTGACCGAGCCCCCCGCCGAGCCGGGGATCTCCTCGTTCCGCTATGACCCGGCGGACCCGACGCCGTCGGTGGGCGGGCAGCTGTTTACCAGCAAGGCGGGGGCGGCGGACAACCGGGCCCTGGAGTCCCGGCCCGATGTCCTGGTCTTCACCAGCGCCCCGCTCACCGGGGCCCTCGACGTGATCGGGCCGGTCAGCGCCCGGATCCGGGTCCGTGCCTCCAGCGGGCACTTCGACCTGTTCGCCCGGCTGTGCGACGTGGACCCGCGGGGGCGTTCACGCAACGTCTGTGACGGCATCATCCGGTGCGCACCTGCGGCGGGAACGCCCGCGGCGGGGACGCCCGCGACGATCACCGTGCCGATGAGCGCGACCGCCTACCGGTTCGCGGCCGGGCACCGGCTGCGGCTCCAGGTGTCGGGCGGGGCCCATCCCCGGTTCGCCCGCAACACCGGCTCCGGCGAGCCACCCGCCACGGCGACCCGCCTTGTCGTGGTGGACCTGCAAATCCTGCACGAGCTCGCCGACCCCTGCAACATGTTGCTGCCCCTGCTGCCCGGACGTAGCGGTATAGGGGACAGTGATGGGACACTGGGCCGTCACCACACCAGCCGGAGTCCCGATGTCCAGCCCCGTGCCGCAGCACGATCCCGCACCGACCCCTAAGCCGGGCGACCCCGGCTCCGGTCCCGGCGCAGGCGATCCGGGCTGGGGCCATGACGGGCTGCCTGACCTGGCGGCCAGCGGGCCGACCGCACTGCGCATCGTGCTCGGCAGCCAGCTGCGCCGCCTGCGCGAGGCCCACGGCATCACCTGCGAGGCGGCAGGCGAGGTGATCCGGGCCTCGGCGTCGAAGATCAGCCGGCTGGAGCACGGCCGGGTCAGCATGAAGCAGCGCGACGTCGCGGACCTGCTCACCCTGTACGACGTGACCGGGGAGACGGAGCGGGCTGGCGTGCTGCGGCTGGCCCGGGAAGCGGCCCGGCCGGGGGTGGTGGCACCGGTACGGGGAGGTGGTGCCGGGCTGGTTCGAGTTCTACGTGGGCCTGGAGGCGGCCGCGTCCCTCATCCGGATCTACGAGGTGCAGTTCGTGCCGGGCCTGCTGCAGACGCCGGAGTACGCCCGGGCCGTCATCCGGGGCGGCCACGCGGCCGCCCCCGACGACGAGATCACCCGCCGGGTCAGCCTGCGGCTGAAGCGCCAGCAGATCCTGTCCCGGCCGGACGGCCCGAAACTGTGGGCGGTGGTGGACGAGACCGCGCTGCGCCGCCGCCTGGGCGGTCCCGGGGTGATGGAAGCCCAGCTGGAACACCTCATCGAGCTGGCCAGCGAGCCGAACATCGCGCTGTACGTGGTGCCGCTGCAGAGCGGGTATCACGCTGCCGCGGCCGGCTCGTTCAGCATCCTGCGGTTCGCCGCGCCGGAACTGCCCGACGTGGTCTACCTGGAGCAGCTGACCAGCGCGCTGTACCTGGACAAGCGGCGGGATGTCGAGCAGTACTCCGCGGTGATGGACCAGCTGTGCCTGCAGGCCGAGCGGGGCGTGCCCGCCACCGAGGTGCTGGCGCGGATCCGGGACCAGCTGGCCAGGAGTTACTGACCTTATCCGGCCATCGCCGCCGGTTACAGCAACGGCGATCTATGACACGGCCGACCGCTCAGCCCAGTAGGCGGGCAGTTCGCGGAACTGCGTCTGCACGCGGGCTGTCCTGGCGGGACTCCTTCATTTCCCCTCCAGTGCCGTATCGTGACTATGCGCTCACTATGAGCATGCCACGGCGGAGGCACGGCAGGCAGGGGAGTCGGGCTGGCCGGTAGGTGACGTCCCACGCTTCCGCGCGAAACGCCATCTGCGCCCCAGACATTTCGCGGCCCGCTAGAGTTACCTAACGTCATAGACCGGTGACGACTAGTTAGCACCGCTGTCGTGTTCGGCCTGTCGCGGGAACCGCGACCCTATGGAGGCTGAAGTGAAACGCAAACTCGCCGGCGTTGCCGGGACCCTCGCGGTGCTCGCGGTGACCGCGGCCGGGCACGCCCCGCCCGCCGCTGGGGCGCGCTTGGCCGCCGTTCCCCCGGCGCCGGTTCTCGGGGTGGACGTCGAGTCGGACGTGAACTACCCGGTGGCGACGGCGCAGGCGTACGGCAGCAGGCTCGCGGGCTACATCCACGGCACCCTCCACGCGCAGTCCCTCGGCATCGTGTGGGTGTTCTGCGACCCATCGTTCACCTCGGACATCGTCGGCAAGTGCCAGCGGAGCTTGTCCTCCCCCGCCGTGAAGGCGATCGCGGAGGACGCCCGGCAGCAAGGGATGACGGTGCAGTTGCGCCCGATCATCCGTGTCGGGCCGCCGGCCAACTGGGGCAACCCGCACTACAGCTGGGAGGGGTTCATCAACCCGGCGAACCAGTCGGCGTGGTTCCGCAGCCTCCTCGCCGCCGAGACGCCCTACCTGAAGATCCTGCGCGGCATCCCGGGGTCGCAGTTCGTGGTCACCACCGAGCCGTTCTACAACGCCAGCACGACGGCCTGGCTGTGGCTGCTCGGCAAGGCCCACGGCATTTGTCAGTGCGCGACCAGCATCGCCTCCCAGATCGCCCGGTACCGGGTCGGCGTGCTGCCCTCCAGGAACGCGCCGGGCGTGGACTGGTACGCGCATATGGACATCCCCGACGACGCCTCCCAGCAGACGGTCACGGGGGCGTGGGAGGAGTCCATGCACATGGTGCCGCCGTGGGAACTGGCCCGGACGACGCTGGACGAGGAAGGGATCCGCGGCACCGCCGGGGCCTATGAGCACCCGGAGTCGTGGAACATCGACGGCCCGGCTGACCCGCAGGTGCAGGCGCGCTGGTTCACCGGGGCGTGCCAGACCGTGGTGCGGTTCCACATGCGGGGCGTCTACTTCTACGAGATACCGCTGAACGACGACCCGGCGCATCCGCTCAATTTCCCGGCGTTCTTCATCGGCAACGCGGGCTCCACGGCGATCCAGGGCTGCGCGCAGATGTTCGCGGCCGCGAACCGCCGCGCATGATGGCGGCACGGTTAACCAGAACTGCGAGGGCGGGCTCGCGCAGGGGGCATTCATGGGGGAGAACTACAGCAGGGCCGTGCTGGCCGCCGCCGCGGCCGGGGGGCTGGCGCTGGCCGGGGCGGCACCGGCGCAGGCCGCGCCGATCACAGCCCGGGTGCCGTGCAGCACCAGCCCCGTTCCAGCGCGATCACCAGCGCGATCGACGGTGACGTGCTCCAGTTGGCCAGGAACTGCACCGGCCGGGCGGAGGCGTCTACAACCAGGGGAGGGTCACGCTGTCCGGCGACTGGCTCCCGGGCAACCGGGCCCAGTACGGCGCGGGGCTGCATGTCGATACCGGGAGCTCCGCCTCTCTCGGCAAGGCCATCTTGCTGCAGAACTCGGCGTCCTCGGGGGCGGCGGCATCTACGACGCCGGCTCGGTCGTCCTGGGCGGTTCCACGGTCCGGTTCAACACGGTCAGCAACTGCTCCCCGGCCCCGCTCGGTCCGGGGCTGCACCGGCTGAGCCGGGGCACCGGCTAGCAGCCGCCGACGCCCGCCCAGGCGGCGACCGTGTCGCTGGCGGTGTAGGTGGCGTCGGCCGTGTCGAAGCCGAACGTGCGGTTGGGGGTGAAGCCGCAGCCGCTGCTCTCCTCCACGCTGCTCCAGCTGCCGAGCGTGAACTTGTACTGGAAGCTGGCGGCGGGTACCCCGGTGAGAGTCAGCGTCCAGGTGTCCGGCCCGGTCTGGATCATGGGGTAGTCGGTGGCGATCCAGTCGTCGGAGGACGGGATCCCGGTGCCGAGCACGTCGTAGTTGCCGGACAGGTAGACGGTGTCCCCGCCGGGCGTGTCCGGGGGCACGGTGACGTCGATGACCGCGGTGGAGTCCCCGCACGCCCCGGGCCCGCCCCAGTTGGCCACGGTGTCGTTCTCCGTGCCGCCGTTCACGCTCATGCTGCGGTTGCTGATGTCGGCGCAGTCCGCGTTCTTCTCCACGTTGTTCCAGCTGCCGCCGAGGTCGTACTTGTAGGACAGCGTGCTGTCCGCGGTGGCGTCGATGGTGGCGGTCCACTGGTCGGCGCTGACCCGGGTCATCGGGATGCCGTTCGCGGCCCAGTCGGGCTGGCCCAGGCCCAGCGCGGACAGGTTGCCGGCCAGGTAGACGGTGTCGCCCGAGGCGTCGGTGTTCACCGGCACGGTCACGTTCACCGTCTCCTTGACCGCTCCGCTGACCGGGCAGCTGCCCTGCTGCACGCACTGGGTGACGACGGCCGGCGTGTCCACGTCCTGGCCGGCCGAGATGTCGATGGCCAGCCGGACGTACTGGGCCATGGCCCACATCAGCGGGGTCGAGGAGTTGTCCGGCTGCCCGAACGTGAACCCGCCGGTCCCGGTCGGGCCGCCCCACACCTGCTCGGGTATCTGGTACCCGGAGTTGGCCGCGCCGGCCATGGTGGCCAGCATGGACTGCGCCCCGCTCAGGTTGCCGTCGGCCACGTCGTACTCGCCGCGCTCACCGGTCAGCACCGGCCACGGGTTGCCCACGCCGGCCCCGGTGTAGTCGCCGCCGGAGGACGTCTCGCCGTAGCCGTCGAAGTTGTAGCGGTGCCAGATCGGCCCCTCGGGCGTGGTCACCTGGAGCTCGGAGTCCACCACGGACAGGGTGCTGGTGATGTCGGTCGCGCTGGCCGACTTGATGCCCAGGCGGACCAGTTCCAGGAAGCTGGGATCGACCACGGTCCGGTCGTCGTGGCTGCCGCCGCCGTTGGCGATGCCGATCGAGGCCCCGGAGTTGGGGTTGCCGTCCGGGGTGATCCGCAGGAAGTAGTCGCCGCTGCCGTAGGGACCGGTGGTGGTGTACGTGAGGCTGTCCACCTCGGACGCCCAGGACAGGGCCGTGGACTGGTAGGTAGCGGCCTGGCTGGTGGCGCCGTTGGCCTCGGCGATGGACGCGGCGCAGATCAGGCCCGCGATCTCGGCCGCCATGGTGGCCGGGGAGTAGCCGCCGATCTCCTCCCAGCGTTCCTCTGGCGTGGTCGGCCCGTTGGCCACCAGGTAGTTGGCCAGCGACTCGACGTGCCCCCAGTCGGCGGAATTCGTCGCGCCGAGCTGCCAGGCCAGAATGATCGGGTCGGCCACCTCGTCCATCTGGAGGGAGCCGAACACCGCGGTGCCGTTCAGGAAGCTGTTCTGCTTGACCGCGCCGCTGGATTCTTCCTCGTACGTGAAGATGTACTGCAGGGCCGCGTTCGCGTCGGTGGCGTCGCCCGCCGCCAGCAGCGCGGAGGCCATCTCGTACTCGTCCCGGGTCCACACCACGTGGTACCCGTGGTCGCCGGCGCTGTTCGCGCTGACGCTCGTGCCCCACGGGTCGGTCGGGGCCGCGATGAACCCCCCGGTGTAGGTCTTGTCCTCGTCGGCCTTGACCTCCATCAGCGACACGTAGTACTGCTCCTCCAGCTGAGCGCTGCCGGTCACGGACGCGGGCGGGGCGTTCAGGCCGCCGACCCAGGAGTGCCAGCCGGATTCGAACGAGCTCTCCAGCGAGCTGAACCCGGCCGCCAGCGACGCGGCGGCGTCGGAGACGGCCGCGGACGTGGCTGGAGTCGAAGCCGAGGGCCAGGGTGAACGTGGTCGATCCGGAGGCGGCCACCGGGATCTGCCCGACCTGCACGAGATGCCCGGCGGTGGACGCGGACGAGTAGGTGCTGGTCAGCGCGTGGCTGCTGGCCAGCTGGGCGCTGCCGTCGCTGGAGCTGCCGACGTAGCCGGTCGTGGTCTGGGTGAAGCCGGTCGACGCGGCCAGCGCGCTGGACACCGATCCGTTGGAGGCCACCAGGTCGCCGCTGGCCGAGTCGGTGCCGCCGGTGTTGCCCATCCCGTCGTTGTTCAGCTGCGGCAGGTAGTCCGCGTAGAGCTGGAGCGGCTGGGAGGTGAGGTTGTCGAACGTGGTCTGGACCAGCACCACCGAGCGGGACGGGTCGGCGATGTAGGTCTTGGTGATGGTGAAGTCGCCGTTGGCCGCCGTGTTCACCTGCTGCCAGACCAGCGACGTGGGGTCAGCCAGCGAGATCGCGTGACTGGTGTCCGCGGTCTCGGTGGCGGTGAACGACGAGCCGTCGGTGACGATGTACTGCAGCCCGAACGTGTCCGGGGTGTCCGTCTCCGGGTAGAAGACGTTCTCCAGCTCACCGTCGCCCAGCGTGTACCAGACCTTGGAGGACGGCCCCAGGGAGTCGGCGAAGCCGGTCACGTTCGACTCGTTCCAGGTGGCGTTCGCCCCGGGCGCGCCCGGGGCGCTGCCCTGGGCCAGGGCCGGCCCGGCCGCCGCGATGGTGCTGCCCGCGACCAGGGCCAGCGCCGCGGATAATCTCGCGCCGTGGCGTGCCCACCGGGCTGCGGCCCTCGACGTTGCTTTCGTCCTCATCATGTCCCCTCCTCGCGCCGCGGCCGGCCGGGCCGGGCGGGCGCCCGGATCGCGGCGGGGCAAATGGGTTTACTGCACAACATAGATTTGCCGGAAACGACCGGCCAGAACCTGGCCCTGAAATAATTCCGAAATAAACTGTCAAAGTTCCCGTAACGGCTGTGCCGGTGCTGTCCCCGCATTGCCGCCTGGTGCGTGCCGGGGCCGGGCCAGCGGGGCCGGGACCGGGCGGGACTTCGCCGGCGGGAGGGGCCAGAGCCGCCGGGAGCGGCCGGGAGCGGGCCGGCCAGGGCGGTCAGTGTTCAGGTCACCGTCCCGGCTAAACGCGTCACCCGCCTGGCCGGTTCGCCCTAAGCTCGGGTAGCGGATAGCCAGGGCCGGAGGCGAGCGGTGCAGGAATTCGACGAGATCCGTAAGCGGCTGGAGAACCTCGAGACTCAGGTCGCCGCGCTGGCCGAGGCGCAGAACGAGGGCCGCCGGGCCGCCGGGCTGTTCGCGATGGTGGACCGGGACGTGGCCGACCTGAACACCGCGTTCGGGACACAGCGCCAGCTTCTCCAGGCGCTCCGGGACGACCAGGTCGGGCAGGGGAAAAGCCTGTCGGAGCACGGCCAGGCCCTCGACGGGATCATCGCGACGCTGCGCGTGATCCACGACGCCCAGCTCAAGCAGGGGCGCCACCTCGCCGAGCACGGCCGGGTCCTGGCCCGGCTCGATCCAGGGCTCTGACCTGGCTCGCCGGAAGAAATCCCCCGGCCCGGCGGGCGGGCTGCCAGGATAGCGGCATGCTCGATCATGTGTCGGTCCAGTGCGCCAGCGTTCCGGCCAGTGCGGCCTTCTACGACGCGGTCCTCGCCCCTCTGGGCGGCGTCCGGGTGATGGACTTCGGTGAGGTCGTCGGCTACGGCGACGCGGGCGCGCCCCGAGTTCTGGATCGGCCCGCAGAGTACCGGGACCGGTTTCCGCGAGTCCCATCTGGCCTTCACGGCCGCCACCCGCGCGGCCGTGCGGGAGTTCTTCGCGGCCGCCACCGCACCGGGGCCGAGGTGCTGCATGAGCCGCGGCTGTGGCCCGAGTACCACGCCAGCTACTACGGCGCGTTCGTGCGCGACCCCGACGGCAACAACGTCGAGGCCGTCTGCCACACGCCCGGGTAAGCCGTCCAGGCTCGCGGGAACACCGCGGGCCTGGACCGGGCTCACGGCCCGGCCCAGGCCCGCGTGGTCTACGCCCGCCCGCGGGTTACCGGCCGGGCGGGGATTCCTTGAGGGCAGCGATGAAGCCGGACCACGCGGCCCGGCTGAAGACGAGCGTGCCTTCCTGCCTGGCCTTGGAGTCGCGCACCACGACCGCTCCCGGCACGTTCCCGGCGACTTCGACGCACTGGCCGCCATTGCCGCCGCTGTGGCTGCTCGTATGCCAATTGGCACGGGACAGGTCGATGCCTGAGGGGGTCATCCCGCACCTCCTTTGCGTTGTCTGGGTCTCTGTTTACTAAACCTATTCGTTTACATCGGAAATTAGCTGAATCCTTTGGCCACCTGCGCAATCAGGTCGATGGATTGGCCCGTGCCCAGCGCTTCGGCACGGAGGTGATCGAACACCACTATATAGCGCCGGACCTCTTCCTCATTCTCCAGGAAAAGACTGCCGGTAAGGTGCTCAAGGTAGACCACAGCGGGGTCGGCCGCCTGCGGGAATTCCAGAATGGTGAAGGGGCTGATGGGCTGCACCTGGGCCGCCGCGCCGAACGGCAGGATCTGCAGTGTCACGTTGGGCTGGCCGGCCACGTCGGTCAGCCGGCCCAGCTGGGCGCGCATCACGCCCGGGCCGCCCACCTTGGCCCGCAGCACATTCTCGCTCAGCACCACCCACAGGTCAGGCGGTTCCGGCTGATCGAGCGTGGCCTGGCGATCCATCCGCAACGCCACCTGCCGGTCGATATCCTCGGCCGGGGCGGCCGTCGGCGCGGTGCCCAGCACGGCCCGCGCGTATTCCTTGGTCTGCAGCAGACCGGGGACCACCATGCACTGGAAGTCGCGCAGCGCCGCCGCCTCGGATTCCAGCCCGATATAGGGCTCGAACCAGGTGGGCAGGACCCGGCCGTACGTGTGCCACCAGCCCTTGCGCCGTGCCTCACGGGCCAGCTGGACGAGCGCGCCGGTCTTCCTCCCCGAGCACGCCGTAGATTTCCAGCAGCTCCCGTACGTCTCCGGGCCGCACGCTGATCCGGCCGGTCTCCATCCGGCTGATCCGGGTCCCCGAGCAGTCGAGCCGCTGCCCGACGTCTTCGCAGGTTAAGTGGGCGTGCTCGCGCAGGCGACGGAGCTCGATGCCGAGGCGCTTACGGCGGACCGTGGGACTGGGACTCGCGGCCATGTCTGCTGTGCCTCCCGGTCTGGACCATGGCGCGGGCCGGCTGCGCACGATAGAATGGGGGACTGCATAATACGGTTAGGCATCTTGCACAACGGCGTGGCTTGATGCATGCTGGGGCACAATGCTTTGACGCATGATACGCGCCCGCACTCGTAGGGTGACCGGTACTTAACCGCTGAGGTATCCGACTCCGGCGAGGTGATCCGCGAGATGCCCCGGACCGGTACTGGCCCATTCCCTGTGCAACGTTCTAGTTTTCCCATCCCCGGCAGGCAGTACGGCTTCGTGACCCGGGACACCCAGTTCAGCGGGGCCCCGTACCGGGGCTCGCACGGCCCGGCCGCATCCGGCCCGTACAGCCTGCCCGTCCCCGGCGGCTATCACGGTCCGGTCGCCGTGTCGGCCCGGGACGAGCCTGCGGACGACGAGTCGGCCTACCACGAGCCGGCCGATCGAGCCTGCCGCAGACGAGCCTGGCCCGCGACGAGCCGGCCAGCCTCGCGCAGTGGCCGCTCCAGTCCCGGCTGGAACTGGGCGCGCTGCCCGGCGCGGTGCCGTGCGCCCGGCTGCACGCCCGGCTGGTGCTCACCGAGTGGGGCCAGGGCGCCCTCGGCGACAGCGTGGAACTGATCGTCTCGGAACTGATGACCAACGCCCTGCGCGCCTGCACCGACACGGTCGCGGGACGGCCGGGCTACGGCGCCGACGGGCGGCAGCAGCCACTGGGGCTGCGCCTCGCGTCCGACCGGCGGCAGGTGCTGGTGGAGGTCTGGGACGGCGCGATCGCCCCCCCGGTGCCCGGCCAGATAAGCCACGACGGCGAGACCGGCCGCGGCCTTTTAATGGTGGAGGCGGTCAGCAGCCGCTGGGGCTACTACTACCCGTCCCGCCGGTACCCGTCCCGCCGGCCGCGCAGGAGCACACCGGACGAGCGGGCCGCCAAGGTCGTCTGGGCCCTGATTCAGCCAGGAACGTGAACGGCGCGCCGGCCAGGTCGCCGCGCAGGTAGCCGGAGTGCTCCAGGGGCGCGGCTGGCACGCCCCCCCGCCGCTGCAGCCCCGCCTGCCCCCTCACTCACAGCTCCGCGTCAACGGGGTAGGTTTTGCGTCACCCGCGGCGCAAAACCTACCCCGATCACGGCACGCCCGCAGCCGGGCCGGCCAGAGCGTGTCCGCTTCAGCCGATCCTCATCCACCACGCAATCCAGGCCGAAACGACCCGCCACGATCTACGGGACACGCTCTTAGCCCGGCCGGCCTGGGCTGGTGATCCGTTCCCGTACCGCCAGTACCGCATTCCACCGGGCCGCCCCGGCCAGGTCCCGGGCCCGCTCCGCGAGGGTGTAGTCCGCCCGGGTCGCGCCGTCGGTCATGGCGCGGTCCAGGTCATGCCCGCGACCGCTCCAGCACCGTGTCGAAGTCGCGCCGCATCGGCTCGTGCAGGCCGTAACCGAACGAGCGGTAGAGCCGCGGATAGCACGGCTTGAACAACCGGGCCCGCTCGTGCAGCCCCGAGGAGTAGGACATCATGTCCTTCGGGCGCCGCCGGATGTAGTCGGGCAGCAGGTCCGCGAAGGCCTCACGCAGTATCCACTTGTCCTGCCCGTCCCGCTGCTTGAACTCGCGCGGCACCCGCATGGCCAGTTCCACCAGGGACAGGTCCAGGAACGGCACGCGCAACTCGGTGCCGTGCCCCATGCTCGCCCGGTCCAGGCGCTGCAGCTCGGTCCGGCAGAGGTTGCGGATCTTGTGCTGGAACAGTCTCCGGGCCTGCTCCGGGCGGGCCCGGAAGTACATCGGATAGCCGCCGAACAGCTCGTCGGAGCCATCCCCCGACAGCACGACCTTGACCCCCGTCTGGCGGATTCGCCGGAAGAGCGGGACCGAGACCACCTCGTTGATGATGTCGCCGTACTCGGTCAGCTCGCCCAGCCGGATGGCCTCGCGGATGTCGGCCAGCCGGATGTCCCGGGGCCGCACCTCGATCACCTCGTGGGGCACGCCCAGCTCCGCGGTCAGGCGGCGCGCGTACGCCAGGTCCTCGCTGGCCGGGGCGCCGATGGTGAACGCCACGCAGTCGGGGTGCATCTCGCGCACGTGCAGGAGGGTGAGGCTGCTGTCCAGCCCGCCGGACAGGATGACCCCGACGGTCAGGCCGGTGTCCACCCGCACCCTGATGCTGTCCTCCAGGGCGGCCCGGACCAGCTTGGCGGCCTCGTCCGGATCCCTGACCGGTGGCTGGTCGTCGCCGAGCCGGAGGAGATCCACGTAGGGGTCCAGCACGGGCCCGGCGGCCGCGTCCGGGCTGCCAGCCTGGGCAAAGCCGCCCTCAGCCCACCCGTGATGCCCCGGCGGGACCTCGCTGACCGGGGCGCCGACGCCGGTCAGGGCCTTGATCTCCGACGCCACGTGCAGGCAGCCGCCGTGGCGGGACCAGTACAGCGGCTTGACCCCGAGCGGGTCACGGGCCAGGTAGACCCGGTCGGCCGCGGTATCGGCCAGGGCGAACGCGAACTCGCCGCGCAGCCGGCGGACCGCGCCCGCGCCCCACTCGAGGAAAGCCTCCAGCACCACCTCGGTGTCACTGTCGGTGCGCAGCCGGTGGCCCAGGCTGGTGAGCTCGGCCTGGAGGACCCGGTAGTTGAAGACCTCGCCGTTGTAGCAGAGCACCCACCGGCCGTCGGGCGAGGTGAAGGGCTGGACAGCCCGCTCGGCGTCCACGATGCGCAGCCGCTGCGTACCGGCCAGCAGCCGCTCGGTCAGCAGGGTTTCCTCCACCTCGCCGCGCGGCGCCAGCGAGCCGATCATCTGGCCGGAAGGCCCTGTGGTCCGGGTGCGGGCCGAGGATGAGCGCGATGCCGCACACGGCGTCAGTCCCGTGCGCCGCGGCCGGCCGCGGCCGGGCTCAGGCACAGATGCCAGGTCTGGCCTTCGTCGATGGTGTTGACCTCGCCCGCCTGCTGGCGCTCCAGCAGCAGCCCCTCCAGCACGCCGGCCGTCCCGAACCGGCGGAACCAGGACATCTCGATGTCCATGGCGTACCCGACGCAGTGCGCGCTGGGCAGCGTGGCCGTGTACCCGAGCGCGCGCAGCCGGCGCTGCTGCTCGATGCTCCGCGCCAGGCTGGTGACCCACAGCGGGGGCGTTCCCGGCGCGGCCGCGGCGAAGTCGGCGGCCAGCTGGTTGAGCAGGGTCAGCGCTTCCCGCCGGGCCCGGGCGAAACGCAGGCCCGCGGTGCGCGGGGCGCGGCCGGGCCGCAGCCGGCGGTCGGCCGCCCGTACCGCGCGGACCGGCAGCGCCCGTGCCTGGCGGCGGTAGCGGAAGTGAAGCCCCCCGCCGCGGCGGAGCGGCTCGAGGTTGACGAGTTCGGCCGAGTGGAGCAGATCCGCGTCCGTCACGAAAGCCCGGGCTGAGCCCCACCACATGACGTCGATCAGGGCGAAAAGGTGAATCCGGATATGGGCCACCAGGTCGGCGGCGCAGTTGCGGGCGTCCGGCTGATAATGGCGGACCTCGCGGAGCAGCCGGTCGATGGCCACGGGGCTGCCTTCCGGGGTGGCCGCCAGCACCGCCGTGAACTCCGGGTCCGCCAGCCGTTCGGTGAGTACCTTTTCCGCTTTGGGCAGATCCTCCAGGCCGGTATGGCCGGCGATCTCGATCAGCAGATCGGCGACGGCGTCCCGGTACCGGGGCAGATCTGGTCCGGAATCCGGCGCGCCTCCAGGAGCGTGCATTGACGAAGAGTAACACGTCAATGACAATAAGTAACGAGAGGTATTGGTCCGTTGCGGCCCGGGGGGCTGGCAGGATCGGGGGTAGGAGGGTACGCGGCCCACCAGGGCCGCGCGCACAGCTAAGAGGAGTAACTGTGGCGGAAGCCGAGGATTGGAACAGCAAGATCATCGCCGAGTTCCGGGCCAACGGCGGTAAGGTCGGCGGCTCGTTCGAGGGGGCGACCCTCCTGCTGCTGCACACCGTCGGGGCCAAGAGCGGCCAGCCGCGGGTGAACCCGGTGATGTACCGGGACCTCGGCCGCGACGGCGTCGCGGTGTTCGCGTCGAAGGCGGGCGCCCCGACCAACCCGGACTGGTACTACAACCTGCTGGCCAACCCCCAGGTCAGCGCCGAGATCGGCACCGGCACGGTGAAGGCCGTGGCGCGGGTGGCCGAGGGCGAGGAGCGGGACCGCATCTGGGAGGCGCACAAGCGCGCCAACCCGGGCTTCGCGGACTACGAGCGCAAGACGACCCGGCAGATTCCCGTGGTCATCCTGGAGCCGGTGGGCTAGAGGTCACCCCGGCAACCGCGCCCCGCCTGCGGGTTTGAGCCGCCCATTACGGGTGAGTTGTGGGCGCATGGCGCAGACACAGACCGGCGAGGGCGCCGGGACCAACGTGCTTGACGTGCTCGACCAGCGTCAGCCCACGGCCTTCTACTGGAAGCTCACGATCCTGGCCTGCCTGGGCGGCTTCCTGTTCGGCTACGACACGTCGAACATCGGCGCGGCGCTCAACTTCGTGCCTTACCACCTGAGCAGCTTCTGGCTCGGCTACCTGGTGGCGGGTGCCTCGCTGGGCGCCGCGGCCGGGGCGGTCCTGGCCTTCCTGACGGCGGACCGGCTGGGCCGTAAGACCCTGCTGATCGCCGACGCGCTCATCTACGCCGTGGGCTCGATCCTGGCCGCGGTCACCCCCAACGCGGCCGTCCTGCTCATCGCCCGGACCCTGATCGGCATAGCCATCGGGGCCGACTCGGCCATCGCCACCGCCTACATCGCCGAGTACGCGCCCAGCGGACGGCGCGGCGCGCTGAGCATGCTCCAGCAGTGGATGATCACGGTCGGCATCCTGATCTCCTACGTCATCGCGCTGATCATCCTCAAGATCGCGCCCGGCTCCGCGGGCACCGTGGACTGGCGGCTGATCCTCGGCCTCGGCGCGGTACCGGCCCTGATCGGGCTGGGCCTGCGGACCCAGATGCCCGAGTCGCCGCGCTGGCTGCTCCGGCAGGGCAAGTACGAGCGGGTCCAGGCCGCGATGAAGGAGTTCGGGGCCGACGTCAGCCTCGAGGACGTGGAATACACCGCCAACCAGCTCCAGGCCGAGGATCAGCGCCGGGAGAAGACCAAGTCCCGGAACTGGACCCCCGGGGTCTTGCGTGCGCTCATCGTGGTCTGCGTGTTCTTCATCTTCCAGCAGATCACCGGGATCAACATCCCGCTGTACTACGGGCCGCACCTGCTCGGTCCGCTGTTCCAGGGCAGTAACACCCTGGTGGCCAAGACCATCGCGGGTGTCGAGGTCACCGCGATGCTGACCGTGGTCAACGTGGGCGCCACCTACTTCGCGTTCCGCTACATCGACAAGGTGGGCCGCCGGAAGCTGGCCATGGGCGGCTACACCGGCATGGCCCTGTTCGCGCTGTTCGCGGCGGCCGGGCTGGAATACTTCACCGCCACCCCGCGGATCGTGGTCGTGATGATCGGCCTGGCCGGGTTCATCGCCTCGTTCGCCATCGGCGTGGGCGGCACCGGCTGGCTGCTGCAGGGCGAAGTGTTCCCCACCTCCGTCCGGGGGCAGGCCGCGGCCACCGGCGCGACCGTGGACTGGCTGGCCAACTTCGCGCTCATCGAGGTGTTCCCGGTCTGGATGGGCGCCATCGGGCTGGACTGGGTCCTGGTCTGCTTCGCGGGCCTGTGCCTGATGGCCATCTTGTTCGTGTACCGGTTCGTGCCCGAGACCAAGGGCCGCTCGGTGGAGGAGATCACCCGGATCTTCGACCGGGAGGCGGAACGGGGCGTCCTGGCCAGCGCCGCGGCCGACTCCGCGTAGCCTGGGCGCCGCCCGGGGGCCTGGCCCCAGGGGCCAGGCCCCCGAGACCGGAACGAGGGTTGCCTAGGATGCGGTGATGGACGGGCGCTGGGAGTTCTGGATCGACCGGGGCGGGACGTTCACCGATGTGGTCGCGCGGCGCCCGGACGGCGCCCTGGCCGTCCGCAAGCTGCTCTCGGACGACCCCGGCCGGTACGAGGACGCGGTGCTGGCCGGGCATCCGCGGGCTGCTGGGGGTGGCGGACGGGCAGCCCATCCCGGCCGCGCAGATCGGCTCGGTCCGGCTCGGCACCACGGTGGCCACGAACGCGCTGCTCGAGCGCCGGGGTGAGCCCACGGTGCTGGTCATCACCCGGGGGTTCCGTGACGCGCTGCGGATCGGCTACCAGAACCGGCCGCGCATCTTCGCCCGCGAGATCATCCTGCCGGAACTGCTGTACAGCCGGGTCATCGAGGTGACCGAGCGGGTCGGCGCGGACGGCGAGGTGATCGCGGCGCTCGACGAGGAGGCGGTCGCCGCGGACCTGCGGGCCGCCTACGCCGACGGGCTGCGGGCCGCGGCCGTGGTCTGCATGCACGGCTACCGCTACCCCGCGCACGAGGCGCGGATCGGCGAGATCGCCCGGGGCATCGGGTTCGCGCAGGTGTCGGAGTCGCACGCGACCAGCCCGCTGATGAAGCTGGTCTCCCGCGGGGGACACCACGGTCGTGGACGCCTACCTGTCCCCGATCCTGGCCCGCTACGTTGACCACGTCGCCGGTGAGCTGGGCGGCACCCGGGTGCTGTTCATGCAGTCCAACGGCGGGCTGGCCGACGCGCACCGCTTCCGCGGCAAGGACTCCATCCTGTCCGGCCCGGCCGGCGGCATCGTGGGGATGGCCCGCACCGCCGCCGCGGCGGGCTTCGACCGGGTCATCGGCTTCGACATGGGCGGCACCTCGACCGACGTGTCGCACTACGCCGGGGAGTTCGAGCGCCAGTACGAGACCGAGGTGGCCGGGGTCCGGATGCGGGCGCCCATGCTGAGCATCCACTCCGTCGCGGCGGGCGGTGGCTCGATCCTGGCTTTCGACGGGAGCCGGTACCGGGTCGGCCCGGACTCGGCGGGGGCGGACCCGGGACCCGCGTGCTACCGCCGCGGCGGCCCGCTCACCGTGACCGACGCGAACGTCATGCTGGGCCGGGTCCAGCCCGGCTACTTCCCCCGGGTGTTCGGGCCCGGCGGGGACGAGCCGCTGGACGCGGGGCTGGTGGCCGGCCGCTTCGCCGCCCTGGCCCGGCGGATCGCCGGGGCGACCGGGGACCAGCGCAGCGCCGCGGAGGTGGCGGCCGGGTTCCTCGGCATCGCCGTGGCGAACATGGCGAACGCGATCAAGAAGATCTCGGTCCAGCGCGGCTACGACATCACCCGCTACGTGCTCGCCACCTTCGGGGGCGCCGGCGGCCAGCATGCCTGCGCGGTCGCCGACGCCCTGGGCATGACCGAGGTGCTCATCAACCCGCTGGCCGGGGTGCTCTCCGCGTACGGCATGGGCCTGGCCGACGTGACCGTGATGCGGGAGATGGCGGTCGAAGCGGAACTATCCGCCGGCCTGCTCGCCCGGCTGGACCGGGAGGCGGCGGAACTGGAGGCCGCGGCGCGGGCCGACCTGGAGGCCCGCGGCGCCCCCGGCGGCCGCGTCAGCGGCACCCGCCGGGCCCACCTGCGCTACCAGGGCACCGATACCTCCCTAACGGTTCCGTTCGGTCCAGTCGGCTCCATGATGGCGGCCTTCGAGGCGGCCTACCGCCAGCGCTTCTCGTTCCTGATGCCGGACAAGCCGGTGATGGTGGAGGCGGTGTCGGTGGAGGTGACCGGAGGCTCCGCAGATCACGACTCGGCCTGCCTTCCCGGCGCAACGAACCCCGGGGAATACCCGCCCCCCGCGCCTGCCATGGCGATAACAGCAAGTTCACCCCGCCCGTCCGCTCAGACCCCGTCAGCCCAGCCGGCCCGGGTCCGGATGTTCACCGGCGGCGAGTGGGCCGAGGTGGACCTCCTGCCGCGCGGCGGCCTGCGGCCCGGCCACGTGGTCCCCGGGCCCGCCCTCATCACCGAGGACTTCGCCACGACCGTGGTCGAGCCGGGCTGGCAGGCCGAGGTGACCGGCCGGGGTGACCTGCTGCTGACCCGCCCCGGCGGCCGCCCCGGCCGGGCCGCGGCCGCCAGCACCGAAGCCGACCCGGTCATGCTGGAGATCTTCAACAACCTGTTCATGTCCGTGGCCGAGCAGATGGGCGTCCGGCTGCAGAGCACCGCGCACTCGGTCAACATCAAGGAGCGCCTCGACTTCTCCTGCGCGCTCTTCGACGCCGCGGGCCAGCTGATCGCCAACGCCCCGCACATGCCGGTCCACCTGGGCTCCATGGGCGAGAGCATCAAGATGGTCATCAGCCGTAACCCCGGGGCCATGAAGCCGGGCGATGTCTTCATGCTCAACGACCCGTACCACGGCGGCACCCACCTGCCCGACATCACCGTGGTCACCCCCGTGTTCAGGGAGGGCGTGTTCAGGGAGGGCGTGTTCAGGGAGGGCGTGTTCAGGGAGGCCGCGTACGCCGATGACGGGCGAGACATCCTGTTCTTCGTGGCGTCCCGCGGGCATCACGCCGAGATCGGCGGCATCACGCCCGGCTCCATGCCCGCCTTCAGCACCCGCGTCGAGGAAGAAGGCGTGCTCATCGACAACTGGCGGCTGGCCGGGGGCGGCGAGATGCGTGAGTCCGCCACCACGGAGCTGCTCACCTCGGCCGAGTTCCCGTCCCGCAACCCCGGCGCGAACCTCGCCGACCTGCGGGCCCAGATCGCCGCGAACGAGAAGGGCGCCGCCGAGCTCCGCCAGCTGGTCAGCCAGTTCGGCCTGGACGTGGTGACCGCGTACATGGGCCACGTCCAGGACAACGCGGAAGAGGCGGTCCGCCGCGTCATCGCCCGGCTGCGGGATGGCGAGTGTGCCTACGAACTGGACAACGGCGCCGTGATCAACGTGGCGGTGCGGGTGGACCAGCAGGCCCGGACCGCCGAGGTCGACTTCACCGGCACCTCTGCGCAGCTGGCCGGGAACTTCAACGCACCCTCGTCGGTCGCCATGGCCGCGGTCCTGTACGTGCTGCGCACCCTGGTGGACGACGAGATACCGCTGAACGCCGGCTGCCTCAAGCCGGTCCGGGTCATCATCCCGCCCGGCAGCCTGCTCGCCCCGGCCTACCCGGCGGCGGTGGCGGCCGGCAACGTGGAGACCTCCCAGGCGGTCACCGGGGCGCTGTACGCGGCGCTGGGGGTCATGGCCGAAGGGTCGGGCACCATGAACAACGTCACGTTCGGCAGCGGGGATTACCAGTACTACGAGACGGTGGCGAGCGGCTCCGGCGCCGGGGACGGCTTCGCCGGCACCTCGGTGGTCCAGACGCACATGACCAATTCCCGGCTTACCGACCCCGAGGTGCTGGAGTGGCGTTTCCCGGTCCGGCTGGAATCGTTCGAGATCCGGCGGGGCAGCGGCGGCGTCGGGCGGTGGCCGGGCGGTGACGGCGGCCGCCGCCGGCTCCGCTTCCTCACCCCGGCGACGGTGAGCACGCTGAGCAGCCACCGGCGGGTCCCGCCGTACGGCATGGCCGGCGGTGCCCCGGGCCAGCTCGGGCGCCAGTGGGTCGAGCGGGCCGATGGCCAGGTGACCGAGCTGGCCGGATGCGACTGCGCCGAGCTCGGTCCGGGGGATGTATTCGTGCTGGAGACCCCGGGGGGCGGGGGTTACGGTCCGCCCTAGCGGACCGGCTCGGCCTCCGGGTCAATGTCCTCGGTCTCGGGCTCGGCTGGCTCCGGGGCCTCCGGCTCCCGCAGCGGCCGCAGCGCCGCTTCGACCCGGGCCAGCTCGTCCAGCATCGCGGTCGCCGCCTCGGTCATGACCTCGTTGGGCTGCAGCTTCTTGTTCTCGTCGAGGAACTTCTGCACGAACGGGATGTTCACCGCCTCGAAGAGCGGAGTCACCTTGAGCGTGGTCAGCACCTGCTTGAGCATCTGCACCGCGCGGGTACCCGCCGCCACGCCGCCGTAGCTGGCGAACCCGGCCGGCTTGTAGCGCCACTCGTGGTTCAGGTAGTCGATCGCGTTCTTGGTGGCCGCGTTGAAACCGTAGTTGTACTCCGGGATCACGAAGATGAACGCGTCAGCCCGGCTGATCGGTGGCGCTCCAGTCCTTGGTGTGCTGGTACTCGTACTGGCGCAGCCGGGGGTGCCGGGGCTCGTTGAACATGGGCAGGTTGACCTCGGCCAGGTCCACCACCTCGACGGCGAAGTGCCCGTGCGCGGTCGCGCTCGCGGTGATCCACTCGGCCACAGACGGGCCGACCCGGCCCGGGCGGGTACTGCCGATGATGACCTGCAGCAACGGCTGGCGCATGGTGTGACTCCAGGATGAGAGGCGATGGTGGCACGCTGCGGTTGAGCGTCGCGCCGCGGCCCAGTATTCCGGCGCGCCAGGGGGGCAGGCTATCCGGGGGGCACGGGCGGGTGTGTGAGTATCGGCTCATGGCTGAGCAGCTCACCACGGGGGCGGCGCACTGGCGCCGGGTCAGGCGGCTGCTTAACGAGCACCGGCGCGAGCTCGCCGCGATGGCCGCCCGGCTGTACCCGGACCTGCCCCGGGTGGCCGGCACCGACCTGCTGTGCTGGCCGGGCTGGCTGCCCGCCGCCCCGCTGGACCTGGATGAGGTGCCGCTGGCCTGGGTCAGCGTGCCGCCGCCGCCGGTCGTGGACGGGACCGGCGCGGCCGCCGCGCACGTGCTGCCGCGGCTCGCCGGCGGCCAGGCGTACCCCACATACGCGGCGGCGATCGGGGCGCTGGACCGGCCGGCCCTGTTCGAGAACCGGGTCGGCTACCGGCTGCTTGACGCGGAGCTCGCGGGCGTGCCGGGGCTGCGCTTCGGCCCGGCCCGCTACTTCGACGCGGTGAACCTCGGCCACGCGGTCGCGCACGAGCTGACCGCAGCCTGGGCCGCCTCGGGGACCGCGCCGGACGGGGCTCGCCTGGCCGGGGCTCCCCTGGACCGGGACGCCCTGCCGTTGCGCGCCTCGGTGGGTGACCCCTGCGCGCTGCCGCGCCGCTGTGCTCTCACCGCCGTCACCACCCTGACCCTGCGCCGGGCGCCCGGCGGCGCCGCCTCTTTCCTGCTGCACTGGCGGGACCCGGCCCGGGTCAACCATGCGGGCGGCGCCTACCAGGTGATGCCCGCGGGCATCTTCCAGCCGGTCACCGCCGTACCGGCCGCGCAGCGCCACGACCTCAGCCTGTGGCGGTGCATGACGCGCGAGTTCAGCGAGGAACTGCTGGGCGGGTCCGAGGAGTACCCCACCCATGGCGGCCGGCTCGACTACGGGCGGTGGCCGTTCCACCGGGCGCTGGCCGCCGCCCGGGATGCGGGCACCCTGCGGGTCAGCTGCCTCGGGGTGGGGGTCGACCCGCTGACGCTGGCCACTGACATCCTGACCGTGGCCGTCTTCGACGCGCCCGTGTTCGACCGGATGTTCCACGGCCTGGTCACCGAGAACGCGGAGGGCCGGGTGGTGACCCAGGACGGCTCGGCCGCGATCCCCTTCACCCAGGCCAGCGTGGACCACTTCACCGGCGGGGGCGCGCCGCTGCAGACGGCGGGTGCGGCCCTGATCCGGCTGGCCTGGCAGCACCGGGACCTCCTGGGCATCCAGGAGCCGCATAAGGGCTAACGTTCTCCGCCCCCGGGTAACGTCCTCCGCCCCCGGGTGAAGCTCTCTACCAGGAGCCGCGTCCCTGGTTGGCGGCGCGCAGCGAGCTGACGTACCCGGCCCGCTGCCATGCGGAGCCGGCGATGTCGGCCGGAGCGGCCAGCTTCCCGCGCAGGCTGTCCACACTGCTGAAGTCGTGCCGCTTCATCCAGTCTTCCAAGCCCTCGAGCAGCGTCGTGGCGTACCCGGGCCCGTTCCGCAGCAGCGCCGATGTGGTCATCACCACGTCCGCGCCGGCCAGCAGGTAGGCGGCCAGGTCTTCTGGTTTGCTGACCCCGGTGCTGGCGGCGAGCGAGGCCCGGACCCGGCCGGCCAGCCGGGCGATCCAGGCCCGGGGCAGCCGTCCCTCAGCCGGGCTGGACAGCCCGAAGGCCACGCTGATCGTGAGTGTCTCCGGGTCGATGTCGGGCTGGATGAACCGGTTGAACAGCACCAGGCCGTCCACGCCGACCTGGTCCAGGCGCAGCGCCATCTCCCCGGGGGAGCTGAAGTAGGGGCTGAGCTTCACCGCGACCGGCACGTTCACCACCGCCTTGACGGTGGTCACGATCTCCACGTGCCGCTGCTCCACCTCGCGGCCCGGGATCATCGGGTCGCCGGGCAGGTGGTAGATGTTCAGCTCGATGGCGGCCGCCCCCGCATCCTGCAGCGCGGCCGCGTAGTCCGTCCACCCTCCGGTGGTGACCCCGTTCAGGCTGGCGATGACCGGCACGTTCAACGGCGGCCGCGGCCCGCTCCACCAGGCTCAGATAGCGGTGGGGGGTCACGTCGGCTTCGGCCGCGGAGGGGAAGTACGACAGCGATTCCGCGAAGCTCTCGGTGCCCGCGTCGGCCAGGGCCTCGTTCTGCCGCATCTCCCGCTCGACTTCCTCCTCGAACAAGGACGGGAGAACCACGGCCGCCACCCCGGCGTCGGCCAGCGCGCGCACCCCATCGACGGTGCTCGCCAGCGGCGACGCGGAGGCGACCAGGGGGTTACGCAGGTTCAGGCTCATGTAGCGGCTGTTCAGATCCATCATTTTCCCTGTGGGTAATTATTCAGCGGCGGCCACCGCCCCGGCGGTCCGGACGGCCTTATCCTGCCGTGCCGACTCGTCCCGGGCCGTGGCAGGGTGGGCAGTCGGGCGCGGCACGATCAGCACCGGCCGGTGTGCCGCGTGCAGCAGCCGGTGGGAGACGCTACCCAACGGCAGATGCGGCAGGTCGTGACGCCCGCGCGCACCGAGGACGATGAGCCGGGCGTCGTAGTGGTCAGCAATTTCCAGGATCGTGCGGGAGATATGCCCAAACTCGGCTTCGCGGATGTCTCCCTCGGCGGTGATTCCCTCGGCGCGCAGGTCGTTGACCAGTCTGGCCACGAGTTGCTCGCCTTCACCGTCGGCGCAATCCACGCGAATCCGGCCGAACCGGCCTACGGCGAACTCGTGCACGTGCAGGACCACGACCTCATCGCCGGTGTCCCGGCTGAGTTCGAGGGTCATGTCCGCGGCCGCCTGGACGTGCTGGGCGGCGTCCACGGCGAGCAGGATCGTCTTCTTCTTCATGATCACTCCTCGGCTGCCGGCACCTGCGCGCCGCAGGTACCGCCCAGGAAAGTCGGCGGCACCCGCCGCACCATGGACCAGTGTGGCGCCGGGAAGATGTCCGTCCTGGCGACGGTGGGTCTTACGGTCCCACGAGACCGCCCTGTCCCATCAGCTCCCGGTAGGCCTGCCACCGCCCTTGGTCCTGCGCGGCGGGTGTCACATCACTAGGGTGCTACCTGCCGATCCAGGCCAGCAGGGTCATTCGGCCCGGGATCGCGGGCCGCTGGTCCCGGGCGCGCGGCGGTCCCGTTCGGGCAGGCTTGGAGCCGGAGGGCGCAGCTGCCTGCCGCCTTCCCAGCGAGGCTGGGTAAGAGCAGGGCAACAACGGCCGCTGGGAGGAGATCCATGGCGACGAAGCCGGTAATCGCGGGCACGGATGGTTCGCAGGGGTCCCTGCGGGCGGTGGAATGGGCCGCCCGTGAGGCGGTGCTGCGCGGAACGTCGCTGCGGGTCGTGGCGATCCCGGTGCTGCCTCCGCGGATGACCCCCAGCCCCGCGACCCGTGACACGGTGGCCGGCATGGTCGAGCATTCCATGACCCGGGCCCTGGGCGCGGCGGCGCAGCAGGCCGCGGCGCTGGAGCCGGGGCTGGCGATCGAGACTCAGCTGCTGGCCGGCTCGCCGGCCGAGGTCCTGGTGGGGGCCGGGCGGGACGCCTCGATGCTGGTGCTGGGCTCCCGCGGCGCCGGGGGATTCAGCGCGATGATCCTCGGCTCGGTGAGCAGGTACGTGGCGACTCACGCGCCGGTCCCGGTCGTGGTGGCCCGCGAGGAGACCATGGCCGCGCACCGAGAGGTCGTGGTAGGCGTCCGTGACCCGGCCCAGTCCGGTGCGGCCCTGGCCTTCGCCTTCGAAGAGGCGTCGCTGCGGAAGGCGCGGCTGTTCGCCGTGCACGCCTATACCTGGTCCCTTCCCGGGCACGTGGAAGCGGCGGAGGAGGAGAACAGGCGCCTGGAGAGCGTGGTCACCGGCTGGCGGGAGAAGTTCCCCGAGGTAGAGGCCCGCTGGGAGGTGGTGCACGCGCACCCGGGCCGGATCCTCTCCGGGTCGTCCGCTCGCGCTGACCTGGTCGTGCTGGGCAGGCATGCGCTTAGTCAGCCGCCCGCTGTGGGGGTCGGCTCGGTCACCCACGCGGTGCTGAGCCACGCGCATGGGCCCGTCGCGTCCGTCCCGGGGGAATAACCGGGAGGGCGCTGTCCTGCAGCGTCTTGTCCTGCAGCGCCTGCCTACAGCGCCCTGTCCTGCAGCGCCCTGTCCTACAGTGCCGCGGTGGCCAGCCAGTCGCCGGCGTCGCCGAGGGTTTGCACGGCCGCGCCTGGCCTCGGCCAGGGCCGCGTGGCAGACGCGGTAGTGGTGGCCGCAGAGCCACAGGTCCACGGGATGCGGTCGCGCCGCACTGGCCGGCATGATGACCTTGACCTGCGGTTTCGCTGGGCAGCAGCACGACCGGCCCGCGACCGCGGGCGGCGGCTTCGTGGACCTCAGGGCGCTGCCGGCGGGATGCCCGGCGGCAGCAGCCCGCTGCCCGGCGTCGGCTGCGCCTGGCTGCACGTTTCTCCGGAACATGACACCAGCGTCGCACTGCGGCCGTCCGTCCGGGCAGGGGCGTTGCTCCCGCCGCCCCGGGGCGAAAGGCCCGGTGCTAAGGCCCCACTCCCGGCACCGGCCGGCCGTTCTCCAGGTAGTGCGGGCCGCCGGGCCGGAGGGCGGCGCGCACCCGCCGCCGGATGGGCTTGCGCAGCAGTTTCAGGGCGCTCCGCAGCGGCTCAAGCAGGTATTTCGAGACCTCCTCCGGCTGCAGCACGATCGCCGCGAGTTCTTCCTCCGGCAGCGTTCCGCAGTCGAACAGGAACCGCAGGCCGCCCGGCTTGCCGGGGCGAGGTGGCCGGAAATCCACGCACGCGAGGTGGCCGCGGTGCACAGTCAGGCCGCATTCCTCCCGCACCTCACGCAGGCAGGCCGTCCAGGGGGTCTCACCGTCGGCCTCCATCACGCCGCCGGGGATGGTCCACCCGGACTTGTAGACCGGGTTGAGGATGAGCAGCCGCCCCGCCCGGTCGAAGATCAGCGCTCCGGCCGATGCCGGGATGGCCGGAAGCGGCTGGCTGTCCGGTGGCGCGGTCACGGGACAACGTTACGACCCGGCGGGGCAGGCTGGTGCATCAGGTCATCAGGTCGTCAGGGCGCTCGCGATGCGCAGTACCTCCGCGACCGGGCGCCGCGGGGTGGCCGGCCCGGGCGGTCCCTGGCCCAGCCTGAGGGCGAGCTGCGGGTGCTGTCCGCCGAGGCTGGACACGGGCCCCAGGGCGTGGATGTCCAGCGCCTCATGCAACGGGCCGGCGACGGCGCCGTGCTGGGTGGCCAGCAGCAGGACTCGTTCCAGCGCCTGGCCTGCCCAGCCAGTCCAGCCGGCCAGCGGTCGCCGTGGCGAGCACGGCCTTCTGGCCACGCGGGAACAGCGTCGTGCCCTCCAGGGCGGCCGCCTCGGCCAGGGCGGCCAGGAGAGATGCACTCAGCGACGGCCCGGGACGGCAGCCGGGGTCTGTGTGCCGGCGCCACAGTGCCGCGTAGAGATCCAGTTCCCGGGCCTGCGGGCGGTGCGGGCCTGCGAGCCGCACCGTGGCCAGCAGCCGGGGGTCCGCCGGGTTCGGGAGCAGCCGGGTGATGGGCTCTGCCTTCGCGCAGGTGACCGCCAGGCGCAGGCTGAACAGTGCGGCCCCGCAGGAGATGTGCGCCGCGCGCCCGTCCGGGTCGGTCCGCGGCGGCACCTGGGCGGGGTCCGCGTGCAACTCGATGACCGCATCATCCGGCCGGACCAGGAACCACCAGGGCTGGCTGTTGCGGAACGATGGCGCCGCGGTCGCGGCCTTGACGAGTAACGAGGCCAGCCGCGGCGTCAAATGCAGATCACCCATGGCGTCCTCCTCCTGGTCCTCTCCTGGACGACGGGTGCACGCATCACAGCGGGTGCACGCATCCCGCTGCGTTCAGGAAACCGCGCCCGCTACCGCCCCGTCAGGGCCAATGGTCCCGGTGCGCGTCTTAGGCTGGCCTACGCCCACGGGCTAGGCCGGACCTCATAGGCTGGTTCTGTGCTGGGTATCCCTGACCGCAGCCGTGGCTGCCTGTTCGACCTCGATGGTGTGCTGACGCAGACGGCCACGGTGCACGCGGCGGCCTGGCGGGAGATGTTCGACGATTTCTTGCGCCAGCGGGCGGAGCGCACCGGCGAGGCATTCGTCCCGTTCGACCCCGTCGCCGATTACGACAAGTACGTGGACGGGAAGCCCCGGGCTGACGGGACCCGCTCGTTCCTGCAGGCCCGGGGGATAAATCTGCCGGAAGGCAGCGACAGCGACCCGCCGGGGACGCCCACCATCGCCGGGCTGAGCAGCCAGAAAAACGAGATCGTGCTGCGCAAGATCGCCGACGGCGGGGTCCAGGTCTACCCGGGCTCGATCCGCTACCTGCACGCCGCCGGCCAGGCCGGGCTGCGCCGCGCTGTGGTGACCTCCAGCGCCAACGCCGCCAGCGTGCTCGCCGCGGCCGGGATCAGCGACCAGTTCGACGTGGTCGTGGACGGCGTGGTGGGGAAGCGGGAAGGGCTGGCCGGGAAGCCCGCCCCGGACACCTACCTGTACGCGGCCCGCGCCCTGGGAGTCACGCCCGCCGAGGGGGTGGTCTACGAGGACGCGCAAGCCGGGGTGGCCTCCGGGAAGGCCGGCCACGTTGGCTTCGTGGTCGGCGTGGACCGGGCCGGGCAGGCCGACGCGCTCCGCGAGGCCGGGGCCGACATCGTGGTGCAGGACCTCGCCGACCTGCTGGACGAACGGTGATCCAGCATCCGGCGTTCCCCGTCGAGCCCTGGGTGCTCCGGGAGACCACGCTGCACCCCGAGATGCTGCCCCAGACCGAGTCCGTGTTCGCGCTGGCCAACGGGCACATCGGCTGGCGGGCGAACCTGGACGAAGGGGAGCCGCACGGTCTCCCGGGCTCCTACCTGAACGGCGTGTACGAGCGGCGCCCGCTGCCCTACGCCGAGGCCGGCTTCGGCTTCCCCGAGTCCGGCGAGACGGTGATCAACGTCACCAACGGGAAGCTGATCCGGCTGCTGGTTGACGACGAGCCGTTCGACATCCGCTACGGCGACCTGCTGAAGCACGAGCGGGTGCTGGACTTCCGGGCCGGCACGCTGACCCGGCGGGCCGACTGGGTATCACCCGCCGGCCGCCGGGTGCGGGTCAGCTCGGTCCGGCTGGTCTCGCTGAGCCAGCGCTCGATCGCGGCCATCAGCTACCAGGTCGAGTCCCTGGACGGCCCGGTCCGCGTGGTGCTGCAGTCCGAGCTGGTCGCCAACGAGGAGCTGCCGCCGCCCGGCGGCGACCCCCGGGTCGCCGCGGTGCTCGAGGCGCCGCTGGAGTCGGTGGAATTCGGCGCCACAGGCAGCCGGGCCGGGCTGATGCACCGGACCAAGCACAGCGACCTGACGGTGTCGGCCGCCATGCAGCACGCGCTGGCCTGCGACGCGGACACGCACACCCAGAGCGAGGCCCGGCCGGACCTGGCCCGGCTTACCGTGGGCACCCGGCTCCAGCCGGGGCAGCCGCTCCAGCTGGTGAAGTTCGTGGCCTACGGCTGGTCGGGCACGCGCTCCCGGCCTGCCCTGCAGGACCAGGTCGAGGGCGCGCTCACGGTGGCCGTGCAGACCGGCTGGAAAGGGCTGGCCGAGGAGCAGCGGGCCTACCTGGACGATTTCTGGGCGCGGGCCGACGTGGAACTGGAGGGCGACGAGGAGATCCAGCAGGCCGCCCGGTTCGGCATGTTCCACGTGCTGCAGGCCGGCGCCCGCGGGAGGGCCTGCCCATCCCGGCCAAGGGCCTGTCCGGGAATGGCTACGACGGACACACCTTCTGGGACGCCGACACGTTCGTGCTGCCGGTGCTGACCTACACCATCCCGGACGCCGCGGCCGCACGAGCTGCGCTGGCGGCAGAGCACCCTGCCTGCGGCGCTCGACCGGGCCGCTCAGCTCGGCCTGCGCGGGGCCGCCTTCCCCTGGCGCACGATCAGTGGCGCCGAGTGCTCGGCTTACTGGCCCGCCGGGACCGCCGCCTTCCACGTCAACGCGGACATCGCGCACGCGGCCGCGCAGTACGCGGAGGCGACCGGCAACGAACAATTTGAGAAAACGACCGGTTTTGACCTGCTCGTGCACACCGCCCGGCTCTGGTCCTCGCTCGGGCATCACGACGGGGGCGGGACCTTCCGGATCGACGGGGTCACCGGGCCGGACGAGTACAGCGCGGTCGCGGACAACAACATCTACACGAACGTGATGGCCGCGCGGAACATGCGCGCGGCGGCCCAGGTGGCCCAGCGCTACCCGGAGCGGGCCCGGGAACTGCGGGTCTCCGCGGACGAGATGGCCGCCTGGGTGGCCGCGGCGGACGGCATCACGCTGCCCTACGACCCCGGGTGCGGCGTGCACTGCCAGGCGGAGGGGTTCACCGAGCACCAGGTCTGGGACTTCGCCCGGACCAGCCCGGAGCAGTACCCCCTGCTGGCCCATTTCCCGTACTTCGACCTGTACCGCAAGCAGGTGGTCAAGCAGGCCGACCTGGTGCTGGCCATCCAGATGTGCCCGGACGCCTTCACCGAAGAGGAGAAGGCCCGGGACTTCGAGTACTACGAGGCGCTCACGGTCCGGGACTCCTCCCTGTCCGCGTGCACCCAGGCGGTCGTCGCCGCGGACACCGGTCACCTGGACCTGGCCTATGACTACCTGGCCGAGACGGCCCTGATGGACCTGGCCGACCTGGAGCACAACACCCGGGACGGCCTGCACATCGCGGCGCTGGCCGGGTCATGGATCGTGCTGGTTCAGGGCTTCGGCGGGATGCGGTACTGCCCCGGGAAGCCGCCCGGATTCGCGCCGAAACTGCCCGGGGCGCTGACCCGGCTCACGTTCACGCTCATCCTGCGCGGGCGTCACCTGCGGGTGGAGGTGATGCCGGGCAACGCCACCTACATCCTCGACGGCGAGGGACCACCGCTGGAGATCACTCATCACGGGACGCCCGTCGCGGTGGCGCCTGGCCGGCCGGAGACCCGGGACATCCCCGCGCTGCCCGTCCGGCCCCGGCCCTCCCAGCCCCCGGGCCGGGAACCGCCACCCCGCGACGGCGCCAAGACGCCCAAACGCGCCGCGCCGGTGCGCCGTGGCCGCAGCCAGCCTGCCCGCCGTGGCCGTGCCGAGCCACCGCAGCAGCCCGTACCGGCCCAGCCGGCGGGTGAGGCGGCGCCGGCTGGGCAGTAACGGCCTGGTCAGCTGCCGATCCGCCGGCCGCTGATCCGGTGGGGATGGATCTGGACGTAGACGTCGCGGGCCCCGCCGGCCCAGGGCTGCACGTGGGTGCGAGCCTCGATCCGGCGGACCTGCTCTTCCTTCTTGACCTCCGTGGCGTGCCCGGCGAGCAGGACGCTCCAGCCCTGGCTCAGCGCCTCATCGAGCCGGTCCACCTCGAAGGCGACCTGGCAGTCCAGCCGCGCGGCGAGCTCGGTGTCCGCGCCGGTGCGCAGCACGACGGTGTGCCCGGCCATGCCGAAGTTGACCGGCAGGACCACCGGGCCGTCGGTGGTGTCGAACACCACGCGCCCGACCCCGCCGTCGGCCAGTAGTTCGTAGCACTCGGCCGGGTCAATCGCCACCAGCCCCGGCCGCTCGCTGTCTGGGGCGGACCCTGGCGGCCGCTGGTATCCGGCCCCGCGCAGGGCCTCCGGTGTGGTCTCCAGGGCGCCCGGGTCCTCAATCGCCGACCTGGTCCCGCCACTGCCGTTGCCAGTCCCGCCGCTTCCGGTGCCGTACTTGGCAGTCACGGTGTCTCCTTCCGGTCCGCGATTCGCTCATGTATGCCACTGCTCTGATCCTGGCCGCATCTGGTCGCTGCCGGCAGCGGCCTGAGGTCCCGTCAAGCGGGGCCGTTGGGCCTTGGCGGAGCAGCCCCGGCCCAGGTCAGGCTGGTCCCGGAGGTGCTGCGATGACAACTGATGCCGGGCGGTCGGGACGGCGGATCATGGTCGGAATCGATGGATCGGCCGCCGCGGCCGCCGCGCTGTGCTGGGCTTACCGGGAAGCCGCGCTCCGGGATGCCGTGCTGCACGTGGTGCATGCGTGGGAGCCTGCGGCCCGGCGACGTGCCCCCTATGCGCCTGGACCGTGCGGCCCGGGCCTGGACGCGGGCCGTCACGAGGCGGAGGCTCTGCTCGGCCGCGGTGGTCCGGCACGCGCATCACGCGGCGGGCCCGGACAGTGGCGACCGGCGGGGTTTGCTGCTGGAGGCAGTTGAGGGACTGCCCGCCAAGGTACTGCTGAACCGCGCGTGCGGCGTGGAACTGCTGGTCCTCGGGGGCGTGACGGCGGCGCAGGGCAGCCGCCGGCCCATGGACCACATCAGCCCCGTGGTCCTGGCTTGCTTGCGCGCAGCACCGTGCCCGGTGGTGGTGGTGACCAGCCCGGCCGAGCTGGGCAGCGTGGCCGAGCTGGGTAGCGCGGCACAGCTCGGTAGCGTGGCCGAGCTCGGTAGCCCGGAGCCGGCGCGGTCCGAGCTGAGCAGCGGGGTCGAGCTCGGTAGCCCGGAGCCGGCGCGGTCGAGCTGAGCAGCGCGGCCCGAGCGCAGTCAGCCGCCGTCGTGCACGCGCCGGGAGCTCTGCCCGCTGAACACGTGAGCGGCGTAGGCGGCGGCCTGGGCGCGGCGTTGCATGCCGAGCTTGGCGAAGAGGGCGGAGATGTAGTTCTTGACGGTTTTCTCGGCCAGGAAAAGGTGCTCGCCGATCTGGCGGTTGGTGAGGCCTTCGCCGATGAGGGCGAGGATGCGGCGTTCCTGGTCGGTGAGGCCGGCCAGGGGGTCGGCGGCGGTGGCCTGGTCGCGCATGCGGCGCATGACGCGGCTGGCGGCTTCGGGGTCGAGGAGGGACTGGCCGGAGGCGATGGTGCGGACGGCGCCGACGAGGTCGGTGCCGCGGATCTGCTTGAGGACGTAGCCGGAGGCGCCGGCCATGATGGCGTCGAAGAGGGCTTCGTCGTCGCTGAAGCTGGTGAGCATGAGGCAGGCGAGCTGGGGCATTTTGGAGCGGATGTCGCGGCAGACGCTGACGCCGTCGCCGTCGGGGAGGCGGATGTCGAGGATGGCCACGTCGGGTTTGAGGGCGGGGATGCGGGCCAGGGCGGAGGCGGCGGTGCCGGCTTCGCCGATGACGGTGATGCCGGGTTCGGCTTCGAGGAGGTCGCGGACGCCCATCCGGACGATCTCATGGTCATCCAGCAGGAACACCTTGATCGTCTCTGGTGTCCCGTTCTCCGGTGCGCCGGATGGCTTCCCAGCCGCTGCCCGTTTTCTGTCTTGCCCGTCCATCCGAACCCCCTCGTCCATCCGGATCGCGTCGTCCGTCCGAACTCCTCGTTCGCCCGGGATCGCCTCGTCCGTCCGAACTCCTCGTTCAGCCGGATCGCCTCGTCGGTCCGAACTTCTCGTCCACCCGGATCGCCTCGGCGCAGGTCTCCCGTGCGCTCACCCTAGCCGGGCTGGCGCCCCATCTCGCGGGACAATGGGCCTGCCTGACGTGCCCGAACGTCCTGTAGCGGCGGGCGCAGGGCCTCTGACCCGGCGCAGGGCCGCGGTTTTATCGTCAGAGACATAAGCACCGGGAATCCGGCCGATCGCCACACCCGGTGAGCTGCTGGTCTCAGGAGGAGCCATGCCTGGAATTGTCGTGGGAGTCGATGGCTCGGAGCACTCCCAGCGTTCACTCGAATGGGCAATGAAAGAGGCCGCGCTTCGGCGGACCCCGCTTACCGTCCTCGCCGTCCACCCGGTCGCCATGAGCGCGTGGACCCAGAGCCCGATCAGCTACCCCGAGGACGAGGCCGAGGAGACACGCGCCCGGGCCGCCGCGCAGGAGGGTGCCGACAAGGCAGCCGCCCCCTTCGGCGAGCATGCGCCCGCGGTCACGGTCCGGTCGGTCTGCGGCTCGCCCGCCGCCGAACTGATCAAGGCCGGGACCGGAGCGGACCTGCTGGTCGTCGGGGCCCGGGGCAACGGCGGCTTCGCCCGCCTGCTGATGGGCTCGGTCAGCGCGCAGGTCACGCACCACGCTCCCTGCCCGGTGGTCGTCATCCCCGGCGAAGGCCACGTCTGACCCAGGGCTCACCCCTCACCCCTATCCAAGTCTCGCCACCCGCCCCCGGAACCTGGCTCACCCAGCTGCGCAGGCTCCCGGGGCGGGTATCGGCGTTGACCGGGCCATGGGCTTGGTGAGGGGAACGCCGACGGAAGGCAGTGCCGAGCGCCCGGCAGGCAGGGTGAACCAGAGGGCCACAGCCGCGATCGCCGGGCGGTCGATGGTCAACGGGTCCGCTGATGGCCTCGTCGAGTTCGCGATTGAGCCACCCAGCTACACCCGGGCGCGGGCTCAGTACCTGGTTCCGCAGGGTGAAGGTGAAGTCGCTCACCCCGAGCCTTGCTGTTCCTGGCCACCAATAGCGCGTCGCGCGTCACCCGCGGTGTTTATTCGGGGTAGTGGGCGGGGGTGGTGGTGTGGCTGCGGTGGCCGGGGGTGGTCCAGGTGAAGTAGCCGGGGGCGGGCTGGGTGAGGGTCCAGCCGGGGGTTTGCTTGCAGTGGTGGTCGTGGCGGCAGGCGGGCCCGATGTTGCACAGGCAGGTGAGGCCGCCGTGGTGGTAGGGGGTGGTGTGGTCGAGGTCGCAGCGGGTGGCGGGGCGGCGGCAGCCGGGGGCGGTGCAGGTCGGGTTGCGGATCTGGGTGAGGTGGCGCAGGGCGGGGCTGGGCTGGTAGCCGCGGGAGCGGCGGGTGTGGGTGCAGCCGGTGGCCGGCAGGGTGGTGAACCTCAGGCCGCGCAGCCAGCCCGGGACCGGGGGGCCGGGGCCTGCGCCGGGGCTGGCCCTCCCGTGGGGGCCGGTGCTGCCCGGGGTGCGAGGTGGGCCAGCGGGGTCGGGTGGGCCGTGGCGGGCGCAGGCGTGCGCGACGGGATGCCCGGCGGGGTCGGTGAGGGACAGGCACCACTGGTTGCCGGGCCTGGCGAGCAGGCCGGCGAGGGTGCGGGAGTCCTCAGCGTCCACGGGCCCGAAGCCGGGGACGTCGCCGGGAGCCTGGGTCCAGCCGAGCCAGGCCGACAGCGGCATAGTCAGGTTCACGCTGCCGCGCAGCCCGGATGGGGCGGGCCCGCCGGGCAGGCCGCCGCCCGCGCCGCCAGGCGTCCCGTCACCGGGCGCGCCGGTGCCCGGGGTGCCGGTGCCGGTGCCGGGGGTGGTGGCAGGGATGAGGGTGGCGGCGGGCTGGCCGGACAGCAGGTGCAGGTAGGCCCAGGCGCGCAGGATGTCCAGGGTGCCGGGCTGCCCGGCGGCTTTCATCGCCTGGGCCAGCGCGGTCAGGTGCTTGTCGGCGGCCAGCACGGCGGCCGGGGGCAGGTCCCGGCCGGCCAGCGCGGCGGTGCCGGAGGTCTCGGGGAACAGCTCCACGCGCGCGTCCTTCAGCGCCTGCTCCTTGCGCCGGCGGGCGGCCCCGGGGTCAGCGGCCAGGACCGCGCGGCGGACCAGGGCCCGCAGCTGCCCGCTGGTCAGGCCCGGCGCCCGGCCGATGATCAGCTTCTCGACCGCGGCGGCGTGCGCGTCATCGAGCCCGGCGACTTCCCCGGTGATCACCTCGGCGCGCCGCTCATCGATCAGCCCGGCGGCCAGCGCGGCGCGGGTCAACGGCAGCCGGTCCAGCCCGAGCGCCAGCTCCAGCAGCCGCCCGGCGCTGCGCCGGGTCAGCGTCAAGGCGATCGCGACCTCGTCATCGACGTGATCCAGCGGCCGCCAGTCCCCCGTCGCCTCGCCCGCCGCCGCACGGCGGGCCGCCAGCCCGGACACCGCTGCCACCCGGATCGACGCAGACCAGGCCGCCAGCCGGTCCGCAGCCTGCAACACCCCGGTCAGCTGATCATCATCGAGGCTGCCCAGGCCCTCGCGCTGGACGAGATCAACGAGAGTGGCCAGCTCCGGTCCCGGCACTAGGACGTCGGCCGCCCCGCCTTCCGCGAAATCCTCAGGACTGGAAGTGGGTGCCGGGCCTGGAGCCGCAGTACCGGAGCCGGGCTCGGGTGCAATGGCGCTGGCGGCGGGGGCAGCGGGGTCGCCAGCGGCCGCACCGGCATCAGCGGCTGCACCGGGACCAGCTGCACCGGGAGCGGCCAGGACGACATAAGAGATCTCGTCCTGCCACACCTCATCGTCGACCGGCCCGGTCCCATCCTCCTCGGGATACGCCTCCGACAGTTCTTCCTCATGCGGAAGCGCGGCCAGCTCCCAGTCCAGGATCTCGTCCTGATCCGGCCCACCCAGGAAGGGAGCGGGGGCTAAGGCGGCCGGATACTCGGGTGAGACGGGCCCGGCCGGCGCCCGGGAAACAGATGACCCTCCCGCAGTAGCGGGACCGACAGCCGGGCTCTGGGAGCCGTCGTCGGGAAGAGGGTGCGGCATCGCTGCGGGCACCTGATCACCTCCCCGGTGGGCGGCCCTGCCTCCTCGACAATAGTATCGAATTTCTTCTTCCGTCGCACTCCAATATCGAATCTAGTATCGGGAGGTTGGGTCGGGCGGCGCCAGAAGCCCGGTTCGCCCGATGCTCCCTGAACCGCCTCTGCGCCGGCGAAGGCCGCCCGACGGGTTCTCATCGGCAGGGAAGGCTTCCACGGTCGCAGTTTCGGTGAACGGAGCCGGCCGAACCCTGGGTGCCCACTGGTCGCCGTACCGGGTAAACCAGACTCGTGCCTAGTGACGCCCTCAGCCATGTTCCCGGAGACGCCTCGAGCGATGCTTCCGGTGTCGCCTCCAGCGATGTTCCCGGTGATGCCCTCAGCGACGTGGACCATCATCGCTTTCACGACGTGGTGGACGCGCATGTCCACCTCCTGCCGCTCCGGCTGCAGGCCGCGATCCGCGGGTTCTTCGACCGCTACGGGATCGACAGCGGCCGCTTCGCCTACCCCGCGGACCTCGGCGAGGCGTGCGACCGGCTCGCCACCGAGGGGGTCAGCGAGGTGTGGTCGCTGCCCTACGCGCGCCGTCCCGGCTCAGCCGCGGACCTCAACAAGTCCATGGCCGGACTGGTCGCCGCCCGGCGCGGCGGCCCGGTCCGGGTCATCGGCGGCTGCACGGTCCACCCCGGCGACGACCAGCCGCTCACCCTGCTGCGCAGCGCGGTCGAGGATATGGGCCTGCGGGTGCTGAAGCTGCACTGCTCGGTCGGCGAGTTCACCCCCGACGACCCGCGCCTCGACCCGGTCTGGGCGTACGCGGCCGAGGTGGCCCTGCCGGTCGTGCTGCACGCCGGTCATGCGGCGGACGGCCACACGGATGACGCCGAACTGGAGCCCGTGGCCGAGGTGGCCCGCCGTCACCCCGGGGCCCGGGTGATCATCGCGCACTGCGGCCATACGGCTTCGCAGGCCGCCCTGCGGCTGGTGGCCGACCACGAGCATGTGTACGCCGATCTCACGCCGGTGATCCACCATCCGGTCCGGCCGACGGCCTCGCAGCTGACCGCGCTCGCGGGCAAGCTGCTGTTTGGCTCGGACGCGCCCAACACCGGGCTGACCGTGACCGAACTGCTGGCCGGTCTGGCCAGCCCGGGCCTGCCGGAGAAGGCCTGGGCGGCGGTGACGGGTGGAACCGCCCGCCGCCTGATGGCCGACGTTCGGGCCTGAGCGTGCGCTAGCTGTGCGCTAGCCAGCCAGGATCTCGGCGATGTCCGCGGCCAGCCGGGCGGTGAGCTGCCCGTCTGGGTCGCGGTGCGGGTTCACCTCGGTGATGACCAGGCCGCCGAACGCCTCGTGGCGGCAGAAGACCCGCAGGCAGGCTAGCGCGTCCGCGTAGCCCAGTCCCTGGTTGAAGTGCGGGAAGTCGGCCAGCGGGAACTCGGTCGAGTCGATCACGTCGATATCGAAGTGGACCAGCACCGGCCGGGAACGGCCCGCCAGGGAGGACATGGCTTCCGCGGCGCGGGCCGGAGGGTCGTCCATGCCGTTGGCCGGGTACTGGGTGACCTTCTGGTCGGCGAGCCAGGCCCGGGCGGACTCGGAAGCCTCGGCGAAGTCGTAGCCGAACGCGACGACCCGCTCGCCTGGCATCAGCGGGTACCGCGGCCCGATCCAGGCCAGCTCCCGGGTACCTGAGCCGAGCAGATGAGCCAGGCCCATGGTGTCCAGGATCCCGGACGTCGTCGTCTGCGGGGTGGACACGTCAATGTCCCCGTCGAAGTACATGAGGCCGGCCTCAGGGTGGTGTTCCAGGAAGCCCGCCAGCACACCCAGGGTGATCGTGCAGTCCCCACCCAGGATCAGCGGGATGCCGGCCCCTGGCCGCATAGCGCCGCGACCCGGCCGGCCACGTTCTGGACCACCTCGCTGACCAGGCCCAGGTTCTGCTGATGCCGGTGGTCCGGGTCCGGGCGGAACGGGATCCGGGGCAGGTCACCATGGTCGCGCACCGCCATCCCGCGGGCGGCGAGCCCGGTGAGCAGGCCCGCGTCACGCACCCAGGTCGGCGCGTCCTCCTGGCCCGGTCCGTGTGTCCCGGCGGCCGACGGGACCCCGAGGAGCTCGATGCCACGCATGGGCACCGAGCGTACCGGGCCCGGGCAGCCGGGCGTAAGAGCTACTCACTGAGGTGAAGCGGGCGGCGGGCGGGGCAGGCGAGGCTCGCTGTGACATGCATACGGGGGCCCCGCCGGTTGACCAGGGCGGCGCGATGATCCGGAGTACCCCCAGTCACCACGGCTCGATCAGCGGGTCGTCCGAGAAGCAGACCCGGTGGCTGCGGCCGCCATCCCGGGCCGGGACCACCTCGTATCCCGACGGCCACTCCGGGCACAGCGAAACCGGCCGTCCCCGTTACCCGGGGGCGGCCGGTTTCAATGGCGCCTGATCCCCCAGCCCAGCCGCCAGGTCCCCAGCCGGCCAGGTCCCTAGCCGGCCAGGTGCTCAGCGTCAGGCCAGGTGCTCAGCCGGCGATCTCTCAGGCGGCGAAGGCCGCCTGAGCGTGGGCCGGCTCGAGGGCCAGGTCGAGCACCTCGCGGACGTCGCTCACGGCATGCACCGTCGAGCTGCTCCCGGACATTCTCCGGCACGTCCTCCAGGTCGGGCTCGTTGCGCTTCGGGATCAGCACCGTGGTGATGCCAGCCCGGTGCGCGGCGAGCAGCTTCTGCTTCACCCCGCCGATCGGCAGGACCCGCCCGGTCAGCGAGACCTCACCGGTCATCGCCACGTCGGAGCGGACCAGCCGCCCGGAGAGCAGGGACGCCAGCGCGGTGGTCATGGTGACCCCGGCGCTGGGCCCGTCCTTGGGCACCGCACCCGCGGGCACGTGCACGTGCACGCCCCGGTCCTTCAGGTCGCCGACCGGCAGTTCCAGTTCGGCGCCGTGCGAGCGCAGGTAGGACAGCGCGATCTGGGCCGACTCCTTCATCACGTCGCCGAGCTGTCCGGTGAGCGTCACACCGGTGGTGCCGGTCTCCGGGTCGGCCAGCGACGCCTCGATGAACAGGACGTCCCCGCCGGTGCCGGTGACCGCCAGGCCGGTAGCCACGCCAGGCACCGCGGTCCGCTCCGCCGAGTCCGGCGTGTGCCGCGGGTGACCCAGGTACCCGTGCAGGTCGGCCACGTCCACGGTGACAGGCAGTGTCGCCGTGCCGCTCGCCACCTGCGCGGCGATCTTCCGCAGCACCCGGGCGATGGTCCGCTCGAGCGACCGGACACCCGCTTCGCGGGTGTAATCCCCGGCCAGCTTGTGCAGCGCGGCCTCCGTGAAGGTCACGTCGGACGCCTCCAGGCCGGCCCGCTCCAGCTGACGCGGGAGCAGGTGACCCTGGGCAATCGTGACCTTCTCAGCCTCGGTGTAGCCGTCCAGCTGGATCAGCTCCATCCGGTCCAGCAGAGGGCTGGGGATCTGCTCCAGCACGTTGGCCGTGGCGATGAACAGCACGTCCGACAGGTCGAGCTCGACCTCCAGGTAGTGGTCGCGGAACGTGTGGTTCTGCGCCGGGTCCAGGACCTCGAGCAGGGCCGCGGTGGGGTCGCCGCGGTAGTCCGCGCCGAGCTTGTCCACCTCGTCCAGCAGGACGACCGGGTTCATCGAACCCGACTCGCGGATGGCCCGGACGATCCGGCCGGGCAGCGCACCGACGTAGGTGCGCCGGTGACCGCGGATCTCCGCCTCGTCCCGGACGCCGCCCAGCGCCACCCGGGCGAACTTGCGGCCCATGGCGCGGGCCACGGACTCACCCAGCGAGGTCTTGCCGACCCCAGGCGGGCCGGTCAGGGCCAGCACCGCGCCGCTGCGGCGCCCGCCGACCAGGGTCAGGCCCTTGTCGGACCGGCGCTTGCGCACCGCCAGGTACTCGATGATCCGGTCCTTGACGTCATCCAGGCCAGCGTGATCCGCGTCGAGGATGCTACGCGCGCCGCCGATGTCGTAGGCGTCGTCGGTGCGCTCGTTCCACGGGATCTCCAGCACCGTGTCCAGCCAGGTCCGGATCCAGCTGCCCTCCGGTGACGCGTCCGAGGCGCGCTCCAGCTTGGCCGCTTCCTTCATCGCGGCCTCGTGCACCTTCTGGGGCAGCGCGGCGGCCTCGATGCGGGCCTGGTAGTCCTCCTCCTCCGTGCCCGGCTCGCCGTCCAGCTGGGCCAGTTCCTTACGGATGGCGGCCAGCTGCTGCCGCAGCAGGAACTCACGCTGCTGCTTCTCCATGCCCTCGCGGACATCGTTCTGGATCGTCTCGGCGACGTCCAGCTCGGCCAGCTGGTCGCGGGCCCACCCGGTGAGCAGCTCCAGCCGCTGCTCGGGGTCGATCGTCTCCAAGAGCTGCTTGTGCTGCTCCATGGACAGGTAGCCGGCGTACCCGGCGCTGTCGGCCAGGGCCGACGGGTCGGTGATCCGCTGCAGCGCGTCCACAACCTGCCACGCGCCCCGCTTCTGGAGGATGGTGGCGGCCAGCCCGCGGTACTCGCGGGCCAGTTCCTGGGCCCGGGCGCTGGCGGGCGGCTCGTCCACCACGGTGCCCTCGACCCACAGGGCCGCACCAGGTCCGGTCGTGCCAACCCCGATCCGCACCCGGGACAGGCCGCGGATCACTGCGGCGGGCTCACCACTGGGCAGCCGCCCGGTCTGCTCGACGGCGCCGAGCGTGCCCAGCGCGGAGTACTTGCCGTCGAGCCGGGGGACGAGCAGGACGTGCGGGGTGGCGTCAGCCGCGCCCGGCACTGCGGCGGACATCTGCGCGGCGCTGATCGCGGCGCGCGCTTCCGCGGCGGAGGTGTCAAGCGGCACCACCATGGTCGGCAGCACCACTGTGTCGTCCAGCGGCAGCACCGGCAGGGCGAGTGTTTCGCTCATTGCTCACTTCCTGAGAATTCAGCTTGTGGTTTACGCTTCAACGCACGGCAGCCGGGTTTGTTTCCGGGAATCGTTTCGCCTTCAGCGGACGTGTATTTCGCTCTCGGCGGACATAGCTATGGCCGGGGAAAGCGGTGTGCCGATTGGCGGAAAACCCTGTCCATGCGCGCGGATGTCATTAAATGAGCGGCCCGTATCAGCTGCCGGGCCCGCCTGGCTCCGCAGTCGCATCGGTGACAACCGGGAACCCCCCTGGGGTATTCCCCGGAGGTCAGGCCGCGGCGGGGGTGTGGCGGCCGCCGGAGCTGACCGCCCCGCCCCGGCCGGCGGGCTCGCCGCCCCGGCCGGCGGGCGCGCCGGCCCCGGCCGGCGGGCGCGCCGCCCCGGCCGGCGGCGCGCCGCCCCGCGGCCGAGCCGCCCGGCCGGCGAGCAAGGGGCCCAGATACGCCCCGGTGTGGCTGCCTTCGATGGTGGCTATCTGTTCGGGGGTGCCGGTGGCGATGACCTGGCCGCCGCGGGATCCGCCGTCGGGGCCGAGGTCGATGACGTGGTCGGCGGTCTTGATGACGTCGAGGTTGTGCTCGATGACGATGACGGTGTTCCCGCTGTCCACCAGCTGGCCTAGCACGGCCAGGAGCTTGCGGATGTCCTCGAAGTGCAGCCCGGTGGTGGGTTCGTCCAGCACGTAGATGGTCCGGCCGGTGGAGCGGCGCTGCAGTTCGGCGGCGAGCTTGACCCGCTGCGCCTCGCCGCCGGACAGGGTCGGCGCGGGCTGGCCGAGGCGGACGTAGCCCAGGCCGACGTCGGCCAGGGTCTTGAGGTGGCGGTGGATGGCCGGGATGGCCGCGAAGAACCCGGCGGCCTCCTCGATCGGCATGCCCAGCACGTCGGCGATGGTCTTGCCCTTGTAGTGCACGGCCAGGGTGTCGGTGTTGTACCGGGCGCCGTGGCACACCTCGCACGGCACGTACACGTCCGGCAGGAACTGCATCTCGATCTTGATGGTGCCATCGCCGGCGCAGGCCTCGCACCGGCCGCCCTTGACGTTGAAGGAAAACCGGCCCGGCTGGTAGCCGCGGACCTTAGCCTCAGTGGTCGCCGCGAACAGCTTCCGGACATGATCAAACACCCCGGTGTAGGTGGCCGGGTTGGACCGCGGGGTCCGCCCGATCGGCCCCTGGTCCACGTGCACCACCTTGTCCAGCTGCCCCATCCCGGTCACCCGCACATGCCGGCCCGGGACCGTCCGCGCCCCGTGCAGCTCCCGCGCCAGCGCGTGATACAAGATGTCGTTGACCAGCGTCGACTTCCCCGACCCCGACACCCCCGTCACCGCGATCAGGCAGCCCAGCGGGAACGCTGCCTCCACATCCTTCAGATTGTGCTCACTGGCCCCCTTGACCACCACCTCACGCGATTTTGACCGCGGCCGCCGCGCCGCCGGCACCGGGATGGCTTTCCGCCCGGTCAGGTACGCCCCGGTCAGCGACTCCTGGCTGGCCAGCAGCTCCTCCACCGGCCCGGACACCACCACGCTGCCGCCGTGCTCACCCGCCCCGGGGCCGATGTCCACCACCCAGTCCGCGGCCCGGATCGTGTCCTCATCGTGTTCCACCACGATCAGCGTGTTCCCCAGATCCCGCAGCCGGATCAGCGTCTCCAGCAGCCGGTGGTTATCCCGCTGATGCAACCCGATCGACGGCTCATCCAGCACATACAACACCCCCACCAGCCCCGACCCGATCTGGGTCGCCAGCCGGATCCGCTGCGCCTCCCCGCCCGCCAGCGTGGGGGCGGCCCGGTCCAGGGACAGGTAGTCCAGGCCGATGTCCAGGAGGAACGTCAGCCGGGTGCTGATCTCGGCCAGGATAGGGGCGGCGATCTGGGCGTCTGTCCCGGTCAGCTCCAGCTCTGGCAGGAGAGTGGCCAGCTCGCTGATGGGCAGCGCGGACAGTTCCGCGATCGGCCGCCCGGCCACGGTCACGGACCGGGCGACGGGCTTGAGCCGGGTTCCCGCGCAGGCCGGGCAGGCCACCTCGCGCATGAAGCCCTCGAACTGCTCGCGGCTGGAGTCTGATTCCGCCTCCGAGTGCCGCCGCTCGATGAACGGGATCGCGCCCTCGAACATGGCGTCGTAGGACCGTTCCCGGCCCCGGGCGGTGCTGAACTGCACGTGCACGGGCTCGGAGTAACCGTGCAGCAAGGCGTCCTGAGCCGCGGCGGGAAGCCTGGACCAGGGCGTGTCGACGCTGAACCCGAGGGAGGCGCCCAGCGCCTCGATGAGCCGGGAGAAGTAGTCGCGGGACGCGCCGCCGTTCCACGGGCCGATGGCGCCGTCGGCCAGGGTCTTGTCCGGGTCAGAGACGACCAGTTCCGGGTCAACCTCCATCCGGGTGCCCAGCCCGGTGCAGTCCGGGCACGCCCCCCACGGGGAGTTGAACGAGAACGACCGCGGCTCCAGCTCCTCAAACGACAAGTCGTCATACAAGCACGCCAGATGCTCCGAGAACATCCGCTCCCGGTGCGGGTCATCGTCGGGCAGGTCCACGAAATCCAGCACCACCACCCCGCCGGACAGGGACAGGGCGGTCTCGATGGAGTCGGTCAGCCTGCGCCGGGCCTCGGGCTTGACGGCCAGCCGGTCCACCACCACCTCGATGGTGTGCTGCTCGTTCTTGTGCAGGGCCGGTGTGTCGTCCAGCCGGATGACCGTGCCGTCGATCCGGGCCCGGGTGTAGCCCTTGAGCTGCAGCTCACGGAGCAGCTCGGTGTACTCCCCCTTCCGGCCGCGGATGACCGGCGCGAGCACCTGGAACCGGCTGCCCTCCTCCAGCTCCAGGACCCGGTCCACGATCTGCTGCGGCATCTGCCGCGCGATCGGCCGCCCGCACACCGGGCAGTGCGGCTTACCCACCCGGGCATACAGCAGCCGCAGATAGTCATACACCTCGGTGATGGTGCCCACCGTGGACCGCGGATTCCGCGACGCCGCCTTCTGGTCAATCGACACCGCCGGGGACAGCCCATCGATGAAATCCACATCCGGCTTATCCATCTGGCCCAGGAACTGCCGCGCATACGCCGACAGCGACTCGACATACCGCCGCTGCCCCTCCGCGAAAATCGTGTCAAACGCCAGGCTCGACTTCCCCGACCCCGACAACCCGGTAAACACGATCATGGAATCCCGCGGCAGCTCCAGCGACACATCCTTCAGGTTGTGCTCACGGGCGCCACGGACGACAAGACCTTTGGTCACAGACTTCAGTACTCCGGTTGGCATTGGTGGATTACTCGGTAACAATCACCGGGCCCGGCTGATTCCTGGGTAGTCACCCCTCCCGTTCCTGGGTGGTCACCCCCTCCCGCCCGGCCAGGAGCACCGGCGTAGCGTGGGGAATCCACGATCTTGCCCGTAGTCCGCTGGAGGTGCCCTAGTGACCGAGCTGCCTGACCCGCCGCCCGCCGAGCCGTCGGCTTTCCACCGGGACCGCCGCGAGCACGGCGGCCTGTCTGCGCGCCCCGACGACGACCGGCTCGCCGAGCTGACCGAGGAGGAGCGGGTAGACGCCGGGATCGATCCCTACGAGCCGGATGAGGTACCGCCGGCCACTGACGCCCCCGTGCCCACGGACATCACCGAGTCTGAGCAGTACCGGGAGGAACGGCAAGAGATCGAGCGGGAGGAAGCCGAGGGGGAGCTCAAGCAGAAGCCAGATCCCTTCCCGCCCACCCGCTACGACGAGTAACGCGCCGGGCTCAGTCACGCACCGGGTCAGTCACGGACGGGCTCAGTCACGCACGGGCTCGGTCACGCCCGGGGTAACGCACCGGCGGAGGTCAGACTTCCCACTCCCGGGCCAGGGCGTCGTCCACGATCAGGACGAGCTTCCCGGGTATGTGCCCCTGCTCCACCCGCTCGTGCGCCCGGGCTGCATTCTCGTAGTAGTACCGGCCCGCGACCTGCACCGACAGCAGTCCGTCGTTGAACCATGGGGCCATCCGGATCAGGCGGCTGCCACTCGGCTGGCCGTCGTAGGACTGCCAGTGCACCCGCTCCGCTTCGGGGTACTCGGCGTGCACCGGGGTGGCGATGGTCGCGCCGTCGCGGGCCGCGCGGGCGGCGCCTTCCAGGGTCGGCGCCGCGCACGCAAGGACCCGCTGGGCCCCGCCGTCGGTCACGTCCCGGACCTGGTCGGGCCAGTCGGGCTGGGTGTGGTCGATGACCACGGCCGCCCCGCCGTGGTGGACGAACTCATGATGCTGCGGGCTGGCCGTGGCCACGACCCTCGCCCCCAGGATCCGGGCGATCTGCACGGCGAAGTGCCCGAGCCCGCCCGCGCCCGCCGTGATGAGGATCTCGTCGCCGCGCCCGAGGGAGAGCACGTCGGTGAGTCCCTGGTGCGCGGTCAGCGCGTCGATGGGAGTGGCGGCCGCGTCCGTGATCGGCAGGCCGTCCGGGACAGGCGCGAGCTGCTCGACCGGGCACCGCACGTACTGCGCGTAACAGCCGCTCAGGCCGGGATACCCGTAGACCGGCGCGCCGTCGTCGAAGCTGGCGTCGTCACCGGTGCCACCCTCGACGACCCCGGCGAACTCGCCGCCGGGGATATAGGGCAGCGGGCCGGTCCAGCCGCCGCTGCGCAGGTAGGCGTCCCACGGACCCACGCCTGCCGCGAGGACCCGGACGAGCACGTCGTCCCGCCCGGGCCCGGGTATCGGGACGTCGGCCGGCTTGAGGACGTCAGGACCCCCGAACTCGTCGACCGTGATGGCCCGCATCGTTGCCCTCCCGCCGCCGGCCGCGCGCCGGTCCTGGCTCCTCCAACAGTACGTCGGGCGGTTTCTGGGGCCCGGCCTGTCCGTCGCGGCGGCCTGCGGGCGCCCGGGCTGTCGGTCGCGGCCGGCCTGCGGGCACCGGGCTTGTCTCTACGGCCCGGCCGGCCCGCAAGCGGGGCATCGCACGAGCCCGGACAGTTTTAGTTAGAGAAATCCTGGGTCATCCACACGGTCCCAGAACTGTCCCGGAACACGGAGATCCCCGCGTGGGTGAACGCGGAACTGAGAATGTTCAGCCGGTGACCGTCGTCGGGCGGCTTCTCGGCCAGCATGCTCTGGGTCAGCCTGACGGCCATCTGGGCGATCGCGGCCGGGGTGCCGGCCACCGGGCCGCCCTCGCCGATGTTCTCCCCGGCCGCCGTCCAGTGGACGCCGGCCGCGGTCTCCCGGTCGCCCAGGGCCGGCTCGCCCGGGCACTGGTGCGACAGGCCGCAACCCCCGGCCATCACGGCGGTGTGCCGGGCGGCGCTGGTGTCCAGGCCGGAGCTGATCGTGTAAGCGGGCAGCCCGGCCGCAGCCCGGGCCTGGTTGATCAGGGCCAGCACCTGCCCGGTGGCGGTGGGCTCGCCGGCCACAGGCGCGGTGCTGGCCGGCGCGGTGCTGGCCGGCGCGGTCCGGCTGGGCCGGTACCGGCCACAGGCGCGGTGCTCGCTGGGCCGGTGCCGGCCGGGTCGGTGCGGGCCGGCGCGGCCGTCGCCGGCGCGGCCGAGGCGGGCGCGGCCCTGGTGGCCGGCGCATGGCTGGACAGCGACTCGCGGGGCAGCGGAGTTGGTGTGCCGCCCCGGGCCGGCCCGGCCACGGCCGACGCGACTGGTCATCTCGCTGGCGCGCCCGGGCAGCCGGACGACCAGGACCATGGCGCCGGCCACCGCGAACACGGTCACGAGCACGCTGATGATGAGGGACGAGCCACGGGGTCCGCCGGCGGTCATCGCGCCACCTCCATCAGCGGATCATGCTAGCGATCCGCGCCGGGAGGAATGCGGTAATTGCCTGCCGCGCGGAACCCCGCCCGGGGCGTGCCGTATTGTCCCTGGTCAGTGGCCTGGCCCGGCCCAGCCCGGAAAGGCACAAGACCTCCGCAACGAAGACCAGAGGGGGCGCATGACCCGACCGGGGATCATCATCGACGGGGCGTCGCTGACGTGTGCCGGGGTGGCGGCGGTGGCCCGGGACCAGGCGCCGGTCACGGTCGCGGCGGAGGCAGCCGCGGCGGCGCGGGCCGCGTGGGAGACGGCCCGGGACGTGGCCACCCGGCGGCCGGTGTACGGCCGCACCACCGGCGTCGGCGCGAACCGCAACGTCGGGCTGGCCGAGGATCAGCTGGCCGAGCACGGGTTGCGGCTGCTGCGCAGCCACGCGGCCGGGTCGGGTCCGCTGCAGTCAGCCGAGCTGGGCCGGGCCATGCTGGTGACCCGGTTGAACCAGATCGGTGCGGGCGGCTCCGGGGTCGACCCGGCGGTGCTGGAGGTCCTCGCGGACGCCCTCAACCGCGGGTTCACCCCGCCGGTGCCGTTGTACGGGGCAATCGGCACCGGTGACCTGACCGCGCTGGCTTCTACCGGACTGTGCCTGATCGGTGAGCGGGCCTGGCGGACCGGCACCGGGCCGCCGCCGCGTTTCGCGCTCCGGCCCGCCGAGACGCCCGGCTTCATGAGCAGCAACGCGGCCACCGTCGGCGAAGCCGCGCTGGCCTGCCACGACCTGGGCGGCCTGGTCAGCTCGGCCGTGGTGGTCGCCGCCCTGTCGCTGCTCGCGGTGCGCGGCTCGCTGGAGCCCTACGCCCCGGCCGTGCACCGGGGCCGCCCGGACGGGCAGCGGCGGGTGGCCGGCCGGATACGCGACCTGCTGGGCGGCGACCTGCCGGGCGGCGACCTGCTGGGCGGCGACCTGCGGGCCGGTGCGGGGCACGAGCCCGCCCGGATCCAGGACTCCTACGGCTACCGGGCGTTTGCCCAGGTGCACGGCCCGGCGGCCGACTCCCTGAACTACGCCGCGCAGGTGGTGACCGGGGAGCTCAACGCGGCCAGCGAGAACCCGCTGGTCGACCCGGCCGGCCAGGCGGTATGGCACAACGGCAACTTCCACGCCGCCTACGTCGGGCTGGCTCTCGACTCGGCCCGCGCGGCCCTGTTCCAGACCGCCGCGCTGTCCGCGGCCCGGCTCGGCACCCTGGTCGAGCCGTCCTTCACCGGCCTGCACGCGTTCGCCGCCGACGCCCCGGCCAGCTCGGGCATCATGATCCTGGAATACGTGGCCCAGTCCGCGGTGGCGGACCTGCGCCGCTTCGCCACCCCGGCCGCGCTGGGCAGCGCGGTGCTGTCCCGCGGGGTCGAAGAGCACGCGGGGTTCTCGACCCAGTCGGCCCGGGCCAGCACCGACGCGGTCGCCGCCTACCGGGCCGTGCTGAGCTGCGAGCTGGCCGCCGCGATCCGGGTCCTGCGGATGCAAGGCCGCGCCCCCGCCGCGGCCGCGCCGCTGCGCGCCGCCTTCGACGCGGCGGACGCGGTCCTCGACGCGCGAACGGCCGACCGCCCGCTGGACGCCGACCTGGCCGCGGCTGAGGGGCTTCTGGGCGGGTATGCCGCTTTTGCCCGGGAAGCGGGTGATGTCTAGGGTGATGGCGAAGACGAGACAAGGAGGCCGGTGGGGTTCTGGTCGCCGGACGGCGCGAACACCGGGGGAAACCCTGTGAGCGGCGTCCGGTTCCGGCTCGCGAGGGTGGGCCGTCAGGCCCGGCCGAGGGGCCGGTGGGGTTCTCGGTCGCCGGACGGCGCGAACACCGGGGGAAACCCTGTGAGCGGCGTCCGGTTCCGGCTCGCGAGGGTGGGCCGTCAGGCCCGGCCGAGGGGCCGGTGGGGTTCTGGTGGCCGGACGGCGCGAACACCGGGGGAAACCCTGTGAGCGGCGTCCGGTTCCGGCTCGCGAGGGTGGGCCGTCAGGCCCGGCCGAGGGGCCGGTGGGGTTCTGGTGGCCGGACGGCGCGAACACCGGAGGAAACACTGTGAGCATCCTGGGGACCCGGGTGGTGCGGACTGAAGATCCCCGGCTGCTGACCCGGGGCGGCGTCTACACCGATGATCTGCGGATCCCGGAGCTGGACGGGGCGGCCCGGATCACGTTCGTGCGCAGCCCCGTCGCGCACGCCCGGATCACCGGCATCGACACGGAAGCCGCCCTGGCCTCGCCCGGCGTGGTGGCCGTGCTGGCCGCGGCCGACATGGACGACCTGCCGCCGGGCGGCGGCCGGCCGACCACCGAGCCGCTGCTGGCCACCGGCCGGGTCCGTTACGTTGGCGAGGCCGTCGCGATCGTGGTGACTGAACAGGGCTACCAGGGTGAGGACGCGGCCGAACTGGTCAGCGTGGACTACGAGCCATGGCCCGCGGTGGTGGACTTCGACGATGCGCTGGCCGGCCGCACGCTGCTGTTCGACGGCACCGACTCCAACGTGATCCGTTCCGGGGGCGAGCCGGCCCCGCCCGGAGCGTTCGACGGCTGCGAGGTCGTGCTGCAGCGCACGTTCCCCAACCAGCGGCTCGCGCCGGTGCCGCTGGAGGGCCGCACGGCCGCCGCCCGCTGGGCGGACGGCCGGCTGACCCTGTGGGCCAGCACCCAGAACGCACAGCAGGCCCGGGACGTGGTGGCCGCCGCGGTCGGGCTGGACGCCGCGGCGGTGCGGGTCATCGCGCCCGACGTGGGCGGCGGTTTCGGCGCGAAGATCGCCACCGACCGGGACACGATCGTCGTCGCCTGGGCGGCGAAGCACCTGGGCCGCCCGGTGCGCTGGGCGGAGACCCGGAACGAGAACCTGCTCGGCATGGTGCACGGCCGGGCGCAGCGGCACACGATCACGATCGGCGGGACCCGGGACGGCCGGATCCTCGCCTACCACCTGGACATCGTCCAGGACTCGGGGGCCTACCCCCGGGGCGGCGCGTTCCTGCCCTCTCTCACCAAGCTGATGGCCAGCGGCGTGTACGACCTCCCGTACTGCGGGGCCGCCTTCCGCTCGGTGCTCACCAACACCACCCCGATCGGCGCCTACCGGGGCGCGGGGCGGCCGGAGGCCACGGCCGCGATCGAGCGGGCCGTGGACCTCTTCGCGGCCGAGATCGGGATGGACCCGGCCGAGGTGCGGCGCCGCAACCTGGTGCCGCCCACGGCGTTCCCGTACACCACGCCGAGCGGGGCGATCTACGACACCGGCGACTACGCCGCAGCGCTGGACGCGGTGCTGGCCGGGGCGGGCTACGCGGAGCTGCGCGCGGAGCAGGCCCGGCGCCGCGAGCTGAGCCGGTCCGGGGCTGAGCGGTCCGGGGCTGAGCGGTCCGGGGCTGAGCGGTCAGGGGCTGAGCGGTCAGGGGCTGAGCCGTCACGAGGGGGGCGGCCCGGTTCAGCTCGGCATCGGCCTGGCCTGCTACGTGGAGATCACCGCCGGGGACTACAGCGGGGGCGAGACGTCCCGGCTGGTGGTGGACGCCAGCGGGGCGGCCACCGTGTACACCGGCAGCTCCCCGCACGGCCAGGGTCACCAGACCGCGTTCGCGATGCTGGTCACCGACCAGCTCGGCATCCCGATGGACCAGATCACCGTGATCCACGGGGATACGGACCAGGTGCCGCGCGGGGTCGGCACCTACGGCTCCCGGTCGCTGCAGCTGGGCGGAACCGCGGTTCATCAGGCGGCCCTCCTGGTCAGGGACCAGGCCCGGGAAGTGGCCGCCGGCATGATCGAGGCCCGGGCGGATGACCTGGAGCTGGACACCACCCGCGGGACCTGGCAGGTCCGCGGCGACCCGGACACCGCGCTGGGCTGGGCGGCGGTGGCCGCGCAGGCGGGCCCGCGGGGGCTGTCCGCCGAGGTCGACTTCCGGCCGGCCAGCCCGACGTTCCCGTTCGGGGCGCACCTGGCCGTGGTCGAGGTGGACACCCAGACGGGGAAGGCCACCCTGATCCGCCATGTCACCGTGGACGACGCCGGGAAGGTGCTGAACCCGGTGCTGGCCGAGGGGCAGCGGCACGGCGGCATCGCCCAGGGCGCGGCGCAGGCGCTGCTGGAAGAGGTGCGCTACGACCCCGAGGGCAACCCGCTGACCAGCACGCTGGCCGACTACGCGGCGATCACCGCGACCGAGCTGCCGTCCTTCGAGCTGCTCGCGATGGAGACCCCGACCACCGTGAACGCTCTCGGGGTCAAGGGCATCGGCGAGGCCGGCACGATCGGTGCCACCCCGGCGGTGCACAACGCGGTCATCGACGCGGTCGCCCACCTCGGAGTGCGGCACATCGACATGCCGGCCACGCCGCAGCGGGTCTGGGCGGCGATCAACGAGGCGCAAGGCGGCCACAGGAAGCAGCCCGCATCAGGACAGGCCACATGAGGACGGTTGAGTGAAGGTCACAATGATGGTCAACGGCGCCGAAGTCGCGGCCGACGTGGAGGACCGGATGCTGCTCGTGCACTTCCTGCGCGAGACGGCCGGCCTGACCGGCACCAACATCGGCTGCGACACCACCTCCTGCGGCGCGTGCACCGTGCTGCTGGACGGGGAGTCGGTGAAGTCGTGCACGATCCTCGCGGCCCAGGCGGACGGCCGCCAGGTAACCACCGTGGAAGGCCTGGCCGGACCCGGCGGTGAGCTGCACCCCATGCAGCGCGCGTTCCGCGCCGAGCACGGGCTGCAGTGCGGGTTCTGCACACCAGGCATGGTCATGGCGGCGGTGTCGCTGCTGCGGGAGAATCCTGATCCGACTGAGCGGGAGGTCAGGGAGGGCCTGGAAGGCAATCTGTGCCGTTGCACCGGGTACCACAACATCGTCCGGGCCGTTCTGGCTGCAGCCGGGCACAGTGGGCCGGGTTCCGCGCCCGGGGAGCCCGCCCGATGATCCCGGCACCGTTCAGCTACCGTCGCGCGGGTTCCGTTGCGGAAGCTCTTGATCTTGTCAGTGAGTACGGAGACGAGGCCAAGTTCCTGGCCGGCGGCCATTCGCTGCTGCCGCTCATGAAGCTGCGGCTGGCCACGCCGGAGGTGCTCATCGACCTCGGGCCGGTGCGGGAGCTCAGCTACATCCGCGACGAGGGCGCCCACATCGCCATCGGCGCGCTGACCCGGCACCATGACCTGGAGCACTCCGGCGTGCTGGCCCGGTCGGTGCCGCTGCTCGCGCACGCCGCGGGCCAGGTGGGCGACCCGCAGGTCCGGCACCGCGGCACGATCGGCGGGTCGCTGGCGCACAGCGACCCCGCGTCCGACCTGCCCGCCACCGTGCTGGCGCTGGACGCCACGCTGGTGGCCCGCGGGCCGTCCGGCTCACGGGAGATCGCGGCTGACGGCTTCTTCGAGGGCCTGTTCGAGACCGTGCTGGAGCCCGACGAACTGCTCACCGAGATCCGGGTGCCGGTGCCCGCGCCGGGCGGCTGGTCGTTCCAGAAGTTCACCAAGCGGGCCATCGACTGGGCCATCGTCGGGGTGGCGGTCCAGGGCACCGCGGTCGCGCTGGTGAACATGGCGGGCACCCCGGTGCGGGCCGCCGGGGTGGAGCGCGCGCTCGCCGCCGGGGCCGCGCCCGCGGAGGCCGCCGCGCACGCCGCCGAGGGGACCAGCGCCGGCGATGACATCAACGCGAGTCCGGCTTATCGTGAGCATCTCGCCCGGGTCCTCGTGGAACGGGCGCTGATCGAGGCACAATCCCCTCATGCTTAGGGCTGCATTCTAAGGACAGCATTTCGACGCACGGGAGAATCATGAGCGCTCGCACCACCCCGCCGTTCCGCGCCGACCATGTGGGCAGCCTGCTCCGGCCCGCGGCACTGCGGGCGGCCCGGGAGGATTTCGCGGCCGGGCGCATCCCGGCCGGGCAGTTGCGGGCCGCCGAGGACGCCGCGATCGCCGACGTGGTGAAGATGCAGGAGGGCGTCGGGCTGCAGTCGGCCACGGACGGCGAGTTCCGCCGCGCCTCGTGGCACATGGACTTCATCTACCAGCTGGGCGGGATCGGCCAGGCGGCGGGGAACCTGTCGGTCAAGTTCCACAACCCGGCCGGGGACATCGAGTACACGCCGGCCGCGCTGACCGTGAACAGCAGGGTCCGGCTGGACCACACGATCTTCGGCCCGGACTTCGAGTACCTGAAGTCGGTCGCGACGACCGCCGTGCCCAAGCAGACCATCCCGTCGCCCAACATGGTCCACTACCGGGGCGGGCCGGCGATGATCGATCCGGCCGTGTACCCGGACATCGAGGAGTTCTGGACCGACCTGGCCGCGGCCTACGCGGACGAGGTGGCCCGCCTGGCCGCCCTGGGCTGCACCTACCTGCAGTTCGACGACACCAGCCTGGCCTACCTGAACGACCCCTCGCAGCGCGCCGAGATCGCCGCCCGCGGCGACGACGCCGAGCACCTGCACCTGCGTTACATCAGGCAGGTCAACGCGGCTCTGGCCGGCCGGCCCGAGGGCCTGGCCGTGACCACCCACCTGTGCCGCGGCAACTTCCAGTCCTCCTGGGCTGCCTCCGGCAGCTACGACTTCGTGGCCGAGGCGCTGTTCGGCGAGCTGGCCGTGGACGGGTTCTTCCTGGAGTACGACGACGAGCGCTCCGGCGGGTTCGAGCCGCTGCGGTTCGTGCCGCCAGGGAAGATGGTCGTGCTGGGCCTGGTCACCACCAAGCGCGGCCAGCTGGAGAACCCCGACGACCTGAAGCGGCGGATCGATGAGGCGGCCCGCTACGTGCCGCTGGAACAGTTGTGCCTGTCCGGCCAGTGCGGGTTCTCATCCACCGTCGAGGGCAACGCGCTGAGCTACGACGAGGAAGTCGCCAAGCTCGAGCTCATCGTCAGCGTCGCCGCCGACGTCTGGGGCTGAGCTGCTCAGGATCTCATCGCGAGCCATTGATGAGGTAGATCCCGGGTAACGGAGCGGAAGTTGCCGATCTGCACTGCGGATGACAACACGCGAAAACGCTCACGTCGGGCTGAACGGCACTGCAGGTCATTACTCCACGGAATTCCCGGCGACATGACCTCGTTGTTCTCTCATTCGGCACGCCCTGTGTTTTGAGCGGTACCTTATCGGCTTGTAGGGATTTGGCCGATTTACCCCGAAGGGCCCCATGGCTGTCGTGATGTTTGAGGCCTGGTTTGCCGTCGGGATCCGCATACGTGCGGATCCCGACATGCCCCAGGAGAACGCCTCGGAGGATCCGGGCGGTCCGGTGCGCGGGGTGGCTGCTCTCTCAGGTGCCGGCGCCGGACGCCGGTGGCGGCGGGCTGTCTTGCCGCCCATCAGCGTGCTGGCAGAGGTGGCGCGCTGGCACCTGCCGCGGCAATGGAATCGGTGATGGTCGACGGATCCCCGGCAACGACGGCGCTGCCGGGGATCATCTTTTCTTTCCAGTCGGTAGCTGGCCATCAGGCTGGCGGCAAACTGATCGAATAGCTGCACTTCAGGGCAAAGGTCCGGCCGAGCTGCCACCAACATGAACCATGTCGACGGTGTTGGCACATGAGCTGACCATGATCCGCTAAATTACGGTCAGCACGGCAGCAGGCTGGGCTGACGGAACCCGGTTCCTTGTAGTCAGTCCCTCCTGCCGTGCCCCACCGTAGACCTAACAAGGCCTCAGTTGGCGCGCGCCAGGGGCCGGAGAGTCATGAGGAACCTGTGGCCGTGCCGGGAGAGAGTTCGCAGCAGGACCGCGCCAGCCAGGACGGTGGCGCTGAGTTTCCGGAACGCCTTGCTCCCCACTCGGCCGGGAGCCCAGCCTGGCGCAAGAGTTCATACAGCGGGTACAACGGCGACTGCGTAGAAGTGGCTGTGCTGAGTGCTGGCCAAGTCGGGGTGCGAGACTCGAAGGCTCATGGTTCCGGGCCTACTTTGCGCCTGAGCGGCGCGGAGTGGACAGTCTTCCTCGCTGCGGTGCGAGCGGGCAGGTTCGACGTAGGTTAGTAACGTAGGTTAATGCGGAAGCGCCTGGGCTGTGAGGTCAGCTCCAGGTGCTGGCCACGGTATCGGTAATGAGCTTCCTAGTCTGGTCATGGGTGAACGAGTTTTCTGCCAGCCATTCGAAGGTCTCGCGGTACTGAAATGTCTGCTGCTCGTCTTCCAGATAATAGCTGCCGGTTAGGTGCTCCACAGCCACGATATCGTGTAGCGGTACAGCATGGACTTGCCTGAACTGCATATACGAAAATGGCCCTGGGGTCACGGTGTGCTCGCCCTCAAGCGGCAATACCCGGACTTGTACATTAGGCATCCGGGAGAGTTCGACCAGCCGCAGCAACTGCTCTCGCATGACGGCTTCGTCGCCAAACTTCCGGTGCAGAACCGATTCGTCGATCACTACGGAGAGATCCGGTGGCGGATCACGGCTTAAGAGTTGCTGGCGCATGCGGCGAAGTTCTATGCGCCGTTCGGCATCTCCTGGGGGAAGCCTGAACATCGACCGGAATGCCAGGTGCACCACGCGCGCGTACGCCTCGGACTGTAGCAGCCCTGGAATGACGAACGGGTTCCAGTTCCAGATGAACTGTGCTTCGTTCTCCGCGGCGAGGTAATTGGTATAATTCGCGGGCAGCCCGGCTGCTGCGGACTCCAGTCGCCCGGCCTCGCTCGATTCGCGCGCGAGGGCCTCGAGGTCTTCGCGGTGCGCGGGGCTGACGCCGTAGAGATCCAGCAACCTCCCGAGATCAGCGAGTTTGACGCCGATCCGGTTGAGCTCGATGCGGCTGATCTTGGAACCGGACCAGTGCAGTCGCTCGGCGACCTGATCACCAGTCAGCCCGGCTCGCTCGCGCAACCGGCGTAACTCGGCCGCGAGGCGCCGCCGCCGGACAGATTGACCGCCTAGATCGGGCATCCGTTCACCTCCCCGGCTGCTGGAGGTCGCCGGTGGTGTGACTGCTTTAAAGCTTAGAGCCTGGTGGGGCGCTAAGTGAATCCCAACTTTCCGCCCGCTGTGCAATCTGCTCTGCATCCTGCATTTATAACTCTATTACCGTTGAATTGAAAAGTAAGCACGCTCCGCCGAGTGCAGGGAAGGCGCGCATGATTGCCGCGCGGGGCTTTAGTGGTGCACCGCGGCCAGCGCGCGCGGGGGCTTGAGCGTGTCCCGTAGATCATGGGACGGGATGGCGGAGCCAGATCCTGATCGAGGCGACGTGAACGGTTCCGCGCCAGACGAAGCCGCGTGTGCCGTACCGGGCGGCGACAGCGCGGTGCTGGCGGCGCTGCCCGAAGGCCCGCCCGGCGATGTTGCGCTGCTTGTAAGCCGCAGCGCCGGAGCCCGGCTGCGGACCTTGTCGGAGAGCTCGGGGATGGTCGCCTTGATCCCGCGTCTGCATGCGCCCGGACCACCGTCGCGTCTGCCGCTGCCGTCCACGCCCGCCCGTGCGCCTCACCGCAGCCGGCGCGGAACCGGCCCAGGATCTTCTCCCACGTCCCGCCGCCGGACCAGCGGCGATGCCGGGTACAGACGGTCGTCCAGTTCCCGGACCGCCCCGGCAGGTCCCGCCATGGGCACCCCGCCCGGATCCGGACGAAGACCCCGCCGATCACCAGCCGGTGATCATCCCACCGGCGCCCCTGCCGCGGATGCCCCGGCAGCAGCGGCCCCAGCCGCGCCCACCCGCCATCACCCAGATCATGCCGCCTCAGCCGGTCTTCACCCGCTACCCAATCCGGGCCGAAACGACCCGCCACGATCTACCGGACACGCTCTGGCCGGCCCGTCTGCGGGCGTGCCGTGATCGGGGTAGGTTGTGCGCCGCGGGTGACGCAAAACCTACCCCGTTGAGGCGGAGCTGTGAGTGAGGGGGCAGGCGGGGCCGCAGGGGCGGGGGGTGGCGTGCCAGCCGCGCCCCCGGAGCACTCCGGCTACCAGCGCGGCGACCTGGCGGCGGCGCCGCCGGCGCGGAACCGCCGGCGCAGCCTCGATCAGGACCTGGCTCCGCCATCCCGTCCCATGATCTACGGGACACGCTCTACGGGAACGCTCTACGGAAAGGACACGCTCTAGGTGGTGCACCGCGGCCAGCGCGCGCGGGGCTTAGTGGTGCACCGCGGACAGCAGGGCTGCGTAGGAGCGGACCAGGGCGGCGTGCTCCTGGGCGAGCAGTGGGCTGTCCGGGCGGCAGCCCCCGGCCACCCACAGATCGGAGAAATCCATGGCTTCCGCGCGGTACGCGGCCGCGGGCCGGACCGCGTCGTCCGGCTCGCCGTAGAGGAAGGCGTACAGCCGGGTGAGCGCGGCGACCAGTTCGTCCCCCAGGTCGCCGTCGATTGGCTGCGGAGCGTGCTGGCGCTGCCGGTGCGCGCGCCACCAGTCCACCTCCAGCCGGGCCGCCTCGGCCACATCCCTCGGCTCGCCGTAGCTGATCTTCAGCAGGCCGTAGAAGCGGCGCATGCACCGCCGGGCACCATCCGGGTCGTTGTCCGCGGGCGCCCATAGCTGGTTGGCCCGCAGCACCAGCCAGGCACCGTGCAGGGTACGCAGCCAGTCCATCCCGAAACCAGCGCGGACCAGGCCGACCGACGCCCGCAGTACCCCCGGCCAGTCGCGCAGGTAGTAGCCGACCCAGGCGCGGAATTCCAGGTCGGCCACGCGCGCCGGGTCGAACGAGCGGAGCCGGCCAGGGGCGCCCGCGGGTGCGCCGATGCGCATGGTTGCCTCCCTGGCTCACCGAGAAGTCACAGTGACCCGGCCCGGAATACCCGTGCCGCGTTGCTACCGTCCCAGTCATGCATCTTCTCAGCCGCCGGCCGGGCCGCAAGCTCGGCGCGCTGGCGGCGGCCGTCGCCGTCCTGGCGGCCGTGATCGTGGTGCTGGTCGCGGTGGTCCGCCACCCGGTGCCTGTCACTGCCCGGACGCTGCGGATCCCGGTGGTCGACGGGCCGGGCCACGACCTGCCGCAGTCGCTGGACGCCACGTTCTTCACCCCGCCCGGCCAGGGGCGAGTGCCCGCGATCCTGCTCGCGCACGGGTTCGGGCAGACCAAAGACTCGGTCCGGCCGGAGGCCGAGCAACTCGCCCGGGCCGGTTTCGCGGTGCTCACCTGGTCCGCGCGGGGCTTCGGCCGGTCCACCGGGCAGGTGGCCCTCGACTCACCCGACTACGAGGTGAAAGACGTCGAGCAACTGGTCAGCTGGCTGGCCCGGCAGCCGCGGGTGATGCTGGACGGCCCGGGAGACCCGCGGGTGGGCATCACCGGGGCGTCGTACGGGGGTGCGATCGCGCTGCTCGCCGCGGCGTACGACCACCGGATCGACGCGATCGTCCCGCAGGCCACCTGGTACAACCTGGCCAGCGCGCTGTTCCCGGACGCGGCGGCGGGCGGCGCCGGGTCGGGGCCGGCCGGCGGGGTGTTCAAGAAGCAGTGGGCCGGGCTGCTCTTCACCCAGGGCACGGCGGGGTCCGGGCGCGCGGTACAGTCGGCCGCCAAGCCGGCTGGCGGTGTCCCGGCTGGCGGTGTCCCGGCTGGCGGTGCCGGCGCGTCCCGGCCGCGCTTGCCCCGGCCGCGCTGTGCGGACGTTTCCTGCCCTCGCTCTGTGCCATGTACCAGCGGGTGGCCACGCTCGGGCGGGCCACCCCGCAGGCGGTCTCGCTGCTCGAGCGGTCCAGCCCGTCCAGCGTGGCCAGCCGGATCGACGTGCCCACCCTGCTGATCCAGGGCGAGGACGACTCACTGTTCGGGCTGGATCAGGCCAACGGCAACTATGAGGCCATCCGGCGCAACGGCGCGCCAGTGGACATGGTGTGGTTCGCCGGCGGCCACGACGGCGGGAATCAGGAGACCAGCCGGATCACCCAGCTCACCGCGCAATGGTTCGAGCACTGGCTGACGCCCCGGCACCTGCTCTACCGCCCGGGATCCGGGACCCGTGGCGCGCCGGCGAGCACGGATGTCTCCGTCAGCACGGGCCAGCCTGCCTTCGCGGTCACCCGGGACCTGGGCTACGACCCGTCCAGCGGCAACGAGGTCCTGGGCGTCGCCACCGCGCCTCGTTACCCCGGGCTGGGCGGCACCACGCGCACCGCGGTCCGGCTCCGCGGGCCCGCGCAGGCCATCATCAACCCGCCTGGTGGCGCGCCACCGTCCATGTCGGTGCTCCCGGGGCTGGGCAGTGGAGGTCTGGGCAGCGGTGGCCCGGGCACCGGGGGCTCGGGCGCGGGCGACCCGGGCCCGGGCAGCCTGGGCGTGGGCTTCCCGATGCCCGGGCAGAGCGCCGCGTTCACCTCGGCGCCGCTGGCCGCCCCGTTGCAGCAGACCGGTTCGGCCACCGTCCGGGTCCGGGTCAGTGGCGCCGCGGACGTCACCGTGTTCGCCGAGGTCTACGACGTGGACCAGGCCGGCAACGCGACGCTGCCGTTCCAGCTGGCCGCGCCGGTGCGGGTGACCGGGGCAACCGCAGGCCGCACGGTCACCGTGACGTTGCCCGCGATGGACTACCAGTTCGCCGCCGGGCACCGGCTCCGCCTGGTGCTGACCAGCACCGATTTCGGCTACGCCACCTCGCCGGCGGCCGCGGCCTACCGGGTGGCGCTGGCCGGCCCGGGACTGTCCGTGCCATCCGATCCGGCGCTGCAGGTCATGGGCGGCGGCGTCCCCTGGTGGACCTGGGCTGCGCCGGTCGCGGCGCTGGCCGCGGCGGCGGTCATCCTGCTGGCCCGGCCCCGGAAGCGGCCGGGCGTCCCGCCGTCCCGTCCCGGGCCGCCGCGCGCTGCCGATGCCAGTGCTGCCGATGCCAGTGCTGCCGATGCCAGTGCTGCCGATGCCTGTGCCAGCGATGCCGCGCCGTTGGAGATCACCGGCCTCACCAAGCGTTACCGGGACGGCCAGCTGGCGGTGGACGGGCTGTCGCTGCGCGTGGAGCGGGGCCAGATCCTCGGCCTCCTGGGACCGAACGGTGCCGGGAAAACCACCACGCTGCGCGCCCTGATGGGCCTGATCTACCCGGACGCCGGGACGATCACGATCTTCGGCCAGCAGGTCCGCCCCGGCGCGCCGGCCTGTCCCGGCTCGGCTCGTTCGTGGAAGGGCCGGGCTTCCTGCCGCACCTGTCCGGCCGGGCCAACCTGGACCTCTACTGGCGGGCGACCGGCCGGCCCGCGGCCGGGTCGCACCTGGACGAGGTCCTGCAGGTCTCCGGGCTCGGTGCCGCCCTGGACCGCCGGGTGCGGTCCTACTCGCGGGGGATGAGCCAGCGGCTGGCCATCGCCCAGGCCATGCTCGGCCTGCCTGACCTGCTGGTCCTCGACGAGCCCATGAACGGCCTGGACCCGCCGCAGATCAGGGAGATGCGCGATGTCCTGCTCCGGTACGCGGCTGAGGGCCGGACCGTGATCCTGTCCAGCCACCTGCTCGGCGAGGTCGAGCAGACCTGCACCCACCTGGTCGTCATGCACCGGGGCCGCGGCCTCGCGGCCGGCCCGGTCACCGAGATCACCGGCGACGGCGCGGCCCTGGTCGTGGGCACCTCCCAGGCGCAGCGTGCCGTCAGCGTGCTGCGCGACCTGGACGGCGTCCGGGCTGCGGAGCCCCACCCGGACGGTGTCGTCGTGCATCCCAACGGGGTCGCGCCGTCCGACGTGGTCGCGGCCCTGGTCGGGGCCGGGATCCCGGTCGACCGGGTGGGGCCGGGCCGCCGGGCTGGAGGACGCCTTCCTGGCCCTGATCGGCGCACCGGAGGCTGACCAGTGACCGCGGCCAGAGCGGCCGGCGCGGCCGGGGCGGCCAGGGCGGAAGCGCGCGACTACAGCCCGCACCGGACCCTGTCGTTCCGGGTTGAGTTCGTCCGCCAGCTCCGCCGCTGGCGGACGATCGTGGCCTTCGCGGTCCTGCTCGCGCTGCCCTGGATCCTGGTCGCCGCGTTCAAGATCAGCGGGCCGGGCTCGGCGGGCAGCGGGACACCGGGACTGGTCACGGTGGCCACCCAGGGCGGCCTCAACTTCGCGGCGTTCAGCGTGTTCGTATCGGCCGGCTTCCTGCTCGTGGTGGTGGTCGCGCTGTTCTGCGGAGACACGGTGGCCAGCGAGGCCAGCTGGTCGTCGCTGCGCTACCTGCTGGCCGCGCCGGTGCCGCGGGCCCGGCTGCTGCGCCAGAAGCTGGCGGTGGCGCTGGCCTACTCCACCATCGGGGTGATCACCCTGCCGGTGATGTCCCTGGTCGCGGGGACGGCCGCGTTCGGCTGGCATCCGCTGCGGCTGCCCGGCACCGGGGTGCAGCTGCCCGTCGGCCAGGCCGTGACCCGGATGCTCATCGTCTGCGGGTACGTGCTGATCACCGAGATCGCGGTGGCCGGGATCGCGTTCCTGCTCTCGGTGTCCACCGACTCCCCGCTCGGCGCGGTCGGCGGCGCCGTGGGCCTGATGATCCTGTCCGCCATCCTGGACCAGGTCACCGCGCTCGGATCCTGGCGGGAGATCCTCCCCTCGCACTGGCAGTTTGCCTGGCTGGACGCCCTCCAGCCGCAGATCACCTGGGGTGGGATGCTCGAGGGCGCCTCGGCGTGCGCGTGCTACGGGATCGTGTTCATCGCGCTCGCCTTCCGGCGTTTCCAGCGAAAGGACATCGTGTCGTAACTGAGATCCACCGGGCATCATGTCGGGGGCCAAGGCTCCTTGTGCGGACCCTCTCCGTGAGTTACGTTCTGGCCACCTGATCCGCGCCGGCCGGAAGGATCACCATGAGCGGCACCGAGTCCCTTCCTTTCGGCGAGAGCAAGAGCCCCCCGGTCGGCGACACCGGGCACGAGCTCCGGCTGCACCGGGGCGTCCTCGGCATCGTGGACATCTCGGCTGCCACCATGGCCAACATCGGCCCGGCCATGAGCTTCTACTTCGGATTCGGGTTCCTCGCCATCACGGCGGGCGTCGCCTCGCCGCTGACCATCGTGGCGGCCGGCATCGCGATCGCGCTGCTCGGCAACACGCTGGCCCAGTTCTCCCGGGCCCAGCCGTCCACCGGGGGCTTCATCACCTTCGTCGGCAAGACCTTCGGCGGCACCAGCGCGGTGACCACGGCCCTGCTCTGCGGGATCGGGCTACATCATCGCGATGGCCTCGGTCATCGCGATCTCCGGCGGGTTCCTGTCCATTACCCTGCAGCGCTACGCGCACGTGAACATCCCGTGGGGCTACCTGACCGCGATCCTCACCGCGCTGGCCGTGCTGATGATGATCCGCGGCGTGGGGCTGTCCACCAAGATCGCCGGGTTTTTCTTCGGCTTCGAGATGCTGGTGCTCATCATCGTCTCGGTCACCACCCTGATCAAGAACGGCGGTCACCTGTCCGCCATCCCATTCGAGCCGAGCCACATCACCAACGGCTTCTCCGGGCTCGCGGCCGGGTTCCCGCTGGCCATCTACCTGTTCATCGGCTGGGAGAACTCGGCCGCCCTGGCCGAGGAGACCGACAACCCGCGGCGTAACGTGCCCCGCGCGGTGTTCACCTCGGTGGCGATCATGGGCGTCAGCTACGTCGTGTTCGCCTACGCCACGGTCAGCGGGTTCGGCTACAACGTGACCAAGCTCGGTGCCGCCCCGATCCCGTTCATCTCGGTGGCCGACAGCACCATCGGCGTGCTGGCGTTCTTCGCCTACCTGGCCGGGATGACCTCCACTCTCGGCGCGCTGATCGCGGGCACCAACTCCCAGGCCCGGCTGGTGTTCAACGCTGGCCGCGAGGGACTGATGCCCGGCTGGATCGGCCACGTCAACGCGGCCCGGCGCACCCCCATGAACGCCATCTTCACGTTCGTCGGGATCTCCGCGCTGATCATCGGCGGCTGGGCGCTGCTGCACCTCATCGGCGGGCAGCACCGGCTCGCTCGACCCGATCAACTTCTTCGCCGAGTCCTCCACGATGGGCACGATCCTGGTGCTCGTCGTCTACCTGCTGGCCAACCTGGCCCTGCCGTTCTACTACCGCCGGTTCCGGCCCGCATGAGTTCAGCGTCGTCAAGCACGCGCGTGCTGCCGGTGCTCGGCGCCATCGCGATCATCGTGCCGCTGTACTACCTGGCCAAGCCGGGACAGCCTACGCCGTACGACTGGTTCCCCTACGCGGCGCTGATCATCGTCGTGGTGGCGGGCGGTCTACGCCTTCGTCCTCAACTCGCGCGACCCCGGCCTGGCCGGCCGCGTCGGCTCCATCGTCGCCGACGAATAACCCCCGGCCGGTTAGCAGTTCGGTTGTGCCCCCTGATTAGGGAGCACAACCGAACTGCTAACGCGATCATGGCGTCAGCCGCCCGCCCGGAAGGACGGTCAGCCGCCCGCCCGGAGGGGGCGGTAGCCGCCCGCCCGGAGGGGGCGGTCAGCCGCCCGCCCGGAGGGGGGCGGTCGAGTCGCCCGCCCGGAGAGGGGCGGCCGCGTAGCGGCCCTCGTGGGCCAGCACCGGGCGGCGGTCACCCGCGAGTTCCGGGTGACGTTCCTCCACCGCCCGGCGTTGCTCGGCGGTGCGCCGCAGCTGGGTGACGTACTCCCGGTTCCCCTCGTAGGTGCCGCGCCAGGTCTGCGGCATGGCCTCCGGCGGCGGCGGCAGCGACGCTGCGCCGCGGCCGGACAGCGCCGCACCGGGCCGGGACCTTGTGCACCTCGCCGCCGCAGTCCGGGCACGCGGGCAGCGGCGCGGTAAAGGACTGGATCACCTCGGAATCGTGACCCTGGCCGCAGCGGAGCTGGTAGATGGCCATGGCTACCACAGCTCCAGGGACCGCTCGAAGATGCCGCCCAGGTCGTCCTCGGTGACCGGCTTCGGGGAGGTGGCCAGCAGCCGCTGCTGCTTCAGCGTGCCCTCCACCAGCGCGGAGATGTCGCGCGGGGGAGTACCCGACCGCCGCCACCCCGTTCGGGATCTCGATGTCGCGCATCAGGTCGGTGAGCACCCGGGGCAGGAACTCCGCGTCGCGGGCTGGCCGGTCCGCGTCCGGGGCCAGCAGCTGGGCGGCGCGCAGGTGCCGCTCGGGTGCGGCGTCGAAGGTGAACCGGAACGCCTCCGGCGCGGTGAGCGCGACCGACATGCCGTGCGGCACCATGGCCTCGTCCGCCGGATAGTCCTTGGGGTGGAAGCCGCTCACCCGGCCCGCGATCGGGTAGGCGTTGGCGTGCGGGATGTGGACCCCCGCGTTGCCGAAGCCCATCCCCGCGAAGGTGGCCGCGATGGCCATGTCCGCCCGGGCCTGGCGGTCGTCCCCGTCGCGAACCGCGCGGCGGAACGAGGTGGCGAGCAGTCCCATGGCCTTCTCCGACCACATGTCGGAGATGGGGTTGGCGCCGCAGTACGGCACCCGCTGCTCGGGCCGCTTGTGCTCGAGCTGGTGTACCAGCGCGCGGTGTAGCTCTCGAGCGCGTGGCACAGGATGTCCATCCCGGACGAGGCGGTCACCCCGGCCGGCTGGGTGAGGGTGAGCAGCGGATCCACCACGGCCAGGGTGGGCCGCAGCCGGACGTGGCTGATGCCGGTCTTCACCCGCAGCGAGAGCACGTCGAGCACGCACACCGTGGTGCTCTCGGCCCCGGTGCCGGTGGTGGTGGGCACGGCGATCAGCGGCTTGAGCGGGTTGACCGGGGCGCGGGCCTGGCCCACCGGGGCGTTGATGTAGTCCATCAGCTCGCCCGGGTTGGTCAGCAGCAGGTTGATGGCCTTGGCCGTGTCGATGCTCGACCCGCCGCCGACCGCGACGAACGCGTCCCACGGCCCGCTCGCCCGGGCCTGCTCGATGGCAGCCTTCATGCTCTCGTCCGTCGGCTCCACATGCACGCCGTCGAATACCTGGGCCTCGATGCCGAAGTTGGCCATCTGGTCTGCGACCCGCTGCGGGGTGCCGGTCGCGGCCACCCCGGGGTCGGTCACGACCAGGGCCCGGCTGACCCCGTACTGGCTGAGATCGAACCCGATCTCGTCGGAGGCCCCGGGACCGAACTTGAGCTGCGGCGCGCCGTAGGTGAAGATCGCCTCCGGGTGGGCCGGACGGGATTGCCTGGCACTGGGATGGTGCTGCTCACGGGATGCCTCCTCAGGCGTAGAAACCATCCGGGGCCCGGCGGAGCTTGCGAAGTTGCTCCGCGTCGTGCCCGAACACCACGGTGGCGTCGGATTTCTCGGCGAGGTCGCGCAGTTTCTCCACCGAGGCGTACCAGGCGGACAGGTCGTTGACGATCGCGGCCGGGGTGGCCGGCGGGCCGTAGGAGTCGCCCATGTACACGGCGTCCGACGTGAAGATCATGGACCCCGTCTCCGGCAGGTTGACCTTCATGGCCATCGTGCCCGGGGTGTGCCCGGGAGCCTCGATGAACGTGACCCCGGGCAGGAACTCGGCGTCGCCGGAGACTGTCTCGAAGTCGATGCCCTCGTAGTCGGCCTTCAGGTGCGCGCCGTTGAACGCGCCGTCGTAGCCGAACGCCCAGTCCTTCTCCTTGTCGTTGACCACCAGCCGGGGCCCGGCCCCGGCGAACGTGCGCACGTTCCCGGCGTGGTCGAAATGCAGGTGGGACAGGGCGACGTAGTCCAGCTGCGCGGGGGCGATGCCGAGCTGCGCCAGCCGCGAGTCCAGGTACTGATCCTCGTCCACCTGGTCGTAGGGGAAGAACTCCTGCAGCCCGGTGGGCACCCAGCGGGTCTCCCAGTCGCGGGGGCAGCTGGTGTCCCAGAGCATCGTGCCCGCGGGCGTCTCGACCAGCACGGCGTGGGTGGTGCACGGGTACCACTCGACCGGCCGGTCGCGCTCGCTGCGGGGCCGGATGCTGCGCCCCGGCTTCAGCAGCAGCCAGGTCAGATCGCAGCTCATCGCGCCGCAATCGAGGATGTGCAACTTCGTCGCTGTTTCCATCTGGGCTCCCGGACGTGAGCAGGGTCGCTGGCTACCGGTACTACCCGATATCACCGGGCTCACCGGGTCAAGAGCCGGCCGGGACCGCGGCCACGCCCCGGTCCCGGCCGCGGCGGGCCGGGCACCAGCGGTCACGCATCAGCCACGCACCGCAGCGGGCCGCCAAATGGGCTAATCACCATGGCCTGGCCGGGGGTAATCCGGCGACCCCCCCAGATGGGGTATGCGAAACCGGCCGAAGAAAGGAGTCGCTTCGTTTCTGCCCGCCTTAGCGTGCTAAGGGCGCGGGGCGGCCCATGTGCGCGGGTGACCCGTCAGGTGGGGCAACGGGGGGAAATGATGGTGCAGGCGTTCAACGACGGCCTGATCCGGGGGAACAATACAACAATCGCGGCGGGCATGCCTTTGGTGCTCATGTACCACTCGGTCGAGCCGTACCAGTCCGACCCGTATCTGGTGACGGTGAGCCCGTCCCGGTTCGGGCAGCAGATGCGATGGCTGGCCCGGCGCGGGCTGCGCGGGGTATCCATGCGGGAGATGCTCGCCGCACGCGCGGCGGGCGCCGGGAAGGGCCTGGTCGGGCTCACCTTCGACGACGGGTACGGCGATTTCACCCGGCACGCGCTGCCGGTCCTGCGCCGCTACGGCTTCGGGGCGACCGTGTTCGTCATCGCCGGCCTGGCTCGGCGGCGACAACGCCTGGGATCCGGAGGGGCCGCGTAAACGGCTGATGGACGCGGGCGAGGTCCGGGACCTGGCCCAGGCCGGCATCGAGATCGGCTCGCACGGGCTCCGCCACGTCCGGCTGCCCGCCGCCCGGGACACGCTCGCCGAGGAGGTGGGCGGCAGCCGCCGCATCCTGCAGGACATCACCGGCCAGCCGGTCGGCGGCTTCTGCTACCCCTACGGGGACCTCGACGCCGCCGCGGTAGACCAGGTGCGGGACGTGGGCTACGACTACGGCTGCGCCATCTGGCCGTCGGCGTACACCAGCCGGCACGCGCTGCCGCGGACCTACATCGGGGAGGCGGACACCGCGCCGCGCCTGTGGGCCAAGGCGACGCGGCACCGGCTGACCTGGCCGCCCCGGCGGGCCCCCGGGCTGGCCCACCCGGCCCGCGCGGCCTGATTTCCCTCACTCAGCGTAGACCGCCTACCCCTGTTGAGTGACCCACAGGGGGGAGGGTGGTGCCACAGTCGGAACCACGTGAAGAAAACGCGCTAGGCGTCAGGGGATTTTCGCCTAGCCCGGAGCCCAGGGGGGCACAGTGGCCGATCATCGACTTTCGCTCGCAGTCAATGGGCGGGAGAACCAGCTGCACACCAGGCTGGTCAGTTTTGAAATGGCAGGATCGGTTCTGGGCACGGGATCAGTCGCCATTGTCGGCCTGGGCTACGTCGGGCTGCCGACCGCCGTGGAACTGCACGGCAAGAGCCCGCGGATCATCGGCATCGACGTCAGCGAACGGCGGCTGGGTGACATCGCCTCCCGCGAGGCCGACCTGACCGAGGCCGACCAGGAGCGCCTGGCCGCGGCGCTGGCCGACGGCAGCCTGGAGCTCACCACCGACCCGGCCGCGGCCGGGGCCGCCGAGGCGGTCATCATCTGCGTGCCGACCCCGGTGGACGGCAACCAGACCCCCGACCTCACCGCGCTGCGCGCCGCGTGCGCCAGCGTGGTGCAGTACGCCGTGCCCGGCCAGGTCATCATCCTGACCTCGACCAGCTACGTCGGCACCACCCGGGAGATGCTCACCGAGCCGCTGCGGCAGCGGGGGATGACGGTGGGCACCGACATCAACGTGGCGTTCAGCCCGGAGCGGATCGACCCGGGCAACGCGACCCACCTGCAGAGCGAGACCCCGCGGGTCGTCGGCGGGGCCACCGGCGGAATGCACCAGCCGGGCCGCCGAGATCATCGGCCGGGTCACCGACTCGGTGTACCTGGTCAGCTCGACCGACGCCGCCGAGGCCACCAAGCTCTACGAGAACATCTTCCGCGCCGTGTCCCTGGCCCTGGCCAACGAGTTCGCCGACGCGTGCGGCGCGCTCGGCCTGGACCCGATCGAGGTCACGCTGGCCGCGGGCACCAAGCCGTACGGCTTCCTGGGCGTGTTCCCCGGGCCCGGCGTGGGCGGTCACTGCATTCCCTGCGACCCGCACTACCTGCTCTGGCAGCTGAACGCGCAGGACCATGCCTCGCCGCTGATCGAGCAGGCCATGAAGTCCATCGCGATGCGCCCGGAACGGGTGATCGAGCGGGCGGGCGAGGTGATGGCCGCCGCGGGCCGCCCGCTGGCCGGCGCGCGCGTCATCGTGATCGGCGTCAGCTACAAGGCCGGCGTCCGGGACCTGCGCGAGTCCCCGGCCCTGCCGCATCATCGACGGGCTGATCCGGGAGGGCGCCGAGGTCGCCTACTACGACCCGCTGATCCCGGTGCTCGACCTGCCGGGCGGCGGCCAGCTGCGCAGCGTGGCGGCCCCGCGGGGCCCGGACTTCGACCTGGCCGTGGTGCACACGCTGCATCCCGGGCTGGATTACTCCTGGGCCTACGACGTCCCGGTGGTGCTCGACGCCACGTACCAGTTCTCCGGCGCGGCGCACCGCGCGGTGGTGTGAGGACCACGCCATGATCACCGATCTGCGGGCGGCGGACTGGAGTACCCCGGCGGTGGTGCTCAAGTTCGACCAGAACATGCTGCACCACGGCAGCCTGGGCGTGATCCGCAGCCTGGGCCGGCTGGGCGTGCCGGTGTACGGCGTGCACGAGGGGGCCTGGGCCCCCGCCGCGAGTTCCCGCTACCTGGCCGGCCGCTTCTTCTGGCAGCCCCATCCCGATGATCCGCAACGGACCCTGTCCGGCCTGCTCGACCTGGCCAGCCGGATCGGCCGCCGGGCGGTGCTGTACGCGACCGACGACGCGGGCGCGATCTTCCTGGCCGAGCACGGGGACGCGCTGCGCGAGGCGTTCGCGTTCCCGCGGCCCCCGGCCGACCTGCCCCGGCGGCTGGCGGGCAAGTACTCGATGTTCCAGCTCTGCCGGGACCTGGGGGTGCCCACCCCGCAGGCCATGCTGGCCTGGTCGCCCGGGGAGGCCGCGGGGTTCGCCGGCGCAGGCCGGGTTCCCGCTCATCGCCAAGCTGACGACGCCCTGGCGGGGCGGCGAGCGGGCGCGGGTCCCCCGGCCGGCGCTGCGCAGTACCACGATCATCCGGACGCCGGAGCGAACTGCGGGAGATCTGTGCCCGGGCCGACGAGACGAGCACGGGGCTGATGCTGCAGGAGTACATCCCGCCGGCGCCGGGCCAGGACTGGTTCTTCCACGGCTACGTCGACTCCGGCGGCCGGTGCGCGCCCGCGTTCACCGGGGTCAAGGACCGCTCCTACCCGGCCTACGCCGGGCTGACCAGCCTGGGCCGGGCGGTGCCGAACAGCCGGGTGGCCGGGCAGGTCACCGCGATGGCGGCCGGGATCGGCTTCCGCGGGATCGTCGACCTCGACCTGCGCTTCGACCCGCGGGACGCCCAGTACAAGCTGCTCGACTTCAACCCGCGGCTCGGCGCCCAGTTCCGCCTGTTCACCACCGGCACCGGCGTCGACGTGGCCCGGGCCGCCTACCTCGACCTCACCGGCCAGCCGGCCGACGCCGGCGAGATGACCAGGGGGCGGCGCTTCCTGGTCGAGAACTACGACCCGCTCGGCGCCGTCGGCTACTGGCGCCGCGGCGAGCTGGGCCTGCGGTCCTGGGTGGCGTCGCTGCGCCACGTGGACGAGGTCGCCTGGCTGGCCCGCGATGACCTGCGGCCGTTCGGGCTGATGTGCGCGCGGATGGCCTGGCGTGCGGTCAGCCGCGGCGTCCACCGCACCCAGACCCGGGACCCGTCCGTGCTGCCGCGCGCCGCGGGCGGGCCCCGTTACCGTCCCGGGCCCCGGGCCGCCCGGGACACCCGCAAGTCCCTGGACACCCCGGACATCACCGAACTCAACGCACAGACCGAACTCAACGCACAGACCGAACTCAACGCACAGGGGGAGAGAGTATGAACGGCATCACCGATGTGGCCATCGTCGGGGCGGGCCCTTACGGGCTCTCGGTCGCCGCGCACCTGCGCCGGTCCGGGCTGAGCGTCCGGCAGTTCGGCCTGCCGATGCACCTGTGGCGGGCGAACATGCCGCGCGGCATGTTCCTGAAGTCCCAGGGCTTCGCGTCCAACCTGTCCGACCCGCAGGGCACGCTGACGCTGGGCGCGTTCTGCCAGGCGACCGGGCACCCGTACGCGGACTACGGCCTGCCGGTGCCGCTGGACACGTTCGTCGGCTACGGCCAGTGGTTCCAGGCGGCCGCCGGCCTGGACGTCGAAGAAGTGCTGGTGGCAGGGGTGTCACCGGCCGGTGATGGCTACGAGCTCACCCTGGCCGACGGGGAGACGCTGCGGGCCCGCCAGGTGGTCGTGACGGTCGGGGTGGAGCACTTCGCCTACCTGCCAGACCAGCTGGCCGCGCTCCCCGCCGACGCCTGCACGCACAGCTCGGCGCACACCGACCTGGCGGCGTTCGCCGGTCAGCGGGTCGTGGTGGTCGGGGCCGGCCAGTCCGCCCTCGAGTCGGCCGCCCTGCTGCATGAGCACGGCGCCCAGGTCCAGATCGTGATGCGCGAGGACAAGGTGGCGTGGAACGGCGCGCCGCTTCCCCCGGAGCGGCCGCTGCTGCAGCGGCTCCGCGAGCCTGAGGCCGGCCTGGGCTCCGGGCTGGGGCACCTGGTTCTACTCCACCCAGCCGGGCACGTTCCGGCACCTGCCCGAGGGCATCCGGGTCACCCGGGCGCGGACCGCGCTCGGCCCGGCCGGGGCGAGCTGGCTGCGCGGCCGGGTCGAGGGAGAGATCCCGGTTCTCACCGGCCACGCGCTGGACTGGGCGCAGGCCGGGCCCGAAGGGGTCCGGCTCGGCCTGGTCCGTGGCCCGGGGACTGGCAGCGCGGGGGCTGGTGGCACGGGGACTGGCGGCACGGGGGCGCGCACCGAGCTGGCCGCCGATCACGTCATCGCGGCCACCGGCTACCGGCCGGACCTGAGCCGGCTGACGTTCCTGGACGAGGAGCTGCGGTCCCGGCTGCGCACCGTGGCCGGCACCCCCGTGGTGGACGGCGATTACCAGACCAGCGCGCCCGGGCTGTTCGTGGCGGGCCCGGCGGTGGCTCCCACGTTCGGCCCGGTCATGCGGTTCGTGTACGGCGCGGACCACGCGGCACGGACCGTGGGCCGGCGCCTGGCCGGCTCGGCCACCCGCCGCGCCGCAGTGGCCGTGGGGGCAGGCCGGTGAGCGTGTCCCAGACCGGCGAGCGAGCCTGGGCCGCAGGCCCGGGTGAGCGGTCGGTGGGGGTTTCCGTGGGGCACGCGAACGTCCCGGCCAGCCCGGTGAGTGTGCCTCAGACCGGCGAGCGAGCCTGGGCCGCAGGCCCGGGTGAGCGGTCGGTGGGGGTTTCCGTGGGCACGCGAACGTCCCGGCCAGCACAGTGAGCGTGTCCCAGTCGTGAACAGCCCGCCGCGGGTGGCGGCGCCGGGCCGTGTCCGCCCGGGCAGCCCGGCCGCCGCCCCCGCGGTGTCCGCGGCGGATGCTGTCACCACCCGCGGGACCACCCCTGGCGCGATCGCGGCGGCGGTGGCCATGCCGCTGGCCGACGTGATGGCGCTCGCCGCCGCGGCCGGCTGGGCCGCCTGGGCTGGCGGGTTCCCCCGTGGCGGGGTGGCCGCGGCCTACCTCGTGCTGGTATTCCTGGCGCTGTCCGTCAGCGGGCTGCACCGGCTGCGGATCTGCCTGCGGGTCGCCGACCAGGCCGGGCGGATTATCGCCGCCGCGGCGCTGCCCGTCGTGGCGGTCCTGCCCTGGACGACGGCAGGCGAGGCGCTGCGGCTCGCGGCCGCGGCCGCCGGGCTGCTGATCGCGGCGCGGGTCATGGTGTCGGCCGCGCTGCGCGCGGCGCACCGGCACGGCCGGCTGACCGAGCGGGCCCTGGTGGCCGGCGGCGGCCCGGAGGCCCGGGAACTGGCCGCGCTGCTGGGGGAGCACCCCGAGCTGGGGCTGCGTCCCGTCGGCCCGCTGGGTGACACGCTGGCGGACGACAGTATCCAGGGACGGTCCTCGTTGCGGCCCTTGAGGGACGGTCACGGTGCGCTCGGCGCGGCGGTAGCGCAGCACGGGATCAGCCGCCTGATTGTCTGTGCGCCTGGTGGCAGCGACGACGAGCTGGCCCGGGCCCTGCGGGCGGATTCGCTGCCCGCCGACGTGTGCCTGGCCGCCCGGCTGCCCGGGCTGGGCGGCGCCCTGGGCGGTGGCCGCCTCGACGAGGTGTGGGGCGTCCCGCTCATCCCGCTGCGCCGCACGGCCTGGGCGGCGCCGCTCGGCCGGGCCGCGAAGCGGGCCTTCGACGTGCTGGCCGCCGCGGTCCTGCTGGTCGTGACGGCCCCGCTGGTGGCCGCGGCGGCCCTGGCCGTCCGGCTCACCCTGCACCGCCCGGCGCTGTTCCGGCAGGTCCGCGTCGTCGGGCGGGGGAACCTCGCCGAGATCGTCAAGCTGCGCACCCTCGGACGGCACGGCGACCCGGATACCTCCTGGTCCGTGCCCTCCGGGCAGTGCGGCGCGCTGGGCCGGGTCCTGCGGGTCACCCACATCGACGAACTGCCGCAGCTGGTCAGCGTGCTGCGCGGGGACATGTCCCTGGTCGGCCCGCGACCGGAACGGCCGCACTTCGTCCGGGAGTTCAGCCAGGCCGTGCCCGGCTACACCGGACGGCAGCGGATGCCCGCCGGGCCTGACCGGCTGGGCCCAGGTGCACGGGCTGAACGGGGACACCTCGATCAGCGACCGGGCCCGCTTCGACAACTACTACATCGAGCACTGGTCGTTCTGGCTCGACCTGCTCGTGCTGGGCCGGACGGTGACCAGCATCGCTGCGGAAGCGGCCGGCACCGTCGGGCGGGCCATCCGGTCCAGGCCCGCTCCGCCGGCGACCAGGCTCCTCGCCAGGCTTCACCAGCTCGCCAGGCTCCGCCGCCAGCAGGTTCCGCCGCGACGAGGCTCCATCGGCTCACCAGGTACCACGGGGGAAATGACATGAAGGTTCTGCACGTGATCACCGGCCTGGGGGTCGGCGGCGCCGAACTCCAGCTCCGCTCGATCCTGCAGCACACCCGGCACGACAGCGAGGTCGTCACGCTCTACAACCCGGGCCCTGTCGCGGACATGATCCGCTCCGACGGCGGCCGGATCCGGGACATCGGGATGGCCCGCAACACCCAGCTGTCAGCGCTGCTCCGGCTGCGCCGCCTGATCCGCCGCGGCGGCTACGACGTGGTGCACGCGCACCTGTACCGCTCCCAGGTGTACGGCCGGCCCGCGGCCTGGCTGGCCGGGACGCCGGTGGTGCTCAGCACGGAGCACTCGATCGGCGAGACCCACCTGGAGCGCCGGAAGATGACGCCCGGCGTCCGGGCCCTGTACCTGGGCACCGAAATGCTCTCCGACATGACCATCGCGGTCTCCGGCACCGTCCGGGAGCGGCTGGAGAAGTGGGGCGTCCGCCCGAAGCGGGTGACCGTCATCCCCAACGGCGTGGACTTGCAGCGGGTGGCGTTCGACGACACGGCCCGGCAGCGGATCCGCGCCGAGTTCGGCGTCGGCCCGGACGTCTACCTGATCGGCGTGCTCGGGCGGCTCGACCCGAACAAGCAGTTCGACCTGGTCATCGAGGCGGCGTCCGCGCTGCTGTCGGACCAGGTCAAGCTCCTGATCGTGGGCCAGGGCGCCGAGCAGGAGCACCTGGAGCAGGCGGCCCGCGAGCACGGGGTGGCCGGCCAGGTGATCTTCGCGGGCGAACGGCACGACGTGTCCGCGATGCTGTCCGCGATGGACCTCTTCGTGGCGTCGTCGAAGCAGGAGACGTTCGGCCTCTCCGTGCTGGAGGCGCTGGCCAACGGCGCCCCCGTGCTGTACACCACCTGCCCGGCGCTGGACGGCCTGGACGCCGAGCGGGCCCGCCGGGTGCCGTCGACCGCGGACGGGATCCGGGCCGCGATGGCGGCGGAGGTGAGCGCCGGCCAGCGGCCGCGGATCGCCGAGCCGGCCGTGGAGAAGGAATACAGCGTGGCGGCGGTCACCGCGCGGATCGACGACCTGTACGAACAGCTGGCCAGGCGGCGCAAGCTGCGCACGATCTGGCGGCCCGCCGACCAAGACGGGGGACATGCGATGAAGTGTTTCGTGACCGGGGCGGCCGGGTTCATCGGCTCGCACCTGACCGAGGAACTGCTGGCTGCGGGGCACCAGGTGGCCGGGCTGGACGACCTGAGCACCGGGCGGCTGGAGAATCTCCGGGCGGTCCGCGATGATCCCTCGTTCCGGCTGGTCCAGGGGTCGATCCTGGACACCGCCGCGGTGGCGGAGCTGACCGCCGGGGCGGACTGGGTGTTCCACCTGGCCGCCGCGGTGGGCGCGTTCATGATCCGCGACCGCACCCTGAACAGCATGCGCACCAACATCCGGGGCACGGAGAACGTGGTCGAGGCCGCGCATCGCCACGGGGCCCGGCTGCTGGTCGCGTCCACCAGCGAGATCTACGGGAAGAACACCAAGATCGGGCTGCGCGAGGACGACGACCGGATCATCGGGTCGCCGCTGAAGTCGCGGTGGAGTTACTCCGAGGCCAAGGCGATCGACGAGAGCCTGGTCGAGGGCTACGTCCGCGAGCTCGGGCTGAGCGCGGTGATCGTGCGGTTCTTCAATACCGTGGGCCCGCGGCAGACCGGCCGCTACGGGATGGTCATCCCGCGCTTCGTCCGGCAGGGCCTGGCTGGCGAGCCGCTGACCGTGTTCGGCACGGGCCAGCAGGTGCGCTGCTTCTGCCACGTGCACGACGTGGTACCCGCGCTGACCCGGCTGATCACGTCGGACCGGGCCAGCGGGCGGGCGGTGAACCTGGGCAGCACCGAGCAGGTCACCATCGACGGCCTGGCCGAGCGGGTGATCACGGCGACCGGGTCGGACCGCGGGATCGAGCGGACCTCCTACCTGGAGGCGTACGGCTCCGGTTACGAGGACATGCAGCGCCGGGTCCCGGACTGCACCCTCGCCGCGGACCTGGTCGGGTTCCGGGCGACCCGGAGCCTGGACGAGATCATCGAGGCCGTGATCGAGGACCAGTTGGCCGGGCGGGCCGCGGCGGCCGCAGCGAGCTGAGAGCTGGCGGGGCTGGTGAAAGCAAGGATGGCCCAGCCGAGGACGGCAGGGCCGAAGACGGCAGGGCCGAAGACGGCAGAGCCGAAGACGGCAGAGACAAGGAAGGCAGAGCCAGCGAAGACGGCAACGCACGGCAGCCGGGCACCGGCGACGGGGCCCACACGGCGGCGGCGCAGTTTCGCCGGTGCCGCATGGCTGGCCGTTGTCCTGGCCGGGGCCGTTCTGGTGGGGCTGACGATGGTGAATTTGAGGGGCAGCACGCCACGGCACACGCTGGTCGTGGCGTCCATGCCTTACTGGAACATCAGCCACGGCACCAGCGTCGTGCTCGGCCACCCGCAGGACGTGACCGAGGTGTCGCCGTGGATGTACGGGCTGAGCAGCTCCGGGCAGATCAACACGCAGTATCCCCCGGGCCAGGCCGCGTCGGTGGCGGCCGAGATCAAGCGGCTGCGCGGGGCGGGCAAGCTGATCGTGCCGAGCATCGCGAACATCACCGGCGGCAACTGGTCCTACGCCCCGGTGGGCCGGATGCTGCACTCGCCGCCGCTGATGGCCGCCCAGGTGGCCGCCATCGTGGCCCTCACGGAGCGCGAGCACTACGCGGGGATCGACCTGGACTACGAGAACCTGCACGCCAGTGACCGGCAGGCGTTCACCACGTTCGTCACCCGGCTGGCCGGGGCGCTGCACGCACGGGGCAAGGTGCTGTCCGTCGCGGTGTTCGCCAAGACCACCAACGCGGGCACCGACCCACGCAACCTGGCCCAGGACTACGCGGCCATCGGCCGGGCCGCCGACCAGGTGCGGCTGATGGCCTACGACTACCACTGGGAAACGTCCCCGCCCGGGCCGGTGGCCCCGATCAGCTGGGTCCGCGCGGTGCTGCGCTACGCCAGGACGCAGATCCCGGCCAGCAAGATCATCCTGGGCGTGCCGCTGTACGGCTACGACTGGGTCGGCAGCCACGGCACCGGGGTCAGCTGGCTCCAGGCGCTGCGGCTGTCGCGCCAGTACCACGCGGCCCCCCACTACGACCAGGCCAGCCAGACCCCCTGGTTCCGCTACCGGGACTCCTCCGGCCGCGAGCACACCGTGTGGTTCGAGAACGCGGCAAGCTCCCGGGCCAAGTTCGACGCGGCCCAGGGCGCCCAGATCGCGGGCGTATATCTGTGGATGTACGGATATGAGGACACGGGCACCTGGTCCGCGCTGGGCCACGTGCTGCCGACATCTGGTCCGCACGCGCTCAGCACCTCGAAGTCGGTGCCATGATGCCCTGGTGGGTCCTGGCGTTTTTCGTGCTCGGCGTCAATTTCGCCCTCTGGGGGACAGTGGGCCTGATCCGGCTGGCCGAGTCGCTCGCCGGCCGCCGGCCGCCGGGCCGGGTGGCGGCCCCTGAGCCGGCCGGGACGGGAAACGGGGGATCGGTGATGGCCGTCTCGGCCGAGAGCGGTCCGGGAGACCATCTGCGGCCCCGGCACTCGCTTACTCCCGCCGATGTTGCCGTGCTCATCCCGGCGCACAACGAGGCGCTGGTGATCGAGGAGAGCCTGCGGTCCATCATGGCCCTGGTGCCCCTGGACAACGTGCACGTGGTGTCCGACGGGTCCACCGATGCCACCGTCGAGATCGCCCGGCGGGCTGGGGCGCGGGTCATCGAGACCCAGCAGAACGTGGGGAAGGCCGGGGCGCTCGAGGAGGCCATCGGCCGGTTCGGCCTGATCGAGCGGTTCCCGGTGGTGATGCTGCTCGACGCCGACACCCGGGTCGAGCCCGGCTACTTCACCGCCGCGCTGCCCATGTTCGACCATCCCCAGGTGGTCGCGGTGGCCGGCTGCGTGCGGACCGCGCGGGACCGGCGGATGACGCCCGAAGGCCAGGTGCTGGTCGGGTACCGCACCCGGGTCTACGCCGTGGGCCAGCGGGTGCTGAAGTTCGGCCAGACCTGGCTGCGCTCCAACGCCACGCCCATCGTGCCCGGCTTCGCCAGCCTGTACCGGACCGATGTCCTGCCGCAGATGGAGATGAACCCGCCCGGGCTGGTGATCGAGGACTTCAACATGACCTTCGAGGTGTACCAGAAGGAGCTGGGCAAGGTCGGCTTCACCTTGCAGGCGGTCGCGGTCACCCAGGACCCGGACAACCTGCGTGACTACGTGCGGCAGACCAGGCGGTGGGCGATCGGCCTGTGGCAGACCGTGCGGCGGCACCCGCCGCGGGCCAACCTGTTCACCGTCATGCTCACCCTGCTGCTGCTCGAGCTGATCACCTCGAGCCTGCTGTTCTTCCTGCTCCCGCTGGCCCTGATCGTGCTGGCTGTGCCGGACCTGGCCGGCGGCGCGCTGTCCTGGCCGGGCTTCGGTGAGGTGCACACAGCGGTCGCGGCCCACCTGACGCTGACCGCGGTGCTGTTCGGCGTGCTGCTGCCGGACTACCTGCTCACCTGCGCGGTCGCGGTCCTCGAGCGCCAGCCCCGGCTGCTGCTGCTCGGCGTGTTCTTCCCGTTCGTGCGGGTGCTCGACGCCGGCATCGGCCTGTACGCGATCCCGGCTGCCTGGCTGTCCCGGTCCAGCGGCCGGTGGAAGAGCCCGGTCCGGCGGCCGGTCGAGACGGCCGGGCCGGTGGCTGCGGCCGGGCCGGACGCGGCGGCGCTGCCTGGGCCGGACGCGGCGGCGCTCCCGGGGCCGGACCCGGCGGCGCTGCCTGGGCCGGACGCGGTGGCGCGGGCCGGGCCGGACGCGGTCGCGCGGCCTGCGCACAGACCGAACCCCCCGGCACGCGTGGCGGAGGCGAGTCATGTTTCTGGGTGAGGATAGGCAGACCGCGACGGTCCACAGTGAGCTGATGGACCCGGTGCGGATACTGCTGGTGGATGACCACCTGATGGTCACCGAGGCGCTGGCCTCCAGGCTGTCCGCGGCGATGGACCTGTGGGTGGCCGGACGATGCACCACGGCTGACCCCAACCTGCTCGAGATCGTCCGCGGCCTGCGGCCGGACGTGATCACGATTGAGGTCGAGCCGCTCGGCCCGGCGGTGGGGGAGGTCCTGCAGGGACTGCTGGCCGCCCGGCCCGAGGCCAGGGTGGTCGTGCTGAGCGCGGATCATGACATCGCGCACGGGGTGGAGGCGGCCCGGGCCGGCGTCTCCGCCTGGGTGGCTAAGGAGCAGGGCGCCGCCGAGCTGGAGACCGTGATCCGCGGCGTGTGCCAGGGGTACTCCTGGTTCCCGCCGGACATGCTCGGTGCGATCCTCACCGAGCTGCGCGCCGACGTCGGCCGGGCCCGGGAGCACGAGGACGTGCTGGACATGCTCAGTCCCCGGGAGCGGGACGTCCTGCTCAGCATGATGGACGGCAAGCGTGGCCGGCAGATCGCCCAGGACCTGCTGATCTCGACCGACACGGTGCGCACGCATACCCGGAACATCTTCGCCAAGCTGGACGTGCACAGCCGCCTGGAGGCGGTCCGGGTGGCCCGGGCGGCCGGCTTGCGGGCACCGGAACGGAGTGACGGATGAGCACCCCGGCCTCCGCGGTAGCCAGGAGAACGAAAGTGGCCACGGTCATCACCCGGCTGGAGGGCGGTGCCGGCCAGCACGCGCTGCGCGGGGCGCTCAGCATGGACCGGGCCTGCTTCGACATGACGATCATCACCGGGAGCGGGGACCAGGTGCTGCTGGATCAGGCCGCCGCGGCCGGGCTGGAGGTCATCACCGAGCCCGCGCTGCGGGCGCCGATCGCACCGCGCAGCGACCTGCGGGCCCTGACGCGGCTGCGGGACCTGCTCGCCCGCCGGCCCTTCGACATCGTGCACACGCACACGGCCAAGGCCGGGGTCCTCGGGCGCCTCGCCGCGCACCGGGCCGGGGTGCCCCGGCTGGTGCACACCTACCACGGCTTCCCCTTCCACGAGTTCCAGGGGGCGCCGCGGCGGCAGGCGTACGTGCAGATCGAGCGCGGGCTCGGCCGGATCACGGACGTGGCCCTGTGCGTGGGGACCGGCGTGGCGGTCGAGGCGGTCCGCCGCCGGCTGATTTCCCCCGAGCGGATCCGCACCATCGGGGTCGTCGCCGACGCCCCCGCCCTGCGCCGCAGTGCCTCAGGCGGCAGTGCCCTGCCGACGGCAGTGCCTCGACGGCAGTGCCCGGACGGCGCCCGGACGCCGCGGCGCCCGGATGGCAGTGCCCGGGCCAGGGCCCGGGCTGCCCTCGGGCTGCCCGCCGGCGCGACCGTGGTCGGCGCGGTGGGCCGGCTGACCTACCAGAAGGCGCCTGAGGACTTCCTGGGCGCGTTGCGCGCGCTGAACCGGCCGGAGGTGACCGGGGTCTGGATCGGTGACGGGGAACTGGCCGGGCAGATTGCCGCCCAGGCCCGGGAGATGCCCGGCGTCCGGGTGGTGCTGGCCGGCCAGCGCGGCAACGTCCCGGAACTGCTGCCCGCCTTCGATATCTTCGCGCTGCCCAGCCGCTACGAGGGCCTGCCCACGGCCGTTGTCGAGGCGATGGCCTGCGGGATCCCGGTGGTGGCGACGGCGGTGAACGCGGTCGGCGACGTGGTGGCGCCGGGCGAGACCGGCCTGCTGGTCCCGCCGGGCCGCCCGGCGCTGATGGCAGACGCCATCCGGTTCCTCCTGGATTCGCCGGACGCCGCGGCGCGGATGGCCGCGGCGGCCCAGGCCCGGCTCGGCCAGCGGTTCGGCGAGGATGCGCTCCGCCAGGCGCTGACGGCGGCGTACGCCTCCGGGGTGCCGCAGCCTGGCCACGGCATGGTTAACTGTGCGTAATGCCTCATCCGGTGACCAGCCGGCGCCGGACGGTAAGCTTAAGGACGGGGGAGGACGGGGTAACGAACCGGCTCGGCCCGCCCCGGGGGACGGTGCGGGAGTGCTGGGGGACCATAAGGCGGGGGGAGTACGTGGAGCCGTCGTTGGACCGGCGACGGGGCCGGGGACGCAGGCGGTCCGACGTTGAGGAACCGCTGGGCGTGCGCGGCCTCCTGCATGATCTTGGCCACCAGATGACCACGCTGTCATATCTGGTCGAGGCCGTACGTGGGGATGTGGACCTGCCGGGAGACGCGGGCTCCCGGCTCGAGTTGCTGTCACTGGAGATGTCCCGGCTGCTGGACATCATCGCCCAGGAAATGCCGGCCGGGGCCGGGCTGCCCGCCGTGGCTGAGGTCGAGCTGCGCTCGCTGGCCGGGCAGGTCTGCCAGCTGGCCCGGATCGCGCACGAGACCTCGGTGATCCTGGAGCCGGGACCGGAGGTGACCGTCGAGGCCAGCCCGGCCCTGCTATGGCGGGTGCTGACCAACGTGGTGGACAACGCGGCCCGGGCCGCCGGGCCGTACGGCCGGGTCGGGATCACCGTCTCGGCCGGGGATGACCGGGCGGTGGTCAACGTGATCGATGACGGCCCGGGCTTCGGCCAGGGCCCGCCCGGAGCGGCCTCACTCGGGCTCGGCGTGGTGACCACGCTGCTCGAGTCGTGCGGCGGGGCGCTGGAGATCCGGGCGCCCGGATCGGACGGCGCGCACGTCCGGATCGTGGTGCCGGAACGGGCCGTCCCGGCCGCTCCGGTCGCCGGCGCGGACGGCCAGGTGGTCCCGTGACCGGGCTCGTCATCGGGGACGACCACAGCATCTTCCTGGACGCGATGTCCGCCGTCCTGGTGCAGCGCGGCTACGAGGTCACCGTGGCCCGCAGCGTGTCGGACACCATCGAGACCGTGCGCCGGATCCAGCCGGACGTGTGCCTGATCGACCGGAACTTCGCCGGCGAGAACGGGATCACGGCCATCAGCCCGATGCTCGCCTTGAGCGGCCGGACCAAGGTGCTGGTGCTGAGCGCCGACCCGGACACCGAGGGGATCCGGCAGGCCCTGCAGGCCGGGGCGTCCGGCTACCTGCACAAGACCAGAGGGGTGTCCGCGCTCACCAGGGCCATCGACCGGGTGCTGCGCGGCGAGGTGGTAGTCGACGTGCCCAAGCCCGCCCCGGTCCGGCTGCCCGCCCGGGAGGATCACGCGCACCGGCTCGCCGCCTTCCTGACCGCACGCGAGCGGGAATGCCTCCAGCTGCTGGTGGAAGGCCTGGACACGTCGGGGATCGCGATCAAGCTGGGGGTCTCGCCGGCCACGGTGCGCACCCACGTCCAGTCGCTGATGACCAAGCTCGGCGTGCACTCCCGGCTGGAAGCGGCGTCTTACGCGGTCCGTTACCGCCTGCTGGATGACGAGGTGAGCCGCTTCCGCTCGACCGGCACCGGTTTAGCCTGCGTTATCCGCACCCGGCGCCGCCGCACCGCCCGCGCCGCAGCCGCCAGGCCGGCCGCGCCCAGGGCGGCCAGCAGGACCCAGTCCGCGATCCGCCGGGTCACGTTGGGCGGGGTCACGGTGAAGCTGTAGGAGTCCGTGGTCAGCGAGCCCTTCGAGAACAGGGCCAGGCCGAAGCTCAGCCCGCTGGCGCCCGCCGGCACGGGCGGCGTCGCCCAGCGGACCTGAGACCAGCCCGGGCTGGCCGCGAGGTACGGGCCCGACGTCCAGTACACCCAGCGCCCCGACCAGGTCCGGTAGTACACCGAGAACTGGGTCCGCGCCGTGGACTTGTACCAGGCACCCAGCGTGTAGGACCGGCCCGCGCGGGCCGGCAGCGAGCATTGCCCCAGGTCGAACTGGGGTAGCAGCTTGGCGTCCCCGCTGTGGTAGCTGGTGATGGTCAGCTGCTGCGCCCAGCGTCCCGCGTGGCTGTCCGTGGTGCGCTGCCAGCGGACGGTGTTGCGCCCGTAGCCACCCTCCATCCAGCACCGGGGCGTATTGGCGGTGGCCGCCGACGTCGTTTCCAGCGAGGCGCCCACCGCGCCCGACGCGGCGTCCGACTCCAGCGACGGGTTGACCATCCCGTGCGGCGCGGCCGGCGCGACGTGCGGGGTGGGCCGGACAGCGCTCCTGGCCCCGGAGCCGCCCATCACCTGGCCCACGGTCCGGACGGCCGTCCCCAGCCGCTGCCGGGAGGCCAGCCAGCGGGCGAACGTGTCCAGCATCGAAGCGCGCACGGCCAGCCCGCCGCAGTGGCGGCCGCCGCACACGTGGTGGAAGACCAGCGGCAGCCAGCCTCCCTGCCGCTCGGCCGCGGAAACGGTGCGCTCGAGGTCGTGCACTGACCATGAGCTGTCCACCTCGCCGGCCGTGCGGAGCGCCATGGGGTTGGGCGGCGGGATGCCCTCCGTCCGGGCGCAGCCGGGGCATCCGGGGGCGCGCAGCCCGACCACGCCGCGGCCACTGGTGTAGCCGCAGCCGCGGACGATCGCCTCGGTCTGCGGGCTGTCCGCCCCGCCCGGGTAGGCGAAGGAGACCGCCCGGTACCCCCAGCGGGCCAGGATCGAGCGGCTCTCGCACACCTGCCGCTGGGCTTCGCCCCTGCTCAGCGCGGTCAGCCGCAGGTGGGACACGGTGTGCCCGCCGATCTCGTTCCCGTCCGCGGCCAGCTGGCGCAGGTCGGAAAGGCTCACGTAGCCCGGTGCCCCGACCGCGCCGGTGATGATGTAGAACGTCGCGGGCAGCCGGTAACGGTGCAGCACCCGGGCCGCGGCCATCTGGTCGGCGTCCCCGTCATCGAACGTCAGGCTCACTACGGTGCGCGCGGCGTGGCTTCCGCCGTCCCGGAGCGGCACGGCCAGGTCGCCGGCGGGGGTGGCAGTGCTGCCCAGGGCGGGGACGGTCCCCAGCAGGCTCAGGAACACCACGGCCAGTCCGGCGGCCAGCCCCCCGGCCAGGCCGCCATTCCCCCGATGGCCCAGCCACCAGCGTGACCCCAGCCCGTTCCGCAACCGTCCCCCTCAAGGAACTGCCCTGTGTCCCCCCGCCGCCGACATGGCATCAGGCTAGGCAGGACAGTCGGCGATCCATTCCCCTGTCCGGGTGAGCTCTGCTACCCCATCCGCGGGAACCGGGGGCTCATCCGCGGGAACCGGGGTGCTCATCCGGGGCGAACCAGTGGCTCATCCGCGGCGAACCGGGGTTCGGGGCAGCCCGGCCGAGCGGCCCGGCCGACAGGCCCGGTTGCAAGGCCCCGGGGCCCTCGTCATGATCAGGGTGACGTGATTGACTCCCATGCAGACAGGGGGTGCAGTCGACGATGGCCCGCAAAGACACCACGGTGGCGTCCCCGCCGCGCAAGAACCACCAGGCCAAGGCAGGTCAAGGCAGGCCAAGGCGGCTAAGGCGGCCGGCTGCCGCGCGAGCTGTACGAGACCGAGCTCTACCGGCTTCAGGCCGAACTGGTGAAGGCCCAGGAATGGGTGCGTGCCGAGAAGGCCCGGATCGTGGTGATCTTCGAGGGCCGCGACGCCGCGGGCAAGGGAAGCACGATCAAGCGTGTCGCGCAGTACCTCAACCCGCGGATCGCCCGGATCGCGGCCCTGCCCGCGCCGACCGAGCGGGAGCAGACCCAGTGGTACTTCCAGCGGTTCGTCGAGCACCTGCCCGCCGGCGGGCAGATCGTCCTGTTCGACCGGAGCTGGTACAACCGCGCCGGGGTGGAGCACGTCATGGGATTCTGCACCAAGGAGGAGTACGCCCGGTTCCTGCACCAGTGCCCGCTGTTCGAGCGGATGCTCGTCGAAGACGGCCTGCTGCTGCGCAAGTACTGGTTCTCGGTCAGCGACGCCGAGCAGCAGGAGCGGTTCCGGTCCCGCCTGGAAGATCCCATGCGGCGATGGAAGCTGTCTCCCATGGACCTCGAGTCGGTCACCCGCTGGGAGGATTACAGCCGGGCCAAGGACGAGATGATGCTGCACACCGACATCCCCGAGGCGCCCTGGTACGTGGTGGAGAGCGACGACAAGCGGCGGGCCCGGATCAACATGATCGCCCATCTGCTGTCCACCATCCCCTACCACGACGTCCAGCGCCAGACGCTGGAACTGCCGCCGCGGCCGCCGGCCAAGGGTTACGTGCGGGTGCCGCGGGAGATGCAGACCTACGTGCCGGACCACGCGGCTGCCCTGGAGGCCCGCCGACGTGAGTGACACGAGCGAGCCGGAGCCTGGGCCGGGCCTCCCCGAACCGGGGAGCCGAACCGGGCGCCCTGAACCGGGCCGCCCTGGGACCCGGCCGGGGGTCACCACGTCGATCCGGGCCCTGGAGCACGCCCAGGACCTGGTGACCGCGGCCGTGGGCGTGGTGCTCATCGTCCTCGCCGCCACGCTGGCCGTGTCCGGGGTAGTGACCTTCGTCGAGGACCTGCAGAAGCAGACGATGGCCACCGCCGCCATCGACCTGCTGGACCGGGTCCTGCTGGTGCTGATCCTGGTCGAGATCGTGCACACGGTCGTGCTGTCGCTGCGCGCGCACCGGCTCGCCGCGCAGCCCTTCATCGTGGTCGGGCTGGTCGCGGTGATCAGGCGGATCCTGTTCCTGCTCAGTAACGAGAACACGATTCCCACCGCTGAGCTGGCCCTGCTCATCGGCATGGTGGTGGCTTTCGTGGCCGCCTACCTGGCGGTCAGCTACTTCGAGAAGCCCGGCGCGGAAGAGGACAGCGCGCCGCCCCGCGCCCGGGGGAAGAAGAACGCCACTGGTAGGGTTGAGACACTAGGCGGCTGAGGATGCCGCCACTTCCGCGGGCGAGTGGCCCGCGTGGTCGCATCCGTGAGCAGTCCGCTTCCCGGTGAGCCTTGGTTGAGCCCGCATGGTTCGTGCCATGCAGGGTCAGGAACCTGGTTCGCCGCTGTCGTGACGCTGGTCCCGCGGCGCGGCCCCCGAATCATGGATGGAGTTCACCGTGCCCCAGCGCCCTGCTGCCCAGGGATCCGGCCCGTCTGCCGGTCACCGGCGGCGGAGGCCCGGCCCTGGCCGGTCGGCCAGCCCGCGCAGGCCGTCTCATGCAGGGCCGGCCACAGCGGCCCGCCACGCCCCGTACCACCACCTCCTCCGAGCTCGATCGCGCCCTGACCGCCGCGCTCAGCGCGCCGGCCCCGGCGGCGGCGACGTTCGCCGAGCTCGGCCTGCCCGGCCCGCTGGTCGCGGCGCTCAGCGAGCAGGGCATCACCGCGCCGTTCGCGATCCAGGCCCGCGCCCTTCCCGACGCGCTGGCCGGCCGGGACGTGCTCGGCCGCGCGCAGACCGGCTCGGGTAAGACCCTCGCCTTCGGCCTGCCCCTGCTGGCCCGCCTGGCCCACGGCGGCCCCCGCCAGCCGCGGTCCCCGCGCGGCCTGGTCCTGGTCCCCACCCGGGAACTGGCCCGGCAGGTCGCCGAGGTGCTCGCCCCGCTGGGCCGGCGGCTCGGCGTCCGTGTCACCACCGTCTACGGCGGCGCCCCGATGGGCCGCCAGATCGAGCAGCTCGCCCGCGGAGTGGACATCGTGGTGGCCACGCCCGGGCGGCTCATCGACCTGATCGGCCGCGGCGCCGCCAGCCTCGCCCGGATCGAGATCGCCGTCCTTGATGAGGCCGATCACATGGCCGACCTGGGCTTCATGCCGGCCGTGACCCAGCTGCTCGACGCGACACCACGGGATGGGCAGCGGCTGCTGTTCTCGGCCACCCTGGACCGGGACGTAGACCGGCTCGTCACCGCCTACCTGACCGACCCGGCGCTGCACGCCGTCGCCCCGGTGACCGAGCCGGGAGTCGCCGCGGACCACCAGGTGTTCGTGCTGCCCGCCTCCGACAAGGTGGAGATCGCGGCCGAGATTGCCGGGCGGCCGGACCGCTCCCTGTTCTTCGTCCGGACCAAGCACGGCGCGGACCGGCTGGCCAAGCAGCTCACCCGGGCTGGCATCGAGGCGGGCGCGATCCACGGCGACCTCAGCCAGAACCAGCGCCAGCGCGCCCTGGACGGGTTCGCGGCGGGCTACCCGCGGGTACTGGTCGCCACCGACGTGGCCGCCCGCGGCCTGCACATCGACGACGTCGGCCTGGTCGTGCACTTCGACCCGCCGAACGACCACAAGGACTACCTGCATCGCTCGGGCCGCACCGGCCGGGCCGGTGCGACCGGGACCGTCCTCGCGCTCGTCGATCCCGCCCAGGTCCGCGAGGTTGCGCGGCTGCACGAGGCGGCCGGGGTCAGCCCGGCCCGGCACCGGGTGCAGCCCGGGGACCCAGCGGTCCGGGACATCGCGACATCCGGGACGCCCATCCCGCCGCCCCCGCCCCGGCCTGAGCGTGCGGCCAGCGCCAGCCAGCCAGGCCGCTCCCGTCCCGGCCGGGGCGGCCGCTCCCGGCCCGGGCGCGACGGGCGCCAGCGGACCGGGACGAACCGCGCGGCCCAGGACCGCCGCGGCAGGCCGCCGCGGACGCGCCTTCCCGAGGCCAGCTAGGTCGCTGACCAGCAACGTTCACCGGGGAGTGGCCGAAGTGCACCAAGATATCCTGCCGCTCTGCTGTGGCATCGCTGACGACCTCGCAGGCGACGGTGCCCGGGCGGTGGTGCTGGTCGGCTCGTACGCCCGGGACGCGGCCACTCCGGAGTCGGACGTTGACCTTCTGGTGATCGGCAGCGGCCCCGGCTATCAGCTCAGCCTCCGCGAGGGCAGGCTGATATCACTGTCGTGGCGCACCGAGGATCAGCAGCGCGAGCAGTTCAGGTCTCCCCGGTCGGCCGTGACCGAGATCCCCGGCTGGCGGTCCGGCGTGATCATCATGGACAGTGACGGAATCGGTGCGACGTTGCAGGGCGAGGCTGTGAACTGGTCCTGGGACCAGGTCGCCGGCCCGGCCCGCCAGTGGGTGGCTGCCGAGCTGACCGGTTATGCGGAAGAAGTGCACAAGCTGGCCGCCGCGCTCCGCTACGGTCGGCCGCGGATGGCGGCAGTGCAGCGGAACCTGCTCGTGCTGCATCTGCCGTTGGTCCTTGCGGTGCACTTCGAGACCCTGCATGAGAGCGAGAACGAGGTCTGGGACGCCATCGCCGATCGGGCCGGCGAGCGCTGGCGGTCCAGGCAGGACCGCGCGCTCGGCCTGGACCGCCAGTCCCTGGCCGACAGCTGCCTGGCCGCACTGGAGATGTACGCCGAGGCCGTGAGCATCGCCGGGCAACTCTTCAGTGACCAGCAGCGCAGCGTGGTAGCGCACGCCGTTGCCCTCGCGCGCGACATCCTGGACGCTCGCGGCCGGTTCGGCAGGGGCCCGGTCACCGGGGCCACGTGATCACGGGCCGGGATCTGCGCGCCGGGAAGTGAGCCGGCGGCGGCCCGGGCGCGGCCAGACGCCTCGCCCCCCTGCCTTCCTTGCCCCATCGCGGGCACCCGTGCGACGATCTAGTTCGTGGCCGGTGGCCGCGCGACCTTGACAGCACGGTCTAGGCAGCACAGGAGCGACCGTTGGCTCAGCCCGGCACGCGGTGACCGCCGCACCTGCCCAGGATGCCCGCCTGCGCGGCGAGCCAGTGGCGCGTGCCGTGTTCGAGGGCCTGCCAGCCCGCTACGACCGGCTCGCCTACCTGCTCTCGATGGGCCAGGACCGGCGCTGGCGGCGGGCGGTGGTCAGCCGCACCGCGACCGGGCATCCGGCCCTGGCGCTGGACGTGGCGACCGGGCCGGCCGGGATCGCCCTGGCGGTGGCGGGCCGGACCGGCGCCAACGTGGTCGGGGTCGACTTGAACGAGCCCATGCTGCGGGCGGGCGTGGCCCGGACCCGTCGTCCGGGTGGCCGCGGCCGGGTCCGGCTCGCCGTCGGGCGGGCCGATGACCTCCCGTTCCCGGACGCCACCTTCGACGCGGTGACCTTCTCCTACCTGCTGCGCTACGTGGACGATCCGGCGGCGACCGTCGCCGAGATGGCCCGCACCCTGCGGCCCGGCGGCACCCTGGCCAGCCTCGAGTTCTACCTGCCGCCGCAGCCCGGGTGGCGGCTGGCCTGGTGGTGCTACACCCGCCTGGCCCTGCCCGTGCTCGGCGCGCTGACCGGCGGTGCGGCCTGGTACCGGGTCGGCCGCTTCCTCGGGCCCAGTATCTCCCGGCACTACCGGCGGCATTCCCTGGACGATCACATCGCGGCCTGGCGGGCGGCGGGCCTGACCGACATCGGGGTCAGCGTGATGAGCCTGGGCGGCGGGCTGGTCATGTATGGCCGCAAGGCGGCGCCGGCCGCGGGACCTGGTTCGTGAGCGCGCGCACCGAGAAGTCCGCCTTCTACGCGGTGGGCCGCGGCACCGGGGGCTTCCGCGACTGGCTGACGCTGCTGCACCCGCCGTACACGCTGTGGCACCTGTCCTACGTGGCGATCGGGGCGGCGCTGGTGCCGCACCCGGTGCTGTGGCGGCTCGGCGCCACCATGCTCGCGTTCTTCCTGGCTGTGGGCATCGGCGCGCACGCGCTCGACGAGCTCAACGGCCGGCCGCTGAGCACGGGTATCAGCAGCGTGGTCCTCGCGGTCACGGCCGCCGTGTCCATCGCCATAGCGATCGTGATGGGGCTGATCGACGGGGGGCTGCGGCTGCTCCCGTTCGTGATCGCCGGCGCGATCCTGGTCTGCGGGTACAACCTGGAGCTGCTCGGCGGCCTGCTGCACAGCGACTTCTGGTTCGGCGCGGCCTGGGGTGCGTTCCCCGTCCTGGTCGGCGCCTACGCGCAGCACTGGACGCTGCCGCCCGCCGTGCTGATCGCCGCGGCCGCCGCGTTCTTCCTGTCCATGGGCCAGCGCTCGCTGAGCACCCCGGCCCGGGCGCTGCGCCGCCGGATCGCCTCGGTGTCGGTCCGGGTCACCTGGCGCGACGGCAGCCAGCAGGAACTCGACCGGGCCGACCTGCTCGCGCCGCTGGAGCGCGCGCTCCGGTACTTCACCTGGGCCACCGGGACCCTGGCCGTGGCCCTGGTGGTGGCCCGGTGAGAGCATCAGCCGTCGTGCCGAGGACCCCCGGCCATGAACTCCGCGCCACGAACTCCGCGCCATGAACCGGGCCGCTTACGACGTGGTGGTGGCCGGCGCCGGGCCGGCCGGGAGCGTGGCCGCGCTGGTGCTGGCCCGCGGCGGCGCCCGCGTCGCCCTGGTGGACAAGGCGTCCTTCCCCCGCGACAAGGCCTGCGGTGACCTGGTCGGGCCGCGTGGCGTGGGACTGCTCGACGAGCTGGGGGTGTCCGTGCCGGACGCCGGGCAGGGCTCGGACCTCCTGGTCGTGGGGCCGTCCGGGCACCGCTCGCGGCTGCCGGCCTTCCGCGGCCGGACCTATCCTGGGCATGGGGTGGTCATCCCCCGGGTCGTCCTGGATGACGCGCTCCGCACGGCCGCCATCGAGGCAGGCGCGGAACCCATCCGGGCCCGGGTCAGCGGCGTGGACCGCCCGCCCGGCGGCCCGGTCCGGGCGCTGATCGCCAGCGACGGACGGCGGCTCGCCGCGGACGCCTTCATCGGCGCGGACGGCGCGCTGAGCCCGGTCGCCCGGCTGGCCGGGATGCTGGACGCGGACAGCGCCCTGTGGGGCTTCGCCATCCGCGCGTACGTCCCCGCCGAGGTGCCGCTGCCGTTGCTGGTCCTGCTGGACCAGGCGCCGTGGCGGATCTACCCCGGATACGGCTGGCTCTTCCCCGGCGCGGCCGGGCAGGCCAACATAGGCATCGGGGTGGGCCTGGGTACCCGGCGGCGGCAGGCCCGGCTGAGCGGGGACCTGGCCCGGTTTGCCACCCTGCTGCGCACGTCGGGCGACCTGGCCCCGGAGGCCACACCCGGCCCGGTGACCGGCGGATGGCTGCGGATGGGCGGCACCGGGACCCCGCCGGCCGCGGCGAACGTGCTGCTCGCCGGGGACGCGGCCGGGCTGATCAACCCGCTGCAGGGCGAGGGCATCGGCCCGGCCATGGTCAGCGCCCGGATGGCCGCGGACTGCCTGCTGGCGGGCCCCGGGCAGGCGGCCTCCGCCTACACCGAGGCGATGACGGCCGCGTTCGGCCGCTACCTGCCGGGCGCCGCTGCCCTGCAGGCCACCCTGCTGCGCCGCCCGCGCACCGCGTCGGCCACGGTACGGGTCCTCACCGCGCCTCCCGTCCGCCGGGTCATCGCCGGCACCTGGTCGCTGTACTGGAACGGGCTGGCGGACGGGGCCAGCCCGCGGCCGGCGGCGTGGACCGCCGCAGCGGTCCAGCAGGTGGCCAGCCGCCTGGGCCGGCGCTGGCCGGCGAACCCGCCGGACCTGAGCCACCTGGACCCCGGCGGCCTCGACCGCGCCGATCCCGACCGCGCCGGCCTGGACCGCGCCGGCCTGGACCGCCGGCCTGGACCGCGCCGGCCTGGACCGCGCCGGCGTGGAACGCGCGGCCTGGAACGCGCCGGTCCCGGCCCGGGTGCTCCGCAACCCGCTGATGGTGCCCCTGACCTGCGCACTTCACCCGCTGCGGATGAGGCGCGCCCCTCGTGACCTGATTGGCTCGTGACCACGCCCCCCTCGGGGAGGGACCTTGGCCACCGCCACCAAACCCGGCGCCCCGGGCGGCGCCGGTGCGGGGACGGCGCCGCGCCAGGCCTCCCTGGTCCTCCTCGCGCTGATCGTGGTGGCCGCGGTCGCGAACCTGAACCTCACCGTGGCCAACGTCGCCCTGCCCGACATCGGCCGCGCCTTCGACGCCGGGCAGACCACGCTCGACGTGATCGCGATCGGCTACTCGCTCGGCCTGGCCGGGTCGGTGCTCTATCTCGGGGCGGTGGGCGACCGCTACGGCCGCCGGATGATGCTGGTGCTGGGCGTGCTGCTGTCTGTCCCGGCCTGCCTGATCGCGGCCTACGCGCCGGACGCCGGCGTGCTGGTGGCCGGCCGCCTGCTCGGCGGGATCTCCGCGGGCATGGCGTACCCGACGACCCTGGCCCTGATCACCGCGCTGTGGTCGGGGCCGCGCCCGGATCAGGGCCATCGCGCTGTGGTCCGGTATCGGCGGCGCGATCACGGCCCTGGGGCCCCTGCTGGCCGGCCTGGTCCTGCAGCACTTCTGGTGGGGATCGGCGTTCCTGCTCACCCTGCCGCTGGCGGTGGTGGCCCTGGTCCTGGCGCTGGCCTGCGTGCCGTCACACGTCAACGAGACCACCGACCCGGTCGATCATCTGGGCGGAGTGCTGTCGATGGTTTTCGTTGCGGCCCTGGTGATCACCATCAATTTCGCGCCCGTGCCGGGAGCGGGGGCCCTCGCCCTCGGCACGGCCGTGGTCGCGCTGGCCGCGGGGGCAGGGTTCTTCCTCCGCCAGCGCCGGGCCCGGGCATCCCCTCTACGACCTGCACGTGGCGGGGCGGCGGATCTTCTGGGTGGCGGCGGTGGGCGGGATCATCGTCTTCGGGTCGCTGATGGGCGCGATCTTCGTGGGCCAGCAGTACCTGCAGGACGTGCTCGGCTACTCGCCGCTGACCGCCGGGCTGGCGATCCTCCCGGCGGCCGTCTGCATGGTGGCGTTCGCGCCGCTGTCGGCCCGGCTCGTCCATGCCCGCGGGTCGGGCTTCACGCTGCTCAGCGGGTACCTGTTCTGCCTGCTCAGCTTCCTCACCATGCTGCTGCTGTGGAAGCAGGGCAGCTCGTACTGGGTCGTCGGGCTGGCCTTCGCGTTCCTGGGCGCCGGGGTGGGGCTGGCGGGCACGCCGGCCTCGCACTCGCTCACCGGTTCCGTCCCCACCCGCCGGGCCGGGATGGCCTCGGGCACCGCCGACCTGCAGCGCGACCTGGGCGGCGCGATCATGCAGTCGATCCTGGGCGCGCTGCTCACGGCCGGCTACGCCAGCGCCATCGCCACGCGGTGGCCAGCTCGCCGAACCGCAGCAAGATCACCAGCAGCGTGCAGAACCAGCTGGAGAAGTCGTTCGCCGGCGCCCAGGAGGTGGCGCAGGCGCTACCCCCAGTACGCCAGCAAGATCACCGCAGCGGCGAAGAGCGCGTTCCTGTCCGGCAGCCAGTGGGCGTACGCGGCCGCCATCCTCGGCGTGTTGCTGGGCGCGGCGCTGGTGTTCGCGCTGTTCCCGCGCAAGGCCGCGGAGACGCCCTCCTGGCCCGGTACCAGGCGGAAGACGCTAGCCAGGCGCTGGAGGACAGCGGCTGAGGACCTCTCTAGGACTGGGCGGCGTAGTTGTCCGGCTTCGCGCCCGCCAGCCGGGAGGTATCCGGTGTCTGCGTCACCGACGACGGGCTGACGAACGTGCTGCCCGAGGGCGTGACCTGCACCGCCTCGTCCAGCGCGCTGCCCTTCAGCAGCTGCTTCCAGGTCAGGAACCACACGGTGAACCCGTCGTCCCACTTGCCGGCGGCCGGGCTGCCGGTGATCGTCACCGGGTCCCCGGGCGTCGCCAGGCTGTAGTACATCGCCGCGTGCTCCGGGGACAGGTTCACGCAGCCGTGGCTGACGTTGGTGTACCCCTGCTCGCCCACCGACCAGGGCGCCGAGTGCAGGTAGTCGCCGCTGTAGGTGAACCGCACCGCGTCGTTGACCAGCTCGTTGTACCCGTTGCCGACCATCCGCACCGGGTTGCCCTTCTCCAGCGTGATGTAGGTGCCGTCCACGGTGTCCAGGCCGGGCCGCCCGGTGCTGATCGGCCAGTGACCCCACAGCTTGCCCTTGTAGAACACGTTCAGGTAGTGCGTCTGGGTGCTGGCCACCACGATGAGCGAGGGCCCGATGTCGAAGGTCTGGGTGAGGTCGGCGGTGAAGAACACGCCGGGGGAGGCCTCCACGCCGTCCAGGTGCCCGTCGAACGAGACCGTGGTGTTCGCGGGCCAGTAGTTCATGGTGCGGAAGTACAGCGTCTGGTTGCCGTCCCAGTACCAGGCCCCGGTGACCGGCTTGGAGCTGCTCACCTCGAGGGACTTCTCCACCGCGGCCTCGTTGGTCGACCGGCGAGCTGAACGTGATGCGGATCGGTATCCCGACGCCGTAGGACTGCTTGTAACCCTCGAAGATCATGGCGGTGTCCGACTCGGCCGGCGTGAGCGTGCGGAAGCTGCGCGTCGAGGTGACCGTCGTCCCGGACGAGTTGACCGCCGTGGCGCGCACGGTGTAGTCCCGGGACGGCTCGAGCGCCCACTGGTTACGCCAGACCGTCTTCGCGCCGTTGAGGGAGCCGCTCACGCTCTGGCGGCCAGAGGTCACGCTCACGGTCTGGATCGTGCCGCTGGCCGCGGTGACCGTGACCCCCTGGCTGGGATTCACGTTGTGCCCGCCACCCGGGCTGATGTGCAGTTCCGCTGCGGCCGCCGCGGCGGAGGCCCTGGCCGCGCTGTGCCGGGCCGCGGGCGTGCCGGGCGCCGGTGAGCTGGAGCAGGCCGCGATCAGCAGGCCGGCCACGCCGGTGACGGCGGTGATCGCGAGCCAGCGGGCAGCTCCGGCGGTCCTGCCCTGAAGGCCTGCCCGGTTGGGCCGCCGGCCGTCCGCCCTATCACTCTGCCGCACTGCGGATCCTCCTGTTGCTGACCGCTCGAGACCGTCGCGGGGTCGCCGCCACGGCGGGGAATGCCCTCAGCACCACGGGCCCGTCAGCGATCTGCCGGGGGGAACGGTGGCGCCCGTTGGTCAACGTCGTCCGGGGGCAGACCGGTTCCAGGCGAAGCGCCCACTACTGAGACGGACCGTGCGCGCCGGAGGTTGCCTTCCAAAGGTACCCGCCCGCCGCCAGCCCGGCGAACCATCTGATAACCGGCGATAGCGGCGATGAGCACGATGGCGGTCGCGGCCCAGGGCACATAGTCGCCGAGCCGGTCGTAGAGGGTGCGCGCGGACGCCGGGGGCAGCCCCAGCCGGACCACGGTCACCCCTCGCTGCTGGGCGGTCATCAGGGCCAGCAGCCGCCCGCGCGGGTCGAAGGCCACCGAGTCCCCGGTCAGGGCCGCCTGGACCACCGGCCGGCCGGTCTCCGCGGCCCGCACCGCGCTCAGCGCCGCGTGCTGGGCGGGTGCCCAGCTCCCCTGGAACGTCGAGTCGGAGGTCTGGTACACGATGAGCTGGGCTCCCAGGTCCGTGTCGACCCGGGACATGTCGGGAAAGGCGGACTCGAAGCAGATCAGCACGCCGAGCGGCAGCGGCCGGCCCTGCCGGTCCGTGGCGTGGACCAGGTGCGCGCCGTGGCCGGGCACCATGTTGCTGGCCGCGGCCTTGCTGATGGCGGCGATCCAGCCGAGCGCGCCGCGCAGCGGGATGTACTCGCCGAACGGGACCAGCCGCGTCTTGGTGTACGAGCCGACGATCCCCCGGGGCCCGATCAGCAGGGCCACCTTGGACCGCGCGCCGTCCGGCAGGGACGCGTCCTGGTTGACCAGGACCTGCGCGCCGGTCTCCGCGGCCAGCCGCTTGATGCGCCCGAAAAGCACCGGCTCCCGCCTGATGTCGGTGCCGACGCTGCTCTCCCCCCAGACGATCAGGTCCGGGCGGGCTGGCCCCTGGTTGGCTGGCACTGAGCCGGCCGGACAGCCGCAGGCTCGCGTCGAACCGCAGGTTCTTGCTGCTCGTCAGGCCCGGCTGGACCAGCGCCACCGTGACGTGCCGGACCGGGGGCACGGCCGGGCTGAGGGCGAACGCCGCCGGTCCCGCGGCCAGCGCCACGGCGACCCCGGCGGCCCCCGCCGCACGCACCGCCAGGCTCCGGGCCAGCAGCAGTATCGCGATCCCCGTGTTGGCTGCGACCAGGGCGAAGCTGATCAGCCAGACGCCGCCCACCGCGGCCAGGGCGAGCACCGCGGGATGCTGCCACTGGCTGGCGCCCAGCACGTCCCAGGGGCCGCCGAACTCCTGCCAGGACCGGGCCCACTCGGTGAACACCCAGCAGCCCGGCAGCACGGCGAGCGCCGCCAGCGCGCGGGCGGGACGCAGCGGCGGGCGCAGCAGGGTCCAGGCGGCTACCCCGAACCCGGTCCACAAGACCCCGAACACCACTGCGACCAGCAGCAGCGCCGGGCCGATGCTGGGGATCAGCCAGTACAGGGCGGCCAGGATGAAGCCGGCGCCCAGCCACCAGCCGCGCACCGCGGCGTCCCGGGCCGACGGTGCGGCGCGGATGATGAGGATCCCGGGCACCAGCCCGCACCAGCCGAGGAATTCCAGGTTCAGCTGGGGGAAAGCCAGGGTGGTCAGCGCGCCCGCCGCCAGCGCCGCATACCGGGGAGGCTTGGCGAAGGCCCGCCACAGTGCCATGTGTCCTATTGTCAGCCCATCCCGGCGGGCCAGGCGCGCCCGGGCCCATCCGTGATGCGCGCGTTACGTGGTGCGGCCTCTGGTGTCCGTGGTGGCCCTAATGCCCGTGGTGGAGCCCGTGCTACCCCGCCGGGCACCGGCCACCGCGCGGACGATGGCCCAGCCCAGGGCCAGGATGGTCAGCGCCGTGAGCACGGCCTCCGGCCAGCCGGCCAGCCGGTCGGCGAGGCTCAGGCCGCTGCGCAACGGCACCCTCGTGTCCAGCACCGCCCGCTGCCAGAGCCCGGTGCGCGCCAGCACGGCGCCGTCCGGGGCGATGATGGCGCTCTCTCCCGTGGTGGACGCGTACACGATCGCGCGGTCCGACGTGATCGCGTCGATACGGGCCATGGCCACCTGCTGGGTCAACTCGCCGGACTGGCCGTCCACCTCGAACGTGGCGTCGTTGGACTGCACCGCGAGCAGGTTGGCGCCCGCGGTCACCTCGGACCGGACGAGGCCGTCGAAGCCGACCTCGTAACAGATCACGTCGCCGAGCCGGATCGCGCCCTGGCGGAACACCACCGCACGGTGGCCGGCGGTGAAGTTAACCGGCTGCAGGTTGACCAGCGAGGTGATGTGGGCGAGCAGGCTGCGGAACGGGATGTACTCGCCGAACGGGACCAGCTGGCGTTTCACGTAGATCGCCACCGGGCCGCGGCGGGGCAGCCACAGCTGCCCCGTGTTGCGCAGCGGGTTGTCCAGCAGCGCGCCGACCAGGACCGGCCGGTCGATGGCGGCGACCGCGCCGGCGATCGTGCCGTAGATCGCGGGGTACTCGCCGGGGTCGAGGTCGGTCGAGTTCTCCGGCCAGATCACGATGTCCGGGGCGGGCCGGGTGCCGGAGGCGACCTGCGCGGCCAGGGCCCGGGTCGCGGCGGCGTGATTGTCGGTGACCGTGGTCGCACGGAACAGTTCGGACAGGGACCGGGCGTGCGGGACGTCTCCCTGCACCGCGGCCACGGTCACGGTGCGCTGCCCCGGCCCGGCCCCGTCCACGGGGAGCAGGCTGCCCGCCAGGGCGACCCCGGCGGTGGCCGCCGTGGCCGCCACCGCGGCCAGCGCGGCGACGAGACGGCGCCGGTCCCCGAGGAGGCCGCGCCCGTCCCGGGCCGTGTGCCGGTCCCGGGCGATGCTCAGGACCAGCCAGGCCAGCATGGCCCCGGTCACGGCGACCAGGAAGGACAGCAGCGGGGGGCCGCCGACCGCGGCCCACCCGGCGGTGGGCGCGCCCGCCTGGCTCATCGCCAGCCGGCCCCACGGGAAGGCGTAGGGCCAGCGGGCCCGCATCGCCTCGGCCGCCACCCACCAGCCGCCCACGGCCAGCGGCCAGCCGGGCAGCCCGAGCAGCAGCCGCTGTCCCACCGTGAGCAGGCCGAAGATGGCCGCCTCGGCGATGGCCAGCGCCGCCCACGCGTACCAGGCCACGTTGATCAGCCAGGACAGCAGGGGCACGAAGAACGCGACCCCGAAGACCAGCCCGATGACGAATGAGGCCCTCATCCCCTGGCGGTACAGGGCGATGACCAGCAGGGCCGGCCCAGCGGCGGCCAGCGGCCAGATGCCGGCCGGGGGGAACGCGCCCGCCAGGGCCACCCCGCCGGCCACGGCGGCGAGCAGGGCCCAGCGCAGCCGCAGCCCGGCTGCGATCGCGGGGGGGCCAGCGGATGCGGGGGCCAGCCGCCCGGCGGTGGCCACGCCGGCGGTGCTTTCCCTCGGGATCCGCTGCATGGCCAGAGCGTAGCCGGATATGCGGGGTTAACGCCGCCGCCGGGTCAGGTGCGCCGCAGCCGGGTCGGGCAGGCCCGGGCGGCCCGCCAGCCCCGGGCCGCTGCCCACCGGCACCTGGCCGGCCCTGGGAGGCGTGCTGCCGTCCGGATCGGCGAGGCCGTCGCCATCGTCCCCGCCACCTCTCCGGGTAACCTGCCAGCGGGACTACAGGAGGTACCGAGTGAGCCGCCGTGGCTGGATACTCTTCACGGCGATGAGCCTGATCTGGGGCGTGCCCTACCTGCTCATCAAGGTCGCGGACGGCGGGGTTTCAGTGCCCGTCCTGGTCTTCGCGCGGGTGGCGGGGGGCGCCGCGGTGCTGCTGCCCCTGGCCGTGTACCGGGGCCAGGTCGGGGTGCTCCGCCAGCACTGGCGCTGGCTGACCGTGTTCGCCTGCGTCGAGATCATCCTGCCGTGGCTGTTCCTGTCCGCCGCGGAGCGGCGGCTGTCCAGCTCGATGAGCGGCCTGCTCATCGCCTCGGTGCCGATCATCGGGGTGGCCCTGGCCCGGCTGACCGGAAGCGGGGAGCGGCTCACGCCGCTGCGCTGGGCCGGGCTGCTCGGGGGGCTGGCCGGGGTGGCGGTGCTCGCCGGGCCGGGGGCGCTGCACGGTGACCTGCTCGCGATCGCCGGGGTGATGCTGACCGCGGTGGGGTACGCGACCGGGCCGCTGATCGCCAGCCGCAAGCTCGCTGGCCTGCCCGGTCTCGGGATGACCGCCGTCTGCCTGGGCTTCGCGGCCCTGGTCTACGCGCCCGCGGCCGCGCTGACCTGGCCGCGGTCCGTCCCCTCCGCCGCCGTGCTGGCCAGCCTGGCCGGGCTGGCGCTGGTCTGCACCGCCCTCGCGTTCGTGCTGTTCTTCCAGCTGATCGCCGAGGTCGGCCCGGCCCGCGCCACGGTCATCACGTACGTGAACCCGGCCGTGGCGGTGGCCCTGGGGGTGGGGGTGCTCGGCGAGCCGCTCACCCCGGAGATCATCGCTGCCTTCGGCCTGATCCTGGCGGGATCAGTGCTCGCCACCCGGCCCGCCCGGCCGGCGGCGGGCGTGGCCACCGGGGATGCGCAGGGCGGGCCGGGGGCCGCCGGGGGTGAGCCGGGGGCCGCCGGGGGTGAGCCGGGAGGCGCGGGGGTGAGCCGGCGGTCGCGCGGGGTGAGCCCGGGGCCGCAGGGGGTGAGCCGGCGGATGCGCGGGGTTGAGCCGGCAGGCGCGGGGGGTGAGCCCGGGGCCGGGGCGGCCGGCCAGCCACGGACCCCGGCCACGCCGTGACCAGTCGCGCCGGGCCCGGCGCCGATCTCGACGCGCTGCTCAGTGCCCCGGGCGCGGAACTGCTGGCCTCAGTCCGCGACCAGGACATCACCCCCGCCACCGCGCTGGCCCTCGGCACCCGGCTGCGCGAGAGCTATCCGCCCGCTCTGGTCGCGGCGGCCCTGGCGCAGCACGAGCTCCGGCTCGCGGCCCGGGCGAAGTTCAGCCGGGCCATGGACATGTTCTTCACCAGGCCCGGCCTCGAGCAGGCCTCCGCCGAGGTGGTGGCCCGGCACCGGCTGACCCGGTTCGGCGCGGCCGGCGTGGTGGCCGACCTGTGCTGCGGCATCGGCGGTGATCTCGTCGCCCTGGCCGCGCAACATCAGGTCCGGGCCGTGGACCGCGACCCGCTGCACCTGCGGATGGCCATGCTCAACGCGGCGGCCTACGGCGTGGGCGGCTCGGTCCGCGCGGCCCGGGGCGACGTCCGCGAGGCCAGCCTGGGCGGGGTGGAGGCGGTGTTCATCGACCCGGCCCGGCGCACGCAGCAGCGCCGGCTGGGCCCCGGTGCCAGCGAACCCCCGCTGGCCTGGTGCCTGGGCCTGGCCGGCCAGGTCCCGGCGGTGGGTATCAAGACGGCCCCCGGGATCGCGCGGGACGCGGTCCCCGAAGGCTGGGAACTGGAGTTCGTCGCGGTCGGGCGGGACCTGAAGGAGGCGGTGGCCTGGTCACCATCCCTGGCGGGCCCCGCTACCCGGGCCACCATCCTGCCGGGCGGCCACACGCTCACCCCCGAGCCCGGGCCGCCGGCCCTTGTGGCCGCGCCCGGCCCGTTCCTCCTCGACCCGAACCCCGCGGTCACCCGGGCCGGGCTGGTCGGGGAGCTCGCCCGGCAGCTAGGGGCGTGGCAGATCGACCCGCGGATCGCGTTCCTGTGCACGGACACCGAAAGGCGCACCCCGTTCGCCCGGACCCTGGAGGTCATCGACTCAGGGCCGTGGAACCAGAAGCGGCTGCCCGCCCGGCTACGGGACCTCGACATCGGCGCACTGGATATCCGCCGCCGGGGACTGGCCGGCGACGTGGCCCGGCTGCACCGGCAGCTGAAGCTGACCGGCTCCCGCCGGGCCACCCTGGTCATGACCCGGGTGGCGGACCGGCCCTGGGGCCTGGTCTGCCTCGATGTCCCTGGGTGAGCGAGCGGCGGCGGCCCGGCGGAGAGGCCATGGCGCACCGGATCGCCGTACGTGCCCGCTAGACTCGCGCACGTGATTGACCTGAGGGCCGCGCGCCAGGAGCCAGACCGCTATCGGTCCGCGCTCGCCCGGCGTGGTGCCGCCGACGACTTCGATGCCCTGCTCGCCGCGGACCAGACCTGGCGGGAGCTGACCGAACGGGCCGAGACCCTGCGCGCCGCGCAGAGGCGATCGTCCCGCGGCGGCAAGCCCAGTCCGGAGGAGCTCGACGAGCTGCGCAAGCTCCGGAAGGAACTCGACGCCGCCGAGTCCGACCTGGCCGCGGCCGAGCGCCGGCGGCAGGAACTGCTGGCCCGGATCCCCAACCTCCCGCATCCGACGGCCGCGGACGGCCTGAGCGAGGACGACTCGGTGGTGCTGCGCACCTGGGGTGAGCCGCGCGAGTTCCCGTTCCCGGTCCGGGACGCGACCGATCTCGGCGGCCCGGCCGGCTGGATCGACATGACCCGCGGCGCGCGGCTGTCCGGGTCCCGGTTCGCCTACCGGTTCGGCGACGTGGCCATGACCGAGATGGCGCTGTACCGCTTCGTGCTGGACCGCCTGAACGGCAAGGGGTTCATGACCGTGCTGCCGCCGGTGCTGGTCGGCGAGCGCGCCATGTACGGCACCGGTTTCCTGCCGACCGAGGAGTCCAACCTCTACCACCTGGAACACGACAACCTGTACCTGACCGGCACGTCGGAAGTGGCCCTCGCGGGCATCCACACCGACGAGCGGCTGGAAGAGGGCGAGCTGCCCGCCAAGTACGCGGCGTTCAGCACGAACTTCCGCCGCGAGGCCGGGGCCGCGGGCAAGGACACCAAGGGCATGTTCCGGGTCCACCAGTTCGACAAGGTGGAGATGTACGTCTACTGCGTCCCCGAGCAGTCCGCCGCGTTCCACGAGGAACTGCTCGCGCACGAGGAGGAGATCGTCCAGGCCCTCGGGCTGCCCTACCGGGTGATGAACATCGCCGTGGGGGACCTGGGCGCGCCCGCAGCCAAGAAGTACGACATCGAGGCCTGGTTCCCGGCCCAGCAGCGCTACCGGGAGATCACCTCCTGCTCGAACACCACCGACTACCAGGCCCGGCGGCTGAATATCCGGTTCCGCCGAGACGGCAAGCTGCACTTCGCGCACACCCTCAACGGGACCGGCGCGACGGCCCGGTCGCTGCTCTCGATCATGGAGAACTTCCAGGACGAGGGGGGCGTGGTGGCCGTCCCCGAGGTGCTCCGGAGCTACGGGGCCCCGGCCACCCTCGGCCGTACTGCGGCGGATTAGCCGCTGCCCAGCGTGCTGAGCAGGGTACTTCCCTCGGGGGAGCCGAGCCCGGTGCAGGCGTCCCAGCCCGGTCCGGCGGCGTAGGCACCGTTGCTGCCGCTGGTGATGTCGCGGAAGCCCGGCGCCCCCGTGCCCGCCGTCACGCCCGCGTACAGTCCGGGCTGGATCAGGCCGAACGGCTTCCCGGTGGACTGGGCCAGCCGGCTGATCAGGCCTGCCCACAGCGGGGCCACGGCGCTCGTCCCGCCGATGACCGTGGACTGGCCGTCCACCCGGACCTGGTATCCGGTCTCCGGGTCGGCGCAGCCGGCCACGTCCGGCACCCCCCGGCCCGCCGCGGTCCCGGCCGCGGCCCCGGCCTGGGCCGGCACACCCGCGGCCGTCTGCCAGGACGGGAGGCCGAAGACGTCGCTGACGCCGCCCCCGGTCGCGCCGCCCGAGCCGCCGTCGTTCCAGACCGTCTCGGAGCTGATCACGCCGGTCCCGGCGTTGCCGCGCAGGCTGGTCCCCCCGCACGCCAGCGCGTGCGGGCTGGACGCGGGGAAGTCGACGTGGACACCGCTGCCGCTCTGCCCGTCGCTGCTGCCGTTGTCGCCGGCCGCGATGCAGACTGTGACGCCCAGCGCGGCCGCGTCCGCCATGGCCTGGTCCAGGGCGGTCCGGGCCTGACCCGTCCAGGAGTCCTCCGACTGGCCCCAGCTGATGCTGACCACCGTGGGAGTGGGGGTGGCGTGCACGGCGGTGGTCACCGCGTCCACGAAGCCCTGGTCAGTGTTGGGGGCGAAGTAGACGATCTGCGCCGCCCCGGGAGCCACCGCGCCGGCCACCTCGATGTCCAGCAGGACCTCGCCATCAGCGCCGTTAGGATCCTGGCCGGGCTGGTTGACGGCGCCATCCACGCTGGCCGCGGTGACCGACGGGACCGGCAGGCCCAGCCCGGCGAAGTAGGGATCGAGGTCGCTGGTCCCGAACCCGCCGCCGAGTTCAAGGATGGCGATCGTCTGGCCGGTCCCGTCGGTGCCCGCCGGGAACTGGTAGAGAGCGGCCACCTCCGGCGGGGTGTAGGAGGTGGGTGCCGCGGCTGGCCCCGCCGCGGGCGCGGGCGCGGTGGGGGCCGGATGCCGTGCCCAGGGTGCCGGTGCGGGACCGGGCACCGGCACGGCCGTGGCGGCCGGGGCGCGGCGGAATTGCGCGCGGGCCTGCGGCCGGTCGTCCAGCCCGAGCACAGCGAGCACGATCCCGTTTAGCTCGGCGGGGATCTGCAGGCCGCCTTCACGGTAGCGGTGCTCGACCATGTTCTGCCGGGCGACGGGGTCGGGCGAGCGCACCCGGCGCAGCGTGGCACCGAAGGTCGCGGACAGGGCCGCGAGCGTGCCCCGGACCGTGACCCGGCGGGCGCCCGCGTCGGCGCTGGTGACCTCCAGGCCGTGCCCGGCCAGCACGGTCGTGATGAGCTCCAGATCGGCGGGGTCGGTGCCGTGCTGGCTGGCGAATTGCTGGGGGGTCAGGGTGGCGGGCCCCTCGACCAGATCCCGGGGGAGCGCGGTCCGGCGCCGGGTCACCAGCGTCACCTCGATCTGCTGGGACTCATCCACCGCGCCCAGTTCCTGCGACCCCGGCAGCGGACCGCGCTCGCTGCCTGGCAAAGGCACGAAGGAATGTCCCGTCATGATTGCTCCTTGTCTGGCGGACGCTGGTTCAGATGGTCCAGGCCGGGCTGATCACAGTTGCGGAGATGTGCCGGGGGGCTGGTCGCCGTCCGCGGCCGGGCCGATTTCCCCGTGGTGGTGGTCCCGGTGGTGGTGGTCCCGGTGGTGGTGGTCCCGGTAATGGTCGTCCCGGTGGTCGTTGGCTCGCTTCGGCTGGCCGCGCCGCACGTTGACCCCGCCCATCAGCGCCAGCCCGACCACCCGCACTTTGGGCGCGCCGGGCAGGCCGGGGCCGGCGGCCCGGTGGTCGAAGCCGCCCATGATGCCGAACCCGGACACGTCCACCTCGACGTCCTCGCCGATGGTGATGTCCACCCCGCCCATCAGGGTGAAGACGTCGATGGTCACCTCGCGCTGGCTGAACCGCGCTTCCCGCAGGTCGAGCTGGACGCCGCCCAGGATCGCGACCACGCTGTGCCGGGGCGGCACCACCCACGTCCCGCCCCGGTCCACGCCGCCCAGGATGGCGACGGAAACCCCGGACCCGGGTTCCCCGCCGATCCGGGAGGCCGGGAAGGTGCCCGCTGCCGTGTCCAGTGGCGCGGATGGCGGCTGGCCGGCGGCCGGCAGGTCGGCGGTGACCTCGCCGAGGTCGCCGTAGGTCCGGGCCGCGTAGGCGGCCTCGAGGCGCTGGTCCAGTTCGTCGAAGGTGATCCGGCCGTCACCGGCGGCCTGGCGCAGGGCCTCGGCGGTCTGTTCGCGGTCGGCGTCGGACACCCGGAGGTGGCGGCGGTCGGCGGGCTGGGGGAGGTTGCTCATGTCCTGATCCGGCTCATTCGCCGGGGACGTGCAGCTCGAGGCAGCTGAGGCCGCGCATATCCAGCCAGGCGCGCCCGGCCGTGCGGTTAACCCTCAGCACGACCTCACCGCAGGTGCGGCAGCGGGCCACCAGGCCCGGCGCGTCGGTGTATACCAGTGCCTCACCCATGGCCTCACTGGTTCCGCATGAGGTGCACCGCCCCACGGCGCTGGTGACGTCCACGGCGAACAGCTCACCGAGGGTCCCGGCGAGCACGTTGCCGTCCAGGTGTGTGGTCACGGTCAGCCTCCGGAGGGTCCGAATCGTTCGGTCTTGATCGCGCTCTGATCATGCCCGGCCTTGACCAGCAAGCTGGCGGCGGCCTCCACGAAGCCCGTCGGCCCGCAGATGAAGACCGCGGGCGCGGTCTTCGACGTCCATCCGGGCGCGGAGAGCACCACGGGCGTGAGCCGCCCGATCCGCACCCTCACCCCCGGCGGACCGCTGCGCGTGTATACGTAGCTCATCTCGAACCCGTCCGCCGCCTTGCTGAGCCGATCCAGCTCGGCGGCATAGAGCACAGTTTCCGGGCTGCGCACCGAATACACCAGCCGGAACGGGGCCTCGCTGCCAGCCGCGGCCCGGGCGCGGATCATGGACATCAGCGGGACCATCCCGCTGCCCCCGGCCACCAGGAGGACCGGCCCGGGCTCGGCCGGGTCCCAGACGAACCAGCCGCCGATCGGGCCCCGCAGCTCCAGCGGGTATCCGGGCCTGAGGGTATCGGTGAGGTACGGGGACACCTCGCCGTCCTCCAGCCGCTGCACGGTCAGCTCCAGCCGGCCGGGGCCGGGCGCGGAGGCGATCGAGTAGGACCGCTGGGTGGAGTAGCCGTCCTCCGCGGTGAGCCGCACGTCCACGTGCTGGCCCGCAGCGTGCCCTGGCCAGCCCGGGACGTCGAGCACGATGGTGCGGGCGGTGCTGGTCTCCTCGCGAATCTCCGCGACGGTGCCCACCTGCCAGGTCAGTCGCCCCAGTACCGCTGCTCGCGCCATGGGTCTCCGTAGTTGTGATAGCCCAGGCTCTCCCAGAACCCCGGCTCGTCCTTGGTCCGCAGGTCGATTCGCCGGACCCACTTGGCCGACTTCCACAGGTACAGGTGCGGGACGAGCAGCCGGGCCGGGCCGCCGTGCTCGGCCGCCAGGGGCTGGCCGTCGTACTCGAACGCCACCCAGGCCTGGCCGTCCAGCAGGTCGGCCACCGGAAGGTTCGTGGTGTAACCCCCGTAGCAGTGCGCCAGGGCGTACTCGGCGCTGGTCTGCGCCTGGGCCAGCAGCGTGTCCAGGGACACCCCCCGCCATGTGGTTCGCAGCTTGGACCACTTCGTCACGCAGTGCAGGTCCACCTGGAATTCCTCGCTGGGCAGGGCACGGAACTCCGCCCAGTCCCAGCTGTGGGCCTGCCCGGCCTCGGTGGTGATGCTGAACTTCCACGAGCCGGTATCCACCCGCGGGGTCGGCCCGGCGGACAGTACGGGGAAGTCGGTGACGAGGTACTGGCCCGGCGGGAGCTTCTCACGCTCGGACCGCCTCCGGCCCTTGAACCCTGGTGACACGATGCCCATGGCGCTAGCTTGCCATCCCGCGGGGGGCTAGCGGCAGCCCGGGACCGCTACTGTCTGGCCTAGTGCAGGTGCTGGCGCCAGTCGCGGGGGACCCGGCCGGCCGGGCCGGGGACCGGCTGGTCCAGCGGGTGGTGCTCCGGCGGGACGAGCTCCGGGCCGTCGTAGAACTGCTCCTCCGGGTAGCTCCAGAACCACGACTCGCCCGGCTCGAAGCTGCGGACCAGGGGGTGGCCGGCGTCCGCGGCGTGCGCGCTGGCGTGCTGGGCCGGTGAGCTGTCACAGCAGCCGATCTGCCCGCACTGGGTGCACCGGCGGAGGTGGAACCACCAGCCGCCGACCTTGTCGCATTCCATGCAGCCGGTCCCGCTCGGGGGCACGGTCGGGTCGAGTCCCGGGATGTCAGCCATTCAGTTCTCCTCGGCGGCAGGCGCGGTCACATCCGGCGCGGCGGTATCCGGCCCGACCACGGTATCGGCCTCCGCGACAGTGATGGGCAGCCGGACCTGGAACCGCGTGTTCCCCGGCTCCGACTCCACCCTCAGGTCCCCGTGGTGCCGGGTCACGACGATGCGGTAGGAGATGTCCAGCCCGAGCCCCGTCCCCTCGCCGACCGGCTTGGTCGTGAAGAACGGCTCGAAGATCCGGTTCCTGATTTCCCGCGGGATGCCGGGCCCGGTGTCGGCGATCTCCACCAGCACCCGGTCGTTGTCCCGCGCCGTGCGTACCGTCAGCGTGCCGTGGCCGTCCATCGCCGAGACGGCGTTATCGATCAGGTTCGTCCAGACCTGGTTCAGCTCCGCCGGGTAGGCGGGGATGGGCGGCAGGCTGCGGTCGAAGTCCTTGACCACGGTGATCCCGTCCCCGAGCTTGCCAGCCAGCATCATGAGCGTGCTCTTCAGCAGCTCGTGCACGTCGACCACCTGGTAAGGGGCCCGGTCCAGCTGGGAGTACTGCTTGGCCGCCGTGACCAGGTGGGAGACCCGCTTGGTGGAGTCCTCGATCTCGTTCAGCAGCAGCTCGGTCTCGACCGTGTAGTTCAGCCAGCGGATCGAGGCCTCCAGCGTGCCGTCGTCCACGACCGCCGCCACCTGGTCCAGCCAGGCGGCGTCCAGGCCGGCCTGGACGAAGGTGGGCGCGAGATCCCAGCCGCCGCTGATGCCGTGGTCCTCCAGCCAGTCGCCCACCGCGTCCTCGCGGTCCGAGGCTTCCATCGGGGTCAGCTCCGGCGCCTTGGCCACCCGGCCCGCGGCCTCCTCCTGGAGCCGGATCAGGGTCTCCAGGCAGGCGGGGTCGAACCGGCCGCTGGCCATCATCCCGAGCTTGTGCCGCATGCCGGCCACCCGGTCGCGCAGCGTCGAGGTAGCCCGGACCGCGGCGGCCGCCGGGTTGTTCAGCTCGTGGGTCAGGCCGGCCGACAGCGAGCCCAGGGCGAGCAGCCGTTCCCGCTGGCCCACCTGCTGCTGAACGTTCTTGATCCCGAAGAACAGCCCTTCCAGCATGTGCACGGCCATCGGGAACCAGTCCCGCATCATCGACGCGAACTTGTCGGCGTCCAGGACGTAGAACCGGGACGGCTCGGTGACGCGCAGCGAGTTGTCGTAGACCTGCGGGACCCGGTCGCCCAGGTAGGCGCGGAACGCCCCCGTATACGAGCCGCGGTAGGAGGTGCGGTTGACCTCGACGTCGTCGCCGCCGATCCGCCGCGACATGACCAGGGTGCCCTCGACCAGGACGTAGAAGCAGGTCGCCGGCTCGCCCTCCGCGTACACCGGCCCGGGCGGGAACAGCTCCACCCGCCCCTCGCGGCACAGCCAGTCCAGCTGCTCGTCGTCCAGCTTCTCGAACAGGAACAGGCTGCGCAGCTCGGCGACGTCGCACGGCAGCGTCTGCCGTCCCGCGGCGGGGGTGATCTCAGGCTGCTGGGTGGCTGGCTGGGTAGCTGGCTCTGCGCTCACAACTTCTCCAGATATCGGTGCACGAGCATGACGGCCATGGCGCCCTCGCCGACGGCGGAGGCGACCCGCTTGGCCGATTCGGCGCGGGCGTCCCCGGCCACGAACACGCCGGGGATGCTGGTCTCCAGGTGGTACGGGGCCCGGTCCAGCTGCCAGCCGCCGGCTTCTTGCCGCCCACGGACAGGTCCGGGCCCGCGACCACGAACCCGTGATCGTCGCGGACCACGACGCCGTCAAGCCAGTCGGTGAGCGGGGCGGCGCCGATGAACACGAACAGCATCTGAGCGTCCACGGTCTCGGTGCTGCGGTCTGCGGTGTTGCGCAGCGTCAGCTGCTCCAGGTGGCTGTCCCCGGCCGCGCCGATCACCTCGGTGCAGGTCCGGACCGTGATGTTCGGGACCTCGCCGATCTGCTGGATCAGGTAGTACGACATGGACCGTTCCAGCGATGGCCCGCGGACCAGCAGGGTCACCGACTTGGCGTGCCGGGAAAGGTACACCGCGGCCTGCCCGGCCGAGTTCGCCCCGCCCACGATGTAGATGTCCTGGTCCACGCAGGCCGAGGCCTCGGTGAGCGCGGAGCCGTAGTACACGCCGCGGCCCGTCATCTCGGTCAGGCCAGGCGCGCCGAGCTGCTTGTAGGAGACCCCGGTCGCCAGGATGATGCTGTGCGCGTCGAGTGTCCCCCCGTCGGCGAACCGGATGCCCCGCGCCGACCCCTTGATGTCGAGTCCGATCACCTCCCGGGTGGTGAGCACCTCGGCGCCGAACCGCAGGGCCTGGCGCCGGGCCCGGGTGGTGAGCTGCGCACCCGACACCCCGTCCGGGAACCCGAGGTAGTTCTCGATCCGGGAGCTCTGCCCCGCCTGCCCGCCGGTCGCGGTCCGCTCGACCAGGACGGTCTTCAGCCCCTCGGAGGCGCCGTAAACGGCCGCCCCGAGCCCGGCCGGCCCGCCGCCGATCACCACCAGGTCGTAAAAGTCCTGGGCCGGGGTGGTGCTCAGGCCGACCCGGGTGGCCAGATCCGAGTCGCTCGGCGCGACCATGGTCTCCCCGTCCGGCGTGATAACCAGCGGCAGGGACCGGCCGTCCACCCCGGCCGCGGCGAGCAGCCGCTCCCCGTCCGGTTCATCCGAGGGGAACCAGCGGTAGGCCACCTCGTTCCGGGCCAGGAACTCGCGCACCTCGGTGCAGCGCGCCGACCAGCGGTGCCCGACCACCTTGGTCACGTGCATCGGCTGGTAGTCCTCCAGCCGCCAGGCATCCAGCTGCGCGTCGATCACCGGGTAGAGCTTCTCCTCCGGCGGGTCCCAGGGCTTGAGCAGGTAGTAGTCCAGGTCGACGACGTTGATGGCCTCGATCGCGGCGTCGGTGTCCGCGTAGGCGGTGAGCAGGACCCGGCGGGCCGCCGGATACGTCTTCATCGCCTCTTCGAGGAACTCGATGCCGTTCATCTGCGGCATCCGGTAGTCGGCCAGGATCACCGCCACCTCGTCGCCGCGCAGCCGCATCTCCTTGAGCGCGTCGAGGGCCGCCGCGCCCGATTCGGCGCGGACGACGCGGTGCCGCTCACCGTAGCGGCCGCGCAGGTCGCGGGCGATGGACCGGGAGACCCCGGGATCGTCGTCAACGGTCAGGATCGCGGTACGGGCGCCGTCCGGCGCGGGCGTGGTCATGTGTGCACCGGGCGGGTCTCAGCTTCACGACTGGTCCACTGCATGGTCCCATCGTATGAAAGGGCGCAACGGTCCCAGTACCCCTGTGCGCCCCCGTTCGCTCAGGGCGTGGGCCGCGGCGGCCGGTCCTGGCCGGCCTGGTTCTGGTGGTCTTCTGGTGGTGCTAGTGGTCGTCGTGATTCCGGCGGGACAGCGGCAGCGCGAACCACAGCCCGGCGAACGCGCACACCACGATGACGGTGATCACGATGGCGGGGGCGCCCGGGGCGACGAAACTGGCCACCAGCAGGACCGCGCAGGACACCGCGAGCCCGACCGTGACCAGGCGGCGATGGCCATCACGTTGGTGACCCGGACCAGGCTCTCCTTCTCGTGCCGCCGGAACAGCAGCCGGTGATAGGCGACCGGCGCGACCAGCAGTGCCGTGGACAGGGCCGCGAGCGTGACCGTGGCCAGGTACAGCCCGCGCTGTGCGGTGTACAGCTTGGTGAAACGGTTGGCGAAGGGCAGCGCCAGGAGGAACCCGAACAGCACCTGGACACCGATGCCGACCACGCGGAGCTCGTTGAGCAGCTCCATGACGTTACGGTCATCCGCTCCGCCTCGGTCTCGCCGGGCCGGTCCGGCCCGCCAGGCGAGGAATCCGCGGCGGCCCGGGAAGCGCCGGTGCTCACCGGGTCTCCCGGCAGGCGAGTGCGCTGCGAGGGTGCCCCCAGCGCTGCGCTGAGCTGGTCATGCCCCCAGCTACCCGCAGCCCCCCGCCCAAAACAGTGCCGGCCCCGGTCCACGCCCCCTGCCCGGGCCCCGTGCGGGGCCGGGCGGGGCTGGGGTGAGATCGCTCCGGGCGGATGGGCTGGTCGGGGGGCGGGGGCAGCTTGACGGGGGTAGCGGGGTGTGGTCTTCTTTCTTCGTTCTACCGACGGCAGGGCAGGAAGCCGGTGCGAATCCGGTGCGGTCCCGCCACTGTGACCGGGGAGCGACTTCCGTACGGGCCACGATCGCTGTAGCGGTGGGAAGGCCGGGAGGAGCCTCGATCCGGGAGCCAGGAGACTCCGGCCGTCGGATCCAGCGCCTGCGGGGCGTGGTCACCCCGGGAAAGGCTCAGCCGATGATCGTGCCGTCGTGGTTCTGCCTGCACTGTGCCAGCCCGCACTGTGCCAGCGCACTGGCAGCGCAGTGCGAGCGCACTGTGCCAGCCGCGATGGCCCGGCCCGCGTGGTTCCGGCCTGGGCGGGCCACGGGGCTGCTCCTCGGGGTGGTGCTCGACGCGGTACTGGCTGATCCGCACCGCGCGCACCCGTGGCGGCCTTCGGCTCCGCGGCGCCCATGCCGAGGCGCGGCTCGGGTCGGACAGCCACGCCCGGGGCGCCTGCCTGCTCGCCGGTGCGCGATCCCGGTGACCCTGGCCGGGCTGGCCGCGCAGCAACTCACCCGCGGGCACCGGGGGGCCACCACGGCGGCGACCGCGCTGGCCGGCTGGGCCGTGCTGGGCGGGACCAGCCTGACCGCGGAGGCGCTGGCGCTCGGCCGGGCCCTGGACGGCGGTGACCTGGACGCCGCCCGGCGCAGGCTGCCTGCGCTGTGCGGGCGCGACCCGGACCAGCTGGATGCGGCCTGCCTGGCCCGTGCGGCGGTGGAGTCGGTGGCCGAGAACACCTCCGACGCGGTGGTGGCCCCACTGCTGTGGGGCGCGGTCTTCGGCCTGCCCGGCCTGCTCGGCTACCGCGCGGTGAACACCCTCGACGCGATGATCGGCCATCACAGCCCGCGCTACGAGCGGTTCGGCTGGGCCGCGGCCCGGCTCGACGATGCGGCGAACCTGATCCCGGCCCGGGTGACCGGCCTGCTGGCCGTGGCGCTGGCGCCCGCGGTCGGCGGCCGGCCGGGCCAGGCCCTGCGCGTGCTGCGCCGGGACGGCGGCCAGCACCCCAGCCCCAACGCCGGCCGGTGCGAGGCGGCGTTCGCGGGGGCCCTGGGAGTCCGGCTCGGTGGCCGGAACAGTTACCAGGGACGGACCGAGCAGCGCGGGCTGCTCGGCGACGGCGCGCCGCCCGCGGCGCGCGACATCACCCGGGCCGTGCGGCTGTCCCGGCTGGTCAGTGGCGCGGCGATGCTCATCGCGGCGGCCATCGCGCACGGTGCGCACCCTGCGCAGGGTGTGCACGGCAGGAAGAAGGCATGACCGGGACCACGACGTGTTCCGCCCGGCGAATTCGAACCCGCAGAATTCAAACCCGCGGGCTACGAACCGGCGGAATTCGAACCGGCGGAATTCAAACCCGCGGCCTACGAACCGCAGGCATCCGTTCCGGCGGAGTTCGCCCCCGCGGAGTTCGCCGCCGCGGAGCTTGCCGGGGCGGAGCTTGCCGGGGCGG
>CAVQEM010000042.1:0-30655 GCA_963711485.1 uncultured Actinomycetes bacterium
GTCTCCCCGGCCCGCGCCTGGTACCGCCGCGCTCTCCAGGGCCCGGGTGCAGGTGGTGCCGACCGCGATCACCCGCCGGCCCGCGGCGCGGGCCAGGTTGACCAGGTCGGCGGTCGGTTGCGGAACCTCGAACCACTCGGGCAGCGGTGCCTCGCCCGCCTCCAGCGAGGCCACCCCGGCATGCAGGGTGATCGGTGCCAGCGCCACGCCGGCTGCGATCAGCCGGGTGACCAGCTCGGCGGTGAACGGGCGGGCCGCGCTCGGCATCTCCGCGCTGCCAGGGGAGCGGGCGAACACCGTCTGGTAGGCCGGCAGCGGCCACCTGTCCGGGACGTAGGAGTAGCGGATCGGCTGGCCGTGCCGGGCCAGGTACTCCCCGACTGTTCCCGCGCCTGCCGTCACCACGGCCGCCCAGATCCGGGTGGAGGCTGGGTCCGGGTAGGGATGCAGCAGCGTGACCGACCCGTCGCCGGGGAGCGTGATGACCTCACCGGGGACCCCGTCCATGACCCGCGCAGGTGCCGCCGGACCCTGCCGCATTTCGACCAGCCAGGTTCCGTTATCTAGCTGGTTGGAGAGATGGACGGTCACCGCGGCGCCGCCGGTGCGCTGCCCGGGGAGCGCGGCGGGCAGGGTGGCGGTGTTGTTGACGACCAGGAGGTCGCCTGGGGCCAGGAAGCGGGGCAGGTCGCGGAAGCGGGCGTGAACTAGGCCGTCCGGAGTGGCGGCCAGCAGCCGGACGCTGTCCCGGGCCAGGCCGCGGGCCTCGGGGGGCCGGCTGGCCGCGCGCCTCACCGGGCTACCGCCGCGTTCTGCTGGCCGGCTGGGCCCGGGCTGCGCCGGGCGGGGGCTGGCCGGGGGATAGTCGCTGGCCCGGTAGCGGCCGCTCGGCGGCTTCTGGCCGAGCAGTCGCAGCAGCGCCGCGGCGGCCACTCCCGGCTCCGGCCGGTCCGAGATGTCCTCGCCAGGGAAGGCGCGCTGATGCATGGCCGTCCGCATGTCGCCTGGGTCGAACGCGTAGCAGCGCAGCCCGGGCTCCTCGGCGCCGAGGACCGCGGTGAGCTGGTCGAGCGCGGCCTTGGCCGAGCCGTAGCCGCCCCACCCGGGGTAGGCGTCGGTGGCCGCGTCCGAGCTGACGTTGACGACCGCGCCGCCGGCCGCCGAGAGCGGCCCGGCCAGCAGCTGGATCAGCGCCAGCGGTGCCAGCACGTTGGTCTGGTAGACCTGGCCGAGCTCGGCCAGCGGGTAGGCGCGCAGCGCAGGCTGGGGACTGGGCCCGAGATGGCTGGCGTTGTTCATCAGCAGGTCGAGGCGGCCAGGCGGCGTGATCGCCGCCGCAATCGCGGCCCGGTGCGCGGGATCGGTCACGTCGCCGGGGATCGCGGTCACCGTGGTCAGCCCGTCCATGGCCTCGGCGAGCTGGCCGGCGTGGCGCGCGTCCACCACCAGGGACCAGCCGCGCCCGGCCAGCTCGCGGGCCGTGGCGCGGCCCAGGCCCTGGGACGCTCCGGTGATCACAGCAGTAGGCATGGCTCCTCCGAGGTTTTCCGGGTGCACGCCCATACTGCTAGTTAAAGTCAACTTCAAGTCAAGCCGGGGGGACGCGAGGGGTCTCCCAGGGCCGTGGTCGCGGCTTTTCTCCGCCGTCGGCGGCTAAGTCCCCGGCTGGCGGCCCTCATGGGGTAGTTATAGTTGAAGCAAGCTTCATGTCAGGGAGGAACCTGGTGCGTGCCACGGACTTGCTGACGGTCGGCGAGATAGCCCGGCGCAGCGGTTTCGCCGAGTCGGCCGTTCGCTATTACGAGGGGCTCGGCCTGCTGTCCGCCGCCCGGACGGCGGGTGGCCAGCGCCGGTTCGAACGAGGCACGCTGCGCCGGCTGGCCTTCATCCGGGCCGCCCGCAACGTCGGGCTCAGCCTGAACGAGGTGGCCGAGGCGCTGTCGTCGCTGCCCGCGGGCCGGACCCCCACCCGTGCGGACTGGTCCCGGCTGTCCCGGGGCTGGCGGCAGCGGCTGGACGACCAGATCGAGGCCCTCACTGCCCTGCGCGACGGCCTGGACTCCTGCATCGGCTGCGGCTGCCTGTCCCTGCAGCGTTGCGCGATCTCGAACCCCGCCGACACCGCCCGCGCCGCAGGCCCGGGCGCCGCGTACCTGCCTGCGGGCCTGCGCCGCGACGACGCCCGCCTGGCCGGGCCGGTGTACTAGCCGGCGTCGCACGCTGAAGCCAGGGCCTGGCTCCAGGCCCCCCGGGGGGGCGGTGGGTCGCCCGGGCAGCCGTTTCAGCTCGTGGTGGGCAGGAGTGCTGGTCGCTACGGGCGGAGCTGGCTGAGCGTCCAGCCCCGGCCCGCGGGGTCGAGGGGACGGGTGACCTCGGTGAATATCTCCGCGGCCCGCCGGTAAGAGAGCCGGGCCCGGCCGGTGAGCGGGCATACGTCCGGCGCGGGAGTGCCCGCAGGGGCCCGGCGGCTGGTCAGGAACACCGGACCCTCCGGGCGGCCCGCGGTCAGCCAGCGCAGCAGTTCGCTGCCCGCGCTGCCCCACCCGATCCACTGCCCGGGCCACGGCGGCCCGGCGCGACCTCGGTGCCTGGCCAGATCCAGCGAGCCGACGTTCAGGCGGAGCACCTCCTCGGCGGGGGCGGCGCTGTCGTGCAGCACCCGCCAGAGGGCATGATCGCGCAGGGTCGGCGCGGCCTGGAGCAGCCGGGTCAGCTGGCGGCGGGTGAGCGCCGTGTGCGGCGGCGGGGGACCGGCCAGATGGCGCAGGCCCGCGGTCGGATCGTGGCTGATCCACCGCTGATCGCGCCACCAGGCCACGGCACTGCGCAGCGCGGAAAGCTCGCGGTTCACGGTCCGAACGTCCGTGCCGGCGGCCCGCTCCCGCAGGCGCGGCGGCCAGGGCCGGGCCGGTGGCCGGGTCGTCGAGCCGGGCCAGCGGGACGAGGGGTGGCGCCGCGCCGCGGCGGCTGGCGCCCTGGGGTGCGGGCGTGCCGACCAGCGGCCATGACCAGGAAACCAGCGAGATGCGGTACACGCGGCAGGAGGCCGCGCCCAGGGCCGCCTGGCCGAGATAGCGGTCAACGGCGGCCGCGTACTCCACGGGAGCCGGAGTGGCCATACGGAAAGCATAACACCTGCGGCGGTTCACATTTACTGCGGAAACTTTCAGGCCTTGATGTGCGGCACGCCAATTAATACTCCCTTATCGCGTCCGCCGGGGTGTCATTAGCTGGTGAAGGATGGCAAGGTAGACCGGGTGTCCAGGCAGTTCAGCACGGTGTTCAGGGACCGCAGTAAATCGTCGCCCAACGGTCATTCAATTGTCGCGGTAAATGGTGCAGCGGGTCGGGATAAGGTGGCACCAGTGCGCGCGGAGACCCGATCCCGGCGGCGGCTGGCCGTGCTCCGCGACCGCAACTTCGCCCGGTTCTTCGCCGGGTACGCGACCTCGCTGCTGGGCACCTCGATGTCCTCGCTCGCGGTGTCCTTCGCCGTGCTGGACGACGGCGGCACGACCGGCGATCTGGGTGTCGTCCTCGCGGCCGGGATCGTCCCGCAGGTGCTGTTCATGCTGGGCGGCGGGGTCATCGCCGACCGCCTCGGCCGGCGGCCGGTCATGCTCGGGGCGGACGCCGCGCGCTGCGGTGCCCAGGCCGCGCTGGCCGGGGCCGTCCTCGCGGGGCGGCCCGCGTTGTGGGTGTTCATCCTGCTCGCGGTGGCCCGGGGGACCGGCGACGCGGTCTTCACCCCCGCGCTCAGCGGCCTGACCGCCGAACTGGCGCCGCGCGACGACCTGGTGAACGCGAACGCCCTGCTCACCGCGGCCCGGTCCGCGGCCGCGGTGGCCGGCCCCGGACTGGCCGGCGTCCTGGTCGCGGCGGCCGGCCCCGGCACCGTCATCGCGCTGGACGCGGGCTCGTACGCGGTCAGCGTGCTGGCTCTCGCCTCACTCCGCCTGCCCGCCGCGGCCGGCGGTCCCGGCCTCGACTCCGCCCGGCTTCCCCGCGGTCCCGGCGTCGCCGGCTTCCGCCGGCGGTCCCGGCGTCGCCCGGCTTCCGGCCGGCGGCCCCGGCTCCGAGCCGGGCTGCGCCCCCCGGCCGTCCGCCGCTCTCGCGCCCGCCCCCCGGTCCTACCTGGATGACCTGCGCGACGGCTGGGCCGAGTTCCGCGGCCGGGCATGGCTCGTGGTCACCACGCTCCAGTTCACCCTCTTCAACCTGCTGACCTGGGGACCGTTCCTGCTGCTCGGCCCGGTGCTGTGTCGGGACTACCTTGGCGGGGCCGGAGCCTGGGGTGCGGTCATGGCCTGCTACGGCGCCGGGTCCGTGCTCGGTGCGCTGCTGGCCCTGGGGCACCGGCCGCGCCGCCCCATGGTCGCCGCGACCCTGGCCACGTTCGGTTACGGCGTGCCCTGCGCGCTGCTCGCGCTGCGCGGGCCGCTGGCTGCGGTCGCCGCCGGGGCCCTGGTGGCCGGCGTGGGATCTGCCCTGGGGGGCACCTTCGCGGCAGCCGCCGAACAGCAGCAGCTACCCGCAGGCGCGCTGGCGCGGGTCAGCGCGTTCCAGACGGTGACCGCATTCGCGTTCGGCCCGCTCGCGTTCGCCGCGGCGGGCCCAGTCGCTGCCGTGCTCGGCGCGCCGGCCGTGCTCGGGTTCGGGGCCGCCTGGTCCGCGGTGAGCAGTGCGGTCGTCCTCGCCGTCCCCGCCGTGCGGGGTGTCTTGGCGCCGTCGGCCCAGACGGCAGACGGCAACGAGCCGCCGCCGCACCGCCGGGCCAGCGCGGAGGGCCCGGACTAGCCGAAGCCCCCGGCCCTCCCGCCTGGCCCGGCCGGCCCGGCCCCCCCGCCCCCCGCCCTCCTGGCCCCTCGCCCTCCAGCCCCCGGCCCTCCCGGACCTCCCGGCCCCGCCCCCGGGGCCCTCCCGGCCCCCGCCCCCGGGGCCCTCCCGCCCCCGCCCCCGGGGCCCTCCAGGCCCCCCGGCTGGCCCGCCGTCTTCGTGATCTAACGATTGGTGACGTCCTGGCAGCACCAATCTGTTGATCACGTTCCCGGTATTCCTGGCCAGTGGGCACGTCGGTAACACTGGCCACTCTGGCCGCGCGGGCCGCAGGAGGTCCGGGCAACGGGGACGGGCGGGGCGGCGGGCGGCCGCCACCGGGCTGGTGTGGGGATCCTCGCGGCCGCCCGGCCGCCCGGCCGCCCGGCCGTGGGCCCGCGCTCGAGTTCCGCTTCGGCCCCGGGGTCACCCATCTGAGCCCACGGCCGCCTGGCGCGCGCGGAAGGCGGCCGCCTTCACCCGGTTCTGGCAGGCCGTGGAGCAAAACCGGCGGGTGCCGTTCCGCGAGGTATCCACGTAGACCCGGTCGCAGTGCGGCGCCGTGCACACTCCGATCCGGCCGTGCAGGTCACTGCCCAGGACCACGGCCAGCCCGGTGGCGCAGCCCGCCGCCCAGCCCGTCGCGAGGGAGTCCTCGGCCCCGTGGAAGTGCAGGTGCCACGGCTCACCGTCGTGGCGGTCCAGCCAGGGATGGGCGCCGGTGGCCACGAGCAGCTCATTGACCCGGCGGGCGGCGGTGTCCACATCGCCCAAGGCGACGGCGGCGAACACGGCCCGGAGCGCCATCGCGAATCGGTGCAGTTCCCTGGCCTCGGGCAGGGTGACATCCCGGGTGTCGGGGCGGCCCGCGCGCAACGCCGCCGTGGCGGCCGCCGGCAGGCGGTCCTCGCCCAGCGGCGGGTACGGGTGGCCGCCTTCCTCGCCCGGCGTGAGCGTATTGACCAGGCTGGCGGCCACGGTCACCACGCTGTCCATGTGACTGTTGAAATTCACTTGACCAGTTATGCTCCGCGTCCTAGCTTTGTGACTGCCGAAAGCATAGTCGTCAGTGACGAGGAGGCAGGCGTGCCCGACCTGAATCAGGACGTGCTGGGCCGTGAGGCCGCGCAGCGCTGGATCGCCCGGTGGGAGATCCAGCAGCAGGGATACCTGCCCGACCGGGAGGACCGCTTCACCGCTCTTATCGACGCTGTCGAGGCGGCAGCGGGGCGTCCCGACCCGCTCGTGCTCGACCTGGGCTGCGGGCCCGGCTCGCTGTCGGTCCGGCTGCTGGACCGGATGCCCGCGGCCCGCGTCGTCGCCATCGACACCGACCCGGTGCTGCTCGCACTCGGCCGCGCCGCGTACGGGCAGCGCGACGGGCTTCGGTTCGCCGATGTGGACCTGCGCTCCAACGGCTGGACCGCGGAGCTCGGCCTGGACCGGCCTGCGGACGCGGCGGTGAGCACCACGGCCCTGCACTGGCTGCGGCCGGAGGCGCTGCACGCCATGTACGCGCGGCTGGCCACGGTGCTGCGGCCGGGCGGCCTGCTGCTCGACGGGGATCACCTGCAGGACGACCCGGCGGTGGTCCCCACCCTGGCCCGGCTGGGCCAGGCGCTGATTGAGCGGGAGGAGCAGCGCCGCTTCCCGGGCGGCCTGCCGGAGAGCTGGCAAGGCTGGTGGGAGGCGATCAAGGAGGATCCCGCGCTGGCTGGACCGCTGGCCGAGCGCGAGCAGCGCAGGCTGACCGAGGACCACCACGGGTCGGAGTCCGTGCGGCTCGCCACCCACGTGGACGGGCTCCGCGCCGCGGGCTTCGCTGAGATCGGCACCATCTGGCAGCGCGGCGAAAACCGCATCCTGGTCGGCGTTCTGGCTCCGTGAGGGTGCCCGGCGGAGCGGGGGCAGAGTCGGGGGTGCCCGGGCAGGCAGGCGGCAGTCCTCCGCGCCGCGGAGCTGGCGGCGGCCTGCGCGGCGGCCCCGCCGGGCAAACCGGGAGGATCCCGGGGCTCCCGCGGGACCCCGTCAGCGGCCCAGAGAGGCCTCAGGCGGCGAACTTCCGCAGTTGCTCCGCGATGGCGGCGGCCGTCAAGCGGCCCCGGGCCAGGTCGTACATGAACCTGAAGGCCGCTTCCTCATCGAGCGGGTCGGCCAGCGGTTGGCCGTTCACGCCGAGGAAGAACCAGGTCGCGTTCCAGGTGAGTCGCTTGTTCCCGTTGACTAGGGCGTAACTGTGCCCGAGCGACTCCATCAGCGCCGCCGCCTTGGCCCAGATGTCCGGGAACACCTCCCGGCCGTCCTCGGTCTGCTGCGGCCGGGCTAGTGCCGCGTGCAGATCACCGAAGTCACGGACCCGGGGCGGCTCGCCGGTAGCCAGCCGGGCCACCTCCAGCGCGTCGTCGGCGGTGAGGAACTCCGTCATGGAAGCACTCACAGGGCCAGACGCCGGTTCAGGGCATCGCTGATCCGCACCACCCGCAGCAGGATCTCGCGGCGGTGCTGCTCGTGGTCGGTCACGGAGGCGGCGCGACCGTCATGCGGATACTGCCGCATGCCGTGGCCTTCCGCCCTGGCACGCGCCGTAAGCTGCCCGGATTCGTGGCCCCGGTGCGAATCGTGGAGCATCTTCTTATCCACACAAAGCATCATGGCACCAGTGCGGACATTCTGGCGCGTCGCCCAGGTGTTGCCAGTATCACCAGAACGCTAGGCGGCGCCTGGATTGGGCACCGCGCGCCGCGGGTCGAGGAGCCCCGGCTCGGACGCCATGAACAGGTCGCTGTCCTCGTGGCGCCAGCCGGCCGCGAACAGCGGGCGCACCGCGGGGTGCGGTCCCGGCAGGCAAACCCGGGCTCGGCCCTCCGGGGCCTTCAGGCTGGCCAGCACGGCCAGTACCGCGTCGCCGGGCGGGGCGTCCGGCGCGGTCGCGAGATGGACCAGGCCGTACTCCGCCCCCTGCCCGGCGGCCGTGCCCGCCGCGGCCAGCTTCCCGTGCCGGAAGGCCCGTACCGGCTGCCCGTGCGGTCGCGCCGCCCAGGCCCGGTGATCGGCGAGCCGGTCCACCCCGGTCCAGTCCTGCTCCGCCGCCGCCACCTCGGCCGGGCTGCCGGGCGCCACCGTCCAGCCGTCCGGCGCCTGCACCGCGCTGGCGTCGCCGGCCAGGTAGAGCAGCGGCCACCACGCGTCCAGGCCGAACCGCGTGTAGAGCGGCAGCGCGTGCGCGTGCTGGCTGCTGAACGTCATCCGGCGCGGCCTGCCCCGGCCTGTCCCGCCGCCCGCCGCCGCGCGGCCGCCCGTCCGGTCAGCCTCTGCCCCGCCCGTCCCGCCGGCCCCCGTCCCGCCGGCCCCGTCCCGCCGGCCCCGTCCCGCCGGCCCCGTCCCGCCGGGCCACAGCTGGCCGAGGATCGCCCGGCCGCAGCCCCGTCCATGCGTCCCCGGATGGACGAACAGGTCGCAGAGCATGCTGACCGCCGCCGGGCCATGCCCGATCAGCCGGGTCGCGCCGAACCCGGTCACGGACCCGAGCCGCTCCGCGACCAGCAACGTGCCGTGCTCCAGCAGGTAGGCCAGGTAGGCCGGGTCGGATCCGGCCCACTCCTCGTCCTGGCCGGTGGCCACCGCGACCTTCGCGATGGCCGGGAAATCGCCCGGGGTCGCCGGGCGGACCGTGATCGTGCTCATGCCGTGGTCTCCGCACAGCCGCGGACCGGAAAGCCTGCGTCCCGTCAGTCGTCCAGCACCTGCACGAACATCCGGGAGCCGGTCGGTGCGATCTTCTGGTAGTCAGCCGCGGTGGCCTGGCCCTCGGGCGATCCGAGGGCGGTGTTCATCGCCCCCTGGTCGGCGAAGTACAGCTCGGCGATCCGGTAGAAGGTCTGCCCCCCGCCATCGAGGGCCGCGGTGAGCCGCCCGGCCTCCGCGCGCTGCAGCCCGGGCACCGCCGCCACCAGCGGCATGTGCACGCCGAGATAGTGCTCCTCGAACGCGGCCGGGTCATCAGGCTGGGTGTACAGAACCACGAGTTTGACCGTCATCCCCGCACCGTACCTCCCCACGGCCGGCCACGTCAGGCCGCGTCCAGGCCGGCCGGGGCCACCCGGAGGCTGGCTGAGCGGGCCCCAGCGTGCAGGCGGCGATCCCAGACCGCCATGACCAGGTCGGGGTGACCGATGGCGAGAGCGCTGGCCACGTGAATGGCGTCCGCGCCGCGGAGGGCGTGCGAGAAGGCGAGCTGCCCGGCGTGCTGCGCTACGGCCGGCGTGAGCTCGACCGGCCGGGTAGCTGCCCAGAACTCGTCCCACATCTGCCGGGCGGCGGCGAGTTCCTTCCCGGTGAGATCGTGGTTACGGCCTGCAGCAGCCAGCGCGGCGCTGACCTCAGGGTAGGCCAGCCGGCTCGCCACAGCGGCATCACAGCCGTCCCACAACTCGGCCGCGAGATCACTCCCCGGCTCCTCGGTGAGCAGCTTCACGAAGGCGCTGGAATCAAAGTAGACCAGCGGCACTCGTCAGCGCCGCTCTTCGCTGACGATGTCAGAGAGGGGCCGGCGCGGGCGCGGCCGGGGGCGCCCGGACGCCGTCGGCCGCCGGGCTGATCCGGGCCGGCTGATCACTCCTTCGGCGGTCAGCCGCTCCAGCATCGGTGTGGTCGTCAGGCCGAGGAGCCTGGCGACTGGCACCCCCCGGTCGGTAATCACGATCTCGTGACCGCTGCGTGCTTGATCAAGCCAGACGCTGAGGTTGGCCCGCAGTTCGGTGATCGCCACATCCATGCATCAAGTGTACACTCCGACGCTAAGGTAAATGTACATTTCATCGGCGCAAGCTCGGCGGGCGTCCCCCGGCGCCGCACGGGGGCCCGGGCGGGCGCGGGGGCCCAGGCGGCCGCGGGGGTCCGGGCGGCCGCGGGGGCCCGGCGGCCGAGGGGCCGGGCGGCCGCGGGGGCCCGGGCGGCGCCTGGGACAGCGAGCCGCAGCCTGGCAAACTGGGGTGATGGCTGCCCTGCCCCTGGCCGGTCCTCCGGCTCCGGCCACGAACGACATCATTGCTACCGCTGGCTCTCCCGCCACCCCGGGCGCCCGGGGCCCCGGCCCGGAACCCGGCCCCGCGTGCCAGCCCGGCGCGGCCGCCGCCGGCGAGACCGGCCCTGCCGCCCTCCGGGAGCCGTGCGTGCTGCTCAAGGTGGGGGAGATCGTGCTCAAGGGCGGCAACCGGCACCACTTCGAGCGCCTGCTGCAGGAGAACATCCGCCGCGCCGTCCGTGACCTCGCCGTCGGCGTGCGCCTGTGGAACCGCAACGGCGTCATCGTGCTCCGCCTGGCCAGTGAGCACGGGCCCAGCGCGCCCGGGCCCGCGACCGGCCAGGCCGCGGAGGCGGCCATGGACCGGGTGGCCGAGCGGGTCAGCTCGGTGATGGGCATCGCCCGGGTGTGCCGGGCCGCCCGGGTGGCCAAGGATCCCGCGGCGGCGATCGGCACCGCTGTCGCGCTGGCGGCCGGCCGGACGGGGTCGTTCGCGGTCCGGGCCCGGCGCCGCGACAAGCGTTTCCCGCTCACCTCAGCGGAACTGGCCCGGGAGATCGGCGCCCGGGTCCAGCAGGCCTACGGCTACCCGGTCAACCTCTCCCGACCCGACCTGACCATCGTCATCGAGGTGGACCAGCGCGAGGTGTTCGTCTACACCGACGGCGCGCCGGGCCAGGGCGGGCTGCCGGTCGGGATGAGCGGCCGCGCCCTGGTGCTCATGTCCGGCGGGATCGATTCCCCGGTCGCCGCGTACCGGATGATGCGCCGCGGGCTGCGCTGTGACTTCCTGCACTTCTCCGGCATGCCTCTGACCGGGCCCGAGTCCGTGTACAAGGCGTACGGGCTGATGCACCAGCTGGACCGCTTCCAGTACGACTCGCGGATGCACGTGGTCGCGTTCGGGCGGACCCAGCAACGGCTGGCGTCCTCGGGTGCGAGCCGGCTCCAGATCGTGGCGCAGCGCCGGCTGATGCTCAAGACCGGGGAGGTGCTGGCCCGCCGTCTCGGCGCCGAGGCCCTGGTCACCGGCGACTCACTCGGCCAGGTCAGCAGCCAGACGCTGACTAACCTCACCGCGCTGGACGACGCCGTGTCGCTGCCGGTCCTGCGGCCGCTGATCGCCCACGACAAGATCGAGATCATCGACGAGGCGCGCCGGATCCGCACCCTGGCCCTGTCCGAGCTGCCCGACCAGGACTGCTGCTCGCTGCTGACCCCGCGCCAGGTCGAAACCCGGGCCCGGATCGATGAGCTGCGCCGGATCGAGGCCCGGCTGGATGCGGCGGACCTCGCGGAGGAGCTGGCCGCGATCGCGCAGGAGTACCGGCCCGACCACCCCTGAGAACCTCAAGATCCGCAACGAGGACCAGACGCGGCCGGTGCCCCGCGCGTGGTCTTCGTTGCGGAGAAGGAGCGGGCGGAAGGGCAGGCGCCGCAGCCGGCCGGCCGCGGGGACTACCCGGGCTGCTAGCCGACCGGTGCGGGCGCGGCGCTGGAGTCCCAGGGCATGACGTCGCGTGGCGGCGTCAGCGTCCGTCCCATCAGCGGAGCCAGGTGGGCGGCCACGCTGGCCAGCTCGCGGATGTCGGAGTCGCGCAGGGCCTGGTCGCCGTCGCACAGCGCCATCTTCGGCTCCGGGTGGACGTCCACGATGATGCCGTCCGCGCCCACCGCGATGGCCGCCCGGGTGAGCGGCAGCACCAGGTCACGGCGGCCGCCGGAGTGTGACGGGTTGACGATGACCGGCAGGTGGCTCAGCCGCTGCGCCACCGGGACGGCGCTGATGTCCAGCGTGTTGCGGGTCGCGGTCTCGAACGTGCGGATGCCCCGCTCGCACAGCACGATGTCGAGGTTGCCGCGCTGCGCGATGTACTCCGCGGCCATCAGCCACTCCTCGATGGTGGCGCTGAACCCCCGCTTGAGCAGCACCGGCGTGCGGGCCTCGCCGACCGCCTGGAGCAGCGCGAAGTTCTGCATGTTCCTGGTGCCCACCTGCAGCATGTCCGCGTAGGAGGAGACCAGGTCCACGCTGCGCGGGTCGATGACCTCGGTCACGACCGGCAGGCCGGTCTCCTCGCGCACGTCAGCCAGGATCTTCAGGCCCTCCTCGCCGAGGCCCTGGTACGCGTACGGCGAGGTGCGCGGCTTGAACGCGCCGCCGCGCAGCAGCGAAGCGCCCGCCGCCTTGGCCATCCGGGCCGCGGTCAGCGTCTGCTCCGGTGTCTCCACCGCGCACGGGCCCGCGATCACCGTCATCGTGTCCGGGCCGATGGGCACGCCGCCGACCTGGACGATCGACCGGTTCGGGTGGTGCTCCCGGCTGACCAGCTTGTAGGGCACGGAGATCCGGACCACGTCGAGCACTCCCGGCCTGCTCCTCAGGTTGAGCGTGCCGAACTGATCCACGTCACCGACCAGGCCGACGATGGTACGCGAGACACCACGGGTCACGAACGCCTCACCGCCAGCAGCGCGCACCACATCGACGATTCCGTCCACGTCCGCCTGCGTGGCCTCGGGGGTCATGACCACAACCATGGGGTCCTCTTCTCTCGGTGCCGCGGCCGTAGGCGCGGCAGTGGTGAGCCGGTGCCGCGGCGGTTGCCGTGGCCGTTGCTGGTGCCGGTGCCGGCCCGGGCTGCCGTTCACGCAAGAAGCCCCGGGCCTCAGGCCCGGGGCTTCCTGGAAGTTGCCGCGTCAGCGCAGAGTCTGGCGGGCGACCGTCCGATTGCCGGGCCGGTAGCCATACCAGAACCAAAACTGCTGACGCATGACAGACACCCTAGCGCACCCGAGGAGGGCGGGGGTGGCGGGTGCCGGGATTCGCCCGCATGCGATGGTAGAAGCCGCGGAGCAGCCAGGAGGGCAAGCATGGGTCAGCCGGACGGCGGCCGGACAGCGCTGGGCCAGCAGGCCCCGGGGCAGCAAACACGGGGCCAGCAGCCACTGGGCCATCAACGACCCGGCCATCAGCCGCTGGCGCATCAGGCACTGGGTCATCAGGCACTGGGTCATCAGGCACTGGGTCATCAGCCGATGGCGCATCAGGCACTGGGTCATCCGCCGCTGGGTCATCAGCCGATGGCGCATCAGCCGCTGGGCCATCAGCCGCTGGCGCGGTCACTCGTGAGCCAGGTGCTCGCCGGTGCGGCGGCTGGCCGGGTCCGGGTCGAGCGGGGGCTGCCGCCGGGCCAGGTGGTGCGCGCGGACTGGCCCGCCCGGCACTATGGCCGGGTGCCCCGGTTCCGCCCGGACACCTGGACTTTCACCGTGATGGGCACCACCGAGTCCGGCGCGGAGCACCGCTGGGACTGGGCCGCGATCAGCCGGCTGCCGCGCTGCGCCGTCACCGCCGACCTGCACTGCGTGACCAAATGCACCGTCCCGGGGATCGCCTGGGAGGGCATCGCCGCGGCCGAGATACTGTCCGCGGCGCCTCCGGCAGGCCCGGTCACCCACGTGATGGTGTGGGCCGAATACGGGTACAGCGCCAACGTCGGCATCGACGATTTCGCGGCCGACACCACGCTGTTCGCCACGGCGGTGTCGGGGGTCCCGCTCACCCCGGAGCACGGCTACCCGATCCGGCTGGTCGTGCCGCACCTGTACGGCTGGAAGAGCGTGAAGTGGGTGCGGGCGGTGGAGTACCTCACCGAGAACCGGCGCGGTTTCTGGGAGGAGCGCGGCTACCACAACTCCGCCGACCCCTGGCACGAGGAGCGTTTCTCCCACCAGGAGTAGCGGTCCCGGGTGTTGTGCCGGGTCGCGGCGGGCGTGTCCGCGTTACCGGGCGCGGAGCCCCTGGAGGGTGGCGATGTCGGCCGCGTGGGCCGCCCTGGGGCCGGGGGTCTCGATCACGAACGGGACGCCCGCCGCGGCCGGGTGGCGCAGTAGTGCGCCGAAGGGCCGCGTGCCGATCTGGCCCGCGCCGATGTTCTCGTGCCGGTCCCGGTGTGAGCCGCAGGGGTCCTTGGAGTCGTTGGCGTGCACCAGCCGGAGCCGGCCCGTCCCGCCCAGAACCCCGGCCAGCTCGTTCATCGCCGCGTCCGCGCCGCCCCGGGCCGTGAGGTCCTGCCCGGCCGAGTACACGTGGCAGGTGTCCAGGCACACCCCGGCGCGCGGGTGCCACCCGAGCATCTCCAGGTACGGTCCCAGATCGGCCAGGCTGGCGCAGAGCATCTGGCCCTGGCCGGCCATCGGTTCCAGCAGCAGGTCCGGGCCGTCGGCCGGGATCGAATCCAGCACCGGCAGCAGGCATTCCCGCGCGTAGAGCATGCTCTTGTCCCGGTCGCCGCCCGCCGCCGAGCCGGTGTGCACCACCACGCCGTGGGCGCCGATCGCGCCGCCCCGGTGCAGCGAGTGCCGCACCGAGGCCACGGAACGTTCGCGGATCAGCGGGTCCGCAGACCCGACGTTGATCAGGTACGGCGTGTGCACGAACACCGGCAGTCCCGCCTGGCCCAGCCGGTCCCGGATGGCGTCCGCCTCGCGGGCCTGCTGCCCTGGGTCGCCGGCGGGCAGGGACCAGGAGCGCGGGTTGGACACGAACACCTGGATGGCCTCGGCGCCGATGTCGGCCGCGTAGCGCAGCCCCGCCGCGAAGCCGCCGGCCACGGGGACGTGCGCCCCGATCCTGGGCCGTGCGGCCGGTAGGCGGGCGGCAAAGGAGGGGCCGTGCGGCCGTAGGCCGGGGGCGGAGAGGGGCCGTCGGCCCGTGGCCGGGCGGCGGGGAGAGGGGCCGGTCAGCCACGGCTGGTGCGCGCGTACAGGGCGTCCTTCGCGCCGTCCTGGTACACCCGGGTGAAGTGGTCCCTGAAGTACGACCGGAGGGCGGGCGTCCAGGCGATGCGCCGCTTGTTGAACCGGACGGAGAGCCACACGTACCGGGCGTGCCGGAACGCGCTGGTCCAGTACGCGTTGACCGCGGGGAACCGGGCCGCCCCGGAGCTGGCGTCCCGGCCGTGCCCAAGCGCGTAGTCCGTGCCGATCGCGTCGACCAGCTGTGAGCAGCCCGGCGTGTCCGAGTAGAAGCGGTTCGCGGCGATGAGGAAGGACGCCTGGTCACTGAGGACACACGCGCCGGGGTGCACGATGCGCTGCACGGCGCGGAGCGCGGCCGGGGTGACCCGCGGCTTGGCGCTGAGGTCCGACTGGCCCTGCTGCACGGCGAAGATCACGACGGCGCAGGCGGCCAGGCCCACGACCGCCCACTGGGCCCACGTACCGGGACCGCGCTGGGTCGCGGGGGCGGCGATGCCCCCCGTCGTCACGGCGCCGGCGCCGGCCGGCGGCCAGCCCGATGGACAGGCCCAGGAACGGCGCCAGGAACGCGGGGAAGTGCAGGAAGAACTGGGCGTACCAGAGGAAGGCCAGTACCACCAGCGTGCAGGTGGCCACTGCGAACCAGTCCAGGCCGGTCAGCGGGCGGCCGCTGATCCGCCAGGCGGCGGCGAACGCCGCCACCACGAAGATCACGATGATCAGCGCGGCGATGAGCGTCCCGGTGGCGCCGAGGTGCAGCAGCTGGCCGATCCCGCTCATCAGCCGCAGCCGTTTCTGCACCGGGGTCCGGGTCGGCACGACGCGGAACACCTGGGCCGCGAAGAAGCTGTTGTAGAACCGGCGCGGAGCAGCCGCAGCGAACGGGATGACCGGGACGCAGAAACCGATCGCCACCCCGGCCACGAAGAGCACGGCCCGGCGGATCTCCCGGGCCAGGAGCACCGCGGCCACCACGACCGGGATGATGGCCCACACTTCGACCGCGCCGGCGAACCCGAACGCCACCCCGCCCCACAGCAGCCGCCGCCGCTGCGGGCGAACTGGTCACGGTCCAGCACGGCCACGGCACCGATCAGGCAGAAGAGGGTCACCCACGGCTCGAGCAGCACGGTGTGCGCGGCCACCAGGCTGCCCGGGAAGATGGCCAGCACCCCGCAGGACAAGGCCACGGCGAGCGGGCCGCGATGCCGCGCCAGCAGGCCGACCAGCACGATCCCGGCGGCGCTCGCCGCGACGGTCAGGAGGCGCCCGGCCGCCATGCCCCAGGCCGTGCCGGTCACCTGGGCCAGCAGCGCGGCCGGGCTCATCAGCAGCGTGATGCCCGGCGGCTGCACGATAATGAAGTCGCGGTACGGCAGCACGCCGTGCACCAGGCGCAGCGCGCTGCCGAAGTACGGCCCGTCGTCGTACTGCGTGACGCCCAGCAGGTACCCCGGCCGGCTAAGCAGGAACAATCGCAGGCCCAGGCCGATCACGGTGAAGCCGGTGATGATCAGGGCCACCGGGGAGAGCCAGCGGCGGCGGCCGGACGACCTGGAAGCCCCGCGTCGTCGCGGCGCGACGACCCGCCGGCCGCTGGCGTCACCTTGGTTCCGCTCACAGCTGGCCACTTCCCGCATGTGTGAGATGAGATCCGGGCCGCGCTGGTGGCTGGTCACCGCCCAGGCGGCCACAGTATCGCAACGCACCATGGCCTGGCCCAGATCGGCGACACCGCCAGCGCCCGGCGGGGACGCGATCCAGGCGGTGACTGGCGCTGCTGCCGGTGGGTGGTCCTACCGATGGCTGGCGAGCTGGGTGGGCCTGGTCACGGCGATCGAGGTGCCGTGCGGCTGCACCCGGACCTTGACCCGCGGGATCGCATCCCCGCGGAACACGTAGCGGGTCCCGAGCTCGCGGGCCAGCCGGGCGGGCGTGATCTCCGCGCGGAAACCGTCCGGGGTGAGTGCCCAGGTCACACCCAGGGTTATCCGTCCCAAGGCGGACGTGTCGAAGTCGCGGATCGTCAGGGCGATCGGCTGCCCGGGCAGGGCCCGGGCGATCTGCCGGGAGGCGGCCACCGACGCGGGCATGGCCGGGTCGGCGGTCACGCTGCGGACGGTGGGTCCCTGCAGCGCGACGGCCAGGATCGCGCCCACCGCGATCAGTGCCGTGGCCCCGAGGCCCGCCAGCAGCCCGGCGCCGCGGAGCGCCTGCCCGGCGGGGCGTTCGCTGTCGTCCGCAGGCAGCCTGCGCCTCCGCGCGGCGGCCGGTCGCGTGGCCGGCCGGCTGGCGATCAGCCGTGCGGTGAGCACGGCCCAGCTCCCCACCACCAGCCAGCTCAGCACGCCGACCGGGAGGAGCAGCGCGATCAGGTAGCCCAGGGTGCGCAGGCTGGTGTTGTGCACCGGAATACCGGAGTACGTCACCAGCGCCCCGAGGCTGATCACCAGGCTCACCAGGGCCAGGGCCCCCAGCGGACGGCACCGCAGCGGGCGCACGGCCATGACCGCGGCCATGGCCACCAGGATCAGGACCGCGACCGCGAGTCCGGCCGGCCGGTGACTGATCAGCTGGTAGATCGCGGGGGGCGGCAGTGACTTCCACCAGATCGGGACCGGCTCGACCGCGGCGGACAGGGCCTTGAGACTGAACGCGCTGCCAGTCTGGGGCCCGGTGCCGGCGCCCCGGCCGCTGCGCAGCAGCAACCCCAGGTTCCCGTCCGGGGAGGTGAACTGCTGGATGAGCGGGGCGCTCCAGCAGGCCGCCCCCGCGATCAGGCCGGTGACCGCCCACCAGTAACCCGGCCGGCCGCGGACCGTGTCCACCAGCCCGACAATCAGCGCCAGGATGACCAGGACGGCGGACGGGGCGGTGAACATCAGATGAGCCTGGGCCGCGATGGATGCGGTGATGACCAGCACCGGCCACCAGCTGCGGTGCCCGGACATGACCGCCCAGGCGGACGCGAGCGCCGCGATGAAGAAGGCCATCCCGAACCAAGGATTCCAGCTCGGCGTGACGGAGATGTCTGGCATCCACACCATCAGGCCGACGATGAGCCCGCTGGTGCACAGCCCGCCTGCCGGGCCGAGCACCGACCAGGCGGCCTCGACCGCCAGCGAGCAGGCCACCAGGCAGCAGATGATCGCCCCCCAGAGCACCCCATGCACCGTGTCGAGATGGACCGGGATGGCCAGCAGCCAGTACTGCAGGGGGCCGGGGTCGAAGACCCCGTGGGCCAGCCGGGTGGCCTGGCCCACCATCGGGCCGTGCGCGGTCAGCTCGCTCCATGAGCGGAGCGCGATGGCCGCCTCGTCGCCGACCGGCCGCCAGCCGTGCCGGATGAGGCGAACCGGGCCCAGGATGAAGGGAAGCCACGCCGCCAGGTGCGCGACCGCGCGGAGCGCGGTCAGGCGCCCGGGACGGCGGAGCACGGTCGCTCGGCGGATTTTCAGCAGGGCCTTCCTCGGTTCAGGCCCTCCTCAACCAGAAGCGGGCATGACCAGGGGGGCGCGGACATATTAGTCCATCGGCGACATTTGCCCGGACTGAATCAGTGCTAACCGGAGACATACCCACTAGTGGCAGGTTTCGGCAGCAAGGGGCAGGCAGTAGGTCATCGCGGAGCGATGACGACGCAAAGCTGCGTGTGATGAGGAGGGGCGTGCCGAACCCGGCCCGGTGTGCGGGCGGCTTCTACCAGGTGTGCCGGATGGCTTCTACCGGGTGTGCCCGGGCGGCTTCTACCGGGTCCGCCGGGTGGCTTTTGCGGGGTGCCGGGACCGGCTCAGGGGTGGGCCCGGAACAGGCTTACGGCAACCCCACGTAAAGCGTGATCGTGCTGCCCGCCGGGGCCTGCCCCTGGGGGCTGTAATGGAACACGTTGTTCAGCGGCCCGACCTGAACCACCTTGACCTGGAAGCCCGCCTGGGCCAGCGCCTGCTCGGCCTGGGACACCTGCTGGCCGTCCACGCTGGGCACATTGACCATCTGCGGGCCATTGGAGATGTCAATCGTGATGACTTGGTGCGGGGTGAAGGAGCTGTTCGGGGGCAGGGACTGCTGCGTGATGGTGCCCGCCGGCTGGTCGCTCTTCGCGTCCGCAACCTCGTTCAGTGAGACGCTGTTGGCCTGAGCCCACTGCTCGGCCACCGCCTTCTGCTGCCCGACGAAGTTCGGCACCGGCTGCCCGGTGCTCACCACGAGGTTCACCGGACGGCCCTGCGCCCAGGGCACGGTGGCTGCCGGGGTGGTGCTGATCACGATCCCACTCTGGATGGTGGTGGACGTCTGGCCGGTCACCTGGCCCGGTTTCAGGCCCGCCTGCCTGAGCGCGGCCTCCGCGCTGGCCAGCGGGTTCCCGGTCACCTGGGGAACCGGGATCATGTGCGGGCCTTTGGAGACGATGAGCAGTACCGTGCCGCCCTTGCTCACCCGGGACCCGGCGGCCGGGTTGGTGGCGACGACGTTGCCTTTGGTTACCTGGGCGCTGAACTGGGGCGTGCCCATCTTCACGGTCAGGCCCTCGTTGCGGACTTCCAGCCGTGCGCTGTTCACGGCCAGGCCACGCACCGGGGGCACCGTGGCGTACTTGCCCGCCGACTGCCACCAGACGAGCAGGCCGATCAGGAGCACTGCGGCCAGGCCACCGAGCACGTAATAGAGCCTGCGGCTGAACAGCCAGCGCTGCAGGCCGGGCTCGCGGGGGCCGTCGTAGCCATCCCGGTCCAGGCCGTAGTCCCGGACGGCAGCGGGAGCCACCACCAGGGTGTGGTTGGCCCAGGGTGACCCGCCGTCGTGCACCCGCTGGGTGACCGTGTCCGGATTCTCGCCGGGGGCGGCGAATCCGGCGGCGGAAAACGCTGAGGCGGACGAACCCTGGCCGGCCGCTGAGCCCGTGGTGGGGAAGGCCGCGCCCACGCTGGTGGGCCCGGCCTGGGCACCGCCCGGGCAGCCGGGCCCCGCCAGAGCCAGGCAGGCCAGGGATCAGGTCATCGCTGTACTGCGACGGCGGGGGCTGCGCTGGCCAGCCTCCCGGCTGGTGGCCGGGGTCGTGGTAGCCGGAATCCCGGTAACCAGGATTCTGGTACCCGGCGTTCTGGTACCGGCGTCTGGTACCCGGCGTTCTGGTACCCGGGGGCCTGGTACCCGGCGTTCTGGTAGCCAGGCGTGTCGTCGCCGGCCGGGGCCGGATAGCCGGGGTCCTGGTAGGCGGCGGCCGCTGGCGCCGGGGGAGCGGGCGGCAGGCTGAGCCGCACCTCGTTGAGGCTGTGCAGGAACTGGCAGGCGTCCGCCGGGCGGAGGTCAGGGTCACGGCTGGTGGCCCGGAGGACCAGGTCATCCAGGGCGGGCGGGATGCCGTCCACAAGCTGCGACGGTACCGGCACGGGCTCGTTCACGTGCTTGTAGGCCACCGCAAGCGGGGTGTCCGCGGTGTGCGGCTGCTGGCCGGTGAGCATCTCGAACAGCAGGATCCCGGCCGCGTAGACGTCCGTCCGCGCGTCGGCGACGCCGCGGGACACCTGTTCCGGCGCCAGGTAGGCGGCGGTGCCGATCAGCATGCCGGTCTTGGTGTGACTGGTGCCCGCGAGCATCCGGGCCAGGCCAAAGTCGGCGACCTTGACCGTATGGCCCGAGGTGAGCAGGACGTTCTCTGGCTTGACGTCCCGGTGCGCGAGCCCGGCAGCGTGCGCGGCACCAAGACCGCCCAGCACTCCCTCCATGATGTCCAGGGCCTCGCGGGGAGGGAGGCTGCCACGCTCGTTCAGCAGGTCGCGCAGGGTGCGGCCGGGCACATACTCCATGGCCAGGTACAGCGTGCGCCCGTCGGCACCCTGGTCGTACACGCCAACGACGTTGGGGTGTGAAAGCCGGGCCACGGAGCGGGCCTCGCCGACGAACCTGCGGACGAAGTCCTCGTCGTTGGCCAGCTCGGCGTGCATGATTTTCAGCGCCACGGTGCGGTCCAGCCGTGTATCGGTGCCCAGATACACGGTTGCCATCCCGCCGGTGGCAATGAGGGACTCAACCCGGTACCGGCCATCGAGGAGCCGGCCGACGGGTGGGCGCGCGAGCGTCGTGTCCATCGGGTCGATTGTATTGCCGCCCATCACTCCGGGCGCTGGGAACACCTGTACGGGTATCAGGCCGTGACCGGGAGTAACGATCCTACCGGGACTGGTCCGTTTACCTGCGGGTTTCTCCGCCGGTGCTGTGATCACCGCTTGGCGGCCGGAACGGCGGCCGGGATGCGGCCAGGATATGGCCCGGGCGGAAAGCGCCGCGTGCACGTCCGGAAACCGGGGCGCCGGGGCCGCTCGGCAGCCCGGCCCGACCCAGCTCGGACCGGGTGCCTCTAGCCTTGGTGCTCGTGCAGATCGAGCGGGTAGTCATCGTGGGCGCCGGGCTGGCAGGCTCGCGCGCTGCAGCCGAACTCCGGGCCAAGGGTTATGCCGGGCAGTTGACCATGCTGGGCGCCGAGCCCCATCCGCCTTACGACCGCCCGCCGCTATCCAAGAAGCTGATGATGGGCGACCTGGACTCGACGTCACTGGACACCGACGCGGCAGCCCTCCGCCTGGACCTGCGTCTCGGCGAGACCGCTACCGGCCTGGACGGGCGAGTGGTCCGCAGCGGCCGGGGCGAGTACGGCTTCGACCGGCTGATCGTGGCGACGGGAGCCACGCCCGTGCTGCTGCCCGGGCCCGGCCGGCAGCACGTGCTGCGCACCGTGGACGATGCCCTGGAGATCCGGGCCGCGCTCCAGAAGGGAACCCGGCTGGCCATCGTCGGGGCCGGGTGGATCGGCGCCGAACTCGCCACCGCCGCCGCGGTCCGCGGGTGCGCCGTCACCGTCCTGGAGGCAGCCGCGGCCCCGGCGGCCGCGGCCCTGGGCGAGGCGGCCGGGTCGCGGATGGTGCCCTGGTACGCCGCGGCCGGGGTGGACCTGCGGCTCGGCCAGCCGGTGGAATCGGTCCGGGACGGTGGCCTGGCCCTCCCCGGCGGCGGGTGGCTGGAGGCCGATCTGGTCGTGACCGCGGTGGGGGTCCGCCCGGGCACCGCCTGGCTGGACGGGTCGGGGCTGGACCTGGGCAACGGGATCGTCGTCAACAGCCGCCTCCACGCCTCCCTGCCCGGCGTCTACGCGGCCGGGGACTGTGCCGCGTTCTGGTCGGGCCGGTACGGGCGGCGGCTGCGGGTGGAGCACTGGGATACCGCCCTGCACTCGCCCCGCGTGGCGGCGGCCAACGCGCTCGGCGCCGAGCAGGACTACGACCCGGTGCCCTACTTCTGGTCGGAGCAGTTCGGCCGGATGGTCCAGTACGTCGGCCACCATGAACGCGAGGACCGTCTCATCTGGCGCGGTGATCCGGCCGGAGAGCGCTGGGCAGCGTGCTGGGTGTCCGGGGCGGCAGGCACGGACCGGCTGGTCGCCGTCCTCACGGTGGACCGGCCCCGGGATATGCTGCAGGGCCGCAGGCTCATGCAAGCGGGCCAGGCGGTGGACACCGCCCGGCTGGCCGACCCTGACGTGCCGGTGCGGGACGCCGCGGTGACCTGAGCAGACGGCCGGTGCACAATGCCCGTGCAGGAAGCCCGTGCAGGAAGCCCGTGCAAGAAGCCCGTGCAAGAAGCCCGTGTACAGGGCCTGACCTGGGCTAGCAGGACATGGGCGGGCGCACCGGCTCGCGAAAAGAACGAACGAGACTGGCGTGTCCGGGTTTGACCCGGGCCGCCGCGTGGGAAATTCGGAGACGTGGCACAGATTGACCCCCCGGCCGACGCACTCGTCGGCGACTGGCTCACTCTCCCTGAAGCCGCTGACCGGCTCGGCATCCCGCCGGGCAGGCTCAAGCAGCTCTTCCGTGACCGCAAGCTGCTGGCTGTCCAGCGGCCTGACGGCACGATGGCAGTCCCGGCCGCCTTCTTCGACGGGGGCACCATCATCAAGGGGCTGCACGGCACCCTGACCGTGCTGTACGACTGCGGCTTCGACGACTCTGAGGCGCTGCGCTGGCTCTTCACGGCCGACGAGACCCTTCCCGGCACGCCGGTCCAGGCGATGACGGAGCGCCGCGGCAGAGAGGTGAACCGGCGGGCGCAGGCTCTCGCATTCTGAGGCGCCGGCTCTGGTTCCTCCCTGCCCCTGGCCTGGTCACCAGGTCGGTGCCGCCAGGGTCGCGAACCCCGCGTGCCTGATTGAAGCCAGATCGCTCCGGTCGCGGGATGGCCACGCCCGCCGCGTCGATCCGGCCGCAGCCGACTAGCCTGGTGGACATGCCATCCGGGGTCCTGCACCGTGCGCCCGCCATCCGTGATCTGCTGGCCGCGGGCGGTGAGTCCTTCTCGTTCGAGTTCATGCCGCCCAAGACTGAGGATGCGCAGCGGCGGCTGTGGCGGGCCGTCCGGGAACTGGAGCCGCTCCGTCCCACGTTCGTCTCGGTCACCTACGGGGCGGGCGGCTCGACCCGGGACCGGACCGTCCGGATAACCGGCCGGATCGCCGCGGAGACGACGCTCACCCCGGTGGGGCACTTCACGGCAGTGGACCACTCCGTGGCCGAACTGCGGCACGTGATCGGATCGTACGCGGCCGTCGGCGTGCGCAATGTGCTCGCGCTCCGGGGTGACCCCCCGGGAGACCCCAACTCCGAGTGGGTCGCGCATCCGGAGGGCCTGGAGTACGCGGCGGACCTGGTCCGGCTGGTCAAGGCCTCGGGTGATTTCTGCGTGGGCGTCGGCGCGTTCCCCGAAGGGCATCCGCGTTCTCCTGATCTCGACTCCGACACCAGGTACTTCGTGCGCAAGTGCCGTGCGGGCGCCGATTTCGCGATCACCCAGATGTTCTTCTACGTGGAGGACTACCTGAGGCTGCGGGACCGGGTGGCGGCGGCCGGATGCGAGGTGCCGATCATCGCCGGGATCATGCCGATCACCAGCCTGCGCACCCTGGAACGGATCGTCGTCCTGTCCGGGGCCCGGTTCCCTGGCGCGCTGGGGGACCGGGTGCGGGCGGCCGCCGGCGACGCCGCGTCGGTACGGGAGATCGGCGTTCAGTACGCCGCGGCCATGTGCGAGCGCTTGCTGGCCGAGGGTGCCCCGGGGCTGCACTTCTACACGCTGAACGGGTCCCGGGCGACCCGGGAGATCTACGAGAGCCTCGGGCTGGCCGGGCGGGTGGCCGGGGGCAACACGCCTCCCGCCCGGACCCGGCTGGCCGCGGAGAGCTGACGGGCGCGGCGGCCGGCTGGTCCCGGCGGTTAGCTGCCTGGTCCCGGCGGTCAGTTGCCTGGTCCTGGTGGTTAGTTGCCTGGTCCTGGCGGTCAGCCGCCTGGTCGCGGCGGTCAGTCCCGCGGTCCGCGCACCTGGCCCAGCCGCAGCGGCAGCGCCGCGCCCATCACGGCGTACGGCGGGTCGGTTCCCGGGAACTGGTATCCGGTCAGCAGGTCACTGAAGCCCAGGCCCCGGTACAGACGGCGGGCCCGGCTGTCGGTGTCCTGCGTGGACAGCAGCGCGGTCCGTTCCAGCCGGGGATGAATGAGCGCGGGCACCATCGCCCGGCCGAGCCCGCGGCCCTGGTAGCCGGGGTGAACGTGCACCTCGGCGACCTCGAACGAGTCGCCCAGCCAGGTCTGCGCCAGCTCACGTCCGCCGGCTGCGGCCAGCGCGCTGCGCACCAGGTCGTGCCACCACTGGCCGCTGGTGCCGTGGAAGCCGTACGCGAACCCGATGATGGTGAGCCGGTCCCCGCCGGTCTGCGTGCGCAGCTCGGACGGCGCATTCCCGGGATCGTCCGGCAGCGTCATGGCCACGCAGCGGAACGAGGGGAAGTCGGCGTGCCGTTCCATGATCGCCCGCCGCCCCGGCAACTGGTGCTGCGGGGGCCGCATGGCGGCCGCGTAGACGTTGATCAGGACGTCCAGTTCCGCGAGGAAGCGTGCTTTGCCGAATTCCAGCAGCTCCGGGCCAGCGCGCACCCGCGCAAGCGTACGCGAGCGCTGCCGCCGGGACGTGCGCCGGACCAGGGCGGAATGGCCAGGGAGAGGCGGGCCGCGGGCCGGGGGAGCGGTGCCGGGTCGTGGTCACGGCGTTTGTCGGACCCGCCGGGTACCTTCGAACTCAGATACAAGTAGCTGGACTTTGAAACGAACCTATGTTCGAATAACTAGCGGGACCGCCGGGACGTCCCCCCTGATCCTGGGCGGCCGGGCCGGGGTCGGGCGGGTGAAGAATCACCTGCCTGATCCTGGCTCCGCGACGGAAGGAAGGCCATGAGTACGGTCATGTCGGTACGACCAGGCCAGCCACGATGCCGTATAGCGCCTGCGGCGCTCACCCTCATCGAATCAGCCCGCCGTGGGCTGGCCGACGCCGCAGGCGAAGCCGCCCCGGCCACGCGGTACGTGGGAGCCCACCTCGCTGCGCTGCGCGCTGCCGCTGCGATCGTCGCGGTGAAGATGGGCCCGGGCCAGAGCCCGCGGCGGAAGGCTCCGCGCAGCGTGTGGGAGCTCTTGCCTCGGGTGGAGCCCGGCCTTGTCGGAATGGGCTGCGTTCTTCGCCGCGGGAGCGGGCAAGCGGGCCGCCGCGGAGGCGGGCCTGGTCCGGGCGGTGTCCGCCCGTGAGGCTGATGATCTGCTCAGGGACGCTGAGACGTTCCTGAACCTGGCCGAGGAAGCGCTGGGGCTGCCGGGCCAGTCGGCCCTGCCGCTCCGGCCGGCCGGGTAGTCGCCCTGGACCGGCCTGCTGCCGGCTTCGCGTCAGACCCACCCGGGCTTGCTGCCGGGCTTCGCGTGAGGCTCACCCGGGCTTGCTGCCGGGCTTCGCGTGAGGCTCACCCGGGCTTGCTGCCGGGCTTCGCGTCAGGCTCACCCGGGACTGCCGGGTCTCCCTTCGGGCCGCGTCCGCTCCGCGCCTGGGTCCGGGGACGCCAGCGGCCTGCCAGCCCGCGGCAGGCAGGCCGCCCGAGAGGGGGGCCGCCCCGGGTCAGAAGGCCTCGACGGCGCCCCTGGCCTCAGAGTCCAGGACACCCCAGCTGATGAGCTCTTCGGTGAGGTCAATCGGCGACTTGTCGTAAATGACCGCCAGTGACCGCAGGTCCTCCTGCCGGATGGACAGCACCCTGCCGTTGTAGTCGCCGCGCTGACTCTGGATCGTCGCAACGTACCGGGCCAGCGGGCAGGCCTTGTCCTTCGGGAGCTGGGCCATGCGCTCCAGGTCGATGACAAGCTTCGGCGACGGCGCCAGCGGGGCGGGTGTCGAGTCACCGGGCAGCAGCTCCGACACCGGCACACCGTAGAACTCGGCCAGCTCGGCCAGCTTCTGCACGGTCACCGAGCGGTCGCCGCGCTCGTACGAACCTACAACCACGGCTTTCCAGCGGCCGCGTGACTTCTCCTCCACCCCGTGCAGGGACAGCCCCTGCTGGGTACGGATGGCACGCAGTCGCGCGCCGAGAGTCTTGGCGTATTCAGATGGCATGTCGTCGGCCCCCCGGCCAGTCGTCGCTTTCAGTAACGGTTACGGACAGTGACGGTAGGCCGCAAGAGCGACCAGGTCAAGCCGAATAGCAAAAAGCGGGTCAACTTACGCGTCTTATCGCTCGCGCCCGGGGGCGATGGCCATCGCCAGGGCGACTGGGCGCGATTCCCGAAAAGCAGGCTGGGGCAGGCCTCCTCGCTGCTCTGGCGTCCGCGCCCGGCAGGCTTTCGCGAGTTCCGCTGATCCGTGCCCATTCAGTGTGACACGAATCACTCATCGTCACCCAATCCACGCCGGAGCCCGGCCCTAGTTTCCCAGCAGGCCGGCCCCCTCCCGGGCAGGCGGCACGCCTGGCCAGATGCGGCGCCACGCCGCGACATCCCACGTCACGGCGCTCCTCCTGGTAGGCTGGCCTGGTCAGATCGTCCTTTAAAGCCCGTCCAGTGAGGCGGGAAAGGAGGTCCGTGGCGTGCATGCGCCGCATCCTGCCCGGGATCAGGTCCTCGCGGCGGCCGGTGCGCCGGGCGGTAGCCCGGCCAGACCCGGCCCGTCCGATCCGAAGACGGTTCTGGAGCCCGCCGAGATCGGGCGGGCGCTCACCCGGATCGCACACGAGATACTCGAACGAACCGACGGCGCGTCGGGCGTCGTGCTGCTGGGCATCCCCACCCGGGGCGTTCCGCTGGCGCGCCGCCTGGCCGAGCGCATCGAGCAGGTCGAGGGACACCCGGTGCCCCACGGGTCACTCGACATCACGATGTACCGCGACGACCTGCGGCTCCGCCCCGCCCGGGCCCTCGGCCCCACCGAGGTGCCCCCCGAGGGCATCGACGGGACCATCGTCGTCATCGTCAACGACGTGCTCTACTCCGGCCGGACCGTGCGCGCGGCCCTCGACGCGCTGAACGACCTCGGCCGTCCCCGTGCGGTCCAGCTGGCCGTCCTGATCGACCGCGGGCACCGCGAGCTCCCGGTCCGGGCCGACTACGTCGGCAAGAACCTGCCCACCTCCAGCCAGGAAGTCGTCCGGGTGCTGCTGACCGAGGTGGATGGCCAGGATGCAGTGCTCATCGGGCGCGCTGCCACCACTGAGCAACGGAGCGGCACGTGAACCGTCACCTGATCTCGGCGGCCGACCTGAGCCGCGACGATGCCCTGCTCATCCTGGACACGGCCGACGAGCTGGCCCGGATGGCCGACCGGCCCATCAAGAAGCTGCCCACGCTGCGCGGGCGCACGGTCGTCAATCTCTTCTTCGAGGACTCCACCCGGACCAGGATCTCGTTCGAGGCCGCCGCCAAGCGGCTGTCCGCCGACGTGATCAACTTCTCGGCCAAGGGATCCAGCGTGGCCAAGGGCGAAAGCCTCAAGGACACGGCACTGACCCTGGAGGCCATGGGCGCCGACGCGGTCGTGATCCGGCACAGTGCCTCGGGCGCGCCGCACCGGCTCGCGGGCTGGGTGCGCGGGACCGTGGTCAACGCCGGCGACGGCGCCACGAGCATCCCACCCAGGCCCTGCTGGACGCGTTCACCATCCGGCGCAAGTTCGGCCGCCCCGGGGGCGAGGCCCTGGACGGGCTGCGGGTCACGATCGTGGGTGACGTGCTGCACAGCCGGGTCGCCCGGTCCAACGTGCTGCTGCTCAACACCCTGGGAGCCGAGGTCACTCTCGTCGCGCCGCCCACCCTGCTGCCGGTGGCGGTCGGCGCGTGGCCCTGCTCCGTGGGCTATGACTTCGACGCCGTGATGCCCAAGAGCGACGTGGTGATGATGCTGCGGGTGCAGCAGGAGCGGATGAACGCCGCCTACTTCCCCAGCGTGCGGGAGTACAGCCGCCGCTACGGGCTGGACGGCGCCCGGATGGCGCAGCTGCCCGAGCACGCCATCGTGATGCACCCGGGCCCGATGAACCGCGGCGTGGAGATCGCCGCCGAAGTGGCGGACTCGCCCCGGTCCACGATCGTGGAGCAGGTGGCCAACGGGGTCAGCGTGCGGATGGCCGTGCTGTACCTGCTGCTCGGCGGAGCCGAGGCCCAGGCATGAGCGGGAGGCAGAACGTGAGCATGGGCCCGGGGACATGGCTGATCAGGGGCGCGCGGCCGCTCGGCGGCGAGCCCGCCGACATCCTGATCCGCGACGGCGTGATCGACGAGCATCGGCGCCGGCGCCGCTCCGGCGGGCGCGCAGGTCCTGGACGCGGAGGGCCTGATCGCCCTGCCGGGTCTGGTGGACCTGCACACTCACCTGCGCGAGCCGGGCCGCGAGGACGCCGAGACCGTGGAGACCGGGACGAGGGCCGCGGCGCTGGGCGGGTTCACCGCCGTGCACGCGATGGCCAACACCGACCCGGTGGCGGACACGGCCGGCGTGGTCGAGCAGATCTGGCGGCTCGGGCGGCAGGCCGGGCACTGCGATGTCCAGCCCGGTCGGGGCGGTCACCGTCGGGCCTGGCCGGAGCGCGGCTGGCCGAGCTCGGCGCGATGGCCGAGTCCCCGGCACGGGTCCGGGTGTTCTCCGACGACGGGCGCTGCGTGTCCGACGCCGTGATGATGCGCCGGGCGCTGGAGTACGTGAAGGCGTTCGACGGGGTCATCGCGCAGCACGCGCAGGAACCCCGGCTCACCGAGGGCGCGCAGCTCAACGAGGGGGAGATGTCCGGGCGGCTCGGGCTGACCGGCTGGCCGGCCGTGGCCGAGGAGGCCGTCATCGCCCGGGATTGCCTGCTCACCGCCCACGTCGGCTCGGCGCTGCACGTCTGCCACGTGTCCACGGCCGGATCGGTGGAGATCATCCGCTGGGCGAAGTCGCAAGGGCTGGCGGGTCACCGCCGAGGTGACCCCGCACCACCTGCTGCTGACGGACTCCCTGCGGCCGGGTACGACCCGGTCTACAAGGTCAACCCGCCGCTGCGCACCGCGGCCGACGTGGCGGCGCTGCGCGAGGGCCTGGCCGACGGCACCATCGACTGCGTGGCCACCGACCACGCGCCGCACCCGGTCGAAGACAAGGAAACCGAGTGGGCCACGGCCGCGTTCGGCATGACCGGGCTGGAAACCGCGCTGCGCGTGGTGCAGGAGGCCATGGTCGAAACCGGGTCTGCTGGACTGGGCCGGGGTGGCCGACCGGATGTCGGCCCGGCCCGGCGCGATCGGCCGGCTGCCCGGCCCGGAGGGCGCGCTGGCCGCGGGCCTCCCGGCCAACCTCGCCCTGTACGACGCCTCGGCGCGCGACGCGGTGGACCCGCGTGCGCACGCCTCCCGGAGCCGGAACAGCCCGTTCGCCGGGATCGAGCTGCCGGGCCGGGTGGTAGCCACGTTCCTGCGCGGGACGCCGACCGTCCTCGACGGGAAGCTGGCCTGATGCGGCCCAGGCAGCCCGATGGCCCGGTCCCCGATGGCCCAGTCCCCGAGCGCGGGGCCCGGCGGGCCGGGTGCGCCCGCGATCCTGGTCCTGGAGGACGGCACCACGTTCCGCGGGACGTCGTTCGGCGCCGAGGGCGAGACCTTCGGCGAGATGGTCTTCAACACCGGCATGACCGGCTACCAGGAGACGCTGACGGACCCGTCCTACTGCCGCCAGATCGTGGCGATGACCGCGCCGCACATCGGCAACACGGGGATCAACGACGAGGACCCGGAATCCCGGCGGATCTGGGTGAGCGGCTTCGTGGTCCGCAAGCCGGCCCGGATGGCCTCGAGCTGGCGGTCGCAGCGGAGCCTGGACGACGAGCTGCGGGCCCAGGGCATCACCGGCATCGCGATCACCGGTACCCGGGCGCTGACCAGGCATCTGCGCGAGCGCGGCGCGATGCGGGCCGGGATCGCCGCCGGCACCGCGGACGCTGCGCCGCTCCGTGAGCGGGTGCTGGCCAGCCCGCCAGATGACCGGGGCGGACCTGGCCCGCGAGGTGTCCACCGCCGCGCGCCTCCACCGGTCCACCGCCGGACGGTGTGGCGGTCCGATACCGGGTCGCGGCCGTGGACCTGGGCATCAAGACCGCCACGCCGCTGGCCATGGCCCGGCTGGGCTGCCAGGTCGCCGGTGCTCCCCGCGGCCAGCACCGCCGACGGAGATCCTGTCCGGCGGGCCCGGACGGAGTTTTTTTCTCCAACGGCCCGGGCGACCCGGCTGCGGCTGGCTACGCCGTGGACGCGGTCCGGGGCGTCCTTGCCCGGGGCGTCCCGGTGTTTGGCATCTGCCTGGGCAGCCAGGTCCTGGGCCGGGCTCTCGGCCTGGGCACCTACAAGCTCCGGTTCGGGCACCGCGGCGTGAATCAGCCGGTCAAGGACCTGGCACACCGGCCGGGTGCAGATCACCAGCCACAATCACGGCTTCGCGGTGGCCCTGCCCGACGGCGCCGAAGGCCTGCCTGGCCAGCACGGCGCCGAAGGCCTGCCCCGGCCAGCAGAGTGCCGAAGGCCAGCGCAGGCCAGCACGGGGCGTCCCCGGGCGCCACGTTCGCCACCGACTTCGGGCCCGCCCAGATCACCCACGTCAACCTCAATGACGGCGTGGTCGAGGGCCTCCGCCTGCTCGACCAGCCGGCCTTCAGCGTCCAGTACCCACCCCG
>CAVQEM010000043.1:0-39870 GCA_963711485.1 uncultured Actinomycetes bacterium
TTCGCTTTCGACCGCGGTCCGGTAGTTCTTGGTCCAGTACGAGATGCCCAGCTCGGTGTCGTACCGCGACACCTGGTGCACCCAGCGCTTGCCGACGTAGGGCACGTCGCAGACCATCCGCGGGGTGGCGAACCCGGGCAGGTAGCCCATGATCTGGTGCTGCAGTTCCTGGGCCTGGGCCAGGGACAGCCGCCAGTGCTCGCTGCCCGGGATCATGTCGCACATGTAGAAGTAGTACGGCATGATCCGGGCCTCATCCAGCAGCGCGAAGCACAGGTCGAGCAGCGCCTCCGCGCTGTCGTTGACCCCGTGCAGGAGCACGCCCTGGTTGCGCACGTCGCGGATGCCGGTGTCCAGCATGGCCTGGGCGGCCCGGGCCACCAGCGGGGTGACCGACTGGGCCGCGTTCACGTGGGTGTGGATCGCGATGCTCACCCCGCGCTCGCGGGCCTTGGCCGCCAGCCGCTCCATGCCCGCCCGGACCTGGTCGGCCAGCCAGTGCTGCGGCAGGCCCATCAGGGCCTTGCTGGCCAGCCGGATGTCGCGGATGCTGTCGATGTCCAGCAGCGCGCTGACGAAGCTCTCCAGCCGGGGCCAGGGCAGGTTGGCCACGTCACCGCCGGACACCACCACGTCCCGCACCCCGGGGGTGGCCCGCAGGTAGTCGATCATGGCCGTGAGCCGGTCGGCGGGCGGCAGGCCGAACTTGTGCTTGCTGATGCTCGGGGTCGGGTTGCCGACCAGGTCCATCCGGGTGCAGTGGCCGCAGTACTGCGGGCAGGTGGGCAGCACCTCGGCCAGCACCTTGGTCGGGTAGCGGTGGGTGAGCCCCTCGACCGCCCACATCTCCGCCTCGTGCAGCGAGTCGCGGGACGCGTAAGGGTGCGAGGGCCAGTCGGTCCGCCGGTCGCTGAAGACCGGGATCATGTACCGGCGGACCGGGTCGGCGTAGAGCGCGTCGGTGAAGCCCGGCTCGTCCGGGCGCCAGCCGGGGCGCCATGGTGTTCAGCATCTGCGGCGGCACCAGCATCGACATGGTGGCCCGTTCCCGCTGGTCACGCTCCAGGTCGGCGAGGAAGGCCTCGCTCCAGCCCGGGCCCGGCCACGTCGCGCAGCTGGCGCAGGTTCTTCACGCAGTGGGCACGCTGCCACTGCACCGATTCCCACTCCGCGGCGGTCACCTGCGACCAGCCCGGGAACCGCCGCCAGTCCGGCTCGGCGAGCTCGGTCCGCCGGTACGCGTACGGCTGGCTGACCAAGGCCGATCACCTTCCCGTTCCGTCCTGCTTTATTGAAGGATAGCCTTCCATCTGCACTAAGAGACAGAAGAAGATAGTGTAGAGGGACTAAGACACAGGAAGACTTACTGTTAACGATGGAGCAAGTCGTTGATCCGAGGACCCGCCGCGCACCGGGCGCGGCCCGGGTCACCGCTCGGCCTGCACCGGGTGCTCGAGCCGGCCGGGGTGCTGCCGCAGGCGGCCTGGCGGCTGGACGCCGGCCCGGCGATCTGGCCGGATGAGGTGCGGGTCGCGGTGGACCGGCTGAACCTGGATGCCGCCTCCTTCCGGCAGCTCCGCGAGTCGACCGGCGGCTCGGCGGCCGCCATGCGGGGCGCGGTGCTGGACATCATCGCCGAGCCGGGGCAAGATGCAGAACCCGGTGACCGGGTCCGGCGGGATGCTCACCGGCGTGGTGGACGAGGCGGGCCCGGCGTCGCCGCTCGGGCCTGGCGGCCGGGGACCGGATCGCGACGCTGGTCTCGCTCAGCCTGACCCCGCTGGCCATGACCGACGGGCTGGACCGCTGGGACGGCCAGTCCGAGCAGGTGCCGTGCGCGGGGCACGCGATCCTGTTCGGCCGGTCCATCGCCGCGGTGCTGCCCGCCGACCTGCCGGCCGCCCTGGCCCTCGCCGTCCTGGACGTGTGCGGCGCGCCCGCCCTCACCGAGCGGGTGGTGCGCGGCGGAGCTGGCCCGGGCGACGCCGGCCCGACTGGGCGGCGGGCGCCCCGGTGGTGGCTATCCTCGGCGCGGGCGGCAAGAGCGGCTCGCTGTCCGCGGCGGCCGCCCGGCCGGGCCGGCGCCGGCACGGTCATCGGCGTGGTCCCGACCGAGGCGGAGGCCGCCGCGGTCCGCGCCGGCCGGGCTGGCCGACCAGGTGGTGATCGCCGACGCCCGGGACCCGGTCGGCGCTGGCCGACGCCGTGCGGTCGGCGGGCGGCCCGGCCGCCGTGACCGTGGTGTGCGTGGACGTGCCCGGCTGCGAGGGCGGCGCGGTGCTGGCCACCGCGCCGGGCGGCACGGTGATCTTCTTCTCGATGGCCACCTCGTTCAGCGCGGCCGCGCTGGGTGCCGAGGGGATGGCCGCCGACGTGACCATGCTGATCGGCAACGGGTATGTGCCTGGGCATGCGGAACTCGCGCTGGACCTGATCCGGTCCGAGCCCGGGGTCCGTGCGCCTGTTCGAGGCCCGGCTGACGCGAGGCAGGCTGAGCGAGGAGGTCGATGCGGGTGGAATCGAGGCTCCGGCTGGACCCCGCGCATGGTCGCGGAGGCCCGTGAACTGGCCCGGATCGGCCGGGCAGCCCATCGTGGATCTGGCCACGCCGCACACCACCGTGTCGGTGGAACGGGCGGTGCTCCGGCTCGCCGGGCTGGACGGCGCGGACGGCGACGGCATGCCATGGGTGAACCGGCTGGTCGACGCGGTCCGGGAGAGCACCGGGCTGGAGCACGGCGTGGCCGTGCCGGTCTGGGACGCGCTGCTGACCGGGCGGGTACCCGACGCTGCGCGCGCTGGCCGCCGACGCCGCGGCCGGGACGGTGAAGTTCCGGCTGCCGGAGGGCGCGGACGCCGCGGCCGCCCGGAAGGCCGCGCGGGCCGCGCTCGCGCAGGGCTTCGCGGTCATCGACCGCAGGCGGGCCGAGCGGTCGGCGATGATCAAGGCCACCGCGGACCCGGCCAAGCCGTGGATCTACCTGATCGTGGCCACCGGCGACATCTACGAGGACATCCCCCAGGCGCAGGCCGCGGCCCGGGAGGGCGCGGACATCGTCGCGGTGATCCGGTCCACCGGCCAGTCCCTGCTGGACTACGTGCCGGAAGGGGCGACCCGGGAAGGCTACGCGGGCACCTACGCCACCCAGGAGAACTTCCGGCTGATGCGGGCCGCGCTGGACGACGTCTCCCGCGAGCTGGGCCGGTACGTGCGGCTGACCAACTACGCCTCCGGGCTGTGCATGCCGGAGATCGCCGCGCTGGCCGGGCTGGAGCGGCTGGACATGATGCTCAACGACTGCATGTACGGGATCATCTTCCGGGACATCAACCCGCAGCGGACGTTCATCGACCAGCGGTTCGCCCGGCAGATCCACGCCCGGGCCGGGATCATCATCAACACCGGCGAGGACAACTACCTGACCACCGCCGACGCGGTGGACGCCGCGCACACCGTGGTGGTCAGCCAGCTGATGAACGAGTTCTTCGGCAAGGAAGCGGGGCTGGCCGACGGGCAGCTGGGCCTGGGCCACGCGTTCGAGATCAACCCCGAGGTGCCCGACTCGTTCGTGCTCGAGCTGGCGCACGCCCAGCTGGTCCGGGAGCTGTTCCCGGACGCCCCGCTGAAGTACATGCCGCCGACCAAGCACATGACCGGCAACGTGTTCGCCGGCTACCTGCTGGACGCGTTCTTCAACCTGGCCGGGGTCATGACGGACCAGTCCATCCTGCTGATCGGGATGATGACCGAGGGTATCCACACCCCGTTCCTGTCCGACCGCGACCTGGCCCTGGAGAACGCCCGCTACGTGGCCCGCGCCGCGGCCCGGCTGGGCGAGAACTTCCGCCCGCCGCCGGGCGGGTTCGTGGAACAGCCGGGCCCACCAGGTCCTCGGCGAGGCGGTGGAGCTGCTCCGGCGGATCAGCCGGGACGGGCTGCTGAACGCGATCGCGGACGGCACGTTCGGCATCACCCGGCGTCCCGCCGACGGCGGCCGGGGCCTCGGCGGCGTCATCCGGCGGGCCGACGGCTACTGGAACCCGGCCAGCGAGTTCCTGGAAGCCAGGCCCGCGGCGGGCCAGGACGTGGAGGGAGCATCATGAGCGGCCAGGTCATCCGCCCTTACGGTGACACCACGGGTGATGGGCAGGTCCAGGTCTCGTTCACCCTGCCGGTTCCGTTCGGGAACGAGGAAGAGCGCATGGTCGCAGAGGGCGCGGCGCTGCAGCTGGCCGGCAAGATGGGCCTGGACCCGGCCATGGTGGTGCACGCCAAGGGCATGGGCCCCGACTTCACCTTCTTCATCGTCTACGGCCGGACCGGGCACCTGGTGGACCTGTCCGCGGTGACCATCACCCCGCGTGAGTTCCCGCTGCTCTCCCCGGCCGAGATCAACCTGCGGCTGCGCAGCGGCCTGGGCCGCAAGCTGGTCGTGCTCGGCGCCTGCATCGGCACCGACGCGCACACCGTGGGCATCGACGCGATCCTCAACGTCAAGGGGCACGCGGGGGAGAAGGGCCTGGAGTACTACCGGGAGATCCGGGTGGTGAACCTGGGCGCCCAGGTGGACGTGGCCGACCTGGTCGCCCGGGCGCAGGCCGAGCAGGCCGACGCGGTCCTGGTCAGCCAGGTCGTCACCCAGCGGGAGGCTCATCTCGCCGGGGCGCGGCAGCTGTCCGCCGCGTTCCGCGCCGCCTACCCGGCAGGCCGGCCGCTGCTGGTCGTGGGCGGCCCGCGGTTCGACCCGGCGATGGCCGGGGACCTCGGGGTGGACAAGATCTTCGGCCGGGCCACCACGCCCCGGGAGGTGGCCAGTTACCTGGTGCACGCGCTGGCGCCTGAGCCCGCACTGGTGGCCGCCGGGCAGGCCGCCGCCGGGCAGGCCGGCCCGGACGGAGGGACGGCGTGACCGCCGGGGCCCCGGCCGGGGCGGCCGGCCCCGTGCGGACCAGCACCGTGGCCTGACCGTCACCCACCGGCGTTACGTGCCCGCGAGCCACGCCCACTACGGCGGGAACCTGGTGGACGGCGCGTACGTGCTCGGCCTGTTCGGGGACGTGGCCACCGAGGCCGCCATCCGGATGGACGGCGACGAGGGCTTGTTCGCGTCCTACTCCGACGTGCAGTTCCGGGAGCCGGTACTGGCGGGTGACGTCATCGAGGCGACCGCGACCGTGGTGCGCACCGGACGCCGCAGCCGCGGGCTGGCCTTCGAGGCCCGCGTGGTGTGCCGGGCCGATCCGGGCCGCGGGCCGTCCGCCGCCCGCGTGCTGGAGCAGCCGCTGGTGGTAGTGACGGCCACCGGCACCGTTGTCGTGCCCTGACCAGGCGCAGTCGGGGGACGGGAAGTTCGTTGCGGGCAATCCGCACTTCCCGCCCCCGCGGCCGCGGCCTTACTCCTGGCCGAACGACTGGATCTCGGCCTTCTCCGTCTCGGTGAGTTCCCTTGGCACATCACCGCGCGCCATCTTGGCCGCCTGCACCTCGTGGCGGATTTCCTCCACGATCTCGGGATTGGCGAGCGTGGTGACGTCGCCGGTGTCGGCGAAGTTGGACACCGCCGCGATGACCCGGCGCATGATCTTCCCGGACCGGGTCTTCGGCATGTCCGCGACGATCCAGACGTTCTTCGGCCGGGCAATCTTGCCGATCTCCGTCTCGACGGCCCGGCTGACCTTGTCGACCATCTCCTGATCGGCCGAGTACCCCGGCTTGAGCGACACGTACACCTCGACCGCGCGGCCCCGGATGTCGTCGATCACCGGGACGGCGGCCGCCTCGGCCACCTCGGGGACGGTCAGCGCGGCCGACTCGATCTCCTTGGTGCCCAGCCGGTGCCCCGCCACGTTGATCACGTCGTCCACCCGGCCGAGGATCCGGTAGTAGCCGTCCGGGGCGCGGACGGCGCCGTCACCGGCGAAGTAAGGCCAGTCGCGCCAGTCCTTGCTGTCCGGGTCCTTGTTGTACTTCTCGTAGTAGACCGAGATGAACCGCTCCGGCTGGCCCCAGACGGTCATCATGATGCCGGGCCACGGGTTGCGGATGACGATGTTGCCCGCCCTGCCGTCCGGGACCTCCGTGCCGTCCTCGTCGTAGATGGCGGGGTAGATGCCGATCACCGCGGGACCGCAGCTGCCCGGCTTCATCGGCTTGAGCGCGGGCAGCGAGCTGCCCAGGAACCCGCCGGTCTCGGTCTGCCACCAGGTGTCCACGATGACGGCCTCATCCTTGCCGACCGCCTTGTGGTACCAGCGCCAGACCTCGGGCTCGATCGGCTCGCCGACCGTGGTCATGTGCTTGAAGTGGTAGTCGTACTTGGCAGGCTCGTCGGGACCGACCTTGCGCAGCATCCGGATGGCGGTCGGCGAGGTGTGGAAGATGTTCACCCCGAGCCGCTCGGCGATCCGCCACGGCCGGCCCGCGTCCGGGTAGTTGGGCGTGCCCTCGTAGATCACGGTGGTGGTGCCGAGGGAGAGCGGGCCGTACACGATGTAGGAGTGCCCGGTGATCCACCCGATGTCGGCCATGCACCAGTACGTGTCCTCGGGGTGGATGTCCTCGTAGTACTTGGACGTCCCGGTCACGTAGGACATGTACCCGCCGGTGCTGTGCTGCGCGCCCTTGGGGCGGCCGGTGGTGCCGCTGGTGTACATCAGGAACAGCGGCGCCTCGGACGGCATCGAGACCGGCTCCACGATCTGCGCCGACGTACGGGGCGAGCACCTCGTCCACGAAGAAGTCCCGGCCGGTCACCATCGGCGTCTGGGAGGCGTACTCGCCCGCGTGACGCCGCCAGACCAGGACCTTGTCTACCTCCTGGCCCTGCTTGACCGCCTCGGCCACCGCCTCGTCCGCCTTGACCTTGTGGTCCACCAGCGTGCCGCTGCGGTAGTACCCGTCGATCGTGATCAGGACCCGGCTGCCGGAGTCGGCGATCCTGGTCCCGCACGCGTTGCCGCTGAAACCGCCGAAGACCTCCGAGTGCACCACGCCCAGCCGGGCGCAGGCGAGCATCGCGACCGGCAGGTCCGCCACCATCGGCATGTGCAGGGTGACCCGGTCGCCGGCCTTCAGCCCGGCGAAGTCCCGCAGCATCGCGGCAAACTCGTTCACCCGGTGATAAAGCTCGCGGTAGGTGATGGCCACCGGCTCAGCCAGCTCCGGCTCCGGCACCCAGATAATGGCGGCCTTGTTCGCCTTGTCCGCCAGGTGGCGGTCGATGCAGTTGTAGGACGCGTTCAGCCGGCCACCGGTGAACCACTTCCAGAACGGCGGATTGCTCGCGTCCAGGACCGTGTCCCACTTCTTGTCCCAGCTCAGCATCTCCGCATACTCGACGAAGCAGTCCGGGAAGTTCTTCTCGTCGAAACGCTCGAAGATGGCCGGATCGGCCGCGTTGGCCTGCTGGACGAACGACTCCAGCGGCTCGATATACTCTTCCTCGCGCCAGTGCACCGCAATCTGTGACTCGGAAACTGGGTCCTGCTGACTTTGCGTCATCTGCTGGTCCTCCCATGAATGGATGATCTCTAGGCGGTCACGCCGGGAAACCGCTCAGGGCGCCCTGGCCGTCCTGGTCCAGGAGGGCAGGGTATGGGGTGGCAGGGCATGGGCGGCCACGGGGGCACGCATGATTGCGCGCCGGATCATCCTCCCCACCCGGCTGACCGCCCCCGCCGCGGAGGCCGGCCAGCAGCGTGCCGCCAGGGCTGACGCGGTTCCCGCCGCCGCCCCCTGGTCGGACCGCCCGCTGACCACGGTGTCATGACGCCCTCACGCGCTGGGGAAACGGGTTCATGCTATCGCCGTACTTGCGGCGGAACTAGGGCCCATAGTCCCGCCCGGGCGGCGGCCGCCCGAGCCCCGGGACCGTGTGCGCGCTGGCGGTTCCCCGGCCGCACCGCGGGCCCCGCCGGGCACGACGCGGCGCCGCCGGGGCGGGGCGCGGCGATCCGCCGGGCGGCCGCGCGGGTGATCCGCAACCCCGGCCGGGCCCGGGCGGTTGACACCAGTCGTGGCAGCGGTAAGTTGCTCACACAGTCCAGCACTTGGCTAGCCGTCAGGGTGAGCTGGCCGTCCGGGGGCAGGCTGCGCGCGGGCCGTTTGACCGGCCCTGATGCCAGGCGCAGCGCGCCGGGGCGTGCCCGGCAGCCCGCTGGGCCGGGGGGTTGGAAACGGGGAAGGGCCTGGGGCGCCCAGTAGACAACGGAGACCTGAGCTCGTTGCCGGCGGGACGGTCTGCGGTCCGAAGGGAGACCCGGGCCCTCTTCCCTGACCTCCCCCACGGGTGCCGCCGCATCTGCCTGCCGTCCAGGCCGCCCGGGCCCGCGCCTGCGGCCGGGCCCGCCTGCGGCCGCCGCCCGGGGCCGGGCGGGGGTGCCTACGCGGGCGGGAACCCGGGCCGCGCCGCATGCGCCGCGCCGCATGCCCAGTGTCAATTTTCCTGCAATTTTGGCTAAGCCCGTTGGTGCCCGGGTTCCGATGACGCCGCGTGACGGTAACCTGCATGGATCACGGGCCGGAGTCCGCGACCCTTCGCGGCGTTCCAGGGAAGGCAGGAGAGGTTGGCTGGCAACAACGAAGCCGGGACTCCAGTTGGACGGGTCGCCGTCATCATGCCCACGTACAACGAGCGTGAGAACCTGGAGACGATGGTCACGCGGGTCAGGTCCGCGGTCTCCGACGCCGACCTGCTGGTGGTCGACGACAACAGCCCGGACGGCACCGGCGAGCTGGCCGACAAGCTGGCGGCCGAGGACTCGCACGTCCGCGTCCTGCACCGGCCCGGCAAGGGCGGGCTCGGCGCGGCGTACCTGGCCGGGTTCGGCTGGGCGCTGGAGCAGGACTACGGCGCCGTCGTGGAGATGGACGCAGACGGCTCTCACCAGCCCGAGCAGCTCCCCATCCTGCTGGACGCGCTGCGCCAGGCCGATCTCGTGCTCGGCTCCCGGTGGGTGCCGGGGGGCCGGGTGCTCAACTGGCCCAAATCGCGGGAGGCGCTGTCTCGCGGGGCGAACATCTACGCCCGGCTGGCGCTGGGTATCCCGCTCAAGGACGCCACCGGCGGGTACCGGGTCTACCGGGCGGACACGCTGCGGGCTGTGCGGCTGGAAGAGATCGAATCGCAGGGCTACTGCTTTCAGGTCGACCTGGCCCTCCGCGCGCTGAACGCGGGCCTGCGGGTGGTGGAGGTTCCGATCACGTTCGTGGAACGGGTCCACGGCTCCAGCAAGATGAGCAAATCCATCATGGTGGAGGCGTTCTGGCGGATCGGGCGCTGGGGGCTGGCATCTCGCTGGGCGTCCCTGCGCGGGGGCGGCGCCACCGCCCGCTGAGCCGGGCGGGACAGCGCTGTCCGCAGCCCGGGCGGGACACGAAGCCGGGCCGGGACAGCAAAACGGCCCGGGCGGACCCGGGCCGTCAGCTTGCGGACTTATGCGCTCTTGCGGTGCCTCGTGTTCTGCTTGCGCGGCGTTTCCTCACCACGCTGGCTCCTGATCAGGGCCAGCCGCTCCGCGAGCACTTCTTCCAGGTCAGCTATGGACCGGCGCTCGCGCAGCATGTCCCAGTGGCTCCGCGGCGGCTTGGCCTTCCGCGGTGCGGACAGGTCGCCGGTGGCGGTGAAGGCGGTCACCCCGCACACCCGGCACTCCCAGGTAGCCGGAACCTCAGCCTCGGCGGCGAACGGGACGGTAAAGTGGTGACCCTTGGGGCAGTCGAAAGCTATCTCCTGGCGTGGGGCCAGGTCGGTGTTACGGTCGTTCTCATAGCTCGTCGCCCCGAGCCGGGTGCCGCGAAGTGCGCGTTCGGCCATTAGTCACTGCCTCCCAGGCGCTCAGCCTTGTGAATTAGATAACGCCGAGTACCCGGTCAAGATTCCCGCTGTGCCCGATTCCAACCCCCCCGGCGCGCCCTGGGGCCTCCGGGGGCGGCATGCTCACCGGGGGTCCCGGCTGCCTCACCCGCCAGCGAGCCCGGGCTCTCCTGCCCGGCCGGCCCGGTTCGACCGCCCGGGCCGCTTCCGGCCCGCTCAGCTGGCCACCCGGGGGTGCCACTCGCCCCGGCTGATCAGCACGTCCCGCAGCGCCACGGTCTCGTCGGTCATGATGCCGTCCACCCCGATATCCAGCAGATTCCGCATCAGCTCGGGGGAGTTGATGGTCCAGGCGTGCACATGCAGGCCCAGGGCGTGCGCCCGGCCGACGAACGCGGGCGTGGCCACCTGGGCCGGCACCTGGGCGCACCGCACGCCGGTCCGGGCCAGCCGCTCGGCCAGGGCCAGATAGGTGCCGCGCCCGGCCCCTGGCCGTGCGTCGCGGGCCCGTTCCCGGCCAGCCGGCCATGCCGGGGCTCGCCGCGGCTGATCCGGCCCGCCGTGACCCGGCCGGGCCGGGTGAGGTCGCGCGGTCTGCGCGGTACGCCGAACCGGACCACCGCGGTGCCGATGGGGGAGGCGGCCATGCAGACCTGCCGGTCGAACACCCGCCGCGCGGCCCGCAGCCTGCTCGCGGAGAACGAGGTCACGCACACCCGGTCCCAGGCCCCGGTCCGGCGCAGCACCGCAGCGAGCGGCCCGACCGCGGGAGCGTCCTTCAGGTCGATATTGAACCGCACGTCCGGCCAGGCTCCCAGCAGGTCTTCCAGCAACGGGATCGGCTCGGTGCCGTCGATCAGCGCGGCGGCCACCTCCCGGTAGTTGATCCGGGCGATCCGGCCCGGGTGGCCGGTCACCCGGGCCAGGGTCCGGTCGTGGAACGCGATGAGCACGCCGTCCAGCGTCGCCTGGACGTCAGTCTCCAGGTACCCGTAGCCAAGCCCGACGGCGTGCTCGAAGGCCCGCCACGAGTTCTCCGGGGCGTGCGCTGCCCCCCCGCGGTGGGCAAATGCGACCGGCCTGGGGCCGTCAAGGAATGCGGTCGGCATGTATCCCGAGTATGCGCTATCAGGCGGAGCAGGCTGTAAACGGATCATGACAGGATCCCGGGACCGCCTGTCGCGCCAGGGCTTCTCATCTGCCCTGATCAGCGGCCTCTGGCTGGCCGCCTGACCACTCCCGGCGGCGTGCCTCGGCCAGCGCGATAGCGGCGGCGGCGGACACGTTCAGCGATCCGACCCGGCCCACCAGGGGGATGTACGCGACCGCGTCGGCGACCGCCAGCAGGGCGGGGGAGCAGCCGTGGTCCTCGTTGCCGAGCACCAGGCAGACGTCACCGTCCAGCGGGGCCTCGTGCAGCGGGTACGCCCCGGCCGCCTGCTCGATCGCGACCACCCGCAGCCCCGCGGCCCGGGCCGCCTTGGCCGCGGCCACCGGGTCCGGCTCACGCTCCCAGCTCAGCAGCCGCTGGGTGCCCAGCGCGGTCTTGGCCGCGGACGGGTGATCGAGCGCGGCCGAGTTCCCGCACAGCCAGATCTGCTCGGCGCCGAACGCGGCCGCCGACCGCACGATCATCCCGACGTTGAACGGCTGGGTGACCGAGTCGAGCAGCAGGGCCAGCCGGGCCTCCGTGGCGCGGCGCCACGAGCGGTTCAGCCGCTTCACGTCCGTGGGGCGCAGCTGCCTGTACTGGCCGCCCGCCGGGGAAGCCGCGTCCCGCGGCCCGGCCCCATCAGGCGGCCTGGGCTCACCTGGCCGGGCGGATGCGGCGCGCCGGGCCGGCCTGCATCTGGGCCTCACCTGCAGCACCCGGTAGCCGCTGCGGGACGCGATCCGGGTGGCGGGCCACCCCTCGGCCTGCAGCCAGCGGTGCAGCGAGTCCGCGCCCAGGTTCCGCTGGACCACGAGGTGGGCCTGGCCGCCGGGAGCCAGCCGTCCCAGCCAGCTGGCCAGCAGCGCGTGCAGCGCCTCCTTGCCGATCCGGATCGGCGGATTGGACCAGATCGCCGCGAACTGGCCGGGCAGTTCCGGGGCCGCCGGGGGCACGCAGCGCACGTTGGCCAGCCCCGCGCGGGCCGCGTTGGCCGCGCACAGGTCCAGCGCGCGCTCGTTGACGTCCACGGCCCAGATCGTGGCCTCCGGCGCGCGGGACGCCATGGCCAGCGCGATGGGGCCGTACCCGGTGCCGAGGTCGAGCAGGTCCCCGACGACGGGGGGAGGCGGGACGGTTTCCAGCAGCACCCGGCTGCCGGGATCCAGCCGGCCGCGGAAAACACCCCGGCGTCCGTGGCGCACTCGAAGTCCAGGTCGGGGAGGACAACCTGGACCAGGCCCGGGCGGTGCGCGGCCGCCGGGCTCGCCGTGAAGTAATGCTGGCCCGGCTGACCGGGGCCTGCGGCTGACCGGGGCCGGCCTGACCGGGGGCCGCCTGCTCCTTGCTCACCGGTTCCGGGGCTTCGCCATCTCCGGCTGGACCGTCTCCTGACCGGCCAGGGCCGGCTCGATGTAGCGGTGGGTCACCCAGCGCTCCACGACGAAGGTCAGGATCGGGATGGTGCCGGCCAGCAGCATCAGCACCGTCGGCCCGAGTGTCAGGCGCAGCCGCCGGGCCAGCAGCCAGGCGAAAACGAGGTAGATGATGTAGAGAATCCCATGCAGCACCCCGACGTTGTTGGCGACCGCGGGATGCCCGGCGATCTGCAGCGGGATCCCGACGAAGCACAAGATGATCAGCACCACCCCGGTCACGTACGCCATCACCCGGTAGCGGAGCACGGCTGCGCGCACCGGCCTGCCTCCTCATTGTTGTCCAGGCCCCGGCTCAGCGGAGCCCGTGCCACTTGCCGTGCCTACTCGCCTCGTCGGTAAGCCGGGCCAGGTAGGCGTTGTAGGCGGCCAGTTCCTCGTCGTCCTCATCGCCGGCCGCTCCTGCCGCTCGGCGGTACCGGCGGCGGGGCCGCGCCGGCCGCCCCGTCCCGCCCTGCGGGCAGCGCGACGCTGTCCAGGCCCTCGGCGGGGGCTGGCGGCCGGAACTCGTCCTTGATCGTCTTGGCCCAGAAGACGATCACGAAGCCAGCGAAGATAGGCCACTCAAAGGTGTACGCCCAGCTCAGGGAGTTCCCAGACTCGGCGCGGTGGAACTGCCAGTCGCCCAGGGCGAGCATGCCCAGGACGGACACGACCATCAGTGCATGCCAGCCCAGCCACTTGGGCCGGAACAAGAACCGCCAGCGCGGGGCCGGGGTATCGCTGGGCATGCGAAGAGTCTAGCCGCGCCGCCCGCGCCCGGCAAGCCAGCAGGCGCAGGCTCCGGGGGGCCGCCGGGCCAGGCCGGACACGGTTTCCCGCGAGTCAATGCCGGGACATCCCGGCAGGTCAGTGATAATCGGTTCATGTCCTTGACGGATCTACTGCGGCCCGGGCGGATCGGGCTGGCGGGACGCCTGCCCGCCCGCCTGGAAGATCTGCACGGGCCTGAGCGGGGTGTCATCGTCCTGCCACGCCACCTGGCCTGGCCGGGGATGCGGGAGTTCGACGTGACCGACGACCGGCTCCGGCGCAGCATGTACGGGATCGTCCTGACCCAGGGCCGCCGTAACGACCTGGCCCGCTTCGTCAACCCGCGGCTGCTGACCCAGGACTGGCCGCTGCTGCGCTCCTCGCTGGACCCGAAGCTGCGGCGCTGGTGCGAGCGGCGGCTGGCGCTGCGCGGCCTGTCCCAGCCAGCCCAGCGCGAGACCGATGGAGGGACCACCGGATGACCACCGTCGTGAACGGCCTGGAGGAGATCACCGCCCTGGCAGGCGCCGACCTGGGGCGCACGGGCTGGACCGAGGTGACCCAGGAGCGGGTGAAGACCTTCGCCGAGGCGACCGGCGACCACCAGTGGATCCACGTGGACGAGGCCCGGGCCGCGGCCGGGCCGTTCGGCGGCACCATCGCGCACGGCTATCTGACCCTGTCCATGGTCATCCCGCTGTTCGCCGAGCTGCTCCAGGTCACCGGGATCAGCATGGGCATCAACTACGGGCTGAACAAGGCCCGTTTCCCGGCGCCAGTCCCGGTCGGATCGAAGATCAGGCTGGCCGCGGTCATTAACGCCGTGGAATCCATCGGCGATGGCCAGGCCGTCCAGCTCACCGCCGACTTCACCGTCGAGGTGGACGCGGATGCGAAGCCGCTGCGTCGCCCAGGCCATCTACCGGTTCTACGCGTGAGCCCATCGCCGTCTATTTCGAGCAGGGCCGCCGCCGGGTGTTCGGCTGCGCGCTGGACTGGCCCGGCTGGTGCCGCCGGGACACGACCGAGGAGCTGGCGCTGGACCGGCTGGCCGCCTACGCGCCGAGGTACGCGGTGGCCGCCAGGCTGGCCGGGCTGGATCCCCCCGACCCCGTCGCCGCCGGATTCCAGGCCGCCGAGCGGCTGGACAGCCCAGTCGGCGCGGATTTCGGCGCGCCGATGGAGATCCCGGGCAGCGATGCAGCGCCGTCCTCCGCGGACGCCGCCCAGCGGATGGCGGCCCTGGTCGGCGCGGCCTGGGAGGTATTCGACCAGGCTTCCGGGGTAGCCCCGGCGGAGCTGCGCAAGGGTCCCCGGGGCGGCGGCCGGGACCGGGACAAGATCATCGAGCATGTGGCCGGCGCCTGACTTCTCCTACGCGCGCAAGCTGGGTGTCCGGCACCGCAGCGCCCCCGGCGACCGCGCCGCGATCGTGGCCATGCGGGCCGCTGTCCTGGCCGTCCTGGCGTCACCGTCGGACGGGGCGGTGCTGGCCGCCAAGGGCTGGCCTGCCGGTACGGCGCCCGGCGGATCGCCTGGCACGCCCTGGACCACGCCTGGGAGATCGAGGACCGCTCCGCCGTCTGAGCCGCCCGCCGCCGTAACCCGCCCTTCGGTCACCACCTCGACGCACCGGCCCGCCACTGGCCGCGTCGCCCCGCACCTGCGCGGTGTGTTTACTTCGGCGGCTAGGGCCCGGGATTGGCGCCGCGGCCGGGCCCGGGCGATCCATGGCCTGCCAGTCGGCGTCCCAGGCGGCCAGGCGGCGGGCATCGAGCAGTCGGCGGCCGACCATACCGGCGCCGAGCAGGACTATCCCCCAGCACGGCACGGCCATCGCCGCGGTGACGGTGGCCTGGAGCGCCGCCTGGAACGGTGACGTGAGCGCGCGGGTCAGCTCGCAGAGCGCCGGCCCAGACGGTCACCGTGGTCCCGGCCCGGGTGCCCGGGACGACCGGGATCCGCCCGCTGCGCCCGGCCCCGCCGGGGGCCCGCCACCGGGCAGGCACGGTCACGGCGTAGCCGTACGACTGGGGCGCGGTGGCGAGCAGCCGGGCCGGGACCGGGTGCCAGCCCGCGTGCTCCGCGTCCGCGGTGGTGAAGGCGGTGCTGAAGGCCAGCTGCCAGACCGCGATGGCGATCAGGGGGGCGCCGAGCAGGAAAGCCACGGCCAGCGCGGCGACGATCCCGGCCTCGGCCCGGTCCGAGGAACGCCGGAGCGGATTGCGGTCAGGCCACAATCCGCGCATGACCGCGGCGGCTCGCGTCATCCTCCGACGGTGGCCACGACCCGGCCCCGGTCGCATCCCCTGATCGGGGTGATTTCAGCCCGGTCCCGCGGTGGCTGCCCCCGCCTGGCCGCAGGCTGGCTGGTCACGCCCGGCCCGATCAAGGCCCGGGGCCCCCGGGCGGTGCGAGTCACGCCCTGGCCACGCGCGGCGCGGGGACCAGCGCTTGACAGCCCGGCAGATAACCGCTATCTATCAGATAACCGTTATCTATGAAGCGCCCGGGAGAGGACCATCGTGCAGCAGGAAGTGGTGCTGGCGCTGCTGGCGAAGGAGCCGTCGCACGGGTATGAGCTGCGGACCCGGCTGCGCGAGGCGCTCGGCCCGGTGGGCGACGCGATGAACGCCGGGCAGATCTACGTCACGCTCACCCGGCTGGAAAAGGCGGGCCTGGTGGCCTCCGAGCAGTCGGCCGGGCTGGCCGACCGGCCGGACCGGAAGGTGTACGCGCTGACCCCGGCCGGGCAGCAGCGGGTGGCCGGCTGGCTCACCGAAGTCAGCTGGCCCCGGCCGGACCTGGCCGAGTTCCATCTCAAGCTGGTCGCCGCCGCGGCGGCGGGACTGGCGGACCCGATCGCCATCGTGGACACGCAGCGTCGCGAACTGCTCCGCCGGCTGCGCGACGCGCAGCGGGCCGCGATGGCCGAGCCTGACCGCTCCGCGGCCGGGCTGCTGCTGGAAGGAATCGTGCTCCGGCTCCAGGCGGACCTGCGCTGGCTGGAGGCGTGCGAGCGGACCTGGGCCACCCGGAGGCAATCATGAACGAGACGGGCAGCGCCCCCCTTCTGGGAGCCCGCGCCCTGCGCAAGGAGTACGGCTCGGGAAAGCCGGGCTGGTCCGCGCGGTTGACGGAGTCGACCTGGACGTGGCCGCCGGCGAGACGCTGGCCGTGATGGGACCGAGCGGCTGCGGGAAATCCACGCTGCTGCACCTGCTGGGCGGGCTGGACCGGCCCACCAGCGGGGAACTGTCGCTGGCGGGGCAGCGCATCGACGCGATGGGGGAGCGGGGGCTGGCCCGGCTTCGGCGCGAGGCGGTCGGCTTCGTGTTCCAGGCCTTCCACCTGATGGACGAGCTCACCGCCGCCGAGAACGTCGAACTGCCCGCGCTGCTGGCCGGCGTCCCACCCCGCAGGGCCCGGCGGCGGGCCGCAGACCTGCTGGAGCAGGTGGGGCTGGCCGACCGGGCCCGGTTCCTGCCCTCCGCGCTGTCCGGCGGCCAGCGGCAGCGGGTCGCGGTCGCCCGCGCCCTGGCCAACGAGCCGCTGATCGTGCTGGCGGACGAGCCCACCGGCAACCTGGACAGCGAGGCCACCCTGGACGTGCTCCGGCTGTTCGACAGGCTGCACACGGCCGGGCAGACGCTGGTCATCGTGACCCACGACGCGCGGATCGCGGCCACCGCCGACCGGCTCATCTCCATGCGCGACGGGGCGTTCATCGACCAGACCCGGCTCACCGGCGGCAGCACCGGGAGCCTCGGCGCCCTCGCCGGGCTGGAGGGCTGAGCCGTGGGCCAGGTCCGGCGGAGCAGGATCGTGGGCAGAGCCGTCCTGGTCAGGCCGTCCTGGCCGGGCGCCTGGCCGTCCGGGACCTGCGGTACCGGCCGGCGCAGGCGGTCCTGCTGCTGCTGGCGATCACCGCGGCCACCGCCACGCTCACGCTGGGGCTGGCCTTGCATGGGGTGACCAGCCAGCCCTACCAGCAGACCCGGGCGGCGACCAGGGGGCCGGACGTGGTGGCCCAGCTCAGCAGCGCGGCCGTGCCGCACCAGCCGGGGCAGCGGAACCCCAGTCCGCAGATCCTGGCCCAGGTCAACGCGCTGGTGCACGCGTCCGGGGTCACCGGCCACAGCGGGCCCTACCCGCTGGCCGGGGCCGTCGTGCGGGCCCGCGGCCTGACCGCGGGGGTGGAAGTGGAAGGCCGCAGCCGGGCACCCGCCTCGCTGGACCAGCCCACGGTGACGGCGGGCGGCTGGGTGCGCGGCGGCGGCGTGGTGCTCGAGCGGACCTTCGCCGCGGCGCTCGGCGTCGGCGTCGGGGACCGGATCACCCTGAACGGCCGGGCTTTCCGGGTCGCCGGGACCGCGGTCACCGCCGCCATGCCGCCGTACCCGAACCTGTGCTATTCGCCCGGCGGTGGCTGCGACGCCCCGTTCCCGGGCACGCAGGCGTCACTGAGGCCGGGCGCTCTCGGACTGGCCTGGGCCACCCAGCCGGATGTCCGCGTCCTCGCCTCGTCCGACGTGGGACCGCCCGCCTACGTGCTGAACCTGAAGCTGAAGGACCCGGGCCCGTGCGCAGGCCTTCGCCAGCGCCCACGACCAGGCCCAGCAGGCGCCCGGCGCATCGCTCCTGAATTCCTGGGCGGGCATCAAGGCCGCCGACGGCCTGCTCGTGCAGGACGAGCAGCAGGTCCTGTCGCCCGGGGCCTGGCTGGCCTGCCTGCTGGCCGTGGCCAGCGTGGCCGTGCTGGCCGGCGGCCGGATGGCGGAGCACACCCGGCGGGTGGGGCTGCTCAAGGCGGTCGGCGCCACCCCGGGACTGGTCGCGGTCGTGCTGCTGGCCGAGAACCTGATCCTGGCCCTGGTGGCGGCGGCCGCCGGGCTGGCCATCGGGTTCCTGGCCGCCCCGCTGATCACCAGCCCCGGGGCGGGGCTGGTGGGCAGCCCCGGCGCGCCGTCGCTCACGCTGCCCGCCGCCGGGCTGGTGGTGGCCGTGGCCCTCGCGGTGGCCCTGGCCGCGACGTTCGTGCCGGCGGTCCGGGCCGCGCACACCAGCACGGTCAGCGCGCTGGCCGACGCGGCCCGCCCGCCGCGGCGCCGGGCCCGGCTGATCGCGCTGTCCGCCCGGCTGCCGGTGCCGCTGCTGCTGGGGCTGCGGCTGACCGCCCGCCGGCCGCGCCGCGCCGCTGCTCACCACGGCCAGCATCGCGGTCGCGGTGACCGGGATCGTCGCCGTGCTCGCCTTCCACGCCACCGTGCGGCTGGGGAGCTTCGGCGGCTCCGGCCGGCTGGGCAACCCCGTGGTCAGCCGGGACGAGCAGATGCTGACCGTGCTCACGGTCGTGCTGGTCGCCCTGACCGTGCTCAACGCGATCGTCAGCGCGTGGGCGACGGTGCTGGACGCCCGGCATGCCTCGGCGCTGGCCCGGGCGCTCGGCGCGACCCCGCAGCAGGTCACCGCGGGGGTGTCGGCGGCGCAGGTGCTGCCCGCGCTGCCCGGCGCCCTGCTCGGCATCCCGCTGGGCATCGGGCTGTTCGCGGCCGCGAACGGCGCCGGGAACGATGGCCGTGCCGCCCGCCTCGTGGCTGGCCGGCGCGGTGCTGGGCACCCTGGTCGCGGTGGCCGGGCTGACCGCGATCCCCGCCCGGATCGCGGCGCGCCGCCCCTCCGCCGCCATCCTCCAGTCCGAGCTGGCCTGACCCGGGGACGTCCACGCTCAGCGGTACGCCCCATGGCCCGTCAGCCCCAGGAACAAAACATGTCAGCACACATAACGGCACGATCGATCACATGACCTGCGACGGCGTCCCGTGCTTGTTTCCCAGTCGTTCCAGGTGAGTGGAACTGTGCGTCAATGAGTGGGACGTACCAGGTGGTGATGGGCGACCGCGGGCGGCTGGTCATCCCCGCTGACCTGAGGAAGCGGGCCGGGCTTGCGGAGGGCACCGCGCTCATCCTGATCGAGACCCCGGCCGGGCTCGTGCTCCTGACGCGCCCGCAACTCCAGGAACTAGTCCGGGCGGATCTGGCTGGCCTGGATCTGGTGAACGAGCTCCTGTCCGAGCGCCACGCCGACGCCGCGGCCGAAGACGCGACGTGAACGTCTTCGACGCCTCCGCGTTGCTCGCCTTCCTGCAGGGCGAGAAGGGGGCAGCATCAGTCGAGGAGGCGCTGCGCGGCGGCGGCGCCTGTGGTGCGGCCAACTGGTCAGAGGTCGCGCAGAAGGTTCGCGCGCACGGCAGGAACTGGGACCTGTCCCGGTCGCTGCTGATCAGTTATGGGGTGCGGGTGGAGGCCGTGACGGTCACCGATGCTGAATGGGCGGCCCGGAGATGGGCGGCCGGGGAAGGGCTCTCCCTCGCCGACCGGCTGTGCCTGGCCCTCGGCGACCGGCTGGAGGCGGACGTCTGGACGGCTGACCAAGCCTGGGGAACCAGCGGGCGGATACGACAGGTCCGCTGACGTCACCGGGGACGGAGGCCGGCGACGCCGCCGACCTGGAGGTCCGCTGCGAGGTCGACGAGACCCGTGATGCAGCGGTCCCGCCCCTCCGACCTGCTGTTCGGTGCCCGACCGGGCCTGACCGGGCCTCAGGCGAAGGGCCAGGCCCCCACTCCCGCGGCCGCCCCGAGTGTGTCAGGGTAACTGCATGCGCAAGTACGTGATCATGGGCGTGCCCGGCAGCGGCAAGAGCTCGCAGGCGTCGTGGCTGGCCAGGGACCTGGATCTGGTGCACATCAGCGTGGGCGACATCTTCCGCTGGAACGTGCAGCAGCACACCAAGATGGGGGCCCAGGTACGGCGGATCATGGCCGCCGGTGAACTGGTCGGGGACGACCTGGCCGAGAAGGTGACCGCGCAGCGGCTGGCCGAGCACGACTGGAACTACGGGTTCATCATCGACGGGTTCCCGCGCAACGCCCGGCAGGCGGAGTTCTTCCTGGAGAGCTACGACATCGACGCGGTGATCCACCTGGATCTGCCCGACACCGAGGTCCGGCGCCGGGTCCTGGCCCGCCGCCTGTGCTCGGGCTGCGGCATGGACTACAACCTGATCGAGGGCCTGCCCCGGGTCGAGGGCAAGTGCGACGTGTGCGGCGGGACCCTGGTGACCCGCGAGGACGACACCGAGGAAGCCCTCGTGGTCCGGCTGCGTGACTATCACGAGAAGACCGACCCGGTGCTCGCCATCTTCGCGCGCAAGGAATACGTCGTGCACATCGACGCCACGCAGGACAAGGACGAGGTCCAGCAGGCGATCCGGGAGGCGCTCGGGCTGCCCGCCTTCAAGCCGGAGCCGGCGCTTCAGGGAGCCCCAGAGCCCCGGTGAACGCGCGCGTGACCGCGCCCCGGTGAAGGAACCGCGCCCCGGTGAACCGCGCCCCGGTGAACCGCGCTCCGCGCCCGTGAACCGCGCGCCCGTGAACCGCGCGCCCGGCAGCCGCGCGCCCGGCGGCCGAACTCTGGTGAACCGGGCGCCCGCACGCCGGGGACCTGCCGGGGAGGCCCCGTGCGGGTCGTGATCGCCCCCGACTCCTTCAAGGGCAGCATCGGCGCGGCCGAGGCGGCGGTCGCGCTGGCCGACGGGTGGCGGGCCGTCCGGCCCGGGGACGACGTGGCCTGCGTGCCGCTGGCGGACGGCGGCGAGGGCACCCTGGACGTGCTCGCGTCCGCGGTGAGCGGCGCCCGCTGGCACGCCAGCCGGGTCACCGGCCCGGCGGGCCAGCCGGTGGACTGCCCATGGCTCGAGCTGCCCGGCGGCGTCGCGGCCGTGGAACTCGCCCGGGCCAGCGGGCTGCCGCTGCTGGCCCGGCCCGACCCCCTGGGCGCGCACACCACCGGGCTGGGCGAGGTCATCGGCCGTGCCCTGGACGCCGGGGCCCGCCAGGTGATCGTCGCGCTGGGTGGCTCGGCGTCCACCGACGGCGGCACCGGCGCGCTGGCGGCGCTCGGCGCCCGGTTCCTCGACGCCGCCGCCACCCCGCTGCCGCCCGGCGGCGGGGCCCTCGCCGGCCTGGCCGCGGTGGACCTGGCCGGGCTGCGGCCGCTTCCCGGGGACGGGGTCAGCTGCCTGTCCGACGTGCGCGCCCCGCTGCTCGGCCCGGCCGGGGCCGCGGCCGTATTCGGCCCGCAGAAGGGAGCCAGCCCGGCTCAGGTGGCCCTGCTCGAGAACGGCCTGACCCGGCTGGCCAGGCTGCCTCGGCGGTGACCCGGGTGCGCCTGGCGCCGGGGCGGCGGGCGGCACCGGCTACGGCTTCGCCGCCGCCTGGGGCGCGCAGATCGGCCCGGGCGCGGTGCAGCTCAGCCGGCTGGCCGGCCTGGACCAGGCGCTGGCCGGGGCCGGGCTGGTCATCACCGGGGAAGGGCGCTACGACGAGACCTCGGGAACCGGGAAGGTCGCCGGGACGGTGTTCGCCGCCGCCGCGGCGGCCGGGGTGCCCGCCGCGCTGGTGGCCGGCCAGATCGCGGCGGCCCCGCCGCCCGCGGTGGCCTGGGCCGTGGGCCTGGCCGGCCTGGCGGGCGGCGCGGGCCCGGCGCTGGCCGATCCCGGCCGCTGGCTCCGGCAGGCCGGGCGGGAACTGGCCGCCGCGGGTCACCCGCTGACGGGTCGGCGGGCCGGCCGGGCGGCCTGCCAACTACCCTGGTCCGCGTGCGGGACATCGCGGTGTTCAGCGGCAGCGCCCACCCCGAGCTGGCCGCCGAGATCTGCGCGGACCTGGGCGAGCAACTGCGCCCGGTCCGGCTGCGCCGATTCGCCAATGACTGCATGGAGGTCCAGCTCCAGTCCAACTGCCGGGAACGTGACGTGTTCCTCATCCAGCCGCTCTGCCCCCCGGTCCAGGAGCACCTGGTCGAGCTGCTGCTCATGCTGGACGCCGCCCGGGGCGCCTCCGCGGCCCGCGTCACCGCGGTCATCCCGCACTATGCCTACGCCCGGTCGGACAAGAAGGACATGCCCCGGGTGTCGATCGGCGGCCGCATGGTCGCGGACCTGCTCGTCACGGCGGGCGCCAACCGGGTACTGACCATGACCCTGCATTCCCCGCAGGTGCACGGCTTCTTCTCGGTCCCGGTCGATCATCTGCACGCCCACCGCGAGCTGGCCGCCCACTTCCGCGGCCAGGACCTGTCGAACACGGTGGTGGTCTCACCTGACCTGGGCAACGCCAAGCAGGCCGCGTCCTTTGCCCGCCGTCTCGGCCTGACGGTCGCGTTCGGCGCGAAGCAGCGGATCAGCGACCAGGAGGTCTCGATCACGTCCATCATCGGTGACGTGACGGGCCGGGACGTGATCGTGCTGGACGACGAGATCGCGCGCGGCACCACCATCCTCGAACTGCTTGACCGGCTGCGGGAGCGCGACGTGCGGTCGGTCCGGGTCGCCTGCACGCACGGCCTGTTCGCCGGGGACGCGCTGAAGCGGATCGAGTCGGCGCCCGAGGTCACCGAGGTGGTCACCACCAACACGGTCCCCATCCCCACCCACCTGCTCGGCGGGAAGCTCCAGGTCATCTCCCTGGCCCCCGCGCTGGCCGAGGCCATCCGCCGGATCCACGAGGGCGAGTCGGTCAGCGTCCTGTTCGGCCCGGACTGATCCCCGCGGCCACGGTGCTGATCACAGCCGGACCTCGACGTCGGAGACCGGGAACGCGGTGCAGGCGTGGGTGTGGCCGGTCCATTCATCGGAACGCCGGATGCGGGCCTCGGGTCCGCTGACGACGGCGCCGGAGAGAATCTTCACCCGGCACAGGCTGCAGTGCCCGGACCGGCAGCCGGCTTCGAGCTGGTAGCCGGCCCGTTCAAGGCTGTTGAGGAGGGGCTCACCGCACGGTGCTTCGAACTTGCCCCGGCCCTCGACGTTCACCACGACGGTGGTCGCCGGGTCGAGCTGGCCGGGCCAGCCGGGCAGCCGCGCGGGTTCGGCTGGTGGCCCGTTCGCCTCGTACCGGACCCGCCGCTGGGCGATGCCGAGTCGCCGCAGCGCGTCGAGGCAGAACTCGTACATCGCCGGCGGGCCGCACAGGTAGTAGGTCGTCCGGTGGAGGTGGGGACCGGCGAGCTCGGCGATGAGGTCGCTGGTGATGAAGCCGGTTCGCCCGTGCCAGCCGCGATCGGGTTCGGAGATGACGTGGGCGATCTCGATGGTGTCGTGGGCCCGGGCCAGTTCATCCAGCTCGCCGCGGAAGATGATGTCGCTGCGGTCCTTCGAGCCGTAGACGAGATGCAGACGGGTGGTTCCGCCGCGCGCGGCGATGTCCCGGATCATGCTCCGCGCAGGGGCCACCCCTGACCCGCCCGCGAGGAACATGAGCCGGTCGCCGTGGAACAGCGGGTTGCGGAAGAACTCGCCCATCGGCCCGGTACTGCCGAACCTGTCGCCCTGCCTGACGCGACGGACCAGGTGCGGGGACACGAATCCGCGGGTGACCTCCCGCACGGTCAGGTCGTAATGGCCGCGCTCAGCGGGAGCGGACGAGATGGCGATAGGGGCGGCTGGTCCGGGTGCCGTCAAGCTCGACGAACAGGTTGACGTACTGGCCGGCCAGGAAGGGTGGCAGGTCCGGCCCGGTCGAGGCCATGCGCAGGGTCGAGGTGGTCGGTGTCTCCGGGATGACGTGGGTGACCTCGAGTGAGAGCCGGCGGGGATGCAGGCGCTCGATGACGGTGGCTGGCTCGCTGGCCCGAAGTTCGCCGGCCTCGGACGGCTTAGCCCCGGCGATCGATGCGGCGAGACTGGTGTAGCGGTCGATCGCGTCGTAGGCGGTGCGCTCGCTCATCGTGTCGCCCCTGGTGAGCTGGGGTGATGGCGGCCGATCGCGGCGAGCACCGCGTCCGCGGCGGCCGCCCCGGCCGTGAGGGTCGGCTGGAAGCCCCCGGTCCCCGTCCACGCCCCGGCGAGGTAGAGGCCCGGCACGACGACGCCGTCGCGGCGCAGCAGCGCGGATCTGACGGCGTCTGGTCGAAGCCGTAGATGGCACCGCCAGGGTGGCGGAGATAGCGCATCACGGTGATGGGAGTGGCGACGTCTGCCTCGGCGATCGTTTCGCGCAGCCCGGGGAAGGCCCGCCCGGCGAAGTCGATGAGCTTGTTGCCGTAGGCGAACTTCACGTCCAGGTACTCCGAGGGCGACAGCCGGGTCCAGGGCTCGCTGTACTGCAGGTCCATGAGGACGAGATGCGTGGTGCCGGGCGGGGAGAACGACGGGTCCGCCAGCGAGTAGCAGGTGAGCGCGATGGCCCGGGGATCCCCGATCTCGTCGCGTCGTGGTCCCAGCACGTCATGGTCGAAGCCGGCCAGGCAGAAGGTGGTGCTGGTGGTCATGCCCAGCTCGTGCGGGGTCGCGTCGAGGCCGAGGTAGACCATGCAGCCCGACACGCCAATCGGGCGGGAGGCCAGATCCTGCCGCACCGCCGCCGGCGTCCCGGTATCAAGCAGCCGTCCGTAAGTCACCGGCGTGCTCACGTTGGACACGACCGCCCGGCAGGAGATGGTGTCGCCGCCGGCGGTGCGGACCGCCTTGACGTGGCCGCCGCGGTGAGGATGGCGTCCGCTCCGCAGCTGAAGCGCACCTCGCCGCCGAGCCGCTGGAACTGGTCCAGCAGGGCATTCGACATGGCCTGCGAGCCGCCCTTGAGATGCGCCGGCCTGTACTCGAGGTACACCTCGAAGACGACCGCGTAGTCGACGAAAGCGAGGTTGGCCGGGGTCTGGCCGAGATAATCCCAGTAGGCGGCCAGGACGGTCTTGAGGGTCTGGCTGACGAACAGCTCGTCGAGGACCTCTCGCAGTGTCCGCAACGCGTAGCGCGTGAACAGCGGGAACTTCTTCCTCGCCGCCTCCGGCCCGAGCTGCGAGCCACCCAGGTAGGTGAAGGCGATCCACTCCTCGAAGACATCGTGGACCAGATCCAGGAATCGCTCGACAGCCTGCCGTTCAGCCGGATGCAAAGCGGCGAGCACGCCGACCACGCCCGCCTTGTCGGCGGGCAGGGTCACATCGACAAGATCTGAGATGATCACCCGGTACAGGTCCGGCTCGTAGACGAACTCCAGACGGTCCAGCACGCCGAGCTCACCGAGCAGCTGGCGAATCTGGAACGGGTGGTTCTCGGTGCCCAGCCCGCTCAGCTGGTGCAGCGCGACCTCGAACTCGAACCGCCCCCGGCGGAATGACGTCGCGCAGCCGCCGGGGATGTTGTGCTGCTCGAGCAGCAGCGTCGCGGCACCCGCCTGGGCGAGCCGCACCGCCGCGGTGAGCCCGGCGTTGCCCGCCCCGATGACCACGACATCGACGTCAGAAGTGGATGTGGCCATCCGCGCCCCCAGGCTGTGATCAGGATGTGCACCGGGGTCTGGGGCGATTCGGCCAACGCGACCTGGAAATCCGCCCGGGAAGGCAGGAACAACGCAGGTACCCCCACTGTACCGGGCGGAGTGCGGCACCTGGAGAATGATCCGTGACCGGTGGGGAAACGCTGGGGACCGCGCGGTCAGGCGGGTCTGGTCAGCTCTCCTCGATCGCCCGGGTGACCTGCCCGGTGGTCAGCGGCAGGTCCCGGACCCGGACACCGACCGCGTCCGCCACGGCGTTGCCGATCGCGCCCGCGACCGGGCCCTGGGCCAGCTCCCCGGCGCCGGTCTCCGGCTCGCTGGGCGCGGCCAGGATCCGCACCGCCACCTCGGGCACCTCGGTGAAGCGCAGGATCGGGTAACTTTCCCAGGTCACCGACGTGATCCGGGTCCGGTCGAAACGGACCCGCTCCCGTAGCGCCCAGCTCGCGCTCTGGATCGCCCCGCCCTCGACCTGGTTCATCACGCCGTCGGGGTTGATGACCCGGCCCACGTCCACGGCCAGCCACAGGCGCCGCAGGCTGATGCCGGTGTCCGCGGCCACCTCCGCCACCGCCGCGCAATACCCGGAGGTGCCCTTGTAACGGGCGAAGGCCAGCCCGAACCCGGCCCCCCCGGCGCGGTCCCCCCAGCGGGGCCGGGCCGCCCAGCCGGACATGGCGGCGGCCTCTTCGATGACCCGCCGGGCCCGCGGGTCGCTCAGGTGCGCGAGCCGGAACCCGGCCGGGGTCGGCGCCCGCCGCCGCCGCGAGCTCGTCCATGAACGACTCGATCGCGAACACGTTGAGGAACGCGCCCAGGGACCGCAGCGAGGAGGTGCGCAGGGGCATGGTGAGCAGCCGGTGCCGGGTCACCTCCAGATCGGGGATGTCGTACGCGGGAACCGCGTTCCGGGTGGCCCCCATCGCCCCGCTGGGCACCCCGTCCGGGGCCGCGCTGATCGGCCTGCCCCCGGCGATGTGGGACAGCGCGAGCAGCCGCGGCTCGCCGCCGGTGCCCGGCCGGCCCACGAACCCGTTGCTCCACACGTCCTGCCGCCAGGTCTGGATCCGGCCGCCGGAGTCCAGGCCCGCCGACAGGCGGGCCAGCATCGCGGGCCCGAGCGGGCCCCAGCTGAGCTCGTCGGGGCGGGACCACATCACCCGCACCGGCCGCCCGCGGGCCGCCCGGGCCAGCAGCACCGCGTCGGCCGCCGCATCGTCGGAGGCGTTATGCCCGTAAACCCCGGCCCCTTCCACGTGGCGCACGGTCACCTGCGCGGGGTCCAGGCCCAGCCCGGTGGCCAGCGCGCGGCGCAGCGGGAACACGCCCTGGCTGTGCGTCCACACGGTGACCTGGTCGCCGTCCCAGCGGGCGATCGCGCAGCTGGGGCGCCATCGAGCCGTGCGCGATGAACGGCCGGGTGTACTCGGCGGTGCGGGTGCGCTCGACCCGGGCCGCGGCCCGGTGTCCGGGCGCCGCACCACCGGCTGGACGTCGGTGGGCTGGGACAGCAGGAAGCCCTTCAGGTCGTCCTCGTCCGGCAGCGACTCCCGCACCGTCCACCGGGCGGCCCGCGCCAGCCGCCCCGCCGCGGTCACCGCGACCCGGTCGGACTCGGCGATCACGCCGAGGAACGAGCCGTCGCGTACCTGCGCCACCATCCCGGCGGGCAGGCCCGCCTCGCCCAGGCCGTCCAGGGTGGCCGCCGGGGCGGGCGGGCGGATCACCCGGCCGAACAGCATGCCCGGCAGCACCAGGTCGTGCAGGAAACGGGGCCGCCCGGTGGCCTTGTCCGGCAGGTCGATCCGGGGCGCGCTGCGGCCGGCGACCGACCACCCGGCCGTGGGCTTGGCCGCCGCGGTGAGCTGCGCGGCCCGGTCCAGCAGGGCTGTCTCGTCCAGCGACCAGTAGCTCAGCCTGGCCTGGCCGGCCGGCCCGCGGACCGCCCCGCGCTCGACCGCCAGCCCGGCCGGGTCCATCCCGAGCTTGTCCGCCGCCTCGGCCAGGAACGCCGCGCGGACCTGCGCGCACACCTGGCGCAGCGCCCCGCCGCAGTCCTCGATGGACCGGCTTCCCGACGTGACCCCCTCGTCCGGGCTGCTGCTGGTGCTCACGCCGGCCACCAGGACCTGGTCCAGCCCCACATCGAGTTCCTCGGCCGCGATCTGGGCCAGCGCCGTCCACACGCCCTGGCCGTACTCGACCTTCCCGGGCCGGATCGTGACGACGGCATCCGCGCTGAAATCCAGCCACCCGCCCAGCCGCGGGTTGGCGGCCAGGCTCGGCGGGAGTGGGCGGGAACGGCTCACCGGGCTTCCCCGTGCCGCACGCCGGTGTTCCGGGCGGCCGTGCTGCGGGCGGCCGTGCTCCGGGCGGCCGTGCTGCGGGCGGCCGTGCCCTGGGCCGCCGCGCGGAGCACGGCCCGGACGATGCGCTGGTGCGAGCCGCACCGGCACAGGTTGCCGTCCAGGGCCGAGCGCACCTCGGCCTCGGTCGGCGCGGGGTTGGCGCGCAGCAGGCCCACCGCGCTCATGATCATTCCTGAGGTGCAGTAGCCGCACTGGGCCGCCTGCTCGTCCACCACCGCCTGCTGGACCGGGTGCAGGGTGCCGTCGGACAGCAGGCCTTCCACCGTGGTGATGTCCTGGCCCTCGGCCGCCCAGGCCGGGAAGTCACAGGAGGACCGCGCCTGGCCGCCGATGAGCACGAAGCACGCCCCGCACTGCCCGACGCCGCAGCCGAACCTCGGCCCGGACAGCCCGACGTCCTGCCGGAGCACGTCGAGGAGGGGGGCATCCGGGTCGCACTCGATAACCCGCTCCGCGCCGTTCACCGTCGCCCGGATATTGACCATCGCCATGGGCACAGAGTATGCATTCGTTTGCAGGGAGGGGCCAGGGTGACGGGGGCAATTTCGGGGTGAGGGAGGCAACCTCGGGGTGAGGGAGGCAACCTCAGGGTGAGGGAGGCAATCGATGGATGAACGGGTCGCCATGGCGATTTCGCACTGGTCGCCGCGGTTCACCACCAACGGCGTGACCGCCGGTGACTTCGAGCGGATCACCAGCGGCCTGGAGCGCTGGGCGGACTGGTGTGCCGCCTGGAGCGAGGTGGCCGCCGAGCACGAGCAGCTCGGCCGGGACGCGCTGGGCGCCGGGCCGGGAGCTGTCCGCCGGTGCGCACCTGTCCCAGGCCGCGGTCTACTACCACTTCGCCAAGTTCCTGTTCACCTGCGACCTGGGCCAGATGCGCGCCGCGCACCTGGCCGGCGTGCGCTGCCTCACCGACGCCCTGCCCTTCCTCGACCCGCCGGGACGCCGGATCGAGATCCCGTTCGACGGCGCGCAGCTGGTGGGAATACTCCGGGAGCCAGCCGGGGACGGCCCGCATCCCGTGGTGATCATGATCCCCGGGCTCGACTCGGCCAAGGAGGAGTTCCGCAGCACCGAGGAGCTGTTCCTGGCGCGCGGCCTGGCCACGTTCAGCGTGGACGGGCCCGGGCAGGGCGAGGCCGAGTATGACCTGGCCATCCGGGGTGACTGGGAGGTTCCCGGCGGGGCCATCATCGACCGGCTGAGCGCCGAGCCGGCCCTGGATAAGAACCGGATCGCGGTCTGGGGCGTGAGCCTCGGCGGGTATTACGCGCCCCGCGTGGCCAGCGGGGACGGGCGGGTGCGCGCCTGCGTCGCCCTGGCCGGGCCGTACAACTTCGCCGACCAGTGGGACAGCCGGCCCATCCTCACCCAGGAGGCGTTCCGGATCAGGTCCAAATCGCCGGACATGGACAGCGCCCGGGCCGTGGCCGGCCAGCTCAGCCTCGAGGGCCGGGCCGGGCTGATCCGCTGCCCGCTGCTGGTGGTGATGGGCAAGCTGGACCGGCTGATCCCGTGGACCCAGGCGGCCCGGCTGGCGGAGCAGGCCGGCGGCCCCGCCACGCTGCTGCTGCTGGAGAAGGGCAACCACGGCTGCGCCAACCTGTCGCCGTTCCACCGCTACCTGACCGCCGACTGGGTCGCCGAACGGCTCGGCGACCCAGCCGGCCGGCCCGCCACGGCCCGCGTGTGACCGGCCCCGCAGCGGCGGGTGCCACAAACCAGGGACTTTCGGCCCTAACGGGCAGGGGCATGCCCGGGTGCATGGTGAGCTAGTGTCCGGAGGTGGGCGTAGCCAGCCAGACTGGCCCCCCGAGCGCGCCTTGCGTGCGGTCGGCAGGGGGACGCTGACGTACCAGGGTATTGACGGGCCCATCGAATCCAAGCTGCACGCGCCCGGCACCCGCAAGGAATGGGTCGAGCGGCCCAGGCTGCTGGAGGAGCTGGGCCGCGCGGCGTCGGCCAAGCTGGTCCTGGTTGACGCGCCGGCGGGCTTCGGCAAGACCACGCTCGTGGCCCAGTGGCGGGCCAGCGCGATCGGGCGCAGGAGATTCGCGTGGGTCTCGCTCGACAGCGGTGACGACGATCCCGGCCGCCTGTGGTGGCATGTGATGTCCGCGCTCGAGCGGGCCTGCCCTGAGCTGGACGCCGGGGATCTCATGCGGGCACTGCGGACCCAGGCACCTGACGTCGCCGGCGAGCTGATCCCGGGCCTGGTCAACCGGCTGGCCAGGCTCCGGGCCCCGGTCGTCCTGGTCGTGGACGACTTTCACGTCATCAAGGAACGCAGCTGCCATGACCAGATGGCATCCCTGCTGCTCCATCTGCCGCCTGCCGTCCAGCTGGTGCTCATCACCCGGGCCGACCCGCGGCTGCCGCTCGCGCGGATGCGGACCACGGGCGAGATGGCCGAGATCAGGGTGCCTGAGCTGCGCTTCGGGCCGCTGCAGGCGGCCGCCCTGGTCCGCGCCGTCTCCGGTGTCGAGCTCACCGCGGCGGACCTCGCCGACCTCGTCGAGCGGACCGAGGGATGGCCGGCCGGCCTGTACCTGGCGGCGCTGTCGCTGCGCGGGCACCCGGCACCGGGTGCCTTCGTCCGCCAGTTCACCGGCAACAACCGGTTCGTCGTCGATTTCCTGGCCGAGGAGGTGCTCACCCGCCAGCCAGCCGAGATCCGGCAGTTCCTCGCGCGGACCTCGATCCTCGACCGGTTCTGCGCACCGCTGTGTGATGCCGTGGCCGGCTCGGGCCACGCGGCGGACATCCTCGATCGTTCTGGAGCGGGAGAATCTTTTCGTCGTCCCGCTGGACGAGACCCGTGGCTGGTACCGCTACCACCACCTGTTCGCGCAGGTGCTCCGCAGCCAGCTCGCGAGAGCCGAGCCAGGCACCGTGCCCGCGCTGCACCAGCGGGCGAGCGCCTGGTACCAGGCGTCCGGATCGGTGGACGAGGCGATCGGCCATGCCCTCGCCGCCGGTGACATCCCGCGCTCCGTGGATCTCATCGCGCGGAACTGGTACGCCTATGCGGGCGTGGGGCGGGTCGGCACGGTCCGGGCCTGGATGCGCCGGTTCACCGACGACCAGATCGCCGCTCACCCGCTGGCCGCGCACTGCGCGGCCTGGGCCGCGGCCCTGTCCGGCGAGCCGGAACCCCTGCAGCGGTGGCTCCCGGTCATCGAGGCCTCGCAGTTCGCGGGCCAGATGCCTGACGGGATGGTGTCGCTGGAGGCCTCCGCCGCCCTCCTCCGCGGCGTGTACGGGTTCGAGGGCCTCCAGGTCATGCGCGAGTCCGCCCGGCAGGCCGCCGGGCTGGAGACCGACCCGGATCCCCCTGGTACACCCTGGCCCGGGCGGCTTATGGCTTCAGCCTCTACCTGTCCGGAGACCTTGAGGCGGCGGAGGGACAGCTGGAGGAGGCGGCACGCAGCGAGTCGTGCGCCACGGTGATCGGCATCCTGGCCCTGTCCACCCTGTCCCTGATCGCGGTCGAGCGGGGCGACATCCCCCGGGCGGAAGGCCTGGCCGGCACGGCCCTCGGCCTGGCCACCCGGGACGATCTGAGCGAGGCAGCGCAGGCCTCGCTCGCCTACACGGCGGCGGGCACGGTGCGGGCCGCCCGGGGCCGGCTCGCACGAGGCCCGGGCCGAACTCGAGCGGGCGGTCTGGGCCCGGCGGCGCAAGCCGGGGATGAGCCCCTGGGCCACGCTGGAAGGCATGCTGAGGCTGGCGGAGGTCCTCCTGCGCCTGGGCGAGGGCAAGGAAGCCGGGGAGCTCATCGAGGAGGCCCAGGAGGTGCTGGCTGAGTTCCCCGGGGGCGCGGAGGCTCTCCAGGCCCGGCTGGAAGCGCTCCGGCGGCAGCCCGCGGCCCCGCTCCGGGTGGCAGGCCGGGGGAGCGAGCTCACCGAGCGGGAGGTGGCGGTCCTGCGCCTGCTCCGGGGCACGTTGTCGCTGCGGGAGATCGGGATGGAACTCTACGTGTCACCGAACACGGTCAAGACCCACGCCCAGGCGATCTACCGCAAGCTGGGCGTGTCCACCCGGCATGACGCCGTGGCCCGCGGGCGCGAGGCCGGGGTGCTGTCAGACCTCGACCACGGGGAGACCTAGACCAGGTGGAGCTGCCGGGCGCGCCGGACAGCCTCTCTGCGGTGGGCCGCCGCCAGCTTGCGGTAGATGCTCTTGAGGTGCGTCTTGACGGTGTTCACCGAGATGTACATCTCGGCGGCGATCTCCGCGGTGCTCATCATGTCGGACATGTACCGGATCACTTCACGCTCACGCTGGCTGAGCTGCTCGACGATCAGCGGGGCCGCGTCGTCCGGCGGCGGCGCCGCGACCAGGCGGGAACTGATCACATCCGGTTCCAGCAGGGGCCGGTGGGCGCGGGCCAGGCCCGGATCGCGCCGCAGCGCCGGGCGGATCCAGGCCCGCTCCATGATGAAGGGCAGCCGCAGCTGCTCGGTGGTGGCCAGCCGCAGCGCCTGCTCCAGGGACAGGTGGCCCCGCGCGCGCATCCTCAGCCCGGTAGCTCAGCCTGGCTTCGACGAGCCAGGCTTCCACCTGCGTGTAATCGCGGGCCGCCGCCGCGGCAGCGCGCGGCCACGCCAGGGCGCGCCTGGCCGCCTGCGGATCGCCCGCGGCCAGCCAGGCCTGGGCCAGCGCCACCGCCGCATCGAGATGCGACCGCGGGGCGGCGCTCTGCGCCGCGTCCACCGCGGCCTGGGCTGCGCCGTCGGCCGCGCAGGCACTCGACTCGAGGAGGGCCATCCGGCGGCCGAGCCAGGAGGGAAGCGGGATGTCCGCGCGGGCCCGGCCGAGCATTCCCCGGGCCGGCCCGGCATGACCTTCAGCCAGCGCGTGGCGCACGGTGACCGCACGGGCCAGGGCCTCCATCAGCGGGTCCGGCCGGAGCCGCAGGGCTTCGTCCGCCAGCTTGAGCTGGGTGCGTGCCTCCTTCAGCTCACCGCGGTCCAGATGGACGCACGCCAGGGCGACCGTGGCCGCCGGGTCGGCAGGCTGGCCGGCCAGGGCCTGATCAGCCAGCTCGCCCGCGCGGGTCAGGTGCCCGCGCAAAGCCTCCGCGAGGGCCAGAGTCCCGAGGCAGCCGTGCCGCTCATGGGTACCCTCCGGGGCCGTGTCCGCGCGAGCCGTCCCGAGGATATCGGCGGCCCGGCCGAAGTCGCCGGCCGAGAGTTCCGCGGTGCCGCGTGCGGACAGCACCTCAATCCGCAGCCCCGGATGGCGGGCGAGCTCAGCCTCGGGGATGTCCTGCAGCAGCTGTTCCGCCCGGGCCGCGGCGCCCGCCGCGGCCGCGTGATCCCCGGTGCGGCGGGACAGGGCGACGCGGGCCAGCGCCGCGGCCAGCCGGGCCGGGATGTCCTGCCCCGCGGGCCGGCGCTCCAGGATGGCCTCCGCCGCGCTGAGCCCGGTGCCCCCGGGACGGGCATCGGCGCTGGCCAGTTCCGTCGCGGCCGCGACGATCAGGAGCTCTGGCTCCGCTCCGGGCGGCACGGCCGGCAGGCGCCGGAACTCGTCCGTGAGCGGCTGTGTCCCCCGGGGGTCGGTGAGCTGGCCGATAGCCAGTTCCTCGACGACTATCCGGGCCGCGAGCTGCCAGTCACCCGAGTCGGCGGCATGGCGGACCGCTTCGCCGAGTGATCCGTGGTGCCGGTACCACAGGGCCGCCCGCCGGTGCAGGGCGGGCACCTGGCCCGGGTACTCGCGGCGGAGCTTCAGGCGCAAGACCGAGCCGAACAGGGCGTGGTAGCGGTAGCAGCCCTGCCCGAGAGACTGGACGAAGCAGTTCGTCCGGGCCAGTTCCGGCAGCACGCTCGCGGCGTCCCCGCCGTCCATCAGCTCGTCGGCGACATCCGCGCTGACCCGGGACAGGATGCTGGTGCGCAGCAGAAGGTCCCGGACCGGCGCGGGCTGGGCATCGAGAACCTCTTCCACCAGGTAGCCAGTGATGGAGCTGTCCTCGGCCGCGAACTCCTTGACGAACTGCGCAGGGTCGGGATGGTCCTCCAGCGAGATCGCGGCCAGCCGCAGGCCGGCCGCCCAGCCCTCAGCCCGCCGGGTCAGCGATTCAACGACCGGATCCGGCAGGTCCAGACCATGCTGGGCCAGCAGCAGCGCTGGTTTCGGCCACGCTGAACGCCAGGTCCCCGGCCCGGATCTCCGCGAGTTCGCCGGCCGCCCGGTAGCGATGCAGGGGCAGCAGCGGGTCCATCCGTGACGCGGCGATCAGCCGCAGGCCCGGCGCGGCGTTCCGCAGGACATACGCCAGGCCATCCAGGGCGGCCGGCGCGGTCAGCAGGTGAAGATCATCCAGGACCAGGGTCACGGGCGGGTCCTGCGCGGCCAGCTCGGACGAGAGCCGCAACAGGAAACTGTGGTCCGCCTCGTTCCCGCCTGGCCTCGTTCCCGCTGGCCGGGGCGGGGGAGAGCGGGGTCACCGGGACACCGGCGGCCTGCAGGGCGGCCGTCACGTAGGACCAGAACACCCGGGGCCGGTTGTCGTAATCGTCCACCGTCATCCAGGCGCACGGGCCGGGACTACTCCGGGTGGCCGCCCACAGCGCGAGGGACATCGTCTTGCCCGCCCCGGGCGGGCCCGTGACGGTGGTCAGCGGGGCGCGGTCGCTCCCGGCCATGATGGCCGCGATCCGCGGGCGGGGCACCGCCCAGGCGGGCAGGCCCGGGGTGGTGATCTTGGATATGAGGACGGGATCGCCCGCACTGGCGGGGGGTCCGGCGGAACGTGTCCGGGTGCTCGCGGGGGGACTGGTGACCATCGGTACCACCCTCTTCGTTGACGGAAGTCCGCTAGCCGCACCTAGGGACACCCGGCAGCGTCAAGCCAGGACTGTGGGACGGTCCGGCTCGCCTCGGTCCCACACTTCCCGCTATCCGGGTGATTTGTAACCTCCCCTGCCCCAATCTCACCAGGGTGATTCACCCGATTGGAGTGGGGTGCAGTCGCGCCTGCCGGCGGCACTGTGGTTACTGGAATGGGTCACGAACACGGGGAGCAGCCTTGACACCCTCGTACTACGAGATCCGGGTCGTGGGTGTCCTCCCGCCCGAAGCCTTGCTGGACTTCGAGCGGCTGACCGCGTCCGTGGAACCGGTGGAGACCGTGGTCCACGGCCCGCTGCCCGACATGGCAGCCCTGCACGGCCTTCTCGCCCGGCTGGAGACCTTCGGTGCGCAGATCGTGGAGATACGCCGTTTGCACGACCGGGAGCCCGGCGGCGGGGAAGGCCTGGCCTCCTCGGGCGGCTGAACGGCGGGCGGCACGCCCGTCACGACAGCCTGGTCACGCCAGCCTGGTCACGCCGGCCTGGTCACACGGGCCTGGTCACACGGGCCTGGGTCACACGGGCAGTGCGCCGCCTTCGGCCGCCTCGGTTTCTGCTTTGTCGGGCAGCCCCCGGACCAGGATGATGATCACCACGGCGATGGCCGCGCCGATGATGTCGCCGCCGACGTACACCCACCAGCCGGTGAAGTTGGCGCCCACGATGTCGGGACCCAGCGTGCGGGCCGGGTTCATCGACGCGCCGCTGATCGGGCTGGCGAACAGGCCGAGCAGCGCCACCGTCGAGCCCACCGCGATCGCGGCGTTATGGCCGATGCTGCGGCCCCCCGTCGCCGTGTGCAGGATCACGCTCACGAGGATGGTCGTCAGGACGATTTCCATCACGAACGCTCGCCAGTCCCCGCCCGGCTTGGAGATCGGGTAGTTCCCGCCTGCCGTGACATGGCCGAACATGGCCTGCAGGAACAGCGCCGCTGCCACCGCGCCGGCGAACTGGGCCACCCAGTACGGCAGGACCCAGCGGGGCGGGAACACCCCGCGGGCCGTGAAGGCGAAGGTGACGGCGGGATTGATATGCAACCCCGACAGCGGGCCCCAGGCGTAGATCAGGGCCATCACCAGGGCGCCCGGCGCGATCACCGCGGCGGTCCGGCTGATCGGGCCGCCCCCCGCGTAATGATTGATCACGCCGGCTCCCGCGGCCACGGTCACCAGCAGGAACGTGCCGAGAAATTCGATGATCACCCGGATCCACAGGGGCCGCTCCTTAAGCGTGTCCCGTTCAAACTGCAGCAGGTAGCGCCGGCCGGCGAGATCGGCGTGCTGCGCCTCCTGACCGTCGATGGCACTCGCCATATCCGCACCTGCCTTCCAGGTCAGCTGGGCGCTCCAGGCGTGACCCGCCCAGCCTCCGCCACCGGCGGGATGGCCGGATCACCCCGCGCGAGGGAGAGCCCCGGCTGACGGGGGGCGGGCCGCTGGGGGCCCGAGGTCGCCACCACCTGCCCGTACCATCCCTTACGGGTGAGCCCGTGAGCCACGGAAGGTGCAACCGTCAACCGTCGACCCCGGAAGATCCGCTCCCGGAGGGTACCGAAGGGACTCTGGTCATGAGCATGCCCAGCAAGGCGGCCGTCGATGACACCACCAGCGCGGCGCTGGCCAGCCTGGCTCTCGGCGATCCCGAACTCCTGGGCGAGAGCCTGCAGTTGCGCCAGGAACTCCAGGAGAGAAGCGGCCTGGATCCTCGCACCTTCGCCCTGGTCAAGATCGCAGCCCTGATCGCCCTGGACGCGCCGCCGGCCTCGTACCTGTGGCAGGTAGGGAACGCGATCGATGCCGGCGCCACGCCGGAGGACCTCGTCGGGGTCCTGCGGGCCGTCGCGCCGCAGGTCGGCTTGCCCAGGATCGTGGAGGCGGCCCCGGAGCTTATGGTGGCCCTGGGGCTGGCGCTGCCCGAGGGCCCTCCAGGGACGGTCTAGCGCACCCGGCCCAGACAGCCGGATCGGGAACTCAGGCAAAGGACGTACACAGTGAGCGAGCCGTTCAAGGGAACCATCAACACGGATATCCGGGACTCGGTCCCGGACTGGTCCCCGTTCGAGCCGCCCAAGGCCCCGGACGGGGCGCCGAACGTGGTCTACATCGTCCTGGACGACGTCGGCTTCTCGGCCATGTCGTGTTACGGCGGGCCGATCGAGACGCCGAACGTCGAGCGGATCGCGGCGGACGGGATCCGCTATACCCAGTGGCACACGACCGCGCTGTGCTCGCCGACCCGGTCCTGCCTGCTGACCGGGCGCAACCACACGCGCAACTCGATGGCCTGCATCACCGAGGCCGCGATCGGGTTCCCGAACGCGAGCGGGACCATCCCGCCGGAGAACGGCATGCTGCCGGAGATCCTGGCCGAGCGGGGCTGGAACACCTACATGGTCGGCAAGTGGCACCTGTGCCCGACGGTGGAGATGAACGTCGCGTCCACCCGGCGGAACTGGCCGTCGGGCCGGGGGTTCGAGCGCTGGTACGGGTTCCTGGGCGCCGAGACCAACCAGTGGTACCCGGACCTGGTCTACGACAACCACCCGGTCGACCAGCCCAGGCTGCCCGCCGAGGGCTATCACCTGACTGAGGACATCACCGATAAGGCCATCGAGTTCATCACGGACGCGAAGGTGATCGCGCCGGACAAGCCGTTCTTCCTGTACTACGCGCCCGGCGCCGCGCACGCGCCGCACCATGTCTTCAAGGAATGGGCCGACAAGTTCAAGGGCCGGTTCGACATGGGGTACGAGGTGATGCGCGAGCAGACGCTGGCCCGGCAGAAGGACATGGGCATCGTCCCGGCCGACACCGAGCTGCCGCCGGTCAACCCGATCGGCACGCCCGAGACCCGCCAGGGGCCCGACGGCCAGCCGTTCCCGCCGCTCGACGAGACCAGGCCGTGGGATTCACTGTCGGCCGAGGAGAAGCGGCTCTTCGCGCGGATGGCCGAGGTGTACGCGGGGTTCCTGGCGCACGCCGACCATCACATCGGCCGGCTGCTCGACTACCTGGAGGAGTCCGGGCAGCGGGAGAACACGATGATCGTCCTGGTGTCGGACAACGGCGCCTCGGGAGAAGGCGGCCCCGACGGGTCGGTCAACGAGATGCTGTTCGCCAACGGCATCCCCGATAACATCCAGGCCAACCTCGCGATGATCGACGAGCTGGGCGGGACGAAGACCTACAACCACTACCCGAACGGGTGGGCGATGGCCTTCAACACGCCGTTCAAGATGTGGAAGCGGTATGAGTTCAACGGCGGCACCGCGGACCCGTGCCTCATCTCCTGGCCATCGGCCACGGCAGGCCGGGGCGAGCTGAGGCACCAGTACCACCACGCGATCGACATCGTCCCGAGCATCCTGGACGCCCTCGGCGTCGAGCCGCCCGAGACGATCAAGGGCCACGTGCAGAGCCGGTTCGACGGCGTGAGCATGCGCTACAGCGTGGACGACGCGTCCGCGCCGTCAGCCCGCCGGACGCAGTTCTACTCGATGCTCGGCTCGCGCGGCATCTGGCACGACGGCTGGAAGGCCGTCACCACCCATCCCACGCTCAGCGGCTGGAGCCACTTCAACGACGACACCTGGGAGCTGTACCACACCGACACGGACCGGGCCGAACTGCACGACCTGGCCGCGGAGCACCCGGACAAGCTCCGCGAGCTGGTCAACCTGTGGTTCGCCGAAGCGGGCGCCAACGACGCCTTCCCGCTCGACGACCGGTCCGCACTGGAGATCATTATCACGCCGCGGCCGCAGCTGGCGTCGCCACGGGAACGGTACACCTACTTCCCGAACACCGCCGAGGTGCCCGAGGCGCAGGCGGTCAACGTCCGCAACCGCTCCTTCTCGATCGGGGCGCTGGTCAACATCCCCGCGGCTGGCGCGCAGGGCGTGCTGTTCGCGCACGGGTCCCGGTTCGGCGGGCACGCGCTCTACGTGAAGGACAACCGGCTGCATTACGTGAACAACTTCGTCGGCATGGCGGAACAGAAGATCGACGCCACCCAGGACATCCCGACCGGGCAGGACCTGATCCTGTCGGCCTCGTTCGACAAGGACGGGGAGGACCCGCCGCACGTGTCCACCGGGATCTTGTCCCTGTACCACGGGGACAAGAAGGTCGGGGAGGGCCGGATCAAGACCCAGCCCGGGCTGTTCAGCCTGGCCGGTGAGGGACTGTGCGTCGGCCGCGACAGCGGCGAACCGGTGACCGGCGACTACCCGGGCCCGCACCCGCACGTGTTCACCGGCGGCACGATCAAGCGGGTCGCGGTGGACGTCAGCGGCGACCCCTATGTGGACCTGGAGCGTGAGGCCCAGGCCATGCTGGCGCGCGAGTAGGGAGACCGCGATCACCGATCAGGCCGCCCCGGCCCAGACCGGCCCCACCCAGACCGGCCCCACCCAGACCGGCCCCACCCAGACGGGACGGAGCGCCCGCACGTGCTGACCGTGCCGGGCGCTCCGCTGGCCTTCCATGTGATGGCCAAGCCGACGGGTGCGGTGTGCAACCTGGATTGTGAGTACTGCTTCTTCCTGTCCAAGGAGATGCTGTACCCGGGGTCGCGGTTCCGGATGGCCGCGGATCTGCAGGAGACCTATATCCGGCAGCTGCTGGAGGCGCACGCCCGGGTGCCGGAGGTGGTGGTCGCCTGGCAGGGCGGCGAGCCGACCATGATGGGCCTGGACTTCTTCCGCCGCGCCATCGAGCTGGAACGCCAGTACGCGCGGCCGGGCCAGAGGATCCTGAACACGATCCAGACCAACGCCACCCTGCTGGACGACGAGTGGGGCGAGTTCCTGAAAGCCAACGACTTCCTGGTCGGGATCTCGATCGACGGGCCGCGGGCGATGCACGACGCGTACCGGGTGGACAAGGGCGGCAAGCCCACCTTCGACCGGGTCATGCGCGGCCTGGACGTGCTCAAGCGGCACGGGGTCGACTGGAACGTGCTGACCACCATCCACGCCGTCAACGGCGGCCACGGCCGCGAGGTGTACACGTTCCTGCGCGATGAGCTGGGGGCGACGTTCATCCAGTTCATCCCGATCATCGAGCGGGCCACCGAGCAGACCCTGCCGGTCGCCGACGCCGGCTGGGGCCACGGCGTCAAGGGACGCCCGCTC
>CAVQEM010000044.1:0-37169 GCA_963711485.1 uncultured Actinomycetes bacterium
ATCATTGTGATGTATACGCCCGCCGCGTCGCCCACGTACAGGTCGCCGCTCACCGAGTCGATCAGCCCGACGTGATGCTTGGCGTGCCCGGGCGAGTAGTGGCTGTCCAGCCGCCGGCCGCCGCCCAGGTCCACCCTCCCGCGTTCCTCCACGGTGCGGATCCGCTCGGCCGGGGTCGGGTTCATCGTGCCGAACAGGGTGTCTAGCGCGTCCCCGTACACCATCCGCGCACTGCTCATGAGCCGGGCCGGGTCGGCCAGGTGCCGGGCGCCGCGTTCGTGCACCACGACCTCCGCGTCCGGGAACATGGCGGCGACGTCCCCGGCTCCCCCCGCGTGGTCCAGGTGGATGTGGGTCACCACGATCGTGGCCAGGTCGCGCGGCCCGACACCCAGCGCGGCCAGCGCGTCCCGCACCACCGGGGCCGACGGCGCGGTGCCCGTTTCCACCAGGCACGGGCGCTCACCGAGGATCAGGTAGCCGGCGGTGATGCCCGCGTATCCGGCCATCCGGGTATCGATCTCGTACACGTCGTGCCCGAGCTCGGTAATGCCCGGCGTTTGCACCCTGCCCTCGGCGGCGTCCATGCCACCATGGTCCCAGAAGCCTGGCTCGCTGCCGATGCCCGCACCGGCAGCCTCCTGGCGGCACGGGGCGGGCCGCGTGCGGCGCGCCCCGGATGAGAACGCCCGGTGCTTCCGGCCGGGTAAGCGGTCCCGCACCCCGCCTGCGAGTAGTATCGGAACGCGGTCGGATCGTGCCCCTATGCGACCTGGGCGGGGCGCTGGCCGGGGGGATCGGTTTGTCGTCAGTGGCCTGAGTCTGTGGCTACAGTCGTTGTCGCCACGCGCTCACGGCTGCCCGGAGCCGGGTTTGTCAGGAAACGTGCGTTGCCACCAATTGTGAGCGGATTACCTGTGAGAATGCCAGCCGCCAGGTCGCAAGTGCCATCGGCGGAGTCGAGCCAGCCGGCCCGCTGGACCCGCCGTGACCCGGTGACCGCGGCCATCGTGGTCATGACCGCGCTCGGCCTAGCGCTCCGGCTCTACCAGCTGAGCCGTCCCGACTACCTGATCGGCGTCACCGAGTACGACGACGGGACGGACTTCGGCAGCGCGATCCTGCTGGTCCACGGTTACCTGCCGTACCGGGACTTCATCATGGTCCAGCCGCCCGGCATCACGCTGCTGATGGCCCCGGTCGCGCTGGTGACCAAGGGGGTGGGCACAGCCTGGGGGATGGGCGTGGGCCGGATCCTCACCGCGCTGGCCGGGGCGGTCGCGGTGACCATGGGCGGCCTGCTGGTCCGCCGCCGGGGCCTCCTGGCCGTGATCTTGACCTGCGGGATCCTGGCCGTGTACCCGGCGGCGGTGCAGGCCGCGCACACCGTGCTGCTGGAGCCCTGGCTGGTGCTGTTCTGCCTGGCCGGGACGCTGGCTGTCTTCGACGGCGACGCGCTGGCCAGTACCCGCCGGCTGGTCTGGGGCGGGGTTGCCTTCGGCTTCGCGGGCGCCATCAAGGTGTGGGCCATCCTGCCCGTGCTGGTCATCCTGGTGCTGATCCTGGCCGCCCGGCAGCCCCGGCGGGCGGTGGCGTACGCCGCCGGGGTAGTGGCGGGCTTCGCCGTCCCGGTGGTGCCCTTTGCCGCGCTGGCCCCCGGAACCTTTTACCGCAGCGTGGTGGTGGCGCAGTTGGTCCGGGTGGACACGGTGCGGATTCCGCTCGGCTACCGGCTGCACGAGATGACCGGCCTGACCGACTTCACCGGCCTCACCTCGACGCTGGTGCTGTCCCTGATCTCGCTGCTCATCCTGGCCCTGATCGTGGGATGCAGCGTGGCCGCCTCAAGGAGGACGGGGGAGCGGCCGCCGCTACTGGAGCAGTTCGCGCTGGCGTCCACCGCCCTGACCATCATCGCGTTCCTGTGGCCGGCCGACTTCTACTACCACTACGCGGGTTTCCTGGCGCCCTTCCTGGCCCTGGCGATCGCGCTGCCCGTGGCCCGCTTCGTGGACGCCCTCCGTGCGCCCGGGACGGAGGACACGGCCCGGGCTGGCGGGGACCGGGCCAGCGGGGACCGGGCCGGCGGGGCCCCGAGCGGTGACGCTGCCCGCGCCAGCCGGCCGGCCGTCTCGTCCCGCGCTACGCGACGCCTGTGGCCATCGTGGCCGTCGTCGCCATGGCGGTCGCCCAGTTCGTATTCGAGAGCAGCCTGCAGCCACCGCTCGCCCCGACCACCCCCGGCCTGACCTCTGACGTCGTGTCGGCAGCCAGCGACGTCATCCCGCCAGGCGCGTGCGTCCTGACCGACCAGGCTTCCTACACCATCGCGGCGAACCGCTTCGTGTCCGCGCGGCCCGGCTGCGTGCCCATGGTGGACGGCGTGGGCAGCGACTACTCGCTGTCCCGGGGCCGCAGCGCGGCTACGGGCGCGGGGCGGGTTCGCGCCGTCCGCGCGCTGTGGATGTCGGCGCTGCGCGGCGCCCAGTACGTGTGGCTGTCGCCGCTGTCCTACAAGCGCATTCCCTGGGATGCCCGGGAGATCTCGGTCTACTTCGACCAGAACTTCGTGCCCGTCCCGCGCGGCCCGTTCGGCCTGTACATGCGTAAGGGCCAGCACCCCCGCTGATCCTCCGCGCGGATACCGGGGTGCGTTTTGCGCCGCCCGCGGCGCAAAACGCACCCCGATAACGGGGAAGGCCGGGTTCCGGCCCGCGGGCCGGACCCGAAGCAGGGGTCAGTCCGCGGCGAAAGACCGCAGGATCAGCCCGGTCCTCGGCTTGGGCGCGAACGAGGTGGATTTGCGGGGCAGCCGTTCCCCGCCTGCCGCGACCGCGTATACGTCCGCGGCCCGCAGCGGGTTGCCGATGACCGCCGTGCCACCTGGCGACGCGTCGGCCTGCGCGATGGCCCGGTCCGCGTCGTGGTGCACGACACGGACTCCCTGCTCGTCGTCCTGGATGCCCCAGAGCGCCGCGAGCAGGTACTCCTGCAGCACCGCGGTCGACAGCCGGCGCCAGGCCGCGGACCGGTCCGCGGGCATGGCCGCCTCGAGCTGCACCGGATCGGGGTCGGTGAGCAGGTGGACCTGGCCCTGCCCGGCCACCAGGAAGGCCGGCCCGTCCTGGCCGGCCACGGCCAGCGCGTCGAGCGCCGCAGGCAGCGCGGCGGTGCCGCCGGGGATGGCGCGGACCGAGAATCCCGCCTTGGCCCGCTCCACGGCCTCGCCCGGGGGCAACCCGGGCAGGACCCGGTGGATCGCCCCGATCTCCGGCGGGAACGCGTCCCCGTCGACGAGCAGCGCGAGCCCGTAGTCCCAGGGTCCGGGGCCCTCGCCGGCGGCGTGGCGGTCGGCCTGCATCTCCAGGTACGCGGCGTACCTGTGGTTCCCGTCCGCGATCAGTGCCTGCCGGGGCGCGAGGTCGGCCGCGATCTCGGCCAGCGCCCCGGGATCGGTCACCGCCCACAGGGTGTGCCGGATGCCGTCGCCGGTGTCGGTGCTCAGCACCGGTGCCCCGGCCGCCGCGACCTGTCCGGCCACCCGGGTGGCCCGGCTGGACTGGCCCTCCCGGGACAGGTCTTGCCCCGGACTGGTCTTGCCCGGACTGGCCTTGCCCGGACTGGCCCTGCCCGGAGTGGGCGCCCCCGGCCAGCCCGCCCTCATAGAGCAGGAAGATCGGCTCCAGGTTGGCCTGGGTGGCTTCCATCAGCTGCCGGCGGCCCCGTACCGGGCCGGGCATCACGTCCTCGTGCGGGAGTACGATCCGGGCGCTGGGCGGGGCCAGCCGCACCGCGCCGATCAGCCCGCGCTGCAGCACGTGTTCCCGGCCGGCCGTCCCGGCCAGCCGCTGCTCGTACACGTACAGGGCGGGCCTGTCCCCGGCGACCAGGATGCCCTCGCGCAGCCAGTCACCCAGCAGGCGGGCGGCGTCGTGGTACTCCTCTCCCGGCCGCCCCGGGTCCTGGCGGGGCAGGATCAGCCGGACCACGTTGTGCGGGTCAGCGTCCCGCAACTGCTGGGCGGTGTCCTGGCCGATGACGTCGTACGGTGGAGAAGTGACCTGCGCGAGTCCGCTCACCCGTTCCGGGGCATAACGGACTCCACGGAACGGCGCGAGCTCGAGCCCGGCTGGCCGCGGTGATGCCTGTTCCCCGCCGGACGGAAGGATCTTCACATATGACAGAAGCACCATGGGGCGGCCAGGATTCCCGCCCGGCGGAAAATCCGCCGCCGGACGACGGCACTCCCGGCGTTCCGGCTCCGCATGGTGATGTGTACACGTGGTACCAGCGAGGGCTGGAGCTGCTCGGCCGGGGCAGCCCGGCCGCCGCCGCCCAGCTGCTGGAACGGGCCGCCGAGGCCGAGCCGGGGTCTCGCAGCGTGCTGGAGGCGCTCGGCCGGGCCCAGTTCGACACCCGCCGGTACGCCGCCGCGGCCGCGACCTTCCGGCGGATCGTCGAGGCCAGCCCGAGCGACGATTACGCCCACTTCGGGCTGGGCCTGGCGCTGGCCCGGGGCGGGGACCCGCGGGCCGCCGCCGAGCACCTGGCGCTGGCGGCGGCGATGCGCCCCGAGCTGAGGCACTACACCGACGCGCTGCGGGGGGTGCGGGCCACCCTGAAGGCCCGCTCCGAGGCGGCCGGTGAGCCGCCCGGCGCCTCCGCCTGATGGCCCGCTCCGGGAACCCGGTGAACCGCCCGGGGGCTGGGGCTGCGAGCCGCCCCGGCGACCCGGCTGCGAGCCGCCCCCGCGACCCGGCTGCGAGCCGCCCCCGCGACCCGGCTGCGAGCCGCCCGGGCCCGGCTGCGAGCCGCCCGGCGACCCGGCTGCGAGCCGCCCGGCGCCCTCGCCCTCGCCCGCGCCCCTGCCTGGTGCCCCCGCGATCGAGCCGGCGGGCCGGGCGGGCCGGCCGGGCGGTTCGTTAGTGCTAATTTGAAGGACTTTCCCGGAAACCAGGAACTGAGGACGGCATGGCTGCTGAGGCCGCTGAGCACGATCATGACACCGGACTGGCCAGCTTCCTGCGTGGCAACCCGGATCCGCTCAGCCAGGTATACGACGTCGCCCTGCTGGACCTGGACGGGGTGGTCTACCTGGGCAACGCCGCGGTGCCCGGCGCGCCGCAGGCCCTGGCCAAGGTGGCGGACTCAGGGATGCGGCTGGCGTTCGTGACCAACAACTCCTCGCGCACGCCCTCGGCCGTCGCCGCCCAGATCGCTGGCTTCGGGGTGCCGGCCACGGCCGGCGACGTGGTCACCTCGGCCCAGGCCGTCGCGACGTTGCTGGCCGGCCGGCTGGCCCCGGGCTCGGCGGTGCTCGTCGTGGGCGGGAACGGGCTGCGCGCCGCGGTCCGGGAACGGGGTTTCCGGCCGGTCACCACGGCGCTGGGACGGCCCGCGGCGGTCGTCCAGGGGTTCGCGCCGGGCATCGGCTACTCGCTGCTGTGCGAGGGCGCCCTGGCGGTCCAGGCCGGCGCCTGGTACGTGGCCTCGAACGGGGACGCGACCATGCCTACCGGGCGCGGGCGGCAGCCCGGCAACGGCGCGCTCTGCCAGGTGATCGTCTACGCGACCACCGGCCAGCAGCCGGTGGTCGCGGGCAAGCCCGAAACGCCGCTGCACGCGGAGGCGGTGCGCCGGACCGGCGCCCGGCATCCGCTGGTGGTCGGGGACCGGCTGGACACCGACATCGAGGGCGCCGTCCGGGCGGGGGCACCCAGCCTGCTGGTGCTCACCGGCGTCACCCGGCCGGAGGATGCCGTGCTGGCCCCGCCGGCCCAGCGCCCCACCTACCTGGCCGCCGACCTGTCCGGCCTGCTCGTCCCGCACCCCCCCATCGCCGCCGGGCACGGGGTCTTCCGTTGCGGCGGGTGGGCGGCACGGCGCCCGGACGGGGATTCGCCCCTGGTCCTGGAAGGCTCCGGGGACTCCATCGACGGGCTGCGCGCGCTCTGCGCCGCGGCCTGGTCCGCTGATCACGTCACCGCGGAGATGACCCGGCCCGCGCTGGCTGCCCTGCAGGGGTGACTCCCGGCCTCCACCCATAGGGGGATGCGGGCCGGCCCTGCGGGCGATGCGCGGGCCCGCCGGGCCCGGAAGACTGTCCTTGCGCGAAGGCGGGCACCGGCCCGGGGGGCGCAGAGAGGACGAATCAATGATCGAGGCGCAAAGCCTCACGAAACGCTACGGGGACAAGGTCGCGGTGGACGACCTGTCATTCAGCGTGGAGCCAGGCAAGATCACCGGCTTCCTCGGCCCGAACGGGGCGGGCAAGACCACCACCATGCGACTCATCCTGGGGCTGGACCGCCCCACCAAGGGCACCGTCACGGTGCACGGCAAGGACTTCCGCCAGCTGGCCCAGCCCATGCGCGAGGTGGGCGCGCTGCTGGACGCCAAGGCGGTGCACGGCGGCCGCAGCGCCTACAGCCACCTGCTCTGCCTGGCCCAGACCAACAACCTGCCCGCGCGGCGGGTCGGCGAGGTGCTCGAGCTGGTCGGGCTCAGCGAGGTGGCCAGGAAGCGGTCCAAGGGCTTCTCCCTGGGCATGGGGCAGCGCCTCGGCATCGCCGGCGCGCTGCTCGGCGACCCGGCCATCCTCATGTTCGACGAGCCGGTCAACGGGCTGGACCCCGAGGGCATCCTGTGGATCAGGAACCTCATGAAGGCGCTCGCCGCGGAAGGCCGGACGGTCTTCGTGTCCAGCCACCTCATGTCGGAGATGGAGAACACGGCGGACCATCTCCTGGTCATCGGCCGGGGGCGGCTCATCGCCGACTGCACCGTGGCGGAGTTCATCGCCCGCAACTCGGTGCAGACGGTCCGGGTCCGCACGCCCCAGGGCGACGCGCTGCGCGGCGCGGTCGCGCTGGCGGGCGGTCACGTGGCCGCCGCCCCGGACGGCGCGTTCGTGGTCCAGGGCCTGGCCCCGGACCAGATCGGGGACCTGGCCTTCGAGCGGGGCATCCGGCTGCACGAGCTGGCCCAGGCGCACGCCTCGCTGGAAGAGGCGTTCATGGAGCTAACCGCGTCCAGCGTGGAGTTCCACGCCAGCGCCGGCGTTGACGGGTCGGGGGCGCCGGCGCAGGCGAGCCGGGTTCTGCCGGTCCGGGTTCTGACGGTCCGGATTCTGACGGTACTGCCCAGCCGGTGACCACGGGAGAGGTGCTCTGACATGGCTGCGACGACACAGCTGCCGGGCAGTTCCGGGCCGGCCCTGCGGGCCGCGCCGTCCGGCCGGGCCGGGTTCGCGGGCGCGCTCCGCTCGGAGTTCACCAAGATCCGCTCGGTCCGGTCCACCTACTGGACGCTCATCGCCCTGGTCGTGGTCACGATCGGGATCGGCACGCTGGCCTGCGTGGGCGCGGTCTCGCACGGGGGCGCCGTCCGCGGGCCCGGCTTCGACGCGACCCAGCGGAGCCTGGCGGGCCTGATCCTCGGCCAGCTGATCATCACGGTGCTCGGGGCGCTGACCATCACCTCCGAGTACTCGACCGGGATGATCCGCAGCTCGCTGACCGTGCAGCCGCGGCGGGGCACCCTGCTCGCCGCCAAGGGCGTGGTCTTCGCCCTGGTCAGCCTCATCACCGGTCTGGTGGCGACGTTCGTGTCGTTCTTCATCGGCCAGGCCATCCTGTCCTCCAAGCACCTGAACGTCAGCCTGGGCGATCCCAACGTGCTGCGCGCGGTCATCGGCGGGGCGCTGTTCCTGGCCGTCTGCGGCATGCTGGCCTTCGGCCTCGGCACGCTGCTGCGGCATACCGCGGGGGCGATCACCGCGTCCATCGGGCTGCTTTTCGTGCTGTTCGTGCTGATCAACTTCCTGCCGTCGAACTGGCAGAACCACGTGGACAAGTGGGTCCCGTTCAACGCGGGCAGCCAGATCTGGTCCACGGTCCGCCCGGTCGGCAACCCGCCGATGTTCTCGCCGTGGACCGGGTTCGCGGTGTTCACCGCCTACGCGGTGATCGCGATCATCGCGGGGGCGTTCGTCTTCCTGAAGCGGGACGCGTAAGACCGCACCGGAAGCGGGATGCGCACGGGACCGCGCATCCCCGGGACACTCGCCTGGCGGCCGGGGGCTGCCGCCAGGCGAGTGTTCTTTGTGCTGCGGGTGATGCCCGGGGCAGGCGGCCGCGGGGAGGGCCGTGTGCGGGCGGGCCGTGTGCGGGCGGGCCGCCGGCCCGGGCTGGCGGTTACCGGGGCTGGCAGTGCGGGCACCAGAACGTGATCCGCGCCTCCGGGTCGCCGCCCTGGCCGGCCCGCTGGATGAGCGTCCCGCACCGGCGGCAGCGGCGCCCGCCCCGCCCGTAGACCCAGTGCTCCTCGCCGCGCTGCCGCGACCCGGTGGTGATGTGCCCGATCCGGTCCTTGTTCGCGTCCAGCATCCGGTGGGCCAGCCGCACCATCCCGGCCGGGTCGCTGATCTCGCCGACTGGCCGCCACGGGTGGACGCCCCGCAGGAACAGCAGCTCGCACTGGTACACGTTGCCGATGCCAGCCAGGTTGCGCTGGTCCAGCAGCGCCTCGGCGGCCGGCCGCCCCGGTTCGGCCAGGAGGCGGCGCACCGCCTCGTCCACGTCGGCTGCGTCCCAGCCCGGGCCGAGGAGGTCCGGGCCGAGGTGGCCGACCACGTCCTGTTCCTGGCCGGTGGCCAGCACCTCGACCACGCCGAGCTGGTAGCCGACCGCCTGCCAGTCGTCGTTGGCGAGAATCAGCCGGGCCCGGTGACCCTCGGACAGCCGGGCCGCGGCCGGGCGCACCCGCCACGCGCCCTCCATCTTCAGGTGGGTATGGACCGTGACGCCGCCCTCGACCCGGGTGAGCAGGTGCTTGCCCCGCGACAGCGACTCCGTCACCCGGCGGCCGGTCAGGTCGGTGGTCGCGTACCGCGGGACCCGGAAGTCGCTGCGGGTCAGCACGCGCCCGGCCAGCGCCTCCCGCAGCCGCTTCGCGGCGTGCCAGACCGTGTCCCCCTCAGGCACAGCTCAGCCCGGCCCGCCGGCGTCCCGCGTCCCGGTCCGGCGCGCCCCGCCGCCCCGCGTGCCGGTCCGGCGCGGCCTGGCCGCCGTGCGTCCCGGTCGCGCGCTGCCCGAGGATCAGTGCCAGCACCGCCCCAGTATGCCCGCAGCCCCGCGGCCGTGATGATCATGGGTCACATTGCCGTGCGGGTGGACGGACGCACGCGGACGCGGTCCGCTGGGCGGGGGACTGGCCGCGGCCAGGGGGAGTCACGGCTGGCCGTCACCGCCCGCCCTGCCCGGTGACCGCCGGCTGGCGCGGCGCGCGCCGGCCGGGCCCCGCTTCATTCCCCGCAACGAAGACCGTGGCGGGCCGGTCACGTCCCGCCGGTAAAGCCGTTAGGGCTGATGAGGGCGATCCGCGGCCGCCGGCCTCAGCCGGTCAGGCGGCCGGGAGGCTGGGCCGCCAGCCTGCCGCGGCGGGCCGTCAGAGCAGCTTGCGCAGGCGGAGGATGTCCCCGAGGCTGGCGTGGACCTTCACCCGGCCGGTCAGCCAGGCCCGGACAAAACGTCCCGGATCCCCTGAGATCGTCACCAGCTCATCGCTCGTGGCCGAGAACCGGACCTGGGCCGGCGGGTCACCCGGCCCGGCCTCGGTGACGGCGGAGGCCCCGTCCGCGCCGAGCTTGGTGACGAACGTGACCCCGAGGTCGGTAACCGTGCAGCTGAGGGTGCGGTCAGCCAGGTGAGTGGCCCGCGCCTCCGCGTCCATCTCAGAGATCCGGGCCGTCAGCGCCTCCAGAGCCGTCCGGCACTCCTCAGCAGTCGCCATGTTTCCTCACTTCCCAGAGAGGTCCATTGTGCAACTCCTTACCCATGGATGACGCCTTGGGCGTGGCGCCAGCCCTCGGTGGCGCCTCCGGCCGCCTGCGGACGGTAGCGTTTCGTCGGGAGACCGCCCGCAACCCGGCCGAGGAGCACGACGTGACGCAGAACGATCCGGTGGCGCCCGGCGCGAACGCCCCCGGCGGCGCCCCCAGCACCGGCGACCCACGGGTTGATCAGGCCCTGGACCGGCTCGGTGAGCTGGCCGGCCTGCCGCTGCCCGAGCACCCGGCGGTCTTCGAGCACATCCACGGGGAGCTGACCCGGGCGCTGGGTACCCTTGATCCAGGAAACGACCATTTTCCGCAGGCCCCCATCGCGTCCGCCCCGATCCCGCCCGCAGCGGCTGCTCATGGAACTCACCCGGCCCCGGACAGCTGAACGGCGAGGCAGTCACTGCATGAGTACCCGGAGACGTCTCGACGCCGAACTGGTGCGCCGCGGGCTGGCCCGGTCCCGCGAGCACGCCGCGGAACTGGTCACTGGCGGGCGGGTGGTGGTGGCGGGCCAGTCCGCGGGCAAGACCGCGAGGCAGGTGACCGCCGATGACCCGATCGCGGTCACCGGCGCCGGTGCCGGGCCCGGAATACGCCTCCCGGGGCGGCCGCAAGCTCGCGGGCGCGCTGGCCGCCTTCCCGGGGCTGCCCGTGGCGGGCCGCCGCTGCCTGGATGCCGGCGCGTCCACCGGCGGCTTCACCGACGTGCTGCTGCGCGCCGGGGCGGCGCAGGTGGTGGCGGTGGACGTGGGCTACGGCCAGCTCGCCTGGGCGCTGCGCAGCGACGACCGGGTCACCGTGCTGGACCGGGTGAACGTGCGGCACCTGGAGCCGGCGCAGGTGGCGCCGCCGCCGTCCCTGGTCACCGCGGACCTCTCGTTCATCTCGCTCAGCCTGGTGCTGCCCGCCCTGGTCCGCTGCGCGGCCCCGGACGCCGACTTCCTGCTCCTGGTCAAGCCCCAGTTCGAGGTGGGCAAGGGGCACGTCGGCGCGGGCGGGGTGGTGCGTGATCCGCAGTTGCGGGCCGCGGCCGTGACCGCGGTGGCCGCGGCTGCGGCGGGCAGCGGCCTGGGCGTGGCGGGGGTCACCGCCAGCCCGCTGCCCGGCCCGGCCGGGAACGTGGAGTACTTCCTCTGGCTGCGCCGTGGTGCGCCGCCCCTCGAGGCCGCCACGCTCGCGCAGGTCATCGCGGAAGGACCGCAGTGAACCCCACCCGGACGGTACTCGTGACGGCGCACACGGCCCGGGCCGCGGCGGTGACCAGCGCCCGGCTCGTGGTGGAGATGCTGCTCGCCGCCGGGATCACGGTCCGCGTCGTGGATACCGAGGCGGCCGACCTGCGGTGCCCGGGGGCCGAGGTGGTCCCGGCCACGCCCGAGGCCGCCCAGGGCGCTGAGATGGTCCTGGTCCTCGGCGGGGACGGGACGCTGCTGCGGGTGGCCGAGATGACCCGGCCGGCCGGGGTGCCGCTGCTGGGCGTGAACCTCGGGCACGTCGGCTTCCTCGCCGAGGCCGAATACGACGACCTGCCCGACGTGATCGACCGGGTGATCACCCGCCAGTACACCGTCGAACAGCGGATGACGGTCGACGTGACCGTCCGGCAGGACGGCACGGTCATCGCCCGGACCTGGGCGCTGAACGAGGCCAGCGTGGAGAAGGTCGCGCGGGAGCGGATGATCGAGGTGGTCACCGAGATCGACGGGCGGCCGCTCTCCCGGTGGGGATGCGACGGCGTGGTCTGCGCCACGCCGACCGGCTCCACGGCGTACGCCTTCTCGGCGGGCGGCCCGGTCGTCTGGCCGGAGGTCGAGGCGCTGCTGATGGTGCCCATCAGCGCGCATGCCCTGTTCGCCGGCCCGCTGGTCATCTCGCCCGGTTCCCTGCTCGCGGTCGAGGTCCTCGGCGGGCCCGCCGTCGGCCAGTCGTTCGCGGGCGTGCTGTGGTGCGACGGGCGGCGCCGGATCGACCTTCCCGCCGGAGCGCGGATCGAGGTCCGCCGCGGCGCGACCCCGGTGCTCCTGGCCCGGCGGCGCCGCGGGGACGACGCCGAGGCGGGCGGCGCGCCGTTCACCGACCGGCTGGTCGCGAAGTTCGGCCTGCCCGTCGGCGGATGGCGGGGGCGCCCGGACGCCCGTCACATCGAACAGGAGCCACGCGCTCATGCTTGAGGAAGTCCGCATCAACGCGCTCGGCGTGATCGAGGACGCCGTGCTGGAGTTGTCGCCCGGGTTCACCGTGGTCACCGGGGAGACCGGCGCGGGCAAGACGATGGTGGTGACGGGCCTCGGCCTCATGTTCGGCGGCCGGGCCGATCCGGCCCGGGTGCGGCCCGGGTCAGACCGGGCCACGGTCGAGGGACGGCTGCGCATCGACCCCGCCGGGCGGGTGGCCGGGCAGGTGGCCGAGGCGGGCGGGGAGCTCGACGACGACGGGGCCACGCTGATCGTCAGCCGCTCGGTGTCCGCGGAAGGGCGCTCGCGCGCCTACGCCGGCGGCCACTCCGTGCCCGTGTCGCTGCTCACCTACCTGGCCGATGACCTGGTCGCCGTGCACGGGCAGGCCGACCAGCAGCAGCTGCTGCGGCCGGGCCGGCAGCGGGAGTCGCTGGACCGGTTCGCCGGTCCCGCGCTGGCCGTGGCCGCCGCCGACTACTCCCGCGCCTACCAGCGGCACCGCGAAGCCCGCGCCGAGCTCGAGGAGCTGACCGGGCGGGCGCGCGAGCGTGCTGCCGAAGCCGAGGACCTGCGCCGCGGGCTGGCCGAGATCGAGCGGCTGGAGCCGGTCGCGGGGGAGGACGTTGAGCTGCGGGCCGAGGAGGAGCGGCTGGCCAACGCGGACGGGCTGCACACCGCGGCCGCCGCGGCGCACGACGCGCTGCTCGGCGACCCGTCCAGCGGGTCCTACGACCGGCCCGACGCGGTCAGCCTGCTGGCCGCCGCCACCCAGGCGCTGGAGGTGGTCGCCGCGCACGACCCGGCGCTGGGCGGCCTGGCGGCCCGGCTGTCCGAGGCGGCCTACCTGGTCTCCGACGTCGGTGCGGAACTCGCCTCGTACGTGGAGTCGGTCGAGGCGGACCCGGCCCGGCTCGCCGCCGTGCAGCAGCGGCGCGCCGACCTGACCCGGCTGATCCGCGGCTACGCGGCCGGCGGCGCGCCCGCGGACGGCGAGGGCGGGGACGTGGCCGCCGTCCTGGACTGGGCCAGGCAGGCGGCCAGCCGGCTCGGCGAGCTGGACAGCGACGACGACCGGATCGCCGGGCTGGCCGCGGAAGCCGGGCAGCTCGGCGAGACCGTGGCCGGCCTGGCGGGGCAGCTCACCACGCTGCGCAAGGAGGCTGCCGCGCGCTTCGCCGCCGAGGTGACCGGCGAGCTGGCCGCCCTGGCCATGCCGTACGCGTCGCTCACGGTGGCGGTCACGCCGCAGGAGGAGTTCGGCCCGCACGGCGCGGACGAGGTGGAGATCCGGCTGGCCGCGCACCCCGGGGCGCCCGCGCTGCCGCTGGCCAAGGGCGCCTCGGGCGGTGAGCTGTCCCGGGTCATGCTCGCGATCGAGGTGGTTTTCGCCGGCGCCGACCCCGTGCCGACCTTCGTGTTCGACGAGGTGGACGCCGGGGTGGGCGGCAAGGCGGCGGTGGAGATCGGGCGGCGGCTGGCCCGGCTCGCCCGGCTGGCCCAGGTCATCGTCGTCACTCACCTGCCCCAGGTCGCCGCGTTCGCGGACACTCACCTGGTGGTCGAGAAGGCAGGCGACGGCAGCGTGACCCGCAGCGGCGTGACCCGGCTCGACGACGCCGGGCGGGTCACCGAGCTGTCCCGGATGCTGGCCGGGCTCGAGGACTCCGAGTACGGCCGCGCCCACGCCGGCGAGCTGCTCACCGCCGCCGCGGCGGAACGGGCGGCCGGCGCCGAGAAGGCCCGGCCGCAGGCTGAGCGGCTGCCTGCTGGAAGGTTCCTGCTGGTGGGTGCCGCTGGGCCGTGCTGGCTGGTGGCTGCCTGCTGGGCCCGCTGGCTGGGCGGGGGCTGAACGGGAGCTGAGCGTCCTGCGTGGGTCTGGTGACCGGGGGCCTTCGCTGATATGGCGGGTGGCCTCGTCCGGTCGGCTGGTCTGGCAGGATGGACTGCGACGATGGCCCCGTTCCTGAAACTCCCGATACGGCACCGGAGCAGGCCAGAAGACCTCCCCGGTGTGATCGGCGCTGCCCGGCTGGACCGCCGGACCAAGAACCTCACCAAGCGGCTGCGCGTGGGCGAGATCGCCATCATCGACCATGCGGACCTGGACCGGCTCGGCGCGGAGGCGCTGTTGCGCCAGCAGGTCGCGGCGGTGGTGAACGTCGCACCCAGCATCAGCGGCCGGTACCCGAACCTCGGCCCCCAGCTGCTGGTGGAGGCCGGTGTGCCGCTGGTGGACGACGTCGGACCGGACGTGTTCGCGAAGGTCAGCGAGGGAACCCTGGTCCGGCTGCAGGGTGACACGCTGTACGCCGGCGAGGAGGTCGTGGCCAAGGGGCGGGTGCAGACGGCCGGGACGGTGGCCGAGGCGATGACCGCGGCCAAGGACGGCATCGCGGCCCAGCTCCAGGACTTCGTGACCAACACGCTGGAGTACGTGAAAGGCGAGGGCGGGCTGCTGGTCGACGGCATCGCCGCGCCGGACCTGCGGACCAGGATCGAGGGGCGGCACGTGCTGGTCGTGGTGCGCGGCAACCGCTTCCGTGAGGACCTTGCGGTACTGCGGCCCTACATCCGCGAGTTCAAGCCGGTCATGGTCGGGGTGGACGGCGGTGCCGACGCGCTGCTCGAGGCGGGCTACCTTCCTGACATCATCGTCGGTGACATGGACTCGGTCACCGACGAGGGACTGAACTGCGGCGCGGAGCTGGTGGTGCACGCCTACCCTCACGACGGGCGGGCACCCGGCCAGGAACGGGTCGAACGGCTCGGGCTGCCCTCGGTGGTCTGCGCCGCCGGCGGCACCAGTGAGGATGTGGCCCTGCTGATGGCAGACACCAAGGGCGCCACCCTCATCGTCGCCGTCGGCACCCACAACACCCTGGACGAGTTCCTGGACAAGGGCCGGGCCGGGTACGCGAGCACCTGGCTGACCAGGCTCCGGGTCGGCAGCAAGCTGGTGGACGCCAAGGGCGTCAGCCGGCTTTACCGCCAGCGCATCTCAGGCTGGGCCCTGATGCTGCTGGTGCTCGCCGCCGGCGTCACCATCCTGGTCGTCATGCTCGCGTCGCCGGCGGGCCAGATTTTCTTCACGTACCTCGGCGCCCAGTGGGACGGCGTGAAGTACTGGCTCAGCGGATTGTTCTAGGCCTCCCGTGATCGATTTCCGCTACCACCTGGTGTCCATCGTCGCCGTCTTCCTGGCGCTCGCGATCGGGATCGTGGTCGGGTCCACCGCGCTGAAGCCGGCCGTGCTCAGCGGGCTGCAGAAGACCGCGACCGCGGAAAAGAAGCGGATCGACGCGCTGTACGCGCAGAACCGCCAGCTCCAGCAACGAGCTCAATGCGGCCCAGGCGTACGCCCAGGCGTGGTGAGCACGCGGCGCTGGACGGCCTGCTGGACGGCCAGCGGGTCGTCCTGGTCACCGCGCCCGGCTTCCACGGCGGGGTGGCCACCGGGGTCATCGTCCGCGCTCACCGAGGCGGGCGCGACGGTCACCGGCCAGGTGCAGCTGCAGAGCCAGTTCTTCGACCACCGGCACCCAGTCGGACCTGGACACCCTGAACCGGCAGCTGACGCCGGCCGGTGTCACCCTGCACGCCGGCACGGAGCAGTCCCAGGCCGGCGAGCTGATCGCCAGCGCGATCCTGACCAGGAACGGGCCCGGCGACCCCCGGCCCGGGGTAGCCGACGCCAGCGGCAAATCGATCCTCAACGGCTACGCGAACGGAGGTTTCCTGAGTACCAGCGGGGACCCGGCCGCCCGTGCCACCCTGGCTGTCGTGATAATCCCGGGCACCCCGCCTCCGGCCGCTGGTCCCAGCACCGCGAGCCAGACCCTGGTGTCCGTCGCGCAGCAGCTGAACCTGGCTGACAACGGCACCGTGATGGCCGGGCCGGTCGCCGGCTCCGGGATGGGCAGTGCCATCGACCTGCTGCGGTCGGGCGGCCACCCGGACCACTTCAGCACCGTGGACAATGCGGACTACGTCACCGGCCAGATCGTCGTGGCGCAGGCCCTCTACGAGCAGATGACCGCGGGCCGGTCGGGCAACTACGGATCGCTGGCCAGCGCGACCGCGGCCGCCCCGAGCCCGGCCCCCACCCCGTCGCCGTCCTCGACGGCGACGTCGACCGCGAAGCAGGCCGCGAGCCCGCAGCGCACCGCACGGGCGTCCGCGCATCCGGACGCCACCGCCCCGGCGAGCGCGCGGTGAGCCGGCCGGGACGCGCGCGGCGGGCCAGCACGGGCGTGATCGGCCCGGCCCTGGCGGCCGGCGCGGCCCGGGGCGCGTACGCACTGCTCCGGGCGCGCCCGCCGGGCGGGGCCGCGACCTGGACCCGGACCAACCACCGCGGCGAGCCGGTCACCCTGCTGGAAGGACCCGCCGCGGCCGCCGGGGCCGCGCTCGCCGCCGTCCTCACCCCGGGCCTGCCGGCCCGGGCCCGGGCTGCGCTGGCGACCGCCGCCGCCGGGGCCGGCGCCTTCGGCGGCTACGACGACCTCGCGGGCAGCGGCGGCCGGCGGGGTTTCCGCGGTCACCTGGGCGCCCTGGCCCACGGTGAGGTGACCACCGGCGCGGTCAAGATCGGCGGCATCGGCGCCACCGGGCTGGCCGCCAGCGCGCTGCTGGGCGGCGGCGCGCTGGATGTGGCGGTGAACGCGGGCCTGATCGCGGGGGGCGCCAACCTGCTCAACCTGTTCGACCTGCGGCCGGGGCGAGCCATCAAGGTCGCGGCGCTGGCGGGCGGCCTGCTGGCCGCCGCGGGCCGCGTCCCCGGCCCCGGGGGTCACGCTGGCCGGGATCCCGCTGGGCGCGGCCCTCGCCCTGGTGGGCGAGGACCTCGGGGAGCGGGCCATGCTGGGCGACGCGGGGGCCAACGCCCTCGGAGGCATGCTCGGCGCCGCGGCCGCGGCGAGCCTGCCCCGGCCCGGCCGGGTGGCCGTGCTGGCCGGGATCGTCGCGCTGACCGCGGCCAGCGAGAAGGTCAGCTTCACCAAGGTCATCCAGCGGACCCCGCCGCTGCACTGGCTGGACATGCTCGGCCGCCGGGCCGGGCCGGCCGGGGGAGCAGGGTCACCGGCGGCCAGCCCAGACGACCCGGGTCCAGGCCACCCGGGTCCAGGCCACCGGAGGCCAGGCCACCGGACCAGGGCACCCGGATCCAGGCCACCCGGCCGATCGCACCGCCCCGCATCAGCCTGTCGCGCCGAGGACGACTCCCAGCCCCCCGTGACCGAGGCGCAGGAAGCGGCGATCGAGGCCGGCCGGGCGCAGCACACAGACGGGGGGCCGCAGGCGGGCGCCCGCATCGGCCGGGCTGCCGTGCTCATCGGCGCGATCACCATCGTGTCGAACATCGTGGGCTTCGGCCGCCAGCTGGTCTTCGCGCACACGGTGGGCGCGACCTGCCTGGGCACCGCGTACGCCACCGCCAACCAGGTGCCGAACATCATCTATGACATCGTCCTGGGCGGCGCCCTCACCGGCGTCCTGATCCCGGTGCTGGCCGGCCCGGCGGCCCGGCGGCTGGCCCAGGTCCCCGCCGCCGCTGCCGCCGCGACCGCACCCGACAGCGCTGAAACCCAGGCCAGCCAGATCGCGTCCGCGATGCTGTCCTGGACGGTCCTGCTGCTCGCCCCGGTGAGCGTGATCATCGCCCTGGCAGCGGGCCCGCTGGCCTCGCTGCTGCTCGCGGGCGCACCGCGCTGTGCGCACGCGGCCATCGTCGGGGTCAGCAGCCGGATGCTGGTGATGTTCGCCCCCCAGATCCTGCTGTACGGGCTGGCCGTGGTGCTGTACGGGATCCTGCAGGCGCACCGGCGGTTCACCGCCCCCGCCATCGCGCCCGTGCTGTCCAGCCTGGTCGTCATCTCCGCCTATCTCGCGTTCGTCCCGCTCAGCCAGGGGTACGGGCGGCTCGCCTCGCTACCCCGCCCGGCCGAGCTGATGCTGTCCGTCGGCACCACGGCAGGGGTGGCGGCGCTGGTCCTGGTCGCGCTGCTCCCGGCGCTCCGGCTGCGCCTGCGGCTGCGGCCCACGCTGCGGTTCCCGCCGGGCGTGGCCCCCCGGATCCGCAGCCTGGCTGCGGTGGGCCTCATCGCGCTGGCCGCCCAGGACGCGTCCGTGGTGGCGGTGATGGTGCTCGCCAACGGCCACGAAGGCCAGGGCGCGCTGGTCCTGTACAACTACGGCTGGCAGATGTTCTTCGTGCCGTACGCGGTGCTGGCGGTGCCCATCGCCACCACCACGTTCCCGGTCCTGGCGGCCGCCGAGGGGGCCCGCTTCGATGAGATGGCCGCAGCCTCCACCCGTGCCATCATGCTGGTGTCCTGGCTGGGTGCGGCGCTGCTGGCCGGCGCGGCGGTACCCGCTTCCCGGCTGTTCACGCACCACCCGGGCGGATGCGCGCCAGCTGGCCTGCACGTTTGCCGCCTTCGCGCCCGGCCTGATCGGGTACGGCCTGTCCACCAACCTGTCCCGGGTCCTGTTCGCCGACGCGCGGACCCGGGTCGCGGCCGCGGCCCTGGCGGCCGGCTGGCTGCTGGTGATCATCGCGGACGTGATCGCGGTGGCCCTGGTGCCGGACTGGTGGGTGATTCCCGTCCTGGGCCTGGGCAACACGCTCGGCCTGACCGCGGGCGCCCTCGCGCTGCTCGGCGCGGTACGCCGGGCCCGGGGCCAGGCGGCGCTGCACGGCGCGGCCCGCGCGGCCACGGCCGGGCTGGCCGGGGCCCTGGCCGGGGCGGCCGCGGGCACCGCGCTGGCCGTCGCCGTGCCGGCCCGCGGCTTCTTCGCCAACGCCGGGCTCGCGATCCTGGCCTGCCTGTGCGTGACGCTCGTGTTCGGGGGAGCGGCGCTGGCCCTGGACGGAGGGGATCTGCGTGCGGTGCTGGCCCGTGGCCGGGACCTGCTGCCAGGGTCCTGGCGGGCCGGGCGGAAGGCACTGTCGTGACCGGGGGCGTGAACCCGGCCGGGGCCGGCCGGGGACCAGGCCGGGGCCGGGGACCAGGCCGGGGCCGGGCTGCGCGTCAGCTACCTGCTCGCCGCGACGGCCGGTGGGACCGGGCGGCACGTGGCCATGCTGGCCCGCGGGTGCGCCGCCCGGGGCGCCACGGTCCATGTCTACCCGGCCCGGCCGCCCCGGGTGGCCCGGCCGCGCCGGGCTCAGCTGCGCTGGGCTCGGCCGCGCCGGGACCGGGCTGGGACTTCAGCACGGTGGACATCGCCAGCCGTCCCCGGCCCGCCCGGGACGCCGGCGCCGTGCTGCGGCTGCGGCGGTTGCTGGCCCGTGACCGCCCCGACGTGCTGCACGCGCACGGCCTGCGGGCGGGCGCGCTGGCCGCCGTGGCCCTGGCCGTGCCGGGCGCGCCACGCACCGCGCTGGCGGTCACCGTGCACAACGCCCCGCCCGCCCGCGGCCCGGCCGCCGCCGTTTACGCCGGGCTGGAACTGATCGTCGCCCGCCGGGCGGATGCGGTGCTCACCGTGTCCGGCGATCTGGACGCCCGGATGCGCCGCAAGGGGGCCCGGCTGGCCGGGAGGGCGCTCGTGCCCGCGCCGGCCCCGGCCGAGGTCTCACCCGCCGAGGTGGCCGACCTGCGCCGTGAATTCGCGGGCCGTGAATTCCGGGGCCGTGAACCCGGCAGGGGTGAGCCCGGGGAGCGTGAGGGGGGAGGCAGTGAGATGCCCGGCCGGGAGCCTGGAGGCCAGGAGCGCCGGCGGATCGTGCTCGCGGCCGGCCGGCTGGCCACCCAGAAGGGATTTGGCACGCTCATCCGCGCCGCCGCGCGGTGGCAGCCCCGCGGAGCGGTCCCATTGCTGCTTATCGCGGGCGAAGGGCCGCTGGAGGCAGACCTTCGCCGCCAGGCCGGCCTGGCGGGGGTGGCGATCCGGTTCCTCGGCCAGCGCCGCGACGTGCCGGCGCTGCTGGCCGCCGCGGACGTGGTCGTCGTGCCCAGCATCTGGGAAGGCCAGCCGCTCATCGTGCAGGAGGCGCTGCGTGCGGGCCTGCCGCTGGTGGCCACGAGGGTCGGCGGGATTGCCGAGCTGACCGGCGACGACGGTGCCCTGCTCGTCCAGCCCGGCGACCCGGAGGTACTGGCCGCCGCGGTGACCCGGCTCCTGGACGACCCGGCGGCCGCGGCGCGGCTGGCTGCGGCGGCGCGGGCCCGGGCGGCCCTGCTGCCCACCGAGACCGCCGCGGTGGAGCAGGCGCTCGGCCTTTACCAACGCGTCCGGTAAACCGGTAACGGATGCCCGTAACTATGCGCGGCGAAATCCCGGCCTGAGCCGGGAACAGGTTATACGGACCGTGATCAGATCGAGTCCTACTCAACGGTACGTATTCCCTTAGTAGCATCGTGTTATTCCCCTTGAAATGGTCTTGAAAGGTGTGCTCGTCTGTTCCCCTGGGCTTGGTCTTACTCCTCGCCGGCCCGGTGGGGGACGTGCGTGCAACCGCAAATCCGACGGCTGAAGTCACCCGGGTCAATGCCCGGGAATTCTGCAGTGGGCAGCCAGCCGGATGATCTGCCGTCACGGACCAGCAACCGCCCCGCGCGTGACGTCAGCGCGGACGCCGCCCAGGGCGCGGCCGTCCTGTCGGTTCAGGACCTCGCCGCCGCGCTGGAGGCCGTCACGCTGGCCCGTCAGGACCAGGAGGACGAGCGCCGCGCCGCGTCCGCATCCGGCACCGGGGACAGCCCGGAAGCGGGGCCCGGTTCCGCTGGGCCTGGGACACCCGCCGCTGGGACGCCGCGCCCGCGCCGCCCTCCGGGCCTCCGGCTGGCCGTCCCCCGGCGGACACCTCTCACCCCTCTGCGGCTCCGCGACCGGCGCCCGGCGGTGCCGAAGCCGGGCGGCCCGGCCCCGGGCGGCACCGCCCCGGCGGGCCCGGCCGGGCCCGACCCCGCCCCCGCCGGCCTGGGGCACGGTGCTGCTCACCACCGTGCGGCTGTGGGCGCAGCGCCGCCTGCACCTGCGCTGGCCCGCGCAGACCCGGTGGCGGGTACTCACCCTGCTCGTCGTGGCCGCGGTGCTGTTTGGCGCGGGCGCGATCAGCATCGCTCTGACCAGCAGCCCGGCCCCGGCCGGCCACACCCCCGGCGGGACCCGGGCCAGGGCCGGCGGCGTGCCCGCCCCGGCAGGCGTCCGGGCGGCCGCGGCGGCCCGGACCGCCGCGGCCCGCTGGATCGCCGGGCAGGCGTCCGCGGACGCGATCGTGTCCTGCGACCCTCAGATGTGCGCGCTGCTGCAGGCGCACGGGATCCCCGGGGGGCAGCTGCTCGCGCTGGGCGGGGGCAATCCCGCCCCGCTGGGCAGTGACCTGATCGTGTCCACCGCCGCCGTCCGCAGCGAATTCGGCGGCCGGCTGAGCAGCGTGTACGCGCCGGTCGTGCTGGCCAGCTTCGGGACGGGCAGCGCGCAGACCGCGGTCCGGGTGGTAGCGGCCGACGGGGCCGCGGCCTACCTGCGCAGCCTGCGGGCCGACGTGGCGGCGCGGGCCTCCGCGGGCCGCCAGCTGCTGCAGAACTCCCGGCTCCGTCCGTCCGCCGCCGCCCGCCGGGCCCTGGCCGCCGGCCAGGTCGATTCCCGCCTGCTGACCGTGTTCGCTGCCCTGGCCACCATGCACCCGGTGGCTGTGGTCGATTTCCCGGCGCCCGCCGCCGGGGCGAGTGCGGGCATGCCGCTGCGGGCCGCCGACATCGCGCCGGCCAGTCCGGGGACCCGGCTCCGGCCCAACACGATCGGCTCCCTGGCCGGTTTCCTCCGCGGCCAGCTGGCCCCGTACCGCCCTTCGCACATCAGCGTCGTCCGGCTGGCCGGTGGCCAGCCGGTGCTGCGCGTCGAATTCGGCGCGCCCAGCCCCCTCGGTTTGCTCGGGAAGGGCTGACCGGAGCAAGACCACACGTCAAGACACGCATTGTCAACACTGGATGATTCATCCTGGGAGTGGGAGTGCACGATGGTACGGAGTTCATTGTGATCCGGGCGCGGCGCCTGCCCCGCCCGCGCGCGGCGCTTCGCCGCCGGAGGACCGGGCTGGCCCTGCTGGCCAGCGGGGCCCTGGTCGCGCTCACCGCGGCCGCCGGGCCCGCGGCGGCCGCCACCACCCATGTCCCGGTCTCGTCGGGGTACGGCTGGGTCAGGCTCGCGCACCTGTCCCCGAATACCCCGCCGGTGGACGTCTACCTGTACAGCTTCGGCAAGCCCAGCGCGATGATCGTGCTCAGGCACGTCGCCTACGGCACCGTGTCGCCCTACGAGCGCGTCCCCCATGGCGAGTACACGGTGGCCATGCGCGGGGCGGGCGCGTCAGCGGCGTCCCCTCCGGTGCTGTCCACCAACCTGATGGTCCACCCGGGTCACGCCTACACCGTGGCCGGGGTCGGGCCGGCCAAGGCGCTTCACCTGCAGGTCCTCGACGACCAGCTGACCACGCCCACGGGCAAGTCGCTCGTCCGGGTGATCCAGGCGTCCCTCAAGGAGCATGACGTCACGGTGACCGCCGGCCGTGCCACGCTGGCCCGTAACCTCGCCTTCGGGAGCGTCACCAGTACGGGACGGATTCTCCCGGCACCTGGACCGTCCACGCCAAGGGCGGCAGTGAGACGTGGTCCGGCCAGGTCACGCTGACCCCGGGCACCATCCACACCCTGGTCGTGCTGGATTCAGCCAGCGGCCTGGAGGTCACCGACCTGATGGACGCCGCTGGCAGCGCGGTCATGCCCACAGGTGGTGCGGCGACCGGTCTCGGCGGCACGGCCCCGAAGCCCGCGTCCTCGCCGCTGCCCTGGCTGGCGGCGGTGGCCGCGGGGGCGCTCCTGGCCCTGGCCGGCGGCTACCGGCTCCGCCGGGTCAGGGCCGTGGCCCGGCACGCCCGTTGACGGAGGCGGGCCGTCCCGCGCCCGCGAGCCCGGCAGGCCGCTCCCGGCACGGTCACCGCGGTCCGTCCCGGCGTGGCCTGGCACCCCGGGAGTCGTCCCGGCCCGGGCCGTCACGCATCTCGCCAGCCGGCGGGCCGCCCCCGGGCGGCCCGCCACGTCGGCGGCGCCGGCCGCTGGCCGTGGCCGTCCTGGCCTGCGGGCTGGCCGTGCTGGCGCTCGGCGTGGCCGGCCTGATCATGCTGACCGGCCACCCGGGGCTGGCCGCCGACCGGGCGGCACGCGAGACCGTCCCGGTGCCGTCCGGGTCGGCCGCCCCGGCCCCGGACCCGTCACCGGCGCAGGCCGCCCCGGCCCCGGTGTCCCTGACCATCCCGGCCATCGGCGTGCACACCAGGCTGATCAGGCTGGGCATCACCGCGCAGGGCACCCTGCAGGTGCCTGCCTCCGCCGCGGTGGCCGGCTGGTACACCGGCAGCCCGCGGCCGGGAGAGACCGGGTCCTCCGTCATCGCCGGGCACATCGACTCCTACCTCGGCCCGGGCATTTTCTTCCGGCTCAGCGACATCCGGCCCGGTGAGCGCATCTACGTGCGCCGGGCGGACGGCAGCCTGGCCGTATTCAGCGTGTCGGCGGTGCGGCAGTACCCGAAGGACCATTTCCCCACCGCGAAGGTGTACGGCCCCGCACCCGACGCCGAGCTGCACCTCATCACCTGCGGCGGCACGTTCGACTATGCCACCCGCAGTTATCTCAGCAACGTGGTGGTCTACAGCACCCAGGTCCGCTGACCGGGCCGCCGCCCCCGGCCCCTATCCGTGACCCGTATCCGCGGTGCGGGATCCGCGGCCCGGGTGCTACCAGCCGCGGGCGCGCCACTCGCCGAGATGCGGCCGCTCAGCGCCGATCGTGGTGTCCTTCCCATGCCCCGGGTACACCCAGGCAGGGTCGGGCAGCGGGGCGAAGACCCGCTCCTCCAGGTCCTCCATCAGCTGGGCGAACCGCTCCGCGTCGCCCTGCGTGTTGCCCGGGCCGCCGGGGAACAGCGAGTCCCCGGTGAACAGGTGCGGCTCGCCGGCCAGCCGCCCGGCGGCGTCGTAGCTCAGCGCGATGCTGCCCGGGGTGTGCCCGCGCAGGTGGATGACGGACAGCGTGGCCGCCCCGACCGGTATCGCGTCGCCGTGCTCCACCAGCGTGGTCACCGGGACCGGCAGCTCCACCGCGTCGTCCGGGTGGGCGATCACGTCCGCGCCGGTGGCTTCCTGGACCTCGCCGAGCGCCTGCCAGTGGTCAAAGTGCCGGTGGGTGGTGATGATCCGGCGCACCGGCCGGTCCCCGATCAGCTCAAGCAGGCGGCTGGCTTCGTTCGCTGCGTCGATCAGCGCGGCCTCGCCGGTCTCGGTGCAGGTGAGCAGGTAGGCGTTGTTGTCCATCGGCCCGACCGCGAGCTTGGTCACGGTCAGCCCTGGCAATTCGCGCGTGTCGGGCGGGCCGCCCACGCTCACGTCCCCGGTGTAGGCCACCGCTGCCTCCTTGCGTTGCGTTGCTGCCTTTCTACACCGAACCAGCCGCGGGTTACCGCCAGGGTGGCAGCACCGGCGCGGCCGCGGCCCCGGTGACTGTGAGGCCGCGGCCGCGGCCGCGGCCGAGCAGCCAGGCCAGCACTGCGGCCGGTGGCCCGGCCACGGTCACCGCGAGGGCCGGCCCGGTTCTGGCCAGTTCGGTGCTGGCCAGTTCACGGCTGGCCCGTTCAGGGCCGGCCAGTACAGGGCTGGCCGGCCAGGGCCGGCCGGGCCGATCGGGAAGGCCGCATCCTGGCCATCCGGCCAGGCCAGGCAGGCGGGTGCGTCGGGGCGGCCAGCGAAGTCCGTGGCCACCCGGGCCAGGGTCACCCCCACGAAGTCAGCAGGCCAGTCGCCCGGCTCGTACCCCGCGCCGAGATCCACGTGGTGGATCTCCACCTCGGACCGCCGCCCCGACAGGATGTCCCGCGCCGGGAACGTGACGCCGCGCCTGCTCACCGGCGCGTCCCAGGCCATGGCCGGAAGCTCGGCCGCCGCACCGGCGAACGCGGCGGCGCTTGCCCGCAGGTCGGCCGCGAGCTGTGCGGCGGACCGCCCCGCTCCTGCCTCGATCTCGCGGCCCCGGACCTCTTCACTCGGGTACATCGGTGTCTCGGCGCCGGTCCGGGCCCAGGTGAGCAGGTTGCGGAAGGCGTCGGCGTTACGGGCGAGGTGGGTCAGGACGTGCCCGCGGGTCCAGCCGGGCAGCCGGGACTCCGCGGCGGTCCCGGTGTCGGTCAGCACGTCCGCGGTGGCCAGCAGACGGTCCGTCGATCCGCCCAGACGGGTCAGGGCCACGGCGATTTCGGTGTCCACAGGGCTCCTTTGCCGGGGTTCGGCACCATCATCCCCCTGCGGGATGACACTGCGGAATGGCACCCTGGAAGGCAGCGGGGGACGGGTGGTGCTGCTCAGGGGCGCCTGGCCCGGGCCGGCGGTCCGGCAGCCGCAGGCCCGGCGGTGTCCGGCCATGCGGCCGGGGTGTGCGGCCCGGGGCGGCATGACCCCGGCGGTGCGCCGCCCGGGAAGCTCTTCCGCCGCGGCGATGTTTTGTCAGTGGTCCCGAATATCATGGCGTGGCTTGTGTCGGCGTAACGTCCTTACCCGTCCTGAGCTGGAGATCCGTCCATCATGAGCCGGAGAACCCCCGTCCTGACCCGGAGAATTGAGCACAGTGGCTGATCATCTTGTCGTCCGTGGCGCCCGTGAGCACAACCTGAAGGATGTGTCGCTGGAGCTGCCGCGGGATTCCATGATCGTGTTTACCGGGTTGTCGGGGTCGGGGAAGTCGAGCCTGGCGTTTGACACGATTTTCGCGGAGGGGCAGCGGCGGTATGTCGAGTCGCTGTCGGCGTATGCGCGGCAGTTCCTGGGCCAGATGGATAAGCCGGATGTGGATTTCATCGATGGGCTGTCCCCGGCGGTGTCGATTGACCAGAAGGCGGCGTCGCGGAATCCGCGGTCCACGGTGGGCACCATCACCGAGGTGTATGACTATCTGCGGCTGCTGTATGCCCGGGTGGGTAAGCCGCACTGCCCGGTGTGCGGGCGGCCGATCGCGCGGCAGATGCCGCAGCAGATCGTGGACCGGGTCCTGGAGCTGGAGGAGGGCAGCCGGTTCCAGGTGCTCGCGCCGGTCATCCGCGGCCGGAAGGGGGAGTACACCGAGCTGCTCCGTGAGCTGCAGGTCAAGGGGTATTCCCGGGCCCGGGTGGACGGCACGGTGATCCGGCTGGACAGCGTGGCCAGCGGGGAGGGCGGTGAACTGCCCGCGCTCAAGAAGTACGAGAAGCACACCATCGAGGTGGTGGTGGACCGGCTGGCGGTCAGGGCTGATGCCCGGCGCAGGCTGACCGACTCGGTGGAGACCGCGCTGGGGTTGTCGGGTGGGGTGGTGGTGCTGGATTTCGTGGACCTGCCCGACGATGACCCGCACCGGGAGCGGATGTTCTCGGAGCATCTGGCGTGCTTGTATGACGACTTGTCGTTTGAGGAGCTGGAGCCGCGGTCGTTCTCGTTCAACTCCCCGTGGGGGGCGTGCCCGGACTGCACCGGGCTGGGCACCCGGATGGAGGTCGACCCGGAACTGGTCGTCTCTGACCCGGACAAGACCCTGGCCGACGGCGCCATCGGGCCCTGGAGCGGCGGCCACGTCAGCGACTACTTCATCCGGCTCATCGAGGCGCTGGGCGCCTCCCTCGGGTTCAGCGTCGACACGCCGTGGTCCAGGCTCTCCACGGCCGCGCGGAAGGCCCTGCTGAACGGCTACGACAAGCAGGTGCATGTCCGGTACAAGAACCGCTACGGCCGGGAACGCTCGTACTACACCTCGTTCGAGGGCGCGATCCCGTACATCGAGCGGCGGCACTCGGAGGCGGAATCGGACTCCAGCCGGGAACGGTTCGCGGGGTTCATGCGCGAGGTGCCGTGCCCGACCTGCCACGGGTCGCGGCTCAAGCCCATCGCACTGGCGGTCAGCGTGGACGGCCGGTCCATCGCCGAGATCTGCGGGCAGCCCATCGGCGAGCTGGCCAAGCTGCTGCGCAGCCTGGAGCTGTCGGACCGGGACATGCAGATCGCCGGGCGGATCCTCAAGGAGGTCAACGCGCGGCTCGGCTTCCTGCTCGACGTGGGCCTGGACTACCTGTCCCTGGACCGGGCGTCGGCCACGCTGGCGGGTGGGGAGGCGCAGCGGATCCGGCTGGCGACCCAGATCGGGTCGGGGCTGGTGGGGGTGTTGTATGTGCTGGATGAGCCGTCGATCGGGTTGCATCAGCGGGATAACCACCGGCTGCTGGAGACGCTGATCCGGCTGCGGGATCTGGGGAACACGCTGATCGTGGTGGAACACGATGAGGACACGATCCGGGCCGCGGACTGGGTGGTGGACATCGGCCCCGGGGCGGGTGAGCACGGCGGCAGCGTGGTGGTGTCCGGGCCGGTGGAGGAGCTGCTGGCCAGCCAGGAGTCGCTGACCGGGGCGTACCTGACCGGGCGGAAAGCCATCCCGGTGCCGGCGGCGCGGCGGCCGCGGTCAAAATCGCGTGAGGTGGTGGTCAAGGGGGCCAGTGAGCACAATCTGAAGGATGTGGAGGCAGCGTTCCCGCTGGGCTGCCTGATCGCGGTGACGGGGGTGTCGGGGTCGGGGAAGTCGACGCTGGTCAACGACATCTTGTATCACGCGCTGGCGCGGGAGCTGCACGGGGCGCGGACGGTCCCGGGCCGGCATGTGCGGGTGACCGGGATGGGGCAGCTGGACAAGGTGGTGCACGTGGACCAGGGGCCGATCGGGCGGACCCCGCGGTCCAACCCGGCCACCTACACCGGGGTGTTTGATCATGTCCGGAAGCTGTTCGCGGCGACCACTGAGGCTAAGGTCCGCGGCTACCAGCCGGGCCGGTTCTCCTTCAACGTCAAGGGCGGCCGGTGCGAGGCCTGCGCCGGCGATGGCACCATCAAGATCGAGATGCAGTTCCTGCCGGACGTGTACGTGCCGTGCGAGGTGTGCCACGGCGCCCGGTACAACACCGACACCCTGGCCGTGCACTACAAGGGCAAGACCATCGCCGACGTGCTGGACATGCCGATCGAGGAGGCCGCCGGGTTCTTCGCGGCCATCCCGGCCATCCACCGCCACCTCAAGACCCTGGCCGACGTCGGCCTGGGCTACGTCCGCCTCGGCCAGCCCGCGCCGACCCTGTCCGGCGGCGAGGCGCAGCGGGTCAAGCTCGCCGCCGAACTGCAGCGCCGCTCCACCGGCCGGACCATCTACGTGCTGGACGAGCCCACCACCGGGCTGCACTTCGAGGACATCCGCAAGCTCCTGGCCGTGCTGGGCCAGCTGGTGGACAGCGGGAACACCGTCATCGTCATCGAGCACAACCTCGACGTCATCAAGACCGCCGACCACGTCATCGACCTCGGCCCCGACGGCGGATCCCGCGGCGGCCAGGTCATCGCCACCGGCACCCCCGAACAGATAGCCACCATCGAAGGCAGCCACACCGGCCACTACCTCCGCAAGCTCCTCAACGTCTGAACCGCCGGCCACCGGTCCCGGCTCGGGCTGGCCGGGAGCCGGCTGCGGGCGGACCGGCAGGCCGTGAGGATCCTGCACACGGGACGCAGGCTACGCTTCGCGGCGTGGAGATCATGACCACCGAGGGCGCCGCGCGGGCCGACCTCACCTGGCCGCCCGGAGACGGGCAGCGGGCGCGGGACCCCGCGTTCCTGCTGGTCATGACCCACGGCTCCGGGGGCGGCCCGGACTCCGCCGACCTGCTGGCGGTCCGGGACGCGGCGCTGCGGCTTGGCGCCGCGGTGGCGCTGGTCACCCAGCCCTACCGGGTCAAGGGTCGCCGCGCGCCCGGCCCGCCGGAGCGGCAGGACGCCGCCTGGATCCAGATCGTCAACGCGCTGCGGGCGGAGGCGGGCCCCGGCGTGCCGCTCGTCCAGGGCGGCCGGAGCAACGGCGCCCGCGTGGCCTGCCGGACCGCCCCTGCCACCGGGGCCCGGGCGGTACTCGCGCTGGCCTTCCCGCTCCATCCGCCCGGGCACCCGGAGAAGTCGCGGGCGGGTGAGCTGTCCCTGGCGGGCACGGACATCCTCGTCGTCAGCGGGAAGCGCGATCCGTTCGGCATCCCGGATCGGGCACCCCGGACCCGGGTCGTGGTGCTGGACGGCGAAACCCACGCCTTGTCGGCGAAGCCCCGGACGGTCGGCGCGACCGCCGGGGCCTGGCTGGCCGGCCTGCCGGGGCTCGTCAACCGCTGACCCGCCTGCCTGGTGGGCGCCGCGCCAGTTCACCAGCCGGCGGCGGGGCCGGCGGCGGGGGGGCTGGCGGCTCGGGGGGCAGGCGGCTGGGGGGCTGGCGGCCCTAACTAGCTGCCCGCGCTGAGCAGCGGCGGGCTGCCGCGCGGAACGGGCGGGGGATTGCCGTGCGGAGCGGGTGTGGAGCGCGGCGCTCAGCGGCGGGGGATTGCCGTGCGGAGCGGGGGGAGTGCAGCGCTCAGCGGCGGGGATTGCCGTGCGGAGCGAGTGTGAAGCGCGGCGCTCAGCGGCGGGGGCCTGCTGTGCTCCGCGGCCGGCGCCGCGACGCGGAGGGCTGGCTAAGCCGCAGGCTCGGCGGGCGTGCGCATGCGGGCCGCCGCGTGCGGGGCCGCAGGGATGGTGCTGCTGGTTGCGCTCACATCTGTGGGCCTGTGCGGCGCGACCGTATCCCCTCCGGGCAGTAGCTCGCCAGTGTCCTCGAACACGACGATGCCGTTGCAGAGCAGGCTCCAGCCCTGCTCGGGGTGACTGACGACAGTCCGGGCCGCCTCTCGGTCCAGCGCTCGCGCGTCTGGACATGGCGGCGTGTGCGGGCACATGCGTGTGCCTCCTGGTCAATGTATGGCTGTGGTGTTGATCACATGCTAGTGTGCCGGTCTTCGTCCAACGCACGACATAGTCCGTTGTGACGATTTATGAGGTCACTCTTTGTTACTAGTAGCTAATAGGCTACGTGACCCGGGTCACCTAACTGGGTATCCCCGCTGGGGTGGCCGCGTCACATTTTCGCATCGGCCGGCGAACTTCTGTTACCGAGTCGCAACCGGGCCAGAATCGGCCGGCCGGAATCCCGGCGCGTGCTCGTCCGACCCACCCATGGCCGGGGTGGGCGGTATGCGCGGAATGCCGGTCAGCCGGTGGCTCTCGCGCAGGGTGAGCAGCCGTTCCGCCTCGGCAGACCAGGCCCGGACTGGGGGAGTCGCCTTCGCCTTGCGGCGGTAGATGCGGTCCTCGTAGCCGTGCGGGCCGATCGCCACGCGCTCGGCCGCGAACGCGGCCAGCGTGACGGCGGTGAGCGCCGCGTCCAGCCGCTTGGCGAGCGGGTAACGCTCGCTGAGCGGCGCATTGGCCGCCTCCCCGTCACGCAGGTCCTGCTCGGCGGCCCGGGCCTCGGCGAGCAGCTCGTCGAAGCGGCCGGCGAGCGCCTGGTCGGCGGCGAGCTTCTGCTCGGCCTCCTGGCTGACCGGCTTGCGTCTGCGGATCACGGTGCGCTCCTACGTCACGCTGGAACCTCTGGCCTGTGCGGGGCCAACGGCGAGCCTAGCGGATGGCGCGCCGACGCCGGGGAGCGCCGCCTGCCTGGCGGGCACCGGCGGCGGACGCGCCGGCGGGCACCGGCAGGCGGGCACTGCGCGGCGGGCACTGGCCAGCGAGCGCTGTGCGGCGGCGCAGTCCCCGGGAGAGAAGGCGGTCCCTGGGAGAGAAGGCGGGCCCCCGGGGCGAGGCAGCGCCGGTCCCCGCCCTACGCGAGGCTGTCCCGCCAGTCAGCGTGCAGCGCGGAGTACTGCCCGCCCGATCCAAGGAGCCGGGCCGGGGGGCCGTCCTCGACGACCTGCCCGGCGCTGAGCACCAGCACCCGGTCCGCGATCTCCACCGTGGACAGCCGGTGCGCGATGATCATCGCTGTCCGCCCGGCCAGGATGGTCCGCAGCGCCGCCTGCACCAGCTGCTCGCTGGGGATGTCCAGCAGCGAGGTGGCCTCGTCGAGCACCAGGACCGAGGGGGCGGCGAGGAACGCGCGGGCGAACGCGACCAGCTGGCGCTGCCCGGCCGACAGCCGCCCGCCCCGCTTGCCCACATCAGCCTGGTAGCCACCGGGCAGCGCGGAGATGAAGGCGTCCGCCCCGATGGCCCGGGCCGCGGCCTGCACCTCGGCCTGGGTCGCGTCCGGCCGGCCAGCCGGATGTTGCCGGCCACCGACCCGGAGAACACGAAGTTCTCCTGGGTGACCAGGACAACCTCCCGCCGCAGCACCCGGTCCGGCACGTCCCGCAGGTCGACCCCGTCCAGCCGGACGCTGCCCTGGCCGGGGTCATAGAAGCGGGCCAGCAGCCGGGCCACGGTGGTCTTCCCCGCCCCGGTGGCGCCCACCAGGGCCACGGTCTGCCCGGCCGGGATGGTCAGGTCCAGCCCGGGCAGCACCGGGGTGTCCCGGTAGCCGAATCGCACCGCCTCGAACCGGACCTCGCGGCCCCCGAGCTGGGCCTGCGCCCCGCGGCGGGCTGGCAGGGGCACCGGGTGGGCAGGCTCTGGCACCGCGGGCGGCTCCTCCAGCACGCCGGAGATCTTCTCCAGCGAGGCGGCCGCGGACTGGAACGAGTTATAGAACTGGGACAGGTCCTGCAGCGGGTCGAAGAACCGGCCCAGGTAGAGCAGGAATGTGGCCAGCACCCCGACCTTGATGTCGCCGTCGAGCACCCGCAGCCCGCCGTAGCAGAGCACGACCCCGGTGGCCACGTTGCCGACCAGGGTGATCCCCGGCGCGTAGACCGCGAGCACCCGGGACGAGCGCAGGCTGGCCGCCGCGTACTCACCGTTGAGCCTGCCGAAGATCTCCTCGTTGCGCTGCTCCCTGCGGAACGCCTGCACGGCGCGGATACCGCCGAAGGTTTCCACGAACTGGACGATGACCTGGGCGATCGTTTCCCGGGTCCGCCGGTAGGCGGCCGCGGACTCGCGCCGGAACCAGATCGTCAGCCAGGCCAGCGGGACAAAGCCGGCCAGCACCACCAGCGCCAGTGGCCAGTCCAGCAGCAGCATCCCGGCTCCCACGAGGATCAGCGAGAGCGCCGCGGACACCAGCGCGTCCAGGCCGTCGTCGAACAGGTCGGAGATCGAGTCGATGTCGGATACCTGCCGGGAGATGACCCGCCCCGAGGTGTAGTGCTCGTGGAACGACACCGGCAGCTCCTGGAAGTGCCGGAACAACCGCTGGCGCAGCTCCAGCACCACCGTCTCGCCGAGCTTGCCCATCGAGTAGATGAACCCCCGGCTGGCCACGGCCTGGATGGCCACGGCCGCCCCGAAGCCAGCCACGTACAGCGCCAGCGGCACCAGGTCGCCGCCGTGCAGCAGCGGCGGGATGCCACGGTCGATGGCCACCCCGACCAGCCACGGGCCAGCCAGCGCGGCCAGGCTCGCGGTCACGATGAGCACGAAGGTGACGATCACCCGGGCCCGCTGCGGGCGCAGCAGGCTGAACAGGAGCCGCCGGGCGCGGCGGCGCAGCAGCGCCGCCAGGCCGCCGCTGACCTGGTCGACGTCCTCGGCGGCGATTCCGCGCCACGTGTCGGAGGTCATGATGCCGCCTGCTCCCCGGCGTCCGGCTCGTCCGCGCCGCTCATCAGCTCCCGGTACCGGGGCTGGCTGGCCAGCAGGTGCGCGTGCGTGCCGGTGGCGGCGATGACGCCGTCGCGGAGCAGGGCCACCTTGTCCGCCAGCATGACCGTGGACGGCCGGTGCGCCACCACGAGCGCGGTGGTCTCGGCCAGCAGCCCGCTCAGCGCCCGGGTCACCTTCGCCTCGGTGTGCACGTCCAGCGCGGACAGCGGGTCGTCCAGGATGAGCAGCGACGGCCGGGCCAGGATGGCCCGGGCCAGCGCCACCCGCTGCCGCTGGCCGCCGGACAGGGCCATGCCCTGCTCGCCGATGCGGGTGTCCAGCCCCCAGGGCAGGTCGTGCACGAACCCGGCCTGCGCCATGTCCAGCGCCGCCTCGATCGCGGCGTCATCGGCGCCGGGGGCGCCGTAGGCCACGTTCTCCCGGACGCTGGCCGAGAACAGGGTCGGGTCCTCGAACGCGCAGCCGACCCGGGACCGGAGCACCGGCAGCGGTACCCGGCGCACGTCGGTGCCGTCGATGAGGACGGCCCCGGCCGTCACGTCGGCCAGCCGGGGCACCATCTGCAGCAGGGTCGTCTTGCCCGCCCCGGTCGCGCCGGCCAGCACCATGGTCTGGCCCGGCTCCACGGTCAGGGTCACGTCCCGCAGTAAGGGCTGCTCCGCGCCGGGGTACCTGAACCCGACGTGGTCGAAGGCCAGCCGGGCCGGCCGCGCCCGCCGGGCCGCGGCCGCCCCGCGGTCCGGGCCGGGGCCGGCCGGGCTGCTGATCGCGGGCGGGGTGTCCAGGATCTCGAAGATCCGCTGGGCCGCGGTGGCGGCTTCCTGGCCGCCCGCCAGGATGTAGCCCATCGACTCGATGGGCCAGACCAGCGCCAGGGTCAGCGTGATGAACGCGACCAGCCCGCCCAGCGTCAGCTCGTGCCGGCTGGTCGCGATGGCGCCCAGCAGCAGCAGGACGCCGATCAGCGCGTTCGGGATCAGGTCCAGGCCGGCCCAGAACGTGCTGCGCAGCCGGGCCTTCTGCAGCTCGGTGCCGAACACCTCGAGGGCCTGGCCGCGGTGCTGCCCGGCGGCCTCGTCACCCCGGCCGAGCGCCTTGAGCACCCGGATCCCGGTCGCGGCCTCCTCCACGTAGGTGGCCAGGTCGCCCTGCTGGTCCTGGGCGCGCCGGGAGAGTACCCGGTAGGTCTGCTGGAACCGGGTGCTGGCCGCCACCACGGGCAGGAACACGGTCGCCGTGAGCAGGCCGAGCCACCAGTTCAGCCGGATCAGCAGCGCGACCACGGCGATGAACGTGACCACGTTCGTGACCAGGAAGATGATGCCGAAGCCGGCGAACCGCCGGATCGCGGACAGGTCCGTGGTCGCCCGGGACAGCAGCTGGCCGGACTGCCACTCGTCGTGGAAGGAGGGCGGCAGCCGCTGCAGGTGCGCGTAGATGTCCGCCCGCATGGACTGCTCCATCCCGGTGACCGCGCTCGCATTCGTCCAGCGCCGCAGGAAGTTCAGCAGCGCCTGCCCGGCCCCCAGGCCGATCGCGGCCACGCCGATGGGCAGCAGCAGCTGGCGCTCGCCACGGCTGATCACCCCATCGATCATGGATTTCGTCAGCAACGGGATGGCGATCTCGGTGCCCACGGCCACGATCGCGCAGGCCAGCATGAACACGAGCTGCCAACGGTAGGGGCGCAGGTAGGCCCGGACTCGCCAGAGTGACGCGAGGGGGGTCGCCCCACGGTCGGCAGGCGCGCTCCGGCCAGGTTCATGGGGGGGCATTGCTCGAACGCTAGCTGCGGGTCTGCCGCTATGTCACCTGGATTTTCCCTGGCTGTACCCGGCCCCGCGGTGAACCGCCTCCGCGCTGTGCCCGGCCCTGCGGTGCACCCGGCCCGGCCGCCGGCCGGGGGCCCGCAGTGAGCCCGCGGGCGGAAGAAACAGGTAGATCACGAGACGAGCACCGACATCACAGCTGTGTCACCTCATCGCCGCGACGCGGTCGCCCGGTAGCGGTGGCAGGGCAACTCTGGCACCCTGACTAGCCCGGGGGCTCGCGCAGCGGTGCCGTTTACCCGCAGGGAGGGACCGTGGAGCGCACGGATTCGGGGGACAGGTCACCGGTGCGGGGCTGGTCACCTGGCCCGGCGCTGGCCGCCTTCTACGACGGCGTGACGGTCATCTGCCAGCTGTCCGCGCAGTTCTCTGACGCCGTCTGGCTCGCGCCCTCGCCCTGCCCGGAATGGCGGATCATCGACCTGGCCGCCCACCTGCGGTGCGCCGCCGACGACTATCACGAGTACCTCGACGACGCCCCGGCCAGCCGGCTGGCCCGGCTGATGGCCACCGGGCTGCATCCAGGCACGCTGGCCCGCAAGCTGGCCCGGCAGAACGCCGCAGAACTGGCCGCCCTCCCGGATGCGTCCGGACCGGAGCATGTCGAGGCGTTCGCCGGCTCGGCCCGGTCGTACGCGCAGCGTCTGCTGCCGATCTGGGATCTGCCGCATCACCAGTACCGGGATGTGCTGGTCACGGTGGGCGGGATGGCGGGGGCGGCCAGCGCGGAGTGGCATCTGCACGCCTGGGACCTCGCCCGGGCCGTGGGCCAGGACTACCGCCCCGCCGACCCGGACATCCTGCTCCGCGGCTGGGACGCGGGGATGCCGCACCTGCGGGCCGGGCTGGATCACGCCGGGCCGGAGGAGCCCGCGGTGGGCCGCGGGCCTGGCGGCCGGCTAGCCGGGGAGGCGGCGGTCCGCGAGGACCCGTGGCACGTCATGCTCCGCGCATCGGGCAGGATTCCGGGGGGCAGGATTCTCCCCGCCCCGTGCTGCAGCCTCGCGCGCACGCACCCGCCGGCCGCGGCCCTGGCCTCCGGGACCACGTGACCGTCAGGCCGCGGCAGGCTAGCTGAGGGGATGGTGCTGATGGCATTCGACGTCGTTTCCGTGCGGGGGGCGTATCCGGCCCTCGCCGACGGGTTCGCCTACCTGGACGGTGCCGCGGGCACCCAGGTCCCGGCCAGCGTGATCGAGGCCATCGGGGCGGCCTACGGTCTGGGCTCGGCAACGCCGGCGGCGAGTTCCCGGCCAGCTTCCGCTCGGCCGCGCTGACCGCCGAATGCCGCGCGGCCGTCGCCGACCTGGTGGGCGGGCAGGCCGACGGGGTGATCCTCGGGCCGAACATGACCACGCTCACCTACCGGCTGGCCTACACGCTGGCCAGCCGCTGGAACGCGGGGGACGAGGTGGTCCTCTCCCGGCTCGATCACGACGCGAACGTGCGGCCCTGGATCCACGCCGCCCAGCGGGCCGGCGCCACCGTCCGCTGGGCAGAAGTCGACATATCGACGGGGGAGCTCCCCGCGGCCCAGTATGCGGACCTGGTCGGCGAGCGGACCCGGCTGGTCGCCGTCACCGCGGCCAGCAACGTCCTGGGCACGCGGCCGGACGTGGCCGCGATCACCGCCCGGGCCCGCGCCGCGGGAGCGCTCAGCTACGTGGATGGCGTGCACGCCACGCCGCACGGCCCGGTCAACGTGGCCGCGCTCGGCGCGGATTTCTACGCGACCAGCGCATACAAGTGGTCCGGGCCGCACGTGGGGGCGGTGATCGCCGACCCGGCCCTGCTGGAGACGCTGCATCCGGACAAGCTGAAGCCCTCGCCCGACTCGGTGCCCGAGCGGTTCGAGCAGGGCACCCCGCCCTTCGCCGACCTGGCCGGGGTCACCGCGGCCGTGGAGCACCTGGCCCAGCTGGCTGGCGGCGGGACCGGCCCGCGCCGCCAGCGGCTGCTCGCCTCGATGGCCGCGGTGGAAGACTATGAGCAGAGCCTGTTCCAGGTCCTGCTGGACGGCCTGGCCGCGATGGGCCAGGTCACCACCTACGGCAAGGCGGCGCACCGCGCGCCGACCGCGTACTTCACCGTCGGCCGGGCACCCGCCCGCTGACGTGGCGCGCTACCTCGCCGGCCGCGGGGTCAACGTGTGGAGCGGGCACAACTACGCGTGGGAACTCACCGGCGCGCTCGGAATCCGCGACTCGGGGGAGCGGTGCGGGCGGGCCTGGTGCACTACAACGACCGGTCCGACGTGGACCGGCTGCTCGGGGCCGTGGCCGGGTTCGCCGGTAACCGGCCGGCGCCCTCGCCGGTTCAGCCCGGTGTGCCAGGGCCCGCACGCCGCCCGGCGCGGGGCGGGCCTGCCCGGCGGGGCGGGCCCGCGCGGCGGGCAACCCGCGGCCGCGGGACGGGGGGTCAGGAAGCGGCTTCGTGGTCGGCGAAGGTGTAGCGGTACAGGCGGGTGGAACGGGACTAGAACCCCGCCCGCTCGTAAGCAGGCCAGCCGCCTCCCGGGCGGGCCGCGAGGTAAGGTCCACGGTCCTGGCCCCGGCTTCCGCCGCGATCCGCAGCGCCTCCATGGTCAGGACCTGGCCGATGCCCTGGCCCCGCGCGGCCTCGTCCACGATCACGTCCTCGATCCAGGCCCGCAGCCCGGTGGGGATGGGGAACATCACCAGGGACAGGGTCCCGGCGATCTT
>CAVQEM010000045.1:0-4095 GCA_963711485.1 uncultured Actinomycetes bacterium
GTCCTGCGTCAGAAGTTCTGAGGGTTAGTTCTGCTAGTCTGCGTGGCATGTCGCATTCGGGTCCTTCTGCTGTGCAGATCGTGCTGTCTGAAGATGAGCGGGCTGAGCTGGTGCGCCGGGCGGGGTTGCCGGGGCGCTGGCGGGCTGACCGGGCCCGGATCATCTTGGCGTGTGCCGAGGGGATGTCGAACGCCGGGGCTGCGCAGGCGCTGGGGGTGGCGGTCAAGTCGGTGTCCAAGTGGCGGCGCCAGTTCGCCGCGGAGCGGCTGGCCGGGCTTGAGGACGCCGCGCCGGTCGGGCGGCGGAAAGCGGACCTGGTGCTGGATGAGGCGGAGCGGGCCCAGCTGGTCCGGTGGGCCAGGCGGGCGAAGACTGCCCAGTACCTGGCGCTGCGGGCGAAGATCGTGCTGCGCTGCGCGGAGGGCGGGACGAATAAGGAGGCCGCCGCGGATCTCGGCGTGGACGAGTCGACCGTCGAGCGCTGGCGGGCCCGGTTCATCGCCGGGCGCCTGGAGGGCCTGCATGATGAGCCGCGGCCGGGCCGGCCGCCGTCGATCCTGCTGGACCAGGTCGAGGACGTGATCGTGGCCACGCTGGAGACCACGCCGGGCAAGGACACGCACTGGTCGCGGGCCTCGATGGCCAGGCGCACGGGGCTGTCGAAGTCGACCGTCGGGCGGATCTGGCGCAAGTTCGACCTCAAGCCGCACCTGCAGGACTCCTTCAAGCTGTCGGCCGACCCGTTCTTCGTGGAGAAGGTCGTCGACGTCGTCGGGCTGTACCACAACCCGCCGGAGAAGGCGGTGGTGCTGTGCGTGGATGAGAAGAGCCAGATCCAGGCGCTGGACCGGTCCCAGCCGGTGCTGCCGATGATGCCGGGCATGCCCGAGCGGCGCACGCATGACTACCTGCGGCACGGCATCACCAGCCTGTTCGCCGCCTTCAACATCGCCGACGGCACCGTCATCAGCGAACTGCACCGCCGCCACCGGGCGATCGAGTTCCGCAAGTTCCTGGCCGCGATCGACAAGGCGGTGCCCGCCGGGCTGGACGTGCACCTGGTCTGCGACAACTACGCCACCCACAACACCCCCGAGATCAGGACCTGGCTCGCCCGCCACCCGCGCTTCCACGTCCACTTCACCCCGACCGGATCATCCTGGATGAACCAGGTCGAGCGCTGGTTCGGCCTGCTGACCGACAAGCTGATCCGCCGCGGCGTCCACACCTCAGTCCAGGCCCTGGAGAACGACATCAGGGAATGGATCGCCACCTGGAACGACAACCCCCGCCCGTTCACCTGGACCAAGACCGCCGACGAGATCCTGAATTCTCTCGCCGACTACCTCGCCAAAGTCGGAGCAGGCCACCACGAAACAAGCAACACTAACCATCAGAACTTCTGACGCAGGACACTAGCGGCGTTCTCGGTCGTCACCGGCGCCGGCGGCGTCACGACGCTGACTCTGTACCCGGGGCAGGTGATCAACCCCGGCGCGGTCCGCCAGGCTCTGGCGGAACACGGCATCCCGGCCCTGGTCAAGGCCGGAAAGTCTGCTACGGCGACCCGGCGGCGTCAGCGGAAGCTCGCCAGGTGTACGGTCCGATGCCGACGGCGGCACCGCAGAGAACCAGGGTGCCGCCGACGGGGTCCAGTTGGCCATCGGTGACCATCGTGATCCACGGCTCGGCGATCCGGAGCGGAGCAGAGCTCAGCATCGGCTACCGCCGGGGCACGCAGAACGACACACAGACCCGCGGGATCTCGTTCACGGTGATCCAGGCCGGTGCCTCCCTGACCTGCACCAGCATTCCCGGTAACGACGGGCCGCAGCCTTCCCGGTAACGGGGCGGACGGAAACGACACGGATAGCCGGAAACGGCCAAGTGGGCCTGCGCCGCGCAGGAAGAAATCGAAGCGCGCGTCTCAATGCGTCTTGGGCTGGTCTTCCGGGATCCGTCCTGGTCCTGCGCCCGGCTCTTCGCGTCGTCCGGCTCCGCTGACGCTGTTCTCCGGTGGGAGCCCGTCAACCAGCACCCGGCGGACATTCGCCCACGCCTCGGTGTACAGGCGGCGGGCCGCCTCGTAGGCCACGCCCGCGATATGCGGCGTGAACAGCACCCGGTCCGCCGCGGCGGCAGACAGGGCCAGCAGCGGAGATTGCGCCGGGGGCGGCTCCTGCGCGTAGACGTCCACGACCGCGCCGCCCAGGTGACCGTCCTCCAGAGCCGCGGCCAGCGCGACCTCGTCCACCACACCCCCCCGCGACGCGCTGACCAGGATGGCGCCGCGGCGCATCCGGGCCAGCTCGGCCTCCCCGATCAGCCCCCGGGTGGCGGCCACCAGCGGCACGTGCAGCGTGACCACGTCGCTGGCGGCCAGCAACTCGCCCAGGCCCAGGCGGCCGAGCCCGAGCGCGGAGGCCGCGGCCGGTTCCCGCGGGGCCGGGTCGCTGTAGCTGACCTGCGCCCCGGCCGCCTGGAACAGGCGCGCGGTGGCCAGCCCGATCTGGCCCAGCCCGACCACGCCCACGGTGGCGGAGTGCAGGCTGCGCACGGCGGCGGGCGTCAGCAGGCCGCGCACCTCCCGGTACCGGCGGGCCCGGATCTCGCGGTCGGCGAGAGCCAGGCCGCGCAGCAGGCTGCCCGTGGCTAGCAGCACGTACTCGGCCACCTCCCGCGCGTTGGCCGCGGGCACGTTGGCCACCACGACGCCAGGCCGGCCGGTGAACGCGCTAGCCGCCCGGTCCACCCCGGCCCCGGTGAACTGGACGAGCTCGACGCGGTCGGCCCGGTCGGCCCAGGCCCGTTCAATCGCCGGCCCGACGGACGCCAGCACCACCGCGCGGGCGGTGGCCAGGTCGGCGTCGGGGACGGCGTCTGGCCCGGCGGCGAACCGGATCTTCAGGTCTGGCGGCGGCTGCACGCCGACTTCGTGGAAGTCGGCTTCCGGGCGCAGGCACAGGACGTCGGCACTCACCGGAGCCCGCCGCCTGACTCGCTGGCCGGCTCGCTGGTCACCGCGGCCAGGTCCGGCACCGGGAAGAAGCAGAGGCTGACCAGGTCGCCGGGGCCATGGTTGCGGGTCAGGTGGAGTTCGCCGGGCGAGACCACGATCACGTCACCGGTCCCACCGGCCAGGTCCGGGACGGCGTAGTGAACTCGCCCGCCCCCGAGACGATCAGCATGACCTCCGGGCACCCGTCGTGCCGGTGCGGGCGCGGGCGGCCCGGAGCCGTCCTCGGGCGGGATCGCCACCCGCCGGACCGTCACGTCGTAGCCGCCCTCGGCCCCGGAGACCAGCTCCACGGCGGACCGCCCGGGCAGTGCGAGGACGCGGCCGCCCCCGGCCGGGATCACGTCGGTCATGCAGAACTCCCGGGCTGGACACTGGCTGTACCGTGGCGAGCGCCCGGAGCACCCGGTCAAGGCGCGCCGCGATTTCCGTTCCCATCTCCGCAACGAAAACCTTCGCCTCGTCCTCAGTCGCGCCCGCGGGATCGCCATACCAGCCGGTGAGCGACATGGTCCGGACGTCGGTGAGCACCGGCTGGAACGAGCGGTCGCGGCGGAGCTGGTCGGCCAGCTCCCGCGCTGCCGGTCGCCGCTGCCCTCGGCCCGGTCGAGATGCACGAGGTCGGGGCGGCAGCACAGCACCGACCAGGTCTCGATCTCCCCGCCGTGGGTCAGGCCCCCGCCGCGGCCCGAACCGCTCCTCGGCCACGTAGCAGGCCTGTACCACGACCACGGCCAGGCCGATCTCCCGGTGCAGCCGCTCCGCCGCCAGGGCCAGCGTGGATGTTCCTTCGTGCCAGTTCAGGATCACGAACTCCCGGCCGCCGTGCGCGGCCAGCGAAGAGCCGATGTCGATGACCGATCCTGCAGGGTGGCTCGGCCGCAGCGACACCGTGCCCGGATACGGCATGTGCACGGGGTCACGCCCAGCGGGCACAGCGGCAGCACGAGTGCGTCGAGATCGCTCCGCCACCTCGAGCGCGATGGCGGTGGCGGCGAAGGAGTCGGTGCCGGTGGGCAGGTGCGGCCCGTGCTGCTCGACGTGCAGATCGGCAGGACCACCCGAGGGCTGCGGGCCAG
>CAVQEM010000046.1:0-5696 GCA_963711485.1 uncultured Actinomycetes bacterium
ACCGGTACCGCTCCGGGCCCCGGCGGTCACGCCGGGGCCCCGGGAGACGAGGAGGGAGGCGGAGCAGACGAGGAGGGAAATGACCGGGCTCGGCGTGGGCCGAGCCCGGCCCGCCCGCGAGCTGGTCAGATCAGGCCGAGCTTGCTGGCCGCGTACACCGCCTCGGCGCGGCGCCGGGCGCCGAGTTTCTGCATCACGTTGCCGACGTGGAACTTCACCGTCGCCGCGGAGATGTACAGGCGCTGCCCGATCGCGACGTTGCTCAGCCCGCGAGCGAGCAGGACCAGGATCTCCCGTTCTCTCGGCGTGATGTCGGTCGCGGCCGGCCCCGGACGCTGGCTGCCGTGCATCCAGCGGACGACGACCCCGGCGCTGCGGGAGTCGAAGGCGCTCTCCCCCCGGTGCACGGCCCGGATCGCCCGGACCAGCTCGGTCAGGTCCACGTCCTTCACCACGAAGCCCTTCGCGCCCTGCTTGATGGACTCCAGGATCAGCCACTCGTCCGCGGAACTCGTCAGCACGAGCACCCGGATGTCGGGATAGCGCTGGGTTATCGTGGCGCACAGGGACAGGCCGTCGCACTCGCTGCCGGCGGTCAGCCGCAGGTCCAGGAGCACCACCCGGGGACGGGTCCGGTCGAGCATCGCCGGGGCCAGCCGGGCGGACGCCGCCTCGCCGACCACCCGCAGGTCCGGCTCCCGGTCGATCATGGCCCGCAGGCCCTGCCGGACGATGGCGTGATCGTCGATGATGGCGACCTTGATCTCATCCATCGGACTCTCCTGCTTCGTAACCGGGGGCGAGCGCCGCCAGGGACACCCGGATCGCGATCCCGCCGAGGTCGGACCGGTCGACCCGCAGGCTCCAGCCCATCTCTTCGGCCCGCGCGGCGATGTCGGTCAGGCCCAGGTGGTAGCCGCCGCCGGTGCCGGGCACGTCACCGCGGATGATCTTCCTGAGCGTCTTCGGGTTCCCGTGACCGTCGTCGGCGACGCAGAGCGCGACCACGGCGCGGCTGTAGCTCAGCCGGATGGCCGCGCGGCGGGCCCGGCCGTGGATGGCCGCGTTGAAGAGGCACTCGCTGGCCGCATGGAACAGCGACCGGGTGACCGCTGCCGCCAGCGGCACCGGCGTCCCGGTGATCTCGACGCTCACGTCGAGCGGGCAGGCGGGATGCTGGGCCTTGAGGCGCATGAGCATGTCGGGCAGCTCTTCGTCGAGGGCGGTGGCGTCCTCGCAGAGATTCTGCAGCGAGGACCGCAGGCGGCGGACGGCGGTCGCGGTGAGCCGCTTGGCGTGTTCCAGCGTGGCGTGCTGAGGTGATCCGGCGGGCGTGTCAGCCAGGCACAAGTCGATAGCCAGCCCGGCGGCCAGGACCTCCTGGATGGCCCCGTCGTGCAGCTCGCTGGCCAGCCGGCGCCGCTCGTCTTGGCCGAGCAGCTGCGGCCCCGCGGGTTGACCACGCCGGGGCGCCTGGGCCGGGACCGATGGCGGCGGTCCGAATGACCGGATGGGTGCCGGGACGGCGGTGCGGGTCATGTCGTCCCTCCTCACTGAGAGGCGCTTAGCGTAAACCGGGCGAGGTAGGCCGTTGGTAGGTCACGGCCCGCGGGGCCCGGCTACGCGGGGGTCGGCTCCTGCTGGAGTCGCTGGCTCGCATCCCCCCCGGTGCGCTGCTGGTGCAGCAGGCGGGCCCGGGAGGCGGCGATCTCCCCCAGCGCCGCTTCGCGGCCCTCGAAACCCGTGGTCGAGGTCGACTTACCCGGCTCAAGCGCCTTGTAGACGTCGAAGAAATGATGGATCTCGCTGCGCAGGTGGGACGGCATGTCGTCGAGGTCCCGCACCTGGTCATAGCGCGGATCGCCCAGCGGGACGCAGATGATCTTGGCGTCCGGCCCCTTCTCGTCTTCCATCCAGAAGATCCCGATCGGGCGGGCGCTGACCCAGCAGCCGGGGAAGACCGGTTCCTCCAGCAGCACCAGGGCGTCCAGCGGGTCACCGTCCTCGGCCAGGGTTTCCGGGACGAAGCCGTAGTCGGCCGGGTAGACGGTGGCCGAGAACAGCCGCCGGTCCAGGTGCATCACGTGCCGCTCGTGGTCGAACTCGTACTTGTTCCGGCTTCCCCTGGGCACCTCGATGACCACGTCGACCGCCAGCTTGCTCAGGTCCTCGGCGGTCTCCGCGGCCGGGGGCTCGGTCGGGACCGGCTCGCTGACCCCCGCCAGCTGAGCGATCCGGTCTGTCGGGATCCGCGGCCACAGCCCGGCCAGCAGGCGGGAGAAGACTTCCTCGCTGGTCCCGACGCCATCCACCAGGAGCAGCTGATCGCGCTGGGTAAACCAGTCGAGCAGGGGCTGGGTCTGCTCGTCGTACAGAGCCAGCCGGCGCGTGACGGCCTCCTCGGTGTCGTCGGCGCGCCGGCGCACCTCCCCGCCGCACGCCCCGCACGTCCACGTCTCAAGCCCGCGGGCCCGCTCTACGCTGTAGATGCGACCGCAGCCGGCGCACACCCGGCGGGCCAGCAGCCGGGCCCGGGCCACCTCGAGCGGGACGTCGATGACCACGGCGCGGTCCAGCGTGCTGTCCGCCAGGATGCCCGCGAGCGTCTCGGCCTGTTCCACGGTCCGGGGAAAGCCGTCAAGGACGAAGCCGCCGCCGCGAACGTCCACCGCGTCCAGGCGCTCGGCCACCAGGGACACCACGAGGCTGTCATCGACCAGCTCGCCGCGTTCCATCGCCTCGGCGGCGCGCCGGCCAGCCGGCGATCCCGAGCTGGTCGCCTCGCGGAGCACGTCACCGGCCGAGATGTGCGGTACGACGAGCAGCCGGGCGAGCTGGACGCCCTGGGTGCCCTTGCCCGAGCCCTGGCGGCCCAGCATGACCACCCGCAGGCCGAACAGCATCGGCGCCATGGAGTGCTGTGGCATGTCATCCCTCCTCAGCGAGAGGGCTGATCGTAACCCGGGCCAGGTAGGCCGTTGGTAGGTCGCCGCCCGCGGGTGCTGCCGAACAGGTCCAGGTCATACGGGGTCAGCTCCAGGTATCGCTGCACCGCGGCCGGATGAGGATCGGCCAGCAGCGCGTTGCGCAATGCGACCGTGACGAAGTTGCCGAATTCGACCAGCGCCGGGGACTCGGAGCCGGGAAGCAGTTCTCCGCCGTACCGCTCGGTGGCGCCCGCCACGTCTCCGGCCCGCAGCCGGTGCAGCACGTCGGTGACGTCACAGCGCACGTCGAGGCCGATCCGGTACGGGCGGGATTCCAGCCGCCCGCCGAGCAGCGTGCGCAGCTGCGACATCTCCGCCTTCAGCGTGCCCTGGCTCACCGGCCGGTCCCCGTACAGCCGTGAGTGCAGCTCGCCCAGGTCAAGCCCGTCGGGATTCAGCGCCAGCAGGGCGAGGATCTCCAGCTGCCGTCTGGTCAGCCGCAGCGGGATGCCGTCCAGCTGCGCGCTCGGGCTGGCCGAGCAGCTTGAGCTCGAGCAGCCCGCCGTGACCCGCGTCGTTCGCCGCGGCGCCCGCCACCGACGCCGCGCGCGTTTCGCGTCCCAGCAGCCGGGCCAGGGCCTGCGCCGTGGCCAGGCCGATCGGGTGCGAGCGGTCCCAGGTGGTGGAAAGATCGAGCACACCGAACTGGCGTCCGGTCCGCGGGTCGTGCACCGGAGCCGCCCAGCACACCCAGCCGTGCACACAGCTGGAGAAGTGCTCCGCCGAGTACACGGTGGCCGCGTGGTCGAGCCTGAGCGCCAGATCCAGGGCGTTCGTCCCGACGCTGGCTTCGTCCCACCGGCCGCCCGGGATGAAGTTCACCTTTTCGGCCTTGCGCCGCATGACCGCGCCGCCGTATGCCCACAGGATGCGGGCGGCGGGATCGGTGACCGCCACGACCAGCTCACCGTCGTCCGCCGTCGCCTGCAGCTGGGATTGAAGCTGCCGTACGGCGGCGCTGAGCGGGCTCACCTGGAAGGCGTTCCTGGTTTCGTCCAGGTCGGCCAGCGGCGCCTCGGCGACCTCGGGCAAGATGTACGCGGCTGAGCGCTCCCAGCTCGCCGCGATCTCGGTGCGCACGCCGGCCCGCTGCGCGTCCGCGGGCCGCCTGTCGCAGATAGCCGGAATGTGCTGATCCCACGCTCGCGCGAGGAAAGAGCGCCGCCGGTGCAACTGCGAGCGAGAATGCATGATCAAGACCTCAGGGCCGGGATTTGCCCGCTGCCGATCCTGCGAGCATCCGGCATTATGGACCGGCTGCGGAAGGCGAAGTTAAGGTCAAAGGTCCCCCGATCGGCGGCCCTCGTCCTGCCGGGTGTTCGCGGGGCATCAGCCAGGCCCGGAGCAGCGACCAGCGGACCGGGCCGGCCAGGGACAGCTCGAGCTTCCACGGCACCAGGAATTTCACCCGGGCTCCGGGTTACCCGGCGGATTGCGCTTGGGACAGGTCCACGTCGAACTCCACGCCAACCTCGTCGCGCAGCTTGAGCGTGCCGAAGAAGCCGGTGTACGGCTTGATCCCGAATGCGGACTGCACCACCGTGGCGCTGCCCCGGTACCGGCCCGGGCCCGGCGCGGTCACCTGCAGCCGGACCGGCTGGGTCTTGCCGTTCAGGGTGAGCGTGCCCTCGATCGCGCCGCCACTGGCCCCCGAGGGGATGATGCGCGAGGAGGTGAAGGTGGCGGTGGCCCCGCCGAGGATGGACTCCATCTGCTTCTTGATCTGGCCGCGATCCCCGTCGGTGAGCGGCTTGACCCCGCCCGTCCCCTCGCGGACCGCCAGCGAGCCGAGGTCGAGTTCGGCGGTGACCGTGGCGGCGGTCAGGCCGCCGTCCTCGTCGGCAGGCACCTGGGCCCGCGCCGACCACCGGGTCACCTCGATGGTGAGGTCATGACCGGCCTTCGCGGCCAGTCCGGCCCGGCCCGTCTTCAGGACGACGCGCCCGTTGGCCGGCCCGAGCTGGAGATTGCCTGTATATGCGGTCACGGGCCAACCGTAAGGGCTCAGGCGGGAAAAGGCTACCGCTGGTTCCGGTGGGGCTCGATATGCCGGGAATGTTCGGCGTGCGGGATGGCGCGGTGCCGCCGGTCCCCTTCCCCCGGCCGCTTCCCCCGGCCGCTGGCCCCGGCCGCTGCGCCGGCCCGCTGGCCCCGGCCGCCCCCGGCCAGTTCGCACCTGCGCCTAGACCTGCCGAGGCCTCACGTCCGCCCGTCACCGCTTTCCGCGAGCCACACAAACCCGCGCCCAACGTTCCATGAGATTCATGAACGTGGCGGCCTAGTGAATAGACGGGCCGTTGCAGAATTGATTCCTGGGCCGGGCGGCGTGTGCAGCGGCCGGGCAGCGTGTGCAGGTGCGGTAGGCGCTTGGGTGGGGTGGTGCCCCCTGGCCCGGTCAGCTGGCCAGGACGGCCAGGGCCTGGCTGGTGAGGTTGCCGGTGCTGAGGGCCTTGAAAGGTTGTGCACGGCGCAGATGAAGTCCAATTCCTGCGGAGGCCTTGCGCTTGCCGCGCACGCAGAGGTGGCGGAAGCCCATGTTGTGCTTGATGTGGCCGTGCGGGGTCTGGGCGATGTGGCCGCGCTGGCGGTAGGCGGCGATGCCGTCGGGGGTTTTCAGCCGCTCGCGCATGGCCTGGGTGGCCGGGCCGCCCCGGCCAGGGCCGTCACTGTCCGGGGCGCGGGCGGCCTTTTCCAGGTCGCGGCCCTTGC
>CAVQEM010000047.1:0-49339 GCA_963711485.1 uncultured Actinomycetes bacterium
GCCAGCCAGGAGGCCCAGGCCCCACATCCCGCTGGCCTGGGCCGCGGCACCGTCGGCCTCGGCCACGGGGCGCGGGACCTCGCCGGACCGGCCCGGCCCGGGTCGGGCCGCACCCCGGATCCAGCGAGCGGGAATGACTCCTCACCCCCGGCGGTGCCGGTGAGCGGCAACGGCGGGCCGGGCCGGTTTCCCCCGACCGCGGGCGGGAGCCTCGACGGCAAGGTCGTCGGGGTCGATCCAGGGCACAACGGTCGCAACGGTGCCGCACCGTCCATATCAACCGCCTGATCTGGAACGGCCGGGAAAGGGAAACCTGCGATACGACCGGCACCGAGACCGACGGCGGCTACACCGAGGCCCAGTTCAACTGGAACGTGGCGCGTTACCTGACGGCCGATCTGCGCGGTGAGGGAGCCACGGTCGTGCTGACCCGGACGTCGAATACTGGCGTGGGGCCCTGCGTCACGCAGCGGGCCGCCATCGGTAACCACGCTCACGCCGACGCGGGGGTTTCCATCCACGCCGATGGCGGCCCGGCCGACGGGCGCGGGTTTGCCATCCTGGAACCGGTGGCTGACGGGATCAACAACGCCATCGTCGGCCCTTCCGCCGTCCTGGGCGCCGATCTGCGGTCGGCGTTCGCCGCCGGGACACACGAGCCGGTCAGCTCCTACGACGGGGTGGATGGGATCCAGCCTCGTGACGACCTGGCGGGAGTCAACCTGTCCACGATCCCCAAGGTGTTCATCGAATGCGCCAATATGCGCAACGCCACGGACGCTACGCGGGTCACTTCTGCCGCCTGGCAGGCCAGGGCAGCCCGGGCGATCGCCGCGGGCCTGGCCACCTTCCTCACGGCCCGCTGAGTCAGGCTTCCTGACGGCACACCGTGCTCCCAGCCGGCCGCCGGCAGCCTGGTGGCCGCCAGCGGCCCGGGACGGGGGCCCGCGGCCCGGCGGGGTTATCCCGGCGGGGTTATCCCGGCGGGGTTATCCCGGGGTTATCCCGTCGGCTCACTGTGTTCCAGCGCGGCCAGCCGCAGCTCCAGCTGGTCGATCCGGTGCCGCAGGATCTCCAGTTCCGCCTGGTCCGCGATCCGGCGCTGCGCGGTCCGCCGCAGCCGCGGGGACGCCTCAGCCCGGCTGGCCACCATCGCGAGCGGGACCAGCCGCTGCGGGCCGTGCGGGCCGTCGACGAGCCGCGACGGGATCTGCCCCGAGCGGTACCAGGTCCGCAGCGCGGCCCGGGACGCCCCGGTCTCGGCGGCCGCCCGCTCCAGCGTCACCCAGTCCGAGCCCTCCAAGCTGGGCGGCCAGCTCGAGCTCGATCTCCCAGGCGTCGAGCCGGTCTTCCCATTCCACCGCTGCACCTTCCACCGCCGCGCCGCGCCACTTCACGTTCGATCTCCGCAACGACAACCATGCTATTAGCATGGTATTGACAGGGTCTAGACTCCGGGCGACAGTGGGCCCATGTTCGAGCGATTCACTGACAGAGCCCGCCGCGTGGTCGTCCTGGCCCAGGAAGAAGCCCGCGGGCTGAACCACAACTACATCGGCACCGAGCACATCCTGCTCGGGCTGCTGGAGCCCGGCGGTATCGCCGCCCAGGCCCTGAGCCGTTTCGGGATGACACCGGCCGGCACGCGAGAGGAAATCAGGGCCCTGGTGGGCTCCGGCGGCTAGCTGCCCGGGAGGAAGATCCCGTTCACCCCGAGGGCGAAGAAGACCCTCGAACTCTCGCTGCGCGAAGCCCTCAACCTGAACCACAACTATATTGGCACCGAGCACATCCTGCTCGGCCTGGTCCGGCAGGGCGACGGGTGTCGCCGCGCAGATCCTGACCGAGCACGCCGGTGACGCCACCGCGGTCCGGCAGGCCGTGCTGGACCTGCTCCCGGCGGCGCAGGCGGCGCAGGGCCGCCGCTGGGCCGCGCCGGCGCACCGAGCCTTTCCCCGGCGAGACGGGCGAGCCCGCCGGCCAGGTGAGCCGGGCGAGCCTGCCGGGATGCCGACCACCCCGGCGGCGGACGCCGGACTGGCCGAAGCCGCCCGCCTGGCCGGGAGCCAGCCCGTAGGCTCCCACCACCTGCTGCTGGCCGCGCTGGCGGATGCGGACAGCGCCGCGGCCAGGACCCTGACCGCGCTGGGCGTGAACCTGGACCAGGCCCGCGAGGCGCTCGCCCACGCCGACATCGCGGGCACCAGCGACGAGCCGCCCGAGGAACGGGGCCGGCGTCAGATGGCCGTCCGGGTGACCGACGGCGGCCTCGTGCTCGAGGTGACCGACCCGGCTCTGCAGGCGCTGGCGCAAGCGGCCTTCGATGCCGTCGGCGACCGGGCCACGGAGCCCGGCACGATCGTCGGCAGCCTGCCGGTCAGCGGCAGCCTGGCCCGGGTCTGGCTGGCGCTGCGCGACAGCCTGGAAGACATCCGCGAGCGCGCGGCCGGCGGCTCCGGTGACCCGGGCCGCGAGGAGAAGGGCCTGCCCCGCCGCGTGAGAACCCGGGGGACCAGGTAGAGGCGCGGCCGCGCCGGGCGTCCCCCACGCCCGGGCGCGGCCGCGCCAGCTCCGTCCGCCCGCCCGGCGCGCCCGATCTCGCGGGCGACCTGCTCGTCATCACGCGTCAGGCGTTCTCTTTAGGCTACTCTCAGTGCCTGAGTGATCTCCTTCCGTGCCCGTTCCCGGGCGCAGGAAGTTCCCGGGCGCAGGAATCCGTCGGGCGCCAGCCGGGGTCATCAAGGGGGAGAGTGATGAAGGGAACGGGTGCGCGCCTATCCGCGGGGCGGGCCGGGGCGGGGCTGGCGGGCAGCCTGCTGGCGGGCAGCCTGCTGGCGGCGGCGCCCGCCGCCGTGGCGGCCACCGGGCCGGGGATCATCACGACCATCGCCGGCGGCCCGGGCCGCGGGCCTGCCCTGACCGTCGCCCAGGATGCGGGGTCGGTGGCCGTCAGCCCGGCGGGCCGCGTCTACGTGGGCGACACCAGGGGCGTGGTGCGCGAGTTCAGCGGCAGGTCAACCTGGGAAGGGGTGACCGCTGGGAACGCGACCCAGAACCTGCTCTCGGCCCCGGCGGCCGGCATCCCGGCCACCACCGCCGCCCTGGACTCGGTGGACGGGCTGGCGCTGGACGCCGCCGGGAACGTGGTGATCTCCGACGGGCTCGACTACCTGGTCCGGGTGGTCGCGGCCCGTCCTGGCACGTTCTACGGCCAGGCGATGAAGGCCGGGGACATCTACACCATCGCCGGCGACGGCAGCTTCGGCTACTCCGGCGACGGCGGTCCCGCGACCTCCGCCGAGCTCGCCAGGCCGGCCGGGCTGGCCATCGACCACCGCGGCAACCTGCTGATCGCCGATTCCCTGGACTGCGTGGTGCGGGTGGTCGCGGTTCGGTCGGGTACCTTCTACGGCCAGGCGATGACCGCCGGGGACATCTACACCATCGCCGGGACCGGCCGGCGCGGGTATTCCGGCGACGGCGGCCCGGGACAAGTCGGCCAAGCTTTCCGGCCCGGCCGGGGTGACCATCGACCGGGCCGGGAACGCGGTCATCACGGACACCGGTAACAGCCGGATCCGGGTCGTCGCGGCGCACTCCGGCACGTTCTACGGCCAGGCGATGACGGCCGGGGACATCTACACCATCGCCGGGACCGGCCGGCGCCGTTTCTCCGGCGACGGCGGTCCCGCCGCCTCCGCCGACCTGCGTTACCCGGGCGCGCTGACCACCGACCACGCCGGCAACCTGGTCATCTCCGACACCGGCAACCACCGGGTCCGGGTGATCGCGGCCCGGTCGGCCACCTTCTACGGCCGGGCCATGAGCGCGGGAGACATTTACACGATCGGCGGGGACGCCGATCAGCCCCGGGTGGGATATCCGCAGGGAGTCGCGGTCGACCCGGCCGGGAACGTGGTCCTCGCGGACGGCTACCTGGTACGTGTCCTCGCGGCCAGGCCGGGCCGGTTCTACTGCCGGGAGATGACCGCCGGTGACGTGTACACGGTCGCCGGGAACGGCCACGCGATCTCCGGTAACGGCGGTAAGGCCGTCGACGCTGAGATACTGGACCCCAACGGCGTCGCGGTCAGCGCACCGGAAAGCATCATCGTCTCCGCCTCGGAGCAGGCCCAGATCATGGCCCTGGCCACCGCCTCCGGCACGTTCTACGGCCAGGCGATGAAAGCCGGGCACATCTACACCATCGCCGGGAACGGCACGTCCGGCTACTCCGGCGACGGCGGCCCCGCGACAGCCGCGGAACTGTACGGCCCCAGGGGTGGCCGACCGACAGCGCGGGGAACGTGGTGTTCGCCGACGCCGTGAACAACCGGATCCGGGTCGTGGCCGAGACGCACGGGCACGTTCTACGGCCAGGCCATGACCGCCGGGCGACATCTACACCATCGCCGGGACCGGCACGCGCCGGCTACTCCGGCGACGGCGGGCCCGCCACCTCCGCCGAGCTCAGCTTCCCGGCCGGAGCGTGGCGTGGACGCGCACGGGAACGTGCTGATCGCCGACGCCTCCAACAACCAGGTCCGGGTCGTGGCCGCCACCACGGGCACGTTCTACGGCCAGGCCATGACCGCCGGGCACATCTACACCATCGCCGGGACCGGCACGTCCGGCTACTCCGGCGACGGCGGCCCCGCCACCTCCGCCGACCTGGACATCCACTCGGCCCCGACCGTGGACAGCGCCGGGAACGTGATCTTCGCGGACGCCTGGAACTCCGTCGTGCGGGTCGTGGCGGCCGCCTCCGGCACCTTCTACGGCGTGGCCATGAAGGCCGGGGACATCTACACGGTCGCCGGGACCGGCGAGTTCGGCTTGTCCGGCGACGGCGGGCCCGCGACCTCCGCCAACCTGGAATCGCCTCAGGCCACCGCCGTGGACCGCTCCGGGAACCTCCTCTTCGCCGACTACGACTCCAACCAGATCCGGCTCGTGCCCGACCGCTCGGGCACGTTCTACGGCCAGGCCATGACCGCCGGGCACATCTACACCATCGCCGGCGGCAGCCACGTGGGATTCCGGGGCGATGGCGGCCCGGCCACATCGGCCTGGCTGAACTCTCCCGCCGAGGTGGCGGTCGACCCGGCCGGCGACGTGCTGATCGCCGACGTCGGTAACGCACGGGTCCGTGAGGTGGCCAGGTAGACCCGGAGCGCGCGGGCCGGCCCGCTCACCGCCGTAATCGAGTAACTGTTAGTATATTTTCGATTACATTAAGTAGCGTCACGCAGGGAGGCCGCGGGGGATGCCCAGGATCCTGGTGGTCGACGACGAGCCAGACGAGCGGTTCCTGCTCCGCCGGATGCTCGAGCGGGACGGGCACGAGGTGCTGGAGGCGGCCGATGGCGCCGCTGCGCTGGCCATCGCGCGCGAGTCGGCCCCGGATGTGATCATCACGGACATGATGATGCCGGTCATGGACGGCGCTGAGCTCATCCGGCGGCTGCGGGATGACCCCGCCACGGCAGGCATCCCGATCGTGGCCTCGACCGGGGAGCCGGAGCGCGCGGGCTCGGCTGATGTGGTCATATCCAAGTCATTGCCGATGCAGGACCTCGCCGCCGCCGTGAGGGGCTGCCTCAAGGAAGGACACGACCCCTTGAAACTGATGTCCACCGGCGTCGAGGGGCTGGACCTGGTGCTCAACGGCGGCCTGGAACACGGCTCGGTCGTGATCGTGGCGGGAGCACCGGGCACCGGCAAGACCATCCTGGCCCAGCAGATCTGCTTCGCCAGGGCGACCGCGGCACACAAGGCCGTGTACTACACGACGGTGTCCGAGCCGCACACCAAGCTGGTCCGGCACCTGGAACCGTTCGCCTTCTTCGACCCGGAAGCCCTGGGCGGAACCGTCGAGTATATCCACCTGGGCGGCTTCCTGCCTTCCGAGAACGGGAGCGTGGCCGGGCTGGAGCCGCTGGCCTCGGAAATCGTCCGGAAAGTGCTGGATGAAGAGCCCGCCATCGTGGTCGTGGACAGCACCAAGATGCTGCGCGACTTTGCCGACGAACGCCAGTTGCGCTTCGCGCTCTACAGCCTGACCAGCCGCGTCGCCCACACCGACACGGTGCTGCTGCTCGTGGGGGAGTACACCCCGGAGGAACTGGCCAGCGGCACCGAGTTCTCCCTGGCGGACGGCATTCTCCACCTTGAGTATGAGGCCCGCCAGCCAGTCGACCGCCGCTCGCTGCGGGTCTCGAAGGTACGCGGGGCAAGCCAGCGGCCGGGGAAGCATACGTTCCAGATCGGCCCGGCTGGCATCGAGGTCTTCCCCCGGATAGAAAGCCTCATCCCGGACGCGATCGAGGCGGTGGCACCCGGCCGGATCGACACCGGCATCCCGGGCCTGGACCACCTGATGAACGGCGGCCCGAAGGCCACCGACGCCACCCTGGTCACGGGGCCTTCCGGCGTCGGCAAGACCATCTTCGGGCTGCGCTGGATCGTCCAGGCTCTCGAGCACAAGCAAAACTGCCTCTACGTGACCTTCCAGGACACCCCCAAACAGCTCACCAGCATGGCCGGCAGCTTCGGCTGGGACATCGGGGCCGCCCAGGAGTCCGGCCATCTGGTGATCTCCTACGTCCCGATGGGCGACCTCGACCTGGACGTCCTCGCCAGCGCCATCCGCTCAGAACTCGCCCGGCATCCGGTCAGCCGCGTGGTCCTCGACAGCCTCGCCGAGCTGGTCTTCGCCGCCCGCGAATCGGAACGCTTTCCCGCCTTCATGCGCAGCCTGGTCGGGCTCATCCGGGCGGCCGGCAGTTCTTCCCTGGTGACCAGCGAAACGGCCGGCCACGGGCTGCCCACCCAGTCGCTGGACGGGCTCATGTTCTTGTTCGACAACGTCATCGACCTCCGGTACATCGAGCAAGAATCCGGGATAGGCCGGGCCCTGAACATCGTCAAGATGAGGAACAGCGGTCACGAGACGACCCTGATCAGCTTCACCATCGGCGATCATGGTGTCACGATCGGCCAGCCGCTCCAGGGCGTCACCGGACGCCTGGGCTGGAGTGCGCTGCGGACGCAGGCCCCGGCGCCGCTGGGCGCCGCCCCCGAGCCCGCCAGGCACGCCTGAATCTCCGGGCCGGACCCCGGCGCTCAGTGATCTGGGACGCTCGCGAGGCCGGGGCGAGCGGGCCGCAGGCCCCGGTGCCCGGTGACTTCAGCGGTCGAGGATGCGCAGCCGCTGCGGGTCGTACAGCGGCGCGGTCTGCAGCCGGACCGGGATGTCGCCGGCCGGGGTGCGCGCCCGGAAGTCCCCGTTCTTCAGCCAGCCGCCGGTCACCCCGCCGGCGCACTCGACCTGGGCCAGCCCGACGGCCCCGCCCACGGTGTAGCCGTAGGCGGCGGCGCGGACGTAGCCCACCCACTCATCGCCCAGGAACACCGGCTCGTTGCCGAACAGGTCCGCGGCCGGGTCCTCGGCGAGCAGGCTGACCACGCGGCGGCGCGGCGGCCCCTCCTCCCGGGCTATCAGGAGGGCGTCGCGGCCGGTGAACCCGCCCGGCTTGTCCCAGGCCACCGCGAACCCGAGCCCGGCCTCCAGCGGGTTGTCGGTGTTGTCGATGTCCACGCCCATGTCCCGGTAGCCCTTCTCCAGCCGCAGGCTGGACATGGCCGAGAGGCCGACCAGCCGGAACCCGAGATCACGGCCCGCGTCCACCAGGTCGTCGTACACGCCGGCGGCGTACTCGGCGGGCACGTGCAGTTCCCAGCCCAGCTCGCCCACGTAGGTGACCCGGATGGCGAGGACCGGCGCGTACCCGGCGTGGATCTGCCGGGCGCTCAGGTACGGGAAGGCCTCGTTGGACAGGTCGGCGTCGGTCAGCCGCCCGATCAGCGTCCGTGACGCCGGCCCTGCACCGACAGCAGCGTGGTGCCCGAGGTCACGTCGGTGACGGTGAGGAACTCCCCCGGCCGGGTCGCCCGCCGGATCAGCGGCTCGATCCGGCGGTGGATCACGTCGCTGGCGATGACCAGGAACTTCTCCGGCTCCAGCCACGTCACCGTGACGTCGGCGACGATGCCGCCCGCCTCGTTCAGCCACTGGGTATAGACCAGCCGGCCGATAGCGGCCGTCACGTCGTTGGCCGAGAGCCGGCTGAGCACCGCGGCCGCGTCCGGTCCCTGGACCAGGAGCTTGGCCATCAGGCTCATGTCCAGCATCCCTGCCGCCTCGCGCACCGCGGCGTGCTCGCGCCCGACGATCTCGTGCGACCCGGGCCGGCCCCAGTCCAGGCGGGGCTCCGGGGCCTCCACCGCCGGGGCCCGCCCCGGCGGAACCTCCCCTGCCCGGCCCTCCCCCGGCGGGGCGTACCACTCGGCGAACTCCCAGCCGGCCGAGGCGGCGAAGTGGCCGCCCGCGGCGGCCAGCCGGTCGTGCAGCACCGACCGGCGCACGTTCCGCGCGGTGGACGGCTTCCAGGCCGGCCAGACCGCGTCCCCGAACAGGACGCCCAGCTGCTCCACGGTCCGCTCGGCGCGGAACCGCCGGGACGTCTCGTAGCCGTGTGTCCGGTCGATGGCGACGCTTGTCGCGTCAACCGGCGGCACCCCGTCCACGATCCAGTGGGCGAGCATGCTCCCGACCCCGCCGCCGGACAGGATGCCGAGCGAGTTCAGGCCCGCCGCGACGAAGTAGCCGTCCAGCTCGGGCGCGGGCCCGAGCAGCGGCCGCACGTCGGCGGTGAACGACTCCGGCCCGCAGAAGAAGGTCCGCACGCCCGTGTCCGACAGCACGGGGATGCGGCCCAGCGCCGGCCCGAGGAACGGCTCCATCCGCTCCCAGTCGGGGGGTATTTTCCCGAACGAAAACCCGCCGGGCACACCGTCGAGCGACCACGGCGCGGCAACCGGCTCGAAGAGTCCCACCAGCATGCCGTCGCCTTCGGGACGGTAGTAGCCGTAATTGTCCGGGTCCTCGATGACCGGCAGGTCGGGGTCCATCCCCGGCACCGTGTCGGTGAGCAGGTAGTAATGCTCGGCGGCCTGGAGGGGAACGCCGACCCCGGCCAGGGCCCCGAACTGGCGGGCCCACATGCCGGCCGCGTTGACCACGACCTCGGTCTCGATCCGGCCCGCGTCGGTGAGCACGGCGCAGACCTGGCGCCCGCGGGTCTCCACTCCGGTGGCGGTCACCCCTTCGGCGACCCGGACGCCCCGCTGCCGGGCGCCCTTGGCCAGCGAGGTGGCCACGCCCACCGGGTCGGCCCGGCCCTCGTCGGCGACATAGAAGGCGGAGAGCACGTCGTCGGTGCGGGCCAGCGGCCACAGATCGGCGAGCTCGCGCGGGGAGATCTCCACGTCGTCGACCCCGAAGCCGTGCATCCAGGCGGCCTCCCGGCGCAGCGCCTCCTGCCGCCGCGGGGTGGTGGCCAGGGAGATGTGCCCGACCGGCCGGAACCCGGTGGAGTGCCCGGTCTCCTGTTCCAGCCTCGTGTACAGCTCACGGGAGTAACGGCTGAAGAACAGCGCGGTCTCGTCCGTCATCCCGGCCGAGGTGATCAGCCCGGCCGCGTGCCAGGTCGTCCCGGCGGTCAGCTGGTGCTGCTCAAGCAGGACCACGTCGGTCCAGCCCAGGTGGGCCAGATGGTAGGCGATGCTGCAGCCCATCACCCCGCCGCCCACGATCACCACCTGGGCGCGGCTGGGCACCAGCCCGGCCGGGGTGTGCGGATCGATCGTCACAGGGGCCTCCAAGCTGGCGCGGACCTGGCGATATGCCTAGCATGACCGGCCGCGGCAGGTCCAGGCGGCCAGCCCCCGGCGGCCGCCGCGCCAATCAGCTGGCCGCGGCCTCAATAGGAACGGTGATCAGGGGAATACCCGCGGCGGGTGGCGACCGGTCCCTGGCCGGGCCGGCGAAACAGCCTGCGCTTATAGCGCATCCATCAGGCGCACTGGTCCATCAGGCGCACTGGGCACCCCGGAAACCCCCGAATGGGGTAGGGATTTACGACGTCTGACGGAGCCCGTAATTACGGTAAGTTATTGCTCAATTACTTAGGGTTAAAGTTCATTCGGCCGGGTTGCGAATGCGCTCCCTGACGAGGCCTAATGGTTAACCTTAGCTATTATGCGCTGGTGGGGACCGGGCATGGGGGGATTCAATGCGCAGTGTTAGTTGGCACATGAGAACGCTAGTGGGAGCGGTGGCGCTGGCGGCCGGAATGATCTGGAGTGCGGTGCCGGCCTCGGCGGCGACCGGCCCCCCGTCAACCACGCCGGCGTACAACACGCCGCAGCTGGCCCCTAACGGGACGACCGAGCAGGTCCGGCAGATCGCGCAGTGCGGGAACACGATGTACGCGGTCGGCACGTTCACCGCGATCTCGCAGGCGGGGACGACCTACCCCCGTGACAACGTGTTCAGCTTCAGCGCGTCCAAGCCCTACACGATGACGGCCTGGAACCCCGACGTGAACGGGATCGTCAACGGCATCACGTTCAGCCCCGACTGCTCCACCGCCTACCTGGGCGGCAAGTTCAGCACGGTCGGCGGGGTGGCGGCCAAGAACCTCGCCGCGGTCAGCACCTCCACCGGGGCGCTGATCACGAGCTTCGGGCACAGCGCCGGCGGGCAGGTCGAGACGCTGCAGTACTACAACGGGCACATCCTGACCGGGGGCTACTACACCTCGATCAACAACAGCAGCGCCAACCCGTACATGACCAGCCTCAACCCGGCCACGGGAAAGGACGACGGGTTCATCCACCTGAGCATCTCCGGGAACTACCAGTTCCCCGGGGTGTCGGACAACCCCACCCGGGTCTACAACCAGCAGCTCAGCCACGGCGGGACGCTGGACATGGTCGAGGGGGACTTCACCTCGGTCGGCGGCCAGGCCCGGCAGCAGATGTTCATGCTGAACCTGAGCGGCCCGACCGCGACGGTCACCGGGTGGACCTCACCTGAGCTCAACACGGACTGCAACTACAACGAGTCGTTCTACGCCCAGGCCGCGGCCTGGTCACCAGATGACTCCACCATCTACGTGGCCACGACCGGGTACAAGCCGGAGGGCACGCCGGCCGGGGCGACGCCGCGGACCGGGCCGTGCGACGCGGCCATCGCCTACCCGGCGACCCAGACCAGCGTCACGCACACGTGGATCAACTACACCGGCTGTGATTCGCTGTACTCCGCCGCGGCCGACTCGAGCACCGCGTACTTCGGCGGCCACGAGAGATGGTCGGAAAACCCGAACGACTGCGACGCCCAGGGCCCGGGGGCCATCCCGGCGTCCGGCATGGAGGGCTTGTCGCCCGCCACCGGCGCGCTCACGTACAACCCCACCCGGGGACGCGGGCTCGGGGCCGACGACATGCTGCTCACCGGCGCGGGCCTGTGGATAGCCAGCGATAACTTTGAGGGCACCGACATGTGCGGCGGTCTCGACAACCGGGCCGGCGTCTGCTTCTTCCCCTATAGCTAGGACACGAATGAGGTGATGAGCTGAGCGCGGACGCGCTCGCCAGCCCGGCGGGCACCAGCCTTGTCCCGGGGAGCCCGCGGGTGGTGTACCTGGCCGGCCTCGGCCGCAGCGGCAGCACCCTGGTCGAGCGGCTCCTCGGCGAGATGCCCGGCGTCTGCCCGGCGGGCGAGGTCGTTCATCTGTGGCTGCGCAGCGTCCGGGACGACGAGCGCTGCGGCTGCGGCCAGCCGTTCTCCTCCTGCCCGTTCTGGCGGCAGGTGGGCCAGGCCGCCTTCGGCGGCTGGGACCGGGTGGACGTGGACCGGATCACCCGGCTGCGGGCACAGGTGGACCGGGCCCGGTTCCTGCCGCAGCTCGCCTCCGGCGCGCTGCGCCGCAGGCTCGAGCCGGCCCTGGACGAGTACGTCGGGTACTACCGCCAGACCTACGCGGCGATCAGCCAGGTCAGCGGCAGCCCCGTGGTCATCGACTCCAGTAAGCACGCCTCGCTCGCGTTCTGCCTGCGCAGCTCGCCCGGGATGGACCTGAGAGTCGTGCACATGGTCCGGGACAGCCGGGCGGTCGCCTACTCCTGGAGCAAGGTCGTGGACCGGCCGGAAGCGGCCGGGAGCCAGATGTCCACCTACCCGGCGGCCAGCGCCGCGTTGCGGTGGAACCTGCAGAACAGCGCCCTGCAACTGCTCTCGCGGCTCGGCACGCCCACGCTCCGGGTGCGGTACGAGGATTTCGTCCGGGCCCCGGCGGCGACGCTCAGCGAGATCGCCGCCTTCGCCGGCCTGCCCGGCCGGCCCGGACCCCGGATTCCTCGGCACCGACGGGCCCGGCCGCTGGTGGGCCGACCTGGCGGCGACCCACACCGCGTCGGGGAACCCGATGCGGTTCACCACGGGCCGGGTCCCGATCCGCTACGACGGCCGGTGGCAGACCGCGATGCTGGCCGGCAACCGGCGCACGGTGACCGCCCTGACCCTGCCCTGGCTGATGCGCTACGGCTACCTGCGCGGTGCCGCGTGAGCGGGGCCCGGTGACAGGCTGGCGAAGGCTGGCGGCCGTCTCCGCGATCGCCGTCGTGGTGATCGCGGCGGTGGTGGTGGCGATTACCGTCAGCCTGGGGTCGCCGGGCAGGCCAGCCAGCCGTTCCAGCCCCGGGCCGGCGCTGCCCAGGATCCCGCTGGCCATCCCCGGCCCGGCGACGGGTGCGTACTTCGGCGCCTGGGTCAACCCGACGATGTATGGCCAGCACGGCCACATTGGCGCGGTGCATGCCCTGCAGCAGCAGATCGGCCGGCGGCTGGACATCGTGCACATCTACCTCAAGCAGGACGCGGCGTTCCCCACCAGCAGCGACCTGGCGTTCGTCCGCCAGGGCAGCACGCTCCTGGTTTCCTGGGCGCTGAACGACAGCCGCGGCATCGCGGCGGGCGAATGGGACGCGTCCATCCGCCAGCGGGCACGGGAGATCAAGGCGCTCGGCAAACCCGTGTTCCTGGAGTGGCGGTGGGAGATGGACCGGCCGAACATCCGCTCCGTGGTGGGCTCGCCCGCGGACTACATCGCCGCGTGGAAGCACATCCGGATGATCTTCGCCCAGGAGCACGCCACCAACGTGGCCTGGGTGTGGTGCCCGACGGCCCGCGGCTTCGCCAGCGGCCGCGCCCAGGCCTATTACCCGGGGAACGACGAAGTGGACTGGGTCTGCGCCGACGCCTATCCCAGGCCCGGGACGCAGGCCTCCTTCGCCGACGTCGTCCATCCATTCCTGGCCTGGGCCGCGCGGCATCCGGAGCCAATCATGATCGGCGAATACGGGGTGCCGCTGAGTTATGGCGCACAGCACCGCGCGCAATGGCTGCACGACGCCGAGCAGACCGTCATGCGCGACCCTCAGATCAAGGCCCTGGTCTACTTTGACTCCAACATCACCGGACCCTCACCGCTCACGAGTTATGGGCTGGACGCCGGGCCGCTGGCCGCCCTGCGCGCCATTGCCGACAACCGCTATTTCAATCCGCGTAATGTGCCGGTGAACCGGAACTGAGGGTGCCGGGCTGGTCGCGCAGCCGCGCGGCATAGCGCGACAGCGGAGGCAGGAGCCAGCTGCTCGCGTCGCCCAGCCTGGCTCCGGCCTCGGCCGCGCCGTCGCAGGTGTAGCGCGTGGCGATCTCGAGCAGGTACAGGGCCGCCACGAACACCGCCGAGCCTGGCCTGACCCCGAGGGACCCGAGCCTCATCGGGGCGGTGAACAGCGCCACCTCGGCTGCGGCCTGTGCCCCGGCCCCGTGGCTCCGCTCCACGGCCCCCTGCAGCTGGTAGTGCAGGGCGTCGTAGCCGATGGGCACGCCGCTCTCGAACCGCTCCCAGTCCCAGACCAGCACCCGCTCGCCGGAAAACGCCATGTTCCAGGGGGTCCAGTCCCCGTGCCAGGAGCCGAAGGCCAGGCTGGTGACCTCCGCGGTGGCTTGCATGTCCGCCATGATCTGCAGCAGCGCCGCCGCCGGCGCGCGATCACCGCACGCCTCCAGCCGCGATCGCAGCCCACGCCAGTAGCCGCTCTGGCCGACCGGCTCGATGGTCACGGCCGCCGCCGTGGCCAGTTCCGCCATGGCCGAGGTCAGCGCGGCCGGGGTGACCGCCCGCCGTGAACCGGTCAGCGGCGCCTGGACCAGGACCTCGTGCTCCCGCCACTGGCCGTGGTGCAGCAGCCGGGGCGTCTCCAGGCGGGTCAGCCCGGCCGCCCCGAGCACCTCCAGCGCGGCCGCCTCGGCCCGGACCAGGTCCCGGGTGAGGCCGGTGATGCCGACCTTCGCGAACCCGAGCAGCGTGCCGCCCGGGCTGAGCAGCTCCAGCACCGGCTTGCGGTTCGCCCGGGGCGGCCCGATGCGCAGGCTGGCCACCACGTCCAGGTCCAGGACCTTGCGCAGGTAAGACACGACATCCGCGTCAGGCTCGTCCGGTGAGCCCCCGATCGTGATCCGCTGCGGCAGCATGTCGGCCAGGCCCAGCTGGGCGCCCAGGGCCAGGCCGCGGAACCTCAGCCGCTGGCGGCCGACCGCGGACGCCTTGTAGTGGCGGAGGGCCGCCGCGGCGGCCCGGCGCGGCCGGCGGGGCAGCAGGAGGACGGCCTTGGCCTCGTTGGGGAGAATCAGGAACTCGGTCTGCCTGCGGGCCCGGCCCGCGCGGCCGGGCCGCGAGCCTGTCCCGGGACCCCCCGGCCGCGGCGCTCGATGCGGGCCGGCTCGGGCCACAGCACAGACAGGGTTTCCCACAGGTATCCGGCGCGGTCGGTGGCCTGCCCAGCCGACCCGGTCAGCGTGGCCATGGCGGTGCCCAGTCCAGCAGCTCGGCCAGCCGCTTGTTGTGCGGGGCGAAGTGGTCGTCCAGGGTGCGCTGGATGCCCGGGTCCAGGGGGGCGCCCGGACGCGCGTTGTGCTGCCCGAAGCTGCCCGCCTGGAAGGACCGCAGGCCGAGGAAGTCCGTGACCGCACGGAACTCCTGCTCCGGGCGCTCGAAGAACGCCTCGCTGTCCATGACGTGGACCTGCTCGCGGGGGAACAGCCCGAAGATCCGCTCGAGCTGATCGGCGTAGTGGCCGCGCCGCGTGTAGGAGTGGTGGCGGTGCGTGAAGCTCTCGTACGCCGGGTCGTCCCGCATCCGGTCGGTCTCCCCGATCAGCCGGTCGTCCTCCAGCTCCAGCGCCTTCTCGAAACTCTCCCACTCATAGCCGCGGGCGTACTCGTGCTTGTAGGCGGAGAAGGCCCGCTCCACCGGATCGCGGAGCATGACCACGAGCTTGACCCCAGGCAGGTCGCCGGCCAGCCGCTCCATCGCGAAGGGGTGGTACATGTAGTACCCGCTGGCCTCGAACGTGACCGGGCCGCCGTGGCGGGCCGTGGCCGCCCGGGCCATGCTGGCCACCGGGAAATGACCCCGGTACCAGGTCAGGCCCCGGTAATAGTTCAGGTCGAAGAAGTTGATCCCCTTGTGGAAAGCAGGCCGCACAACCTGCGGGTGCGCCATCAGCGCCCGGAATAGCGACGTGGTGCCACAGCGCTGGGCACCGATCATGATGAAGCCAGGCTGCAGCCGCAGCGGCGCCGTCGCCGTGCCCACCTGCAGGTACGCACGCGGCCAGCCCGGCGGACTGGCTCAGGTGCGGCCTTGCGCACGGACATCATGAAACTCCCACCTCGTTTCTTTCTCGTGGCTGGTGGCCTAGGCCAGCCCCCGGCCGACTAGCCGCGCGGCCCGCAGCACGTGCTTGCGGTCCACGCCGGTCACGATGTGTGCCACCGCCAGGTAGCCGTACGGCGACGCGGGCCACCGGGCGATGGCGATGGCCGCGTACCGCAGCGCCTGGCCCCGCTGGCCGAGCAAGGACCGGCAGAAGGCGAACTGCCCGAGCACGCGGGCGTGCCCGCGCGGTGACGCCTCGATCTCGGGATGCTTGGCCAGCAGGTACTCCAGGCCCGCCGCCGTCACCTCGGCGTTGCCCGGCCACCAGGAGCCGCTGTCCTTCCGGATATCGGCGAGCGGGCGAGCACCGCCCCGAGCCGGCCGACCCGGGCCACGCGCAGGATCCAGTCGTAGTCCTCGGCGTAGCCGTGCGGGATCTCCTCGTCGTACAGGCCAGCCTTGGCGAACACGTCGCGGCGCATGGCCAGCGTCGAGGAGTGCAGCTCCTTGACCCGGTTGCGCAGCAGCAGCTGCCGGCTGATCCGCTCGGCCGGGCCGGCCAGGTGATGATCCGGCCGTCGGGCAGCATGAGCCGGATGCCCGAGCCCACCACGAGCAGGTCAGGCTGGTCGAGCAGGCGCTCGATCTGGGCCTGGAGCTTGACCGGGTGCCAGCACGTCGTCGTCGTCGCACGTGGCGATGAAGGCGCCGCGGGCCTCGGCCAGGCCGGAGTTGCGCGCGCCAGGCCAGGCCGGGGGTGCGCTGGTTGGCGATCACCCGGACCTGATGATCCGCCGTGCCCAGGCTGGCCAGCGCCGGGTCCGGGGCTCCTGGTCGTGCACGACCAGGCACTCGATGGGACCGGGGTAGGTCTGGCCGACGACCGAGGAGATCGCCGCGCGGACCAGGTCCGGCCGTCCCCGGGTGGGCAGGATCACCGACACCAGGGGCCAGGGCCCCGGGCCGCTGCTCACTGGTTCACCCGCGCCGCAGGCTGCGTCCTGGCCGGCACGACCTCGGGATCTCCCGTGGCGAGCTCCTCCGGGGTGCGCGCCGGACCCATGATCAGCCGGGTGGCCAGCACGAACAGCGCCAGCAGCAGGATCCCGTAGAACCAGCCGCTCAGCACGTCGGTCGTCCAGTGCATGCCGAGGTAGAAACGGCTGTAACCCTCGTCGAAGGCCAGCGCGGCGACCGCGGCCCCGGCCCAGATCGCGGTGACGCGGCGCCCGCTGAACTCACGCCACAGGAAGTAGGCGATCAGCCCGAAGAACACCACGGTGCGCTCGGAACCACCCGAAGGGAACGACCCCATGCGGGAATCCCGGCGGCCCCACCCGGTGGGCGACCTGGTGGATGGCGTGCGTGAGGTAGCGCTGGAGCACCGTGAGGACGATGAACGCGAAGGCCGGCAGCCACTTGTAGCGGCGCCAGGTGACCGCCAGGCACACGGCCGCCGCGGCCACCGCCATCCGGGTCGACCACGCGTCGCCCGTCTTGGTCGCACTGCCCATCACGCTCTTCCACGCGTGGATCCGGTGCGCCGCCACCCAGTGGTTGAGGGGCTTGTCGATGGACGGGCCGCCGTGCACGACGAGCTGCCCGAGCAGGGCCATGATCCCGAAGACCACGATGGCCCCGGCGACGATGACCCCGAGGAAGAGCAGGGCCTGGCGGACCGCCCCCCGGATCGTCGAGCTCCCGTCCGCATCCTCGAGGGCCGGGCGGTATCCCAGCCAGGGCAGCTGGCCGAGCCGCGGCCCGGCCGGCGCGGCGCGGGCCCGGCGGGCCAGGAGCACCGCCACAGCGAGGATGACAGCTATCCCCACGGGCCAGATCAGGAAAAGCAGTATCTTGGCCACGTCAGGCCACCTCCTTGACTGGGACGAACTTGGTCAGGGCCGAGAACAATCTGCTCAGGCGCGACGCCCCCGGCAGGGCCGCCAGCCGCAGGCTGTCCCGGAACCGCCACAGCCCGGCCGCCTGGACCAGGCATCCGGCGGCGACCGCGCTCAGCGAGGCGACGGCCGCCCCGGCCGAACCCGGCCCGCACGGCCAGCGGGATCACGGCGAAGCTGAGGACGGCCAGGCCGGCCGCGATGAACGAGCCGCGCCCGAACGGGTGCAGCCGCACCGAGACGGCCAGCTGGGCCAGCGGGACCAGGTTGGTCACGATGATCGCGGCGGCCCACCCGATGGCCGCGCCGGTGATCCCGTACTGGGGGATGAGCAGCACGTCGAGGCCGACGTTCACGACCACCGCCATGAGGCCGTTGGCCAGGCCCAGCTGCTCCGTCCGGTCGAGATCAGGACCATGTCGACCTGGCCGCACGCCGTGGCCAGCAGCATGGTCAGGCCGAGGATGACCATCACCGTGTCCCCGCCTGGTAGGAGCGCCCGAAAATGCTGAGGACTTCCGGGCCGTAGATCACGGCCAGCAGGTACAACGGCCAGGTCAGCACGATCAGCCAGGCCGTGGTGACCCGGTAGACCACGTTGGCCCCGCTCCGGTCGTCGACCGCGAAGAGTTCGGCGAACCGCGGCTGGGCCGCCTGGCTGATCGCGGAGTTGGCGAACTGGCCCGCGACGAGGAACCGGGTCGCGGCGGTGTAGATCGCCGCTTCCACCGGTCCGCGCATGATGGCGACGAGGACGATGTCGATCCGCTGGATCGTGATCTGGGCCAGGTTGGCGATCGCCCGGGGGCCGGTGAACCGCCAGAATCCGCCGGAGGTCGCGCCGTGCACGCCACGCCGGCGCCCGGGCTCGCGTCCCCGGGCCGCGGTCCGCTCCGGCGGCCGAGAGCGGCGGCCTGGCCTCCGCGTCGGCGACCGGGCGCGCCCGGCGCCGGACCCGCCGCAGCCAGACCAGCCGCCGACGGCGGCCGGGATGTAGGGCACGGCCCACAGGGCGCGAGCAGCGCCACGCTGCCCGCGGAGATCGCGATCAGGACGCCGATGAGCTGGCCGCCGGACCGCCCGAACTTGTCCACGATCACGGTGGGCCGCATCTGGCGGTACCCACGGCTGGCGCCCAGGAGGGTGTCGGCGAGGGCCGCGAACGGGAGGGCGACCGCCAGCGCCCGGAGCGCGTCCGCCACCTTGCCCGGAGCGGCTCCTGACTTGCCCAGGTGGCCGCTGAGCAGGACGTGCGCCAGTGGCCCGGCGAACAGCAGCATGGCCGCCGTGCAGGCCAGCGAGACCACCACGACCGGGACGACGGCGGCACGCAGGATGGCGGGGACACGGTCCTCGTGGCCCAGGCGGCGCAGCCGGGCGATGAAGTTGACCAGCCCGACCCACGCGCCCAGCCCCGCGACGGTCTCCACGATCAGGAAGAGCGAGATCGCGGTGAAGAAGGCGCCCGCGACGGGTTTGCTGTACTCGCGAGTGATCACCACGGTGAGCGCGAGGGTGGTGAGCGCCGCGACCAGGGCCCCGACCAGGTTCAGGGCGCTGCCCCGCGCCACGTCCTTCAGCCGCGGCCCGGCCGGGCCGGAATCCGGGCCTGCCCCGGGCGGCGCCGGGGCTCGGGCCGGGCGGCCAGCGGGATGGCCGGTGCCGTGAGTCCGGTGCTCCGCCGGCATCCGGCGTGCGGCGCCACCCAGGGCTCCCCGTACTGAAACCGGACGGGGCGAAACGGGAGATGGTCGGAACCGGACATGGGTGGAACCGGACATGGTGGAACCGGACATGGTGGAACGAGATCTCGTGAAACGGGACGGGGCGAAACGGGAGGCGGCGGAACGAGACGGGGCCGAACGGGACCGGGTGGAACGGGACCGGGTGAGCCGGGACGCGGGCGGAATGGGACCGGGCGGAACGGGACCGGGCCGAACGGGACCGGGTGAGCCGGGAGCCGGGCGAAACGAGACGGGGTGAGACCGGACGGTTCTGCTTCCCGGCTCCGCGGTCGCGACCCCCTGGCGCCGGGCCCGGTCATTTTTCCAGAGCATGGCGTAGGAGAGCATCAGGGAGCCGAGCGGTGACCCGGTGGCGGTGTAGGAAATCATGAAGATGAACATCAGGAGCAGGACCAGCACCCCGGCGAGCCCGTAGGGCGATCTGTCCCGCCAGAACCGTGCCACTCCGTAGGCGAAGAAGCCGAGGTACAGCGCGGCACCCACGAAGCCGTTGGCCACGAACAGCAGCCACAGCTGCCCATTTCCGCCGATGGTGCCGTTACCGCAGGTGGGGCACTTGGCCGAGCGCCCGACCGACACCGACTGCACGCTGCCCTGCTGGTGGCGGGTGTCGCCGAAGCCGATGATCGGCGACGCCAGCGCGTCCTGCACGGACGTGACCGACAGCGACCCGCGCCGCGAGTCACTGGCCCCGTTGGCGAGCCGCGAGGTGATCATGCTCTGCAGCGGGGTCGCCCCGATCAGGATGCCCGCGATGGCCAGCGCCGCGATCAGGCCGCCGAGCACGGCCAGCCGCCCCGTGGCGGCCAGGCGGACGGCGATGTACACGAGGGCGAAGATCAGCCCGAGCCACAGCCCGCGGTCCAGCGAGTAGATGATCGGCACGACCGCGATGACGGAGCCGGCCAGGGCGATCAGCCGCTGCCTGCGGGTTCCGTGGAACCACCACCGCGCGATCAGCCAGGGCAGCAGCAGGGCTACGCAGTTACCCCAGATGTTCGTGTAGGCGAAGGGGGCATCGGGCCGCCCGGAGGAACCCAGCACGCTCTGCAGCTGGGCGAAGGCGGGATGCAGCTGCGCCTGCAGGATCTGGTTGCCGGCCTGCAGCCGGTTCGGGACGATCGCGGCGAGCGGCGAGGTGAAGTGCAGGTGGGAGAAGAGGGCTCCCAGCAGGCCGCCGGCGATGGTGTAGAGCGCGACCAGCCCGAGCAGCCAGGCCAGCCGCGCCCGCGGCAGTTCCCGCTCGGTCAGGTTGCCCACGAACAGGAGCAGGACCGTGTCGCCCAGGTAGCCGACGAAGCGCACGCCGTAGGAGATGACCCGGTTCGAGACCGGGCTGGTCAGCGTCCCGGGCGCCTTGGCTGAGAGCGCGGCCGCCCCGATCACCACCACGACCATGAACAGCAGCCACAGGCCGAAGCCCGGCGGAACCCGGATCTTGCGGTTCCCGGCCGCGCTCCACGCGTACAGCCGGGCCGCCATGGGGATGGCCAGCAGGATCCATATGTAGTCGCCGAGCCCCAGGGCCCACCACAGCGGGTACCCGGCCAGCAGGGCCGTTACCGGCCACGCCGGATGGCGGGCCAGCCAGCTCCCGCGGGATGGCCGGGAGCGGGCCGGCTCCGGGGAATCGGGGAGCTGCGGGCGGGGGGTCAGGACCGCGGTCTGCGTCATGACCGCCCCCCGCCTGCTACCACCTGGGTCCCGGGCGGGGCCAGGACGACCCAGGTGGTCCCGCGCTGGAAGCCGATCGGGGTGTTCCCCGCGTCCAGGTAGGCGGTGACGTCACGCACACCCCGCTTGGACCAGGTGCCCTTGACCGCCGTCCCGCTGCTGCCGGCCGTCGTGCCCGTCTCCGACAGGATCAGCGCGGACCCTGAGCCGAGCACCCGGGCGCTGGTCGTGGTGAGGCCGTACTTCCGGCTGAGGAACACGGTCTTGTACGCGACGTCCTGGACCACGACGTTCGCCACCCGCACCGGCAGCCCGCCGGCCACCTGCTGCCAGGCGTGGGCACGGGGGTCGAACGCCCACACCTGGGTGGCCTGGCCCGGGGCGGTGATCCGGAGGACAGAGGTCCGCCACGCACCGGTGCTGGCAAAAGCCGGCGCGTCGCCGACCCCGGAGCCCTGGTAGGTGAACAGCTGCGGGGGCGCGGTATCCCGGGCCGCCTGCCGGACCTGCCCGGTGGACACCATCGGGCCCTGGGCGGCGGGGTGATACAGCGAAGGATGGCCAGGCGTAGCCCACGTCCACCACCGCGGACTCATCCAGGACCTTGATGAACGAGGGCGTCCCGCCGTCGTAGGCCGTCACCGGGTGCAGGACGGACAGCGCTTGCCCGTCCATGGGCCGGGTCTGACCGACCGGGCCGACGGATGCGGCGTCGTGGGACTGGAACACCGCGACGTAGCGCGGCGGCGAGGCCAGCTCCTCGTAGACCACGTCTGCCGATCCGAGCCCCTGCGGCTGGCCGCCCGAGAGCGGCACGGCCACCGCGGGCCGGCCCGCGGCCCGGCCACCGGAGACGGGCAGCCCGGTGAGCGGGGCCACCCACGTGCGCGGCGCGTGGCTGGGCGAGGCGCTGCCGCCCGCCGCCGGCGTGGCCGTGCTCGCGGCGTGCAGCATGAGATCATTCGGGCTGGACTCGCAGCCTGCGACGGCGAGAGCTACGGCCACGGCCACGGCCACGGCGGGCCCCGCACCGCGAAACGAAGTCGCCCGCCCCGACAGCATCAATCAGTTCCCGCCGCGCCATCCGCGACGTCGGCGTGCGCGTGGGCGGGCACCCCGGCATCATCTTCTGCGTCTGTGGCCAGCTCGGGCCAGGGACGGCCAGGGCCTGAGCCCGCCACCCCGTGGCCGGTGACGGCCTGGCGCAGGCGGACCGAACCTGACGAGGGCTGACCTGTCTCACGGGCCATCCCCGCGGACGGGCGAAGCCGGGGCACGGCGACCAGGCCGAGCACCGGGGGGCCGAGCCGGGTGACCCGCGCCATGGCGGCCTCGATGTCTTCCCGCCTGGTGACGGAGATCTCGACCGCCAGCAGCGCCGCGCCGCAGTACTCGGCGAGCGCGAAGCTGTCCGGCCCGGAGCTGTCCGCCGGGGCCTCGATGACCGCGTAGTCCGCGCTGATGCGCAACTGCTCGGACAGGACCCGTGCCTGCGCCTGGTACAGGTCGTGCAGGTCGTCGCCCAGGATCACGACGCGGAGCCGGGGGAACCCGGCCGGCTGGAGGGCGACTTCTTCCACGGACAGCTCACCCGCGGCCAGCTCCGCGGCAGCCCGTGCGTCCAGGCGGCGCGACTCGGGCAGGCTCAGCAGCCTGGCGGCACCCTGCCCGCCCGGGCAGACCAGGATGACCGCGGAATGGGTCCGGGTCAGGGCGGCCGCCAGGTTCGCCGCGACCACCGAGGAGGCCGCGCCGGCCGAGGCCCCGGCCACCAGCACGAGCCGGTGGTCCTCACCCAGCGCCGCGGTCGTGGAGCGGGCCAGCTCGCCGAAATCCTGGCCGACGGCTGATCGCGGGGCAGCCAGCAGATCTCCGTCCAGGTCCTTCGGGGCCAGGGTGAGCAGCGCGGGCGCACCGAACTGCCCGAGGTTCCTGGCGTTCTTGACCCGCGTATCCCGCTTGTCCCAGGCGAACGCGATGATCAGGCCGATGAGCAGCCCGGCGAACAGCCCGCTGGGCAGGATGACCGACTTCTTGGGAGTGCTTGGCTTCGTCGGGGGGGTGGCCTTGGTGATGATAGATCCGCCGGAGGCCGCGGCACCCGACGCGGACAGCGCGGCGGACTGATTGGCCAGGGCCCTCAGCTGGCTGGCCGCCGTCTGCAGCTGAGCCTGGGCGCTGGCCCGCTGCGGCGAGCCCGCGGGCAGCGACTGGCTCTGGATGGTCAGCTGCGCGGTCCGCTTCTCCAGGGCGGTCAGCTGACCTCTGATCGTGGCCAGCTCGGCGTTGTTCGCGCTGATCGCGGTGGCACTGCGGTTGGCCAGGTACGCCGCCGCGAACGCGTTGGCGCAGGCGGCCGACTGCTGGGCGGACCGGGCCGTGCAGCTGATCTGGAGCACCGAGGAGTTCGCGGGGACCGCGACGGAGATGTTCTGGACCAGGGCGGTGGGCGTGAGCGAGGAATGAAGGTCGCGCGCAGCGATGGCCGCCACCGAACTCGACTGGACGATCTGCACCTCGGTGTCGAGGTTGACCGCGCTGCTGGTCCGCCCGCCCGCTACCGCCGCGCCCTGATTCTGGCTGGCCCCGGTCGCGGTGACGTTGACCGTCGACGTCGCGGTGTACCCCTTGGGGGACACGGCGATGTAGGCCCCGGCGGCCACGATGCCGACGCAGGCCAGGACGAGCACGATCCACCACCGCCGGCGCAGAACGCCGAGATAGCCGGCGAACTCGAAAGAGTCAGCCTCCTGCGGCATGGCCATACAACAGCACCTCTCCCCCTGGGCGTCCCCGTGAGCAGGCGGCTGTGCAGGGCCGCCAGTTCCCCGCTCGGCGACAAGTCAGCCAACTGGATGTGAAAACTCCGTTACAAGCTCCTCAATGTACGGAGAATCGCCAATCGTGTCTATAGCCGTATTGGCTAGGCGGCCTCCCCCAAACGAGGTAGTTGGCCTCGGGGAATCCTAGCGGGCCGGAGGATCCGGCCCGCCGCCGTGCGATCCGGACGTCGCATTCGCCCGGCCGGGCGGGTGCCTTCTGAGCTGCCGGAAGGCGGCATCAGCGCGTTGATTACAAACGATCACTAATAGTTACTGCGCTAATCCGTTTAGCTACTCAGGGCACCGCTGTGACTACATTAAGTAATTGAAACCCTGTCATTCCCGTGATCCTTGCCGCTGCCTGTCCCTGATTATGGCCCAGAGTCCAACTCCGGCCGCAACCGCCTGCCCCCTGGGGTGAAACCCGGCGCAGCCCTCCCGGCGCCCCTGTTAATTCCTGGTTACACCCTACTAATTCGACCGGAATAATGTAATCGCGGCCTGGTCCTTAACCATGCGGGACCGTTCCCCAGTGCTGACCGGCCAGACCGGCTGGTAATTGATCCCGGCCCACTCGGCGCCCCACCCGAGAACCGCCCTGGCTACGCCCCCACTTGCCGCCGACCCGCAAGATTGATGCGTGGTTCTCCCTTATGAAACCGATGGTGTTTGTCTTACGATGTCGTTCGCTGCGTAAATAGCCGCCAACCTCGGCATGTCCATGAGGTAAACGCGGCGTACGCGGTGAGCGATCGAGGGTAGGGGGGTGGGGCATGTCTCGGTCGGCAATCGCTGGTGGCCGCGGCCTGACACGGGTGCCGGCTGACTCCATGAGAGAACGGGCCGCTTCCGTCTGGGAGGGCCGCTACCTCACGGTAGCGGCGGCGGTCGATGTGGCCTGCGCCCTGCTGGCGGGGGTGGTCGCCTACGAGATCCGGTACCACGCACGGATCGATCCGCCGGACGTCTACCTGGCGCTGACGCTCACCCTGCCGCTCCTGTGGTGGGCCGCGATCGCGCTGTCCGGCGGCTACGACAGCCGCATCGTGGGCTCCGGCGCCGAGGAGTTCCACCGCATCCTGCGTGCGGGCGTGAGCCTGACGGCATGCGTCGCCATCTTCTCCTACGCCACGCGGCTGGACCTGGCGCGCGGGTACGTGGTGGTGGCGTTGCCCTCCCTGACGGCCCTGGACATGCTCGCGCGGTACGGGCTCCGCAAGCGGCTGCACCGCCAGCGGCGCCTCGGGATCTGCACCCGGCGGGCCGTGGTGGTCGGGCCGGTCCGCACGGTGCGAGAGATGATCACCGCGCTGGGCCGGGACAGCTCCCATGGCCTGTCCATCGTGGCCGCGTGCGTGCCGGAAGGCCGCGGCGACCGGACCGAGATCGCCGGCGTCCCGGTATCCGGCGGGATGGACAGCGTGACCGCGGCCGTGCACCGCTTCCGGGCCGACACCGTCGCCGTGGTCAACTGCGCGCAGATGGACAGCGGCCGGCTTCGCGAGCTGGCCTGGGCGCTGGAAAGGACCGGCACGGACCTGTGCGTGGCCCCGGCCCTGCTCGACCTGGCGGGCCCGCGCACCACGATCCGCCCCGTCGCCGGGCTGCCGCTGGTTCATCTCGATCACGCCAATCTCAGCGGTCCGCAGCGCATCGTGAAAGGCGTATTCGACCGGACGCTGGCGGCGTCGGCGCTGCTGCTGCTCTCACCGCTGCTGGTCGCGGTGGCGTGCGCGATCCACTTCTCCGACGGCGGCCCGGTCCTGTTCCGCCACATCCGGATCGGCAAGGACGGCCTGCCGTTCACCCTGTACAAGTTCCGCAGCATGGTGGTTCACGCCGAAGCCCGGAAGGCTGACCTGGAAGCCGTCAACGAGGTGAACGGGGTCCTGTTCAAGATCCGCCGCGACCCCCGGCTGACCCCGCTCGGGGCGCGGATGCGCCGCTGGTCCATCGACGAGGTCCCGCAGCTGCTGAACGTGCTGCGCGGGGAGATGTCGATGGTCGGCCCGCGCCCCTGGGCCGCGCTCCCGTACGAGAAGGCGGTCGGCGCCGAGGACCACGTCCCGCGCAGGCTGGCCGTCCAGCCCGGCCTCACCGGCCTCTGGCAGGTGAGCGGGCGGGCCGACCTCCCGTGGGAGGAATCCGTCCGGCTCGACCTGCGCTACGTCGAGCACTGGTCGCTTGCCCTGGATCTGCAGATCATGTGGAAGACCGCGCGGGCCGTCGCCCGGGGCACCGGCGCGTACTGAGACCGCCGCCCGCCAGCGCCTCCGGCGCGGTCACCCGCCGTCAGCCTGCTCGTGCCAGGTGCGCAGGAACGCCTGGGCCAGGCCCTCGGCCCGGGACCGGGTCTCCACCGCGGGCAGGCCGCGCTGGGCGAGGGAGGCCAGCGCGTCGGCGGCCTCGTTCAGCGGATGACCGGTGTGGGAGTGCACGTGCTGCAGCCGTATTTCCGGGTGCTGCGCCATGATCCCGGCCAGCCGCACCAGGGTCGGCGCCGGCTGCGGGCCCCGGCGCGGCAGCAGGCTGTAGCCGTCGGGCATCCGCTCGATCCGGCCGCGCTGCCAGTTGCGCAGGTACCGGATCGCGATCGTGCTGTCCAGCAGCAGCTCGGCCGGCCGGGGCTGGTCCGGGCCCTCCAGCAGAAGCGCGACCGCCCGCAGCTCGGCCACCAGCACCGCAGCGGGGCCGGTCGGGTCGTGGCGATTCCCGGGCGCCCAGCGGGTCAGTCCCCACGAGCCGTTGGAGACCACGCAGGCGATGCCCGCGACGCCGCGCTTGTAGCTGGCGTCGGTCGCGGCGACCCGCGGACCGGAGCCGTTGTATCCCTTGATCTTGCCGTACATGGGTGGCTAGCGACTCCGGCATCGGTTCAGTGACTCTCCTCGCGCCAACCCTTCTTATCTTCACAGATGATCTTCTTGCCGTCGCCCGCCACGCCCTTCTTGCCGTGGCCGCCGGCCGGGCACGGCCTGGGCCGCCTCCGCCTCAGGGCCGCCCGCCCGGGGCATCGCGGGCCCGATGCGGCCCCCGGCACGGGAGCCGCCGCCGTCTCCGAGGGATTAATGCACAAGATTTGACTGGGCCGGATCCCCTAGCGGGCCTGGCCTTGCGGGTCACGTCGGGCAAATTCGCACGGCCTCGCGTGTGAACCGTTAGGGACTTTTAGGCGTCTTTAAGGTAAGTTACCGGGATATTGCATCGGTATCGCGCGGCCCGGGCACCGGACTTTGCCTGGTTGATGTGGAGGGGGACATGCGAAAATATCTTATTGCCGTTAGCGCGGCTGCGGCATCGGGCCTGCTGGCCATCAGTGTTCCGGCGGCACAGGCACAAGGAGTAGGGGGCGAGCAGCCGCCGCCGGGAGTGGTGTCGGCGACGCCGGCCAGTGGCACTCCGCATCTGAAGGCCACTGACGACAATCCTCCGCAGCAGATCCGCCAGCTTGTGCAGTGCGGCAACACGATGTACGCGGTGGGTTCATTCTCCGAGATCATCAAGGGCAGCACGACCTACACCCGCGAGAACATCTTCAGCTTCTCGGCCACGAAGCCCTACACGGTGACGAGCTGGGCTCCCGACGTGGTCGGCACCGAGGGCGACACCCAGCAGGCCAGCGACGCGATCAACACCATCGCGTTCGTGAACGGCAACTGCGCCGACGCCTACATCGGCGGGAAGTTCACCTCGATCAACGGCACCACCGTCAAGAACATCGCCGAGATCGACACCACCACCGGCAACGTGGTCGCCGCCTTCGGGACCAACGCAGACGGCTCGGTGCAGACGATGCTCGGCGTGGGCAATCATCTCCTGGTCGGGGGGGACTTCGGCACGCTGAACGGGGATAAGACCGACCCGTACATGCAGAGCGTGAGCCCCACCACCGGCCAGAGCGACGGGTTCCTGCACCTGAACATCTCGGGTAATTACCAGTACCCGGGCGTGGTGGCGAACCCGACCCGGGTCTACAACCAGCAGCTCAGCCACGACGGCACGCTGGACCTGGTGGAGGGCGACTTCACCTCGGTCGGCGGCCTGCCCCGGCAGCAGATCTTCATGCTGAACGTGGGTGGTTCCACCGCCACGGTGACCGGCTGGACCTCGCCCGAGTGGGACGGCAGCGATCCGAGCCAGCCGTACCAGTGCGCCACCGTCGAGCCGTTCTACATCCAGGCCGCCGCCTGGTCGCCGGATGATTCGACGGTCTACATCGGCACCACCGGCTACCACGCGAACGGCTACCCCGTCGGGCAGACACCCCGCCAGGGGCTGTGCGACGCCGCGGCCGCCTTCCCGGCCACCCAGACGTCGGTGACGCACGACTGGGTGAACTACACCGGCTGCGACTCGCTGTACGCGGCCGCCGCGGACGCCAACGCGGCCTACTTCGCCGGGCACGAGCGGTTCTCGATGAACCCGAACGACTGCGATGCCCTGGGCCCCAACGCTTACAACGCTCCCGGGATGGAGGGCCTGGACCCGGCCAACGGCAACTTGTACGTCAGTGCCGACGGCAGTGTGGGCTACTACAGCCGGGACCGGGGCCTGGGCGCGGACGACGAGCTGCTCACCAGCGGCGGGCTGTGGATCGCCAGCGACAATCTCGACGGCAGCCAGTACTGCGGCGGGGTCTCGAACCTGTCCGGCATCTGCTTCCTGCCCTACAGCAGCTGAGAGGGGTCCAGCGGGACAGGAGCCCCGTCTCCCGGCCTTGGCCGCGGAGGCGGGGCTCGCCTGTTTCCCGATCTGCTTTGGCGGGCGAATCCCGGCACCCAGGCAGACGCCACGATCATTTACACAGATTGCCGGCCGATTGCCAAGGGATCCTGCAGGCCCGAAGTTCCCAGCCGGAAGGGAGCACGGAGGCAGAAGGCGGTAGCGATTGGATCAATTGAGGCGGTTGGTGTTTAATAGTCACTTCGGACAGATCCTGTCGTCTGGGATATTTGCCCAGGGGGATGGCCCGCCGGTGTCCGAGGCGAGGTGGGCTCGGGGAAAGGAAGCTTAAGTCAATGGAACGTGTGCTGGTCACCGGCGGGGCGGGCTTCATCGGTTCGCACCTGGTCGATTTGATGGTGGATTATGGGGCCAGCGTCCTGGTGGTTGACGACTTCCGGCTCGGCCGGCGAGAACACCTTGAGCGGGCCATGTCCACAGGCCAGGTGGTTGTGCTCGAAGCCGACATCAGAAGCGCAGACGATCTCCGGCCGGTAGCCGACTTCGAGCCGGACACGGTCTTCCACATGGCAGCGCTGCATTTCATCCCCTATTGCAACGCGCACCCGCAGGAGGCCCTGGATGTCAACGTCCTGGGACTGGAAAGCGTTATCCGCGCGGTGCGCTCCGCGCCGCTGAACTCATTCGTGTTCCCCTCCAGCGGCGCGATCTACGGATTCGGCGACGAGCGATGGCTGGAAGAGGCCCCGCCCAAGCCCGACGAGATCTACGGCATCTCGAAGTGGATGGGCGAGCAGATCATGGCCCGTTTCCACGCGGACCGGCCTGAGGTTCGCACCGTCGTGGCCCGGCTGTTCAACACGTATGGTCCCCGGGAGACGAACCCCCACGTGCTGCCGGCGATCGTCGCGGCCATGCACGCGGGCCAGCCGATCGTGCTCGGCAATCTCTGGCCGCAGCGCGACCTCATCTTCGTGACCGACACCGCGAAGGGGATCATCGCCACCGCCTCGGGGCAAGGTTTCGACGTCTTCAACGTCGGGACGGGCACCGGGACCACCATCGGTGATGTCCTGGCCGCTATCGAGAGCATCCGCGGCGAGGCGCTGGACGTACGGGAGGACCCCGAACGCAGGCGGCCCGGAGACGGACATCTGATCGCCGACCCCGGCAAGCTGATGACCGCGACTGGCTGGAAGCCTGAATACGACCTGAAGGCCGGGCTTCGTGAGCTGCTTGCCTTCGAGGGGCTCCTGTGAAGCCCGGAGAGGACCCCATCATGACCCAGCCCGCTGGAGACGAGTCGGCCGCGGGCCGCCAGGACGGCGTTCCCGCCAGCGGGGCTGGCCAGCCCGGCACCTTGTCGAAAGAGCTGGGCGCCGAGGCCCGGGCCGGGAAGCGGAACTTCCTGGAGATCGGCTTGTCCTGCCTCACCGATGAGGCCTTCCTCAACGTTATCAGCGAGGCGGTGAAGAACCGGTCCCGGCTGACTGTGTCGTTTATCAACCCCGACTACGTGCTGCGAGCTCATCGCAGTGCCGGGCTGATCGAGAAGATCAACCGCTTCGACGTGGTGCTGCCGGATGGGTGGGGCGTCGTCATGGGCGCGCACTGGGTCGGCCTCCCCGTACCCACCCGGCAGGGGAATGGCAGGATCTGCCCGCTGGTGTTTGCCTTGTCAGCCGAGCACGGGTTCCGGAACTTCTTGTTTGGGTGCGGCGAAGGAGTTCCGGAGCGAGCGGCGGCGAACGCGACAGAAGCGTTTCCCGGCCTGCCTATCGCCGGAACGCTGCACGGTCACTGGGACATCATGCGCGGGCATCCCGGATCCTTCGACGAGTCCGACGTGTCCATGATGGTTGAGGTCATCAACGCGGCCCAGCCTGACATCCTGCACGTCTCCATCCCGACGCCGATGCAGCAGACGTGGGTGTGGGAGGTGGCCGACCGGCTCGATGTGCCGGTGATCATCACCGGCGGCAGCTACCTCGACCATCTCGCAGAGGCCGTGGACTGGTATCCGCACTGGATGGAGAAGATGCGGCTGAACTGGGCCTATCGCCTGTACCGGGACCCGCGTCGGCTGTGGAAGCGCTACTCGCTCGACTTCATGGCCTACGGGGGGATGGTGCTCAGGCAGCGCTTGACCCAGGGCCGGCGGGCCGCGGGGTAACGCCGGCCTGGCAGCCCGGCTGCGTCAGCCAGATATGTCGGCCAGGGCGTACGGCTCGATCTGGACCGTGCCCGTCGCGGCTGACGTGCTTGTCTCGGTCGATCCGGGCCCGGTCACCTTCGTCGTGATCGACGGCGCGGTGACCTGGGTTACTGTCAGCGCGCCCGGGAGGATGGCCGAGACGTCCACCGTGACCGGCTGCGAGGAGAGGTTCGCCAGCAGCACCTCCGGCCCGCCGTGAGTGGTGAGCACCTGGCCGAGCAGCGCGGGCGCCCCGGTGGTCCCCAGTGCCGGGCTCGGGGTGAACGACAGCACCTGGGCCGCGGAAGCGCGATGGAACGCGGCCTGGATCATCGACATCGTGGTCCCCGCCGCGCTGAGCGCGAGCCGGACGGTAGCGGGGCCGCCGCTGCCGAACCCCTGGGTACCGCTGAAGATGGGGGCCAGCGTGGTGCCGATCGTGGCGTCCAGCCCGGCGTAGGTGATGTCCGGGTCCCCGGTGAACAGGAGCGCCTGGGCCGCCACGAACAGGCCGTGCAGCCAGGTTCCCTGGAACACATGCCCCGGCGTCTGGTCGGCCAGGTTAAATTCGGTGACCCACACCGGAAGCTGGTCGGACTGGAACAGCGCCAGCTCGTGGGCCTCGAGCTTCTGGAAATGCAGGTACGGGTAGGCCAGCACCGTCGCGGGTGATGACGAAGCGTCGTAGACCCGCAGATTGTCGTGGATGGTCACCGCGTCCTCACCCTTGAGCAGCGGCAGCACGGTGGCATTCCAGGTGCTTCGGCGCGGCGCGATGCCGGGCACGTCGTTCGCGTCGGTCGCCACCGCCGCCACCTCCACCCCGGGGAACGCTGTGTGCAGGGCGGAAATCCAGGCGTTCATCTGCGTCGCGTAGTCGGCGGCGGTCGGGAACCGCTCGGTGTAGTCCTGGCCGTCCGGGCCGGTGCTGATGTACCCGCTCTGGTACAGCTCGTTCCCGAGCTCCACCATCTTGACCGGCAGCCCGTCCTGCGCCGCGGACTGCAGGGCTTGCAGCTGCTGGTCCAGCATGACGGTGTTTTCCGCGGCCGAGCCGACCGCCCCGTTGATGGTCACCGTGTTCAGGTCGAACAGGGGCACCGCCCCAGCTGCGGCCAGGCCGGTGCCGAACACCGGCAGGGTGTCGTTGACGGCCTTGGCAGGCTCACCCGGCCATTCACCCGGCTGGAACCAGCCGTCCGGCCAGGACCAGTAGTTCGCCACCGTCCCGCCCGGGTAGCGGATCACGCCGGGCGCGAACTTCTGCAGCACGGAGTCGAAGGCAGAGTTGTCCCAGGGCGGGCCCGTGGTGTTCACGCCGTTCAGCCCCAGCAGTGTTGGCGTGACGGTCCGCACCGGGCCGGTCGGGGCAGCCTTGACCGTGGCACTGGCCTTGACCGTGGCACTGGCCTTGACCGTGGCACTGGCCAGGTTCGTCCTCACCCCGGTGACCCCGAATGCGGTAGTCAGCAGGCACGCGCAGGTCAGTGGCAGCGCCGCCAGCGCCCGGCCGGTGGTGATCCGCATCCGGTTAATTGTATAAGCCACTCAGGCGGCGCGCGGGCTGACCGGCGTCCTGCTCCCGGCCGGGACCCGGGCCGCCCGGGCCGCCGCCGGGACCGCCGGCTGTTCCCCGGCAGCGACGGCCGCCGTCTCCCGGGCCGCCGCCTCCCGGGCCAGCCGGTGCGCCTTCCACTCCGGGTGGGCACCGCAGTACATCACGAGACCGAGCCACAGGCCGAGGCCGGCCAGCGACACGATCGGCATCACGATCAGCAGCAGGGTTGAACCTGTCATGACGAGCACTCCCTCCGAGGGTCGCCTGCCGGCCATCGCGGGCCGCACCGCCGGGCGCGCATCGCCTCCCCGAACCCTCTCAAATCCAGCTCAGCGCCCCGGGTGGCATCCGGGCTAGGGACGGCCGGTCCTGTGGCCGGGACCTTCGGCCTTGCCCGGCGCCGCCTCGCGGGCTTCGGTCTCAAGCGCCGCGGTCTCAAGCGCCGCGGTCTCAAGAGCCGCTGCCTCAAGAGCCGCTGCCTCAAGGGCCGCTGCCTCGGGGCCCGCGGTCCCGGGTGTCGCGGTCTCGAGGGCCGCCTCGCGGGCCAGCCGGTGCACCTTCCAATCGCGGTGGGCACCTACCCACACCACCAGGCCGAGCCACGTACACAAGGCGATCGGCAGCACGCTCGGGACCACGAACAGTGCCGGCAGGGAACCTCCCATGACTGATACCCCCGTTCCAGAAGACCGCCTCACCCGCGCCCCCGCGGCGGCTGCAACATCAGCCTCAAAGCGCCCTCTGACCTCCAGAGCACCACGCTGAACACCGCTCCGGCAGAGGAAGAATGCCCCGCCTGGGCGGGACCTCCGGCGGGACTTTCGGCCCTGCCCGGCGCCGTGGTCACCCTGACCGTTGCGGGGCCGAGGGGACTTATTACGGTTCCCGGACCCCAGAGGGGCTTGGCCCCGATTTCGGGGCCGCCGCTACTAACGTCGTTAACGCGGCCAGTTCCATGCCGCGGGTGATCGCCCGGGAAAACCCCGGAACGGTCATCTGGATGCACGGAAAGGGATTCTCGGTGAAAACCAGATACGACGGGGACGACGCGCCTGTGCGTGGACCCAGAATGGCGGATCCAGAATGAGACGACGTACAGTCGTAGCGGCGATCGGCGTGGCTGCCGTCGCGCTGGGCGGAGCGCTCGGCGGTGCTTTCGCCGTGGGCGGGCACCACTCCAGCATCAGCCTCTCGGCCAACTCGCACCGCGAGCGCCACGCGCAGAACCTGCGCGACATGAACATGCCCCCGGGCTGGTCGTTCAGCAAGCTCAACAACGACAACGACCGCACGTTCAACCAGCTGCTGGGCATCAACAACCGCGGCGGGATCGCCGGCTATTTCGGCTCAGGCGCCGCGGGACATCCGAACAAGGGTTACGTGCTGAACCTGGGCCTGTTCCCGTCCTACACGAACGAGAACTTCCCCGGCGGCATCCAGACCCAGGTCATCGGGATCAACGACACCGGGGTGTCCGTCGGGTTCTGGTCCACTCAGAACACCGCGAGCATGTCGAACAACAACTTCGGCTTCTACGCCTGGCACGGCCAGTTCCACAACGTCAACTTCCCCACCGGCAACCACGCTGATCCGCCGGTCAACCAGCTCCTGGGCGTGAACGACTCAGACATCGCGGTGGGCTTCTACACCGGCGCCAAGGGGAACGACCACGCCTACGCCTACAGCATCCGCCAGGGCTGGTTCCACCGGATCCATGTTCGCGGTGCGGTCAGCACGACCGCGTCCGGCATCAACAACCGCGGGGACGTCGCCGGCTTCTACACCGGGCGAGGTGGCGTGGTCCGGGGCTTCCTGCTCGGCGCGTTCGGGCGCCTCACCCGGCTGAGCGTCCCCGGCGCTTCCTCGACCATGGCCTTCGGCGTCAACGACTCACGCGAGGTCGTCGGCACCTACATGGTGGGCAGCGGCAGCAACGCCAAGTCGTTCGGGTTCGTGTGGTCCCGCGGGCTGGGGTTCCGGACCATCAACGACCCGCATGGCTCCGGGGCCACCACGCTCAACGGGATCAACGACGAGGGAGACCTGGTCGGGTTCTATGTCAACGCCAAGGGCAACACCAACGGCCTCCTGGTGGCGCACGGCCACTTCCGGGCCCCGCTCGCCCCGCCGCTGACCGCCACCAGCCCGGCCCCGGCCGCCACCAGCCCGGCCCCGGCCGCCACCCCCACGGTCGAGCCGACCTCGACCACCACGCCGGCCCCGATGCCGACCGGGACAGGCCCGACCCACTTCTGACCGCTCCGCAGCGCAGCACATCAGCCCCACCGATCCCGGCGGGCTGGCCCGGACTCCCTGCTCCCGGGCCAGCCCGCCGCGTTATGCCCCACAGCGGCGGCGCCACGCCCGGGACACCCTCCCCTGCGGGCGCCCCGCGAGATTATGGCTTTCCGGGAAGATAGCGAATATAGTTACCCTTATTACTTCTGCCATATTTGGCTGGCCTGGAGACGCCCAGCCCTCTCATCTGGTTTACCAGGCTATCGCCACATTATCCTGTCCGTCTGATACGCCAATGGCAGTTCAGCGCGCCCTATACTCTCTCTGCAATTGACTACTCATGCAGGCGGGTATGGGTGCACGAGTCGCTCCCGTGCACAGCAAAGGCCGCTCCGGCGACCACGCCTGGACCTTCAGCGCGAGGAGACAGGTGGGCACGCTAGTTCAATTCGAGGTCTCGCCTGATCATCAGGTTCTGGTCGAAACGGATGAAACAGGGGAAGGCTGGATTCCGGTCGACCGCGGGGACGACGGGATAGTCCGGGCCGCCGGGCGGTTCACCGATCACCTCGACTGCATACGCGAGGCGGCGGCTGAGGCACTGGGGACCCTCCAGAAACGACTGGATCCTGACGAGATAAAGCTCGCCTTTGGCGTGAAAATAACGGCCGAGGCAGGCGCCGTGATAGCCAGGTCAGCGCTGGAGGGCAATCTGGGCGTAGAACTGGTCTGGCGCCGCCCACGCGCGCCGCAGACGCCCTCCGGCCTGGGGGAGAACGCGCGGTGACCCCCAGCACCCGCGCAGCCCCCGCACCCACGCCCCCGATGCCTGCGCTCACCGCAGCCTGGCGGCTGGCTGTCCACAATGACGCCCGTACCGTACTCGGCACCGGCTTCCTCGTCGCTCCCGGACTCGCTCTGACCTGTGCGCATGTCGTTGCGAAAAACCGCACCGGGGCCCTGTGGGTGCAATGCGGCGGGCCAGGGACCAGGCCGGCCCGCGTGCATCCCAGCGCCCTGCCCGCCACGCAGATGGCCGACGTCGCCCTGCTGGAACTGGAAGACCCGGTCACTGACATCGCGCCGGCCACGCCCGGGCCCGCGGAGCCGCCTCCGGTCGGAGCACTCCTCGCCGCCTTCGGTTTCCCCCGCACCGCACGAGGATCCGCCCGGCCCGGGCGTCAGCCAGAGGGGGGTGACGCGGCCGATGGCCGTGGCCGGCCGGTGGAGACCGGGATCTGGGTGCCGGTACGAGTCGACGGCTACGACTTGACCGGCGAGCGAATACAGCTGACCAGCGGCAACCCGCATGGTGTGCCGGTCCAGCCCGGATTCAGCGGCGGTCCGGTCATCGACCCCCAGCGGGATCTCGTCGTCGGCATGATCTCCCACGCGCTGGCAGGCCAGCCGGCGTCGCTGATGATCCCCATCCGGAGCCTCGCGGCCTGCAGCCCGCAACTCCGGGCGCTCCTGATGCCCGGTGCTCTCGCCGACCGGGAATTCTTGTCGGGCCTCGCGGCCCTCGAATCCGGAAACTACCCCGCCGCGCTCAGCGCGTTCCGTGCCGTCTGCGCGCGGTACCCGGAGAACGCCGACCTCTGGTACTACGTCACGCTCGCCGCGTTGCGGGGGCAGCGGCCACGAGCCCACGCCCCCGGCTACATCGGCGAGCTTTCCGGGCTGCTGGCCCAGGCCGCAGGCCTCTCTCCGGCCAGGCCTCACGTGCTGGCCCTGTGGGCCCTCATCAAAGAGGACCACTATCGCGCCCGGGGCGTGAGCGAAGGCGCTCCCACGGTCGAGGAACTGCGCCGCGGCGGGTCTCTCGTGAGCCCGGCGCACGCCACGCAGATATGCCGACATGTACCGGCGCCAGAAACCGGGACGTGGCAAGAACTAGATCACAGGAGGAAGCGTTGAATTACCCTGACCAACAGCGGCTGAGGCTGACGCCACGTCAGATAGCGGTACGGCGCTACTTCACGCCCGCCCCTAAATTCCCCGTCCGCGCGATGATCGGGCCGGGCCTGGCCGGCCTGGTCGGCCTGCTGCTGCTGGCCTCGGGCCCGATCGGCGTCGTCATAGGTTTGATCCTGATCATCATCGCGCTCGTCAAAGCGGTCCCGCGGATCCGCCGGTACATTCGCGGCTGCGCTCTGGCCGATCCCAAGCCCGCGGACCATGAGCTGGATGTCTGGCTCGCGGAAGCTATCGGGCCGATCGTCGAAGACGGCTTCACCCGGCTCGACATCGTCCGGAGCGACCTCGTCAACCACGACATGCAGCCACTGGTCATCGTCGGATTCCCCAGGGACCTGCCCGGCTCGGCGGCAGCCGGGCCCGGCCAGCGCCATGACGACCAGCGGATGCGTTTCCGCCTGGCCCGCGGTGTGGACGGCAAGATCAGGGCGACGCATTACGACATCCTGGTCGTCTACCTGACGAAGTGGCGGCTCTGCACCTACCAGGGGCTGCTGGAGATGGAGACCGGCAGGGTCATCGCGGACGGGACCCGCGAGTTCCTCTACCGCGACGTGGTTTCGGTGGCCACCGAAGGCAAGCGCGAGAAAATGCAGGTTCCGGTCGACCACACCCGCCGTCCTTCGGACACTGCCCCGGACGGTGCTGCCGCTTCCGGCCCGAAGGCTCACAGCAGCGCGACCTTCGAGCTGACGACCTCTCAGTGGTTCCGGCTCCGGGTGGCCTCCGATGAGATCTCGGTGCTGGTTGCCCTCTTTGACGTCAGCGCTTACGGGGAAGGAACTGACATCGACATAGCCCTCCGGCAGATCCGCGGCCGCTTGCGCGATTATGCGGAACTGCGCGAGGAAGGCGCCGGAGCGTTCGACGACCTGCACGCCGCCCGGCACCGCGGCACTCACTTCTAGCCAGGGCCAGGAGCTCGAGTAGCCAGGGCCAGGAGCTCGGGCATCCTTCCCGGGCCGGGCCGGGCTACGTCACGGCCCGGCCCGGGAGGACTCGGCGGGCGCCTCCCGTCAGGCGGAGAGCGCGGGGACCTGACCGGCGCTGGCGCTGCGGATCACATGCCGGCGGAACAACTCCGCGGCGGGCAGCAGGCGCCGCTCCGCGGACCAGGTCAGGGTCAGGTCACGCACCGCGCCGGCGTCGAGGATCTCGCAGTAGGCCAGCGGCCCGCCCGCGGCTTCCAGGGTGCCCGCCCGCGGTGCGGGGACGATGGCCACGCCCAGCCCCGCGGCGACGAAGCCGCGCACCGTGGACAGGTCGTCCCCCTCGAACACCACGGCCGGGCGGAATCCGGCCTGCTGGCAGAGGTCGTCACCGAGCTTGCGGAGCGCGGAGGTCGGCCGCAGGCTGACGAAAGGCTCCCCGGACACCTCGGCCAGGTGGAGGCGCTGCCCGGCCCGCGGGTGGTCGCGCGGCACGGCGAGCCGCAGCGGCTCGATCGCGATCAGCCGGGCCCGCAGCGCGGCGGTGCGCGCCCGCCGGGTGCCGATCTCCAGGTCGGCCAGACCGCCGTCCAGCGCGGCCGAGTGCACCTCGTCGCGCACCTGGGTGAGCTGGAACGTGACGTGCGGGTGCGCGGCGCGGAAGCTGCGCACCAGGTCAGGCACCAGCCAGGTGCCCAGCGACTGCTGGAAGGCGAGTGCGACGATGCCTGTGTCCGGCTCGATCAGCTGGCTGACCGCGGCGATCCCGTCGTCGAGCTGGTGCAGCATCGCGTCCACGTGCCGCTTGAACACCGCGCCGGCCTGGGTGAGCCGCAGCGTGCGGCCGTGCCGGCGCAGCAGCGGGGTGCCCACCTGCGCTTCCAGCCGGGCCAGCGCCCGCGACACGCCGGACTGGGTGACCTGCTCCAGCTCGCTCACCTCGGTGACCGTCGTCCCGTCCGCGACCTGCTGGAACCAGCGCAGCGCATCCGTATCCACGTCCATGACCGTAAGTCATGGGTCAAGGCATTTCTATTCCGCAACGAAAACCGTTGAGTCACGTGGGGCCGAATACTGTGGGTGTTTTGGGACTGAGTAGGGGTTGCGCACGCGGAGGAGGCTCGGATGGCTGAGGAATCGGTGGCGATCGTCGGAGGACGGGTGGTTCCGGTCACCGGGGATCCGATCGACGGCGGGACGGTGCTGGCCGAGGCCGGCCGGATTACCGCGGTCGGCACCGGCCTCGCCGTTCCCCCGGGGGCCCGGGTCATCGACGCGGCGGGCCGCTGGGTCCTGCCCGGGTTCATCGAGGCGCACGGGCACGTCGGCGTGCACGAGGAAGGCGAGGGCTGGGCCGGCTCGGACACCAACGAGCTGACCGATCCGGTGACCGCCCAGGTCCGCGCCCTCGACGCGGTGAACCCGGCCGACCTCGGCTTCCGCGACGCGATCAGCGGCGGCGTGCTGGCGGTGAACATCAACCCGGGTTCCGGCAACCCCATCGGCGGCCAGACGGTGGCGGTCAAGTGCTGGGGGCGGACGGTCGACCAGATGGTGCTGCGCCAGCCGTCCGGGATGAAGTCGGCCCTCGGCGAGAACCCCAAGCGGGTCTACGGCGAGCAGCACAAGACCCCGAGCACCCGGCTCGGCACGGCCGCGGTGATCCGCAGTGCCCTGGTGGACGCGGGCAACTACCTGAGCAAGCTGGACAGCGAGCAGCGCAAGCCGGAAGGCGAACGCGGCCCGGTCAGCCGGGACCTGAAGCTGGAGGCGCTCGGCCGGGTACTGCGCCGGGAGATCCCCTGGCGGCAGCACTGCCATCGCGCCGACGACATCGCCACCGCGATGCGGATCGCCGACGAGTTCGGCTACGACCTGGTGATCGACCACGGCACCGAGGCGCACCTGCTGGCCGACATCATCGCGGCCAAGGGCATCCCGGTGGTCCTCGGCCCGCTGCTGACCAGCCGGTCCAAGGTGGAGGTGCGAAACCGCTCGCTGGCCAACCCGGCCTGCTCGACCGGGCCGGGGTGACGTTCGCGCTGACCACGGACCACCCGGTCGTGCCGATCAACTTCCTGCCCTACCAGGCGGCCCTGGCCGTCAAGGAGGGCCTGGCCTGGGCGACCGCGATCGCGCGCCCTGACCATCCACCCCGCGCGGATCGCCGGCATCGACGACCGGGTCGGCTCCCTCGAGCCCGGCAAGGACGCCGACCTGGTGATCTGGTCCGGTGACCCGCTGGACGTGCTGAGCCGCGTCGAGCGGGCGCTGATCGGCGGCGCGGAGATCTACACCGCCGGGGGCAGCCCGGAATGGGCCGAGCCGCACTGACCGCCGGGTCGCGCGGCCCGGCGGGGTCGCGCGGCCCGGCGGGAGCGTGCGGCCGGGGGCGGCCGCGGCACCGAATACACGGTGCAGGCGACTGACCTCGCACGCGAGCTAAACCGGGGGCCATCGGCATGTCCGACACCAGCACACTGAACGCCATCATCGTCGGAGCCGGGCTGGCCGGCCTGGCCTGCGCGGCCGATCTGGCCACCGCAGGCGCGGCCGTCACGGTCCTGGAGTCCGCCGGAGCCGTGGGCGGCCGGATGCGCACCGACCACCGGGACGGTTTCCTGCTCGACCGGGGCTTCCAGGTCTTCAACACGTCCTACCCGCAAGTGCAGCGCCGGCTGGACCTGCGCGCCCTGCAGCTGTCCCCGTTCACCCCGGGGATGCTGCTGTACACGGGCGCAGGCCTGCGCCGGTTCGCCGATCCCACCCGGCGCCCCGGCGACCAGGGCGACCTGCTCCACGGCCGGCGGCGGGCCTGGCCGGGCCGGGCTGGCCGGCCTGGCCGCGCTGGCCGCGCTCAGCGCCCGCGACATGCTGCTCCCGCCCCGCCTGCTCAAGCGCGGGGCGGACCAGAGCACCCTGGCCACGCTGGCCAGCGCGCGGATCCCCGCCGAGCTGGTCGAGGGCATGTTCCGGCCGTTCCTGGCCGGGGTGTTCCTGGAGGACCAGCTGGAGACCTCCGGCCGCTTCTTCCACCTGGTCTGGCGGAGCATGCTGCGCGGGACCCTGTGCCTGCCGCGCCGCGGCATCCAGGCGATCCCCGAGCAGCTGGCCGCGGCGCTGCCGCCCGGCACGGTGCGCCTGGAGACCCCGGTCCGCGCGCTCACCGGCACCGGCGTGCTGCTGGCCGACGGCCGCGAACTCGCTGCCGACGCGGTGGTGGTGGCCACCGGGGCCGCCGCCGCCGGGGCCCTGCTGCCGGGACTGCCGGTCCCGCCGACGCGCACCGTCACCACCGTGTACCACGCGGCCCCGGCCAGCCCGCTCGCCGAGCCGACCCTGCTGGTTGACACCGAGCGCGAGATCCTCAACACCTGCGTCCTGTCCGACGTGAGCCCGGGCTACTCCGGCGGCCGGGCGCTCATTTCCAGCTCGGTGCTGGGCGGCGCCGGGCACGTCCCGCGAGCCCGCCGTGCGGGCCAGGCTCGCCGCCCTGTACGAGACCGACACGGCGGGCTGGGAGCACCTGGGCAGCTACACGATCGAGGGGGCGCTGCCCGCCATGCCTGCCCCGCTGCCGCTCAGCCGGACGAGCCGTGTCTTCGTCCCGGAGAACGCGGGCCCGGGGAGCACGGGCCCGGAGAACGCGGGCCGGGAGAACGCGGGCCCGGGCGGGCCGCGCCGGTACGTATGCGGAGATCACCGCGCGACCGGGTCGGTCCAGGGCGCGCTCGCCTCCGGCGCCCGGGCCGCCCGCGAAGTCCTGGCCGACAGCCGCGGGGAAGGGCCGGCTTCCCCGGGGCGTTGCTGACCAGAGGGGAGTATCCGCCCGCAGCGCGGCGCGGCGGCCGGGCGGACCACCGACGAAGGTGAGGTAATCATGACGATGCCGTATGACACCACGCCCAAGTTCCAGGATTACGCGCGGCCGGAGATGCTGGTCAGCACCGACTGGGTGGCTGAGCATCTCGGCGATCCCGGGCTCGTGGTGGCCGAATCCGACGAGGACGTGCTGCTGTACGAGACGGGCCACATCCCGGGCGCCGTCAAGCTGGACTGGCACACGGAGCTGAACGACCCGGTCACCCGGGACTACGTGGACGGGGCGGGGTTCGCGCGGCTGATGTCGGAGAAGGGCATCTCCCGGGACACCACGCTCGTGCTCTACGGCGACCGGAACAACTGGTGGGCGGCGTATGCCCTGTGGGTCGCCACGCTGTTCGGCCACCCGGACGTCCGCCTGCTGGACGGTGGCCGGGCCAAGTGGATCGCGGAGGACCGCCCGCTGAGCACCGGCACGCCGGACCGGCCGCGGACGGACTACCCCGTGGTCGAGCGGGACGACGCCCCGATCCGGGCGTTCCGTGACGAGGTCCGGGCCCACCTCGGCCAGCCCATGATCGACGTGCGCTCACCCGGTGAGTACAGCGGAGAACTGCTGCACATGCCGGACTACCCGCAGGAGGGCGCGCTCCGCGGCGGCCACATCCCCGGGGCCAGGAACGTCCCCTGGGCCCGCGCGGCCGCCGATGACGCCACGTTCCGGCCGCGGAAGGAACTCGAGGCCATCTACGGCGGTGAGGCCGGGCTGAGCCCCGCCGACGACGTGATCGTCTACTGCCGGATCGGCGAGCGGTCCAGCCACACCTGGTTTGTCCTGCACCATCTGCTCGGCTACCCGGCCGTGCGCAACTACGACGGGTCCTGGACCGAGTGGGGGAACAGCGTCCGCGTCCCCATCACCCAGGGAGACAAACCGTGACAGTCACCCTCAACCCGCGCCTGCAGGACATCGTCGACGAGTTCGGCGCGGTCCCCGGCCAGCAGAAGCTGCAGCTGCTGCTGGAGTTCTCCGACGAACTGCCGCCGCTCCCGCCCCGCTACGCGGAGCACCGCGACCGGCTGGAGCCGGTGCCCGAGTGCCAGTCGCCGCTGTTCCTGGCGGTCGAGGTGGCCGACGACGGCACCGCTCACCTGTTCTTCGACGCTCCGCCGGAAGCACCCACCACCCGCGGGTTCGCGGGCATCCTGGCGACCGGGCTGGACGGGCTGAGCGCGCAGGAGATCCTGGCCACCCCGGCCGAGTTCACCACCCAGCTCGGCCTGTCGGACCTGGTCAGCCCGCTGCGGCTGCGCGGGATGGCGGCGATGCTGGCCCGGATCAAGCGCCAGATCCAGGCCCAGCAGGGGGCGCCCGCCACCTGACCGCCAAGCGGATCTGGTGGCCCGGTCACGGCACGCCGCCCTGGTCAGCCAGCTGACCTGCGTCAGCCCGCCAGGCATCCCGGCGGGCGCGGACATCGGGCCGGGCGGTCGGTCGGGGCCCGCGCCCCGGCGCCGGTGCCGTGTCACTTGCCTGCAGCTACCTGCTGTTCGTTGTTGCAAGTAAATTGCAGTAAGGCCTAGTCTGTTGCGGTGACCCCGCCAGGAAGGTGCCCCGATGGCTGACCCGCGCGGCCGGCTGGCCACGATCCGGGACGGGCTGACGCCTCGCGAGTGGGGCCGGGCCGGCGCGATGCTGCTCACCGTCGTCGGGCTGAACGTGGCGGGCTGGGTCATGCTCGCCGTCGCGGTCAGCGGCCACTTCCACATCAGCAGGACCGAGACCTTCGGGTTCACCACCGGGATCCTGGCCTACACGCTCGGCATGCGGCACGCGTTCGACGCCGACCACATCGCCGCCATCGACAACACGACCCGCAAGCTGGTCAGCGAGGGCAAGCGCCCGCTGTCGGTCGGCTTCTTCTTCTCGCTGGGCCATTCGAGTGTGGTGTTCGTGCTGGCCCTGCTGCTGAACTTCGGCATCCGGGCGCTGAACGACCAGGTCAGGAACTCCAGCTCGCACCTGCAGTACACCACCAACATCATCGGCACCCTGGTGTCCGGGACCTTCCTGTTCCTGATCGCGGCGATCAACGTGGTGATCCTGGCCGGGATCGTCAAGGTGTTCCGCGGGATGCGCTCCGGCCAGTACGACGACCAGGCCCTGGACGAGCAGCTGAACAAGCGGGGCCTGATGAACCGCATCCTCGGCCCGCTGGCCCGGCGGATCGACACGCCGTGGAAGATGTACCCGATCGGGTTCCTGTTCGGCCTGGGCTTCGACACCGCCACCGAGGTCGCGCTGCTCGTCCTGGCCGGCACCGCGGTCATCGGCGGGCTCCCGTTCTACGCGGTGCTGTCCCTGCCGATCCTGTTCGCCGCCGGGATGAGCCTGTTCGACACCGCGGACGGCTGCTTCATGAACTTCGCCTACGACTGGGCCTTCTCGCGCCCGGTCCGCAAGGTCTACTACAACCTGACCATCACCGGGCTGTCCGTGTTCGTCGCCATGTTCATCGGGGCGGTCGAGGTGCTCGGCCTGCTCGGCCAGGACGGCCACCTGACCGGCCCCGGCTGGGCGTGGCTGGAAGACTTCAACATCAACCAGGCCGGTTTCGTGATCGTCGGGGTCTTCGTCCTGACCTGGGTGGTGGCCCTGGCCATCTGGCGTTTCGGCAAGATCGAGCAGAAGTGGGACCGGGGTGCCTCGGAGTCCGGCCCCACGGTGCCGGAGCCTGCTGCCGCGGAGCCCGGACGGGCGCTCGCCCGCGTCCCGGGCGGCTGGTAGCGACCTGTCCTCGAACATCGAAGCGACGCGACGCGGGGACCAGGTCAGTCACACGAGCCCCTCCCGTCCACGTTTCACGCGGAACGTGCGCCCAACCCGGACAAATCACCCGCTGCGGCGCACGTCGCGCGTGAAATGTGGGCGGAGAAGCGGCTGCTGACCATGATCGATGTGGCCCATGGTGCTGGTGGTACAGGCCGCCGTCCAACCAGCGGCCCGCCCGGCGGCCGGGCCGATCGGGAGGACTGCAGCGGCTGGGCCACCACGATCCCCACCCTGATCGACGCCCGCGGTCCTCGCCCTGATCGACGCCGGCGACCCCCGCCCAGACCGACGCCCGCGCCACCACCGGGCATCACCCTGCCCCCCGGTGTGCCCCCGAGGGTCCGTCGGGTCTGTCCCCCCGATGTTTCAGTCATGCGGTGGGCATCCGCACGGGGCGGGCGGGGCAACTTGAGCATCATGGGTTACACGGGTGCGAGGGTCCTGGAGGCGAACGCGAGGCCGCGGGGAGATCCGGGGGCGGCATAGGGTGGGGCTTTTACTGGTGGCGCTGGATTCTGGCGGCAGCGAGGTGCGGAGGAGATCACGTGGACGTTGAGCGGGCCCGGGCCCTGCTGGCCGCCGAGCGCGACGAGGTGCAGAAGCTCCTGGCCGAGACCGAGCAGACCGGGCGTGAAGACCGGGAGAGCGAGGACCAGCAGGACGCCGACATCGACGACCCCGCGCAGTCCCTGACCCAGCAGGGCATGGACGACGCGATCGCGGAGAGCCTGCGCCTCCGGCTGGGCGCCCTGGAACGGGCCGAGCAACGGCTGGCGGACGGCACCTACGGACGGTCCGTCCAGAGCGGGCGGCCCATCCCCGATGCGCGGCTGGAGGCCGACCCCGCCGCCGAGCTCACGGTCGAGGAAGCCGCCGCCCGCGAAGCCGCGGACCAGTAGGCCCGCGGCGGCCCCCCACGACGGCCGCGGCGGACCCGCGGCCGCTGCGGCCGCAGGACCGCCGCGGCCGCACCCGGCACCGCCACCACCCCGGCCGGGGAGGTCAGCTACTCCCCGCTGGCCGGGCGGTCGAGGTACGGCGGCAGGCCGAACCGCTCGAACAGGCTGGTGTCCAGGAAATGATGGATGTGGCTGATCCGGCCGCCCGAGATCTCCGGGACCTGGATGCACCAGGGCACGAGGCGCGTCCCGTCGCTGTCCGGCTTGTACTGCCCGAACGCGGGTGAGGCGTTGGCGGTGACGGGAACCAGCCGCGACCCCTCGCAGCCGCCGCCCCAGCCGGTGTACCAGCCGCGCAGCTCCTCCCGGCCGCGTATCCACATCTCGAACGGCGGCATGGAGATGCTGGCGTCCTCGTGCAGCAACGCGACGAGCCGGTCGATGTCATAGCGCTGGAAGGCGTCCACGTAGCGGGCGAGCAGATCCCGCTGCGCCCCGGCCAGCTGCGGCGACGGCCGGTCTTCGGTCTGATCGCTGGCGGCCATGGTGCTGCGGGCGCGCTGCAGGGCGCTGTTCACCGAGACCACCGTGGTGTCGAGCAGATCGGCCACCTCGGCGGCCTGCCAGCACAGCACCTCGCGGAGGATCAGCACCGCCCGCTGCCGGGGCGGCAGGTTCTGCAGAGCCGAGATGAAGGCCAGCCGGATGCTGTCCTGCAGCACCACCTGCCCGGCCGGGTCGGCTCCGCGGGCAGCGGGCCATCGCCAGGCATCGGCTCGATCCAGGCCGAGTCCGGCAGCGTGGCTACCGGTTCGGTGCTGGACGGCACCGGGGCCGACAGGTCCATCGGCAGGGCCCGGCGCTTCCGGCTGCGCAGCATGTCCAGGCAGACGTTGGTGGCGATCCGGTACAGCCACGAACGCACGGCGGACCGGCCCTCGAATCTGTCGAAGGCCTGCCAGGCCCGGACCATGGCCTCCTGCACGGCGTCATCGGCGTCGTGCGCCGACCCGAGCATCCGGTAGCAGTAGCCGGTCAGTTCTCCCCGGTAGAGCTCCAGGTCATGAGTGACAGTGTCGGTGGCGGCGATCTCGGTCACGCTCCTCCCGTCCTTGGTGAACGAACTTACCCACCGCCGCCAGGTCTGGCCAAATGCCGGGACGGGTCGCAGCGATGACCCCAGCCGATCAGGCGAACCTGCGGCGGCGGACCGGCCTGCACGCGGCCGGCCTTCAGGCAGTGTCGCAACCGCCACCGACAATCCGCGTCACGGATGCAGGCGGGATGGAGATCGTGCGGCGGCCGGATGTTCTGGCCGGTGCCGGGCGGCCGGATGTTCAGGCCGGTGCCGGGTGCCCGGATGTTTGGCCGGTGCGCGCGGCTTGCCTAACCGCGGCCGCTCAGAGAGGCTGATCATCAGCGGCCCGAACCATCCGCCCCTCGCTGTCCCGGGCCGCCGGGGCTGACTACAGGCACAGCGGGGGCCGCAGGAAAGATCATGCCGACTGCTCACAACGGATCACCACGCGACCGCGGGCATCCGCGACGTGGCCCGGATGGCCGGTGTCTCGGTGGCGTCGGCGAGCTTCGCGCTCAACGGCCAGCCGGGCGTGGCCGACGACACCCGCCGCCGCATCCTGGCCATCGCCGAGCAGCTCGGCTACCGCGCCAACCCGCAGGCCCAGGCGCTGCGCCGGGGCCGCACCACCACCTACGGCTTCGTGGTCCGCAACTTCGCCAACCCGTTCTTCCTCGAGGTGCTCTCCGGCGCCGAGGAGGTCGCGGGCCAGGCGGGCGTGACCCTGCTCGTGCTGGACTCGCGCTACTCGCTGGAGCGTGAGCGCCGCCACCTGCAGGAGATGGCGGCGCAGCGGCTGGCCGGGCTGGCCATCGCCCCGGTCGGGACCGGCGAGTCGATCAGGCTCTGGCATGAGCTGCGCCCCGGGGCCCCGGTGGTGGCGCTGAACGCCTCGGCGGCCCGCATTACCGGCGTCTGCCGGGTCCGCCCGGACAACGCCGCGGCGGTCGAGCTGCCGCTGCGCCGGCTCGCCGAGCTGGGGCACACGTCGGTGGCGTTCCTGACCGCGCCGCGGCGGCTGATGGCGGACCCGGACCGGCTGCGCCATTTCCGGCGGCTGAGCCGCGCGCTGGGGCTGCGGGCCACCGTGCTGTACTCGCCGCTGACGCTCGGGCGACGTGCAGCAGGCCACCCGGCGACGCTGCTGGCCGGCCCGGGCGGCCCCGACCGCGGTCATCACCAACTCCGACTACACGGCGCACGCGGTGTACAAGGCCGCGCGGGAGCTGGCCCTGCGGATCGGTCCCGAGGTCTCCGTCGTCGGGCACGACGACCTGGCCACGTCCGAGCTGCTGGACCCGCCGCTGGCGACCATCTGGCTGAACCGGCGGGAGATGGGCCGGGCGCTGATGCTGCGCCTGCTCGAGCGGGTCCCGCCGGACGACTACGTGGCCCCGGTCGGCTCATCGAGCGGGCCGTCCCTGCAGGCCGCCGGCCGCCGTCCCGCGCAGCTCGCCGCGGCCCGGCTCGCGCGGGCCCGCCGACGGGCCGCCGGCCTGGCGTTTTGCCGCCCGGTGAACAGTGGTTGGCCCCGCGCGTCATCGGTAACGACCCTTGACACCCCTGCGGCGGATGCGCAGCATCCCGGCAAAACTAAACGTTTAAGGTCTTTGCCGGGTGCTGTTCGCGGGGGGGTCCGCTGACCTCCTGAGCACTACTGCGTGGTGGCCGCAGAGCTTCCGCGGGCCCGCTCAAAAGTGGGATAGCCAATACAGGAGGCAATTGCCCGTGAGATCGCCTTACCGTTTCACCCTCTCGGGGTCGCCGCGCTGGCTCTGGCCGCCGCCGGGTGCTCCCTCGGGTTCTTCGTCATCGTCCAGCGGCAGCACTAATTGGGCCACGGTCACGTCCGCGTCCGCGGGCGGCGGAATGACCAAGCTCGTCGCGGCGGCCAAGAAAGAGGGCACGCTCAACGTCATCGCCCTCCCGCCCACATGGGCCAACTACGGCACCATCATCAAGGACTTCAGCAGCCAAATACGGCATCAAGGTGAACTCGGCCCTGCCGGACGGCACAAGCCAGCAGGAAGTCGACACGATCAAGCAGAAGAACGGCACCGCGGCCGCCCCGGACGTGGTGGACGTCGGCGAGGCGGTGGCGCTGGCCAACACCAGCCTGTTCGCGCCGTACAAGGTCGCCACCTGGTCGTCCATCCCGTCGGCGCAGAAGGCCTCCACCGGCCTGCTGGTACAACGACTACGGCGGCTACATGGCGGTCGGGTACTCCAGCAAGTTCGGCACGATCACCTCGCTGAGCCAGCTGCTCACGTCGAAGTTCAAGAACGCGGTCGCGCTGAACGGGAACCCGACCGCGGCGAACGCCGCGCTGAACGGCGTGATGATGGCGAACCTGGTGGAAGGCGGATCGGCCAGCAACATCGCCGAGGGCGTGAACTTCTTCCACAAGCTCAAGGCGGCCGGTAACTTCTCCCCCGTGTCCGCGACCGGCGCCACGATCAAGTCGGGCTCCACCCCGGTCGTGTTCAACTGGGATTACCTCAACCTGCCCAGCTACGTCGGGCGTGTCCAACTGGAAGGTGTACATCCCCAGCAACGCCGTGCTCGGCGGGTACTACGCCCAGGCCATCAACAAGAGCGCGCCGCACCCGGCGGCCGCCCGGCTGTGGGAGGAGTTCCTCTACTCACAGGCCAGCGACGGCGGGCAGAACCTGTGGCTGCAGGGCGGCGCCCAGCCCGGTGGAGGAGGCCGCGATGACCAGCAACGGGTCCATCGACAAGACGGCCGAGGCGAAGCTGCCCGCCGATCAGCGGCACCCCGGTGTTCCTGACCCAGAGCCAGGCGACGGACGCCGCAAATTACCTGGCGGCCAACTGGGCCAAGGCCGTCGGCTAGCCAGGCAGGACCGTGACCGTCGCCGCGACGACCGAGCCGGCGCCCGGCCCGCCAGGGCCGGGCGCCGGCTTCCCCGCCCCGCCTGGCTGGGGACCCTGCCGTTCCTCGCCTATGTGGTCTCTTCCTGCTCTACCCGACCGGCATCCTCGCCCGTTGACGCCTTCAAGAACCCCAGCGGCGACCTGGAACCCCCGGCAGCCTGTCCACGCTGTTCAGCCCTACGGTCTCGCGGGTACTTCATCGGCTCGTTCAAGCTGTGCGTGCTCTCGTCACTGACCGGGGCGGTGTTCGGCGCCCTGGTGGCCTACGCCGTGGCCTCCGGCCGGCCCGACGGTACGGTGCGCCGCCTGTCCGGTGGCGGCCTGCGGGCGTGCTGGCCCAGTTCGGCGGGGTCACCCTGGCCTTCGCCTTCCAGGCCCTGATCGGCCCGGCCGGGCTGCTGTTCCACCCCAGCTGGTACTACAGCTTCCCCTGGGGCATCGTGGCTGATCTACACCTA